>JANPIP010000052.1:0-350000 GCA_031424995.1 Chitinophagales bacterium | reverse complement strand
ATCCATTTACTGACTTTATCTTCGCTGATGATCCCCACTTTTATATGATTTTTTGCAACTTCTTTAACTGTTGGGGATCATATTTTATTGTCAAAACCACACAAATATTATCAACTCAAAAAAAGTTTAAACAGCTTCTATACCACCAGCAATTCCTATAACAATGCGCTGGGTGCTTCTTATGTTAATGGCTTAAACGACCCGAGCATTAAAGCGGGCAATAAAAAAACAATTGAGATTGGTGCAGACATCAGGTTTATGAAAAACAGGATTGGTTTGGATATTACCTGGTATAATACGGTAAATGAACTGTTGACTTCTCGCACTATTAGCCCTGCTTCGGGTTATACATCACTTACAGAAAATACTGGTTTATACAAGTACAAAAACACTGGTTTAGAAGCTGTTATTACAGGTAGCATAATTAAGAAAAAAGACGTTACATGGGATGTAATCGTAAACATGTCTACTTATAAAAGAGTGTGGATCACCAACCCTTCACCCAACAATTGGGTTAAAGATGGCGACAGGATAGACCTTGTGTACAGTGCTGGTTTTGTTCGCACTCCAGATGGTCAATTGGTACATAATAGTGGCAATGGTGTGTTGCTGCGTACACAGGATTTGGGTTCTCAGGCAAGAAAAATATTTGGTCATTCTGATCCAGATTTATCATGGGGTATAATTAATAACATCGGCTATAAAAATTTCAAATTAACCTTTCAGTTTGATGGTGTAATTGGTGGCGTGATGCACAATTATGTAAGGCAGAAAACATTGCAGGGTGGCCGTCATTTAGAAACTACACAAGGCGAATGGGGTGCTGCAAGATATGGCGATGTAAACGGCGGTACTTATGTTGCTGATGGTATTGTACTGGTAGGTACACCGCAACTTGATCCCGTAACTGGTGAAATAACTAACTGGAAGGATTTAACCACTGCAAAAAATACGACTAAAACAACCGTACAGAATTATGTAAGCCGTTATGCAAGCATACAGGATTTAAATATCATCAGTAAAACATTCGCAAAACTGCGTGAGGTAACCTTAACCTATAACCTACCTGAAAAACTGTTTGCAGGCAAGGTGTTCAGAAAAGCATCTGTTTCATTTATTGGCAGAAATCTTTTACTGTTCTACCCTTCAAAGTATAAAGATGTAGATCCTGACCAGTTCACACAGAGCGGCAATACAGACCTTCAAACACCAACCACACGTCGCTATGGCTTTAACCTTAACCTTACTTTTTAATAAGCTGGCATTAACAGTTAAAATTTAAAATCATGAAATTCAATTATAAAAATTTGCTAATAGCCGCTATAAGCTGCATAAGCATAACCGCATGTAACAAGAGGTTTGAAGAAATAAGTGAAAACCCTAACCAGGCTACCAAAGTTCCTTCCAGCTTAATTTTAATAAAGCAACTTACCGATTTGTCAAGTGGGCTGAATGGTATAGAACCATGGGGTAACGTATCACGTTACAACCAGTTTCATTGCCGTAACTACCAGTACTATGGCGATAATTTTTACAGCTTTACCGGCGGGCCATTTGGTGTGTATAATGCCAATTTAAAGAATATTGACAGGATGGAAACTGAGGCATTAAATGCAGGTGCTGCTAAAGTAAATCCTTACAGTGCTATCGCTAAATTTCTAAAATCATACTACTATTATAACCTTACTTCTTTAATGGGCGATGTGCCTATGAGCGAAGCTATTAAAGGGCTTGATGGGCAGTTTATTCCTAAATACGATGAACAGAAAGCGGTATTTATGCAGGTAATTCAGTGGCTTGATGAAGCCAATGATGATTTTGCTTCACTGCTTACAAAAGAAGAAAAAACACTCACTGCTTCTAGCGATATTTATTACGGGGCAAACCTTGCAAAATGGCAGAAACTGGTTAACACATTTAAGTTAAGAGTGCTTATCAGCTTAAGTAAAAAAGCAGGTGATGCAGATTTAAAAATTGCTGCGCGCTTCAATGATGTAATGTCAAATGCAGTAAAATACCCTGTTTTTGCAAATACTGCTGATAATTTTAAGTACACATATAACGATGCTGTGAACCGTTACCCAACCACGCCGGTTGCTTTTGGTTTTGATGCTTTGCGTCTTAACATGGCAGAGACTTACGTAAAATCATGTACTGATATAAAGGATCCAAGGGTTTTGCTAACTAGTGAACCTGCATGGAAAATAGTAGATGATAATTCATATACACCCACAGACTTCAGGGCATTTATCGGTGCACCTACTGGCCAGGATCAGAATGTTATGGAGTCTAATGCCCTTACGGGGAAACTAAGCTTAATTAACCGTTACAGGTATTACAGAACAAATATTGGCGAGAATTTTATACTGGTTGGTTATACTGAAATGTGTTTCAATATAGCTGAGGCTATTAATAAGGGCTTTGTTACGGGTAATGCAGAAGATTGGTACACAAAGGGGATTAAAAGTTCTTTGGCTTTTTATGGGATAACTGATGGTACAAATACAGTTAATTATTTGCGCCCAGGCCAGTCTTTGGGTAGTTGGAGTGCTTCAAACTTCACATTTGATTTTGCAACTTATTATGCTCAAACTGGAGTAAAATATGAAGCAGGTGCAGCAGGTCTTAACAAAATACTTTCACAAAAATATATTGCGTTCTTTCAGAACTCAGGCTGGGAAGCTTATTACAATTTCCGCAGAACTGGCGTACCTGCTTTTTCAGGTGGCGTAGGCATTGGTAATAATGGTATCGTGCCACTACGCTGGACTTATCCTGCATCTGAACAAAACATTAATACTACTAACTGGAAAACTTCTATTGACAAACAATACGCTGGTAAAGATGACCTTAACGGAGCCATGTGGCTCATCAAATAGCCATTAATAAAACATAACCATTTCTTATTACTGGCAATCCAAACAAAGGCGAAACTTATATTATGTTTCGCCTTTGTTTCTACATAATTTACTGTAATGAAAAAACAAATCTTACTGTTTTCATTGGTATGTACTGGCATGGTCTGCTTTGCGCAGCAAAAGCAGGTAACTGTTTTACAGGTGCCAGGCAAAGACAAATTTTGTAAGATCAACGAAAAAGGAATATCGGTTTTGCCAAGCGGAAGACTACTTACACCTGCAGGTGATTTAATCCGCATTACGCACGATCCTTTTGGTATGGCAATTTCACCTGATGGTAAAAAAGCAGTAACACTTCACAACGGTGTATTTACCATTATTGATATAGCCACACTTAACCATAAACGTGTACCAGGTTATAACAATACCATCAATTCTCCTTTAACACATAACCCTGTTGGCGGTAACGAACCTGCACAGGCATTGCCACATAAAGCCCTTGAATCCGTTTTGCCAAAAGGCTCTTTTCTTGGGGTAGCTTTTGCGCCAGACTCTAAAACGGTTTACCTCAGTGGTGGGGATAATGGTGCTGTGATTGTGTATGATACAGAGAAATTTCAACGCCTCGATTCCATCTCTTTAAATGGTTCGGTAAATGGCGTGGAATATGATGATAGTTTTACTTCTGACCTTCTTTTAAACAGCAGTAACAATGAGTTGCTGGTGCTTGACCGTGGCAACTTTAGGCTTGTTCGCTATAATATTTCTGATAAAAAAATTACTGCCTCTATCCCTGCTGGCCGCCAGCCTTTTGGCCTTGCAATAAGTCCTGATAAAAAGATGGCTTTTGTTGCAAACGTGGGTATGTATGCTTATCCATTAATTGAAGGAGCGACTAAAAGCAATTACGATTCACTGATGATTTCGCGCCATCCTTATGGCGATAATACCAAAGAATCCATCAATGGTACTGAAGTGGAAGGTAGGAAAATACCAGGTGTTGGAAGCCCTGCATCACCAGATGCTATGAGCGTTTTTACCATTGATCTTGCTGCTAATAAAGTGATTGATAAATTCAAGACTGGCCACCAGGTTGGCGAGATGATAGAAGAAGCCGAAGTGGTGGGTGGTGCAAGCCCCAACTCAATTGCTGTTGGCAAACAATACGCTTATGTAACCAATGCTACCAACGATAATATTTCTATCATTGATTATAAAAATCATAAACTGCTGGGTCATATTCCTATTAAAGTTGACAAGCGTATAGATAAATTTCGTGGTCTGCTGCCCTTTGGTATTGCATTAAGTAAAGATGAAAAAACTTTGTACGTAGCCTTGCTTGGCTTTAATGCCGTGGCTGTGATAGATGTGGCAACCAAAACCACCAAAGGTTTGATACCAGCGGGCTGGGGGCCAGCAAGGGTTTTGTTAAGCAGCGATGAAAAAGAACTGTACATCATCAGTTGCCGTGGTTTGGGTGCCGGCCCCAATGGCGGTGCAGCATTTGTGAAACCACCACAGGGTACTTATATTGGCGATATTCAGTTGGGCAGTTTTCAAAAAGTGGCCATGCCTTCTGCGCAGCAATTGGCAGCTTATACAAAGCAAACGCTTGCCAATACTTTTACTGCAACAGTTATAAATGATGATGTAAAAAATCCATTACCGGCCTTGCCTGGCTTGCATGAAAGCCCCATAAAATATGTGGTGTACATCACCAAAGAAAACAGAACCTACGATGAAGTTTTTGGCCAGTTGAAAAATGCTGATGGCGACACTACACTCGCGAGGTTTGGGGTAAATTGCGAATACACTTTGCCAGATTCTTTGCTTACCAAATACAAAAATGCAAGGGTTACACCCAACCATCATAAAGCAGCAAAAGAGTTTGCTTTCAGCGATAATTTTTATTGCGACAGCGATGCCTCCATACATGGCCACCACTGGATGATGGGCGTAATACCCAACGAATGGGTAGAGACAAATTCTTCTGTTGATAAAACAGAGAAGCTTTTTTCTAAAGCCCCTGGCCGCCGTTTCCCTGGTTCTACAGGCAGTATGGATCCTGAAGATTATGGCGAAACAGGAGGTTTGTGGGAAGCCCTTGAAAGAAAGAAGATCAACTTCTACAACTTCGGCGAAGCCAATGAAACCGCACATGTGCGGGAAGAATGGCACGACACGGCCACAGGCGCGGCACATGGTGTAATGGTACCTATGCAAAAAGCTTTGTACACAAGAACAAGCCATAATTATGCGGGTTATAATACCAATATCCCTGACCAGTTTCGTATGAACCAGTTTGAAGAAGAGTTTACTAAAAAGTGGATTGCAGGTAAGCAAAAAATGCCTTCGCTGATAACCATGCAGGTGCCAAACGATCATACTTCACGCCCAAGGCCAGAAGATGGATATTACTTTCCGCATTCATTTGTAGCAGATAATGATCTTGCAGTTGGCAGGATTTTACACTTTCTTTCCCGCACTAAATACTGGAAAAATATGCTGGTGGTTATTACAGAAGATGACCCGCAGGGAGGTGTTGACCATATTGATGCGCACCGCAGTATTTTAATGATGGCAGGCCCTTATGTGAAGCGTAATTATGTAAGCCACACACATGCAAATTTTGGTTCCATTTTAAAAACCATTTATAATATTTTGGGTGTGCCTTATGTAAACCAGTACGATGTTACAGCTTCGCTGCTACAGGATTTTTTTACCAATACACCTGACTATACACCTTACACTTTAGAGAAGAATGACGAACGTGTATTTGATGCAAATAAGGCCATGAAAAAGTATCATCGCGATATTGACTGGCGTAAAATAATACAGGGTCCAGTAATGGATGATGTAAAAGATATAAAGAAAGAGTTTGGTCAATAAGCTTAGAGTGAGCCACTCTTTGAGAGTGGCTCACTCTGCATGGAACGTCATTTCGAAGGTTCGTGCCTGAGAAATCTACTATGGTAAAGTCAGATGCCTCATTCTTCGACATGACGAATAATTAATAGCATAATCGTAATCTAAAAAAATTAAATACACCATGTACCCCATAAGAAAATTAACTATTGCCGTTCTTGCTTTGCTGCCGGTAATTGCTTTTTCGCAGGCAGTACAGAATAAAAAAGTGATGCTGCCAAACGGCTGGTCGCTTTCACCTGCGGGGCGCTCACTTCCACTTGGAGACCTGCCGTTGAACATTGGGGTATCGCCTTCAAAAAAATTAATTGCTGTTACCAACAACGGGCAAAGCGTACAAAGCATACAGCTTATTAATCCTGCAACAGAAAAAATACTTGACACTAAAATTGTTGCAAAATCATGGTATGGGTTAAAGTTCAGTAAGGATGAAAAGTCACTGTTTGTAGGTGGCGGCAATGATAACTGGATATTGCAGTACGCCATTATAAATAACAAATTGCAACTAAAGGATAGTATTGTACTTGGGGCTAAATGGCCATTCAAAATATCACCTGCGGGTATTGAAGTTGATGATGTTGTACAAACCATGTATGTTGTTACCAAAGAGAATAATGCGCTCTATGTGGTGGACATGAAAATAAAGAAAGCGGTACAGCAAATACCTCTTGGCGCAGAAGCTTATACCTGTTTGTTATCGTTGGATAAAAAGCAATTGTACATCTCTCTATGGGGTGGTGAAAAGGTGCTTGTATATGATGTTAAAGCAAAGAAAATAACAGATTCAATAACAGTTGGCGACCATCCCAATGAAATGGTTTTGTCAAAAAACGGAAGCTACCTTTTTGTGGCCAATGCCAATGATAACAGTGTTTCTGTAATCAATACCAAAGAGCATAAAGTGGTCGAAACCTTAAATGCTGCGCTGTATCCCAATGCCCCTTTAGGTTCTTCAAGTAATGGTATTGCTTTGGCTGAGGATGAAAAAACATTGTACATAGCCAATGCTGATAATAATTGCCTGGCTGTTTTTGATGTTTCTGTTATTGGCAACAGTAAATCCAAAGGCTTTATACCAGTAGGATGGTACCCTACCAATGTAAAAGTAATTGGCAAAAAAATATTTGTAAGCAATGGCAAGGGCTTTACTTCCTATGCAAACCCCAATGGGCCAAATCCTGCAAGTATTGAGCAAAGTGTAGCCTACCAAAAAGGCGATTTAAAAACGCTTCAAAAAATACAGTATATAGGTGGGTTAATGAAAGGAACGATGAGTATTGTTGACGTACCATCTGATGCTGCGCTTGCAGTGTATTCAAAAAAAGTGTACGCCAATACGCCTTATACAAAGGCGAAAGAGCTGAATGCAAAAGGCGAAAAAGGAAATCCTATACCAATGAAAGTAGGGGCTGCTTCACCCATTAAATACGTGTTTTATATTGTTAAAGAAAACCGCACTTACGACCAGGTTTTGGGTGATGTAAAAGAAGGGAATGGCGATACAAGCCTTGTGTTATTTGGCGAAAGGATAACGCCTAACCAGCATAAGCTGGCAAAGGAATTTGTACTGCTTGATAATTTTTATGTAGATGGCGAAGTGAGTGCTGATGGCCATAACTGGAGCCTTGCAGCCAATGCTAATGACTATCTTGAAAAAACATGGGTAAGTGATTACGGTGGCCGCGGTGGAACTTATGATGCCGAGGGCAACCGTGCCATTGCCAATAACAAGAAAGGTTTTATATGGGATTATTGCAAACGTGCAAATGTTAGCTACCGAACCTATGGCGAATTTGCCGATGACTACAAAGCCAACATCCCTGTGCTTGAAAACCATTTTTGTCCTTACTATACAAGTTGGGACGAGAAGGTAAGGGATACCACACGTTTTGCCCAATGGCGGAGAGAGTTCGATTCATTGCTCAATATCAATCAGGTGCCGCAGTTCAGTTCGCTTCGTTTTATCAACGATCATACAGAAGGTCTTAGCAATGGCAGGCCAACACCATTTGCACATGTTGCTGATAACGATTGGGCCACAGGCCTTTTTGTTGAGCATTTATCAAAGAGTAAAATATGGAATGAAAGCGTTGTTTTTATTTTGGAAGACGATGCACAAAGTGGCCCTGACCATGTGGATGCACACCGCTCTACCGCATATATTGCAGGTGGTTTGGTAAAAAGGAATTTTGTGGATCATACCATGTATTCCACCTCATCAATGCTGCGTACCATGGAGCTGATTTTGGGCCTGCCTCCTATGAGCCAGTACGATGCAGCAGCAGAGCCAATGTGGCGTTGCTTTTCAGTAACCCCAAATGCAACACCGTTTGTTGCGGTACCAGCCAACGTAAACCTTAACGATAAAAATACCGCCACCAATGCCAGCGCAAAACTCAGTGCCACTTTTGATTTTAGTAAAGAAGACAGTGCGCCCGATTTATTGTTTAACCAGGTGATATGGAAAGCTGTAAAGGGCGAAGAAAGTATGATGCCTGCGCCAAGGCGAAGTGCTTTTTTAGCACGTTCAGAAAGCAAGGAAGAAGGCGAAAAATAGTTGCCGTAAAATAAGTGAGAAATGAAATACTTTTTACATGTTTTAGTATTCGTGGGGTTTATAATTCCTGCATTCTGCAGTGCACAGGTTACTCCTTCTGTAAGTACAGATTCTGCAGGTAGCCTGCAGGCCGTAGTAGTTACTGCAACCCGCAAGGGCACTGCATTACTCGCATTGCCTTATGCAGTAAGTTCAATTAGCAGAAAGGAACTTGATGCGCAGCAGTACCGCACGATACCAGAAGCTTTAATGGGTGCAACAGGCGTTTTTGTGCAAAAGACAAACCATGGCGGCGGGTCTCCGTTTGTGCGCGGCTTAACGGGTAATCAAACTTTATTAATGATTGACGGCATACGGTTTAACAATGCTACTTTTCGTTTTGGCCCCAATCAATACTTGAATACTGTTGATGCTTATACCATTTCAAAAATTGAAATAGCACGCGGTACAGGCTCTGTACAGTATGGGTCAGATGCGTTGGGCGGTGTGGTGCAGTTGTTTACAAAAGATCCATCTTTCAGCACAAAAAAGACTTTACACGCCAGTATTATTGGTAAAGCAGCTTCGCATGATATGGAATATACCGGCAGGGGGGAAGTGCAGTACCAGTCAGAAAAAATGGCCATTATTGCAGGGTACACTAACAGAACTTTTGGTGACCTTTTGGGCGGCGATACTACAGGCAGGCAAACACCTTCTGGTTATAAAGAACAGTCGTTTGATGTGAAGCTAAAGCTAAAACTTAAAGCCAATGCAACGCTCGTTTTATCTCACCAGTATATGCAGCAAAAAGATGTGCCCCTGTACCATAGGGTAAAGCTTGAAAATTTTGCCTACTACTTTTTTGCACCGCAAAAAAGGCAAATGAGCTATGCCAGGTTTGAGTTAAACAGCACTAATAAATTAGCTGAAAAGCTTACTGTAATTGCTTCTATGCAAAACAGTCTTGAGGTTAGAAGTTATCTTAAAAACGGTAATGCTAACCGCTTTGTTGAAGAAGACAAAGTACGTACGCTGGGCATTGTAGCTGATGTGTCTTCTCATATTGCAAACAACTGGACAGCAAATACTGGCGTAGAATATTACCATGATAAAGTGAAGAGTAACAAACAGCAGGTTGCTGTTGCAAATAACGCAACTGTTTTACAGCGGGGCTTGTATCCTGATGATGCCACCAGCGGCAACTTTTCTGTGTACAGCCTGCACCATATAAAGCTTAACCGTTTTGAGGTGGAAGCAGGGTTACGTTATAACAGTTTTACCATAAAAATTCCTGATACTGTTACCACTGGGTTAAAGCTGGGTGATGTGTCTGTTAAACCAGCTTCACTAGTTGCAAATGTGGCTCTTCTTTATCACGTTAATAAACACCAGAGTATTTATTCTTCTTTTAGTACAGGCTACCGCACACCCAATATTGATGATATGGGAACCCTTGGCCTTGTTGACTTTCGTTACGAATTGCCTGCCTATGGTTTAAAGTCAGAGAAGACGTATAACGCAGAAATTGGGTACCGTTTCATCAACAAAAAAATTGAAAGTTCTTTAGCTCTTTTTTATATGCACCTGTCAGATTTAATAACACGTGTACAGGTATCTGGCCAGCAGGTTGGTGGTTATAATGTGTACACTAAACAGAACAGCCAGCAGTCGTATATGCGTGGTGGGGAAGTATCTTTTAATTACAGCATTACCAACCACCTGGTACTTAAAACTGCGGCTTCTTATGCTAATGGTCAAAATACTTCACGCAGTGAGCCAATGCGCAGGATACCACCATTTAATGGAAGGGCAATGCTTGCTTATAATAACGCCAAATGGAATGTAGCAATAGAATCACTGTTTGCGGGCAAGCAAAACCGTTTGGCGCAGGGCGATAAGGATGATAACCGCATTCCCGCAGGTGGCACACCAGGCTGGCATGTGCTGAATATTTACGGCGGCTATACCATCAACAAATTCACTGTCCGTACAGGCTTGCAAAATATGGGCAATGTAGATTACCGCACACATGGCAGCGGTATTAATGGCGTGGGCAGAAGTGCATGGCTGGCAGTGCAAGTCAATTTATAGATCATCTTTTCAATCATAAAAATCTTGAAAGAGTGGTAGAACAAACGGTAAATGAAATTATGTCGCTGTACGAAAAATATGGCCACGAAGATTATATAGGTGAGCCTGTATCACAATTAGAGCATATGGTACAATGTGCGCAGTTGGCGCATGCAGAAGGCTTTGATGATGATGTAGTTCTTGCGGCTTTTTTTCATGATATCGGCCATTTGTGCGAGCATGTTCTGCCGCAGGAAAAAGTAAAACAGATGGATGGTTTTGGCTTGGTTGATCATGAGAAGCTGGGTGCTGAATACCTTGCAGGTAAAGGCTTTTCAGAAAAAGTAACCAGGTTGGTGGCATCGCATGTAGAGGCGAAGCGGTATCTGACTTATAAGTTTCCTGATTATTATAACAGGCTTTCAGAGGCAAGCAAAAAAACACTTGAATTTCAGGGTGGGATAATGGTACATGAGGAAGCTGTAGCTTTTGAAGCTGATCCTTTGTGTGACGTGTACATTGCTTTACGCAGATGGGATGAACAGGCGAAAGAAGAACATCAACCATTACCACAACTGGATGTTTACAAAGCAATGATGGTGAAGCATTTGGCGCAAAATAAATTGGAACACGGATAACACGGATTGAATAGATGAACATGGATTTTGTAGCTTGTCTATATGCTTGTAAACAGCGGGCATCCGCTTAATCCGTGTTCCCATAAAACCTAAAACAATATCACGAGCATGAGTTTAGAACTGGTTGTATTTGACATTGCAGGAACTACTGTAAAAGATAACGGCGAAATTGCCATAGCATTTAAAACGGCAATGGCAGAATTTGGATATGAAATACCTGTCGCAAAAATCAATCCTTTAATGGGCTATAAAAAGCCTGAAGCAATAAGGATGATGCTTCATGAATTTGAGCAGGATATTGCTGTAATTAACATGCAGTACATTAATGATATACATGAAGCTTTTATTGAAAAGATGGTGCAGTTTTACCGCGAAGCCGCGGTGATAGAACCCTTGCCGCATGCTGCAGAAGTGTTTGCTTTTTTAAGAGAGAATAGTATAAAAATTGGGTTGGATACAGGCTTCTCAAAAATTATTACCAATGTAATAATTGACAGGCTTGGCTGGATAAAAGACGGCAAAGTGGATTGTTTTGTGTGCAGCGATGAAGTGCCGATGGGCAGGCCGCACCCTTATATGATTGAAAAGATTATGCAGCAAACGGGCGTTACCAATGCTGCCAACGTGGTAAAAGTTGGTGATACAGAAGTAGATATTAATGAGGGCAAAAACGCAGGCTGTAAATACAGTATTGCGGTTACTACAGGGGCTTTTTCAAAAGAAGAGCTGCTGCCTTACGAACCCTCATTTATAATTGATGATTTACAGGAATTGATACCCATTCTTCAGCCGTTATTATAACTGTTTATGCTGGCAGCCGCTGCAATACCACCGCTAAAAAAAACTTCTGTATTTGCCTTTGTGAGCTATGTTTCACTAAGTGCTTTTGTAGTGTATTCCTGCATGTATGGTTTTAGAAAACCCTATACTGCTGCGGCTTACAGCAGTTTTTATTTTTTTGGGTTGTCGTATAAAGTTTGCCTTGTAATAGCACAGGTAATTGGGTATATGTGCAGCAAGTTTTACGGTATAAAGTTTATTGCCACTATACAGCCAGAGCGTCGGCCTGTAACAATCCTGGTGCTTATAATGCTTGGCTGGGCAGCCTTACTTTTGTTTGCATTAATACCACCACCATACAATATTATTTGCCTGTTTTTAAATGGGCTGCCATTGGGCATGGTATGGGGATTGGTGTTTGGTTTTTTAGAAGGCAGAAGAACAACAGAGCTGATGGGTGCCATACTTGCCACCAGCTTCATATTTGCATCAGGGCTTGCAAAAACGGTAGGAAAGTGGCTACTGCTTCAGTTTCATGTTTCAGAATGGTGGATGCCTTTTGCTGCGGGCGCATTTTTTGTTATTCCGCTTTTTATAAGTGTTTGGTTACTGGCCAAAACGCCACCGCCTGATGCTGAAGACATTGCGCACCGTACAGTTCGCAAGCCAATGAGCAAAGCAGAAAGAACTTCATTTATAAAACGTTTTGGTTTTGCTTTAACGCCCATCATCATCGCTTACATGATGCTGACCATACTGCGTGATTTTTGTGAAGATTTTGCCAACGAGTTATGGGCAGAAACTGGCTACCAAAACAATGCTTCCATCTTTGCGCAAACAAGTACCATTATCTCGTTGGTAGTGCTGGTAATTGTTGGCGGCTTCTTTCTTATCAGAAACAATTACAAAGCTTTTCAGTTAAACCACTGGATTATAGCAGGTGGTTTTTTACTGGCTGCAGGTTCTACTTTTTTATTTCATCAGCAATTAATATCTCCTGTGGCCTGGATGCTGTGCGCCTCATCTGGCCTGTATCTTGGCTATGTGCCGTATAACTGTTTTTATTTTGAACGGATGCTTGCTGCTTATAAAATACAGGGCAATGTTGGTTTTGTAATGTATATAGCCGATGCCTTTGGTTATATGGGAACTGTGCTGGTTTTGTTGGTTAAAGAATTCATCTCGTTCAAATACAGTTGGGTTAGTTTCTTCTCTTTTCTTTTTTATACAGCAGCGGCAGTGGGCATTGTGCTGATAGTTATAGGCTCAAAAATGTACGCTGCTGTTTACCATAAACAAACACAAAATTAAATGCTTAACCGTAGTGCCATTGTTATAGGTGCAGGTATTGTTGGCCTTGCTACCGCACGTGCTTTATCCTTAAAAGGGTATGCCGTAACCGTAATAGAAAGAAGTGAAAAAGCAACAGGGGCTTCTGTTCGCAATTTTGGTATGATCTGGCCTGTGGGCCAGCCAGATGGCCTGTTATACAACCGTGCTATGCGCAGTAAAGCCATATGGAAAGATATTGCCGATAGCATTGGCTTGTGGTATGATGAATGCGGAAGCCTTCATGTGGCGCACCATGCAGATGAGTGGCAGGTATTACAGGAACTGCATGAAAGTTTTAAACAAAGCGGAAGGAATACCGCACTGATTGGTAAAGAGGAAATGGTGCGCGATTTTAACGGTATAAAGGGTAATGGCCTGGTGGGTGGTTTATACAGTGTTGATGAAATGATTGTTGACCCACGGGAAGCTATTGCTGCAGTACCTGCATACCTGTCAGAATACCTGGATGTGAAGTTTATTTGGGGCAAGGCCGTTACACAAATTGAGACTGGTAAAGTGTATTTAAGCCATGAGGTTTTGCAGGCTGATATTATCTGTATCTGCAGTGGTGCTGACTTTGAAACCCTCTATCCATCAGTGTTTAATGCGCTTGCTATTACAAAGTGCAAACTACAAATGATGCGCTTTACTCCATCAAATGAGATGTTTAAAATGGGTATTGCTTTATGCGGTGGCTTGTCGTTAATTCATTATAAAAGTTTTGCGGCGGCACCTTCTCTTCCATTGCTTAAACAGCGTTATGAAAGCGACATGCAGGAGTACCTTACGTGGGGAATTCATGTGATGGTTTGCCAAAATAATAAAGGTGAGCTGACTGTTGGTGACAGTCATGAATACGGCAATACTTTCGACCCGTTTGATAAATCCTTCATCAACGAAATGGTTACAAAATACCTTAACACATTTGCGGTTACAGATGGTTGGCAGCTAACGCAGTCATGGCATGGCATCTACCCAAAAATGACCAATGGAAATACAGATGTTTTTTTGCAACCGGATAATGATGTTTACATCATTAATGGGCTTGGCGGCGCAGGCATGACCATGGGTTTTGGATTTGCGGAAGAGTGCGTGGAAACCATTATTTAATCCTTTTTTGAAATTATAGAGGGAATGAGGGGTTTTGTCGTCACATCTTTTAATAATACCTTGTTTAAATTAATATTATCTTATTGTTAAGTTTGGTAACTTTAGTCTGTTGTAAAACAAACATTCTTGCCAAACGCAAAAATCATATTATCCAGTATCCTCGCACTTACACTTGTGTTCGCGTCTGCTCAGCAACAAGCAGTTAAGCGTACAGGTTTGTCTGTTGATTTTTACGGGGATACATTGGTCCTTGGTTCATTTCAATCTCTCCAGCCATTTACAATTCTTTCTGTTGATGCGGTAAATAATTTTTATGAGGAAGTAAATTATTCCGCTTCCTTTAAAGCAATCATTCAAACGCTTACTGCCTATAAAGAAAAGCATCTGCTGAACGACTGGTTTTATTACCAGTTGGTACGCACTGCCGTTGAATTAGTTAGTCCTAAAGCTGAAAACTATTACCGCTATACTTTGGTGAAATGGTACCTGATGATGCAATCTGGCTACGGTACAACAGTTAGCATAAGCGGCAATAAATTGTTGCTTTATATACAAAGTGACGAACCTGTAATTGAAGTGCCATATCACTTTTTAAACAGTAAACAGTATGTGTGCCTTAACTACCACGATTATGGGGCTATTGATTTTGAAAAAGAGAAATTCACTTCCATCAATGTACCTCAGGGCAGTGAAGCAAAGCCCTTTTCTTACAAAGTAACCAGGCTGCCCAATTTTAACCTCAGCAATTACCAGGTAAAAGAGCTGAAGTTTGATTTTTATCAGCAGGAGTATAATTTTAAAATCCTTCTCAACCGCCAGGTACAAAAAATATTTGCCAATTATCCTGTGGTAGATTATGCTGATTACTTCAATATTCCTTTAAGCAAAACAACCTACAATTCTTTAATACCATTGCTTCGCGAAAATGTGAAGAAGATGAACCAAAAGAATGGCGTGGATTACCTGATGCGATTTGCCCGTTATGCTTTTGCATTTGAAACCGATACGAAAGTGTTTGGTAAAGAAAAACGCCTCTCGCCAGAGCAGACTTTGTTGCATGATTACAGCGATTGCGAAGACAGGGCCGCTTTCTTCTTTTTCCTTGTAAAAGAAATTTATAACCTGCCAATGATTGCGCTGGCTTACCCTGAGCATATTACTATCGCAGTAAAATTTAATAAGCCTATTGGCAATCCAATCATCTATAAAGGAAGCCCTTACTGGGTTTGCGAGGCTACCCCACAAAAGCAGGATTTAAAAGTAGGGCAGGGAATACCAGCCTTACAGAACACAGCCTACAGCGTAGTGTATGAGTACAAGCCTTAAAGGCTTCCTTCTTAAACTGGTAACAGTAATTTAACTGCGGGCTAATATTCTGGTGATAGTATAATGGTTCTTTTGTAAAACCATCAGAATGAAATCTGTATCACTTTGTTTGTTAATGTTCAGCACTTTTTGTTGCTTATTTGCAAAGGCGCAATCACCATCTCAAGCGGGCAATGTTTTTATTATTACAACGGATGGTTTTCGCTGGCAGGAAATATTTTCTGGTGCCGATCCTGCAATACTAAGCAACACAAATTATGTTAGTGATACGCTGTTAATGCAGCAGTTTTATGGAGATTCTACTGCTGAACTTCGCCGCCAAAAATTAATGCCATTTTTTTGGAATGTTATTGCAAAAAAGGGGCAGGTGTATGGCAACCGTTTATATGGCAGCAAGGTTAATGTAAGCAATTTTTATAAAATTTCTTATCCTGGCTACAACGAAATTCTTACAGGTTATGCTGATCCCCGTTTTATTCCCAATTCCCCTAAACAAAACCGCAACATTACTATACTGGAACATTTAAACACACTGGATGCGTATAAAGGAAAGGTGGCAGCCTTTTGTTCATGGAATATCTTTCCTTATATTTTTAATGAAAAGCGCAGTCATATTCCGGTAAACGGTGGTTACGAAATGCTGGATGAAGAAGGTGATACCACCAATATGATTATTAACCAGGCACAAAAGAATGTGGCTAAAAAAAGGCATACCCGTTACGACCAGTTAACATTTTTAGGAGCTAAAGAATACATTACCACGCATCACCCAAAAGTATTAATGCTTGCCCTTGGCGAAACAGATGAATATGCACACGAAGGCCGTTACGATCTTTACCTGCAGCAGGCCAATGCGGTAGATAAAATGCTGGCAGAACTTTGGTACCTGGTACAAACAGATGATTTTTATAAGAACAATACTACATTTATAATTACTACAGATCATGGACGTGGCAGTAAAAAAGATACCTGGGCCAATCATAACCTTTTTGTAAAAGGATCGGGCGAAACCTGGATGGCTTTGCTTGGTGCAGGTATTGCACCTGGCGGTGAAGAAAGAACAGCGGGCCAGTTATATCAGAAACAGGTAGCATCAACAGTGGCGCTTTTACTCGGCGAAAATTTTGAAACCAAGCATACTGTTGGCAAGCCATTGACTTTGCAACACATTCAGCAACCAATGTTTAACAGCAAACCGCCTGTAGCAACCATTGCTGCAATAGTTAAATAACGGGTGTTTTTATTTTGATCTTATGCATAAATGGTTTTTAATCTGCGGGTAATACGGGGTAACTCAAGGCTTTAACTATAGTACTGACTATCACTCATATTATATAAAAAAACACTTACGTTTTTCTAACGTAAGTGCTTTCAAAGGCTCTATAATGCCTTCAGTTATTTCCATGGGTCAAGTACCACTTTTACACAATCTTCCTCTTTATTTTTAAATATACCGTAGCCATGTGCTATTTCAGAAAGTGGCAAACGATGGGTGATAATATCATCAAGTTTCACCTTGCCATCTACAACATAGGCCAGCAATTGGTCAATATATTTGTGTGC
Organism: Chitinophagales bacterium; assembly: GCA_031424995.1. Classification (GTDB taxonomy): domain Bacteria; phylum Bacteroidota; class Bacteroidia; order Chitinophagales; family Chitinophagaceae; genus Parasediminibacterium. The sequence continues at coordinate 332,859 of JANPIP010000052.1, read as the reverse complement.
GGGTGCCTGGCCGCCTTTTAATACGATGCCCTTATCAAAAAACTGCCCCAGCGGAAAATTGTCATAATTGGTTGGGTAAACCCCTAATACTGATACAATACCACCACGACGTACTGCACTCATACATGCTTCAAGCACTTTAATAGATCCTGCTTCAATGTTAATCACAGCTTTGGCTTTTTCCAGGATATTGCGGTCGGGTTCAAAGCCTACGGCCTCAACACATACATCGGCACCACGCCCGCCCGTCATAGTTCTTATCTGTTCTACCACATCTTTGGCATTATCGTCCCAAAGTATGGTTTCTGCATTCGATGTGGCTTTTGCTTTTGCAAGGCGGTATGGTAGAGTATCAATAATAATTACTCTTTCTGCACCGCGCAGCCATGCGCTTTTTGCAGCCATGATGCCTACCGGCCCCGCCCCAAATATAGCAACCGTTTCACCGCCTTTAACCTCGCCCCAGTCAATACCTGTGTACCCGGTAGGAAAAATATCTGTTAAAAAAAGCACCTGTTCATCTGTTAAACTATCTGGAACAATGCGCGGGCCATAATTGGCGTAAGGTACCCGCACATATTCTGCCTGCCCGCCTTCGTAGCCGCCGTACAGGTCAGTATAACCAAATAAGGCACCGCCTTTTTCGGTCATTAGCCCGCCCTCAGGGCCGTAGTTTTCGGGGTTGCTGTTTTCACAATGCCCGGGCAAATGATGGTTACAAAAAAAGCAGCCGCCGCATGCAATGGGGAAGGGTACAACCACCCGGTCTCCCCTTTTAAGTTTGGTTACGCTGTTTCCTGTTTCTTCAACTATACCCATGAATTCGTGGCCAAGCGTCATGGGCCTTGGCTGGGGCAGGCCGCCAGAGTAAATGTGCAGGTCTGAGCCACAAATTGCAGTGGCGGTTACTTTTAAAATTACATCAGTATCTTTTTCTATCTTAGGGTCATCTACTGTATCGTAAGATACCTTACCCGGGGCATGGATTCTTGCTGCTTTCATGTGTGTTTTATTTAGGTGTGTGAAAGAATTTGATGGGAAAATTTGTTGGTTGGAACGTTGTCATTCTACAGGAAAAATCTTAACTGGTTGTGTTTATAAAAATTATGCCCGACGTGTTGCATAGTGGCATGGGCAATAAATTCTGCTAATGGTAGTAAAAGGCAGTTGAAACAGGAAGGCGGTAATGGCCGTGACGAACGAAAATGCCATCGCGTTTGTTGCATGATGCCGCAAAATTTTATGGCCTCTGTATGAACTTTGCATTAACAAAGGGCAAACCCATTGCATCCACCACGCAAGCCTTTTACATTTGTTCTTTCCCCCAACAATGGTAACACACAGCAAACAATACCATTCCATTACAGAAGAAACCTTTCGCGGTGTTTATAATGATTACTATGCCGCGCTGTTAAAGTATGCGTTTGTAATAGTTAATAATAAAGAGCAGGCACAGGATATCGTTGCCGATCTTTTTTGCCAGTTATGGAACAACCGTCACAACACAACTTTTCATACCAACCTTAAAAGTTATCTTTTTGTTTGCCTGCGCAGGCTTGCCCACAGGCACCTGCAAAAAACAAATACCAGTGAGCCATTTGTTTTTTATGATGATGAAAACAGTATGCAGGATAATAATGATCCGCAAAGTATTTTTATAGAAAAGCAGCGCATTGATATTCTTGATGAACTGCTTGATAAACTGCCACCACAACGTGCTTCTATTATTAGGCTGCGGATGGCTGGCCTTACTTACAGCGAAATTGCCAGTCACTTGAACATCACCCCCAAAAAAGTAGAATACCATCTTTCAGCCGCTGTTGAAATTCTGCGTAGCGAAGTAAAATCTTCCCCTTACCTGCAACCTGAATTAGCCGTTGTACTGGCCATGATTGTCCTCAGTTAATCACGTCTTTCCTTTATTAAAATGAAGTAACAATTTGGTAACAGCTTTTTACAGGAGTTGCGGTTGCTAAAACGCTCCTTATGTATATGCAGGTGAATTGGGATTTTTTAACAAGGGCGTTAGCGCAAAATATATCGTCTGACGAAAAGGAAATATTACAGCAATGGTTGCGCGAGTCCAATGTCAACCGCGAACTGTGGCAGCAAATGCAGCGCAGAAGGCAGGAGCTTGATAACCTTACCAATGATACAGAAATGGATGCACAATGGCGCCGTATTCAGTCTGCCATAAATGCTCCATCAAAGATGGCTGTTGTAAAAAAGATGAACATATGGAGCTATGCCGTGGCATCCTGCGCAGCAGTAATTGTTATTGCAACGGTTTTTTTGGTAACGAAAAATACTGGTAATATAACCCAAGTGCAGTTAACCATTAATGCTTCTGCCAAAGGCAGAAAATTATTGTTGCCTGATGGTTCAACCGTTTGGTTAAGTACAGGTGCTGTGCTGCAATACGATAGTGCAGGCTTTACCAGTAAGCGCGAATTAACCCTTAATGGCAACGCTTTTTTTGATGTTGCCAAGAATAAAGAAAAGCCTTTTAAAATACACGCCACCCATTTAAAAGTAACAGTTGTGGGTACTTCTTTTGGGGTGTATGCAGGTGTTGATGTGCAGCAGGTTAAAGTGGCTACAGGCATTGTAACTGTTGATGCCAATGGAAGGGAAACAAAATTATTGGCGGGTGATGCATTGTCTTTTGAACCATCAAAACACAACATACAACTTACAAAAGTTACAACAGCAGAAGCGCTTGCGCTGCACCAGAATAAACTGGTATTTGATAAGGATGACTTACAAACAATAGCCAGTAAACTGGAAGACTGGTACGATAAAAAAGTAATAATAGAAGGCAGTGCAGGTAAGCCGCTGTCTTTTACGGGTGCAATAAATGATGATAGTATAACGCATGTACTTGAGGGTCTTACGTTTATGACAGGTGCAGCCTTTACTATTAAAAACAACCAGATAATTATTTACCCAAAGCAATAAAAAATCACAAAATATGAAACTGTTAAAACCGGTATGCAATGTACTGGCAGGGCTGCTGCTATGCCTTTATGTACAGGCACAATCGTCAAAAACAATCCTGTTTGTAAAACAGGAGGCAACATTAAAAGAAATAGTAGCACGGCTTAAAGAAGAAAAATTTGCCGTAATGTTCAGCGATAACCTGCTTACAAAAGTGGTTAAGCTGCCATCAAAATCAGTAAGTGTTGAGCAGTTGCTGCAGGCCGTTGAAAAACAGGCTGGTATTGAAGGAAAGGTAATTAACAACACTATTTATTTTAAAGAAAAATCTTCAGCGGCTGAAACTATAAAAGTATCAGGCGTTGTAAAAGATGCAGAAACTAAACAGCCTGTTGCTGGTGTTTTGCTATCTGATCAAAACAAAAAAATGCTTGGTGTTACCAATGCAAATGGTGAGTTTACTGTAAGTATTACAAAAGGTAACAGCCTTGTATTTAAATCTGTTTCTTATGCTGAAACAAGTATTGCAGCAACAGAAAATCAAACACAGTTGGCTGTGTCAGTTGCACCACTTGCTAAAGAATTAGACAATGTAGTAGTTACTGCATTGGGTATTACGAGGCAGCAAAAAGCCCTGGGTTATTCTTTACAGCAAATCACTTCTGATGGTGTAAATGATGCACGTTCCAACAACTGGTCAAGCGCACTTTCTGGTAAGGTGGCAGGGCTACAGTTATTGTCGGCAGGCTCAGGCCCTGTTAACTCTACAAAGGTTACGTTACGTGGTGATAATTCCATAAACCCCAATAACAACAATGCTTTGATAGTGGTTGATGGTGTGCCTATGAGCAACAGGAATATGGCTTCGTCAGGGGTTAATAATGCGTATGGTGCGGGTTCAGGTAACGATGTGCCTGTTGATTTTGGCAACGGTATTAACGATATTAATCCTGATGATATTGAAAGTATTTCTGTATTAAAAGGCCCTGGTGCAACAGCATTGTATGGCATACGTGCAGGTAATGGTGCTATACTTATTACTACCAAGTCTGGTGCTTCTAAAAAAGACCGTGGGCTGGGTGTAACCGTTAATTCAAATGCCAGTATTAATACTGTTTTAAGATGGCCTGATTACCAGTATGAATATGGACAAGGAACAGGCCGTGCCTTGAACGCTGCGGGTGAAAAGTATTACAGTTATGGTAACTCTGCAGATGGTACAAGTACAAGTGGAACCAGCAGTGCATTTGGGCCAAAATTTAATGGCCAGCAATATTTTCAATTCGATCCTGAAAAAGAAGGCCAGGGTGCAGAACGCACTTTGTGGAAGCCTTATGAAGATAACATCAAAAGTTTTTGGAGAACAGGTAATACCATCACCAATAATATTTCGTTAGAAGGTGGTAATGACAAGGGAAGTGCACGTGCTTCTATCACCCATTCAAAAAACGAATGGATTATGCCAAATACAGGCTACGAAAGGCTTACAGCGCAGGTAAGTATCAGCTATAAAATCTCTGATAAAATTAAACTGAACTCTAAAGTTAACTATACCAACAAGCAAAGCGATAACCTTCCTGCTACTGGCTATAACAACCAGTCTATCGCTTACTTTATGATATTTCAAAACCCAAACGTAAACCTAAACTGGTACAAGCCAAGGTGGAAGAGAGGTCAGGAGCAGGTAGATCAGTTGCACCCTTACAGTTCTTTTATAGACAATCCTTTTTTGATTGCGCATGAAATGACCAATTCCATAAAAAGTAATCTTGTGGTTGGAAGCCTTTCTGCCACTTATGAAATATCAAAAAAGTTTGACCTGATGCTGCGTTCAGGTATTAACATGGCTGATGAAGACAGGCAACAACGCCGCCCTTTCAGTACCGCCAATTTCTTAAAAGGATATTATAAAGAACAGGCTATTACAGACTTTGAAGTGAACAGTGATTTTCTGTTCAGTTATCATGATAAAATTGCCGGCGATTTTACTATCAATGCTTCTGTTGGTGCCAATAAAATGGTACACAGAAATAACAGGGTAGACAGTTATATTGACGGCCTAGTAATACCAGGCGTATATAAATTAAACAATGGCCTTGCCAATGCCATGGTTAAAGTGGTTGATAAAAATTATAACGTAAACAGTGTGTTTGGCCTGGCAGGACTTACGTATAAAAATAAATATTTTATTGACTTTACTTTCCGTAACGACTGGTCAAGCACCTTACCAAAAAATAACTGGTCTTTTTCTTATCCTTCAGTAAATACCAGCTTTATTTTAAGCGAAATTTTTACTTTGCCCGCTGCTGTTTCTTATGCTAAAGCAAGGATGTCAGTTGCTTCATCAGGCAACGATACCGACCCTTATACTACCCGCCGGTATTATAACGCCAGCGAATTCGGCGGGTCTGCTACTGTTGATCAAACTTTATTTAATGCTTCTTCTAAACCCGAAACTTCATTAAGTTATGAAGCGGGATTGGATATAAGGTTGTTTAAAAACCGTCTTGCATTTGATGTTAGCGTTTACCACAGCCTGACAAGTAATCAGATTGTTGCTATTCCTAGACCTCAAGAATCAGGGAATACAAATGCATATATTAATTCCGGTAAAGTACGCAATACAGGTGTAGAAGTAATTATCAATGCAAAACCCGTAATAGGCAAAAATTTCAAGTGGTCAACAACGGTTAATTTTTCCAAAAACCAGAACAGGGTAATGGAACTGGCAGAGAAGCTGGGCGGTACAGATAACCAGGTGATTGGCCTTGGTGGTAACGCCACCATTCTTGCAAAAGTGGGCGGCACCACAGGCGATATTTATGGGCTTGGTTTTGTAAGATCACCAGAAGGGCAAATTATCTATTCGGCCACAAGTGGGTTGCCTTTGTTAAGCCAGGAAATTAGGTACATCGGCAATGCTTATGCAGATTGGAAAGCGGGGTTACAAAATGAATTCTCTTATAAAAATATCCGCTTCAGCTTTCTTTGGGATGCCCAGTACGGCGGTAAAATCTACTCACAAACACACCATAAAAGTACCGAACAGGGCAAGCTGAAACATACATTGCGTGGCCGTGAAGAGAACTTTATTATAGGCGATGGTGTGGTTGATGATGGAACAGGAAAATATATTGCCAATACCAAAAAAGTATTGCCTGTTGATTATTATGTTGAGTATTACAGGAGGGCCAATGTAGAAGCCAACACTTTTGACGCTTCTTATTTAAAGCTGCGCGAAGCAAGGTTGGAATATTCACTTTCTAAAAAAACACTCGGTAAATCGTTTATTAAACAGGCAACTTTTGCTTTGTATGGCCGCGACCTATTGATGATTAGCAGCTTCCCGATTTTTGATCCTGAAACCGCAGCACTAAACGGTTCTACCATTTTACCTGGTGTTGAAATGGGGCAGTTGCCATCAACAACTACCATGGGTGTAAATGTTACTTTAAAATTCTAACCCTTTAATTGTAAAAGATCAATCATGAAAAATATACTAAAAACAGCCGCCTGTATTATTGCTTTCAGCAGTATGCTTGGTTCATGTACCAAAGACTTTGAAGAAACAAACACCGATCCTAACCGTATAGACCAAATAAGCCCGGGTACTTTGTTAAACCCCATTATTTATGAGGTTTCAAGCTTTAACATGCTTCGCAGCGATGATATTAATTTTGGCCTTATGCAGGTTTCTTTGCCTTACCCAAGTGCAACCGGTGGTGTACACCGTTACGACTTGAGTGACAATGTTGGCAACAGCACATGGAACGCCTATTACAGATGGACAAAGAACCTGCGTGAAATGTATGCTGCTTCTGTAAAGGCGCAGGATGTAAACTACCAGGCTGTTGCATTAACACTTAATGCATGGATATTCTCAAACCTTACAGATTGTTTTGGTGATGTACCAATGGAAGAGTCTGGCCGTGGCGATGAAGGAATTTTGAGGCCGAAATTTGACAAGCAGCAAGACATATATGCCAGGATTTTAAAAGACCTTGATTCTGCCAACAATCTTTACAGCACTGCCAAGCCAATGATTTATGGTACGGAAATATTGTTTGCCAACAATGTAACCAGGTGGAAAAAATTTACCAACTCACTGCGTATGCGTTTGTTGTTAAGGGTATCTAAAAGAACGGAAATGAACGCTGCGGCACAGCTTAGAACAATGATAAGCGATCCGGTAAAATATCCAGTATTTGCCAGCAATGCAGAAGCCGCTGTTATCACTTTATCAGGCATCACGCCAATGTCATCACCATGGGGCAGGGCAATAGATTTTACTACTTTTCGTGCCATGGGTAAATTTTTTGTAGACAGTTTGAATGCATTAAACGACCCCCGTTTGGTAAAATTTGCAACACAGGCACGCGAGGGCACTGTTAACGTTGGTTACAGGGGAATACCAAGTGGGTATGCAGGTAGTGAATCTCAATTTAAGTACACGCCATCAAACCTTAATATTGCTTTGGTAACCGCACCCATGATAAATATTGTGATGAGCTATGCAGAAGTGGAATTTATTAAAGCCGAGGTTGAGTTTCAGTCAGGCAATGCCGCCGCTGCAAAAACGGCTTATGAAAAAGGGGTAAAAGCAGCCATTGAACAATGGGGGCTTGTAATGCCGGCCACTTATTTTACCAATGCCAATGCGGCTTACGATGGTACGCTTGCGCGGATTATGCTGCAAAAATATTATGCACTCTTCTTTACCGATTACCAGCAGTGGTTTGAGTACAGGAGAACGCGTTTGCCTGTACTTCCTGTTGCAGATGGTATGAGCAACAATAAGGTAATGCCATCACGTTTTAAATATCCAATACTGGTTCGCACCAATAACCCCGAAAACTATGAAGCTGCAAGTGCAGCAATGGGTGGTGATAATATCAATTCAAAAGTTTGGTGGGAAAAATAGTCTTTGCTGCATCATGCAAAAAAATTAAATAAAACCCGCTCTAAGAGCGGGTTTTATGTTTAAAACAATTTAAAGGCTTAACTTCTTTGAAGTTACATTAATGCCTTTGTAACTAAGGATCGTTTAATAATTGTTATTGCGGAAAAATTGAATGTTTTCTCAGGAACTTGAAATATGTATCTGTCGTTCTCGTCGTTGGTTCTACTACAAACTGGAGTAAAAAGATCATCCATTTGTGCAGTTTTAGCAACAACATTATGCACGACTACAATACCATTGCGCTGTGCATATCCCTGCATTTTACTTGCAAGGCTGGCATGAAGGCTACAAGTTGTTACTTCACTTATCTCGCCTAAACCTGTTAATGCCCATACCACATCTTCCTGATATGCCATGTCAATTCCAATTCTTGTATATATCGTTTCAATCCTTTGTTCGTTATTTTATTTTTTAAGTTGGTGACGATTAGAATAACAATCGGTATAAACAAGACGAATCGGGCTATCATTAAAAAAGCCGGTATTCAATTCGGATACCGGCTTTTAGAATTTAAAATTGGTTATTGAATAATCATTTTACTTGTATAAAAGGTGTCATTTTCTGCCGTAATCTTTACAAAATACAATCCCTGTTTAAGTTCATTCCTTTCGAAGATGAATTTATTATTGGGGGAGTTAAAAGATACAATCTTTAACGTGCGTCCCGCAATATCTATAACCTGCATTTTGCCTTTGGTAACAGTAGAAGGAACAGTAATCACTGCAGTTTTTTCCACCGGATTGGGAAAAATCAAAACATCATTTCCAGAAAACAAGTCAGTAACAATGTTATTATTAAAACTGATATTTTTCAATGAAAGTGTAAAATCAGTGTAATTATTATAGTTGCCCCTTACAGTAAAAACAAGAGATTTTATGCTGCTGAATGGAACGCTTTTGCCAGCGCTATCCCTAAAATTAGATAAAGGAATATTTAAAGTTCTAAACCCAGAAGAAGGTGCAACGGTATAACGGGCGCGTTGGTTCCAGCTTAACAAATCTTTACTTACCAAAACTATCTCAACAGGTTTGTCAGTAAGTAATTCAAGTGTTAAATTAGTATAACCTGAAATATCTTGTGCGGTATTACCTGCCTTTGCATTACGGAAAAGGTTTACCGTGCCTTTTATTTTACCTGACAATGAGGGCTCACGTTCAATATTCAACTGCTGCGTATCTAATTTTCCAATTGTTTTCTGCACCTTTAAAATTACGTTGGCGGCATCCTGTGCCACATAATCGCTTCCCCATGCACCATCTGCAAGATAAAGTGCATCATTAACCGTTGCCCCTGTATAGGTTAATGATAAACCGATATCAAATAACGGTGTGTTGGTTATTTCAATGGTCTTTTCTTTTTCGCCGTTAATTAATATATCGGTAGCAAAAGGCTGAAAACCCAATGTTTCAGAAGGTGTAGCATTTCCCTTTAGCAAAACCCGGTCTGTCTTCGCTTTGTTTACAATTGTAAGAAAAAGCGAACCATTACTGTAATGCCCTTTTTTAACATACACAAGGGGAACAACTGTTGAGGCAGGATCGCTTATTACAGGCATCTGGCTTTCCAGCTTGGTTAATATATCGTTTATCACATTGCAAACCTGCCCCATGCTTTTGCCCCAGGCCTGGAAATTGAGATATTCCCCTGCAGGATACTGGTCAATATTCCAGTAACTGTAAAGACGGTATTGGTTGGGTTGCAGCTGTACAGAAAAACTAATGGCATATTCTGTTTCGCCATCTGCCTTTTTAAAAGTGATATTAATAAGCTTATGTCCTTTTAAAAGAATGGTACGCACATCTTCCAGCGAAGACCCATTAAGCCTGTCACAAATAGATTTGGAATGGTCATAAATTCTTTTGGAAGTATAGGTGCCAAGCCCTGCCGAAACCCTGTCAACCCCATTATAATAATCAACGCTATAAATCTCCTCGGCATTTGTAATTTTTAAAAGGTCTGATGGGGTAGAAGTATACGGAAGCTCAATGCCAAGCATACCTGAAGACGGAAAATAGCTGCTTAAAGGTAGCCGGGTAATTCCAAAAGTTGTGTTGTTGCCGGATGGAATGCCTGATACGCCCATTGTAGCCACACTTGTTCCTGTGGAAACATTTTGAGATAATACAGGCAACTGCACTGCTATTTTATCTCTTTTTAGTAACGGGTCTTTATCACGCCCAAAGTTACGGGCAGCAATTTTCTGGGCAAGTCTGCCATTGCTTTCCAGGCCACCAAGATTAGCAGATTGTATTGCTGTATTTGCGCTTTCAATAGGCGCATAATTGCCTACTTCTATTGCCGTGTAAGGGCTTGCAGTAACATAAAAAAGCGCATCGTTAAAGTCATTGTCACAACCGCTGTTGTCCCTTCTTATGTCTTCAAATCCAAGTATAATGCGCTGATTGACACTGTCGGAAATAAGTACATTGTGAAATTTTAAAGAGGGGTTGGTTTCTGGATTAAACGAGGGATTTGAAAATAACCGCCAGTTACCGCTGGTTACTGCGCCACTACGCCAGCCATCTGCAATAAGCATAAACCCAATGCCTGTATAAGCAGGAAAAGAGCCAAGTTTTACTTTATTGCCTGCTACAAGGCTACCCCCGCTGTTTAATTTAGATACATTTGGGAAGATAATAGTAATGTTAGAGATTGAAGGAACTGCCGTCAGAGGATACCGTGTGTCGTAAGTGTAAAAGCCTAATACATTTTTATAGCCAGCCCCTTCGTCAACAAAAGTTACCCAAACTTCAGCAGAGTCTGTCAAACGTATATCTGTATCATAGCCCGATGAAATGTACTGGGGGTTATAGGTTGGTACCGGATAATTTTCAGGCAAGGCATTCTGAATCATAGATAGTGTGGCCGCAGATACCTGGTCGCTTTGTGCGAGGTAATTGGGCAGGCCATCACTCGTATAAGTGCCAAGGTATTTGTACTGGGAAAAAAGGGTTAAAGCTGCAAGCTGAAGGGAAAGAAGGAATAAAAAATGCTTTTTCATAAGATTGGATTTTGATGTTGACTTTAACGTTCTTCAATATCATACCAAATTTAAAAGTGTTGATTATCAATATTTTAAACATACATTAATAAATATTTTTATTCCAAAAATAGAATAATTTCCAAAAAATGGAAAAATTGGGGGGGGACGGTACTGTTAATGCTTAAAAAAACTAACCGCTAAAGTGTCGCTGTATACAAAATTATCTCTATTCATATTTAAAATCCGTTGATGTTTAAACCTAAAATTCCGAAATACAATATTAGAGAGGGGATAGTTTTTGTTTTTGCTGATACGTGACGGGCGCGCTGGCCCTGCTATTACCCTGATATTTTTAAAAAGTATATTACTGATGCCGGTGCCGGGACTTCCACGTTGTGGGGAAATGTCAATATAATAATCATCCATGCAAGACTCAATACTAATGTTGCGGTAACAAATGTTTTTTATTTCAGGCATTATACCCATATACGCCGGGTCTTTATATTCCAGCATTTTTGAAGGGTGTATGGACAAAGCAGCTTCTGGCCATTTATATTCCGCTGTTACTTCATTCGGCAAACTGTAGAGTACCACTATATCCCTGAAAGATATACGTTGGTAAATGCCTGTAACACTTTCATAGCCAATTTCAATCGCGTTGCCTCCACCCATGTTGGCTACCAAAGTGTGCTGCACTTTTATGTCTTCTACAGGAAGACAATTTAATTTAGCAAGCCCCTTCAGGCAAATGGCATCATCGTGTGCCATAATAAAGCAGTTGCTTACATTTACCCGTTGGGTGTTGGCAATATCAAGTCCATCTCTTATTTCGCTTATAATGCGGCAACCACTAATGTTTATGTCGGCACAGGCCTCCAGGCGAACGGCCCAGTTGTCCCTGCGCTGCAGGATGGTAATGCCGGTTATGGCCATTTTTGAACAATGGTTTAAAGAGATAGCTGAATACGCCGGAAAACTGTCTGTGACAGGGTTGTAAATTATGCCGCTGCCGCAAATTGTACCGCCTTTTTTTCCGTTTGCCAGTAATGCGCCTTCTACCACTGCGCCTGCTGCAATAAAAACGGTATCGGCCTGGCTGATGTCCATCATGCCATTGTTCAGCCGGTGATAACCTGGCCTGAAAATAATATTACCCGGCCGGGTGGAGGGCGCAGTTGCCGGAGCTTTTCCACCAACGGGAATAAACAAAAGCAGGGGCTGCTTTTTATCTCCATTTATTTCAAGACAGAGATCCCCGGTTTTGTTGTTTACAAAAAAAATTAAACGGTTACCAACCTTGGCTATTTTTATTTTTTTTTCAGAAGGAAATAATTTAAAAGACTGTATAGGCGTTTTTATTTCCACTTCCACCTTTAACTTTCCCACTACGTCGATAAATACAAACTCTGGTGCAGCAGTAATGGCACTGTTATAATAATGTTGTTTAAAATAAGCATAGGTTCGTAAAAGGCGAAGTGCATGATTTCCTTTTTGTATGGTCACGGTGAAGCGGCCAGCTTGTGCGGTTGTATCAATGCCCCGGATTGACAGGTTCAAATTATTCTCTTGGCGGCATAGAGCCCTATAAGGAACTACAACAATATTTAAAAGAAAAATAAAGAAAAATAAGTACGCCTTTGAAATGTGCACTGAATGCAGAATTTGATGAAACATAGGCTTCTAAACCATACTGTTGGTTTTAGTGATGAAAACAATGGTTAGAGATATTTTTTCAGTTTCAGGTAAAAATCGTCTGGATTAAAGGGTTTGGTAACATAATCCTGCATCCCCGCGATCATCACTTTTTCACGTACATTATTCGTAGCTGAGGCAGTGAGCGCTATGATAGGTATGGAGGAATTAAATTCCCTTATTTTTATGGTTGCTGTATACCCGTCCATTACAGGCATCTGCAAATCCATCAATACAAGATCGTATTGACCCTTCTGCAGCATGTTTACGGCCTCCAAGCCATTGTCTGCTACTTCCGTTTTTGCATTCCATCCTTCCAGCAGTTGGGTGGCAAACATTACGTTAAACAGCGTATCTTCTACCAGCAGAATGCGTTTACCGCGAAGGTCAAATTCAGGACTCTGTTCGTTATCAAAACTTATTATGGCCTGTTGCGTTGTTTTTAGTTGCAGGTTAAACCCGAAACTGGAACCTTTTCCCGGCAAAGACTCCACAGTAATATCCGATTGCAGCAGGTTTAAAATTCGTTTTGTAATGGCAAGGCCAAGCCCTGTACCGCCAAACTGCCTGGTGATAGCGGAGGAGGCTTGTGTAAATGGTAAAAAGATGTTACTGAGTTTTTCGGCGGCAATACCTACTCCTGTATCTTTTATCGAAAAATTGAGTACGGCCTTGTCGCCTTCTAATTGCAGCAGTTGTACAGTTATGGTTACCACACCGCATTGTGTAAATTTAACGGCGTTTGAAACCAGGTTATTTAATACCTGCCCAAGCCTTACAGAATCGCCGATAAAGTTTTCGGGCAGGTTTTCCGCCATCTGTAGTAAAATTCTGTTTTCGTGTTCCTCTGCTGCATTGGTATTTGCAGTAACAATATCTGTAACCAGTTTACGCACACTGAAAACAGCTTCTTCAAAATCCAGTTTACCTGCTTCTATTTTATTAAAATCAAGAATATCGTTAATAAGCACTAACAGGTTATGCGCTGAAGTTTTTAATGCTTTAAGATTGCCAAGCTGGTCGGGCCTGGGGTTGTCCCTTAACAACAGATGCCCCATTCCTATTACGGCATTTAAGGGGGTGCGTATTTCATGGCTCATGATGGAAAGAAACTCTGATTTTGCAAGGCTCGCTTTTTCAGCTTCTTCTTTTGCCGCAACCAATTGCAGTTCAGCCGCTTTACGCTTGTCTATTTCCTGGTTTATAAGGCTCACTATTTCCAGAATATCATCATTCTCATTACCGGCTTGGAAGTCAGTAGTTTCAGTTTTAAGGTTACTGAGTGCTGTGCTAAGTTCACGTATCGACTTTTTCTTTATTTCAAATTCATCTTTGAGTTGTCGGTTGATTGCAGAAAATTCTTGTTCCGTTATTACAAACGCATGGTCTGATAGTTCCTTATCTCTATCAAAAGAATTATAGGAGTCGCTTACGGCATCAATAAACTGGGTAAAAGCCTTCTGCTCCATCATTTCATCAGTGCAGTATTTTTTTAGCTGCCTTTGTAAGAGTTTGTGATAAGCCATGGTTAAAGATTAACTTCATTGAAGGTTGTAATTGTAATGGTCTGGTTTTGCAACTCGCATCTTCCATCGGTATTTATTGGTGCTATTTCTCCATAGGAATAAAACCCGCAAAGCATTGTCCCGTCGCCGAATATATTTTTTACTGCCTCAGTTTCCTCGTCTATCCTGTTGCCGAGAATCAGTTTGCGGCCAACGCAACTGATAAGTAATGCAAGCCTGGGGTTTTGTTGTATATCGTCTGAAAAATGGCGCAACGTATTTGCAGCTGCATGGGTAGCTGCATCGATTAGTTTGTCAAAATTGGCTTTCATGAAGCGAACGCTTGACCCTTCCGGAATATCCCCAGCAAATACCATACTTTGGGTCTCATCGTCAATTGAGAGTATTGTTCGCACAACGCTGCTGTTTGTACCAGGCAGGCAAACACTTAATGGAAATAAAAGGGCTGAACCCGGCAATTCTTCGGCATATCGGCCAAGGTATTGCTTGTAAATACCCAGCGCCGATTTGTCATCAATTTCAAAAAGATGGTTGGAAACAGATCGGGTAACTTTCTTTTCCGGGCCAAATATCTCCCATCCTCCCAGTGAGCCATGGGCTGCCGTAAAATGATTGCCGTAAAAACCGATGGCAGCAATATTTCCGTTCTCGGGTTTTTGGTTGCAGCCAATAAGCGTAGAAATAAACCTGTCTGCGTCACCGGCAAGCCCCCCTGTAACCGGAATATTGCCTTTATTCACTTCCTGTATCCCCCTTACCAGCTCGCTGCCATTAACCATTGCCCCATCAGATAAAACCAATACATAACATAGTTCTGGAGTGTGTAATGCATGAAAAATTTTCTCTCCGGCTTCAAAACTGCCAGCTTGATCCTTAATGTTTATGCTTACTGTTTGTAAGGTTGTTTTTTCAAATTCCATTATCACCAGCGATAAAGTATCATCAAATACCTCGGTATCATAAATTTCCCCCGCAGTTGAACATAAAATTATATTAGCAAAGGGGTAGTCATTTTTTAGCATCCCATAAAAATCAATATGTTCCAGCAGTTGCTTCGCGCCAAACCCAAGTATTAGCTGTATTCCTTTATCAGTTAGCTCGTCTCCGGTTTTGTCGGTAAATTTTCCATTTCTGTATAATTGCTGCGCTACTCTCATAACTTAATTTTTTGTGCAGTTTGTTATTCCATCCTAAGTTGTTGTATTACATTAACGAGCGTTATTTCTACTTCGGCAACTAAAGGGTGCAAAGCCGTGTGATTACCCTCTTTGGCAGTCCTTTCAATATCTCTGATAACCTGTTTAAGGCGGTGAATATCAAGGTTGTCTATACTTGGTTTAATTTTATGAGCAATATTGCCTATTTTTTCAAGGTTGCTACTTCGCATTGCATCAAGCATGTCCGCAAGCAGTATGGGGGTCTGTTCACAAAAAATGTTCACCATTTTTGTAACAAATGCTTCGTTTTTATTACTTATGTTACGCAGCTTTTCCAGGCTGTACAACGGTTTATCATCGTGTGGCCCGTTGGCAGGTTTCCCTTTTTCAAATGTTACCTTAGTACCCAGGCTTTTTGCAATTGTTGCCAGCAGGTCTTCTTCTTTAAATGGCTTCGAAATATAATCGTTCATGCCTGCCGCTATACATTTTTCACTCTCGCCTTTTATAGCGTTTGCAGTAAGGGCTATAATGGGTAGTTTAAGGCCTTTTTTTCTGATCAGGTCTGTTGCCTGGTAACCATTCATGCCAGGCATCTGTATATCCATCAGTATAATATCTGGCTGTTGTTTTATTGCATACTCTACAGCCTGTTCGCCACCAGAAGCTTCAATAATCAGTGCGCCGTAGTTTTCAACAATTACAGCAGCTACAAGACGGTTGAGTTCATTGTCATCTACAATCAGTACTTTTTTGCCTGCTAAAAAACCTTCTTTTATTTTTATATTTTCTTTTTCCGGCAAATCGCTGATCCCACCCTTGTTGAAGGGCAGCGAAAAAGATATTGTGGTGCCTTCCCCTTTTTTGCTTTTAGCACCGATGCTGCCACCCATCAGGTCAACCAGTTCCTGGCAAATACTCATACCAAGGCCGGTGCCGCCGTATTTACGGCTTACCGAGTCGGATTCCTGGCTGAATTTTTCGAAGAGTTGCTGCACAAAAAGTTCATCCATGCCTATCCCTGTATCTTTAACCAGTACTTCAATTAATTGGTAGGTTTCATGATCTTCGAGTAGTGTGAATACGAGGTCTACAGTGCCTTTATCTGTAAATTTGATTGCATTTGTGAGGAGGTTTAGTAATACCTGGTGTATGCGGTAAGGATCACCAATTAATACTTCGCTTATCCGTTGATCAAAACTGGAAGCGGTAAGCCTGATGCCTTTTTCCTCTGCCCGGTGAGATAGTACCTGTATGGCCCTTGCTGCAATATTTTTTGGTTGGAAACCAATATTTTCAAGGCTGAGTTTGCCTGCCTCAATTTTAGAAAGGTCTAGTATATCGTTAATAATAACAAGCAGGTTATCTGCGGCAGAATGCACGGTATCAAGGTAAAATTTTTGTTGAATTGAAAGGTTTGTTTTAGCAAGCTGGTTACTCATGCCGATGATTGCATTCATAGGGGTTCTTATTTCGTGGCTCATGTTGGCAAGAAACATTTCTTTGGTACGGGCCAGTTGTTCTGCATGTTCTCTGGCTTCTGTAAGTTCTATTTCAAGGTTTTTTTGCGCACTAATATCAAGATAAATACCGATGGAACCGACCTGCTCTGATTTGTCATTGAATGTGGGAGCCTCACTGATAAGCCACCATTTAGGTTCGCCGGATTTGTTAATTACTTGCAGTATATACGAATCAGCCCCGCCATTTTTCCTTCTTTCTCTTTGTTGTGCCACTACAGCGGCGTTGGCTTCGGTAACAAAAAGTGATACGGAATTTTTACCAACAAGTTCTTCTGTGCTGTATCCACTCATGTCACAAAAGCTTTTATTGGCATACGTTATAAGTGTATCATTATTAAATTCTGTAAGGCCAAGCTTCATATTGGTAATGATACTCCGGTATTTTTCTTCGTTTGCCCGTAGTAAAATGTCGGCATTTTTACGTTCTGTAATGTCCATCATAAAGCCTGTGAATACTTTGGCTCCATCCTGTGAAACGTACGAGAAAGAAGAATGAAAAGAATGCCAGCGCATACCAATTCCTGCAATAGTAATGCAAACCTCGTCATACACAGGTTCAAGCGTTGTTCTGCATAATTCGTTTTTGTGCATAATTCTGCTCTTATCTTCCGGGCTGAGGTAATCTACGTAGTGATTAAAATCGCCCTGGTTAATCCCTAAAACGCGCTCTATGGCAGGGCTTATATAACGGAGGCCTTCTGTGCCATCTGCACGAAACTCATATTCGTAAATAACTCCGGGTATGTTTTCTGAAAGAGATTTAAACTGGTTAACCCTGTGTTCAAGTTCAGTTTCAGTCTGTTTAATTTTTGTAATATCGGTATGTGTACCTACTACCCTGAGTGATTTTCCGTTTTTTGTTTTTTCAATAGCTACCCCCCGGTCCATTACCCATTTAACTGTTCCGTTTTTGTGTATGATGCGGTATTCAAGGTTGTGAGAGTCTATTTCACCACTTTGGTAACCCAAATCCCGATCGTCCAGCAAATGCAGATCGTTGGCATGAACGCTATTACGCCAAAGAAGGGTGTTACTATTCAACTCGTTGTTATCATACCCCCAAAATTCATTGCTTGATTTTGAGAAAGAAGTTTTGCCAGTTCTGAAATCATGCTCCCAGGCATTTTCGTATATTTTTTCCAGAGCCAGCCAGAATCTGACTTCTGATTCTTTGATGCGTGTTTGGATTTCCTTTTCCCTGGTTATATTTTCCTGTATTGAAAAAAAGCCGGTAAGCTCTCCATTGCTATTATGAATGGGTTGCCCATTGATTTTGGTCCAGTACATTTTCTCCTCCATGGTATAGTTACATATTTCTGCACTAAACGGAGCCGCCTCTGCAATTTTACCACGCATATAAGCTACGGTAAGTTGGTTAGTTTCTGGGCCCTGTAAAAAATGGCCAGGTTTTTTGCCCAATATTGCTGGCAGGTTGTATCCTGTCATTTCGGTAAAGCTTTTGTTTACCCAAGTAATTCCACCCTGTTTATCTGTAATAATTACAGGATTAATGTTGTTTTCGGCAATTTGTGAAAGTATTTTCAGGCGCTCTTCTTTTTCTTTTTCCTCAGAAATATCTTCTACCATTGCAAAGTACTGTAGCTCACCAGTACCTGCTTTTTTATAAGACTGGCCTTTTGCCCTACCCCAAAAACTACTACCGTCTTTGCGGTAATGCAATAGTTCCACATTAAATGACTCTCCTTTTAAAAAAGCATCAACCATTTTTTTCAAAATGGATTTATCTGTTAGCGATCCCTTACAAAGCTCTATGGGTGTTTTGCCCATTATTTCATTGGTGTTAAGCCCTGTAAGCTGGCAAAAACCTTCATTGGTCCAAAATATACTGCCATCGGCATGTGTAAACAGCACACCGCTTTCATTACTACTGGCCACCAGCGAGAGTCGCTTCAGTTCTTCTTCGTTTTGCTTTTGTTGTGTTATGTCCCTGCCATACACGTTAAAATAATCCTGACCAGGCATATTCCTGCAAATGAATGAATAAGCCCTGTCTCCAGAATATGTTTCAAAAGACCATTGGTCATCTATATGCTTCTCTTCTGTTGCCAAGAACACCCAAAACGTATCATGGGCATAGGGTATACCCTTATAATAAAAAGATGACAGCTTTTCTGCTGCCGGGTTTTTCATTATAACATTACCACGGGTAGTGATCCTGAAAAGCGGGTCAGGGTTTTGCATGGGGAATAAGGCCATTTCGTTGAGTTCAACCGCCGCTTTTTTTAACTCTTTTTTTTGAGAATTGACTTTGGTGAGCAGTTCTTGCAAATCTTCATTATCTATCTGTTTGGTTTTAAGTACATGAAGCAAGTCTACCAATGAGTCGTGGTAAGCAAAGTCGTCAAGCACAAGGCCAGCTTTGTTTACCTCTTCCATGGAATTGAACCAAGGAGAGCCTGCAAAAAACAACTGCCCTGTTGAAGGGATAAGCTCAAATTGCCCACGAAGCAGGTTACCGTCTGCATTATTGAGTTGGAGAACCAGTAATTGATTACATACAGATGATGGATTGGAAAAGTCGATGATTATATCTTTTGGACGCTTAAAACTAAACTGCTCAGTAAAAGAGCATCCAACACAGGCGGGCATCAGTTTTAATAATCCTATGCCGCACGAATCAACAGACAAGTTAGAGCCTAATGTAAAATAAAAAGGGAAGAGACGGTTTAGCTGCTCGTTACCAAGCGATATTTCGGATGTGACCATATTACCAGCTTACTTTAAACGTTTCGTGGTTGCTTCCATTTTCGCGACAGTCGATCATTTCTACTGTTACAGGCACTTCATACATCTGCCCCAGCCCTAGCAAAAGCCCCCTCACAAATTCTTTAAGGCCTTTTCTTAACGAATAATAGTGAACATGCAGGCTTTGCTCTTCTATATGACTGATACGGAATTCTGGTGGGGTAAGCCTTGGATAAATTAACATAATACGATTATGAAACAGGGGAAGATTTACCAGGAACTGCTTCAGATTTTTACCGCCTGCCTCCATTAGATGCCCATATTTTTCCCTGCCAGTTTTAAGAATCCACCACTGCCCAAAAATTTCCAAAACTTTATGTACGGGTATATTTATAACTACACTTAAAGCACCTGCAAGTTTGTAGGTTATGTCATCGTCATAAGACTCACTACTAACAAAAAAGTCTATGGTAATTCCACTTTCTAATTTAACAGCGTCCCATTTTTCTTCACCGTAATTGGTTTTAACCAGATATTCAATTGATTTGTTTACTATGCCGTACATGGTTTCGGGTTTATTATTAATTATCCCAAAACTGATTCGAATTTTATACCAAGTATTAAAATAGCTATAAACTATTGATAATCAAATACTTAAAATAAGTATTAAATATTTTCATTTCCGATTTTTAGAGAAAAATCCATAAAATGGACATCTAACTAATTTCCCCTTCCTGCATCATTTTGTAAATAGTGCTTTTACCTATGTCTAGTGTTTTTGCGGTGGCAACTACATCGTTATTATTTTTTTTAAGAAAATGCTTGATGATATCAACGGTATATTGCCGCAGGGTTTTGTCTTCAGCGGACAAAAGTTCTTCCTTTCTGGTGGAGTTGAAGGTTATATCCCCGGCACTAATTTCATTATTGTCGCACATTACTACAGCCAGGTCTACAATTGCTTTCAGTTCGCGTATGTTGCCAGGGTATTGGTAACGTAAAAGCTTATCTTTCGCTTCACCCGAAAATGAAACTGTACTCATCCTGTTCTGCTGTACAAAATCTTCGGCAAAGTGTTTGGCCAGAATCAGCACATCATTTCCACGGTTCCGTAGGGGTGGCAGCTCTATAGGGAGGCCAATAATACGATAATAAAGATCTTCCCTAAAACAGCCTTTACCAACTTCTTCTGCCAGGTTTTTATGTGTGGCAACAATAAGCCTGAAATCCAGTTTTATTTTTTCATTTCCACCCACCCTTATTACTTCCCGTTCCTGCAAAACCCGCAGCAGCTTACTTTGCAGGTTAAGGTCAAGTTCTGCTATTTCATCAAGAAAAATACTTCCCCCGTTTGCTTCTTCAAATTTGCCAATTTTACGGGTTAGTGCGCCAGTAAATGCACCCTTTTCGTAGCCAAATAATTCGCTTTCTACCAATTCTTTAGGTATTGCCGCCATGTTTACCGGTACAAAAGGTTTTCTTTTTCGCTCGCTGTTATAGTGTATGGCTTTTGCCACAACTTCTTTTCCCGTGCCAGTTTCGCCTGTGATAGATACATTGATATTTGTTTTGGTAGCTTTCTCCATAACATTGAAAATTTTTTTCAAAGCCTCGCTCTGACCAATCAACGTTTTCTCAAATGAAAATTTTTGGCCAAGCTCTTCTCTTAATACGGCTACTTCTTTTTTAAGGCATTGGTTTTCCTTAATACGTTTTATACTGTTCCACAATAAATCCTTTGTAGCATCGTCTTTTACCAGGTAGTCGCTTACGCCCATCTTTAACAGGTTAACAGCAATAGTTATGTTTTCCTGTGAGCTTATAACGATGACTGGTACAGTGGAGTTTACCTCCCTGATTTTCTGGTATAATTTATCGCCAGTCATATCCGGAAGCGAAAAGTCGATGGTAATAAGGTCTGGCTGCAGGTAGAGTTTATTCAGGCATTCTTTCCCATTTTCAAAACGTGTTACTTTATAGTCTGGATTAAGGCTTATATGGTATTGGAGTATTTCGCCATACCAGGCATCATCCTCTACCATAAAAATGTTGTAATAGTCAATAACAGCCATCTGGTTAAAAAATTATGTGATGAAAAAGAACCTGAAAGGAAAGGTATGAAAAATGGAATATAAATCCATTTTATGGAAATATTAGCCTTGTAGTAAGTAAATATATGCTGATTTTCAACAACTTGCGTTTTGGCATTGGCTTTGAAAAACTTTTCAAAATTAAAAATCCCGTTTTAAAATCCAATAACTCTAAATCCGATTCCGATGAATTTTACAAATGTTGAGCCCGCACAAATGTATGCGATGGTAGTGCCATGTTACAACGAGGAGAAGCGTTTTCCTTTTAAGGAGTTTCTATCCTTTGCCAAAGAACACCCTGAAGTATTGCTATGTTTTGTAAATGACGGAAGCAAAGATCAAACTGTTGCTGTTTTGCGAGGTCTTCAGGCTGAGAGCCCAGACAATATCTGCGTTTATTCCATGAAACAAAATGGCGGTAAATCAGAAGCAGTAAGGAAAGGGATGCATTATGTGCATAAAAATTTTGATGCAGAATTTATTGGCTTTCTGGATGCTGACATGGCCACAAAGCCTGAAGAATGGTTGCAAATGGCAAAATACCAGGAACAATATGCACAATACGGAGCCATTGTAGGCAGCCGCATTCAAAGGCTGGGTGCAAATATCAGGCGGGATGATAACCGTTCTATCTTCAGCAGTATTATTAAAAAATTCATTCACGTGATATTAAAGACACCCTTCCAGGATTCGCAATGTGGTGCAAAAATCTTTCACAGGTCATTGGTTCCCGCCCTTTTCAATCAATCTTTTATGACCCCCTGGTTGTTTGATGTTGAAATTTTTCTTCGACTGCAACGCAAATTCGGTAAAACAACTTTGCAAAAAGGTGTGCTGGAATACCCGCTGATGCATTGGACAGAGGTAGGAGACTCAAGGCTTAAATTGAAAGACACGATAAAAATACCTATGCAACTATTACAGCTTTACTACCGCTTTCACGTTGCTGATAAGTTTACCTTAAAATCAGGCTATTCACTGTTTGAAAGCAATAAGCAAAAAAAGGCAATACATGGTTTTTCCGCAAAAAAAGCAACGGTCGTACAGCCTTAACAATTACTATTTTAAATTCTCTTTTTTGATGAACAATACCGAGAATGAAAGTATTTGGAGTGATTTTCTGGGCAAGAAACTACTGCTTGTGGCAATGTCGTTGGTATTACTTACCCATGGCGTAATCATTTATTTTACGTTACCACAGACGTATGATGCTTTCGTTCACCTGTTTTTTGCTGATCACTATGCCAGATTTTGGTTTGAACCGTGGGAATACCGATGGTATACTGGTTTTTTAACCATCAGTTACCCGCCATTAGTGCATCAGGCAATGGCACTATTAAGCAAAATATTTCCTTTAAAAGTTGCCTTTTGCATGTATGCCATTACTATCATAGAAATATTAGTTGTAGGCGTTTACAGGTTTACTAAACTTTTTTTTGATAAAACCACTGCCGGTGTTGCTGCATTACTGGTAGTGTTGCTTTCATCTATTGTAGAGACGCTTCATGTATATGGACAAATGCCCACGCTCACTGGCTTATCATTTCTTTTGAATGCACTGCCCTTTTTGTACCAGTATCTTGTTAAAGGCAAACTGCTTTACCTGGCAATGGCACTTACATTGCTTGCTGTGGTAGTAAGTTCTCATCATGTTACAGCCATTTTTGGAATGGCTTTTTTTATAGCCCCTACTGTATTTATGGCCCTGGTAGACAGCCTTTTAAAAGTGCCATCAAATATTTTTCATTTTTCTTTTGCAATAATTAAGCAGGGGCTGAAAAAATACAAATCATTGATTCTTTTTGGTGTACTAATGTTATCACTAGCTGTAGGATTAATATTCCCTTACTGGTACTGGAGCAAAACAGACCCCATCACCCAGGTATCTATACCACATGGCTCAAGGGATAACTTTTTTAAAAATACTTCGTCGGGTCTGATATTTTTTGTAGTTCCTCTTACGTTGATTTTTGCATTGCTGCCAGCAAT
This sequence comes from Chitinophagales bacterium, assembly GCA_031424995.1. Classification (GTDB taxonomy): domain Bacteria; phylum Bacteroidota; class Bacteroidia; order Chitinophagales; family Chitinophagaceae; genus Parasediminibacterium. The sequence goes on along the minus strand of JANPIP010000052.1, from coordinate 309,296 downwards.
CAGTTACACTATAACACGCCAAAAAAGGTTTATAGGCTGGGCTGTGGCCTTTTTTTTATGCCTGTTATTGGGTAGTGGCGGCACAACCCCTTTACCTAAAAAACTGCTTGGCGATAATGCGTTTAATATTCTTACACTGGACAGGTTTGGCTTTTGGGCTTCCATCATAGCCATACCCTTTATGGCAAAATTTATTCTTTCTTTTGTGGCAGGTCCTGTTCAGCAGTTCTGGACAAGAATTACCAGTGCCTCCAGTCATTTTATACTTTCGGCCATAAGCGGGTTTTCTTACCTGTTGTTTCTGATTTTTATTTTTCACCTGTCAAGCTTCAGGCCGCTACAGCCTAAAGAAATACAGGTGCAGCCTATAATAAATTTTTTAAACAGAGATGAACATATGCGCTGGCGTTACCTTACCCTTGGGTTTGGTGACCAAATGGCCTGGTTAAGCTCAAATTCTATTGCCGCCACTGTAGATGGAAATTACCATTCTGCCAGAAGGTTGCCGGAACTTACAAGCAGGCCGGTAGAACGACTTGAAAATGCAAAATTTAGTGGCGATGAGGGGCTTGCCTCGCTTAAAGATTTTTTACAGAATGCAGAAAAATACAGCCTTAAATATGTATTTAGTAATGATAGGTATTATGACCCATTACTTTATTTTAATGGCTGGAACAGAACCATCAGACTTGAGAACGGAATTATGGTTTGGGAAAAAGGAAACATTTCTACCATAAAACCGCTGCAACCCAAAAAACTATCCCCGCTATTAAAATATGCCTGGGGAATTATTCCAATGAGCAGTTTATGCATGGCGGTACTGATGACATTTATCTACCTGAAATGGTATAAACAAAAAGATTATTCTCAAAATATTCCCACCACTCATTACACTTACCCTGCGGCTGTTATTTACAGCTCATCCCTGCTGCCGGTTATATTATTTACGGGATTTATGACGCGGCAGGTGTATGAATTACTGCTGGTAAAAGAGCAGAAGGATCCAACCACTGCGGTATTGAATTATTTTAACCACCTCGACTTTCAGCGTTTTGAAAATGCTTTTCATTTCTTTACACCATCACCTACGTATACACTTGATCAATACCTGCTGGAGAAATCAGTAAGCGACGGGGGGCTGCTTCCGTCTTATGCAAAACTCGACAGTATTGGCGTTAAGGAATTACAGAAAGATAAAGATTCAGCTCTGGTAAAAGTGTATACCAGGTGGAGGACTGCCCTTGGTGCACGGGAGAAATATGATACATTTAAAATGAGGCATCTAAATGAGGCCTGGTACCTGCAACCGCCACCCTTTGAATCGGAAATTGTAGACGAACAAATGCGTAACTACAGCTATACCCTGTTTAAAAAAATGGGCAAACGGGTAATCAGCAGCTTTCCTACGGTAAAAGACGATAGGGTAAAAAAGCCATTTGCTGCCTATAAACAGGTAAACATGGTAAGGCACGGTGCTGAAAATTTCATTACCGGTGAGCTGTTAAATTCAGATGACATACCTATCAATGCAGCACTGAAAGTAATCCTGCATTACAAAAACAATATCAACAGGATTTTTTACCCCGGTACTGCATTTCAATACAATCTATCGCCCAAGGCCAGCACTTTTTTCCAGGTGCAGATAGATGATACAGAAACCATGGATTCGCTTCAGTTAGCATCAATAGAGCTTTATACAGAAACAGATGTAAATGAGAAAGGATATATACATGGTGGCACCATTGGTTATAGTGTAACACCAGCATTAAACAACCAGGTGGTTATTAATGCAGCCATGTACAACGAGCTTACCACAGATATAAATATACCCGGCCTTTTGATAGCAGAAAAAGACAGTGCAGGCAATATATGGCAGGTGAAGCTAGAGATTAATATAAAAGCAATACGCAGCGGACTTAGCAGTCGTTTTTTACAGCCCTTTAAAAAAATAGGGGGTAACGCGGTAATGATAAAAAATTATCCCCTGCAACTTTTTATCAATGGGCAGCAGCGTAGTGCAACGCCGGTTAAAAAAGATGCATTGGCAAACGCAAATAGGGGTATAGCCATACTGCCGCATTGCTTTATATCACAGGAAATTTATTTACAGTGAGAACTTTATTGTTACATATCATTCTGCTGATTTTTGTTGCAGCCTGCACCAATCCCAAACCAGTAAAACCAATTTGGGCTAACGCTACAGATACGCTCTTGTTACCACATGCTAACCTGGAATTTTTAACTGCAACCGAAGGGTGTAAGGCAACACTGTTAACATGCACCCAGCCTATTGCCCTGCCTGTAAACTATGCAAAAGGAAAATTGGTTGCAGAACTGCAACGAACTGGAGGAATAATAGAAGGTAATGCTGAAATCTGTTTAAGTGTAGGTACTGCCTTTTTTTATTATCCTGTGTTTTTAAAAAATGGGAGCGTTACAAAGCCGGTAACCAAAGACTATCGTTCGCCAAAAACAGTAAACCCAGATTCTGCTTTGCATCACCAGCGGCTGCTTCACCGGATAGATGCATATCGTAACCTTGTAACACTTGATAATAGTAGCCGGTATTTTAGAGAAGAGGAAGTTTACCTTGGTAGTAAAACAGGAACCTTCAGGGCGGTAAAAAACCTGGCCCTCAGTTCCTATTATGTGCAGCCAGGATCTTGTGTGAACATTCCACTCACCTTAACCTACAATATAGTACAAAACGCCTACTGCATTAAGGCAGGGCCGCTGAAAGACCGATACAATAATATGGTTGGCAATGGCACTATGGTAGCTTTTATATACGGCAATAACAGGGCAACTTACCGTGTAGAGCGTACACTGCAGGATGGGTTTGCCACGGCAATGATACCGGCAGAGATGGCAGTGGGCTGTACCCTGCAGGCAAGGGTGAATGAAACAGTATCATGTTATATCAATTTAAAAAAATAATAATGCGGTATTTATTTTTGGCTTTTGCGGGTGTTATTGTTGCCTATTTCTGCCTGCTGCAACCGGTAATGCAACGCAGCAGCGAAAAACCTGTTTTTCTAAGGGAAGATACCATCGCGAACGCGCATGTCACAAATATTACTACAAAGGTTCATAGCCGCTACAAACCCACTACAGAACAATTGGCAAGCCTTGTAAGCGACTATGCTGCCCTGTGGGCGCACCTTAACCTGTTGTATGCCAATGGGGATGTAGAAAAAGGTAAAGAATATTATACTGAAGCATGGTTTAACAATTTGTGTAGCCACTATAAAGGGGTTATGCCGGTTTCGGCTCAACGCTTTGACCTGCAGCATGATTTGCATATTATCAACTGGAGCAGTGATGCGCTGGTTTGCAATGCTATTGACAGTAATGTAGTGTTCAGGTACCAGTATCCTGATAAAAAAGAAAGATATACCTGTGCGGATATTGCCATTGTTCTTTTATTCCAGGGAGACCATTGGCGTGTTGATGCAATGCGTATGATAAACGAGTACTAAATTATCAAATATAAATCCAATATCAAATGAACATCGCCTTTATTTCACCCTTCCCTCCAAGTAAAGTTACCCTTAATGAGTATGGTTATTACCTGGTAAAAGGATTTGCAGGTAAACCAGGAGTAAATAAAATTCATATACTTACCAATCATCTCGAGGACAATGCCAATTACAGCAAGTATGCCCTTGATGGTGTAGAGATTGTTCCTTGCTGGCGGTTCAACGCTCTGAATAATCTGCTAACGATTCGTAATCAATTAAAAAAGATTAAACCAGATGCCGTAATCCTTAACCTCCAGTTTATGACTTTTGGTGAGGATAAAATTCCGGCAGCACTGGGACTGCTTACGCCCTGGATATGTAAAATGCTTGACATTCCATCAGTAGTAATTCTTCACAATCTAACAGAGACTGTAAAACTTGACACTATTGGTATGGCCAGCAGCAAATGGAAACAGAGCCTCTTTCGCTGGATTGGTACCAGGCTTACCCAATGCATACTCAAGGCAGACCTGGTAGGCGTAACTATCTCGCAGTATGTAGACTTGTTGAAAGAAAAATACAATGCAAAAAATGTAGTGCTGCTGCCTCACGGCAACTTTGAATTACCTGAACGTAAATACCTGCCCGAAAACCTGCAGAAAATAAACCTGATGGCCTTTGGCAAATTTGGAACTTATAAGAAAGTAGAAGTAATGCTGGATGCTGTGAAATTGCTGGAAAAAAGATACCCAGGACTTGAATTTGTTGCCACCATTGCAGGTACTGACAACCCAAACGTAAGCGGTTACCTGGAGGCGGTTAAAACTAAATACGGTGCGATGAAAAATACTGTATTTACCGGCTATATACCAGAGGAGAGGGTTGCATCTGTTTTCCAGGACAGCAGCTTTATTATTTTCCCTTACACAACCACCACGGGTAGTTCTGGTATTCTTCATCAGGCTGGCAGTTATGCCAGAGCCTGCATATTGCCTAAAATAGACGATCTGGAACGTGTTGTGGACGAAGAAGGTTATGGCGGTGCGTACTTTGAAACAGACAACGCAAACAGCATGACAAATGCCGTAGCATATTTAATTGAAAATCCAGAAAAAAGAAAGCAGATAGAAGACCAGAATTATGCAGCAGCCAAGGGTTTGCCTATGCACGAGCTTTCACAATGGTACATATCACACCTTAATGCCGTTATAGAATCAAAAAATTAAAAATCTAATATCATGGTCAACGCGTCAAAAAATTTTATTCTGGTTTCGCTTGATTTGTTCTACCCGCTGTTTAAAAGGCTTCTGCCTCGCCAGGTATTTGCATACCTGGCAGTTGGTGCTGCAAATACAATATTAAATGTGTGCCTTTTTGCAATGTTCTACCAGCTTATATTTCCACAACGGAACTTTAGTGTGGCTGGTGGCAGTGTGGCGTCTTATACACTTTCGTTGCTTATTGCATTCTTTATAACTGTGCCCACTGGTTTTTGGTTAAGCAAAAATTTTGCATTTACCGATGCTAAAGCCGACAAGCAAAGCTTTAAACAATTGATGCGGTATTTTTTGGTGGTATTGCAAGGGTTGGGAAGTGATTACCTTGTAATGAAGGGGTTGATTGTTTATGCGGGACTGAACCCTTCTATCGCAAAAATAATTTCCACGATGCTGGTACTAACACTGAATTATCTTTTACAACGATCTTTTACTTTTAACACAAAGAGTTGAAATCTTGGCATACCATTTTTTTGCGGCAATGTGCCGCAGTGATTTGCCAATCCCCATTCCACTCACGATTTTATGTATCATCGCGCATTTAGTTTATAACAACAAATAGAAGCCTTCTTATAGATCGACTTACTGTCAGTATCCGAGGTACGGGGCAAAAGAGCCTATATTAATTTTAGAACTAAAATGGTGATTGAAATATAAATGCGGTTTGCTTTGAGTGGTAACAAATTGGATGATAAAACTGCTTTATGGGAAGAGTTCTGGAGATAAATAAAACAGAAAGGTTGCCTTCAAAAGGCAACCTTTCACTATACCTCAATAAAACCATTCTACTTAAATTTATACACTGCTGCAAGTGTATACCAGTTAAACTTATAACCAGTTCCTGTACTAGACGCAACATTGCTTGTCTGGTAGCGTAACGACGTAACAAGTCTGTTTAAGCGTAATTGTAAATCTGCCTGGAAGCGATAGTTGGGCTGCCATTGTTGTTGTTCTATTTTCTGTGTACCAATACCTCCCTGCAGTTGAAGAAAAAACTTTGACTGGTTTGGCAATGCTGTACTATAATCTGCAAAAATTTCTGTACTCAAATAGGTATTGGGTGAAAAATAAGTTTTTATCGTACTGTCTTTATAATGCAAAGCTGAGAAGTTGAAACCTCCTTTCAATGTAGGTTCTGTGCGGAAGAGATGATAGAGGGAACCAAAAAATTGATACTTATTATTATTATCGTTAAGCATACCAAAACTGCCCTGTGAGTAGAAGCCATTTTTACCAGAAAGGAGAATATGCGTAACATATCCAAAATCGTCACTCCTGATATTTTTTTCCAGCAAGGATGCCGTAAAGTTTAATATTTCTGAACCATAAAATACACCAATCATCCTGCGATCATTTGGTTGGTATTGTATGGTTTGCCTGCCTGTTAATCCTGTAAATGCCTTTATACCAGTGGGTTCTATACGCTGAAGATGAAAGTCGGTTTGCCCGCTTAGTGACTTGCTCCAACGCTCATTTATTGTAACATGTACAAACTGTGCATTTGTTTTTTCATTAAGTATAGAGGTTATTTTTGATAAACCTGTTTTTACTCCAAAGCGGTAAGCATTACCTTCACCTTGCTGCCACCAGAAGTTATTTTCTATGCGTACATTTTTGGCCACGTCTTTAAAATAAACAAATTCTGTTCCTGCTTGCTGCATTTTGGTTGCATTCACTTTTTGCCTAAATTCCGTATACTCCTTTTTTGTAAATATCTGTTCCCTGCTTTTCATTGTTTCTTCTGCCTGCTTAAATTCCTTTTTTCCAAGAAGTACTTCAGCATATTCTTTTGCGTAATATTTATCAGGAAAAGATTTTACCAGTGTATCATAAAAATGCAATCCTTTTTTATAATTGCCACCTGTGGTGTAAAGCCTTGCATCAAGTACCATTGCCTGGGCATTACTTAACAGTTGTCGTTGTGCCTGTAAAAAGCTGCCTGCTTCTTTTACTTTTATGTTCCAAAGCATGGCATTAAAATAATTGACTACGGCATTTGTATTGGTGCGATTTTGCTCCCACGCATCCTTCGCGGCACTTAATGCCTTTGCAGGATGGTGGTTCATAAAAAGTGCGTATGACAAACTTATACGAACAATGGTGATCTCGTACTTAAGCGGCAGCAACTTTTGATAAGTTAGTACAGCCTCACCAAAGCGTTTGCTCTGCAGCAATAAATCTCCCTTAAATAAAAGAACCTGGGCATCCGATGCATTGTTTGCAATTATCGAATCCAGCTGTTGTATGGCCGCGTAAAAGTTCTCATCTTTTCTTAACTGAAGGGCATTTTGTATAAAGCTTTCCCTAACTTCAGCCAACAGGGGCTGCAAGGGCTTTGGCTGTTGTGCTTTAAGCATACTGGTTACTAAAAAAAAGCAGATAATTAGGATATTTACTGCGTGTTTCATGTTGAATGTGTTAATCTTGAAAAAAAATTATAATGAGTATCAAAGCATTTTCATTTAGTGTTAAAGACCATAAGAAAGATTGTTACCGAATTCATATTACTGACACTTTGCTTGCAGGTGATGCAGAAATATTAAGGCAAATAATTTCAGAAAGCGCCTCAGGTCAATACGATGTTATATATATTGATGTTAAAGACGTTTTAGAAACAGATCTCTCAGGTATTAATGAAGTGATAAACGCGCATTATGCTTTAAAAAATGCCGCTAAAGAACTGGTGTTTTTATATAAAAAAGAATCAGTTATAGAAAAATGGGTTGAAACAACAGGGCTACACAAATTTGTTGCTACGGCTATTGTTCCTGCTGATTAGGTAGCGATTGTTTTTGTAGAAAGACACAATTACGATACCCCATAAAACGCTGCCGATACAAGACATTACTAAATTCATAAAGCTCATATCATTTGGTGAAAAAGCAAACCTTCCCAACAATAAAATACAACCCGCAAAACCTGTTAAAAGCCAGTAACTACCACTGGTTCCCGCTTTCTTTTCTACTACTTCCTTCACAGGCAATTTTTTTATAAAACTGTGAACAACCCAAAGGCCCCATACACTGCTACCTATTTGGAGAATCAAGTAAACTGGCACTTTGAGCCCCAACAAAAAAGCATTTTCTGCAAGCAAAGGCATTCGTTCGGTAAAATAGCCATCTACATGTGTAAATGCGTCCCAAAAAATATGTGTGAGGGTGCCAATAAAAACTGAAATCAAAACTTTAAACCTGTTCCTGTGTATGTAAATGTTCCAATTAAAGCCTTTAAAGTTTTCCAGGTGTACACTGTAATACAACGGCAGGTTTTCAAACAAAAGATTTCTTACAGTATTATGAAACAAAAAACAAAGTATAACCCCAAGGGGAAGATCGAAAAGAAATATCCCCAACCAATGATGACTGATATTTTCTGAAACTTTCATCCTCAGAAAGAATTCAAAGTCTGGTACCATGCTACCTGCAATTAAGCCTGTAAAAGACAATGGCAATTTTTTAGATCTGCTTAATGGAACTATAATTGCAGGATGCGAAAAAGTAAAAGGCATATCGTACAAGGTTATTTATCTGTTTAAAGGCAGGCTTTGCTCCTCAAAGTTTTCAATAATTAAGGCAAGTTCCTTTTTGGTTGCATTTCCTTTAAGTAAATAGTCCTGCGATCCGTATTTTATTGCATCTACAGCAACGCTTAAGTCTTCATCTGCGGTACAAAAAATTACGCCGATTCCAGGGTAGTAATTTTTAATTTCCTGTAATACCTCAAGTCCGTTTACATCATCCATCTGATAGTCTAAAAATACAAGTGCCGGGTTAAGATGAAGATTCTCAATACAATCTGTGCCATTGGTAAATGTGATAAGATTGGAGAAGCCAAGATTGTTGAGCATCTGCGAAAGCATTGCAACCCAGTAGGGGCTATCATCTACTATAAAAATTCTTTTGTTGTTCATAAATTTCATTGGATTTTTCTTGAGTCTTTTCATCTTTAATGCCACAGATTAATCTATTGATAATCAACAGGTTGGCAAAAAATGAATCCAATCAGTTTCCCGATGATGGATTAAGTTTCCAGAATTTAGAAGATTGTTGTAACAGATAGATGCTTACACCAAAAGCTACTTAAGAGATATTTAACCTGAAATGAACTCTGTGTGACCATTTCGGGATGTAACATTATTCAAAGGATATAAGCAAAGAGTGTAGTATGTTTTAAGGATGTATCAAATAAAAAAGCAGCTATGAATTTTACTTCATAACTGCTTGATTTTCAACGTGGGCCCACCAGGGCATGATCCTGGGACCCCCTGATTATGAGCGGTTCAAAATGGCTTTACCGCACTTAATTCCACTTTACCTCATTTTACTGAAATCCTTTACTGCAAAGGGTTTCAAGATTATTTACTTAATTTAGCCAAACCTAGTTTGGTGGTGTTTAACCATTCGATTTGTGCAAATTTTATGCAAATTTTTGTGAAGGGCTGTATTGTGAAAATGATAAAAAAATTTGATTATGTCAGTAACTACATCCATTTTCCTTGACACAAGGAGAATGAAGAAAACGAAGACCTATCCGGTTAAACTGCGTGTATATACGCAAAGCAAAACAGAATTTTATTTGACTGTTCTCGATTTGAGCGAGGACGACTTTAAAAAGTTAGAAGCCAAAAATATTGGGGAGGGACTTAGGAAAATGCGTGACCAACTGAACGAATTGAAATGGCAGGCAGAAGAGGCTATCAAAGAAAACAGACCTTTTGAATTTGCTGATTTCGAGCGGAAGTTTGTACAGCATCATCCGTTACTTGTAAAAAAACAATCCAGAAAATATTCAGCGGAATTGCCAGACATGTACCGCAATGAAGAGTTGCCACTTGATGCTATAAAGCGTTACAAGATTCTTTCGCAGCATTTTGACGAAGGGACTATTGGAAATATATTCCAGTGTATCGTTAAGAAACTGATACTGGAAGGACGTATCGGTTCAGCAGAAAACTATTATACTTCTTACCGTTCTTTTGAGAAGTTTAAAGGCAATGTTCTTTTGGAGCAGGTTACTGTTTCTTATTTAATTCAGTTTGAAAATTGCTTGTTGGCGAGAGGTGTGTCCAAAACAACAATCGGTATTTACACACGCAACATGAGGGCAGTTTTCAATGAGGCAATCTTTCAGGATATTGTTACCGTAAAGCAATACCCATTTGGGAAACGCAAGTACACTGTGCCGACTGGGAAAGGAATTAAAAAAGCATTGACGCATGAGGAACTGTTGAAAATGTATAACTATCCATGCGACCCCAACAACCCAACCGAACAAAGGGCAAAGGATATGTGGCTGTTCAGCTATTTTGGCAATGGTATCAATTTCAAGGATATGCTTTATTTAAAGTTCAAAAACATACATGAAGGGTTCATTGTTTTTGAACGTGCCAAAACTGAAAGGGCAAACAGAGAGAAACCTGTATTGATTTCAGTTTTCATTACGGATGACATGAAAAGAATAATGGATTACTGGGGCAATAAAAACAAGTCGCCCAATAGTCTCATTTTTCCGGTTCTTGACCTAACTTCAAATCTTTACAAGCAGCATGAGGATAGGAAAATGTTCATTCACATGATCAATGATTGGCTGAAGCACATGCAAAAGGAACTAGGCATTACAAAGAAAATCACTACTTATGTCGCTAGGCATACCTTTTCCACCATAATGAAGAATTCAGGGGTTTCAACAAGATACATACAGGAAGCACTTGGTCATCAGTCACTGACTACCACAGAGAACTATCTGGCCAGTTTTGATGATGCGACAAAACGAAAGTTTGCTTCACATTTGGAAACATTTAAGATGAAATAACAGTTCAATTCATAGCAAATAGTATTGATTCAATCTTCTGAGAATAACCATTATTTGATAAATAATTTTTAGATTCTCTTTTTTCCGAGAATCCATTGGTACATAACTCGAACTTTTTGCTGAAGAATTTGACCTTTTTAGCGGCTTAATTTAAGTTTTGTCAGTGGGCTTGGGATACAGCCGAACATTTAATACCTATTTTGACATTCTTAGATGACTTAAAGTAATCTAACAAATGTTTATAGCTCGAACTTAGGCAGTCGGCTTGAATTGACAACGTTCTAACCAAATATTGAACGATTTAGAACAAATCCAGAAGATTCAAGTCCTGCTGGGTTAAATCAGGTATTTGTAACGAGCAATGCTTAAAACATAAAGGTTATTTTTGTGTATCTAAGCACCGCAAATATGTATATATCAAAACTATCTGTACGGAATTTCAGAAATTTTAAGAGTTGTTCTTTGCAGTTTCAAAGAGGGGTAAATACACTAATTGGAGAGAACGGTTCAGGTAAAAGTAACCTGCTGTATGCCTTGAGACTTTTAATTGACGAAAATCTACCTCGCCGCACCTACTTTAGTGAAACTGATTTTAACAGGTCAATTGGTCTATGGAAAGGACATTGGATAATAATACAACTTCAGTTTGACGAGCTTGATTCAGATGAGGAATTACAAGCTATAGCTATGCACAAAGTTGGGCATGTTGAAGAAATGGATATTACAAAAGGAACTGTTCTCCTTTGCTGCCGCCCTCGTGAATCAGTTAGAAAGAAGCTATTTGAATTTTCTGAAATTCCAACGAAAAAGAAAGAAGGGCTGGATGAAATCCTTTCTAAAATAACCTTAGACGATTATGAAATAACTTATAGAGGAAGAAACAATGTTGACTTTTCAGATGATGATAATTACAGGGAATATGTAGGTGATTTTGACAAGATGATTTTCCCAAACCCTGATGATGAATCCAGTGATATATATGGTGTTAGGCTTTCTAATTTCTCCATTTCAAATGAGGTTTCCTGCACCTTTGTAAAGGCATTAAGAGATGTTGAAGCTGATTTAAAATCATATAGAGACAATCCGCTTTTAAACCTATTACGGGGAAAAGAAAAAAGTATTTCTGTTGCGAAGAAAGCTGATATTGAAAAGAAAATTGAGGTATTAAACCAGGATATTTCAGGTCTTGACGAAGTTAAAAATGTGTCCGCAGGAATTTCCGAAAGTATAAAAGAAGCAGTTGGTGAAACCTATGCTCCTAATATCAGCATCCAATCAGAACTCCCGGCTGATATTGAAAAACTACTCCAATCACTCAAATTATGGGTAGGCGACCCTGACGAAGAAGGTTACCAAGGAAGGATATGGGAACTTAGCTTAGGCGGGGCCAACCTGATTTATCTTTCCCTTAAATTATTAGAATACGAAAAAGTAAAGGTTTTAGAAAAGGTTGCAAATTTTCTGCTTATTGAAGAACCCGAAGCCCATATACATACCCATATTCAAAAAACTATTTTTCAAAGATTGGACAAAAGGAATACCCAAGTAATTATTTCTACCCACTCTACCCATATTTCTTCTGTAAGCCAAATAAGTTCTGTAAACATATTGAGCAGATCCAATCAAAATGCCTTGGTATTTAGCCCTTCCAATGGATTGGATAAAAAAGAAGTTACAAAAGTTGAAAGGTATCTTGATGCAGTAAGAAGCAATTTACTTTTTGCTAAAGGTGTTATTTTAGTTGAAGGAGATGCAGAACAAATATTACTACCTGAGCTTGTAAAAGCTGTGTATGGAATCAGTCTTGATGAAGTTGGTATCAGCTTAGTAAATATAGGTAGCACTGGCTTTGAAAACATTGCAAGATTATTTGATGATTTACGGATTCAAAAACACTGTTCAATACTTACCGATTGGGACAAATCTATTCTGCCACTTCCTTCAGATGAAAAAAAAGATACCCCTATTGAAAAAGATTGCAGAAACTCTCAAAAAAGTGGACAGGAACGAAAGGAGAAGTTAGATAAGTTTATAAAAGACAACGATTGGATAGACGTTTATTATGCAAAACATACTTTTGAAGTTGACTTCTTATTGGCAGGAAATAGTCATGAAATTGTTGAAACGATAAAGAAGGAATATAAAACAGAAAGTAAATGGAAAGAAATTGAAACGGCTTTACAAGATGAGGATGTCGCTGTTAGTGGAACAGAGATATTAAGGCTCGCTAATAAATTTAAAAAGGGCTGGTTCGCCTTAATGGTCAGTGAAAATATAAACCATCTAACTTATATCCCTGACTATATAATAGAAGCAATTACTTTTGCAAGTCCCCATATTAACAATAAGACTTTGTTATCAATGGTACGGCATAGACTTAGAAAGCTTCAGGAACTAAAAATTGATAGTGATAAAACAGACTACTCAAAGCTGTTAGCAGAAATTTTAAAACTTAAAAATCCTGATGAAAGCGTTACTGCTTATTGCAAGGCAATGGAAAATGATGCTGTAACAAAACTTGCTAACCATTTAAAATAGAAAAATGTTAGCAGGACTAAATTCAAAACAACGTGATGCCGTATTACAAGAAGGGAATGTATTACTTACTGCTTGCCCAGGAAGCGGAAAGACGAGAGTTTTAACTTACAAGATTGCTCACGAACTTCAGTTTATCGAGGATACAAAAAAAATCATTGTAGCATTAACTTTTACAAACAGGGCTGCCGATGAAATAAAAAGACGGCTTATTAAAATGGATTTAGACCCCAGTCAAGTATGGTCTGGAACTATTCACTCATTTAGCCTTGAATGGATATTACGCCCCTACTCCTCAGAGATAGAAGAATTGAAAAAAGGCTTTTCTATCGCAGATGAGTATAAAAGTTCGGAGATTTTAAAGGAGCTTAAAGAAAGCTACGGGTTAGGTTTCTTTGATGAGATAAACACAAGGCTTAATAAAGATGGTTCTATCAATGAACTCGACAGAACAAAAATTAAACTTATTCAGGAGTACCACGAAATTTTGAAAAGTGAGAAACTCATTGATTTTGACCAGATACTTTTCTTTGCATATAAACTTATGACAAAGTACCCCATCATTGCGAAAACATTGAATAATATCTTTCACTTGATTTGTGTTGATGAGTACCAAGACACACAAGATTTGCAATATGCAATTATTGCAAGCATATTTAAGGTAAGCAATGGAAGCACTAAGCTTTTTATCGTAGGCGACAGAGACCAGGCCATTTATGGTTCATTAGGAGGAATGGCAAAAAATGCAAAAGAGATTATTGATGAATTTGGAGGTATCGAGTTAACCGAATTGGAACTTTCTGGTAATTACAGAAGCACTCAAAGAATTATTGATTACTACCGAAATTTTCAGACAGAAACTATAGAGATTGAATCCCAATGCAGCTATTCGACTGAAAGAGGTTTTTTATCCCTTGATAGGATTGTGAATAAAGATAATTTAGTTGAAAATATCGCAACCATTATTGAGAATAGTATTGCTCAGGGAATACCTGAACATGAGATATGTGTACTTGCTCCGCAGTGGTGGCTTGTAATACCAATGGGTCGTAAATTAAAAAATCGATTACCTAATATAAACTTTGATGCAATAGGGTTATCTCCATTAATTAAGGCACAAGAAAATGTATGGGTAAAGGCATCTAAATTATTTTTAACTGAACCATCTCCAAAGATGTATTTTTTAAGAAATAGATGGGCACATGAACTTCTCAATGAATTGGAAGCATTGGGAGTAGCAGTATTTGAGCAAACTGAAAAGAACGCAAAAAAACTTTTAAAGGCAATTAATTCGACTTCTTCAATTAATGAGAATGGCTTGAACTATCTGGAAGAAAGATTTTTGCAAATGACAACACTGCTTGGTATATCTATTGAAAGCAATGAACACTTGCTGGTACAGTGGACTAATTTTTTTGATGGCACAAGAGCAAAAATGGAAAACAGTGATTTCGATTATGCAAAAGACACCAAAAGTTTTAAGCGACTTTTTAATCATAATTCAGGGGTTGTTGTTAATACCTGTCATGGAATAAAAGGAGAAGAATTTCAAACAGTAATAGCTTTTGGATTACTAACAAATTATATACCCCATTGGAAAGAGGATGATTTAATTAAGGCTGGAAAAAAAATACTGTATGTTATCTGCTCAAGGGCAAAACGTAATCTGTATTTAATAGCAGAAAAGGGAAGGACAACAAGAAGAGGAGCTGCATTAGGAACAACAAGCCTTTTGGCAAATGTTAGATATACTTATGATTAGAAATTTCAACTTACCTAAGTTTTAGAAAGCTATTAGATATAACTCTTTTATCTAAGCAACATATTATGATTAATACTCTCTTCTTCAATCCACTTTTCAGGAATCAGTTTTTCTAAAAGTTGTTTAGCTTCATTGGAAAAAAGTGAGTAATCAATTTTTGTTTTCCATTTTGATTCAATATTGTAAAGCTTTATAGGATCTTGCGGAATTAAAATTTGAATATTAGGAAAAATATTTTTCTTGATGTCTTGGTAAATTTCGATTCCTCGATTGTCCCAGTCACACAAATAGTAAAATGGAATTGTTGGTTCAACAACGAATTTAAGTTTGGCTGTGTTTCTTCCTCCTGCATACCAAAGTTCCACTTCATTAAGTCTTGGCTTTCTTATTTGGTTATCATTTTCACAAAATATAATTGCTTTTGGACTTTTGGTTTTACAATGCAATACCCAAAGAAATTGCTGGTCGTGTTCGTCAACTGGCAATTCACTAACATCTAAAACTTTAAGGATGGCATTATACAGAATCGTCCCTCTAGTTAAATACTTTGCACTATGAAAGTAGAGCGTTGCAATTTCTTTCTGGCTTTTTCCAGTAATTAAAATTTCCTCTTTGTCATTTTGAATTCTAAGAAGAGCTTTCAGCTCTTCTTCTTTAAAGTTCGTTTCAGTAAGGTTGTTTATTATTAATAAGTTCTCAAAAGAATTGAATTGCTGTAAAAGTTCTTTTGTATAAAATGAATCATAGAGGTTTGTTTTAGAAACCTTTTTTTTATTTATTCGTTCCAGAAAATCCATCTCCTGCCATCGCTGCACCAAAGAAATTTCAAGGATTTCACTTGAAGTCTCACCCTCATTAAAAAGTTGATTTAATTGTTTATGAGCCTTCCAATTCATCTTGTTTTATTAAGTATTTTTCAAGTTCTATATTCTTTGATTTAGTTTTAAAAAAACTCATCGGGGTATAATTTCTGAATTTATCCTGTTTACCCTTTATCAACATGTGCAGATACCATTCTTCGTCAGTATATGAACCAAAAGGTTTGGGTGTCATTGTCATTAATTGATAACCAAATCGCTTAGCTATTTCTGGGAAGATATTAAAATTGGTATCGTCAATATTTGACAACTCCTCTATGATAATAAATTTCACGCCCAAGTGTTTGTCTTGCTGCTTTTGCACAATTGATAATCTACCTATGCAGAGAAGTGCTAAAGCTGTGTATGCTTGACCTCCACTCCCTGAATTTGACTTTCCATCTTCATCTTTCATTTCAACTTTTAAAGTAAAATAAAACTTAGGATTGAGAAGTTGATAAGGATCGGCGTTAATGGAGTTATAAAATGTATTGGCAATTTTGCTTATCAATTGAATAGGGGTATTTTCTTCAGAAGGAATATCTTCATTTAGTGTAAATAAATCTGGTCCTAATTTCTGAACTCTTGCCTTATCCTTCATCTTTTCAATCCAGTCTATATTAATATCCTTCCTTGAGTTAAATTCAACATTGAAACGAAACGAATCGCTTATTTTATTCTTTTCAAAAAAGAAATTCAATCTCCTGATTGTGTCTTCATGCTCCCTATATTGCTTTTCTACAAGACTAAAAACTTCAATTAATATTTTAAGTTGAAGTTCTCCCAAACTCTTAAGGTTATCGTTTAATTCTGCAAGTTTAGTAGTCAAATTTTCTAAGCCAATCTTTCCGCATAACAAATTAACTAAGGACTGAAAACTGAAATATGGAACCCCATCAATTTTATAGATTTCAGGGTTTTTATTATCTGGCTTTGAATCTTCAAAATTACCAGCTACTGCGATGTATTCTGTTTGGTAAAGACTTTGTATTCTTTCATGCTCATTCCTAAGATTATCAACAAGCTCTTCCGTAACATGCCCAAGTGCAAGTAACTTGTCAAATTTTAACTCCGTTCTTTCTTCGAGATTTCTTTTCGCTTCATTGAATAAATGTTCCGAATTGGCTTTTGCAGTTCTTAATAATTGTGTATTTTGATTGCACGAATCAAAAGTATTTTTCTGATTATTTCTTTCTCCTTTTGTGTACCCTCTTACTTTTTCAATTTTTGTTATTTCTTTTTTGTTTTCGTCTCTTTGATGAATAAGTTCTTGCAGTTCTAAGTCTTTAATATTGAATTCTTGAATTTCAATTGGCCGAGTAAGCTCCGCTTTTAAGTCGTTAATTTTGGTAAAAATATCAGTCAACACTTCATTATTGTATTTTAACTGTACATCTAAAAGTGCAACCTCGCCAATGATTTTATAAATCTTTTCATCAAGTGATTTTAATTCTTCCTTTATCGAATCTACCTTTGCAAAGGATTCAAAATGTTCAATTATAAAATTTAGATTATCCTCAGAAAATAGTTTATCGTATTCCCATTCTTCAAGCACTTTTGCATTATGATAAATTTCGCAATACTCTTGATTATAGCCAATATTAATTAACCCTTGATTAAGCTCTTGAATTGCATCTTGCTCTCTTTCTAACAACCTAATTTCTTCGATAGTGTTTTCCTTATCTTTTTCAATAGCTTGCCTAAGCCTATCCTTATCGTTAAAAATCTGCTTTGAAACTAAAGGGAAATACTCTGAAAGTTCACCCAGATTTACCCAAATACCATCTGCCTCTTTATCAAAAGAGTTTATGAATATTTCTGGTTTTAGCGTAAACCTATTTCCCTCATTTGATGAAACTTTTTTGATGTAAATTTCTTTAAAACTCATCACAACCGTTTCTTGCTCTATGGACAATTCTTTATTATACTGAATAGCCCAATTAAAAAAAGAATCAGGATTATTGCCATCATATAAATCCAAAATCTCTTTTAGTGTTTTTAATGAATTGGCAATAACTTGACTTCTATCGCTGTAATGTGAATATGCTAACGAATAATTTTCCGCCCATTTTGAGTTCTTGAATTCACCAAATAAGGGCATTTGTTTAAGTGTGTCTAACTTACGCCTCTGCTGTTTAAGTTTCTCTTCTTTTGCAAAGGTTTTCTCAACTTGATTAATTGGGCCACATTCAATGATAACAGGATTTAGTTTTTCTAATTGTTCAATAAAATTTGCTTTTAGTCTTGAATCTTTTTTTAAGTTCTCAATATTATGTTTTCCAGCATCAGCTTGTTGTTTTTCCAGTATAATCCTTATTTGGTTACAAATTTCTTTTTGTTCAACTATTTTAGAATAGGATTCAGCACATTGATTTTCATATTCTGCTTTAAACTTTGTATAATCTTGAAAAGCCTTGTTCTTCTTTTGTTCATTTGCTTCATAAGCGTTTAGGTCTTCATTAAATATTTTATGAAGTAAATGGGCATTCTTTGAAAGATAATCTTGTTTAGCTGCTTCGTATGTGGCAAATGTTTGCTTTAAATTTTCAAGTTTGCTTTGTTTTTGCCTTAATGTTGTAATCTCTGTATTGGCGTTATGAAAGTTTCGGATATGCTGATTCAGCGTTTCTTTTTGGATTTCAAAAGTGGTTTTTATATCCTCATTATCTTCAAATAAAAAATCCTGTAAACTTTTAGATTTGTTTATATCTAAGGTCTTTGCCCTTGAAAATGATTGTAGAACTTTGGCAAAAGATTTTAAGTTAATTTCCTTGGTTAGATCAATTGGTATAATCTGATTCTTGAAAAGCAAATCAAAGTAATTGTTCACTTCATCCCTGTTGAAAAAATCTTTCAGGTGAATTTTATACTTATCATAAAGGTTTCTTTTTAACCCTTTCAAGTCAAAAACATGCCCCGTGTCAGCTATGAAATCATTTGAAACCAAGATTTGCTCAAATGACTTTAATCGGGAACCTTTTGTTTCAAAATCATCCCCTTGCTGAATTATAAAGGGTCTTACAGGAACCCTTGAAGTATTCGGAATAAAAACTCCAATTGTAATATATTTTCCTTTTGACTTCTCTATATTTAAGAAGCTGTACGCATGTTGAATCCAGTCCTTTTCTAAAGGAATACTTTCAATTTTTGTCTTGTCCTTATCAAGCCCTTCTGTTCCTGGCTTCCATTCATCCCTTAATGGAACAAAAATCAACTGTAACAAATCAGCTATAATAGACTTGCCTAAGCCATTATTACCAGTAAAGTCAGTTCTTACAGGGTGCAGTAAATAATCAGCATTTTCATGCTGCCTTACACCAACAGTGGATACAGAATAAATTTTAGGATAATTGTCCATTGTTTATATACTCTTCGAGTGAATCTATATTGCCGATAACATCTCTATACAATTTAGCTATTCGTTCTATACTTGGCATTATTTCAAACTTTACTTCATCAATACTTTTTATTTCTACCCAACCTAATTTCTCAAAGTCCCTCAAAATGCCTTTTACTTTATCTTTTACATTTTGTTCTTCAACAGGCGTGTAGTTCAATTTAACCTTTCCAAAAAGAAGTTTTTGCCAAAGGTCTTTATGTTCGCTCTCTTTAAATATTTGTTCAAGCTCACTCCATTCTATTTCCTTATGTTCAAAGAATTTATCTTTAAAAATATTAAGCAAAAGAATTGCAAAAATCACTTTATCATCTTCTAACTCTTTGCTTCTATTTTCCCGCCCAAGTTTCCCTTTCCCATCATCTGTAAAATCTAAGTAATAAAATTTTTGATTATCGTTTGTATCCCTAACTAAATTTATTTGAAAGAATTGCAGATAGTATTCTTTCAGCCCTTTATCATAATATTCATCGACAAATGAAAATAAGCGACTGTCATTCCCATAGTCTTGTAAATGTTTACCTTGCTTTAGCGTAATATCAGCATCTGCGAAGTGCTTTTTTGCTCTGTCAGAGTTTAAGAATATGTAGTTTGAATTTTCATTTTCCATAAGGACAATTCGTTTTTTACTTTTAATATGCCAACTTTATCAATAGTTATAACTTGATTCTCCTTTTTATTATGTTGCTCAATCAACCCAAAACAAACATTTATAGGAACTTCAAGATTATTTTCACTTTCAAGTATTTTATCGAACCAATCTTCAAAATTAATTTCACTACCAGATTCCATCTCTGTATTAATTTTATCCAGCCACTGTGAGGTTGATTCTTGAATTTTCAATAAAGCAAGCCCCTTTTTTCGCTCCTCTTGTTCATGCGATTTGTCATAGGTTTGTTTTTGTGGCTCTGCGGTGCTTAGATATTTAAAATCGATTTTCGGAATTGCTATAAACTTCATTGGAATAAATGGAATAAGTTTCTTCTCAATTGAATCATGAAGTAGAATTTCTCCTTTTTCATTTCTACTGGTTTTAAGAAGTAAAGTCAGGAATTTTTCAATCTTTATTTTAAAAAGTTGTTTATGCTTTAATGTATCAAATAGATTCTTTAATCGTTTAGATGCAAGCTGAATTTTATCGTTAATAGAATAGATTCTCCGATCAATACTTTGAAAAAACCAATCTATCTCTCTTTGCATTTTATCAAACTCGGTAAATGTCTCTTCGTCTTGAGAAAACTCTTGTTTCAAAGCTTTAATCTTATTAAGCGTTTCGTTCTTATAGTCGAGAGTGTTTATAAGTCCTAGCGTCTGTATTTCAAGTTCTTTGAAAATTTTAGTAAATGAATTAATTAACTCGTTTGGATTTTCAACCTCTGGTTTAAGAAGATTTCTTAATTCTACAATTTTGCCTTCTATTGCAGTTTGCAGCAATTCTGTATTTCTTAAAATTGTTTTCTGTGCAGGTAGAAAATTATTTTTAAACCAATAGCTGAAATTATCAATATTCAACAAGTCTTCTTCATCTAAAGGCAATGTCTTATGAAGTGCAAAATAGAGTTCAAATTTTTTAAGTTCAGGTTCAACTTGGTCAATTAATAACCTGCACATCTCTTTTGCAAAAACCGTCAAATGAATCAAATATTTATTTCCTACAGCATGAGTGTGGCAAAAATGCGAACTCAATTTTTTTAATAATGTTTCCTTTTGAATAGCCGTACCTTTTTGAAGGAATTCTGCAACTTCTTCAATAGTATCATCAAGGTCTTTTTGCTCGAAGTCTTCGTCTAAATAGCCATCTTCAATTTTTTTAAATAAACAAACAAGTAGTAATAATGATTCCTCATTCTGAGGTAGTATATCAGAATAATTTTTGGAAAGTGATATGAGAATTTCTTTTTGCAATTATATTAATGCTAATTTAGGTAAATGTCACTTGTAAATAGTGAGCAAGTCAACAAAAGCCACTATAGAAAAATATTTAAATTGTAAAACAACACTTTAATCTCTACACAGAATTAAATAGTTTATTATAACAAATTTTAACATATTAGTATATTACACCTTGCTCTACGAATAAATTGCGACAAAAAATACAACTGGAATTCTAAGAAATTAATACTGCCCAGCTTTAGAGTATTCTTTACTGCTTGAATTGATGCACTACTTCCACTTTTTTAAAATAGAAGCAATATCTTTTTTCAATTTTATCATTTGAAGTAGTTCGATTTTTTGTAACGAACATACAAATACAATTGTTTAACCGTTAATGCTTCCACGCATGAGCCTGTTTTCACTTAGTTTCAAAGAAGAAAGGTAAGTATGAAAAGTTTTGAAATTGATTGTCATTTTTGTTCCCCATAACGTGCATTTGATAAGCCTATTCATTCACGCCTTTCTCACATTCAAAACCTCAAAGAACGAGCCGATGGCGGCTCGTTCTTTGAGTATAATTTTTCCCAAATTAAACGCTTAATAAAACTCTAACCTATCAATGATAGAAACAACCGTCCTTCCTTCTCTGCAACAATATCTCCAATATGTCAAAATCACTTTGGTACACTTGTCCCTCGAAAACCCATGTATCCTCGTCTTCTGGGTTTACATCGTACAAATCCAAATCATCCTGCTCAAGAAAGATGTCGGTTAATACGCCATCTTTATAATAGGCTTCACCATAGATACCACATCCCAATTCATTATAGGCATGTGTGTAGTTTACCTTGAAATGTTTAGCAACTTCCTGCATCACCTCAAAGTTGGGTGACCATTTGGTATCATATGATGCCATTGCAAAACCATCCCCTTCACACCAATCAACTGAAAACATGTAGCCTTCAGTAAGTTTTATAAAGTCGGGCATTAGCCCCTCATCGCTATTTTTCTGTTGTTCCATCAATATTTCAAATAGGGATTTTATATTTTCGATTGCACCGTTGCAACCCTCGAACTGTACGGTATTATAACACCAGTTTGCCATGATTGATATGTTTTAAATTGTCAAATAATGATTGATAAAAGTAGAAATAGGGTTGGGCGAACCCAACCCCATAAAATCCTAATTCAGAAACAAACCATCGCTACCGTTCTTCGCAAAATCGGCACACAAGGCGAAGGCTTTTTGTGTACGCAATTGTCCTGTACCACCCAATAACAAGGACTTTAATTTTGCTTCTTCGTTCTTATAGGAACGTACATTCTGAAAATAGCCCGTTACCGCATTATAAGCCCCGAACAAAGTACCCTTGGTTGTTTCAAGCTGTTGCGTAGGATTAGACATGGCATATTCAAAAGTGGTATCGCAAATGTTCTTGAAACAGGTGGACAGTTCATCATCCTTACCAGCTTGTAAGTTTTTCAATACTTCCTTGTTTGGCACCATTGCCATTTGTACCAGCTTCATCACTTCGCTATCCGTGATACGGATGCTTGCCCATTGGTTGAACATCCCTTCCAATTCGATACTTAGGTTGTTGGTGATACCCATCAAACGATGGGCGGTTTCCAAACGTTCCTTGGCGTTGGCAGTATGTCTAATCTTGATACTGTTGGAACGGTTGTGCATGGCTGCATTCAGGGTATTGTTGCAAACAATCCTAATAGGGGTAAAGGCTGCAGTAATGCTACCGCTGCCATCATGCGAAGTGGTCAAGAACAAATACTGTTCAATCAAATCATCATTACCCACTTTTATGTAAGAAGGCAGCTTGGCAGTGATAAATATCCGTTCGCCATTGCCCAAAGCCCCCGCTGTTTCATACTGGATGCCATCACCACCCACAATGCTGTCAAAGAGCGTGAACGCATCCGTGTTCTGCACCACTTCATAATCTTTGCCCACCACGCCCAATACCTGTTCTGTATCGGTACGAAGTGTTGCGAAATAATTAGGTACTGCAACCTCTGCAATCTTGATTTCCAAATCACCATCTGCTTCGTGGTTCTCATTGTCATAAGTGAACAATGGTCTTTTTGCTACTGTGTAATCCAGCCCTGCAAAACGTAATGCTTCCTTACTGGTAGGATAATCTGTAACAATCTGTCCCAACCCGTGCCATGCTTTTTGCTGTACGGAAAAGAAACTGTGCTTGCCTGTTTGTTCGTTGAAATTAATTTGATGTGCCATAATATGTTACCCAACTTGTTTTATATCCCGCAAGTGGTACTTCTGCGGTTTCGTGATAAAATGAAAGAGGATAGGGTTGAAACCAAACTACTAAAACGGTAAATCGTCCAATGGTTCTTTCAGTTCACTTGCCGCCAATGGTGCTGCAACTGCCGTGCTGTCGCTGGTGTACTTCGGTGTGCCGTGCAATTTGATACTCTTTACATGGAACGTAATAGCTGCCTTTGGTTCGCCCTGTGCATTGTTCCATGCGTTCACCCCGATACGCCCCTGCAATTCCACCAATGTCCCTTTTTTGAGGTACTGAGCAATGTTGGCATTTACCCAATACGCACACTGCACATAGGTGGTAATTTTGGTTGTTTCGCTACTACCTTTTGGTTTGTAACTGTCGTTGATGGCAACGTTGAAGTTGACCACCTGTTTGTCGCTTGGAAGTGTTTTTACTTCTGCATCTGCTGTTACCCTTGCAATGATTTCCATGACTTAAATTTTTATGGTTACTAAATGTTTTATGAACCTCGGTTTGCACCTCGTTCATTTCCCTCGTAGCAACCCAGCCTTGAAACGGTATTTAGGAAAAGCAAGGTTTTTGCAACTAAAAAATGTTGACTGTGGAATAAATAGCGAAGCGGTTTATGCCGCAAAAGCAACAAGCAAAGCGGTTTTTTATTGCAAAACCCGTGGCCAGTCCCGAAAGCCTTCGGGATGCAGACCTTGCTTTTTCAAAATGCCGTCAAGAAATTTGCGAAGAAGAGTAAAATGAAAAGTTGTCTATTTTGTATTTATCAAGTAATCACTTAAAGACATCAAGATTTGGTATTACTGGTCGCCAGTAAACAGATATTGCTAAGTTTAAAAAAAGCTATTCCAGTGATGGCTTGGGGATAAAAGTAAAAAGCCCTGTGACGATTTGTGTATTGATTTTGTGCAGGACTTGCAACGGATAGCCCGACCCAAAGGGTAAGCCCCCAATTTGTCTAGTAGAAAACGATATGTAAAAATTATATCTAAATTGGTATGCCACTGATGCCGACCATTTGATTCAAAGTTTACAGACTTCAATACTTGTTATTAAAAAGCAGGTTCTTTACCCATGAGTTTCCATGTTTTCAAAAATTGAGCATAACTGCATAATTGTTCATTAGGGTTACATCTCGACCAAGGGGCTTTGTCACACCTTTCATCGGTAGTGCTGCCGATAAGATTTTTTGTACAAAACCTTTTTAAGCCGCATTCCCTTTTACCCAAAATCCACGAATCATGAATTTCCAATAATGCTGCAAGACGGTCTGGTTGAATATTAAGATGGCTTAAACCGTAAGGTTTAAGAAACCAACAGTCCCCATCTAAATTCTGCATTAAAGGGGTTCCTACATTCAGCATTATTCTTTTTAAGCTAATAGAATAAAGAGTAGGTTCTTTTAATAATGACAGAAGCAGAAAAGGGGTCTCTTTACGCATCTTTCTGCCTTCTTCAAGAACATGAAATATCCATGTTTTTTCATTGTCATAGTTCTCAGTCGTGAAGTATCCTGTTAATTGATAGATAGCGTGTACAACTTGCCTTTCATAAATGAACATCAAATCTGAGCCATCGGCATCATTGATATTTTCATAGACGAATAAATAAATGTCCAGTTCATTTTTAGGAACAAACTCTCTTTCTTTCATTAATTGTAACATCATATAAAAAGCATCACCGGGATGAAAGTGCATTAAACATGCCTCGCATAAAGAAAATACAAAAAGAGAATTATTACCGATTACATCATAAATGAATATTGCAACCAATTCAGCTGTCCGATATGGAACATCATTATGTATTATACCGGGGTTAAAAATATTTTGAGCGATGTGGCACATTGTTTCAGATAAATGCAAGCCACCAAGATTAAAAGTATATACCTTCTCGCCGACCTTATAATTAACTTTTATAACTTGAGCATATTTATTGAAAGGGTCGGGTATGTAAATCATACTTTCAAATCTTTCAATGCTGCTAATTTCTAATCGGTAAATATCTGGCGAAGGAAAACCCATGTAGAGTTCCTGAAGCTGATTATTTAACTCAATTTTCGGGTCGGCTACAAAAGAAATGGGAACATTAAAGGTATCGTCCTTTGAGTTCAAAATGTAATGGTTGCCAAACTTCATTTTATCCACTACTATGCAACTATTAACCAAGCCAAAAGTGGTTGTAATATCCTGTAGAAAATGAATATATTCATGAAAAAAAGTTGACAGTGGTAATGGTTCAAGTTTTTCAGGATTAGTTAGTTCATCAAATACGTTTACATTCATTTTAAAGAATGAAAAATTATAGCTGCCCCTATTAACTGAATTAAATGCGTTTGACACTGTATTTTCTTCCATACTATATTAACTTAGAAATACACTCATAAAGATGATGTTATGAACTTTGTGTTAAAGATAATATAAGCCATCAGAAGTGTTTGAAAGAAAAATAAAACTGTAAATGTTTAGACAATAGCAGTAGAAACCACAGTTGTTTTATAGCTATGCCATGATTTGCAATGCGTTTTATATTTTAGTTTATTCCTTAAAATAATTTTCCTGAAAAATTGGCTACAATTATTTGTTACAAGAACTATACTTAGCCCTTCTTTATCACCAAATGCTGCAACCCAGGGTCACTTAAAACTCGTTCCATTTCTGACTGTATAATATCTTGTACATCCTGTTTAATCTGCAAGTAGTTCCTTTGAACCATTGCATTATCAAGCTTACGGATAGCAGGTATTTCTTTAAAATTATCCTGCTCTTTCTTCAACGCATCATGGTCGTTCAATATCGAACAATGGAAAGCTTTCAGGTCTATTTTACAATCGGGGTCATCTGCTACCATGCCCACAAAATCACCCGAAGAAAGTGCCGAAATTTTGGAAGGAGGGATTGCAGCTTCCAATTGCTTTGAACGGCTGATGGAGGTATCCTGACTATTAATGGAAAGGCTTTCCCTATCCTGCATAATCTTCCCGAAACGTTCACTTAACTGCTTTGCAGTATCGCCTGTTACCTGCCCACTTACAATGTTCCCTGTAATGTTCATAATAACATCTGCCTGTTCTTTGCCATAATCCTTACGCAGTTGGCTAAAGTCCTGTATGCCCAAACAAGTGGCAACTTTGTTGCTTCTTGCCGTAGCTATCAAGCTGTCCATATTGTTCAAATAAATTGTCGGGAATTCATCGAATATCAAGCTGCTTTTCTGCTTCCCTTTTTTGTTTACCAGTTTCACCAAACGTGTTACATACAGCGACAAAACCGCCCCATAAATCTGTATCTTCTGTGGGTTGTTCCCCATGCAAACAATCTTTGGACGGTCGGGGTTATTGATGTCCAATGTAAAGTCATTACCCGATAGCACATAGTATAATTGAGGCGAAGACAATCTTGCCATCGCTATCTTGGCTGCGGCAATTTGACCTTCCAATTGTTCCATCACATCATTTAGGTAAGCATTCACGAATGGGTTAATCAATACTTCTATTTCCTTCTCGGTACGAAGTGCAGTAAACAGGCTGTCATAGTCCACCTGCATCAGTTCAATCACATGCGGTAGCGTGCAAAACTCACCATCCTTGTACTTACGCAAATACCAAATAATTGCTGTTAAAAAGTTGATAGGTGATTCAACAAAAAAGTCGCCCTGCCGCTTGATCCATTCCCTGTTCAAACCCATCAAAATAGTCCGTGCTGATTCTGCTGCATCTGTTATATCGGTCATACTTTCATGGTCAAGTGGGTTGCAACGATGGGTACGGGTAAGGTCATCAAAATTGATGACATAGAACACTGGCTCTACAGGGTATTTTATCTTGTACTGTAACCATGTATTGTACACGATTTTGGTAAGGTCATCAAACTTAAAATCGTACACGAACATTGTAAACCCTTTCTTGATATGCTGCGTAATCACATGTCTTATCACAAAATAGGATTTACCGGATCCTGGCGAACCAAGCACCATCAAACCACGGAACGGATTGATGATATTTATCCAGCTTTTGCGTGTTTTCCCTTTCAGGTTATACTGTGCAGGAAGGTTAATGGAAAATTCATTTTCAAGCAGCCTTTCTTCCTGCGGAAAGGTCTCGTTTTCCTTGTTGAAAATATCCTTGCTGTTCAATTGTTGCTGTATTACACGGGACAATAATGTACCACCAGAAAGCACCAGCATGAACCCAATAGCCGTAATGCCAATATACAATATTGCAGCCGTTGCAAGTGCTGTTTTTGGCAATAATGAAAGGTAGCTCAAGAAGTAAATAAATAGCCCTGTAATGATATAAGCAAAAGCTGTTTTGTAGCTTAACTTTTCATCTTTTCTGCCCCTTGCACCCATTAAAGAGATGGTCAAAAAGCCCAACGCAATCAATTTGGATGTATGGAAATTGTTGAACAATCCTGTGTTACGGATATTGCCCATCAACCTGTCCGTAAGCGTTACGGTAAGATGCCATTGCTCAAAAGCTGCATAGCAATAATAATAGAAGTGCAGCACCAAAATAGCAATGCTTATCAATCTGGTCATATCCAGTATCTTCCTCAGTGCCTGTTCGTTTTCCCCTGTTTGCATAACCTTAATTTTTAAAATTATAAATCTTTTGAAATTCTTTTTTTCTTTTTCTTCCTGCCTTTTTTCGTCAACTGGTAAGGCACAAAACCTGATACGTTTTCGGGCTGTAGTAACGTTTCCAGCAGTTCGATACCCTCTTTGTTTTGACTATTAGGATTAAATGCAGATTGGTTTGAGATGGGTTGTGTTTTCGGATTATGTTGTTCAACAAATTCCTGCCCTTTAACAGCTTGTTGTTGTGAGATGCCACATCTTTCCAATATGCCTTTCGCACTATATGCTTTACCCAATACGCTACCATTAAAAACGCATTTGGTGCGGTGGTCAACGTAGGTAATCCCATAAATAATCCCATCCTCATTTTGCCTTAAAACAGTGTTGACCCCTTCTTTATCCAATGCCTTTACCAATTCATGTAATTCTTGGCTCGGTTGTTTTAAAAGAGCCAAGTCAATAGCATTCTTTACCCTTGCTTTATGGGGCAGCCGGGCAGTCTCATTCGGTACAAATTTTTCTTCCACAAAAGCAAGTGTTGGTTTACTGTAAAAGTCGCTGGCCTTGATAGGTACACCCACCTTATTGCCTTGTTCATCCACTATCCTGTACACCAACCCACGGTTCTTGAATATCCTTGACCCTTCGCTGCCACGGTCGGCCATAACATTGTATTGTTTCAGTACCGCATTCAACTCTGGCAAGCTGGTGTATTTATACGCTTTAAGAATATTATCCAACACATTCGTGATAGCCCGTTTGGTGTCCAATTTGCCATACATTACCTTTTGCAAATTGACTGGTTTAAGACTGTACAATTGCTGCTGTTGTTTACTGTCCTCGGCACGTTTCAGCCCAAACAATTGTTCGATGTCTTTCCTTGCTTTTTCGGATTGGTTACGGCCAATATTCTGCATGTCGATACGGCTTCCATCTGCTCGAACTTTTACTGATACAATATGGATATGAGGATGCCCAGCATCAAAATGTTGATAGACCAAATAGGGCTGTTCACCAAAGCCGATTTGCTGCATATAGGTGTCGGCTATATCCTGCAACTGCTCTTTAGAAAGCTTTTCAGAGGGGTCAAAATTCAGCGAAATATGGACGCTGTTACGGCTCACATTTTCATTTAAAGCTGCCTGATTTTTCAGTCGATTGAGCATGTTTGTAAACGATAATTGTTCAATATCCATAGGGTAATTTGCTGCTGAAATAATTTCAGCAACGCCCTCTTTCACCTTGTTCTCATTGTAGTTTAAAATGCGGTGAATGGAATGCCCCGTTTTGATTACTGCAACCATTTTTCACCAATTTTTTGGATATGGTTTTTGACCTCATCCACTTTGTTCAATAAGATTTTTCTTTCCAGTTCATAGGTCACCAGCCAGTCCCTGAATTCTGAAATCTGGTGCAGTGTATGCAGCTTCTTTACCGCTTGATTAAAGTTGTTCCCGATACCATTTAGCTCGTTCCTTAGCTTGATGCTTTCTGCCATGTAGTCATCCAAAGTCTGGTTGCGGTAGGTGGCAACAATGGGTTTCCCGAATATGATACGGCGAACATAATCACTCAGTTTACGGCAGGTACTGGCTTTCCATTTCTTCTCTATTTTCTCGTATTCTTTTGGCGTTAGCCGCAACCCGATGATGCGGGTCCTGTTTGTTTTTTCCTGTTCCATCACTTATCATTTTCACGTTATCAAATTCTTCAAAACATTCCAGCATCCCCCGACCACGAGTTCCGAGTAAGGGCGGCCATAGTCGGTTGTTTAACAACCGGACATCTGGCCGATTGCGGAAAAGGCAATCTTATAGCCCTTCATAAGTCTTTGAGGATTTCCTACATTCATTTTAGACATTTTAATATTGCCATCATGTGAACCCTATCAAATCATTTACTTTATAACCAATATTGCTATCATAACTTCTGTTTAATATTTCTCTTTGTGTTGTTGCCCAAGTTTACCAACCATTCATTAAGGTCTTTATGACCTTCATAAAGTTTGCTTTCATCCTTGTATTTTTTACTTAAAGACAAAGCGTATTGACTGTAATTCTGTCCTGTGGCATCCCTATCCAAATAGAGTTTTATTACTTCGTGTGCTTCCAAAAAAGGACGTGCTTTTTCAAAGAAAGAAACAGAATTTAAAATGAGAAAATCGGTATCTTCTTTTGGTTGATTTTGGGACATTGTAAGGAAAGAAAGGAAGTCTGTAAAGCCTTCAAAAACGGACACTTCTTTAGCCCTATTGTTAAACGTAGTGATACCTTTTGGGGAACTACTTGATTTGAAATATGGGTTACGGATTTCATAACCACCAGCATCATTTTTGAAGCCGATACCATAGTATATTTTGTCGTTCAATCCATACCTTACTTCCCTACAATATTGCCATGCAATTGCAACTGGGATTTTTCTTTGTTCGAGGTATTTTATCAAAGCGAAAGAACTGATAATAAAGTCCTGAAGAATAGTAATTTTTGATTCTGCAACTGTCTGTTTTGTCTGTTGCAATACGGGCTTGTGAAAAGAAAAAACAGTATCTATTTTCTGAAGAAATTCCGCAACAGTACAGTTGTGGTAAAGGATACCAAAATCAATCAAGTTCCCACCTTTCCCAAGCCCGTGATCGTACCAACGGTTCAACTTTGTATTGACCTTAAAAGAGGGTGTACGCTCATCTCTCAACGGGGATAAATACCAATAATCTACGTTCCTGATTTTAGCTGGGCTGAACCCCAATTTTGAGAGGTAGCCGACTAAATCCATTTCTTTGATCTGCTCTATTGAGTAGAGTTTTTTACCTAAATCCATAACTGCACATTTTCAATTTTCACCTTTCAGGTATCACGGGGACGAAGTTAAACAAGCAGCATCTGTACCACCTATCCCCACCATATTTTAACGGGGATAATCTAGCTGCCCGAAAATAAATTTGTGCCTTAAAAATGAACAATTAAAAACGTGATGTTATGCTAACAACAACCGATGTGGCCAAAGTGTACGATACCATAATGAGTATCCCTGGCATGAATGAAACAGTGAAGATCGACATGCGGATTTCACGGAAAAATGTACTGCTGCTGAACAGTGTTATCAAGCGTGGACTGACAGCAAAAGACGATGAAAAATCTGCCAACCTGTTAGAGGGCATACCAAAAGAAACCCTACAGGAACTGGATGCTTTTGCAGATGACTGTTTAACAAAAGCAGGGCTAAATGAGCTAAATGAAAAACTCAAAGCATTAAGCCAGAAGTAACAAAGCCATAACCTGTTGCAAGGGGATATTTATCCAGTCATTCATAGGATTCTATTTCCTTGCAACAGGTTATTCAACTAAAATTTTTCACCTTGCCTCATAGGAAATAATACCCTCAAAAAATACCATCAGATCAACGATTTAAAGTTGCCCTATTACTTACCTGCCTAAATACACTGAAATTTATCCAGCAAGTTTTCAGACCATTACAATACTGCTTTATACATATCCCAACCCCATATTCACATAACTGATTTCCACGCTTTTACTTGTATAAATACGTTTGACCTGTCAACAATATTTCCAACAAATCAAACAACAAAAGCATGGAATCGAACAACAACATTTTCCAAGATGCAATTAGCATCGAAGAACTGGAAGCCCGTCTTGAGATGTCAGGTACAGGCATGTTTTCTTTTATTTCGGACAGTTCGTGTATCACCAGTACACCAACATTGCCCGGCACTGTTTAAACTGTTCTTTTTTCAAAGGGAACCTGCTTCGGGTTCCCTTTTATTCACCTAACACTTTTATTATATGACAGACATTTCATTGAAATATGTGCAGGAAAAAAACAGCAATAGATACCTATTAGTAAACGCTAGTGGTAGCACATACAGCATTAGCAAAATGCTCTACCATATCCTTTATAAAAAGCAGCAAAATATAGGTGACAAGGTCATAGCCAAAGAGATGAACCTGCTTTTTGAAACCAACAGTTTCACAGGGATTTTTATACAGCAAACTATTCAAAATACCTTAGAGAACGTGAGTGGCCAGAACTGTTTGTTACAAGTAAACGGACAGCGTTATATCTTCATGAAACAAACAATCATCGCTGCTGGAAAAGGGTCAACAGCTTATCGGTTATTATCTGGATTGTTCCAAAGGAATATAGCTGCCTTGCTCATATTTCTATCGATAATTGCAACAATTTATTTTTTCTGTACCGATGGTGTAAGTGCTTTTTCAGGTGCTTACTATCACACCATTACAACGTTCAATTTTGGCAAAGCAATAATGCTGTATGGCTGCTTTTTAATCATAATCTTACTGCATGAATTGGGACATGCCACTGCTGCATATCGGTTCGGCATAGAACCGCAAGAAATAGGCTTTGGGTTGTATTTTATCTTCCCTGTTTTCTATACCAATGTTACGGGTATTTGGGCCTTGCCAGTAAGGGAAAGGATTGTTGTCAATCTTGCTGGTATCTATTTGCAACTGATAGCAAACCTGCCCTTGTTGCTACTATTTTATACGGGTAGTTGCAACCCTATATGTTTTGTTTTGATTACCGCTAACACCATTGGTTTACTCTCTGCCCTCAACCCATTTTTACGTTATGATGGGTATTGGCTATTCAGTGATATTTTCAATATACCAAACCTTCATGCCAAAACTTGGGGCATTTATACAAGCCTTTTAAAAGGCAAACCATTTTTAAAAAACACCACTTTACCACTGGTACTGTACAGCTTTTTCAAAGTAATATTTTGGGTGGTTGCCTATTACTATTGCATACTATTTTTTATTAATTCAATACAGAAAATCCAACACCTTATCGCTACGCAAAGCAATGGTGAAAACACGATTTACGCTATTGCCCTTTCATCTGTTTCATTTTTGGTATTATTTTTTATACCACTCAAATTAATATGGTCTATCACTAAAACAAAGCAACATGAATTCCATTGACTATAAACAAAAAAGGGATAATCTGGTAAATGATTTTTTACTGTCAATGGACATTAAAAAAGACGAAATGCTTACAACCAAGTGCCATATTGTAAGTGCCAGCCTATCCAATTATTTACCAGAAATTAATTGCAAAAGCCATGAAACTATTTTTAGGAATATCCTATTGCACCAGCAGTTGAGCCGCTTGGAACAGGCATCTTATGACGCAATGCAATACATTTCATACGAAAACCTAAGTGATAACCTCTTGGTGATATTGAAGAACAAGCCTTCCATTATCTGCACCTTCCACACTGGTTCTTATAGATTGATAAATCTTTTCTTGGTAAAAAATAAAATACCCTACTCATTGGTAATCGCCAACAATGTCATCGAAACACAAGGCGATTTATTCAATGATTTGTATAAAGAGATTATGAATAGTTCGGGTGAAAATGGTTTTGAAATTATCAATGCGGAACATCCTTCTTCGGGGCTTCAAATGTTAAAAAATCTTAAAAAAGGAAGAAGCCTTTTACTGTACATGGATGGCAATACTGGTGCAGGTAGTGGCACATTAAAAAGCGACAATCATTGCAAAATCAACTTCCTTAACCAAGCCCTTTTTGCAAGAAAAGGTATCGGCTTTTTGGCACATGCAGCACAAGTACCCATCCTTCCTGTTGCCTGTTACAGAAAGTCGTTGGAAGATATAAGGTTACGCTTTTTTGAACCCATCTACCCAAATGTAAATGAGGCAAGGGAAGTATTTGCGGCACGGTCAACACAAGCTATTTACGACCTGTTTGCACCCATCATACAACAGTACCCCGAACAATGGGAAGCATGGTTGTACCTGCACAAGTCGGCACATATCATCAATAGGTTTCAGAGGACGGAACAATTACCATTTGATAGGGATAGTAAGCTGTTATTGAACACATCGTTGTACAGTGTTTTTAGCATAGCTGGTAAAGCCTTTCTGTTCAACAAAAACACCTATCTATCATACCCCATTGATAGTAGTGTGTATGTTTTCTTATCAGGGTGCAGTTTACAAAGTGCAAGGCTGGAAGGTTTTGATATTGCCTTGTTGCAACAACTGTATAACAACCATGTATTGAAAGCTGCTTAAAACAAAAGTATTATGTAAAAAAACTTAAAAGATTCGAGGTTATGGTACAAGAAAAAAATAAAAAAACGCCTGTTTGGCTGGTGCATATTTGTGCATGGGTCGTTTACAGCAGTTTTATCTATATAGCGAACCGCTTGTCAAAGCCGAATATCACTGTTATTGAAGTGGCGTTTTTCCTGCTGCCTTTCTGTACCACTTTTTATGTGAGCCTATACTCTTTGGGATTGTACAAGAAAAGAGGGGTTTTATGGGGTATCCTAACTTTTTTAATTGTCTTTATCGTTATGTCTGCTCTTGGTTATTGCTATATCTACCTGTTGCTGCCGTTGGCTGGCATGAAGCTTTACACATCCAACAATTACAGGCTTTTTTTGGAAAGTGCCATCTTGGGCTATGTGCAATACTCGGCTTATGCCATGCTCTATTTTTATGTGAGGGAAACAGTAAGGACTGAACAAAAACTACGATGGTTACAGGAAGAAAAATTACAACTGGAAAAGCAAAAGATGCAGCGTGAACTAGAGAACGCCATTTTGAAACAACAGGAACTAAAATCCCAGCAGGACAAGTTGCAGTACGAGTATGCTTTCCTGCGTTCGCAGATAAACCCCCACTTTCTGCACAATACCCTCAATGTGCTGTTCTCGCAGGCATTGGAATTTTCCCAAGAACTGGCCGATAATATCCTGAAACTTTCTGGCATGATGCGTTATTCTTTGGAAAGCGTGGAATTTGAAAGCGGAAAAGTCCCCATTGAAAAAGAACTGGAACACCTGCAAACATTGCTAGACATACACAACCTTCGTTTTGGTGATACAAAAATTATTGAGTACAGCACCGAAGGCGAAGTGCAGGGGCAGATGTTGCCACCACTTTCCATTATCACCATTGTTGAGAATGCCTTCAAATATGGCGACCTGAAAGACCCTTCCAACCCTTTGTTGATAAAAGTAAGGCTACTGCCACAAGAGATATATTTCTATTGCAGGAACAAAAAAAGGAAGAACAATATCCAGCTTTCATCACTCAATATTGGTATTACCAACCTTAGTAAAAGGTTGGATGTTGCTTTTAAGGACATGTATGAGATGAAGGCTACGAATGAGGACGATTTTTACACTTTTGAACTCACCATAAAAAATTGAACAGTATGATCAAGTGCGTAATCATAGATGACGAACAGCCTTCCATCAATGTACTGAAAGGCTATATCCAAAAAATACCGGGCCTGCAATTGGTAGGTACAGCCATTAACCCAATCGAAGGGATAGAACTGGTACGTAGCACAAAGGTAGAAGTCGTTTTTCTTGATATACAAATGGACGAAATGAACGGTATTGAAGTAAAGCAGGTAATGGATCCAAGCGTCAAGGTGGTGTTCTGCACTGCCTATTCTGAATTTGCCGTGACCAGTTATGACCTTGATGCGGTTGATTACCTTATCAAGCCTATCGCATTCGGCCGTTTTGTAAAGGCAGTACAGAAACTGTCCGATAAGCTATTGCCGGGTATTTCTGCATTTGAGGTTATCCCTCACGATTATTTTTATGTAAAGGCAGAGCATAAGGGCAAGATGATAAAAATAGACATTGACGATATTGACTATATCGAAAGCCGTAGCAATTATGTGGCATTCCACAGAGGCAACGATGTTACACTGGCATACCTTACCATGAAGGACTTGGAACTACGGTTACCACCTTCACAGTTTACCCGTGTACATAAATCCTATATCGTTGCCCTTAACAGGATTACTGCATTTGAGAACGGTAGCCTTTTGCTCAAAGGAAAGTCCACAAGGATACCATTGGGCAACAATTACAAAGAGGCTTTTATGGAAAAAATGAAAGGGAAACTGTTCTTGTGATTCTTGTTTAAAAGAACGTCGAAGGCCAATCTTTTAGCGTAATTTATGCGTAGAGGTAAATAGAGGTGACAGCTTATTTTCGTCAAAATAACATTTGTATGAAAGCAAAAATCCCAACATATCAAATTGATTTGTTTCTCAGGAATGAATTGATGTTTATCCTCAACCTGTCAACGGATAAAGGGCATGTTTATACCAAGGCTATAAAAAAATTGAAAATCGTCATTCCTAAAGAAGAAGTCTTACCTGAAGATGTAGTGGTACATATTCTTGGTAAAACAAGGTTTAAAAGGTTGCAACAATACATCGTGCAATTGCCAAAATAGGCACTGCAATCAAGCATTTACGTCCTGAGATTTATAGGCGTTTCTATATCACACCCCGACCATCCCACTATTCACATATAGCAAGCCACTTTTCACATAACAGATTTCATACAGGGCATACCAGTTTTTAGTTTCACACCCGTTTAGCAACAGTT
This sequence comes from Chitinophagales bacterium, assembly GCA_031424995.1. Classification (GTDB taxonomy): domain Bacteria; phylum Bacteroidota; class Bacteroidia; order Chitinophagales; family Chitinophagaceae; genus Parasediminibacterium. The sequence continues at coordinate 273,047 of JANPIP010000052.1, read as the reverse complement.
CTATCATCGGCTGCCTAAATGCTCAAAAACTGTGTATGAAGAAAAGTACCACCATCGAAATTATCTGCGGGTTGCTTATACTATTATTTGTTTACACTGCTGTAAGCAAACTGCTGGCATACACATCCTTTGTAGCGGTTTTGGATCAATCCCCATTAATGAAAGGTAAGGCAGGTGTTATTGGGTGGTTGCTACCAACGGTAGAACTATTTGTTTCAGTACTGTTGTTCTTGCCTTCTACAAAAGAACTAGGGCTTTACTTATCGTTTGGGCTAATGGTTTTGTTTACTGCCTATATCGCATATATGGTCATGTTTACACCGCACCTTCCATGTTCCTGTGGCGGTGTTATCAAACAATTGTCGTGGAAGCAGCATTTGGTATTTAATGCCTTCTTCATTTTGGTTGCTTTTGCAGGTATAATACTGTTCCGCAATAAAAATTTGGCAAAGCACCAAACACAATAACCTCATTGTATTACCGGGTACATACAACAGGAAGTAAGCTGAAAACCTGAAAAAGAGTAAGCACAATCACATCACTAATCGTTGCAAAAATGGTGCAACGGCCATCTTTCATTCTATTTTTTAATCATTTTTAAAAGTCACATTTATGAAAAAGTATCTTTTCGGTTCTTTGGCTGTTATCCTTGCCCTTGGTGCAAGTGCGTTCACAACATTGAAAACCAAGCCCGTTAAAAAAAGCTTGTCAACAATGGTGTACTACTATCAGCAATCAACGCTTACTGGTGCCAACAATTCTAGCAATTGGTTGCCAGAGGGACAAGTGCAAAACCCACCAAGCTGCGAAGGCCTTGATATACCATGCAGGTTGCAATTTGAGACCACTGAGTTCAGCGACATTAATGCTTACCTAAGCGGTAAAACCGATGCACAGGTAAGGGATGACAACGACCATGTTATCAACAAGCAATAGTAAAGCAAAAGAGGGCATAGCGGCATTTGTCCACTATGCCCTTACTTTTTATCTAGGGTTTTGCTGGATATTAGATAGCCTGATGACATCTTCAGGGATTGGCAATGCGTAACGTAGATCATTGGGTGTAAGTGTATAGGTTACTTGGTTCAACACCCGCTTAATGGCAATATTCCTTCCTTCAAAATTCAACCGTTTTAAATCTGGCCATCTTAGCCCACGCATCAACAGTTCCTTTCTTCTTTCCACTAATATTTTATCCAGTGCATCATTTGCGTCAATGGCTGTTACAGGTACAAATAATCCTGTTTTGTAACGCTTGATAAGCAATGTATTTAAATCGTTCAAGGCGTTTGTTTTGTCATTTTTTCTCGCATAAGATTCTGCCCTCATTAAATATACTTCATTCACAGATATGCCAGAAAACAGCGTTGCACCACCTTCATAGCTACCTTTAAAACCAACAGATCCATTACCATTATCCTTAAAAAAGATTGTTTTTCTGAGGTCGTTGCTTGCAAAGGATTGGTACAATACTGAATCAATCTTTGCCCTGCTATTGCTCAAGGGTGCTGGTACTGACATGGAGCTCTCGTAAATAACTTCTGCATTGAACTGCTGGATAGGATAGGTTGCAGAAGCTGATAGCGTATTATAGTCCAACAGGTTACTCTTTAATTGTAAGCAAAGGTCAGCATATCGTAAGCTACTGTCATAATTGCCCATATTCAAATAAGTCCTGGCCAAAAGTGCATACGCTGCAGTCTTGCAAGGACGCATCACATGTACAGGTGTTACAGGCAGCAAGGCTGCACTTGTTTTTAGGTCAGCGATGATAGTGTTATAGGTTTCTGCTAATGAGGAACGAACCGCAACAATATTAAAGTCCGAGTTAGTCCTTAGAGGAATGCCCATATCAGTAGGTGCAGTTAATGGGTTGTAGGCTTTTGTGAATGCTGCCGCTAATTGCCAGTATGTTTTTGCCCTTACAAATAATGCCTGTCCCAATACATTGTCCCACTGCATAGCATTTGCTGCATTCCTGTCAACATCGTCAATATTGTCCAAGACGGTATTGGCATAGTAAACAGCAGCATAAGGCCTTCGCCAATCCCCCGCATTGAACTGAAAAAAATAATCCTTTTCCCATGTGTACATCCTTCTTTGCCCTTCATCTGAAAGAGCCGCCCAGTCAGCATAATTCAGATAATAATTATCTGCACTTATTTCACCAACGGACATATCCACGTTGTTAAGGTTATTATAGTTGTCCAACAGTGCCTGAAAGTCTTTGAGTGTTGAAGGGATAACGTAGGACTTATTAGGGGCGGCATCCAAATATTTGCTGCAACTGCTCATCATGACAGCAAGTGTTACCAGTAAAAGTGAAGAAACAATATTGATTTTTTTTGAACCCAACATGGTGAATGGTTTAAAAGATGAACAATAGTTTTAAAAGGTCGCTTTCAACCCTATGGCAATATTCCTTGCAGGCAAGACCGATGACAATGGGTAATCGGGGTCAATGCCTTTCTTATTTGCCTTCCAAATAATACCTACGTTATTAATGTTTGCATAAAGCTGAATATTACGGAATGGCAGATTTTTATTACTGGTTTTTGGTATGTCATAAGCAAGGGTAATATATTGGATACGGATATTATCACCCTTCTCTACTAACACTTCAGAGTTGTCATAAAATGCATCTCTTGCACTGATAGATGGATACACCATAGAAGGCACGTTGGTATGCAGTTCATCGCCTGGCTTTTGCCACCTGTTGGCATAATCGGGATGACCGACACGGGTGTTGAAAAGGTTGGTATAATCAATAGATGCGTTCCTGAAAAAGTACCCAAACTTGTACATTAACCTGACCGTTAAGGAAACATTCTTAAAGCTTATAGTATTGCCTATTGAGCCAAAAATTGTTGGCATTACAGAACCAACATACACAAGGTCTTTTAATTGTGTAGAATCGGCAATAATGGAAGCGTAGTTTTTACTTACTTTCCCATTGATATAACCCATTGGGTCGCCTGTAGCTGGGTCAAGCCCTGCCCATTGGTAAGAAAATATGGAATAGACTGGTTTGCCCACGGTGCCCAATGAATTTGGTACCGTACCACTGATAAAACTGCTACCTTGTAGTGATGGATTGTAATAGTCCGTTATCTGGTCTTTGTACCAAGTAAAATTGATATTAGACTGCCATTTGACAATACCATTCGTGTTCAAAGTATTTAACTCAATATCAATCCCATTGCCTTTCATGGTGGCAACATTTTTTGTAATTATGCCAGATGATATACCAGTGGTTATGTCAATTGGTGAAGGGCCAAAAAGATCCCTAGCATTCTTTACATAATATTCAATGCTGCCGCTGACCCTTTCATTTTTTGTCCTGAAATCCAAACCGAAGTTCATCAGCTTTACTTTTTCCCATTTCAGTTCTGGGTTAGCATTCCTAGAAATAATGGCATAGGGTGACAATGTATAAGGCGAGTTGGAAGAGTAAGTAATGGTGGTAACGGCACTTTTGCTCTGGTCAACATTGCCACTCACACCATATGTAACCCTTAACTTTAAATAGGGCAATGCCGATACCTTATAAAAAGATTCTTTTGACAATAGCCATCCACCACCGACAGACCATAACGGGTTCCATTTTTCATTGGTATTTACACCAAATAAATTGGAAGCATCCCTTCTGCCACTTAGCGATAGCGTGTATTTCTGGGCATAGGTATAAGCTGCATTGCTATATACAGATACGAAGCGGTTCAAAGTGTTTGAGAAGCCTGAATTGTTGGGGATGAAGCTGTTGCTGCCCGTAACAAAACTTGGATAGGTATTGGCAAAATCGACACTGGAAGAAGTCAATATATCTGGGTCATATCCATAAGTCCTGTAAGCATTGCTGATGGTATTCGATTCCCTTATTTCAGCACCTGCAATGGCAGTTACAGCATGTTTTTGCCATTGCTTATTGAAATTCAATTGCCCTCTAGCATTGTGCGATGACAATGTGTTTCTTGATATGTCCAATATGCCACCAACAGGTATTTTATAGGTCACAACACCTGTTGCCCTGTTCAATTGGCTGTATTGGTTAATGAGGTTACGGGTAAAATAACTTTGCACATCGTTCAGGTTCTCTAATGCTACCTGTTGTTTTTCATATTGGTATTTAAGGTCAACGCTGAAACTTTTTGATACCGCATAATTGATACCAAGGTTCAGGATAATATCATTGGTAGTTGTTGTTGCAATGGTGTGCTTATAATCTTCCAACGGGTAATAGTCCCAGTTCAACAATTTGCCACCACCAGCAGTATCCGTATAGCTTTTCCTGAACCCTCTTGTTACTGGTAGGGCATTGCCATTATCATCTGCCAATAAAGTATAAGGTGGTAAATTACCGTTGGAAGTGGTAATGCTTCCGTATGCTGGCCGTCCACTGCTGCTCTTGCTTTGTGTATAGTAAACACCCGTTGAAAATTGCAGGTTTTTTATAGGTTGATATATGTTCTGTAACCGTAAATTGAACCTGCTATAACCTGCATCCAGTTCGCTACTGTTCTTATCATAACCTGCTGAAAACAGGTATGACATATTGTTGTTGCCACCACGCAGGTTAATGGCATATTGCTGGTTAAAAGACTGCTTGTACAAATACTTGTCAAACTGGCCACGCAAATCCACATTCCGTAAAGCATCAATTTGGCTGTTGGTCTGTGCAGTTGTCAATTGCCCGTTGCGTTGTTTAAACAATATCTCATACACTGGCGAAAAGGATGGCCTACCGCTATTTGCCGTATCTGAAAATTTAAACCCTTTACCAAACAGGAACTGTTCCACATCAATAAAATCCGTTGTTGACATCTGCTTCTGGTAATACAGGTCGGGCTTGTTACCAATCAGGATATTGGAATTGAACTCAACCTGAATTGGCTGGTTCTACTTCCCTTTTTTTGTGGTAATAACGATAACACCATTACCAGCCTTTGTACCCCATATAGATGCAGCGGCAGCATCTTTAAGGATAGATATATTTTCAATATCATTTGGGTTAATATTGTTGATGTCACCATCATAAGGAAAGTTGTCCAAGACAATCAACGGGTCTTTTGGTCCTTCAATAGAACTAAGCCCCCTTATACGGATGCCACCGCCACCTGTTGTTTTCCTATCAACCAATAAGCTGTTTGATACAGCTTCCAAACGTCCCAATATGCTGGTGCTGACCTGCTCGTTAAAACGTTTATTGTTCACTTGTGTAAATGAGCCCGTTGCCCTTTCTTTAGGGATGTTCTGATAGCCAGTGCTTACCACGTTCACATCCTGCATTTCAGTAACAGCAACCTTCATGGCTATTGCAAGCACTGCTGAGTTTTTTGGGTTCACAAAAACAACCCTATCACGGTAGCCCACATAGCTAACAACAAGTACCCCACCAGTAGAAGGCACCTTGATTTTAAAATGGCCATCATCACCAGTAATGGTATTGGTATTTGTTCCTTTTAAATTTACCAATGCACCTGCCAGTGGCTGGTTGGTAGAATCCGTTAGCACAAGGCCACTGATAACCGTGTCTTTTACAGGATATTGGATAGTATGGTCGTTATCATAGGTTGCTACTTTTGGGGTGACAATAATGGTCTGTTCGATAATTTTATAACCAAAAGGCTGCTGTTCAAACAATTTTTGTAGCACCAAAGAAAGCTTTGCTTTACTGGCATGAAGTGTCACGGGCTTTGCCCCTTTCAAAAGGCTATTGTCATAAATAACCCTGTAAGCCGTCTGTTGTTTAATGGCAATAAATGCTTTTTCCAAAGACGCATTATTTAAGTCAATGGTCACCAATGTGCTGTCAACCTGTGAAGCAAATGAACGTGTACAGCAACAAGCCATCACCAGTAACACCAGCAAGCAATTTTTTTTCTTCCGTACATGGCAATACAGTGCCAAGGCCTGTTTTACAGGCGATTTTCGCATGTTCATAAGAGTGAGGTTTTAGTTTAAGTAAAGTAGTTCCCCCTATCGTTTACCTTTTAAAAGGCAGGATGGTCAAAGTGTTCTTGTCAATTTTAAAGGTGGCGATACCAGTCAGTTCCAGCATCTGCAACAGCTTGCTCAAAGGCACATTACGTTTTATTTCACCCGTAAAAAATTTTGGCTGCTTAAAATCCCTGTCATACACCACTTGTACATCGTACCAACGTGACAGTTGCTTGACTACTTCATCTAACGGTGCGTTGTTGAACTGGAAAAGTCCGTTCTTCCATGCAGTTGCCAAACCCACATCAGCATTACTGATGGCAGTGGTTTTAAGGTCTGTTTTTACCTGTTGCCCAGGCTTCACCATTACCGTGCTGTGTTTGGTTGTTACTTTTATACTGCCCTCTTCCAATGTAGTGATAGTGGCACTATCGGCATTGGCATAACTATTCACATTGAAAACCGTACCAACTGCCAGTACATCCATTTTATTTGCCACAACAATAAACGGTTGGTCCTTGTTCTTCGCAATTTCAAAATAGGCTTCACCAGTCAGTTCCACCCTTCTTTCATTGCCAGTAAACTGCATGGGGTAGTGAAGGGAAGATGCTGCATTTAACCAAACCTTTGTTCCGTCTTCTAGGGTGACTGCATATTCGCTACCATTTGGTGTACGAAGTGTATGCCACTCTATTTCTGCCACAGGATAATTTGGTGCTTTGTATACTAACATATTCGCTCTGGTAAAGATATTTTCACCGCCCTCATTAAACGTACTGTCTTTGTTTCTTAAAAGATGTACAACCATTCCGTTACCAGAAACCAGTTCTGCTTTGAACGAGCCAGGCAATACGTCATCACCATATTTCCTAGTTGTACTATCCACAACGGTTGACGCAATGGAATGTCCTTGCTTTTGGGTGTTCGATACCACCATCCAACAAGCCACTGCAATCAAGAAAACCGCTGCGGCACTAAACCATGTTGTCCTGTTCAATTTTTTGCTGTTGGTTGTTTCCTTGGCAATCACTTTATCCAGCAATTGTTCCCACTTTTCGTCAGTGTTTACCTGACCAAATGCAGCCGTACCTTGTTGCAGCATTTCTGCATCGGTTATCTCTTGCATCAACTTGCTGCTGCCCTCGGTTTCTGCCACCCATTTTTCCAGTTCCACTTGTTCTTCGGGCGTAATATGGCCACGCAGGTATTTTACAATAAGTTCCGAAGCACGTAATGCTTGGCGTGTTTGCTTTTGTTGCATGTGGTGTTTTATAAATGTTCTTTCCTTCCCTAGTTGCAATAGGGTTTTAAATTACAACATAGAGACGACAGATTCTAAAATATGGATACCGTAACCGCAAAAAAATATTTACAAAAATTGTGCAAATTCAAATTGCCATTGATTGAGGTGGCTTTGAGAAAGTTTTATTTATAACTTGCAGTAATATGTGGATTGTGCATCATGCTACCCAACAACCTACTAACGCAAATAGACAAAAAATCATATGGACTTAGACGCATTACTTAAACAACTGCAATCTTGGACAAACAGCGTTCCACTGATAATTCTTGGTAGCGGTGCTTCTGTTCCGTTTCGTCTTCCATCTATGTGGACACTTGGCGACCATATTAAAAACAATATTGCATTTGCAGACCCTGACGACCAAGCACAATTTGAGAAATTTAAAATTCTGTTTGATGCAAACGGAGATTTAGAAGCAACGCTTTCTGAACTACAATTAAGGTCAAAGGTTTTAGAACAGATTGTATTTAAAACATGGGAATTAGTAAACAAGGCTGACATAGCAGCATATGAAAAATTTATTTCCAAAGCGGTTGAGTTTCCTTTAACTGACCTAACAGAATATCTTTTAGGAACAGCGGGTAAAAAACTATCAATCATTACAACGAATTATGACCGATTGGCTGAATATGCTGCAAGCTTTGCAAAAGCAGTCATTTGCACTGGATATGCACAAAATTACATCGGACATTTTTCCAACAGCATTCATTCAAATAATTTAGCAGTTCTTAAAGGCTACAAAGGGCAAGTAAATATTTGGAAAGTACATGGTTCTTTGGATTGGTTTAAAACAAAAGACGATGAAGATATTCAACTACCACTTCGACATACAATTCCAGACGATTTCATGCCTTTAATTGTTACCCCAGGCTTGAGTAAATATTACGAAACGCATAACGAACCATACAGAACAATTTTTACACAAGCAGACAAAGAAATTGAAGAAGCCAATGGTTTTCTTTGTATTGGCTATGGTTTTAATGACATTCATGTTCAACCCAAACTAATAACTCAAATCAAAAATAACAAACCCATTATTGTTCTAACCAAAGAACTTACACCAAAGACAAAACAATCTATCATTGACAATAAATGTAAGCAGTACATTTTAATTGAAGAAGCTAATGCGACAGATACGAGAGTTTATTCTTCAACACAAGGAGAGCACATAATCCACAATGTAAGTTATTGGGCATTATCAGAATATTTGAAACTTATAATCACATAAACCAACTCAATGGCAATATTTAAATTTGAAGATGATACTTCAATAGGAACAGTTTTCAGCGTTGACACAGCAACTATTATTGTAAAAGTTGCTGAACTTGATAAATTAAGAAAACTTCAAGTGAACCATTTGGTTGCAGTCAAAAGTTCAAAAGCAGGACAACACTTAATTGGCATCATAAATAGAATAACGAGGAAAGTTTCAGATGATGAAAAACCTATTGGTGAGGATTTAGGGTTAAATAATTTCTTACTTACTGAAAACATTCTTAAAGTAAATTTAATAGGAACACTTCTTGATAAGCATGGTCCAAAAGAAAATGTTTTTAAAAGAACGCTTGATACCGTTCCCGAAATTGAAGCACCATGTTTTCCTATTGACGGTGAGAACATCACCAAATTCATGCACACTATTTCAACAGCAGAAAATTATGAAATACCGCTTTCTATTGGAAAATATTCAATAGATGAAAATGCAGAAGCATTTTTGGATGGAGATAAACTTTTTCAACGCCATGCAGTAATTGTAGGCAGTACAGGTTCGGGTAAGTCTTGGTGCGTTGCAAAGCTAATAGAGCAAATTGCTAAATTACCTATGGCTAACTGTATACTTTTTGATATTCATGGCGAATATAGCGGAGCAGATTTTAAAGCAGATGGAATACAGCATTTGAGAGTTGCAAACCCTTCGGATTTAGGCAAAACAGGAAATCTTGAAAAGAATGTTTTAATGCTTCCATATTGGTTGCTGACTTACGAAGAAATGTTGGCAATGTTGCTTGACAGGAGTGATAGCAATGCACCTAATCAAGCAATGATTTTCTCAAAAACTGTTTTTAACGAAAAAGACAATTTCCTAACTTCAATTGGTGACACTACATTTAAAGGAAGTATTACAATCGATAGCCCTATACCATACAAATTAGATAACGTTCTTACAGAAATAGGAAGATTGGACGAAGAAATGGTTGCGGGATCAAGAGGCGATAAACAAGGACCGTTTAATGGAAAATTAACAAGGTTTATTCAAAGATTGGAAGCAAAAAGTCAAGACAAACGATTAGGTTTTATGTTCCAAATATCTGAAGACGAATTAGATATTGATTGGATGAACAAGCTTTGTAATTGTATCATGCATGGTTCTACTTGTAATGACAAAAAAGCAGGCATAAAAATTATTGACTTTTCAGAAGTTCCATCAGATGTTTTACCACTTGTAATTGGATTGGTTGCAAGAATAGTTTTTACAGTTCAACAATGGACAGCAACTGACAAACGCCACCCTATTTGTTTACTTTGCGATGAAGCACATTTGTACATTCCAGAAAGAACCAGTCAAGATGCAGCAGCAGAACTTGGACTTAAAAATTTTGAACGTATTGCAAAGGAAGGCAGAAAGTATGGAGTAAGTCTAACTGTTATTAGTCAAAGACCAGCCGAAGTAAATAGAACTGTATTAAGCCAATGTAACAACTTTATTGCACTACGACTTTCTAATGCAGAAGACCAAGCAGTAATTAAAAAACTATTACCTGATAATTTAGCAGGACTAACAGATGTATTGCCAATACTTGATATTGGTGAAGCTTTAATCGTTGGAGACGCTTCACTATTACCGACAAGAGTTATTATTGGCGAACCGACTATTAAACCACAAAGTGCGACAATAAAATTTTGGAAAGAATGGAGTAATGAAAAAGCCGAACAAGATGTTGCAACTGCAGTTGCAGGTCTTAGGCGACAATCAAAAGCATAACAGACCAAAGCAAAGACAAACTGAGTAAAACAACAAATATATTAACTACTAGTAAAATCTCATGAACAAAGCAGCACACTTTAAAGTCGACCCAAAACTTGCCCAATTACTTGGAGAAACATATCGTTCTGTTGAAGAAGCAACAAAGGAGCTTATAGACAACTCTTATGACGCAGATGCTGAGAATTTAACTATTATATTACCAGACGAATTAACACCTGAGCCTAAAATAATTATTTCAGATGATGGTGCTGGAATGAAAGAAAAAGAAGTTAGGAATGAATATTTAAATATTGCAAACAGCAGAACTTCAAGAAAAGGCGGTATTTCATACTTTAAAAAACGAAAGGTAAAAGGACGAAAAGGAATTGGAAAATTTGCAGGCTTAATGGTTGCTCTACAAATGAAAGTTGAAACGTTTGCAGCAGGCAAGAAAACAACAATTATCATTAACAAGGATGAACTTGCAAAAGCAGGTTATGATTTAGAAAAAGTTCCCCTTCCAATTTATGTTGAAGACTGTGAGCAAGAGAGACACGGAACAATAATTACACTTGAAGGGATTAATCAGAATTTCAATTTCCCAAACCCTGAAAGACTTAAAGAAATATTAATTAGAGACTATGGACGTGAAACTGACTTTAGTATTACAATAAATGGTGAAAATATCGGTGTACTTGATTTGCAAGGAAAATCATACTCTGAAAGAATTGAAATGCCCGACGGCAAAATGGCAACTTTAAATTATACAATTACAGAAAAGCCTGTAAAGCAAGCTGGCATTGCAATCAGAGTTAACAACAAAATAATTGGACGACCACAAAATTTTTTAACGAACGATGAAATCATTCCTAAGAAGTTACAAAATAGAGTTTACGGAGAATTAATTTGCGATGACCTTGAAGAAGATCTAACTGCTGACTTTGGTGCAGTAATAGACAACAGTAAACTTTTCAATACAGTTACTAAAGAAACAACAGAGAAACTTAAAAATTCTGTTGATGAGGTTTTTGTAACAGATATGAAAATGGCTAGAGCAAGGTATCAAAGAAAAATTAATAAAGAACTTGAAAAACTACCTGAATACAAGCAGCCATTTGCAAAAAAAGCACTATACAAAGTTTTAGAAAAATTCTATGGTGAGACAGAAGACAGAATAAACACAGTGATTTCTGTTACAGTTGCTGCAATGGAAAAAGACCATTATTGGGATATCATACAAAACATACAAGATACCAGAGATGGTGATATTGAAAAATTTGCAGACGCATTATCTGAGTTTGGGCTTTTAGAAATGAGTATTGTAACAAGTCAAGCGTTGAATAGACTTCGTTTTCTTGATGAATTAAATATTCTTGTTGACAATCCAAAAACTTTAGAAAAAACCGTACACAAAGCTTTTGAGAATAACACTTGGCTTTTAGGTGACGATTATTCTGTTTTGTTTTCAGACACAGGAATGCAAAAAGCAATAAACACTGTTTTAGACAAACAATATCAAGGCGACAACCCAAATGACAGACCTGACCTTTTATTTGGTAGGAATTTAAGTAGAAAATTATGCTTAATAGAGTTCAAACGACCTGAATTCACCTTAAATCGAGATACAGAAAAACAAGCTATTGAATATCGAGACGACCTTAATACTTATTTTCATAATCAAAAAATAGAAATCATTTTACTCGGTGGACGTGTAAAGCAAAATATAAGTTCTCATAACGAAAGAGACGATGTTCATTATAGAACTTATATAGATATAATAAGTGTAGCACGACAAAAATTACAGTGGCTTTTAGAAGAATTAAAAAAGGCCTAGGAAGATCGAATAACTGACTGTCTTAGCTTGCGATAAGCTGACTAAAAGTATAACCACACCATCACCACCCACAAAAACCCAACACCGCTTCCCTTCAAATCCTTAATACCCCTCAATCTGTGCTTCTTAACTGTATGTATGGATATGTCCAAATGCTCGGCCACTTTGTTACTATCCCATCCTTCTACGTAAATCAACTGCATAACGTTTCGGCGTTCTACGGGCAGGTTTTCCAATGCTGCATATAAGCTACGCAACACTTCTGCTCGAACCATTTCCAACAACACAAAACCTTCTGTTTCTTGTTGTAAAGTATAAGTAAGTCCATTAAGTTTTTGATTATCCCTGCGGCGTTTTTTAATATGGTCCAGGCAGGCGTTTTTAACAGCTATATACAGTATTGCTTTTATGTTTTTGTATTGGCTAAAATCGGGTTCTTTTTGCCATAGTTTTATAAACACTTCCTCAACAATATCTTCAGCTTCCGTTCTGTCCTGCACCAATTTTTCAGCAAAAAAACATAAGGCTGCATGGTATTGATAAAACACCGATTTAAGTGAAACCTCGTTAAGTTCCTCTTTCGATAATTTTCCAATATCAACGCTTCTTTTAATCATGTAAATCTGCTAATTGTGGCCACTAAGATAAAACTTTCAAATCAAAGTTTATAACTACTAAATAAAAGTATATAAATAACCAATCGTAGTATTTGATTTATATTACTAAACATGCTGCTAATTTTTGTCGTTTAATTACTCTAAAATGGCAAAAAAGACGAAAAGTGAGGTATTACTTGAATTTTATGAAACCGAGGAAGGGCTTCATAAAATCAATACTATTAGAACAGGTTTAGCCAATAATACTGTTGAAAGTTTTCCTCAAATATTTGCAACTTTCGCAAAAAGTAATCTTCAAATCCTTTTAGGAATTTCCTTTTATTCATTCTTGAAAAAAATTGAAGACCCAGGAAAGTTCACATTGAATGAGATTGAATTCATGAGTGAATTATTTAAAGTAGATTTTGACATAATGATGGGGTTTGTTCATAAAACAATGCTTGCTGCTAAAAAGCAAACTAAACGCATACCTTCTAAGAAGAAACAATGATAATCATACAACTAATATGAATCTTCCTTTAAAATTATCATTATTCCGAGAATACCGTAATTGGACACCAGAAGATGTTGCAAGGGAATTAGCTTTACCAATTGATGATTATAATAAACTGGAAAAAGGAAAAACAAAACTAAACGGCATTGTTGCACAGCAACTCTCAGATTTGTACCGTGTGCCAGTTGAGTTTTTTATGATTGATGATACACCCAATTATTATCAGGCTGATGTGATGTACACCAATTGCAGTTTTAGCGGTGGTGGCAGCAATGGCTATATCAACCATCAATACAACGACCGTGGCATTGATGAAATTATTGCTTCTAAAAACAGTGAAATAAAAACGCTGAAACAACAAGTTGAAACTGTGCAGCAGCAGAACGAAAAATTATTGGAAATGATTACCGAAAAACTCAATCCACAATTAGCATAGCATCAATAATTCCCCAATAAAATAGTTGATAAAATTTGAACTTGCTTTTTTTGGGCTTCCAAATCTATTTAGTTTTGTAACATATCTTCTACTACACAAAATCATGAACGGAGAAAGCCAAAATATTGAATGGAAAGAATCTTGGAGGGATGAATACCTGAAGTGGATTTCTGGTTTTGCCAATGCACAAGGCGGCACTATTGTAATTGGTAAAAATGATGAGGGCAATATTGTTGGGCTAAAAGATGCCGCAAAGTTGATGGAAGAAATTCCCAATAAGGTGCGTGATGTATTAGGCATATTGGTAGATGTGAACCTGCATAACGAAGCTGATAAAGAGTATATAACCATTGAAGTGCCACCTTATCCTTACCCTGTAAGTTATAAAGGGCAATACCATTACCGCAGTGGTAGCACCAAGCAGGAACTGAAAGGTGCAGCACTGGATAAATTATTATTGCAAAAGCAAGGCAAGCGATGGGATGGAGTGCCAGTTCCCAATGTTTCGATAACTGACCTTAGCAATGAGGCCTTTGCTATTTTCCGCAAAAAAGCCACACAGAGCAAACGCTTGGCCGAAGATATTTTGGATGAAGGCAATGATTTATTGGTAGAAAGGTTGCAACTTAAAGAAGGCTCATATTTAAAACGTGCAGCGGTCATATTGTTCCATCCTGACCCTGAAAAGTTTGTTACAGGTGCATGTGTGAAAATTGGTTTTTTTAGAACAAATACCGACCTGTTGTTTCAGGATGTGATACAGGGTTCGCTTTTTCAACAGGTAGAAAAAACATTGGACTTATTGTTTACCAAATACCTGAAAGCAGCCATCAGTTATGAAAAGATGAGCCGTTTAGAAACCTTTCCTTTTCCCGAAGCAGCATTAAGGGAAAGCTTGTTCAATGCCCTTGCCCATAAGGATTACAGTAGCGGCATACCAGTGCAGATAAGCGTGTATGATGACAAGATTGTTTTTTGGAATGCTGGTCAATTGCCCGATAATTGGACAATAGATAGGCTCACTCAAAAACATCCTTCCGTGCCTTATAACCCAGATATTGCTGCGGCATTCTTCAGGGCTGGCTATATAGAATCCTGGGGTCGTGGTATCGAAAAAATCAACGATGCCTGTGAAGCTACAGGCACACCTTTACCAGTCTTTAATACCGAGTTTTCAGGGTTGATGGTTACATTTAAAAGTGCAACTGTGGAGAAAACTGTGGAGAAGACTGTGGAGAAGACTGTGGAGAAAGACAAGGCTGAAGCAATACTTGGGCTTATTAAAGAAAATCCAAGTATTGCTGGTTCAAAGCTGCAAAAAGCCACCGGCTTAACCAGACGTGGTGTTGAATGGAATCTTGAGAAACTAAAAAAAGAAAAGAAAATAGAAAGAATAGGTGCAGACAGGGGTGGTTATTGGAAAATAATAGACTAACAAGTTATCCTGCCAATTTACCACCCAATACCTTTACCAATTCCATCAATTCAGCGTTCTGTTTTATTAAAATTGCGTTTTGTTCTTTTAGGACTGCCACTTCACCACCATGATAGTTGGAAGTGTTTTCGCCAAAATATCCATTATTGCTATTATTGTTTTCATTAACCTGCTTAAACGTAATAACAGGTGTAGATTCAGATAATAAATTAGCAATACTCACCTTGTACAAGTCAGAGAGTTTCTGTGCCTGTTCTGCTGTTATTTTAGATGGGTTTTGTTCCAGCCTTGCATATGTTGGTTGGCTAATACCCAAAATATCTTCTGCTACAAAATCTTGTGAATAGTCATTTACCTCACGCAATATTTTTAATGTACTGGTTGCCATAGTTGGTTTGAATTAATTATTCAAAAATCAGGGTTGATTATTCATTTGCTTTCCCTTTTATACACACGAAGATAAACAACTTTGTTTTTCAGGCAGTTCCTTCCTTTCCTGTGTTGCAATAGTGGTTAATTTTTTCATCTTTTATCATTAACCAAATGAAATTTTCATTCATTCTATTGGCCTCATTGGGGCTAAGCTTCTATGCTTATAGCCAAGAAAAAGCAACAACTACTAAACCCCTAAATATAGATGACAAAGTACCAGACATATCATTTAGCATGGTTAACTATCCATCCAAAACAGCCAAGCTATCCGACTTTGCAAACAAGCTGGTGATACTGGATTTTTGGGCTACATGGTGTACGGGGTGCTTGCACAGTTTCCCTAAAATGGATTCTCTGCAACAACAATTTGCTGATAAGTTGCAAGTGCTATTAGTAAACACAAAAAGTACAGGCGATGATGAACAAAAAATAAAAGGGTTATTCAACAGGCTACAGCCAAAAAACAAGCAGTCCTACAACTTACCATCAACACTTAAAGACACCATTGCAGACAAGCTTTTTAGACACAAGTCATTGCCACATTATGTGTGGCTATTCAATGGAAAAATAAAAGCTTTTACATCATCCGAACAAGTAACCAGCAAAAACATTGAAGCTGTTATTGCTGGGCAGCCAGTGGCATTCCGCATGAAGATTGATGACTATGATTATAACAATAAAGAACCACTTTTCTTAAATGGTAATGGTGGCAGCGGCAGTAATATTTTATACCGTTCCATGATAACAGGCTATACCAATGGGCTACCTGTTACTGCAAGCAAAAGTGAAACCAGTGATAAATTGGTAACAAGGTTTACGATTATCAATAGTCCCATTATTCGGTTGTACCAAAAAGCGTATCAAAAAAGTGTTATCAAAAGCAGGTTATTATTGGAAATAAAAGATGCCGCCAAACTGGAGAATAATGGGGATTGGGACAGTTGGAAATACGACAATACTTACTGCTATGAAATCATCACACCTGCTATAACTATGGACAAAGTTTATCAAAAAATGCAGGATGATTTAGCAAATTATTTTGGCTATACAGCAGCCATTGAAAAACGAAAAGTAAAATGTTTTGTGCTGCGGTTTAATGGCTCTACAAATGCAGTTGCTATTGCAGAAAGAAAGCCCAGTAATAACTTTGGCAGAAAAGAAAATGTAACCTATATGCACAACCAAAAAGTAACTATGCTTACAGATTATTTGGATGAACTTTTATCAATTCCTGTACTGGATGAAAGTAATTACAAACTACCTGTTGATATGGAATTCAATAGTGACATGAAGGATATAAAAACCTTGCAACAAACATTAAAAACCTATGGCTTTGATTTAATGAAAACAGAAAGGGAACTGGAAATGTTTGTGTTAAAGGAACAAGATAAAAGTGTAAATTAGCAATGTAAATACGGTACTTCAATTTACTATTACCCCCAAGTATAGGTGTGAGCATTCAAAGAGAAAATCCCTGGCTTTGCTGGGGATTTTTAGTTGAACCTTATTATAAAAAGACACTTCAATATCCCTCTTCACATTACTCATTCTATCGTTCACATAAAATTTTTCTTCCTCAAAAATGTCCCTTCTAATTTACAGTACAAATCAGAGCTTATACAAAGTGTTTCTCTTTTTAAGCCTAATTAATGTAGCCCAACCCCCTAAATTTTTAACAATCAAATTAGTAAGGGTATGCCACATAAGTACACATTAGAATGGATAGACTTGGTGATAACAGTAACGCTAAATCCTAAGAAAACGGATGTATCTGAAATTACAGATACACAGATTGAAGCCATCCTATCAAGGGTTACAGACGAAAAAGAAAAATTGGAATCACAATTAAAGCACCAAGTGTTTGGGCTTACCAAACAAAAGCAAATTGAATTATTGATTAAGCAATATCACTCTGCTTTAATCGTGTTGTTGAATCAGGCATTTGAAAACCAAAACAATTACCCAGTAAAAAACCAAGCCCTTAAAACCCTAAACAAAGCTTTGATTAGTTGCCTTGACGAACTGCTGTCTTTTATAGAAGTCAGATTCAATCAATATTTAAGTTTGGAACAACGTGTACCTGTTACCTATCTTTTGGTATCAAAAAAAGAGCTGCAAAAAAAGCTGAATAAGCTGAAAGAAACATTAGTAGAAAAGGTAAACGACCAACAGTTTATAGACATTGTTTTAAACCCATTATACGCATTTATCAACGACCTGAAAGAAAACCCTGAAGTAAGTTTTAAAGAACTATTGTATCAAAAAGAACTGGTCAAAGAATTGGAACTATTGGAACACCCTGAAAAGGAAACAGGTGTTTATACTGCATTAAACGAACTGCTGATGTATTTGAATTTCAATAGCAAAACCTACATGGATTTTTTCACACAAAAGCTCGCAGAAAAAATAAACAGTAAAGAAACCTTTGCTGAAAAAATGGATGAACTGTTGATTCATTATAAGGCTTTCAATCAATTGCACCGCAAGCCCGGCATTGTTTTAAACCCACAGTATGCAGATTTGAAAACGGCATTGGGCAAATGGTTCAAGCATGAATTGTTCTATTTGGAAAAGAAACGGCATCTATCTATTGTACCAATGGATGAAAATGCAGTACCAGTGAGTGCCAAAGACATTAAAAAGCACAAAATATTAAGTATGCTATCTGTTGATCAAATGGCATTGATACTACGTTCGGCAGATGATTTAAAAATACTGATAGCCCGTTCCATGAACGCTATTTTTAAAACCATCGTACCGCATTTATCTACCCCACATCAAGAAGATCTTTCCTACGACAGTATGCGAAGCAAATCTTATTCAGCAGAAACAAGGGATAAGGAAATTGTCATTGACACATTGCAACAAATGATTGATAAAATACAGGAATACTAACAGTTCAACAACTATTATTACTTAACTAAAAAATTTACGACCATGAAAAAAGTAGCATCAATTTTATTACTGCCTTGCTTATTAATAGTAGGTTGCAGCTCTAAAAAATTAGACCAGAAGACAGTTGCAGAAATCATCAAAAAAGAACTCGGTTATCCTAAAATATTGGATTACGACATCTATTGCAGTGACCCAAAACATGCCTATAAAATGTTAGATGCAGGATTGGAAAAGGATGGGTTTGTAACAATTCAACAGAAACAAAAATTGGTTGAAGTTGGCAAACCGCTTATAAGTTTCACAGAAAAGGCAAAACCTTACTTATTAGCAACTTCTGAAAAAGATAAGGCTATTGAAATTCAAAAAGTAAAGCTTGCGGATGTAGATATTGCAGAAATCATTACCACAAAAGAGGGTGAGGATGGCAAAACTGCACTTGTAGAATATACTACCGTTTATAAAAAGGTCAGTCCATTTGCAACATTGGTCAACATTGATTTTAACATACCAAAGAAGCATACCATCTACCTTTCATTGTATGATAATCAATGGCACATTGAAAAGAAAACTGACTAAAATTTCAGTAACAAAAGCATAGTTATACACTAACAAACAATAGTAGCATCTTTCACCAAGGCCTCTCATGCTGCTGGGCCAAGTGCAAGCATGGAACAAAGCCCAGTAGTATGAGTGGACGCAAACATTAGCAGCATACCGACTACGGCCTTTTCATTTTACATGGATAATATGGCCGCAGTGGGTATGCTGTAACTGAAAAGCATATCAGTATTTGAAGACATTCTACAAGACTCTAAACCGTACACCCATATACAATATCCTACCGTTTACAGGCCCCCAAATTATTGAGCCATCAAAGTAAGGACTGAACGGTTGTTTAGCAGAAACAATCAGGTTTTGCTGTGTGTAATTGGTCAGGTTCTCGCCACCAATATATACATCCCACACCTTGCCAAATTGCTTTGTAATTTGTGCCGTCATCTGTAAAAACGCTGGTGAATAATCACCCATTTGCTTATCGCTTGGGTTGCTTAATGTTATGGGTAACCGTTTTCTGCTAAACCATTGCGTTGTCAAATCAAACTTAAAATGATTACTGGTTTCATAAGCCAAATTGATGAAGGCACGGTGGTTAGCTGTTAATGGCTTTTCCAATAAAGCACCATGATATGTTGTTTTCACATCTAACCAACGGTAGGCTAAACGGACATCCAGTTTTTTTGCCAGTTCATAATTCAACTCAGCTTGTAAACTGTTGGAATAGGATTTTCCAATAAGGTTATAAAAGTTTATTTGCTGAGGATTAGCATCTACATCCACCACAGTTTGGTTCGCAAAATCTGTACGATAAGCATCTATACTAAATGAACCTGCACGGTTGTTTAATTTGAACTGGTGCGTAAAATTGATACCATAGTTCCAAGCTTTTTCAGGATTCAATCCATAACCAAAATTATTACTTGGGCTGATAATATTATACTGCCTTGCACTTACAAAAACACCTGTATTTTCTGCAAAAATATTAGCCACCCTAAAACCTGAACCAACTGAAAAGCGAAGGTTTGTTTTTGGCGTAAAATCGTATTTCAAGTTTAAACGTGGTGTGGTTATGAGGCCGAACTCGTTATGATAATCAGCTCTGATACCTGCAATAGCCGTAAATTTTGAAGATGGTGTAAACGTGTATTCAAAGAAGGCACCTGGCACGGTTTCCTGCCTTTTATAGTTTTTTATAGTGAAGGTTTCCTTGTAGGAATCGTTAGCAAAACTTAGCCCTGTCCTAAATTTATGCTCGGTAGTTTTAATGATGGATTGATAAATAAAATTAGCATAAAAAGAAGTCTGTTTACCATCGTATTTGGTAGTACCATAATAGGCATTGTTGGTATAATCAATAGCAGAAAAAATAAAGCCAATGCTCTTGTATTTTCTTTGAGGAAACACATAACCAATTTTACCAAAAGCTTCGTACTGCTGCACATCAATACCAACACCATATTTGTTTGTGGTAAGCTTATCTGTTGATGGATTAAAATCTACTTGGCCAGCTTGTCTATTATCGCTCAAGGCTTTAATGCCAAATTGTGCAATCAAACCCTTGTTGTTGTAATACCGCCAACGGTTGATAATATTAAACTGACGACCAATTGGTATATCTAAAAAGCCATCTTTATTGTCATCCGTTTTTGTGCCAACACCGTTAACATGGGTTAGTAAACTGCTCGACCATTTATCGTTCAGCTTCTTGGTATAATTAACACTGGCTTCCAACCTTCCCAACACATTGGCATAAGCATTCACAAATAATTTTTCTGCTTTATCGGGCTTCTTTTCTTCAATATTTATCTGCCCAGCAATACTTTCATAGCCGTTTGCTACCGAGCCAGTACCTTTTGTTACCTGAACACTTTCTAACCAAGGGCCTGGCACAAACGTTAAACCATAACTGCCCGACAACCCACGGATTTCAGGGATATTTTCAGTGGTTATTTGTGTGTAGTTACCAGATAAGCCCAGCAACTGTATTTGCTTAATACCAGTTACAGCATCGGCATAAGAAACATCCACCGAAGGGGTGGTCTCAAAACTTTCTGATAGGTTGCAACAGGCGGCTTTTGTAATTTCCTTAGAGCTGATGTTTAATGTATTGAGGGTGCTGATAGTAGATACAAAAGAAGAGAACTGTTTAGATGTTACCACTACTTCATTTAGGTTTTTTGAAGTGGTATTTTGCAGTATTACTTTTATTTCGTTGGGTGATGTGATGCTTACTGTATCTGTTTTGTAGCCAACATAACCTACAATAATCTGCATAGGGATATTGCAAGATAATTGAAACACACCCAAGCTATCGGTTGTGCTTGTTTGCTTGGTATTTAAGCAACGCACTGTTGCATTTGCCAATGGTAATATTTTACCTTGTTTGTCTTCTTCCAACACTACACCTGTTATAGTATGCACTTTTGTTGGGGCTTGTAAAGCAACAGATTTTTGGATAGTATCCATTGCTGCTATCTTCATTGTATCGCCAATGGGCAATAATAGTTCAGGCTGTTTGTACCTATCATAATAGCAACATTTAGGAAGATTTTTGTAAGTGTTATCATCTGCTTGAAACGCTTCTGTATCATGCCCAACTGATGCCAGTTTTTTTTGGATTTTTGCTTTGGATAATTTAACGCTGTCGTAGCTAACAGTCAGTAAATTTGTTGCGATATTCCAGTTGGCTTTATATGTACCCAAGCTTGCCAAAGTGTTTTCTATCCTATGTTTGCACTGCTCGCAAGTGCCATATACTTTGAGTGTTTCAGTCTTGGTATTTTTCTTTTGTGCGGTTGCCGTAAAGCTTGTTATAATTAACAACAATACAGCAATGCTATATGTTTTACGCATTGTAAATTAATTTAGAAAACCATCTATGGCACAGTTTATTAGGCTGCACTATAGAGAAAGTTTTATGCTATTAAATTGATTGTTGTATTAGCCCTTTTTAAGTTTGGTTTTTACTTTCACTTCGGCTAAAGCCATGCCGCACTGTGGGCATTTGCCGGGTTTTTCACAAACAAGACTTGTATGTGTTGGGCATGAATAAGTAGTTTTTTCTACCTGTTTGCTGCCAACCCTATTAACCACGAATTGAGAACCGCATTTTGTGCATTTGCCTTGTACTTGACTTACAACATTGGGGTGCATTGGGCATGAGTAAGATGTAGTTTCTACTTGTTTGCTGCCCTTTCTATTGATAACAAAAGTTGACCCACATTTTGGACATTTGCCCGGTGTGGCACTCATTACATCTGGGTGCATGGGGCATGAGTAACCGAAAGCCTGTTCTATATCTGTTTTCTTACTTTCTACTCTTTGTGATTTATCGCTTTGTGCATTAACAGATTGTAGTATTACTATTGCAAACAAGGTTGCAAGGATTATTTTAAACGTTTTCATTTTTTGAGATTTAATATGTAATTGAAATAAATAAAAGCATAGCCATACCTTTTAAAGGCATGTATAATTTTCATTTAATCAAATCATATCCTGAAAACGCAATAGAGAACCTGTATAGAAGGGAAGCAGGAAGGTGGCGGTTTTTGGTATAATACTTTGCTAACCGATGTAGGTACAAATGCAATATCAACCGTATAATTATGTGTTGGAAGAAGGTAAAGTTGGTGATTGGCAAACGTTGTTTGGGCAACCTCGTTTTTAACTTGGTCAGCTTTTAGCTTAACGGTCACCGTCTTGGTATCGCAGCAGCCTTTTTTTGTTTTATGGGTGCAATCTTTTTCTTCTTGTGGTTGCGAGAAGGTAATGCTTGTAAGTTTTTTACAGCAGTAGAAATAATTAAGGTTAATGCCCATTGCAGCTACTGAATAGGCTGCCAAAACAAATATGAGCAATAATTTTTTCACTGTGTAAAAGTACGGTTAAATGAATTTGAAACAATTTAATAAGGTGCAAGACGCTAAAACATCCTGCACCTTACAAACTTTTATAAGATTACATTTTCATGTCCATCATTGGCTTCTTAGCAGTGCTGTCTTTGTGTGCTTTTTTCTTTACTGCTACCATATCCATCTTGCAAATAGCACACTTGCCAGGTTTGTCAGACATTTCTTTCGGGTGCATCGGGCAACTGTATTTTGTTGCTGACATGGCTGTTTTCTTTGCCGTGCTATCTTTTTTGGTTTGGGCAAATATGGTTGTTGCAGAAGCAATGACAAGCATAAGTACCAAGATTGATTTTTTCATGTTGATTTGTTTGTTATCGGTTAATGATACCACAAAAGTAAATTCTTTGTTTTGGCTGCCTATTGTGGAATTTTGGCAATGATTTGTAAGATTTATTGTTTGGTTTAATAGGTGATAGTTATACCACCACCTAAGCCCATATCACTATCAAAGTGGGTTGAAAGGTTAAAGTATTTTGAAACGATGTACCTAAAACCAGCCATGTATTCCTTGTCGGTATTTATCATCATGTTAAAACGTAGTCGTTTTGTAATTGGTACATCTTCTCTGCCCAATTGAAAACGAAGTTTACCATCGTCATCTATTCTCATGTCTGCCATAAATAGCATCGGCAATGTGTAGGCAATACCAGCAACTATTGTTTTACGATTATTTTTATTACTTGATTGCCCAAAAATATTTTTCTCATCGTTGCCAAAAATATTTTTTTCATTCATATTAGGCTCTTTGTAGTGGTAATCGAAACCAACATAAGGAAACCACCATTGCATCCTTCCTAAGTAACGCCCTATCATTGTTTCACTTTCGTAACCATGCATATCGTGGTAGCCCAAGTGCCAAAGTGTACTTAGTTTCCAACGTGTGTTTGCAAGCATTGCTTCGCCATCTGTACCATTGCTTTCTATACTAACCTTACCCATTAAATGAAATTCCCTATCATCTGCAAACAGTTTTCTTTTCGCTAATTTAGGGTTTGGTATTTCTGGGTTTGGTGCTTGATTTTCATAAGTAAAAACCCTGCCCATGCCACTCATCATGTGGTACAAAATATGGCAATGAAAAAACCAATCGCCTTCTACATTGGCATTAAATTCAATGGTGTCCCTTTCCATTGGCATGATGTCAATAATATTCTTCAAGGGTGCATAATCACCTTGTCCATTCAACAACCTAAAGTCATGTCCATGCAAGTGCATGGGATGCCGCATCATAGAGTTGTTGTACAAAATAACCCTTACGTTTTCACCTTTTTTTATGAGAATTTTATCGCTTTCAGAAACCACTTTGTTGTCCAAGCTCCATACATAACGGTTCATATTTCCTGTAAGGTCAAACTTCAATTCTTTTGTATTGCCAGTGGGCAATACAGTTTTTTCAGGTGAACGCAACATGGTGTAATTAAGCGTTACAATATCGCCAGTTTCAGCAGCCATGTTCATGCCTTGCATACTGTTATTGTTAGGCATTTGCATGGTATGTCCTTCATGCCCTGTTGCTGTTTGTGCTTTCTTCTTTTTTGCTTTTGGTTCTTCCACACCAGTTATTTCAGGGTACATAACGGTGTTCATATCCATGATTTGGTTTTCCATTTTCATCCCTTCCATTTCTATCATATTGCCCTTCATATCCATCATGTCATTCATCATCTTCATGCCAGCAAAATATTTAGGGCGTTTCATTTTTGTGGCTGCCACTTTTTCACCACTGCCCAACCATAAGGAAGCATGTTTGGTTCTATCTTCAGGCGTTACCAAAAACTCGTAGCTTTTATTTTCAGGGATGGTTACTATTACATCATAGGTTTCAGAAACAGCTATAATTAGCCTATCTACTTCTACTGGTTCTACATCGTTGCCATCAGTTGCTACTACTGTTATTTTGCCACCTGCATAGGACAACCAAAAATAATCGGATGCCCCACCGTTTGCTATACGCAACCTTACTTTATCACCTGCTTTAAATTGCGGTTGCTCATTTTGGTTTTTGCCGTTTACTAAAAAATTATCATAATACACATCGGTTAAATCCATTGCGTTCATGCGTTTCCATTCGTTGGCAACTTTGGTTTTGAACCAGCCTTGCTTTATGGCTTCTGTATAACTTTGAGTACTTCCTTTTTGTACAGCGAACCAATCGGTGGCAGCATGTAAACTACGGTGTACTTCTTTTGGGTTCATGTCTATCCATTCACTAAGAATTACTGGAATTGTGGGTATATCCAGTTCCTTTCTTTTGTTCATAATGAACATGCCATACATGCCAATTTGTTCCTGCAAACCTGTGTGGCTATGATACCAATGTGTGCCATGCTGAATGATGGGAAACTTGTACAAATGTGTGGTGTGTGCCTTGATAGGCATTTGAGTAAGGTTGGGAACACCATCGTATTGGTTGGGTAAAAACAAACCATGCCAATGCAAAGAGGTTTCTTCGTTCAACTCGTTGTGTACATAAATTTCTGCTGTATCACCTTCGGTAAAAGTGAGTGTGGGCATGGGTATCTGCCCATTTACAGCAATAGCCCTTTTTGATTTTTTGCCAAAGGTTACTATGGTATCTGTGATGTATAAATCGTAACGAACTGTTTTTGGTGGGTTATTGTTAACGATTGTTTTTGTGGTTGTTTCTTTTGCTTTTGTTACAGGCATTTCCTGCATATTGTGTTGATGCTGTGCAAATGAACTATTGCACAACAAAGCAAGAAACAAAGCAATAATTACTTGTTTCATTTGTTTAGGTTTTATGGCTATTTGCAACAGTCTTTTTTTCGGATGAAAATTGATTTCAGTACACGATACAAAAACATAGCAATAGCTTTTAATAACTTTTGCATGGTGAAGGATAAGCTAAAAAGTACAGGCGTTTTATAGCCTGTACCTTTTATAAGATGATTATTACAAGGTTGCTTTTACTGAGCCACAAGTAAGCATGGCACTACCATAATAAGGATTTTTGATAGCAGCTTCACTGCTTAACCAAGTTGCCTTTTTCATTGGGCAATATTGTTGATAAACAGGGTTTGCAGATAATTTAACTGCCTTAGCCAATGTGAAAAAATTATCAGAGAAGGATTTGAAATGGTCTCTTTGATGGGTGAGGTCTTTGCTTTCTGCAATATGTTCTGCATCAAAAGCCAGCTTTTCATTTACCGCCATAAAAGTTGTATGGTCGGCTTCTGATAAAGTTTTCATATCAATGCCATTAATGGCTTTTACAAACTCACCAGCTTTGGTAGCTGCTACTTCTGCTTTACCTGTTACCAAAGCATCTTTAATGCTGTAATAAGTGGGAAGCAGTTTTGAAACAGAAGCCGTTTTTATTGTGTCTTTACTCGTTTGTGTAGTATGGTGGTCGTGTTGTGCTTTTACTGTTGGGCTTAACGTAACTATTGCTATTGCAAGGATGATTAACTTCTTCATTGTATAAAATTGAATGTTTGATATAAATAAACGACGGTTAGTACATGACTATGTAGCCATGTACTAAAAAACTATAAACATTCAAAGTATTAAATTCTGAAAATGCAATTAAGTATGTAAAGCTTTTGCCCCTGAATATTTGGGGGTGCATTGCTTGCAGGATAGGTTTCGGTTACTGATGAAACGATAGCCTGATTGTATGTGAAAAAAGATGGTAGAACTATTGGGGTATTGAAAAAAGTTAGGCTGGTAGCAGGTTGTGTCTTGTGGTGTTCCCTTTCCAGCTTTATAAACTTATGTTCGTCTTTGCAGCAGCCTTTTGTGGCTGATTTGTGCATACCACATTTTTCGCATTTAGTTTCTTTGCCGTGGTAAAGGCTTGCACCAATTAGTTTGTTCATGCAATAGTGCATGTGTACAGTAGCCCCCACAGTTGTGAAACTGTAGATTGTTAAGAAGAATATGGCTACTATTTTTTTCATTATTGCAAAATTAAGTTAAACCAGCGAAAGGTTTTTGTTAATGGACTTGTTGTTTATAACATGCTCAAAATCATCGCTGCACCCATAGCAATCATTAAAGCATCTTCAATTATGGTAACTGTACTCATGGGCAAATTGAACACAGCACCCAAACAGGCACATTTTATTTTACGCTTGTTGAATACGCTTTGTAGTACCCCAATTATACTAACTGTCATTACAACTATAGTAACAATGCTAGTAGCAAAAAGTTGAAAATTGATTGCATAGGCAATACCCAAAGCCAATTCTATAAAAGCATAAATAAAGCCCCAACTATTTAGCTTTTTTGCAACCACATCGTACATGGCATAGCTTTCTGCAAAGCCCTTTAAGTCCAGCATTTTAAAGAAAGAGAATGTGAGAAAGAACCCTGCCATAAATATCCTCATGGTGTCCATCCAATTGATTGTACTGTGCTGGAAAGAAGCTATGAAAGATATTGTAGTAATGTAGGCGAAGATTAATAGAATGGGTTTGTAAGTAGCCAACCAAGTTTTGGTTTCTTCTTCTGCAAAGGCTACAATAACAGGTTTGTTTTCCGCTTCTTCAATTTGGTATTTAGGATAATCCTGCAAAGCTGCTTTAAAAGTGTTTAGGGAAATGTGCTTTGTCATTTCTATATCTGCTGTTGCTTTTTGCAGGTTGATGGATACGTTTGTTACGCCTTCAATTTTTGATAGTAAGCCCTGTACTTTGGATTGGCAGCTTGTGTATGTCATGCCTGTAATGCTATATGTATGTGTCATTTTTTTTAATTTGACACAAAACTAACTTAGGTTTTTGCAGGTGTTGTTATGGAATTATGGATAGGATTTGTAAGATTTATAGCTCTTCAATATTCCTGCGTTTATGTTCTTTAATAGACTTGAAATAAGTAGGTGTAAAGCCTGTTACTTTTTTGAATTGGTTGGATAAGTAGGCAACACTGCTATAACCTAATTGGTCGGCAATTTCTGACAACGTTAGTTGGTTGTAAACCAACAATTCTTTTGCCCTTTCAATTCGCTGAGCAATAAAATATTTTTCAATTGTTGTTCCTTCTACTTCTGAAAAGAGGTTGCTTAAATAACTGTAATCATGATGGATTTGTGAGGCAATAAATTCGGAAAGGTTGGTCTTGATGTTTTCAGGTGAGTGGTGAACCAATGTTACAATCGTGTTTTTTATTCTTTCAATAATTTGGCTTTTGTGGTCGTCAATTATTTCAAAACCTACTTGTTTTAAAGCAATGTCTAGTTGCTGTAATTGGGCTTTTGTTAATTGTTCTTCAATTTCGACTTCGCCTAAAGTGACAGATATGGGGCACAGCCCATTACTTTCGAATTGGGCTTTTACTACCATATTGCACCTGCTGCAAACCATGTTTTTTATGTAGAGTTTCATTAAATGCTTTTTTGGCAAAACTACCCGAAAGTATTGTAAACTTTAGCATGTGTGCTGTAGGGTTGGCAGAATTGTGGCTCTTTTGCAGGTTGGATTCTGCGTTATTATTCTCCTTCTAACTCGGCAATTAAGTCCTTTACTTTACCTTCTATATAGTCTCTTACTTCGTTAAATGCTTGCGGTTCCATGTGTTTTGGGTCAGGTATTACCCAATCTACAAAGCGTTTAGCAGGCATCCAAAGGCAAGCATCGCCACAGCCCATAGTTACTACAGCATCAAACGGTGCGAAGGCTTTTACTTCGTCTAGGCTTTTGCTATCGTGGGTAGATAAGTCGTAACCAAGTTCGTTCATGACTGCAATAGCTTTGGGGTTTACAATACCGCTTTGTTTACTACCTGCACTAAGGGCTTCAAATTGATCACCGCCATTAATAATGGCAAACGCTTGACTCATTTGGCTACGGTTGCTGTTCTCGACACAAACTAATAGAAGTTTCTTTTTCATATTTTATTTTTGGGTCTCGCAGAAAACGCAGATTTCGCTGAGTTTTATGCTATTTTAAAAGAATATTATAGTTGGATTATGGCAATATTTTAGGCTATCGTGAGGGATTGCAGTGGATAGCCCACAACCGCTGCAAGCGGTGAGGACTAGGAACGAAAAGCCCGACCTGCCCAAGCAGGACACGCCAAAACAAATGCTGAATAAACTTGTTTTTTGTAAAAAACAAACAGCCACTTCTGCAATAGAAGCGGCTGTTTTAAATTTCTAAGTAGCGTTGTTTGTACTTTATTTCATCGGTACTATTACATCTAAATTTTCCCAACTTAGCACGAACCCTTTCTTATTTATAGTGTATATTAAACGTTCATTCATTGCTTTTGATTTTTTTGTTTTAGCAAGTGCACGAAACAACTCTTTGCTAAAATCAAGTGTGGTACTACCATCATGGTTCATACCGGGTTGCCCTGTTTGTGAGCTAAAAATAATTGACCACAAATCTTCTGTAGGTATTGCGTAAATGCTATACTTGCCCGCAACTAGTTTGCGACCATCCACAGTAATGTCTTTATCAGTAGTAATTTCAGTGGCGTTGTTAGCACCAGCACGCCACACTTTTTCAAATGGTACTAATGCACCCCATATTTTTCTATTTTTTACTGATGGGCTTGAGTAGCTAATAGTAATTTTAGCCCCACTTTTCAGAGTGCCTCTTGCGGTATCGGCAGGGCTTGCAGGTGGTGTAGTTTGTGCTGATGCAAAGCTGAATATAACCACTGAAAATAGTGTAGCTAATAAGCTTTTAATAACGGGTAACTGTTTCATAATTGTTGTTTTTAGAGTGTTGTATTTTATTTAATAGATTCAGTATAGTCGGTTGCAGATAGTAAATTGGCTAATTCTTTAAGGTTTAGTATGGTTACTTTCATTATCCAACCTGCACCAAATGGGTCGGTATTCACAAGGGTTGGTTCTTTTAATAGCGTTGCATTGGTTTCCAATACTTTGCCATGTATGGGCATAAACAAATCACTTACTGTTTTTAATGCTTCAATAGAGCCAAAAACTGCATTTTGCTGGTAAGTAATGCCAATGTTTGGCATATCTACGTACACAATTTCACCAAGTTCGCCTTGGGCAAATTCAGTAATACCAATGGTGCCTACTTCGCCTTCTACTTTTAACCAAGTATGTTCTTTTGAGTAATACAAGTTTTCTGGAAAGTTCATATTAATATGGTTTGATGGTTGTTTAATAGGCTTGTCGTAACATGTCGGCAAACTCGTTAGATAATGGACTGTCTTCTATGTCTTTAGCCGCTTGTTCTACATCATAATCAAAGCGTATAAATTCTATCGCAACAGAATTTTTGACGGTTGTACTGCTGTTGTCATTAATGGTAAGCACCACGTAACCACCTTGTGGGTTGCCATCTTTAGGCTTACCTACCGAGCCTGTATTAATGGCGTGCAAATAATTGGCTTGCCCATCTACCACGTTTGTAAGCACTCTATGATAAGGCTTATGAGAATGACCAAAGCATAGAATATCAGCATTTGCATGGGTAAATACGTCTATAAATTCGGCTTCGTCTTTATCTGCTAATAAATACTCGTCATTGCTTGTAGGGCTGCCATGTACCAATAGAACAGTCAACAATTGCCCTTTTAGCTTAAACTCTAAGCGTATATGTGCTGGCAAGGTGGCTAAGTATGCTTTTTCGCTATCACCTATTAAACTATAAGCATAGTTTTTACCACCTTCAGCCAGTTTTTCAGGTGTTAGCTTTGCCACTTTTGCATCGTGATTACCAGCTATGGTAGCAATGCCTCTTTTACGCACTTCGTTAATTACTTCATTTGGATAAATATGGTAGCCTACCAAATCACCAAGGCAATAAATGGCATCGGGTTGTTGTGCATCTATACTTTGCATGGCTTTTTCAAAAGCATATAGGTTGGCATGAACATCAGAGAATAATACAATTTTCATTTGTTATAAATATTTTAAATGCCTTTACGCAAACTTTCGGCATAAGCATTGGGTAATGGGCAGTTTTCTACTGCTTTAGCAGCAGTTTCTATATCGTAATCAAAGCGAATAAATTCTACCTGTAAACTCTCTCTATCAAGCACCGAACTATTATCATTAATAGTAAGCATTACATAGCCGCCTTGTGGGTTGCCATCTTTTGGCTTACCTACCGAACCTATATTAATAGCATGGCGAAAATGATGCTGCCCATCTACACCGCCATCCATAATTCTATGATAAGGCTTGTGCGTATGCCCAAAGCACATAATGTCTGCATCGGCTTGTTCCATAATGCGTAGCATACTTTTCTCGTCTCTATCTTCAAACAGGTATTCGTTTATTTTGCGTGGGCTACCATGAACCAGCAATAGGTTTAGCTTGTCATTATTCAACTGAAACTCTACTTTTATATGTGCTGGTAAGGTTCTTAAATAGGCTCTTTCATCATCCTTTACTATCTCGTTGGTAAACGATATTGAGACAGCACCGTTAGCTTTTTCGTCATCGGTTTTATAGGCACAACCACAATCGTTGCTGGCTCTACCAATACCAAAGTCGTAATTACCTGCTATGGTAGGTATTTTACGTTTGCGTATTTCGTTAATCACTTCGTTAGGCCAAATATTGTAGCCCACTAAGTCGCCTAAGCAATAGAGTGAATCTGGATTACGTGCCTCTACATCTTTAAAAAAAGCTTGCAAGGCAGGTAGGTTAGCGTGTATATCGCTGAAAAGTGCAATAGTCATGATATTGATATTTAAATGTAATGCGATTGTGTTATTTTCTACCTTTTACTAATGAAAAAGCATAGAGTACTTCTGTGGCTATTTGCTTAACACGTTCATCGTAGGTTTCTGTTTCATTAGGCTTACCATCCGCTTCTTTTGGGTCGTCATATGGTACTGCAATCCGTGTTGTAGCACCATACACAATAGGACAATTTTTATCTGCTTGTGAGCAAGTCATTATAGCAGCAAAATTTGATGTTGGATTTGGCTCGTCCGTGTATTTTTTAGAAAAAGAAATAATTACTGGCAATGTTTCGCCATACTTCGATTCGTATTTTGCATTGGCATCTTCTGTTTTTTTTGTTATTACAAAGCCAGCTTTTACCAATGCTTTTACTGCACGCTCATTAAATGCAGTCATTTCTGTACCACCTGAATAGTTACTTATTCCTGTAATGCCGTAGTATTCCGCAGCAGCAGTAGCCCACAATTGTCCCATGTGGCTTCTACGGCTGTTGTGTGTACATATAAAGAGCAGATTAGCCTTTTTTTCAGTTTTTAGGTTAGTGGTAATGTAAAGTGCAATTTTTTGTAACTGTTCTTTTCTTTCCTTTGGTATTATATTAAAATTCTTCTCTGCGTTTTGTAAATAGGTTTGTATGGAAGGATAAAGCTTATTGCCTGTGTTTTTCTTTGGTTGTGCATGTGTTATGCCAATTAGACAAAAGCATAATATTAAAGCTGTTAATAGTCTCATTTCTTATTTTATTGTGGGTTGGGTATAATATTTTTTTCTAAACCAGAATGCAAGATTTACTAGGGCAATTAAAGCTGGTACTTCTACCAAAGGCCCAATAACCCCGGCAAAAGCTTCTCCACTATTAATACCAAATACACCAATAGCTACAGCAATTGCCAATTCAAAATTGTTGCCCGTGGCAGTAAATGCTATGGATGTACTGCGAGAATAATCTGCACCAAAATATTTGCCTACAAAAAAACTAACCACAAACATGATGGAAAAGTAAATAACGAGAGGTATGGCAATACGCACCACATCCATTGGTATTTGCACTATTAATTGCCCTTTTAAGCTAAACATTACTACTATGGTAAACAGCAAAGCAATTAATGTAATGGGTGAAACAAATGGTACAAATTTGTTTTGAAACCAATCTTCACCCTTTAGTTTTATTAAGCTATAACGGCTAATAACGCCTGCTGCAAATGGAATACCTAAATAAATACCTACACTTTTTGCAATTTCTACAATGGTAATATTTACCTGCAAGCCTTTGATACCAAAAACAGGCGGCAGAACAGTGATGAAGATGTAGGCATAGACACTATAAAGTAACACTTGAAAAATGCTGTTTAAGGCAATTAAACCTGCTGCATACTCTCGGTTGCCTTCTGCTAGTTCATTCCAAACTACTACCATGGCTATACAACGTGCAAGGCCAATGAGAATTAAGCCTATCATGTATTCAGGATAACCTTGTAGAAATACTATAGCTAACACGAACATTAAAATAGGGCCAATAATCCAATTGAGAAACAGCGAAGCACCTAATACTTTGGTGTCTTTAAATACTTCACCCATTTTTTCGTAACGCACTTTTGCTAATGGTGGATACATCATAAGTATTAAGCCAATTGCCAAAGGAATATTGGTTGTACCACTAGAAAATGAATTAATAAATGTAGAAGATGACGGGAAAAAATAACCTATCCCAACACCCATTGCCATTGCGATAAAAATCCAAAGGGTTAAAAATCTATCTAAAAACCCCAACTTTTTTCTTTCAACAACTGGAGCACAATTTTGAGCTGACATATTATATTTTTTTAAGTTTATATTCCAATTATGTTACTGCGTCTTTCCATAATAACATTATCTTTCCATACGCCATCAATGCAACCAACTTTTTCTCTATAACCTATTTCTCTAAAACCACATCGCAAATGCAGTTGAATACTACTTCTGTTTTCTTTAAAAATACCTGATTGTAAAGTCCAAATGCCATTATCCTCACTCTCTTTAATAGCTGCAAGCATCAATGTTTTGCCTATACCTTTTCCCCGTTGCATAGCTGCCACGTATATACTAATCTCTGCAACCCCTTTATAAACTTGTCTTGCACTTACTGGCGATAAAGCAATCCATCCTACTATATCATTTCCTAGTACCGCAGCAATTCTACAAAAAGGCAAATGCCCCTTATCCCATTCTTGCCATGTGGGTGCAGTAGTTTGAAAAGTTGCATAGCCACTAGCAATACCTTGCAAATAGATAGCTTCTATTTGTGCATAATGCTCAGGTATAATGTTGGTTAATTGCATGATGTAATTTTAACAGCATCCACCACGCGGTGTACAACTACTTTCTTTTACAACCTGTGTATCGTTAATACTTATTTTTTGCTTTGAAGGAGGAATGCCACAACTATCTTGAGCCAAACACGCAGTAAACTTTGGTACTAATAAAAAGTTATTACCATTAAAATGCAATCCGTACTTGCTTATCGTTTCAGCCTGATATTCAACTTCTATCTCTAAATCACCAATACCCAATTTTTCCTCAGATAGTTTAATAATATTCAATAGCTTCTGTGGCTTTAAACGATGTTCAAAATCGTTGGCATCCCATAGTTGAAAGTTTACAACTTTTTCTAGCCTTTCCGTTCCACCACAATCAATAAAATGTTTAGTAACTAAACCAATTTCTGTAACGTGAAAATGCTCTGGTACATACTCACCAGTTGGTAATTCAAAATTTACCGATGTAGCGTTTTGTAAGTGCTTTTTAATTTCTGAAAGTTTCATAATTTCTAAGTTTTATTATTTATTTATCGTCAAATACCGATTAATATGGGCAAAAAAATTAGCAGCAATTCGTATTTACAGCCTTTATGCTTTCAAAAAGTTCAGCAAATGCAATTTTTGCAACAGCCCATTCTTTATCATCTATACAATAGCATACTTTTGTACCATCAATATCACCTTTTATCAATCCTGCTAGCTTTAGTTCCTTTAAATGCTGTGAAACAGTGCTTTGCGAGAGAGGTAATTCATCTACAATATCACCACAAATACAAGACTGTTTTTTTATTAGTAACTTTAATATTGCAATACGTGCAGGATGAGATAATGCCTTAGCATAGCGGGCAACTCTATTATCTTTCACTGAAAACTCTTCCGATTTCGTAACACCCATTTTTTTTAATTGTATCGTAATATTACGATACAATGATTGAATTGAGCAAATATTTTTTAGAAAAATTTACATTACAATTTCATCCTTTGAATTCTTACTGCATTTAAAATTGCCAATAAAGCAACACCTACATCTGCAATTACCGCTTCCCATAAAGTCGCAATACCACCAGCACCTAATACTAAAACAACAACCTTTATCACCATTGCTATGGTAATATTCTGCCACACAATACGCCTTGTTATCTTACCAATTTTGATGGCCATTACAATCTTTGAAGGCTGGTCATTTTGAATAACGACATCGGCAGTTTCAATGGTAGCATCACTACCCAAACCACCCATTGCAATGCCAGCATCAGCCAATGCCACCACAGGTGCATCGTTCACACCATCACCCACGAATGCAATATGCTTGCCTTCATTCTTCAATGCTTGTACCTTCTCCACTTTACCTTCTGGCAGCAAATCACCATAGGCATTTTCGATGCCCAATGCCTGTGCCACTTTTGATACAACAGATTGTTTGTCGCCCGATAACATGACCGTTTGAATTTTCAAACTGTGCATTTCATCAATTGCCTGTTTTGCATCTTCTTTTATTTCATCTGCAATGGTTATATGCCCAGCGTATTTATCATTAACCGCAATGACTACAACCGTATCAACAAGGGTTTCTATTTCTTTTGGATAGTCAATATTGAATTTCTTCAATAGTTTTACGTTACCTGCCAAAATACTCTTTCCGTCAACTGTTCCTTTCAGGCCATGTCCTGATATTTCTTCTACATTTTCTGCTTTTGTATTTTTGATAATATCACCTGCATAGGCAACAACTGCCTTTGCAATTGGGTGTGTCGAATTGCTTTCCAGAGTTGCTGTTAGTTTCACCAGTGCATCTCTTTCAATGTCCTTTGTTACCACATCCTGCACCTTGAAAACACCTTTGGTCAGTGTTCCAGTTTTATCCATCACAACTACATTAACCTTCGTGATAACATCCAAGAAATTGGAACCCTTGAATAATATCCCATTGCGAGAAGCCAAGCCTATTCCTCCAAAATATCCCAATGGAATTGATACTACCAAAGCACATGGGCAACTGATTACCAGGAATACCAAAGCCCGATAAAACCACACATTGAAAACATAAGGATGAACAAAAAAGTAAGGGATTAAACAAACACCCAATGCCAATGCAAAAACGATAGGTGTATAGATTTTTGCAAACTTGCTGATGAACAATTGTGTCTGTGATTTCCTTGCTGTGGCATCCTGCACCATTTCCAAAATCTTGCTCAGCTTGCTATCCTTAAAAAGCGACTTCACTTTTATTTCAGAAACCTTGTCAAGGTTAATCATACCAGCAAGAACCTGTTCACCTTTACGCTTTGTATCGGGTTTGCTTTCGCCAGTAAGTGCAGCCGTATTGAAGGTCGCTGCTTCTGAATCCAGTTCACCATCCAACGCTACTTTTTCACCAGCTTTTACCTGTATGATTTCATCTACCTGTATTTCATTTGGATGGACAACCTGTGCCGTACCATTACGCAAAACCGTTACTTCATCTGGGCGAATATCCATTAAGGCTTTAATACTGCGTTTTGCCTTGTTTACTGCTGAATCTTGGAACCATTCACCAATGGAATAGAAAACCATAACTGCCACACCTTCGCTGTACGAACCAATGCTGAATGCCCCAACGGTTGCTACGCTCATTAAAAAGAATTCATTAAAGAAGTCGAACCTTTTGGCTTTTACAAAAGCGAGTTTCAACACGTTGTAGCCAGCCAATAAATAAGCAATGGCATAAATGATAAGGTCGATAGGAAATACTGGCTTGAACTTAAAGCCAAACTCAAACACCAGCATCACCAGTAGGATTGCTAAAGAAGAAAGTAATTGCCAATGAGCTTTCCAACCTTCTACCTCACCGCTACCGTGGTCGTGGTCATCATGTTCGTCACCGTCTTCATGGTCATGACCATCACCTTCAGTATGGACATGCTCTTTTTTATTTTCAGACTTATGTACAGGTTTCTTTTTCTGTACATCCTTTTCGTCAGTATTGCAACATTCTTGTGACATATAAATTGTTTTATGAGATAAAAAATGATAGGATTCCTGTGGTTACCAAAGTCCAACCTGTTATAATGCCTGACTTATGTTCAAGCGTATGCCAGTTTAATTTCAGTACCCCTTTGTAGGCAAGCCTTACCCATAGCACCATACCCGAAACAGTAATGCTTAGGTACATCAACGAAATACCAACAACTACCCATATACCTTTTGTTCCTGCCAATAGAAAATAGGCTTCTATTTCCATACATGGTGATAAGAACATGGCTACAGTTAAGGCAAATATGATTTTGGTTTTTGCTAATGTAGGTTTAGGTGTTTTATGTAAATGAAAGTGCTTATGCCGATGATGCTGATAGATAAAAAATATCCCCAATAATAGCAAGATAAGGGGGGTAACAAAATGAGTGAAATATTGAACCTTGCTTGCTAGTTGCATACCCAACATACTCAACACTATGCCAATTGCA
This sequence comes from Chitinophagales bacterium, assembly GCA_031424995.1. Lineage (GTDB taxonomy): Bacteria > Bacteroidota > Bacteroidia > Chitinophagales > Chitinophagaceae > Parasediminibacterium. The sequence continues at coordinate 235,856 of JANPIP010000052.1, read as the reverse complement.
ATGGTACTTAAAGCATGTGCCAATCCCGATATAAAAGTTACCATTGTTACTTCTTGTAAAGTCCAGTTATCTTTTCTACCAATAGCCAATACGGGTAACCAATGACTGGGTATCACTGCATGTAATAAACTCAATAAAAGGCTACCTATAAAGATGCTGTACATTAAACTTGTTTTTTGATTAGTTTACTAAAACAAAAAAGTTGCGGAAATATTTATCCGCAACTTTTGTATAGTGTAGTAATAATTTTATTTAGGCTATAAAAGCATGTGCCATTCCCATGATAGATGCCAATATAACTACACATTTCCAACAATTGAGTCTGTTCATTTTTATTAATTTTTATATTGTAAAAGTACATGTGATGAATTTTATTTGATGTTAATGTTTTGATAGCTAGTTTTAAAATTGTAAATAAATCAATGCAATGGCTGCTACCGTCATTACTATCAAAGTCAGAAACCCTAAGAAGTTTGAAAGTTTGCTATTGGTATTCTCTTTCATTATCTTTTTATTGTTTGATATATGCAGTACAATTGCTATTAGGATAGGTGAGGTTAAGCCATATAAAATTGCAGTATATAACAATGCTTTTATTGGACTTAGCCCTAAATAATTAATTAATAGCCCCAGCAGTAGCGAAACAGTAATGACGATATAAAAAGGCTTTGCTTGATAAAATTTACTATTGAGGTCGCCTTTCCAACCAAAGGTTTCAGAAACAATGTAAGATAATGAACCGCTTAAAACAGGTATTGCCAGAAAACCAGTACCAATTACACCAATAGTAAAAATTAAATAAGAAGCTTTACCAGCTACTGGTTCCAAAGCCTTTGCTGCCTGTTCCACTGTATCAATTTGGTTGATGCCATGCCCAAACAATGCAGTACCAGTTGCCAAAATGATAAAGAACATTACCAAATTGGATAACAACATACCAAGGTTGACATCCAAACGCATTTTTCTTATCAATAGAGAAATAAAATTACTTTCCTTCTTTTCTGTAGTAGCAGCATCTTCTTCATTCTTTACAATTTTAGTACGGGCTAAAATCAATTGCCTAGAAGATTTCACATCCTCTGCTTCCATAGTAACCTGCCAAAAAAATAAATAGGGTGAAATGGTAGTACCTAAAATAGCTACTACTATTTCAATAAAATCTTTGTCGAATTTAATTGTTGGTATAAGTGTGCTACGAAAAACATTGCCCCAGTTTGGGTGTGTAAAAAAAGGAACTGCTATGTAAAGAAGCAACGACAAGCATAAATATTTTAATACAGAAACAATTTTGTTGTAGGGCAAATAGATTATCAATACCACAAGCAATATGGTAAATGCAACACTAAAAATCATTGGTGATATGGATGGGAACATAAGGCTTGCAACGGCACCCATTCCTGCTATATCTGCACCTATATTTAGGATAATAGCAGGGACGCTAAAAAACATCATTAAATACAATAATGTTTTTGAATAATGGTTTTTTAAAGTAGTTGTTAGCCCTACAGAAGTTACGATACCAATCCTTGCACACATTTCTTGAATGGCAGCCATTAAAGGAAATGTTATCAATGCCGTCCATAATGTTGCCAAACCAAATTTTGCACCAGCTTGGGAATAAGTTGCTATGCCCGAAGGATCGTCATCACTTGCACCTGTTATAAGCCCTGGCCCTAAAGCCCTAAAAAACTTTTTAATTTTTGCTGAAGAACTTTTGATATTGGTCATGAACTTTCTTTTTTAACTTCTTTTTGTCCTTAATAACTAAAAGTAAATAGATTAGCACTGCCAAAGGTGTTATCGTATTTATTACTATAGAAAATGGTGACCTGAAAAATGACCTGTAAAAAAATGAGTAACCATTTGTAATTGCACATATTGTAAGTAAGGCCTGCAAGCAATAAAAATATTTCTTTATCATTTCCATCTTTTTATACCGAATCTTCAGGCTCGGTTTTTATCAGCAATTCAGATAGCCTATTCTCAATTTCCTTTGGCATATTTTCAGTATCTATCCATAGAGAAAGTGTGTGGGTTGTTTCATCAATTTTTAATTGATAAGTATCCTCAAACTTTTTCGGCAACAGAAAAGCATCGTACTGTGTTTGTAAACTTTTCACTTCTGCTTCAAAAGATTTCTGCCATTTGTCCAATTTTAATCCGTCCATAATTATAATTTTTAAAATAATGAATCACCTATTAATTACTGTTTAAGTCCCGCAATCGTATTTATAGTTAGTGCTACAATAATTGTATTGAAAACAAAGGAAATTAAGCTGTGCATCAAAACGAAACGCCTGATAACCCGTGAACTTACTACCACATCTGATACCTGAAAAGTCATGCCTATCACAAAAGAGAAATAAGCAAAATCAACATAATCAGGCTTTTCCTTAGTAGGGAAATCAATACCGCCAATACGGCTTCCAGTATTTAATTTGTTATGGTCGTGGTATAAATGTGCATAACGGATTGCAAAAATTGTATGCAGCAATATCCATGATAGTACAATTGGTGAAAGAGACACAGCGGTGTGGAATATTTTATTAAATGTTGATTCGGCCTTGCTGTTTAAAAGTAGTAAAGTGCCAAATAAGCTAAAACAAATTGCTACTAAAACAATCATAAAAATCACCTTTAGCCCATCATCTTGCTGCTCTACAACTACACATAGTTCGTCATTGGTTGTTGTAAAAAATAATATCCAACTCAATACAATTAGCGAAAGGCAAAATGTATCCCACCCTAATATAACCCTACTCTTAATATCAACTTTCAATAACACCAATAGGGTATAGATAAAAATTGCAAGCAAAATAGAAAATACTAATTTTTTAACCCCACTCGACTTTTTAAGCAAATTTCCTTTCATGTGTTTGATTATATTATTTGAAACTATTTTGATAAACTACACAATCATGCCAATTAAAAGAAAAATAAGAAACCCTACGAAAAACATACTTGTTTGCAGCAAGGTTTCTTTTTCTTCATGGGCTTCAGTTAGTAATCCTTCTGTTACCAAAAAAAGTAATGCTGCCAAACCAAATGACAAAACCAATTCTAAAATTTCTTGCGATAAACCTGCCAACATAGTAATGCCTATGATTGCCCCAATGAAAAAAGTTAATCCCAATACAAGTAAAATGAACAGATTTTTTTGTTTGGTAAGGTTTGCATCGGCACAAGCTAAAACTACTGCTAAACCTAAAGAAAAGGTTTCTAAAGCTAAAGCAACTGAAAGCAAAACACCTTCGGTATTACCTGCGGCAAAGCCAACGCCTAACAGCAAACCATCAATAGCCAAATCAATACTTAACGCTATTAATAAGCCCATTGGTAAAGCCTTCTTCTTGTTATTTTCTTCTGCGTTGCTTTCAAATTTTTCTGCAAAAAACTTAACTGCAAGCATGGTAATGATACCCAAACTAAAACCGATTGCAACTTCAATAGGTTTATGGTTTTTGATGATGTCGGGCAATAATTCTACCGCTATGACAGAAAAAACAACCCCTGCTGCAAAGTGTAATACCGAACTGCGAAATGCACCACTCGGCGTTTTAAAAATGCCTGTAACCCCACCCAACAGAATAGAGATTACAGGAATTAATGCGTAGAAATAAACTTCCGAAATTTTTGTCATTATTATAGTTGGTTTTTATTCTTCACCACTACCTTTTGTAAGTTGCGACAATAAATAATATGCACCCTTAATTACCACTTTTGCTTTAGCTGGTATTTCTTCCAACGGTTTTATTTCTGTAAAGCCTAAATCGCTAACACCTTTACTGACCGCTATTTGCTTGTAATGATTCTTCTTTATTTCTACATAAATATAATGTTCATCACCATTGTTCACCACTGCATCATCGGGTAAAGCACTGGTTTTGTAGTTGTCTATCTGTATCCTTGCTTCCACATACATACCAGGCAAAAGCGTTTCTGTTTGCTCTTCAATTTTGGCATGGGCAATAATGGCTTGTTGCTTATCCTCAAAAGATTTGTTCAAAGCAAATATGGTTGCCGGATGCGTATGGCTTGCATCGTTGGCATCTGTAAACATTATTTTGTCGCCAATTTTTACTTTGGAAATATCTTTTTCAAAAAGTGTCAAATCCAAATGAAGGAAACGGTTGTCAACAATGTCAAAGAGAATGCTATTGGCATCGGCAAATTTCCCCATGGTTAAATTGATATGGTGTATAAACCCACTGATAGGTGCTGTTACGGCAATATGGTTGGTAAAATTAGCAGTGCTGATATTGGCAGCATTAATGCCCAACACTTGCAATTTTGTTTGCAACCCCTTTTGCTTGGCCTGTGCGACACCCAATTCGTTTTGTACTTGTTGCAAAGTTTTTGTAGCGTTAATGCGATCTTCCTGCAACGCTGTTTGGCGTTTAAATTCCGCTTGTAAATAAGTAAGCTGCGAGTTGTTTTCTAAATAATCCTGCTGCAATTGTATCACTTCATTGTTAACAATCGTCGCCAATGTTTGCCCTTGCTTTACAAAAGTGCCTTCGGTTACATTGATGGTTTTTACAATGCCACCTGTTAACATGCTTACCTGTGCCTGGTTTTGTGGTGGCAGTGTTAGTTTGCCATTTACTTTTAAAGTAGATTTTAGGTTACGCTGTTCAATGCTGCCTGTTTGTAATCCAATGGCTTTTATTTGGTCATCAGTAAGTGTTACTTCTGTTTCATGGTGTTCTTCTTTATTGGCAGTGGTATCTTTTATTGTTGGTTCAGCTTTGGTTTCATTTGCTTTGTTTTTGCAAGATGTAATTGCAATAAACAAGCTGAGCATTACAAGAAATATATTTTTACTCATGACATTTATATTTTTATTTCGGTATTCGTGAATCTTCGATTTCATGATTGAAATTTTTATCGGTTAAGCAAATAATTAAGTTGGATAATGGTTTGGTTGTAATTGTTGATAGCAGCCAAATAATCCGTTTTTATTTTGATGGCATCCTTAATATTCTGGATGTATTCGATGTAGCCAATATCACCTGCCTTATAGCTACGCTGTGCAGCATTGATAATGCTTTCGGCCATTGGCAAACCTTCGGTTCTATAATAGCTTAGCTGTTGCAAACTTTGCTGCTGTAATTGGTTTTGCTGCAAAAAGATGGTTACAATTTCCTGTTGATTTTTGTCCAGTTCCTTTTTGGCAATTTCAGTTTCTAATCTTGCGGCTTGCGTCCTTGCTTTAATGCCATTTTTGAATAAAGGGATGTTGATGCCAACACTACCATAATAAAATTGCCTTTCCTTATCTAGGCTCTGTGCATTTACACCCAAGTTAAAAGAGGGCTTAGCCTTTGACTGTTCGGCTTTGATGGCTAGTTCTTTTGCTATAATTTGTTGCTGCAAAAATTGCAACACGGGATGCTTGTTTACCAAATTGCTATCACTTAAATTAATTTCTGGCAAAGCTGTAAACTGCGTTGGTGCTTGGTATTGCTGGTTTGTACGCATCCATCTTTGCAGGTCGGTTAAATAAAAAGAAACCTGCGTATTGGCTTGTGCCAATTGCAGTACCAAATCCTTACGTTGCAGGGTCGCATTTATTTTTTCAAGTTTATTGCTCTCGCCAACTTGGTATTTTTTGTTAGCGTACTTTTCATAGTCTGCATAAATACTGTCTGTTTGCAATAGCAGGTTATATTGCTGCCAACTGAACAACCAATTGTAGTAAGCATTGGATACGTTGCGTACCAATTCATTTTTTGTAACTGCTTCATACGATTGAGCTACCGCTACATTTTGTTTCAATAGGCTTTGCTCTGCCTTATAAGCATTAGGCAATTTAAAACCCTGTGCCACGCCTACATTATAATCAAACACCTTACTATTTATTTGCCCTAACCCTGTATTGATATTAAAGGGGTCTAAAATAGTTGCCGTACCTGTAAGTGCTTGTTGTTGCTGGGTTTGCAAACTTGCTTGCTGTATGGTTGGGTAGTTTTTCACAGCTAAATCAATGGCATTTTGCAAGGTCAATTTCTGCGTTTGTGCTGTTGCATTAAAACCAATTGAGCAAAAAACGAGTATCAATACAGTTGCAATAGTTGTATTAATTTTCATTGCTTTTTTTCTTTTTAGATAGAATAAACTATATAGTACAGGCAACACGAATAGGGTTAAAATTGTGGACGAAAACAGTCCACCGATAACAACGGTTGCCAAAGGTTTTTGAACTTCTGCCCCAGCACTTGTACTGAATGCCATTGGTAGAAAACCCAATGACGCAACGGCTGCTGTTGCCAATACTGGCCTTAGCCTTGCAGCACTTCCCTTTAAAATCCTTAGTGTAATATCATCTTCGCCCTCTTCTTTTAAGCGGTTATAATAGCTGATTAAAACAATGCCATTCAGTACCGCCACACCAAATAAGGCTATGAAACCAACACCTGCTGAGATACTGAAATTCATATCCCTCAACCACAATGCAACAATACCACCGATAGCTGCCAACGGTATAGCTGAGAAAATAATGGTGGCTTCTTTTACAGAACGGAAAGTGAGGAACAATAAAAAGAAGATAAGTAGCAACGCCACTGGTACAGCCAATTGTAAACGACCTTTTGCTTCCTGCAAATTCTGAAACTGCCCACCATAATTGATATAATAACCTTCTGGCAATTTCAATTTCGCATCCAAAGTTTGCTGTATGTCTTTTACCACACTTTCAACATCCCTGCCCCTCACGTTTGCCTCAACAACAATCCTGCGTTCAGCATCTTCACGGCTTATCTGTGCAGGGCTTGCTTTAAAGGTTACATCTGCTATTTCGCTCAATGGAATTTGCTTGCCATTTGGCAAAGGGATTAATAAGCCCTTTAAAATATCTGCATCTGTGTTTGGGTCTTTCTTTATTCTTACTACCAAATCAAACTTTTTTTCACCCTCATACACCACTCCAGCATAACCACCAGCATAAGCTGTATTCAAAATGGTATTTACATCGCTTACGTTCAATCCATACTGTGCAATCTTGCTGCGGTTGTATTTTACTACCAATTGTGGCATTCCTACAATCTGCTCAACTTTTACTTCAACCAATCCATCAATATTTTTTACTAACGATTTTATTTCATTTCCTTTTATAAATAATTTATCCAGGTCGCTGCCAAATATTTTAATGGCAATATCAGATTTTACACCTGCAATTAATTCATTGAAACGCATTTGTATCGGCTGTTCAAAAGATAAATTAACACCTGGTATGACGCTCATTCTTTTGTTCATCATTTCGGCCAACTCTTCTTTGTTTTTAGCTGACGTCCATTCTTTTCTATCTTTTAAAACTATCATCACATCGCCACTTTCAATAGGCATAGGATCGGTAGGGATTTCACTTGTACCAATCTTGCTGACCACTTCTTTTACTTCAGGAAACTGCAAGGCAATCTTTTCTAACCTTGTACCTGTTTCAATGGATTGTGGCAAACTACTTCCCTGCCTGATGGTAAAGTTGGTTGCAAAATCGCCTTCGTCCAATTCTGGTATAAACTCACCACCTAAAGAATTGAAAAGCATTATTGCCAATACAAAAATTGCTACCGCCATTGTTATGACTACGATGCGGAATTTTATAACACGTTTTAGCAAAGGCTGATATTTACTACTTAACCAGTCCATAAACTTATCAGTGATATTTTCTTTAGCGGCAATTTTCTTGTTCAGGAAAAGGCTGCTAACAAGTGGCACATAGGTTATGGAAAGAAGCATCGCACCAACGATGGCGAAGCTTACCGTCTGTGCCATTGGCATGAACATCTTACCTTCAATACCCCTCAATGCAAATATTGGTATGTAAACAATCAGGATAATGATTTGACCAAAAATAGCACTGCTCATAATCTTGCTGCTGCCTTGTGTTACTTCTTCATCCATTTGGCTTTGGGACAATTTATGACCTCGGAAATCCTTAAAGAACTTATGTGTAAGGCTTTCAACAACAATCACCGCACCATCCACTATCAGCCCAAAATCCAATGCACCCATACTCATTAGGTTAGCACTTACACCAAACAAATTCATCATGGCAACAGCAAACAACATCGCCAATGGAATCACGCTTGCAACAATTAAACCTGCACGAAAATTGCCCAAGAATAATACCAGTACAAAAATCACAATCAATGCACCTTCCAGTAAATTGGTGCTTACGGTATGTACCGTGCGGTCAATCAATTTTGTTCTATCCACAAACACATCAATGCCCAATCCTTCTGGTAAATATTTTTCAATGGTTGCCATTTTTTCCTTTACCCTTTCAATTACCCTCACTGCATTTTCACCCTTCTGCATCAGCACCACACCGCCTACAGTTTCACCCTTGCCGTTCCTTGTCATTGCCCCATAACGTGGTGCAAAACCAAAATCAACCGTGCCAATATCTTTTATCAAAACGGGGATGCCATTACTATTCTGTACCACTATATTGTTGATGTCTTCTAGCTTTTCAATAAGGCCCTCGCCACGGATAAAATAGATGTTTGGCCCTTTATCAATATAGCTACCGCCCGTATTGGAATTGTTCTTTTGCAGGGCATTGTACACATCAATCAAAGTGAGGTTCATAGCTGCCAACCTTTCAGGTTTTACACTTACTTCGTACTGTTTTAATTTGCCGCCAAAACTGCTCACATCCACTACACCTGCTGTACCTAATAACTGCCGTTTTACAATCCAATCCTGAACTGTCCGCAAATCCATTGAAGAAAATTTTTCTTCATAGCCTTTTTTGGGAACGATAATATATTGGTATATTTCACCTAAGCCCGTAGTAGGTGGAACAATATCGGGTGTGCCATATTCTTTTGGTATGCGTTCTTGGGCAGTCTTCACTTTCTCTGCTACCAATTGCCTTGTAATATTGTTGGGCATATCGTCTTTAAAAACGATTGTGATAACAGACAACCCACTTCGGCTGGTGCTTCGTAATTCCAGTAAACCTTGCAGCGATTTGAATTCTGTTTCCAACGGGAACGTGATAAATTGTTCTACTTCCTGTGTAGCAAGGTTGGGGCTATTGGTAATAACCTGTACTTGGTTATTGGTAACATCTGGCAAGGCATCCACACTTAACTGGGTAAAGGAATAAATCCCCCAAAGAATGAAGATGCCCAACAATGCACCCGTTATCAGTTTATTATGTACTGAAAATTGAATGATTTTATTGATCATATCGAATATCTATTTGGTAATGTGCTTATAATAATGCCATAATCTTTCGGCAATACCCGCTAAAAGAATGGCACAACCCACGGCTATAACAATCAACTTGATTACCCTTGTTGCCAAAGGCTGTTGAGCTTTTTTGAGTTGTTTACCGCTTGCCATTGTGAATGGAAAAATGAATGGATAGCAAAATGCAATACCTGCCACTGTTAAATGGAAGTACAACAAATTCACTAAAAATGATGACTAAGCTTTTTTGGGCGGCTGCCAAATAGAAAAGGAAACTTGGGAATTGTACGAAATTTCGTAAACAGGATATTTTGTAGGTGGGAAAATCCTTTTTTGAACTTTACAATTATTCAACGGCTGATAATAAGCCGATGCAGAGCAGTGAGAACAAGTACAAAAAGGTGTGCAGGCTTCTGATTCCGTTTCTTTTTTTTCGTTAGTGTTGCTTGATGAAATTGTTTTTTTTGTACTTGTGTTTATTTCGCACCTATCATTGTCTGCACAGGGCATACAAGAAAGCCCCAATAAGTAAAGGCTAAATATGAGTGTGAAAAATTTCATCGGTGCAAACTTAGTTCAAAATCTGAAAAACACAGGTTTATTAAAATACAATGACGTTGCAAAAATGGGTGTACGATATAGAGCCAATATGAATAAAATATTCATAAACACATCTATATGGTTTCACTTAAAAGTAAGTGCTAATACCAAAACTAAAGCCACCTGTTTTGCTTGGTGGGTTACCTAGAATATCGCTTTGCACCAAATGCCTGTAATTCAATCTTAGCACTGTTTGCGATGTTGGCCTAAAACTGATGGCTGGCATAATGCTCCAAACATCATCCCCAATGTTGGTGTTGGTAGATTTGAATTTGCCAACGTTCCAATCTACATACTCAGCACGTACAGCGATGTTCAACACGGCATTTTTCCAACCGAATATTTCTTTTTTTATAACGGGCTGCACAATATCAATAAAGCCACCTTGTTGCTTGCTGCCATACTGTTCTGTGTATGTTTCTGGAACATTTACATTTACCCATGCCCATTCTACAGTGATGAAAGTATTGGTTTTAAGAATCGTTGTATTGAAGTCTATTGCAAAAACATCCAGCCTTCTCTTGTCGTCAATCACAATGCCATCATTTTGCCATTTGTTATAAATTCCACCCATATACGATACACCCAGTTCGCCAATTTTATTATTGCGTACAGCAATTTTTCCAGTGAACAAAGGTGTGCCACTTGGCAGTTCCTCAAAGCGTTCTGCATTTGCTTTGGCAGCAGGTAAAAAGGTTTTGTTTTGCTTATTATCAATGATGGAATTATCGAAGCCACTTGATGCATATATCTCGTAACCAAACATCCAGTCCTTGTTGTATTGCTTGCCATACAACCCAAATCCTGCATTGCTCCAAGTGGCGGGCAACATTTGGGTTGCAGCAATTGGACGGTCTGTAAATTCCCATTTAGGCCCATCATGGTTTTGGTTGAATGCACCAATAGGGTTTACAATCATACCACCCCTTAAATTTAGCATTGGGTGAAATTCTATATCCACAGCAGCAAACTCTATGGCTATTTCCTTTTCGGCAGGTTCAAATTCTATCTCACTCAAAAATTTAATGCGTTTTGAAATAGTAGAAGCCACAAACAAGGTCATCCTCCTGAATTGGAACTGGTGGCCTTCGCTTACACCATTAGTTCCCAAATGCTGCCAATTGGTTTCCATATAACCACCCAGCGACACGGGTAATTTTCCAACGTTCACAAAAGGGCGGTTATAAATAGCATCCATATTAAGAGCTGGCTTTGTACTGTCGTTAGACACTGTCTTCAATAAATCAGGGTCTATCTGTGCAAATAGATTTACCGACAACACCATTAGTCCAATTGTAAATATTAGTTTCATTTCTTTAAAGATATTTTCAGGTTATTACCATCGATTGTTACAGGAAATGACCGCAGGTTTTTATCGGCAGGGCCATTGGTTACCGTTCCTTTATTATCGAATTCGCTGCCATGTGCAGGGCATTGCAACTTGTCACCAAATACCTGCAACTCTGCACCTTGATGCACACAACGCAACCATAAAGCAGAATAGTTGTGTGCATCAAAACGGTACAGGCAAATAGGAAATTTCAGTAGGTCGTTGTTCACAACAATATACTTTTTGTAATGGGTTTCATTGCCAGCCCTTGTTTCAAAATCCGATAAGGAAACCAAGAGGTCGCTATCCCTGATTGTACCAGATAATGTTTTAGACACACCACAACTTTGTAACAATGTTGCCATTGCACCGCCACCTACACAGGCAAGGCCGCATGTTTTAATAAAGTTTTTTCTGTCCATTTTTATAATGATTTTAAAAATTTCAATAAGGCATTTTTATCGGCTTGTGTCAGCAGTACAAACTTGTTCTTGCTCTGCAATGCTTCACCACCGTGCATTTCAATAGCCTGTTCAATGCTTTTTGCCCTGCCATCGTGCAGTAAAAAGTATTGCCCGCCTTGAGAATTTGGCGAAAGCCCCAAACCCCATAAAGGCGGTGTACGCCATTCGAAGGTTTTGGCAGAACCTTCGGTATAACCATCATCCAAGCTGCTACCCATATCATGCAGCAACAAATCTGTGTAAGGGAAGAATATTTTATTGCTCAATGCGGTAATGGATGAAGTGCCTGTTGTTAATTGTGGTTTGTGGCATCCAGAACAATTGATTTGGGTAAACAAGTTCTTGCCCTGCAATACTTCTGCATCATTTACATTTCGTTGAATAGGTGCTTTTAATGTACGCAGGTAAAAAAACCACATTGTGTACCGTAAGGTCAGGTACTTCAGGATCAATATCATTGCCACTGTACACATCTTTAGGGGCAAATGATGAAGTAATACCTATGTCTTGATTATAGGCATTCACTGTTTGGTGCAACAAATTATAAGCTGCTGCCTTTTTGCCAAAGCGGTGGATGTATTTGCCATTCCGAGGGATGGCATTGGCAAATGGCACTACAAAAGATGGCAGGTATTCGTAGTTGGGTAAACCAGAAATGCCATCACCGTTTGCATCGTTAGGGTCTGCCATTGCCAAAATATCGGCATCGCTTACCAGTTCCAAAAAGCCCAAACCCGTATTCGCAGGTGGTGTAAACTTTGAGAAAGTTGCCCCTGCTGGAATTTGCTCTGGTGTGAACCCAGGTAAAGCCCTGTTCTGCAATTGTGGACCACCCAAGTGTAAAAATTGATTGCCTGTACTGTCTGTTTGCCCAAATCTTGTAAGCGTTGTAAATGGTGTGCCTTTACCATCACCAGCATGGCAACTACCGCAACTTGTAGCCACGAAGATTGAACCCAAACCCGTTTGACTTGTAAAAACCTCATCGTTAAAGGCTGCATCCCCTGCCAAAAACTGGCGACTTTGAGCATAGGTCAAGCCTTCTACTGGACCATCTAGCAACTCATCATCATTCGATGCTGATGGCTGGAATTTGGAACAAGCCTGAACAAAAACAATAAAAGTAATTATCGTTATAATGATCGAATATGTTTTTTTCATTACCGTAAATAAATATTAGACATGCAAAATAATAAATTTAGATTAGTCTAATTTTTATTTTTTAGCACTCATTTTTTTCACAGTTTTAGTTGTTCCAATAATTAATCACATTTCTAAGCTTACAATTATTTTAGAACGCCTTTTAAAACGTGAGAGATTGCAACGTATAACAGCCATCAAGAATGATGGCGAGAAGCCGATAGCCATCGGTTTAAAGTGGAAAGCTTGTCTCAAAAGGCACATCCCCATCATTCATAATCATCATTATTTTCTCGTAGCCCAAAAATTCTTTTGGGCTTTTTTATGTTTTTTCTCATTGATTATCAATAGGGTACAACGGGTACAATCAGGCGTACAACAAATGTTGGACTTGATAACGGTCTTTCTGCGACCGTTCCTTTGTACGGAAATAAAGCAATCGAAGTCATCGGGAAAATGACCGTGATGTATCACTCAAAATAAAAAACAAAACCACATGTTTACAAACATCTCTTGGACGACCTACTTAACTTTTGTAGCCCTCTTTTTATCTGCATGGTACATTATTATTTGTCTTCGGTTCTACTCAAGCGACATCCTCAATTTTATTTCCAGCAAAACGAAAACCAAAAAAAGAGACAGTGGCAATGAACTACAAGCAACCCAATATGCAGGAACAAAAACAGCAGCCTTAGAAGAAAATACCAATAATGCGGCTTCTTTAAACGAATCACAAACCGACAATCTTTTTGAGGATGTAGAAACACTATCCGTAAAAATCAAAGATGCAGTCAGCGATGCTTCTTCCAAAGACTACAACAAAGAAGAGTTTTTCTTCCTACTCGAAATAACGCTAAAAGCCTACCCTCAATTAAAGGGCATCCCCTTTCAAACAGCTATTAATAACCTTATTATTTCAGAATGTGACAAGCATGGCTTCATCCACCCAAGCAGTGAAGAGTTGGACAAGTTGTGGATAGGGATATGAGGATCAAGCCGCCTTCCTGCCCCTCCGCCCAAAGTGGCGGGGGGCAATGGAAGGATTCAAGAAAACATTCTTCAATTTTTAAATACTGAAACATGAAAACGTACAAAAAGACATTTAAGGCTGCCCCTTTCAAAACAAGGGCAACCCTTATGGCAGCAGTAATACTTGTTGCCACCAATATCACGGCATTGGCACAGGATGGCAATGCTGGCATCAACGAAGCCAACCAAAAAGTGCGTAGCTATTTTAATTCAGGCACCAGCCTGATGTATGCAGTGGGTGCATTACTTGGTTTGATTGGTGCAGTGAAGGTTTACCAAAAATGGAATGCAGGTGACCCTGATACTGGTAAAGTGGCTGCCGCATGGTTTGGCAGTTGTGTCTTCCTTGTAATAGTGGCGACCGTTATCAAATCCTTCTTCGGTGTTTAAAAAAACAAACAAGGCAACATGCAAGAATTATTGATTACCAAGCTTCATAATTACATTATTGCTAACAACCTAGACCTGTTGATTGAATTACAACAAGATAGCAAAGTGGACAGCTATCTACTAGCAAAAGTGGCAACTGTTGATGAACTAATACACCAGTTGCAGTCAACAAATACCCCTTCCTACATCATCGAAGAACAATGCCTTGACTTCCTAACAAAAGACCTAAGGCCATCCAAGTTCAACTATCTCATGATGGTACTCGAAGAAGACTTCGAAACAGAATACCAACAATTCAGGGAAGCAGGCATATTGACCTATGAAACCATCAACCTCATAGCAGCCTGTAATCCCGTCTTTGAGGCACTTGGGTTCACTACCGACAATGAAGATGACAAGCAGTTACGCTATGCTATCACAGGAACGGTGAAGCAATATTTGGACAAACAATAGTGAGAAAGAAAACGTGCAGACATGGCCTACAATCAATTACAAAAGCTCAATGACAATATAGCGGCCATCCGCATCGCACTCTCATGGGACAAGAGTAAGACCCTTAGTGAAGATGAGATAAAAGCACTACAACAATATGCAGGATTCGGGGGCATCAAATCCATCCTTTACCCAAATATGGACAGGAAAGAATGGATAAAATTGAATGCAACAGAAGAAGACTTACGGCTCTATCCAAAGATGATGGAACTGCACCAACTGTTGCAGGAAAAGCTAACACCGCAAGCATACAAGCAAACTGTTCAGTCACTAAAGAACAGCGTCCTGTCTGCATTCTATACACCACAGGTCGTTCCGCAAACCCTGTTCAAAGTATTGAAGGAACAAGACATCGCACCACAAAAAATGTACGAACCAAGTAGCGGTGCAGGTGTGTTCATTACAGAAGCGGCCGATACATTCCCATCTTTAAAAGCCATTACTGCGGTAGAGAAAGACATGCTCACAGGTAAGGTACTTGCCGCATTGGCAAGTTCGTTACCCGTCAACCCAACGGTGCATGTTACAGGTTTTGAAGAAGTACCAACCGATGACAACAATAGCTATGACCTTATCACCAGTAATATCCCTTTTGGTAATTTTTCTGTGCATGATGAAGCCTTTCCTGATAAAGCTATTTCAGGGAAAATTCACAACTACTTTTTTGCAAAAGGATTGGATAAGTTAAGCAATGGTGGGGTGCTTGCTTTTCTTACAACCGACAGTTTTCTGAACAGCCCTTCCAACCAAACAGCAAGGGAATACCTGTTTAACAAAGCAGATTTTATCAGCCTTGCTGTTATGCCCGATAACCTCATGAAGGACACTGGTAATACCGAAGCCCCAAGCCATTTATTGATTGTTCAAAAAAATGATGGCAAGCAGTCCCTTTCCGAAGCAGAAGAATTGTTATTACAAGATGTGCAACTTGAAAATGAATATGGTAAATACCATTATAATAGCTATATCCATGAACACCCTGAAACTATTGTCGGCAATGAAATAAAAGCAGGCAGGAATCAATATGGCTATGCCCATAAAACCATTTGGCAGCAAGGCAATATCAACGATATAGCAGAGAAATTGTCGGCAACCATCACAGAAGGTTTTCAAGAAAATTTTAATAGCAAACTGTTCCAAGATGGACAAACAATTGCCAATGTAAATGAAGCAACAGAGGGCAAACAACTGACATTACTTCCTATGCCAGAAGACAAAGCTGGTAACGCAAATGTGCAATTGGGATTGTTCGATACCACACCTGTGGAAAGCATCAACAGGGCAATGGCCTATGTCAACCCATTGGATGAAACGGTTGTACAGAAGCAGACCGCAAGGATCATCGGGATGGTTCGCACCACCGAAAGCCCTGAACATGAAAGCTTTATATTGGTAATCGCAAAGTCCAAGGACTTCAAACAGTACGTGTACAAACTGTATTCCAATACTGAAGAAATCACCCTTTCAGCCAACTGGAAAACTGCAGGTGCATTGATGCACGAGATACAAGGATTGTCAAGGGAACTACAAGAATATGCCCACCATTATACCTACGAAGGCGATAAGCTACTAGAGCCAGCTTTTGCATTGGAACGCAACCAGCCAACATTGTTCACCAATCTCAAACCCTATTACAAGGAAGGCACATTGGTCATTAATAATGGCATTGTTGGCAGCATACAAAAACCTGATACCGAGTACAAGCAGGCCATGTTCCAGCCCTTCCTTTCTGGGCAACGTAAAATCGGTTTTTATGAACGCTACGTTACCATCAGGGACAACTATCTGGAACTTTCGGAAAAAGAATTAGCTGGCAATGATGAACATGAACCGCTCAGGACGAAACTCAATCAGGATTATGAGCAGTTTGTATCGCAATACGGCCTGTTGAACCATCCTGTCAATAAGAAACTTATCACAAATGATGCGGCTTTTGGGTTTACTATATTGTCGTCATTGGAACGCAAGCAAGGTGAACGCTTTGTGAAATCCGATATACTGGCACAATCGCTGACACCCAAAGAGGAACAGTTCAGAACGGATGACCCAATCGAAGCCCTTGCCCGTTCCTTGAACGAATTTGGTAATGTAAATCTTGGCTTTATTGGGGCTGCTACTGGATTGCCTGAAACAGAGGTAATCAGTAAACTGGAAGGGCATATCTACCTAGACCCACTAAGCAGGGAATGGGAAACGGTTGACCAGTACCTATCAGGCAATGTGGTCGATAAGCTGACCATAGCAAAAAAGCAAGCTACACTATATCCAAACGATGTGCAATTACAGCACAGCCTTGCAGCCATAGCCAAGGTACAACCTGAAAAAATCCCTTTTGAACTATTGGATTTCAACTTAGGTGAAAGGTGGATACCCACCAATTATTACGACCGCTATGCCACTAAGTTATTCGAGTTGGATACCAGTATCAACTATTTCCAGTCATTGGATACTTTCAAGGTCAGCATATCAGGTCAAAACGCCAAGGTCTCACAGGAATATGCGGTAACCCCCAAAAGCGGCAGGACATCTTATGGCAATACCATGCTGGAACATGCACTGGAAAATACTACACCATTTTTCACTTATGAAGTGGCTGTTGGTGATGGTAAAACGATACGCTTACCTGACAATGATGCCATACAGCTTGCCCACCAGAAAATAGAATCCATACGTAACGGTTTTATCAACTGGTTGCAGGAACTGCCTGACGCAGATAAGAAGCACTTGGAAAAGCTTTACAACGACACGTTCAATTGTTATGTGCTAAGGGAATACAATGGGGAACATTTGACCTTTCCTGGACTGGAGAAAAAGAACCTTGGGATCGATGACCTGTACAGTTCACAAAAGAATGCTGCTTGGCGTATTATCCAGAACAGGGGGGCGTTGGTTGACCATGAAGTAGGCCTTGGCAAAACGCTCACGATGATTGTTGCGGCCAACGAAATGAAAAGGCTTGGCACAATCAATAAACCAATGATATTGGCATTGAAATCTAATATCAACCAGATAACGGAAACCTATAAAAAAGCCTACCCCCATGCCCGTGTCCTTGCACCGGGTGAGAACGATTTCACGCCAGCCAAAAGGATGCGGTTGTTCAATGAAATCAAGAACAACAATTGGGACTGCATCATCCTGACCCATGACCAGTTCGGTAAGATACCACAGTCACCAGAGGTACAAAGGCAGATATTCCAAACAGAACTGGACAATGTGGAACGTGACCTTGATACACTGAAAGACCTTGGCGGCGATGTATCCAAAAAAATGCTCAAAGGGCTAGAAGTAAGGAAGAACAATTTGGAGGATAAACTGAAAACTATCATCAGTGACATCGAACAAAAGAAGGATGCTGGTATCAACTTCAAGGAGCTGGGTGTTGACCACCTGTTCATAGATGAGGCACACAAGTTCAAGAACCTAACTTTCACCACACGTCATGACCGTGTTGCAGGTATAGGCAATATGGAAGGCAGCCAAAAGGCACTGAACATGCTGTTTGCTGTCCGCACGTTGCAGGAAAAATTCAATGCCGACCAGTGTGTGACTTTCCTATCGGGAACACCTATTTCTAACAGCCTCACAGAAATGTACTTATTGTTCAAGTACCTGCGTCCAAAAGAAATGGAACGGCAGCACATCGAGAATTTTGATGGCTGGGCTGCGGTGTTCGCAAGGAAGACCACGGACTTTGAATTTTCCGTTACTAATGAAATTATTGCTAAGGAACGTTTCAGGCATTTTATCAAAGTACCAGAACTCGCCTTGTTCTACAATGAGATAACCGACTATAAAACGGCAAAACATATACAGCTTGACAAGCCCGAACTGGTAGAGACATTGGTGAACATCAAGCCTACACCAGAGCAAACGGCCTTCATTCAACAATTAATGCAGTTTGCCAAAACAGGTGATGGCAGATTGATTGGCAGGGCACCATTGAGTCGTGAAGAGGATAAAGGCAGGATGCTCATTGCCACCAACTACGCCAAAAAAATGGCCGCAGACATGCGGTTGATTGACAGCAACACTTATGGCGACCATACCGAAAACAAAGTAAGTACCTGTGCCAGAAAAGTAGCGGAACTATATGACCAGAGCCAACCACACAGGGGCACACAGATTATTTTCAGTGACATTGGTACACCCAAACCAGATGCCTTCAATATCTATGGTGCCCTAAAGGAAAAGCTGGTAAGGGATTTCAATATCCCTGCTGCTGAGGTCACTTTTATCCATGACTGGACGGATAAGCGTAAACCCGAACTGTTCCGTAAAATGAATAATGGGGAAATCCGCATCCTTATCGGCAGTACGGAAAAAGCAGGTACGGGGCTCAATGTGCAGCAACGGATTGTTGCCATGCACCATCTGGACATCCCCTGGAAACCTGCTGAATTGGAACAACGCAACGGCCGGGGTGCAAGGCAGGGCAATCTTGTAGCAAGGAACCATTACGACAACAAGGTGCAAAATTTCATCTATGCTGTGGAGCAATCATTGGATAATTACAAGTTCAACCTGTTGAAGAACAAGCAGACATTCATCAGCCAGATGAAGAACTGCGAGTTGAATATCCGCACCATTGATGAAGGGACCATTGATGAGAAAACAGGGATGAACTTCTCTGAATATATCGCCATACTATCAGGTGATACCTCGCTATTGGAAAAGTCCAAAATGGAAAAGAAAGTGGCCGTACTGGAAAGTCTCAAAACGGCACATTTTAGGGAAGTATCCCGTTCAAAGTACCAACTGGAAAACCTGCAACATGAAAAGGAAAACACATTGGGGATATTGGGCAAACTATCCAAAGATGAAACCCTTTACAAAAGCAAGCTGAAGCATGAGCTTGATGGTACTAAGGCCAATCCGATACAGTTAAAAGGATTGCAAACCTCTGACCCAGAAGCAATCGGTAACCAACTCATTAAACTCTATAAGCATTGGCAACCAACCGATGACAACAAGATTGGCACGTTGTACGGGTTTGACCTATGCGTTCGCCAGCAGCAGGAAGCCTTTGATGAGGGTGGACATTTTGGCCATAGGTATTATAACACGCTGTATGCGGTAAACCCAAAAACAGACATCAAGTACACGTACAACCAAGGGCATCCAAATACAGACAACCCGAAATTGGCCGCAAGGTATTTTCTTAATGCCATTGACCGTGTTGGGTCATTAAAAGAAAAATACCAGAAGGAGCTAAAGGAACTCGAAACCAATATCCCTATGGTCAAGGCATTTGTTGACAAGCCATTTGAAAAAGAAAAAGAACTGGTGCAGATGAAAGGGGAACTATCGAAACTCGAAAGAGAAATAGCCACCAAGATACAGGAGAACCAGATGAAGCAGAACGGGCTGTTGGATGAAAAACCTGCTGAACAAAAAGAACAACAGGTAGCTAAAACAACAGATGCACCAGTGGTGCATTTGAACCCTAAGAATGGCACACCCTTGCAGGTGGCAATGGCTAAGGTCAACGGCGTAGCCGTGAACGGAAAAGGGCATCAACAGGCTGTTAACCAAGAAGTAGTTCAAACCAATAAACGTAGCAACCGTATGCGGTTATAAAACAAATCAAAATGGGAAACAGTGTTTATCAAATCAATAAGGGCATCAATAAAAGTATTGAGTTCAAAGGGCTGAAAGCCCAGTATATCTGGTATTTCGGGGGAGGTGTCATTGCCCTCTTGATCATTTTCGCTATCCTCTACATTATCGGTGTCAATGCTTTTGTGTGCATCGGTATCATACTCATAGCGGGTACGGTACTGGTGGTCAAGTTGTATGCGATGAGTAATACTTACGGTGAGCATGGCATGATGAAAAAACTGGCAAGGCGTAGTGTGCCTAATACCATCAAATCAAAAAGTAGGGCGGTATTCCTGCAAAAAGAAATACAATAACAACAACCATATTATTAACAAGGTAAAACAGTGGACATGGAAAAGCAGTTGGAAGATATTTTACCAATATTGGGTGTGGAGCATGATTGCATACTCTCTAAACAAGGAGATATTACATTGGTCTTCAAGGTAGCCCTACCAGAGATATTCACCCTATCTGACCAAGAGTACGAGGCTTTCCATCAAGCATGGATAAAAGCCATCAAAATATTGCCAAAATCGGCCGTGTTCCATAAACAGGACTGGTTCATTGATAGCAGGTATCAACCTGATTTCACGAAGGATGATACCACCTTTTTGACGCTCAGCAGTGAACGCTTCTTCAATGAACGCCCTTTTTTGGAACATGCTTGTTACATCATGCTCACCCAAAAACCTTCAGGAAGGAAAACCGCCACTTCTTTGTTTTCCAACCTGCTCCGTAAATCCATCGTACCCGAACAAACATTGAAACCACAATTGTTACAGGACTTTCTTGACAGTGCCGGGCAGTTCAAACGCATATTGGAAGACAGTGGCTTTGTGCAACTTCAACGGCTCAGAAATGATGCACTGCAAAGCCATAGTAGGCAAATGGGACTGGTAGAACGTTACTGCTACCTATCAGAAAAAACCGATGAATTGTTGTTGAAGGACATCAGTTTTCAAGATGGTTTACAGATTGGCAACCAGCATAGCCAGCTGTATACATTGGGTGATGCGGCAGACCTCCCTGCACTGTGCGGCTCAAGGATCAACTTTGACAGGTACTCTACAGACAAGACAAAGTTCAGTATCGGCTTTGCTTCTACGCTTGGGCAACTATTGCCCTGCAACCATATCTACAACCAGTACATATTTATCGAGGATGCACAAAAGACCATCCAGAAGCTGGAGAGCAAACGTTTAAGGCTGCAATCCCTGTCTGCCTATTCCCGTGAGAATACCATTGCAAGGAATGCTACTAATGATTTCCTGAACGAAGCCATTGGCCAGCAACGGCTTCCTGTAAAAGCACATTTCAATGTACAGGTATGGACGGGCAATAAAGAAGAACTGAAAGACCTGAAGAACTTAGTGTCCTCTGCATTGGCACAAATGGATGCAGTCGCCAAACAGGAAACCATCGGTGCCCCACAGGTATTCTGGGCAGGTATCCCTGGGAATGAAGCGGACTTTCCAATGAACGACACTTTCGACACTTTTGCGGAACAGGCCACCTGTTTCCTCAATCTTGAGACCAATTACCGTTCCTCTGTAAGCCCTATCGGCATTAGGCTCGGTGATAGGCTTACTGGCAAACCAGTCCATGTGGACATATCAGATGAACCCATCAAAAAAGGTATCTGCACCAATAGGAACAAGTTCATACTTGGCCCATCTGGAAGTGGCAAATCCTTCTTCACGAACCACATGGTACGAAGCTATTATGAACAAGGGACACATATCGTTTTGGTAGATGTAGGGCATAGCTACAAAGGGTTGTGCGATATGGTGAACGGGTACTATTTCACCTATGACGAAAAGAACCCTATCCGCTTCAACCCCTTTTATATCGGTGAAGGTGACAGCCTTGACACGGAGAAAAAGGAAAGCATCAAAACACTCTTATTGGCATTATGGAAAAAGGACAACGAGACCTTCAACCGTTCGGAATATGTTGCCCTGTCCAATGCCCTGCAACTCTATTATGAAAAGCTGGGCAAGGATGATAAACTCTTCCCATGCTTCAATACTTTCTATGATTTCTTGCGTGATGAATTTGTGTCTATACTTATCAATGACAAGGTAAAGGAGAAGGATTTTGATGTAAATAATTTCCTGTACGTCCTACGTCCCTATTATAGCGGTGGCGAGTTTGATTACCTGCTCAATGCCACAGAAAACCTTGAACTGCTCACGGAACGTTTTATCGTGTTTGAACTGGACAATATCAAGGACCACCCGATTCTATTTCCTGTTGTGACCATCATTATCATGGAAGTGTTCATCAGCAAGATGCGGAAGCTGAAAGGCATCCGCAAAATGATACTCATTGAAGAAGCGTGGAAAGCCATTGCCAAAGAAGGCATGGCAGAATATATCAAGTACCTCTTTAAAACTGTCCGCAAGTTTTTTGGTGAAGCCATTGTGGTAACGCAGGAGGTGGAGGACATTATCAGTTCCCCGGTTGTGAAACAGGCCATCATCAACAACAGCGACTGCAAGATATTGCTCGACCAATCGAAGTACCAGAACAAGTTCGACCAGATACAGGAACTGCTTGGTTTGACAGAAAAAGAAAAGGCATTGGTACTATCCGTCAACAAGGCCAATGACCCCACCAAAAAATACAAGGAAGTGTTTATCAGCCTTGGTGGTATGCAATCCAAAGTGTACCGAACAGAAGTGTCGCCAGAAGAATATTTTGCTTACACAACAGAAGAAACAGAAAAGGTAAAAGTGGCACAGTACGCTAAAAAATATGGGGACGTAAAGAAAGGTATCGCTGCATTGGTAGCAGATATGAAAGCAGGTAAATAAACAATCATTTAAATAAATGCACCATGAAAAAATTATTGCTCATACTGGCAATTACGGGACTGGCAACAATGGCACCCGTCCAACAGGTGAAAGCACAGATACCAATTGTTGACATTATCAAGAATGCTATCAAAAAGGTCATCAAGGCCATCGACCTACAAATCCAAAAACAACAGAACAAAGTCATCTGGTTGCAGAACGCACAGAAGACTTTGGAGAACACCATGTCCAAACTAAAGTTGGATGAGATAACCGATTGGGTGGACAAACAGAAGGAGTTGTATAAGGGCTACTATGATGAATTGAGGAAAGTGAAAGCTGTTATTGCCTATTACAAACGTATAAAGGACATCACCGAAAAGCAGGTGCATTTAGTAAACGAGTACAAACGAGCATGGGGGCTTTTCCAACAGGACAAGCATTTTACACCCGATGAAATTTCCTATATGGGCGACGTGTATTCGGGCATCCTTGATGAAAGCATCAAGAACATGGACCAGGTATTCCTTGTCATCAATTCTTTCCAGACACAGATGAGCGATGCCAAAAGATTGGAACTCATCAACGAAGCGTCTGACCGTGTGGACATCAATTACAACGACCTAAAAGCGTTCAACCAGCAGGGCATCCTACTCAGCCTACAAAGGGCGAAGGCACAGAACGATGTGGACATTACCAAAAAACTCTACGGCATCCAATAATCATCATCCATAAAATACGCAATCATGAAAAAACTGTTCGTTATCATATTACTAAACACCCTTTCAATGGGTGCAAAGGCACAAATATTAGGCGGTTTCTTTAATCAGGGATCGACACAGAAGAAATACCTGTTGCAGCAGATAGCCGCATTGCAGGTATATATCGGTTACGCTCAAAAAGGGTATTCCATTGCAAAGCAGGGGCTGAATACCATCAGCAATATCAAGCATGGCGAATTCAACCTACATACCAATTACTACAACTCATTAAAAACGGTTAACCCGTCCATCAAGGGCTACGCAAAAGTTACAGCCATCATTGCGTTGCAGGTAAGGATTGTAAAAGTCTATAAAAATGCTTCGGGGCAGATACAACAAAGCGGGGCTTTCACCAGTAACGAAACCACTTACCTGAATGGTGTATTTGCCAGGTTGATGGATGATTGTAACAAGACGATTGATGAGCTAATTGATGTTGTGACCAGCAACAAACTGGAGATGAAAGATGATGAACGCCTGAAACGTATCGATGACCTATATGCTGATATGCAGGGCAAGTACACGTTTGTACAGGCTTTTTCCAATGAAGCAAAAATGCTGGGTGTTTCCCGTACCCGTGAACAAAATGATATAGAAACCAGGCGTGCTATAAACGGCATCAAAAAATAACCACCATGAAAAAAATAATCATCCTCGCTGCATTCATAACAATGGGATTGGTAACCAAGATTTCAGCACAGAGCCAAGAAGTGCAGCAGTTGCTATTGAACGTTGAAAAATTGGCACAGTTCAAACAGATACTTACGGATATGAAAAAGGGCTACCAGATAATCAGTTCGGGGTATTCCACTATCAAGGATTTGTCCCAAGGTAATTTCAGCCTGCACAAAACATTTTTGGATGGGCTGATGCTGGTCAGCCCAACGGTCAGGAAATACAAACGGGTGGCGGATGTTATCAACAACCAGATATTGTTGGTAAAGGAATACAAGACTGCCTTCAACCGCTACAAGCAGGACGGCAATTTCGACCCAAAGGAAATAGATTATCTGGGCAAGGTGTACAGCAACCTATTCAATAAAAGCTTGGATGATCTTGATGAACTGACGATGGTAATGACCGATAGCAAGTTGCGGATGTCGGATGATGAACGGCTAGAAGCGGTGGACAGGATACATGGCAACATGCAGGACAAGTTGCTGTTCCTGCGGCACTTCAATAACAACACAACGGTACTGGCCGTGCAGCGGGCAAGGGAAAGGAACGATGCCGTTACCATGAAAAAAATCTATGGCATAAACAATTAAAACCAATCAAAATGGAAAAGTGGAAAAGAGCTGCATGTATTGCAGTAGTGATGATGGCACTGCCCGAGTTCCTGTGGGCACAGGGTTTGGCAAATGAAATGAATAGCCTGCATGGTGTACTCGACCAGTTGTATGACGAGATGATGCCTTTGTGCAGCAGGTTGATTGGTGTGGGTCAGGGCATTGCAGGTTTTGCGGCCACATGGTACATTGCTTCCCGTGTATGGCGGCATATTGCCAACGCCGAACCAATTGATTTCTACCCATTGTTCCGTCCCTTCGTGATAGGCTTTGCGGTAATGATATTCCCATCGGTACTGGGGTTGATCAATGGCATCATGAAGCCAACCGTAACAGCCACTGCCGATATGGTCAAGGATTCCGATAAGGCAATCACCGAACTGCTCAAACAAAAAGAAGCCGCTATCAAGAAGACAGATACATGGCAGATGTATGTGGGCGAATCTGGTAGTGGCGATAGGGACAAATGGTACAAATACACCCACCCCGATGACCCAACTGGAAGTAATGAGGGGATGTTTGAAAGTGTGGGCAACGACATCAAGTTCGCCATGTCAAAAGCCTCTTACAACTTCCGTAATTCTGTCAAGGAATGGATGAGCGAAGTATTGAGGGTACTTTATGAAGCAGCGGCACTCTGCATCAATACGCTGCGGACATTCAATTTGATTGTGCTTGCCATATTGGGACCATTGGTATTCGGGATAGCTGTGTTCGATGGTTTCCAGCACACGTTAACGGTATGGATGGCACGTTATATCAACTACTTCCTCTGGTTGCCCGTTGCCAATATTTTCGGTTCCATTATTGGTAAAATACAGGAGAAGATGCTGCAACTCGATATTGGTCAGGTACAGTCTTCTGGTGATACTTTTTTCAGTTCAACGGATGTCGCCTATCTCGTCTTCATGATTATTGGTATCGTTGGGTATTTCACAGTGCCATCAGTCGCCAACTACATTGTCAATGCAGGTGGGGGCAGTGCCATGGTACAGAAAGTGACCAGCCTTTTCAGCAATACTTCAATGGGTGCTATCAATACCATGTCTTCCGGTGCTGGCATGGCCGTGGATGCAATGGGCAGTTCAGCAGGAAGGATGAGCAGTAGCATGGGCAGCTACGGTGCAAATTCTGGGTATTTCAATGAAGGGAATCCTTCAGGAAAATCTGGGTACATGCAGGACAAGCTATCGGGCAAATCTTGAACCCTTCAATTATCTACTAACAATACAAAAAAATAACCCATGTTCAAAAAAATGCAAAATATAGATACCTCATTCAGGCATATACGCATATTCACGCTTGTTGTGGTAATCGCATGTGCAATCATCAGTTGCTTCGCTGTGTTCAAGAGTTTTAAGCTGGTATATGAGATGCAAAGCAAGGTTTATATACTGGCCAACGGCAAAGCATTGGAAGCTTACGCATCTGACCGTAAGGATAATATTCCTGTAGAGGCAAAAGACCATATCAAAAACTTCCACCAGTATTTCTTCACGCTTGACCCCGATGAAAAAGTGATACAGGCAAATATTACCAAGGCACTATATCTCGCAGATGGCTCGGCAAAACGTGAATATGATAACCTTAAAGAACAAGGTTACTATGCCAATGTAATAGCTGGCAATATCAGCCAAGAAATCAAAGTGGACAGCACCAGTCTGAACATTGATTCATACCCTTTCTATTTCCGTTGCTATGCCACCCAACATATCATCCGTACCACCAGCACGGTTACCCGTAGCCTTATCACAGAAGGGTACTTACGAAATGTTGGCCGTTCGGACAACAACCCCCACGGTTTCCTGATTGAACGCTGGACGACCATTGACAACAAAGATTTAAAAACCGAAAACCGATAAGTCATGTTTTCCATCTTCAGAAATAAAAAGAAACAAGAACCTGTCGGGGACAATGTCGCCCAGGATAGGATAGCAAAGAATATTGTTGCATGGTGCATCCATTGGCAACAACGTTGGGCAAACTTTATGCAGAAGCAAACGGAACGTTTATCGGGCAATGGCAAGATGGTCATGTTGGTATTTTTCTGCCTTGTTACAGGTAGCCTCAGCATCTACCTGTTTGCCAGTAACCTGATAGGCAAGCCTTCAACAGCCATCCCTGTAACACGAATCAAAACCGCTTTGTCTTCAGGAAAATCGGGCGATGAAAACACAAAGTCCTCAGTAAGTATCACCAAGCATGAATACCAACGAATAAAAAGTTTTAGGGACTATATGGACAGCCTTGCGAGAAGCCCTTCTGGTAAATTGATTTATCAGGATATTATAGCACAACGTCCGGGGTTGATGGACAGTGTTGCACTCGTTGAAAAAATCTATCAGTTACAATCAAGAAAACAGTAGGGCAATGAAGGATTATGTGAACAGGGTAATTGAGGGGGACTGCCTTAAAATATTGAAGGACATTCCAAGCAAGAGTATCCGTATGGTACTTGCCGACCTGCCCTATGGCACTACTGCAAACCCGTGGGACAAGCCAATAGACCTAGAGAGATTATGGCAAGAATACGAAAGGGTAACAGTGGACAACGGTGTGTTTGCATTGACCTCGCAAGGGCTTTTTACTGCCAGTTTAATCATGAGCAACCCACACATCTTCAAGTACAAAATTGTATGGATAAAATCGGTCGCCACTAATTACTTGAACGCAAAAAAGCAACCATTGAGGCGGCATGAGGACATCTGCATTTTCTACAGGAAACAGCCGGTTTATAACCCCCAAATGTCCAATGGGAAAGCCTACACAGCAACACGGCATAGCAAGCCCAACAATAGTTATGGCATCCATGCTTCCACCACAAGCAGAAGTAATGGTTTGAGGTACCCAAATGATGTGGTATGCCATGAAGAAGACCATCTA
Source organism: Chitinophagales bacterium (assembly GCA_031424995.1). GTDB lineage: Bacteria > Bacteroidota > Bacteroidia > Chitinophagales > Chitinophagaceae > Parasediminibacterium. The sequence continues at coordinate 207,881 of JANPIP010000052.1, read as the reverse complement.
TACAGCAACACAGCAGTTTCTGAAGGCAGGGTTTATCACCCAAATCAGAAACCTGTGTCGTTGGGGCGTTACCTCATCAGAACCTACTCAAATGAAGGGGACATTATACTTGACAATGCTTGTGGCAGTGGTAGTTTCCTTGTTGCTGCTGTACTTGAAAAAAGGCGTTTTATAGGGATAGAAAAAAACGAGTACGCATCACAGTTCAATGAACCAGTAGATTATATCAACATCTGCAACGAACGATTAAAAGAAGCATCCGCATGTAACCATGTAGCCAATGCTTTGCAACTAAATTTCAAACAATAAAAAATAAAATCATGGAACAGAAAACACATTCACAGAAATTCCTGCGGCAGCGTAAATTCTTTTTGGTACTGCCGCTTTTGGTACTGCCCTTTATGACCCTTATGTTCTGGTCATTGGGTGGTGGAAAAACAGATAACGCCTCGGCACAGGATATTAAAAAAGGGTTCAACATGCAATTGCCAGGAGCCAACCTAAAGGATGACAAACCATTGGACAAACTCAGCTATTATGAGAAAGCCGCATCGGATTCGCTCAAGCTACAGCAGCTATTGAAAAACGACCCTAACTATCGTACAAAGTTTGATACGAGTATGGTTTTGGATGAATTGGATACTTCGATATTCAGGGGCAATTATGGTATAACAAAAAGGAACAGCCACATCAACACTGGTATTGGCAAGACAGACCCTAACGAAGCTAAAGTGTACCGTAAATTGGCAGAATTGAATAATGCCCTCAATAAATCGACCAGCCAGTCAACAAGTACCGAGAGCAGCATTGGAGTCCCTTATCGTACAAACAATAACAATGTGAACAGCAGTGATGTTGACAGGTTGGAACAAATGATGGTTGCCATGAACCAGAAGGATGGTACAGATCCTGAAATGCAGCAACTGGGTGGTATGCTTGAAAAAATACTGGACATCCAGCACCCCGACCGTGTACAGGAACGCATCAAACAAAACTCTGAATCCAATAAAGGCCAAGTCTTTCCTGTTGCGGTAAACCCACACAATGATGCTGTTTCCCTATTGGACAACCAGACCGTTATACAGCCACTATCAGATACTGGCAATTATGTTGGTGTACGGCAGAACGGCTTCTATTCATTGGATAATATGATGGATGCAAACAACTACCAAAATGCCATTGAAGCAGTCATCCATGAAACACAAACCTTGGTAAATGGTTCAACTGTCAAGCTGCGGTTGGTAAACGACATCTACATTAATGGTGTGCTGGTACCCAAGAACAATTTTGTTTACGGCACGGCACAATTGAATGGGGAAAGGCTGGGCATCAAGGTTAATAGTATCCGTTATAGCAATTCACTTTTCCCGGTTCAGCTTCAGGTATATGACCTTGACGGTATGGATGGCATTTATATACCCGGTGCCATTTCCCGTGATGTGGCCAAGGAATCTGCCGACCGTTCATTGCAGGGCATCGGCTACACTTCTTTGGATCCATCCATCGGTGCACAGGCAGCCAGTGCAGGTATCGAAGCTGCCAAAACGCTATTCAGCAAAAAAGTAAAGCTCATCAAAGTATCCGTAAAAGCAGGTTACAAAGTATTGCTGCAAGATGAAAAACAAAAGCAGAAAAATTAAACCGTAAACAATCTCAAACAAAAATCAATCATTTTAAAAATTCCCAAGTATGAAAAAGATATGTGTAGCAATGATAACAGGGATACTTGTTTTACTAATGAACATTCAGGCATCCGCACAAACAGAAATGCCTATAACAAAAGATTCGGTAATTGCACCTTACACAATAGCGGTCACCTATTACAAAACAACCAATCTTGTTTTTCCCTATGCCATCAAAAGCGTGGACAGGGGCAGTAAGGACATCCTTGTACAAAAAGCAAAGGGCGTTGAAAATATCCTTCAGGTAAAGGCAGCCATTGACAGCTTTACCGAGACCAACCTCACAGTCATCACTACCGATGGCAACCTCTATTCCTTTAAAGTTGGCTACAGTAATATGCCCACGCAACTGACTATTGTTTTCGAGAAACAGGGCACTACCAAAATAGAATTCAGCGAACAGAAAGACCATACCAAGGAACTGGATGACCTCTCGAAAAAAGTCATGGAAAAAAAGAGAACATTCCTGCACCGAAAAGACAAACATGGTGAAATGAAGCTAAAATTGGTTAGCCTCTACATAGCCAATGATGTTTTCTATTTCAAGTTCTTTATCAACAATAAGTCGAATGTCAGTTATGATATGGATGCCATAAGGTTTGCAGTAAAGGACAAGCAAAAAGCAAAACGTACCGCCTCGCAGGAAACAGAACTGCAGCCCCTGTATTATTATGGCGAAACAGAAACCGTACCCGGAAAGCACCAGCAATATTTTGTTGTTGCTGTTCCAAAACTCACCCTACCTGATAACAAATACCTTGATGTACATATCATCGAAAAGGGCGGCGGCAGGGACCTGCAACTAAAACTCAAGAACAGGCATATCATGAAGGCAAAACCAATTATATGACAGGTGGCCATGCAATAGCAGACGAAGTGCTTGACCTCGTGAACATTGCACTATCGAAGGGCGAACATTGGATGGCATATAACCGTTCACTGTACTTTATAGACAAAACGGATGTGTATTTTTTCAAACAGCGAAGCGATGCTGATGGGTTTGCAAAGAACAACATCAGTGACAGCGACAGTTTTCAGGTATTGCATTTCAATGGCATAGAAGATGTCCTAAAACAAGTGCCCTATGGCAAAGCACTGGCAGCAGAAACGGAACAGCACCAATTGACCCAAAAGGATGCTGATGCTAATCCACTCTTCAACAGGGAAGGGAATGCATTCACGGATGCATTGATTGACCATATCGAAGAACAGCAACAAACAAATATTTTATCATTATCAAATCAAAAAATCATGAACCAGAAAAATTTTGACTTCCTGAAAGATCAGGTAAAGTACACAGGCTTTGGTGAAGGTCTTGAAAATGAGCTAAAGACAAAAATAGAAAAGCAGTCACCAGATTTTCAGATTGCCCATAAAGCAAAATTCGGCAACGATGATGTATCGGCTGTCCTGCACTTTAAAAAATCGGCAGAGACGGATATGTATTTCTTTAACCGTTACGATGTTTCATTGAAGCCCGAACAATCTAAGGAAGATATGTCGCAGACCTTCTACATCAACAAGGGCAGTAACATCACATTGAAAGAGGCCTTTAACCTTATGAACGGTCGGGCAGTGAACAAAGACCTTACGAATAAGGAAGACCAAGTGTACAACGCATGGGTACAACTTGATTTTAAACAGACAGATGCAAATGCGAACTACAAGTTCAAACAGTTCCATGAGAACTACGGGTACGACATCAATGCAGCACTTAATAAACATCCCATTAAGGAACTGGACACCGAGCAGGATAAAACAAGGCTGATAGAATCACTGCAAAAAGGCAACCGCCAATCCGTAACATTTATGCAGAACGGTAGCGAGAAAAAGCAGTTCATTGAAGCCAACCCACAGTTCAAGACCATCAATATCTATGACAGCAATATGCAACGCATCGGCAATAAACAAGGGCAAGATGAAAAACAGGGAAATGGTGAAAGGCAATCATCAAAGCAAAATGCCAAAGAGAAACAAAGTGGTTCGGATGATAGCGATGCTGCACCAAAGGCTTCGAACAAAAGAAAAAACAAGCAAACCATCAGCTAAAGGAAATAAACAGGATTAATCATCTTTAATGGAACAGTTACAACCACTATCGGACTTTTTTAATGCTATTGCGAGTGACCCTCGCATTAGCATTACCCATATTGGTATATATGCTGCCCTATTGCAATATTGGAAAGAGCATCAGTATCAGAACCCGGTTAATGCGTTTAGCCATGAGATTATGTTTATTGCAAAAATATCAGCAGCTACGACTTACCACAAATGTGTGAAAGACTTGAGCGATTATGGTTATATCAAGTATGTGCCTTCCTTCAAAAAGAACCAAGGTAGCAAGGTTTATTTATTGGTAGCTGAATTATAATTATTAGCAAAAAAGTAAAAAGTGTCGTTATGGGATGGGAAGATAAAAATGGAAAGACCGCTGCCCCCATGTTGTTCCCGTATGAGCCTGACATTTTTTTGGAACAGATTAGGCAGGTCATCCGTGAAGAAATGGGCATCATGGAGAAAGAAAAGAAAGATGCAACTGCTGCATTGCCTTCCGAGTTTACCTATAAGCCATTGTACCGTTCCAAAGAAGTTTGTAGCCTGTTCCATATTTCCAAACCGACACTTTATGACTGGATTAAGAAAGGGAAACTGAAACCGTTAAAAGTAAGTTCAAGGGTGTATTTCTTGCTGAAAGATATTCAGGAACTATTGCAGCGGCAGCAATAATAGTAAGGGTTGTGGGCGTTAAAGAGGTTGCTAAAATTATTGGCAACCTCTTTTTTTATGGCAAAAAATTTAGTACCTTTGAGGAAGCTCTTTACAATAAGGTTGCATCATGTATTTGTCGGTTAAAATGAGGTTTGTGCAAATTTTGTGCAAATTCCGGAAAAATAAAAAAGCAGCTACAATTTTTACATCGTAACTGCTTGATTTTCAATGTGGGCCCACCTGGGCATGATCCAGGGACCCCCTGATTATGAGTTAATATCTTTATCTTTCTTATAGTTTCTTTTCTTTTGTAATTAATTGATTTTCAATAACATTTTTTCTTTTGTTTTCTCTTTTTACTACTTTATTTAGCATTATTTAGTATCTTTATGGTCGCATTTTTGGTCGCATTTACTAAATCAATGTACTATGGCACAGCAAAAAGTAACCGTAAGTTTCTATCTAGAAAAAACTAAGCCCAACAGCGAAGGCAAGTGTTTAATTAAAATGGTGGTATACTCAAACCCCAATAAAAAGCGATATAGTACAGATAACCATGTTACTGAAGCTGAATGGGAAAAGATGAATGCCTCAAACCTTCGTGATAACAGTTTAAAAACTATCAAAACTAAATTGGGTAGCACAAGAGAAAAAGCGGAAAAGATTATAGAAAAAATGGAACACTTTTCTTTTGTTGCTTTTGAAGAAATATACTTTGAGAATAAGCCAAATAATACAAGCAAACTGCTAAAGCATTGGTTTGATACTTACATCAATGAGTTTAAGATGAATGACCAAGTAGGTTCTGCATCTTCTTATATCTCTACTTTCAATTCACTAGATAAGTACAAGTCAAACTTGATGTTACAAGACATTACACCAGCTTTTTTGCAGTCTTATGAAAACCACATGGTAAAAGTGGGTAGTTCTATTAGTACAGTTGGCATTTATTTAAGGCAGTTGAGAGCAATTTTAAACCGTGCCATAAAAGATGGTGCACTACCTGCTAATTTGTACCCCTTTAAAAAGTACCAAATCCCTGCAAGTAGAAACGTTAAGAAAGCTTTGCAGGAAGCTGAATTAAAAATATTATTCAATCACATACCAGCTAAAAGTGATGAAGTGAAAGCATTAGACTTTTGGAAACTATCTTATTTGTGTAATGGGATGAACTTTGCAGATATTATTGCTTTAAAACGTGACAATATCAATGGCAACTTTTTAAACTTTATGAGAGTTAAAACCATCAGAACCAAGAAAAAAGACTTAACCCCCATTAAAGTTGGTCTACACCCTAAAGCCATAGTTATAATTGAGAAATACAAAAATCCTGATACAGATAGCCCTTATTTGTTCTCTATTTTAGAGCCAAAATTGAATGCAGTAACAATTAAAAACCGTTGCAAGCGATTTATAAAATGGGTGAATCTAAGAATGGAAAAAATTAGAGTAGATTTAAATATTGACAAAGATTTAAATACATATTCTGCGAGGCATTCATTTAGCACTACACTAATGAGAAAAGGAATTTCAACCCAATTTATAAAAGAATCTCTAGGCCATAGTTCTATTGCAGTAACTGAAAATTACTTAGCTAGCTTTAATGATGATGTGAAACTTGAAACTATAAACCTCTTAACTGATTTCTAAAATGGAATTTGAATTTGAACTATATCACAACATCTTATTTTTAAGTCTAAATCCCAAAAAATGCCATGCACTAAAAGATGCATTTTTTCGGGACCAACTTTTAAAAATCAAAAAGGAACATTACATTTTTCAACCCCTATATGATAACGATTTTGAAAAACCTCTAACACCAAAAAGAAAGTATTATGTTAGTTTAATTGAAAATGAAGCTATCAAATACTTAAATACAATTAATACAGAACTCAATAAAGCTTTAAGTCTCAATGAGAAAAAGTATTTATTCGATTCGTTTTATAAAATTATAAACTTAAAATTCAGAGAAATACAAACCATCTGCACAAAAGAGGGCTATTCGTACAATAAATTAAAAGAGGGTATTGAAAATGAAAATTTGGAAGATGAAGTGTACATAATCCAGTACCTAAAAACTGAACTTATCAGAATCTATTTAGAAATAACAGAGAAGTTTAGTGACCTTAAAACAAATGATATTTACAATGAAGGAGAAATTTACAAGGTTTACTTTAAAGAAAAGAGTGCATCACCAAGCCTATTTCACCAGCAATACAAATAAAATCAGCATTACCCAATCCTGATTATGTAGCACCTAAAAAAGAAGAATTTAAAGCAATAAAAAATGATTTCAAAGAGCCACCGAAAGGCATAATTGCATTCAGCGATATTATTGCAAATCCTGACTATTTCTCAATTTTTGAAGAAGAATTGTTTCATCATGGCTTAATCACTAATGACTATCAATTCAATAAAGCTCATGGTAACAAAATAGCCATGGCCATAGTTTACTGCATCTTGATTAACATGAAATACTTTAAAAAAAGAGACTTCAAAAAACAAGAACCCATAACGTCGATACACATAAGAAAGTTCTTAAATAATCGGTACGATACAGATATTGATAGAGAGTTTAGGAATACGATTGACAATAAAAAACTTATACAGGATTATCTAGATGAAAACTTCTGGTTAGCTAAATTACCATCCCTTTAAATGTTGGTATTTTACCAGCATAATACCAAGTCAAAATACCAACTTTTTTTAAAACCCTTGCACAGCAAGGGTTTTGTCATTTATAAAATACCAAAATACCAATACCAGTCTTTCATTTCTTCATTTGCTATGTCATTGAAACAACAGTGATACTCACTTGCAAGAGGGTTATTTTTTAATTCATTAATTGATAACAAAATGATTGAAGTATTAATCAAGCTCGATAAAATAGTAGAGCTTCTAACATCTCAAAATTTAGTTCATAAAACAGTCTTAAACTTCAACGAAGCCTGTTTATACCTTGATGTAAGCCCATCGCACTTATATAAACTTACAAGTGCAAGGCAAGTACCTCATTTCTGCCCTCAGGGCAAAAAGCTCTACTTCAAACGTGAAGAGTTAGACCAATGGCTACAACGCAACAGGCAAAACACAGTAGATGAAATTGAAGCTATTGTCGATAGTGAAATAGCTAGTAAAAAAGGCAAATACATTAATCAATCTAAAAATTAATAGTATGGCAACTTGTACCATTTTCAAAAACTTTACCGTACCGGTAGAGAACAAGTCCTTAATATTAATTACTAAGGACATTCAGTCAGAGAAATACAAACCTGCAATTGAAGAAATACGCTTGTTAGAACAGCAAGGCAAAAACGAAGAAGCCCAAAACAAGAAAAAGCTGCTACCAGCTTTCACCCCTTCAGCTACATTCAATGAGAAAAGGCAATTGCCTTTTCTCACAATGTACAGTGGCTTTATTCATTTAGATTTCGACAAGCTAACAGATGTACAACTAACAAAGGCATTTGAAGCAATAAGCAATATTCCCTTTACATCCCTTTGCTTTATTAGCCCCCGTGGAAATGGTCTAAAAGTATTTGTAGAAGTCAATACAGGTTTAGAGCATCACGATATAGCTTATCAGCAAGTAACTAATTTCTATCAAGATACTATTAGTTTAAAAGCCGACCCAAGTTGTAAAGATGTAACCAGGCTTTGCTTTGTTAGTTATCATCCACAACTATTTAAAAACCTTAACAATCAAGTTTTTAAAGTGGATTTACCCATCGCTTTAATGCCACAGGTTGAAACACCACCAGTTGCACCTATTGCACCACCAGTGCAAGCAATTACTCAACCCACAGAAGACTTAAATATTGCTTTCACATTCAATCAACAAATACAATTCACAAATCAAAAATTATCGTATGAAAACGGAAATCGTAACAATTATATTTATCTCTTGGCTTCTAATTGTAACCGTATCGGCTTGCCAAAATCCGATACTGAAATTTTATGTGCAAAGCATTTTGATTTACCTCAAAGAGAAATGGAAAAGGCCATAAATAGTGCCTATTCACACCACTTTCAAGAACACAAATCCATAACACAATTCATTCCTAACTCTGACCCAGTGCAGCAAGAAAAAGAAATGCCAAAGCTGCCAGACGATATATTTCCTTCGCTTCCTTTATTTCTTCAAAATATTGTTTCAGTAGCAAGCTCTAAAGAAGAAAGAGACATTTTGTTATTAGGCTCATTGGTTACACTTAGTGTAGCCATGCCTAATGTTGTTGGCAAGTACGATGATAAATTCATGGGTGCAAACTTGTACATTTTTATTACAGCCAAAGCTTCTGCTGGTAAAGGCATTTTAATTCATTGCCGTAAATTGGTAGAACCAATACACTTTGCTTTAAGAGAAAAGGCAAAGCAAATGAAACGTGAGTATGATAGTGATATGGCTATTTACAACGCCAGTAAAGGCAAAGATTGTTCAGTTGAAAAGCCTACCAAGCCACCACAGAAAATGTTGTTTATACCAGCCAATAACAGTTCTACAGGTTTCTTTGAATTACTCAATGATAATGATGGCAGAGGCTTAATTTTTGAAACCGAAGGTGATACAATGGCACAATCATTTAAAAACGATTATGGCAATTACAGCGAAGGTTTTAGAGGAGCGTTTCACCACGAGCCAATTTCATATTATCGTCGTACTGATAAAGAATTTGTAGAGATAAACAACCCAAACTTATCTGCATTACTCACAGGCACACCCAACCAAATTGCTACATTAATACCCAACGCAGAAAATGGGTTATTCAGTCGTTTCATTTTCTATGTTATGAACATTAGAAATGTTTGGAAGAATGTGTTTGCATCTAAAACTGAGAACGGTTTAGAAAATCACTTTACATCACTAGGTGCTGAATTTTTTACGTTATACAATTCATTGCAAGGCAATACGCAAATTCAATTCTCATTAACGCAAAAGCAGCAAGAACAATTCAATAGCTTCTTTGCAAAAACACAAGACTTGTATATAGCCTTAAAAGACGATGAATATATTGCTACCATTAGGCGTTTGGGTTTAATTGCCTTTAGAATAATGATGATTAAAACCACATTGAGAATCATGGAATATGGTGATGTAAGTACAACCTTAGTTTGTGATGATAACGACTTTCACAATACCTTAAAAATGATAGAAGTATTAGTACAACATTCTAGTACCGTCTATTCTACATTACTCAGCGATGCACCAAAGCAAAAAGTTAAAAAGCCAAAAGATGCTTTCTTAGAAGCCTTACCTAAAGAGTTCAACCGTCAAGGTTATTTAGAAGTAGCTGCAAGATTATCTATCAATCATAAAACAGCCGAGGGCTACATAAGCCAATTTGTAAAAGCAGGTATTATTATTAGCCCTAAGCACGACCACTACATTAATCCAAATGCGTAGTCTAAGGAAGTTGAGGATTTAAGGATATTAATATCATTTCCTCAATTTCCTTAATTTCCTTAATCCTTAATTTTCATTAAGGCTTACAATATATATTTGTGACAACATCAATTTAACTGCAATTAATGGGCAATTCATTCAATACAATACTTACCAAATACCGCAAAATCTCTTTTTCAGAAAAAGACAAAGGAGAAAGATTTGAAAGGCTAATGAAAGCCTATTTGCTTACTGACCCAAAGTATAAATACAAGTTCAAAAAAGTTTGGCTTTGGAATGAGTTTGTTGGTAAAAATGATTTAGGTGGTACAGATACAGGTATTGATTTAGTTGCTCTTACTATCGAAGGTGATTATTGGGCTATTCAATGTAAATGTTATCAAGAAGGTACAATAATTGATAAAAAAGCAATTGATACTTTTTTTACTACCTCTGGTAGAACTTTTAAAGGTGTGGATAATAAAACCACATCATTTGCGTATAGGCTTTGGATAGATACCACAGGCAAGCCATTTACCAATAATGCCCTAGAATCTTTTAAAAATCAGGGTATTCCATCTGGTCGCTTGGGTTTGTACGAACTTATTAATGCACCTGTAAATTGGGGCGATTTAGAAAATGGTATTAGTGGCGATGCAGCTCGTACAGAAATAAAACAACTTCGTCCACACCAAGAAAAAGCATTACAATTAACACACGAACACTTCAAAAATCACGATAGAGGCAAGCTCATTATGGCTTGTGGTACAGGCAAAACATTTAACTCATTACGCATTGCAGAATATGAAACCAACGGCAAAGGCTTAATACTTTTTTTAGTACCATCCATTGCATTATTAGGGCAATCATTAAATGAGTGGTATGCAAATGCCGTTGAGCCTATCAATGCTATATGTATTTGTTCCGACCCAGAAGTTTCTAAAGACAAAAAACAGGTAGAAGATATTGATACATCTTCTGTTACCGATTTAGCACAGCCTGCATCAACCAACGTAAAAAATATTTTACACCAATTCAAAGGTTTAGAAGCACAATCAAATAATGGATTAACGGTTGTATTTTCAACTTACCAATCCATTGAAAGAATTTCAGAAGCTCAAAAAGCTTTAGAGCAAACAAACTCTAAATACGCTCAATTCGATTTAATCATTTGCGATGAAGCCCACCGAACTACGGGTGTTTCATTGGCTAATGAAGATGAAAGTACATTTACCAAAGTGCATAAAAACACTTTTATAAAGGCTAAAAAACGCCTTTATATGACTGCCACACCACGTTTATATAATGAAGATACAAAGAGCAAAGCTGCACAGGCAGAAGCCCTATTGTGTTCTATGGACGATGTAAATATGTTCGGTGAGGAAATTTATAAAATTGGTTTTGGTGAAGCAGTTCAGCAAGGCTTATTAACCGATTACAAAGTATTAATTCTCACACTTAGTGAAAACGATGTACCACCAGCAGTTCAAAAAGCATTAAGCAATATTGAGGGCAATATTTCTACAGATGCACCCTCTAAATTAATTGGTTGTATTAATGCATTAGCAAAGCAAATTTTAGGTGATGAAGGCATAATAAAAGTTACCGACCCCGAACCAATGCGAAGGGCAGTAGCATTTTGTCAAAGCATTGCAGTATCAAGAACAATTACCGATGCCTTTGGCATTGTATCGCAAAAATATATTTCTGAGCTACCAATAGAAAAGCAAGAAATGATGCAAATGGTAGCATCTAAGCACATTGACGGCACTATGAATGCCACTGAACGTAATGCGTTATTGGCTTGGTTAAAAGAAGAACCAGAAGAAAAAGAATGTAGAGTATTAACCAATGTTCGTTGTTTAAGTGAGGGTGTTGATGTACCTTCTTTAGATGCAGTATTGTTTTTGTCGCCACGCAATTCACAGGTTGATGTGGTGCAAAGTGTTGGTAGGGTTATGAGGTTATCACCAGGCACAAACAAAAAGTATGGCTACATTATCATTCCTATTGTAGTACCAGCCGATGTAGAAGCCCACACAGCTTTAGATAACAATAAAGAATACAAAGTAGTTTGGGATGTATTAAATGCATTGAGGGCTCACGATGATAGGTTTGATGCCATTGTAAACCAAATAGAACTAAATACTAAAAAGCCTGATAATATTATTGTTGGTGGTGCAGAATATGGTTTTGATGGCGATGGCAACCCTATTAAAAAAACCGATGGCGATGGCACAAGCAACCAAGCTGAAATTGCAAGGCAATTAGCACTACAATTTCAACAATTACAATCGGTAGTTTTTGGCAAATTGGTTATTAAAGTAGGTGATCGTAGATATTGGGAACAATGGGCAAAATCAGTTGCCGATATTGCAACAAGGCAAATAGATCGTATTACTAACCTTATTACCCAAAATCCTAAATACCAATTGGCTTTCGACAAGTTTCTAAGTGGCTTACACAAAAATATCAACCCAAGTATTACCCAAGCCGAAGCCATAGAAATGTTATCACAACACATCATTACCAAGCCAGTATTTGATGCTTTGTTCGAGAACTATTCATTTGTAGCTAACAACCCTATGAGCCAATCTATGCAAAAGATGTTGGACTTATTGGAAGAACAGCAATTAGAAAAAGATGCTGACACACTACAAAAGTTCTATGAATCTGTTAAGCTAAGGGCAAGTGGTATAGACAATGCCAAAGCAAAACAATCTATAATAGTTGAATTGTACGATAAGTTCTTTAAAACAGCATTCCCTAAGTTGGTAGAAAAATTAGGTATTGTTTACAGCCCTGTTGAGGTGGTAGATTTTATCATTTATTCAGTTGCCGACATTCTTAAAAAAGAATTTGGCAGAGATATTTCAGAAGAAAACATACACATACTAGACCCATTCACTGGTACAGGCACATTCATTACAAGGTTATTACAAAGTGGTGTAATTAATTCAAGAGACTTAGCACGTAAATACACACAAGAAATTCATTGCAACGAAATTGTTTTATTGGCTTACTACATTGCAGCAGTAAATATTGAAAATACTTTTCACGATTTACAACCCGAAACAAACACCACCTATATCCCTTTCGATGGCATTTGCTTAACAGATACGTTTCAGTTAGGTGAAAGTAATGATGCTGAAAAACTCTTTTCTGATATGTTTCCTCAAAATTCTAAAAGAGTACAACGACAACAAAAAGCCCCACTAAGAATTATTTTTGGTAATCCGCCATATTCTGTTGGGCAGAAATCCGCTAATGATAACGCACAAAATCAATCATATCCGAAATTAGAAAAAAGAATTGAGGAAACATATATTGCCAATGTTGATGTTACGCAAAAGCGTAGTTTATATGATAGTTACATTAAAGCATTCCGTTGGAGTACAGATAGGTTAGATAAAACAGGCGGTATCATTTCTTTTGTTTCTAATGGAAGCTGGTTAGATGGAAATGCAGCTGGCGGTTTTCGGAAATGTTTAGAAAAAGAGTTTACAGCAATCTATGTATTTAATTTAAGGGGCAACCAACGCACCAGTGGCGAACTTAGCCGTAAAGAAGGAGGAAAGATTTTTGGCAGTGGTTCAAGAACACCAATAACTATTACACTGCTTGTTAAAAATCCAAATGTTAAAACAGAAAATGCTACTATACATTATCACGACATAGGCGATTATTTAAACCGAGATGAGAAATTAAAAATAGTTAGTGGCTTTAAATCATTTGCTAATGAAAGTATGCAGCTTCAAACATTACAACCTAATTCTCATGATGATTGGATAAGTCATAGAAATGATAAATTTTCAGAGTATACCCCATTAATTCCTGAAAAGAAATTAGAAGCAAAGCCTCAAAGTTTTTTTATAATATATTCAAATGGCTTAAAAACGAATAGAGATGCTTGGATTTATAATAGTTCTAAGAAAGATGTTGAAAGTAATATCAATAGGACGATTAATAGCTACAATGAGCAATTAAGTAAATTGATTGAATTAAAGAAAAAAGGTGTCAATGTAGATGTTGACAATTTTGTAGATTATGATGCAACAAAAATTGCTTGGACTTTGGCATTGAAAAATAATCTTAATAATGGTATTACTTTAGTTTGTGAGCCAAAATCATTTACAAAATCTGCATACAGGCCGTTCTTTAAACAAAACGCATATTATAATAGGAAATTAAACGAAGTAGTGGGTACAATTCCAAAAATATTTCCAGATGGCAATTTTGAAAACTTGATAATTTGTTTATCAGGTGTTGGGGTAACTAAGGATTTTTCTACATTGATTACAAACATTATTCCAGATTTGGAAATAGTTGGTAAATCACAGTGTTTTCCACTCTATTACTATGAAGAAAACACCTCAAAACAAAAGGTGATGTTTGATGAAGATAATAAAAACGATTACATCCGCAGAGATGCAATAAGTGATTTTATCTTAGAAAGAGCAAAAAAGATTTACGGAAAAAATGTAACTAAAGAAGATTTATTTTACTATGTGTATGGCTTTTTGCATTGCAAAGAATACAGAGAAATGTTTACCAATGATTTAAAGAAAATGTTACCACGATTGCCATTAGTAGATATTCCTAATGACTTTTGGGCATTCAGCAAAGCAGGTAGAAAACTAGCCGAACTGCATTTGAATTATGAAACCATTGCACCATCAACAGAAGTCATCGTGTTGTTTCATCCATTAAACATTACCCAAGCATTAAAGCAACATTCGCAATCCGAAATTGAATATCTAAATTATCGTGTTGATAAAATGCGTTTCCCTAAAAAAGACCAAAAGGAAACTATCATTTACAACAATCAAATAACTATTGAAAATATACCAGCAAAAGCCTACGAATATGTGGTTAATGGCAAAAGTGCCATAGAATGGATTATGGAACGCTACCAAATAACTACCCATAAAGAAAGCGGCATTGTCAACAATCCCAACGATTGGAGCGAAGAAGTGGGCAATCCAAAATATATTTATAATTTATTGTTGAGCATTATTAATGTAAGTGTACAAACGGTAGATATTGTAAACGCATTACCCAATGTAAAATTTGATTAATAACTAAATTATAGCAGAGTGAACGAATCTCTAATCTTCAATATCCTCACTTTCGATTTTCCAAAAGAAAATCTAACTTTCTATTTCAGTAAAGAAGAAATAGGTCATAGTCAAAGATTACATTGGTCATTATTTCCCAATGATATAGATACTATATTCCCAAATATTCATAATGATGGTACAGAGTTTATTTATACAACATTTAAAGGAGAAGTAGAAGGCTATACCCCTTTATCAATAAATCTTTCAACCGAAAACAAAGCTCTTGCAAAACGTTATTACGATAGACAAATAAATTATTACTTTAGAAAAGTTCTAAACCAAATTGTAAAAGTTGGCTTCATAAAAGAAAACCAAGTTTGGCTACCATTACCAAACCTTAGCAACAACGATTTTGATTTTTACGATAAGTATTCAGTAAAAGTTCAAATAGCACAAATTTCAAACACACCTGAAATATATATTTCACACGATGCAGTAGCAAGAGTTCTAAAAAGAAATGTAGCAGAACTTAGCCAAACAGTTTCTACTACTTTTTTTAAAACTATAATGTTTAGAAATAAGCTGCATAAATATGCTGATGTAATAAATTTTGAAGATTACAACCCTCACCATGCCTACCCAGTTTTAAATATTCATCTAGCTAGGGTTTTAGGTTATGAATTTTCTTTACAAAAAAACACAAGAGTAAAGCCCAATCATTACACTTCCTTTTTAAGTAATGTTCAAACCTTTATAAACACTTATTTTAAAACAAAGGAGTTTGCCGCAATGTTTCCTTTGCATAGTACCAATCTTTTAAAAGTCAATCCATCAAAAGTTGCTACTACAAATCCAGTAGGTAACCAATTATTGTTTGGGCAAAAACACTATAATACAAATCAATATTTGGGTATGTTAAAAGGCCCTTATCAACGCCCAAAATATACCAACATTCATTTCTTTTTTGTTTTTCATAAAGACAGTTTTGAATTAGTAAAAACCTTACATACATATTTTGAAAAAGGTATTGGTATTATGCCTGGCTTCTTAAAATATACAAACGTAGCATTCCACACAGAAAAAAAATTTAGTGTTGTTTTCGTAGATAAGAACAATCCCATCCCAGAGATACAAGGTATTTTAGATCAAAGAACATTCAATCAAGATGTTAAGTATTTTGCAATCTATGTAACCCCTCATTCTAAAGACAAAACAACCGAGCAAACCAATGAAATTTACTATAAAGTAAAAGAGACCTTCTTAAATATTGACATTCCAACTCAAGTAATAGACCCTGTAAAAATGAGTGAGCAGGGTGAGAATTTTCGTTATAGCTTACCTAATATTTTCATTGCCATTATAGCTAAGTTAAAAGGCATCCCTTGGCGTTTACCTAAGCAAAAAGAAGATGAATTGATTGTAGGTGTAGGTGCTTTTAAACACATTGATATTGGTGTGCAATTTTTGGGCAGTGCTTTTAGTTTCAACAACAACGGTACTTTCAACAGGTTCGAGTATTTTAGAAAAGACCAAGTAGATATTTTAGCAGGATCAATAGGGTTTCAAATTAGGCAATACACAGCAGCAAACAACAAATTAAATAAGCTAGTAATTCACTTCTATAAAACTATGTCCGATGATGAATTAGAGCCAATACTAAAAGAACTTAAAAACTTAGAGCAAGATATTCCTGTATTTATAATAACAATTAATAAAACACTATCAAAAGAGTTATTGGCTTTTGATAATTCTTTAGTTGGCTTAATGCCAAAAAGTGGAACATATATTAGTTTAGGCGATAACAAGTTTTTATTATTCAATAATACACGTTATTCAAACGAGCCTATTAAAAAAACAGAGGCTTGGCATTTTCCTATCAAGTTAAAAATTGAATGCACACAACCTGAGTTATTAAACGAAGAAATTGTTGTTAGTAATTTAATTCAACAAGTATACGAGTTCAGCAAAATTTATTGGAAAAGTGTTAGCCATCAAAACCTACCAGTTACAATAAAATATCCTGAAATGGTTGCCCAAATGGCCCCCTATTTTCAAGATGGTCTAATCCCACATTTCGGCAAAGACAACCTTTGGTTTTTGTAATAATCAATTAGCATGAAAAAGAATTTTGCACCAAATAGAAAACCGCAAACCACAAAACTTGTAAAAGAAAATCAAGAACCAATAATTATTAAAAAGAAGGTTTTTAGAAAGATAAAACTAGATACAATTTATAACGAAAACTACAAGAAAGATATAGCAAGTCTTAAAAAGCAATTTGAAGAACACAAGAAAAAATTGCCTGTGTACTTTATTAATTGTTTCAAAAATTTAAAAAATAAAAATGAAGTAGTTTACATCATGAGTGATGCTCATAAATACCTAACAAAGAACTGCACTTTAGCTGAAATAAAGCAAAGCAGAAAAGTCGAAAAAACAATTCTAACAACTAATATTCCAGCAAGGGTTATCAGAAAATAATAAATAACCCACTTACTACACGGCATTCATTACATTAATCCCAGCATTAAACAAATAAAGCATAAAACAACAAAATCAAAACTAGAAGATTACACTAGTTACATAAATCAATTCTAAACAAATGGAAAACTCAGTTGCATACTTAACTATTGTATTTTATCTGCTGATTCTTTTAATAGTTTTTTTTACATTCTTCGAATGGAAAAAATATTCAAAGAGATCTAATGCAAAAACTCAAATCAATATTGCACTCGGTTTGGGTTTCATTTTTTTACTGTTATCCTTTTTAGCCCCGAAATTATTTATAGCTTCTAATAGTCTTTTTAATTTTTCAGAAAGCACTGCACATATTGGCGATTCATTAGCAATCATGAATCCTTTTATTGCAATTACTGGTGTAATTTTTACTTTTCTAGCCTTCTACATTCAGAAGCTAGCAAATGATGAAATAAAAGCTCAATTCAAAAAACAGCAATTTGAAAGTCAATTCTTTGAAATGCTTCATTTACATAAAGAGAATGTAAACGAGTTAAGCATAACAGATTTTTTAGATGAAAATGATAATATAGAGAAAAAAGGGCGTCATGTATTTTTTATAATGTCTAAAATATTTGAAAAAATATTAGGGTATTCAAAAAATTATTTAGCTACAGAATTAACTATTAAAAACTTTGAAGAGTCGTATCATATTTTCTTTTGGGGGATAAAAAATACTGATGAAGTTGAAGACCAATTGTCAAAAAAATTACTAGGTCAGGGTGCTTATTCGGGTATTAATATAGGTTTTGGATTATTTAAGAATTATCAAGGTCTTTCTTACTCGTTAGGCCATTATTTCAGGCATCTATTTTTAACTGTAAAATTTGTTATTGATAGCAATATAATAACCGAACAAAAGGAAAAAATGAAATACTTAAAAATCCTAAGAGCACAATTAAGTAATCACGAACAAATCATGCTCTTTTACAACTGGCTCTCTGGTTATGGTGAAGCGTGGGAAGATGATGAAAATAGCTTTTTTACCGATTTTAAAATGATACACAATTTATGGAACGAACAATTGTTTCAAGACCAATACATTGTAGATACTGTCAATGAACTTATAGATAAATACAATACTAAATATGGAAATATAGATGGTCATAAACCTTTATTTGAATTTCAAGGTGATAATTTTTACAAAAAAATGAAAGACATATCCATAATTACATTAAAAGATTTATAAAAAAAGTATGCCAGATACGCTACACCAAATATTGCCAAATGGTATGAATTAGCAGAAATTCATTACCTTCTTCAGCGTAGTTTGTAACTACGCTGCTTTTACTAATGTTTACTAGCATTAACATTCAGTTTTTAATGAGGATTAAACCAATTTAACCCCTTTACCAAACCACATTCGCAACACTTATCCCAACCAACAAAAACAACAAAGCAAAAAAGCAAATTCTTAAAATCACCACACTATTGCTTATTTCATCAGTTAATCCAAATACTTGTTTATAGCTTTCAATCAATCCTTTCATACAATATACCTTTTACCTATTTCATTGTTTTATTTACGCTTTCTATTTTCCATTTTAGTTTTCAAATCAGCCATTTTACAGGCTTCCTCACTACTCATTAATTCTTCTGCTTGTATTTCAAACTTGTTTCGTTTAGTCTCTTTGGTTTTATAAACAGTCAACAATCCATCATTACTAATACTATGTATCCCTACAGCTTCTGTTGGCAAGCCATCTTTTACAGAGCTTTTCAGCCAAGCTACTTCGTATTGTTGGTAGTTATATTTTTTCATTTTATACTATAATTCAAATAATAAATGTAAAGTAATAATTTTTCCGCTTCTACATTCATTCACTCATTTTGCTAATTATTTTAGTATAGCTTCGCTAAAATAATTACCCATGATAGCCATTGCAGATTGCAATTCTTTTTACGCCTCTTGCGAAAAACTCTTTCGACCAGACTTAATTGGTAAGCCTGTTGTGGTACTTAGCAATAACGATGGCTGTATTGTTTCACGTACAGACGAAGCCAAAAAGCTAGGTATCGATATGGCAGTACCTTACTTTCAATGCAAAGACATCATGTTAAAACATGGCGTTACTACTTTCTCTAGCAACTACCATTTATATGGCGATATGAGCCAAAGAGTAATGAACACCTTTCGTGACATCATGGGCAGTGATACGGTAGAAGTGTACAGTGTAGACGAAGCATTTATCAATTTCAATCATGTACCAGAAGCAGACTTTTACAATAGAGCATTGCATTTAAAATTAACAACCGAACAAAATACAGGAATCCCTATTTGTGTAGGTGTTGCACCTAATAAACTATTAAGCAAACTAGCTAATAAATTAGCCAAGAAAGACAAAGCCAAATCAAAAGGTGTGTATGTATTAGGTAACATGGAACAAGTAAACGAAGCACTCATCAACTTTCCTATTGGCGATTTATGGGGTGTTGGTAGACGTTATGAAGCCAAATTAATTGGTTACGGTATTCAAACAGCTTGGCAGTTTCGTAACCTACCTAAAGAATGGGTACGCAAAAACTTTGGTGGTGTTGTGGGTGAAAGATTATGGAGACAATTACACGGTGAATCTATCAGTGAAATGCAAGACCCATTGGTGAATAAAAAACAAATTCTCACAAGTAGAATGTTTGGAAGACCAGTTACCAGCATTGCTGAAATTGAAGAAGCAATTGCCACTTACATTGCTCGTGGTGCAGAAAAATTAAGACGTCAACACGCTGCTACCGCAGATGTTACCGTCTTTCTCTTATACCGCAATACCAATCTTCCCTTTGGGCAGTACGGCACATTAAGCTCATACAAATCCACCATCTTACCAAACCCTACCAGCGACACAATCCAACTCACAAAGTTTGCTAAACTGTTGGTTCGTAGCATATTCTACAATGGCCGTTCTTATATAAAAGGGGGTATCATGTTTCAAAAAATATTGCCCGATATAAACATACAAGGCAATCTATTTCACCCCGAAATCAACCTAAATACACTGCTCATGTCAGCTATCGACAATATCAATTTCTCACAAGGTCCAGACACCATCACCGTTGGTGCTGCTGGCAAAAGCAAAACATGGAAAATGAGGCAAGAAATGCGAAGCCCATTATACACGACCCGTTGGGATGAATTACCATTGTTACATTAAATTGCTAAAGCCCAAGCCATGTATCGCTTTGCCATTCACAAGGCTTTGCTTCAAAGCCATACATGGGCTATACACAGCAGCAGCAAAGTACTTCACTTATCGTTCCTCTAAGATTGTGCTTCGCACCTGCAATACCTACGCTTCTTTAAATCCATTGTGTGGCGTTGCCACAAGTCTTCAGTTGCTTGCCCACTTCGTTCTACAAGCAATTTTTGCCCACGCACAAAACCCACGCTGCAAGGTAAAGCGGTGTTCAGTATTTGTCGTCAGCAAGTAGATACGCCATACCAATACAGCAGTGGCAAAAATCTTTTGTTATCCTTGTATGGTTTTGCCACACCTGTATTGCCTTTAAGGCTGCTATCGCAGGTTTGTCATACTACTTGCAGTTCCTTCGCATACTTTCACGGCAGCTACCTGTGTTCTACAACCCACTTCATGCATTCCTTCCTTCGTTACGCTTCATTACGTTACATTCACTACCCCTTTTTTGCTTATGCTGCATGGTATTTTATCCTTTCACAATTCCCATACACCAAAATACACATACAGCATCGCAAGCCCTTCAAGTTCATTTCACTTCATTATGCTACCCTACGTCATACATGCATTTCAGTAGGTTGTAGTCCACCCGCTGCCCATAATTTTTGCGTGCCTTGCTGCCTACTTGGGCTGCGTGTTTGTCATGCTTTTTGTAACCCTTTCACTTTCCTTTGCTTCAAACAAAAAATCACGCCAAACACTTGCGTTATACGTTGCTATCAAATGCCCGTTGGGCTTCCTTTGTTAGCACCCTAGTAGGCACACGCCGCCGTCTTCCATTTCATTCCATAGGCGTTAGTCGGCACGCTACGCTGCTATGCTCATTGCGGATAAGTGTACCGCAAGGCTAGGCTCTTTTTGGCTCAAGGCTGTTTTACCTTGCCACCTTTGCTTCTTTCCATTCTTTCATGTAATTTGCCTTCCAGTAGTTCCATATACTATTACCCATCACCTATTCAACTAAATGCCATGTGCTATTACAACGGTGTTCGTGTTTCTAAAGAAGAGTTTATCAGGCTTAAAAGCCTTGAAAGAGAGTTAAAACACCTTCAAAGGCTTAACCGTCCCATTCAAAGTGGTTTTGAGTACGGCAATTCATTGATTCTTTTACCTTCAACAGATAAACAATCATTTGAAATAGAAGATGCACATTGGGAATTTATACCGCCGTGGTGTAGTAATTGGCAAGCCGTCCACGAAAGCCGTAAAAAGTTTACTACACTCAATGCTATTGGCGAAAATTTATTTGAATCACGTTTGTATAAAGATGCAGCACTAAAAAGGCGTTGCCTAGTGCTGTCCTCGGGTTTTTACGAATGGCGGCACTTCAAGCCAGAAGGGGCTAAAAAAGCACTTACCTATCCTTACTTTATTGATGTTGCACAAGAACAATCCTACTTTTTTATGGCAGGTATCTATCAGCCGTGGACGGATAAAGAAACGGGAGAAACCATCAACACATTTGCCATTGTTACCACAAAGGCTAATGACCTTATGGAACAAGTGCATAACGTTAAAAAACGTATGCCTTTAATTCTTACAGAAGACCTAGCATACGAATGGTTATTAGGCAATCTAACACCACAGCGAATCACCGAAATTGCCAACTTTCAGTTCGATTCAGAAGATATGACAGCACATACAGTTGCTAAAGATTTCCGAACAGCACTAGACCCAACAGAAGTATTTGAATACGAAGAATTACCACCCCTGTTATGAAATACGGTGCCTTTACTTTAGAAATACGCCCAGCTCATACCCTAACTACTTATCGTATGAAGGTTGAAATTATCTACATGTCAGTCCAAGTTCAACGCTTCTTAATTACAGGCGGTAGCCGTTCCATTACCCTAGAAAGAAACCTTATCAAAAAACGTGGCAATTGGAAAATCCTTGAAGGTAATATTTCCCAATCTGCCAATATCGAAGCAGCCGCCCACGCCATGCTACAAATCCAAAATGAAATTGATAGTTACATGGCTAAACACTTTTAACCATTGCCTTTCAGCCAATATAAGGTATTGCCGTTGGCAATGTCTTTGTTTCGCTTTTTGTTAGCCAGCGAAAGGCAAGTTATGTGCTATTCAGTTGGCAAGGTCTGCACGTCACTTCGTTTTGTTTGCCATAGGTTATTGCAAAAAAATCTTCCCCTGTTTTATACTTGCCACAGCTTCGCAAATTTGGCAAGTAACAGGTAGTATTTTTCTTGCAATAAACCTTGCCGTCCTTACCCTCGCTGCATTTGGGTTGCCTATCGCTGGCCAAAATGTGGCGTTTTGCCATCAAAGGGATAAATACAGCGTAAATTATTATGATGCCGCTTTTTATTAAATCCTGTAACAATGCTTTGTCCGTAATCGAACAGCCTACACATTTTTTTATTCTTGCTAAAGGTAATAATGCAGGTAAACCAAGTTTAACACCCTGGGCAAATTCTTTTACGGCAATTACTTCTACACAAGAAATGAGAGATTTTTATTACTGGCTCACATTTGGGCTTTATAAGGCTAAAAGTTTTAAAATTTACCATCGTGGTTCAGTCATTCCTTTTATCAATATTGGCGAAGTCAAAAAAGTAATTGATCCAGCAGCAAAAGCCATTTATCCGCAATGGCAAGAGTATAAAATCATCCTTAAACAGTTGGAATTATTAGAACAACGCAAAAACAACCTAGCACAAATTCTAAAATCTACAGCTACACTACAAGAAATGCTTATCCGCAACTATTTTCTACAAAATGGCATCAAACACTAAAGCAACATGGCAAGGGCAGTCTGCAAAGGCTGCACTTGTCATTCTGTACACTGCTAAGAACCTTACCAGCAAAAGCCAAGCATCGGGCAATGAAGCTGCCATGCATACCCCATTTATATACGCAAGCTAGTACAAGCAGGCTCACACTCAAAGGCTCAATTTCCACCCCAAAAGACTACGGCATAAACACAGTAGCAAGCACACAAAACCGCTCTTTTATTCCGTTTCCTTTTGGTGTGGTTAGCTGCTTGCACTTGTCGATGCGTATTAAATTTTTAGTTATGCAAAAGCAGCTTCGCATTATCACCCGTTACCGTATGGCAGTTTGCCCACTCAGTCAGTCCTTTTTTGCATTGCCAGCATTACCTAGCTTGGCATTTGGTAGGCATCTCAGCAGGTTGCCTATCCACTTTCGGCCACAGCAGGGCGTTACCGTTAGGGCTTTGTCAGTAGGTTGGTTTGTTTGGCGTTACCCATCAGGTCGCCGCCTCATCAGTATTTTGCCCTTTTAGGGCATTTTGCTATACACAATAAAGCCCTGGTATTACTACTAGGGCTTTTAGCCAACAAAAAAGCCCTCTCTTTCGAGAAGGCTTTCCTATCAAAAATCATCACCACTAAACACCATCAACTTTCACAATTGATAAAGCATTGTAAGAACCGTTTTTAAGCGGATATTTCACACCGTTTACATCTTGGTAAAATTCTACGCCAAACGCTAAAAATAATGGGTGTGTACTATTGGCAGTCAATGCGTGGTTTAGGTTTATTACGCTAGTAGCAGTACCATCCCAAGGCAATACAGCACTTGCACTACTCAAAGCTTCAAACACTTCGTTTTCATAGTCAATACTTGCACCACTTGCTACCAATTTAAAATGGGTTGTACCACCCGGTGCAGCCACCATATCCGAAGGTATAAAACTTGGTACAGTTACATTTGCAGCACCAGTTACACGATTAATACTTGGTGTGTAGGGTGCGTACATGGTGTTACCAAGTTTGGCGTTAATGTTAAACTCAAAACCTTCCAACATTTCGGCTTCGCCATCAATAACATTCCTTTGCCCACGTACACTCGTAATATCTGCTTGTATTACTTCTACCATCTTTTGTGTTAAGCGGCTCACCATACGGTTATCGCTGCTATTTTGCAGTATTACACGCAGTGTGTTACGTAATACTTTACCAGCTTTACCAGCAGCCCCAAACTCGTTGCCGTTCTCTCTGGTACGCTGAAATTTCGGGTCATTGGCAATACGGTCTGCACTTACACCGCCCTTTTCTCTTGCCAAATAGCCATCTTGACTTTTGTAGAAGGTAATACCACCGATAGTACCATCTAATTTTAAAATACCTTTTTGCTTTGCCATTTTCTATATTTTTTAATGAATGAATAAAAATTTATGAAGTACAACCTTTGCAATACTTTACCTTGTTTTTTGTATTTAGGCTTCTAAAAACCTGTGGTGGACATACTTTATTTGCACCACATTTCCAAAGCCCCAAATGGTTGTTAATAGCCGTTTCTTGCATTATTGCCAGTTCAGGCTTATAGCTATATTCTACATAGTGCCAAGCCCAACCATTGCTTACCATTATACTATCTAAGGCTTTGCCATTTATCGTTACACTTGCAAGCACTCTATTGTATCGGTCAAGTTTTAAACTATCAACAACAACAGTTTTACCAAGTATTAATTTGCTCACACTATCCTTTGCAACTTCACCAAA
This sequence comes from Chitinophagales bacterium, assembly GCA_031424995.1. Lineage (GTDB taxonomy): Bacteria > Bacteroidota > Bacteroidia > Chitinophagales > Chitinophagaceae > Parasediminibacterium. The sequence continues at coordinate 182,850 of JANPIP010000052.1, read as the reverse complement.
ACTTTGTTTTGTTTCAGGTGCATCAACATTCAAAAGCCTTGTTGTAAATACTCTACCTGCTTTCAGCATTTGGTAAGTATCACCATCAATCACACGAATAACAGTTGCGGTGTTTTGTGCAAAAACTGATACCATTTGCAGCATCAAATAAGGAAGTAGAATTAATAGTTTTATCGCCTTCATAACCCAAACCTAATAAGGGTTTTAGGCTCTAAAAAATGTGTAGGGTAGTATGTTCCAATTGTTCCGTTTTTTTCCAATTAAGCCCTATTTGCAGCGTATTTAAAAGGCTTATCTTTGCTATAACAACACTATAGCATCAGTATAGATTAAGTATGGATGATGTATGGATAGTGTATGAAAAAAGTTATTTTACATTATGCAGAGGCTATGTATTTATCCTAAGGACATTATGATAATCACAGGCAGAAGCGATAAGTACGGCAGAAACCTTATTAAGAAAATAAAGTACCATCTTAATAAGCAACAACACCAAGTTGTTTCAGTAGAGGAATTTTGCCAGTATATGGGTTTGCAATTAGATTCAGTTGTTAAGCAACTTAGATAGGTTGTAAATTCATTCGTTTAACTGTGGTTCAGCCTTCTGCACACTTCAATCAATTTTTAATTTTCCCTTCTTTATTTGTTTTCTTCTCTTATTATTTTGAGTTGTGGTCGCATTTGTGGTCGCAATAAAAAAGCAGCTACAATTTTTACATCGTAACTGCTTGATTTTCAACGTGGGCCCACCTGGGCATGATCCAGGGACCCCCTGATTATGAGTCAGGTGCTCTAACCAACTGAGCTATAGGCCCTTTGCCTTTCGGCTTAAGAGGCGGCAAAAATAAAGAAATGAAGATATTAACCAAGACTTATTTTCATTTCTCCCATATTTTTGTTTTATGCATCCCATCAAAAACATCATCTTCGATTTAGGCGGTATTTTCTTAAACGTAAATTTTAAAATAACAGAACAGGCCTTCATTGATTTAGGTGTAAAAGAGTTCCCCGAATTCTTTACACAGCACCACGCCAACCCCTTATTTGAGGAACTGGAAACGGGTAAAATAAGTGAACAGGAATTTTACAACGCATTTAGAAAAGAAGCCAAAACAAACCTTACAAACGAGCAGATAAAAACAGCCTGGAATGCTTTATTAGGCGGCTTTGACAAAGAAAAAATTGACTGGTTGAAAGAGATCAGGAAGAAGTACAATGTGTTTCTTTTTTCTAATACCAACGATATTCATTACAATGCCTTTATGAAGGATTATGAAGATGCTATGGGGGTGAATGATTTTGATGACCATTTTATTAAAGCTTATTACTCACAGCACATGGGACTGCGAAAACCTTATGCAGCATCTTACATGCATATAATAAACGAGCAGGGACTTAAGATTGAAGAGACCCTTTTTATAGATGATACGTTTAAGAATATAGAGGCAGCAAAAGCATTGGGTCTGCAAACCATTCATTTAGTGGCACCACAAACAGTGCTTGACCTTGACTTGTAATCTTATCGCATTTTCAAATTAGCTTCCTGTTTCCTCCATTATCAAATTATCACATTAACTAATCAGCTAATTATTACTTCACTTCCTCAAACTCAATATACTCACCATTGGTATTGGTGGTAGAAGGTTTTGTTTTTGGAACTTCCTGCTTTGGGGGTGGCGGTGGGGTTTGCTGTGTATTAAAACCCTGCTGCTCTTTCATTTGATTAACTGATTTTTTTACGCTGGAAACAGTCCTGCTTACAGGTATAATAAACTCAAATATTAAACGGTACAGCAAATAAATAATAAAGGCGTAGAAAAGATATTTACCCATGATGCTGCAAATGTAATAACAGGCAGTTATTCAGGGTATCATTTTCACAAACACTTCACTAAAACACAAAAGCAAGCCAAATAAAAAAGGATGAACTTTTTAGGTTCATCCTTTTATTCAATCTATATACAATTATACAATAGTTTATAAAGTACGTTTTACTTCTTCTTCTTCATACGCCACAAGGGTATCGTTTACGTTAAGATCGGTGAAACCTTTTACTGTAAGACCGCACTCGTAACCATTGTTCACTTCCTTCATATCGTCTTTAAAACGTTTCAAGCTGCCCAGTTCAGCAAATCCACCTTCCTGTCTTGGATAAACAAGAATACCATCCCTGAACACGCGTATTTTATGGTCGCGCTTAATTTTACCTTCCTGAACATAACAACCTGCAACGGTTGCCTTATCAAATTTGTACACTTCACGTATTTCAACGGTAGCAACTTCTTTCTCTTCAACCTTAGGTTCAAGCATACCTTCCATCGCACTGCGTATCTCATCAATAGCGGTGTAAATGATAGAGTAAAGTTTCACCTGTACCCCTTCATTATCTGCAAGTTTATTGGCTTGAGAAGAAGGACGCACGTTAAAGCCTACGATAATTGCATCTGATGCAGCAGCTAATAGAATATCACTTTCAGAGATTTGACCTACTGCCTTATGTACAACTCGTATTGCAATTTCCTGGTTAGAAAGTTTTTGCAATGAATCGCTCAATGCCTCAACAGATCCATCCACATCACCCTTAATAATGATGTTAAGTTCTTTAAAGTTACCCAATGCAATACGGCGTCCAATTTCATCAAGTGTAATGTGTTTCCTTGCACGCAAGCCCTGCTCACGAGAAATCTGTGCACGTTTTGTGGCAATTTCTTTGGCTTCTGCTTCATCCTGGTACACTTTAAATTTCTCACCTGCCTGCGGCGCACCGTTTAAACCAAGTATTACTACTGGCGTAGATGGTGGAGCTTCCTGTATACGCTGGTTACGTTCGTTAAACATGGCTTTAACACGGCCATAATTCTGACCCGAAACCATCAAGTCGCCCTGGCGTAAAGTACCGTTCTGTACAAGTATTGTTGCTACAAAACCACGACCTTTATCTAATGATGCTTCAATAATAGAACCTGTGGCATCTTTTTCAGCATTTGCTTTAACATCAAGTAGTTCTGCTTCAAGCAATATTTTTTCCAGAAGCTGGTCAACATTCAAACCTTGTTTGGCACTCAGTTCCTGGCTTTGAAATTTACCACCCCAGCTTTCTACAAGTATGTTCATACCTGCTAATTGCTCGTATATTTTTTGAGGGTTCGCGCCGTCTTTATCAATCTTATTAACCGCAAATATCATTGGTACACCTGCCGCTTGTGCGTGACTGATGGCCTCTTTTGTTTGTGGCATCACGGCATCATCTGCCGCAACTACTATTACTGCAACGTCGGTAACCTTGGCACCCCTTGCACGCATGGCTGTAAAGGCTTCGTGACCTGGAGTATCTAAGAAGGTAATTGCTTTTCCGTTTGGTAAAGTAACCTCGTAGGCACCGATGTGCTGTGTAATACCACCAGCTTCACCAGCAACCACATTTGCATTACGAATGTAATCCAGCAAAGAAGTTTTACCATGATCTACGTGACCCATGATGGTAACAATAGGCGGCCTGGTTTCTGAGTCAACCATGTCTTCCTCATCATTATCGTCATCGTCATCGTCAATATCATCTACTCCAATAAATTCAACTTCAAAATTAAACTCACTTGCCACCAATTCAATTACCTCTGCATCAAGGCGCTGGTTAATACTAACCATAATGCCAAGTCCCATACATTTTCCAATAACATCGGCAAAGCTTACATCCATCAGGTTGGCCAACTCACTTACTGTAACAAATTCTGTTACATGCAGTTTGTTATCTTCGCCGCCCATATCATTTGCCGCTTCAGCAGCTTCCTCACGTTTTGCACGACGGTATTTTGCTTTCAGGCTCTTACCACGACCACCACCACCACTAAGTTTGGCCTGTGTTTCCTTAATTTTATCCTGTATTTCTTTTGCGTCTATCTCTTTATCATCCCTGCGTACTGCGGGGCCACGGCTAAACCCACCACCCTGTCCGCCGCGGTTTTGTCCACCACCTGGCCCACCGGTGCGGTTAAAATTACCACCCTGTCCACCACCTGCGCGGTTAAATCCGCCACCGCCGCCTGCCTGGGCATTACGGTTGTTAGCTGGCACAATTGGCCTGCTGTTTCCTGTGCCTGGTGCTGGCGCAACTGGTGCCTGACCAGGAGCACGGTTCTCACGGTTAAATCCAGCCCCTTGTCCCTGTTGAGGAGCGCGGTTTTGAAAGTTGCCTGCACCCTGCTGTTGGCCTGCATAAGGTTGTGCGCCACCAACACGCCTGTTATCTACAGGTATGCGTTTTCGCTTTTTACGTTCTTCAGCCGACATTGGTTTTGGCCTCGTGTCGCTGTCAACAGGTAGTTCTATTTTACCCAGGATTTTTGGTCCTGTTAATTTTTCAACTTCAATATTTTCAATTACAGGTGCATCATCAGGTTCACTTTCTATTGCTACTGCCTGTTCTTTTATAGGAGTGGCAATGGTAATAGGTTGTAGAGCTGGTGCAGCTTTTTTTTCTTCAATTACAGGTGCAGCAATGGGTGCTGCTACTTCTGCTACAGGTTGTGGCTTTTCCTCAGCCTTCACTTCTGCCACAGGAGCTTCTTCCGTTTTTTTAGCGGCACCTTTTTTAGGACGCGTAGAATTATCAATAGCTGATAAATCTATCTTGTTCAAAACTTTAGGACCTTCTAATTCAGGGGCTTCAATGCGTGTAATATCAGGTGCAGTATCCTGTTCTTTTTGTTCAGCAACTACTGGTGCAGGTGCGACAACTGGAGGAGGAGCAACTTCAACAGGTGCTGCTACTTTTACTTCTTCAACCACAACAGGTGCAGGAGGAGGGGGTGGCGGCGCTGGTGCTTCTTCTACTATTACAGGCTTAGGCTCTTCTTTAGGTGCAGCAGGTGCTGCCACTTTAAACTCTTTTCTAAAGGTAATCTCTTCCTCGTCTTTTTTCTTTCTTTCACTTTGCTGACTTTTAGGTATTTCTACCATGTCAGCCTTGTTTTTGGCTTGCTTATCGCCCTGGAACTCTGCCTGCAAAGCATAATACATGTCTTCTGTGAGCTTTGTGGTAGGCGTAAGTCCATCTTTATTAAAACCACGTTTTGCTAAAGCTTCAAGCAGGGTATCCTGTCCTACATTAAACTCTTTAGCTGCGGCTAATAACCTTGGTAATTTCAGTTCTGACATTCAGTGTTTTTTAGTCCATAGTCTATAGTCATCTAAAGACCACAGACCGTTTTATTTTTTATTTTTGTGAGACGAACTTTTGCACCATTATGTTGCATCTGTTCCGCCGCGGCGGACAACTTGTACGCTTTGTTCCTTATCCAATTAATTTTACTGCATTTAACCAATCGTATTCAGTAATTGGTTTTATCAATCTTCCTTAATTCCCAGCCTGCATTAAAGTAACCTGTTGGTTATAAAATTAAACAGCCAGCAAATTTACCATTTTACTGTTATTATGCTTCTTCTTCCTCTCTTTCAAATTCCTCCCTTACAATTCTTAATACATCTGCAATGGTTTCTTTTTCAAGATCTGTACGGCGTTCCAGTTCTTCAGCCGTTAAGTTTAATACGCTGCGTGCAGTATCGCAACCAACGCGTTTAAACTCATCAATAATCCACATTTCAATCTCATCGCTAAATTCGTCAAGATCAATATCAAACTCAGTAGTTTGTTCTTCATCTTTTCTAAACACATCAATTTCGTAACCTGTTAACTCACAGGCAAGTTTAATATTTACACCACGGCGGCCAATAGCCAATGAAACCTGGTCTTGTTCAAGGTATGCATCCACCTGTTTCTTTTCTTCATCAATTTTCATGTAACTGATCTTTGCAGGAGTTAATGAACGCTGAATTAAAAGCTGAATATTGGTGGTATAATTGATTACGTCTATATTTTCATTCTTCAATTCACGAACTATGCCGTGAATCCTGCTGCCTTTCATACCCACACATGCACCAACTGGGTCAATACGGTCGTCGTAACTTTCTACAGCCACTTTTGCCCTTTCACCAGGGTCGCGTACAATTTTCTTAATGGCAATTAAACCATCCATAATTTCAGGCACCTCAATTTCGAGCAATTTAGACAGGAACAGTGGGCTTGTTCTTGAAAGTATGATTACCGGTGTGTTATTTTTAAGGTCAACACGCTCAATAACGGCACGTGTATTCTCTCCTTTCTTAAAATAATCCTGTGGAATTTGTTCAGATTTAGGAAGTATCAGTTCATTACCATCTTCATCAAGCAATAAAACCTCTTTTTTCCAAACCTGGTAAACTTCGGCAGAAATGATTTCGCCAATACGTTCACTGTATTTTTTGTTCAGTTCAGTCTTTTTAAGATCGCTTATGCGGCTGGCCAGGGTTTGTTTGGCTGCAAGAATGGCGCGGCGGCCAAAATCAAGCATATCCATTTCCTGGTACAGTTCTTCACCAACTTCAAAGTCAGGTTCAATTTTAATGGCCTGACTGTATGCAATTTCTGCCAATGGATCCATTACTTCACCATCTTCTACAATCATACGGCGGCGAATGATTTCAAGGTCACCCTTTTCAGAGTTTACGATTACATCAAAGTTTTCGTCACTGCCATACTTTTTGCGTAACAATGTTTTAAAAACATCTTCTACCACCTTCATCAGCGTAGGTCTGTCAAGATTTTCTGCGTCTTTAAAATCCTGGAAGGCATCTATTAAATTGATACTTGCCATAGCTCTCTCTTTTTAAATTCTGGTTTTTCTGTTTTAATACTCAGGTATTAAAACTTTATTTGAACAGTTGTTGTTTTTATATTACTGAAAGGGATCACCACCTGCTGTGTTACCGCTTTCTTTCCCTTGCCTTCAGTGTGTTCTATAATTATGTCGGCTTCTGTAACTTCCAGCAGTTTTCCGTCATTTTGGGTGCCATCATTAAAAACCACTTCTACATCACGTCCAATATTTTTAAGGTATTGGCGGTGCATTTTTAATGGCTCTGTAATGCCGGGGCTTGAAACTTCAAGGCTAAAATCGCCGTCTTTATAAATGCCCGTTTCTTCAATAAACTTATACAACTTACGGTTAATGCGTACGCACCTATCAATGGCCAAACCATTGTCAGCATCAAGAAATATTTTGATGTTATTAGTGGGCTTTACTTTAACCGATACCAGGAACACATCTGTTTCCGTAGTTAAAAGTTCATTCAAAAAAGCTTCAATCTGTAGTATTTGTTCTTCTGCTGCCATAGGTATAAAGAAGAAGGGAACGATTCCGTTCCCTTCAACAATTCTTTTTCCGTTGCAAATGTAACAGGTTAGGGTGTTATAGCCAAATTGATTTTAGTTTTTAAAGGCAATAAAATTTTATAAAAAAGTATGGTATTAATATAGGGATTGTATATATACCCTGTTAAGGGTATTGCGTGGTATGCTACGTTGTATATGTTGCACCCTCAAAATACCGCAATTATGAAACGTATTTTTACACTTATCGTATCATTTGTTTTTACGCTTTCTTCTTTTGCCCAAATTGGTGGTGGATGGGATTGGGCTTTTAATACAGGTAGCCTTGGTCATGACGCAAAATATATTGGCTATAATTCAAATGGAGATATGCTAATCGTGGCAAGAAACAATGGAGCAAGTTATTTGGGAGGCACAACTGTTAATGTGCCAGATATTGCTACTGGTACACCAGGACAAATTACTTATTTGGCCAAAATTTCTGCAACAGGCACTACTACCATCATCCGTTCTTTTTTAAACTCATACCTAGTTGTTAATGTAGCTACTACCGATGCAGCAGGTAATTTTTATGTGGGCATGGGTTACAGTGCATTTGGTGGTATACCTATTGATTTAGGAAATGGCGTAACACTTGATGGATTAACCAAAGTAGCTATTGTAAAATTTTCGCCAACAGGTACTGCACTTTGGGCAAAAAGTTTCGATTTAGGTGTAACCAATGTGCCTGGTTCAACAGCCAATTTAGAGGTTTTAAAAATCGCTTTATCCGCTGCTGGTAATATCTTTTTTGTAGGAGCCGCTAATAATGTTACAGCTAGTCCAGGTGGGTTTTCAATATTTAAATTAGATGCAAATGGCAATACGCTTTGGACAAAATATTCATCGCTCACATTAGGTGCACAGCAAACCAATGTTGATAAAGATAAGTTTATAGACGATAATGAAAATGCATATCTCTCAAGCTATGGCACTAGCAGAACAATCGTTTTTAATGGTGAAACAGTTACTGCACCTTTAACAACAATAGGAGGTGCCGTCTATAGTTTTTACATGTCGCTAGATGCAAATGGTAATAAGCGTTGGACGTATGGTTTTAGGGGAGCTATTAGCAATTTAGTTGTTGATAAAACCACTGGTAATGTTTATTTTGGTTGGCTGCAAACAGAAACAAATCCCAATGTTTTAACAGGCTTGCCTACAACTCTTTTAGGAGCATATCCTAGCTATTTTAATGGTATTGTTAAGTGTAATAGTGCTGGTAATTTATTGATGGGTAAATCAGGTATGAGTGGTACTTTTTTTATACCCATTAGCGGCAATAGATTATTGATGGGCATTAAAACAACTAAAACTGTTGCAGTTGGTTATGGGGTTGATTATTACTTTCCAGCTGATGCTGCCAATGAAGTAAATTTAATACTCGAAACAGATGCTAACTTAGATGTGGTCAAAGCTATTGCTGGCGGTAAAGCAGTTACGGCTGGGCTTTCATTATTGGCTGCCTATGGCGATACTTATGGCATAGTTGCAAACTTTAATACAAGTAATACTGCACTACCAACTGCTGTATTTGGCAATACTACATTAACTGGCTATAATGCTATGGCAAATTTTGCCACTAAGTATCCTTTATTTACAAGTTTGCGTTCCGATCAAGCTTATTCTCAATGCAAAAGTGCCAATTTCCCTACCATTAATACAACAACTTGGTTAGGCATAAATACCAATTGGAACGATGCTGCCAACTGGAGTAATGGCGTGCCTACAGCCTCTGTAAAGGCTGTGTTTAATGCTTCATCGGCAAATTATCCAAGCACTTTTACAGCACCTACTTCTGGCACATTACAAGTAAATGCAGGGGCAGTTGTAACATTACCCACTAGTTTAACTATTGCTGGGGCTATTAAGAACGATGGTACTATTAAAATAAATAACGCAGGCTTTTTTCAAGGCTTAGGTGCAACAGAATGGAAAGGCAATGGTACGGTTGAGTTTTTAGGTAGTGCGCTTACTTATTTTTTTATGGTGAGGCCCTTTACAAACGGCATAGTGCTTAATAGCAGTTTCAATACTTTTTATGACATGGCTATAAATGGTGTAACGTTTAACACCACATCTGGTAAGTTTGATATGGGTAATAAAATTGTTAGCATTACAAATCCATCAAGCACAAGTATTGTAGGTGCAAATGCTTCTAATTATTTTACCAATGGCACTTTGCAAAGGGCAATAGCCCCCACTGGTACCTATGAATTTCCTGTAGGTAGTTCTACCAGTTTTCAATCAGCTACGGTAAATGCAAATAACTTAGTAGGTGTTACATCATTATCGGCAAAGTTTACAACTGGTGCCATTACAGGTACTGCACCAAATACTTCATTAAATGGTGTGCCAATAGCAAGTGCATTAAACGCAGGCTGGTACACAATTACATCAAATACACAACCAACAAGTGGTACATATAATGTTAGTTTAAATTTAAGAGCTTCTACTAACAGTGTTACTGATGCAGCAAGGTACACCGTTATAAAAAGAGATAATAGTACTGCTGCTTGGGCGGTGCAAGGCACTTATAATTTAGCAACAATAAATGGTACAACTGTTACTGCTACTGTTAGCGGCTTAATTTCTTTCTCAGACTTTGCAATAGGTATGGGTACAACAGTATTACCAGTTAATTTTACCAGTTTTACAGCTAAGGCAAACGGCATTAAAACAGAATTACAATGGGCAACCGCTAACGAAATAAACAATAAAGGTTTTAACGTTGAACATAGTGTTGATGGCATTACCTATAACAACCTGGGTTTTGTAAATGGTAGTGGTAACAGCACCCAGAATAAAAATTATTCTTTCAGGCATTTTAGTCCAAGCAATGGCAATAATTACTATCGCTTACAACAGGTTGATAACGATGAAAAATTTGCCTATGGCCCTGTACAGGTAGTTAATTTTAGCCAATTGGCAACTACGTTAAGTGTGTATCCAAATCCAGTAATTTCTACTATTAATTTTAATAAAAACTTTGCCGCAGGCACCACAATTCAGATTATAAATACTATTGGTCAGATAGTTGAAAACAGTGTAATTACTGGCAATCGCTATCAACCAAAAACACAATTAAAAGGTATGTACAAAGTAGTGGTTATAGAACAGAATGGCCTGCGTTCTGTAGCTAATATTTTGGTACAGCCGAAGGGCCAATAGTGTTTTAAAATACCAGTAAATATTCTTAATACAGGCATTTGCTTTTTGTTTGTACGAGATATAAATTTGGCAAAAAGGCACGTAACTTTATCTGCCTGTACAAAAGATCCTGTAACAACCAATGGTGGTACTACAATCGGTGCAAAAACATTTAACCCTTTGCCACGTCGTTTTGAATTGCAAGTACTGGCGCAATTGGCATTACAGTTAAATGTTAACAGTAAATAATTGGTGCCTGCATAGCAATTGTTAATACTTTATAAACCATATCATTTACGTTTACGGATTTATAAGATAGACCTTAATCTTTAGGGAATTTTAAACACATAGTTTACATAGTTAAAGGGGGATGCATGATATAAACATGGGTTCTCAATTTTCGCTATACTACTATGTGTTTAATTATTTTATAATAATGCCCCGTTAGATTATCCACTAATTAATTTCAGAAAATTCAGACAGTACTTAAAGGTTTTAATTCTATTTAATTATGACGTGATACCTAATTCTAAAATCAACCCAAATAATAAAAAAAATAAAATTTAGGTGAATCTTTAGCTTGCCATGTATATGATTTATCAAATAAATAATAGCAAATACATAGAAACTGTTATTGACGTTTATAATCATACGATAAGGCTAATATCATTATATCATCATCAGTAGTGTTATTGGCTGATGGATTGCATTAAGGACGTTATAAATTAATAGGATGAAACTTTCCTCTTAACAATACTCACTCTTTTTAGTGTTGGAAAACTTGTTTTACATATTGCTTAAAATAATCCCTTTTTCTTTTTAATTATCATTGCTTATTTTGCCGTTGTTACCCCTATAAAATGAAACTTCTTAGCCCCGCCATATCACGTTTAGCCCGCTTCAGACACTGGAGAATTGAACAATGGATTAGTAACCCTGTTGCGGCCCAAAGAGAAGTGCTGCAGGACCTGGTAACCCATGCCCAATATACCGAAATTGGCAGGCGTTATGGCTTAACAAAACTTTTTTCGGTTCGCGAATTTAAAAAGAGCATGCCCATACATGAGTATGATGATATTAAACCTTACGTTGAAAAATTAATGCAGGGCGAGCAACAGCAATTATGGAATACGCCTGTAAGCTGGTTTGCCAAAAGCAGTGGCACCACCAGTGACAAAAGTAAATTTATACCCATTACTGAAGAGAGTTTGCATGACTGCCACTACCAGGGATCGAAAGATGTACTTACCATGTATTACAACTATAATCCTGAAAGTGATTTGCTTACAGGAAAAGGGTTAGTAGTTGGCGGTAGCCACCAGGTAAATGCTATAAATGATGATATTCAGTATGGCGATTTAAGTGCCGTTCTCTTGCAAAATGCGCCTGTATGGGCCAACTGGATACGCACCCCAGAGCTTTCTATTGCCTTGCTTGATGAATGGGAAAACAAGATTGAGCAACTGGCGCAAAGTACTATTGAAGAAAATGTAACCTCTATTTCAGGTGTACCCACCTGGACGATGATACTGATAAAACGCATTTTACAGATTACAGGTAAACAAACACTTAAAGAAGTTTGGCCCAATCTGGAGCTTTACATACATGGTGGCGTTTCTTTTGTTCCTTATAAAGAACAGTTTAAAAAATTAATGGGCAACGGTGTTGATTACCTGGAAATGTACAACGCCAGCGAAGGTTTTTTTGCTGCGCAGGACAAGCCTGGCGATGAAGGCATGCTGCTGTTTTTAAGCCATGGTATTTTTTACGAGTTTATGCCCGTGGAAGAATATGGCAAAGAAAACCCTGAAACCATTGGTTTAGAAAAAGTTGAGATTGGCAAACAGTATGCACCTGTAATTACTACCAATGGCGGCCTTTGGCGGTACCTTGTTGGCGATACCATAGCATTCACAAATACTTATCCTTTCCGCATAAAAGTAAGCGGACGTTTAAAGCATTTTATGAATGCCTTTGGCGAGGAAGTAATGGTAGACAACACAGACAAAGCGATTGCTATTGCCTGCGAAAAAATGAACCTGGTAGTAAATGATTATACAGCGGCTCCTGTTTATTTCAGCGATGCTGAAAATGGCTGCCATGAGTGGCTGATAGAATTTGAAAACAATCCTGCCAATATTGATGAGTTTGCTTACGAACTTGATTGCGCCCTTAAAACCATTAACAGCGATTATGAGGCCAAACGCCATAAAGACATTGCCCTGAAACTGCCACTAGTAAAAACTTTGCCAAAAAATACATTTCATAAATGGCTGCATAGTAAAGGCAAATTAGGCGGGCAGCACAAAGTACCCAGGCTAAGTAATGAGAGGAAATTTGTAGAAGAAATAAGCACTTTTATAAATCAATAACCCCGCATGAGCGACAACCAAAAAACTATTCACAAAGAATTTGAATTAGAGCGTTTAATACTTTCAGCAATGCGGTTTTTGCCATCACAAACAGGCGTTTAAAAAAATATAAACCTGTAAATACATTGTAATTATTATTGCAGATTAATCATCAACCAACAAAAAAAGGATTTATGTTAAAAGGAAAAACAGCCATTGTTACAGGCGCGGCACGTGGCATTGGCGAAGCGATAGCGGTTAAACTTGCAGAAAATGGTGCCAATATTGCATTTACTTATATCAGCGACAGCAGTGCAGAAAAGGCTGCCTTGCTTGAAGAAAAACTTACCAGCCTTGGTGTTAAAGCAAAAGCATACAAAAGCAATGCAGGCGATTTTGCACAATGTGAAACCTTTGTAGCAGATGTATTAAAGGAATTTGGTGCCATAGATATTTGCGTAAACAATGCAGGTATTAGTAAAGATAATTTGCTGCTTCGCATGACAGAACAGCAATGGGATGATGTGATGGATATTAACCTGAAAAGTGTTTTTAACATGACCAAAATGGTAATTAAACCAATGATGAAAGCACGCAGCGGCAGTATTGTCAACATGAGTTCTATTATTGGCATTCGCGGTAATGCAGGCCAAAGCAGTTATGCCGCAAGCAAGGCAGGTATTATTGGTTTTACAAAATCTATAGCGGCAGAACTTGGCAGCCGTAACATACGCTGTAATGCCATTGCGCCTGGTTTTGTTGAAACAGATATGACGCATTATTTAAAAGAAGGTGCAGGATCAGATGAGTTTATCAAAAAAATTCCTTTGGGCCGTTTTGGTAAGGGTGATGAAATTGCAAACACCACTTTGTTTCTTGCCAGCGAAATGAGTAATTATATCACCGGTCAGGTAATAAGCGTTTGCGGTGGCCTGAATATTTAATAGCATAAGTTCAGGGTGTATGAATTAGTGTTTATACACCCTGAAACTTATTGGTTTACTAACAAATTAAAACAACTGTTAACATATTATACTTATATTTTTGTAACCTGTATGAAAAAAAAGTTGATCAATATTTTCCTGCTTTTATTTTTTTCCGTGCAAATCTTGCCCATGCAGCCAGCAGGCAATTTATTGTTTGGTAAACAGCTTACAGAAGATGTGCCAAATGCCACTGATGATATTGCAAAAGATGGCTGCAAAGCCGAAGGCAAAAGCGAATTTGCAGGGGTTACATTTGAAAGTATGGTTCCTCATTTTACTGATATTGTTGTACTTCGCAAAAATGTTTTCTTTTCTCTTCCACACAATCATTCTGCCGATATAACCAATCCTCCACCCAACAGGGCAATATAATTTTCTTTTTGTGCTTGAGTAACTGTAATAACCATTTCAGGAAAACCATTCCCTGTTTTGTTGTGCAGTGTTATTACATTCTTCTCATTCAACTTATTCTTTAAAATGAAAAAATATATTCAGTCACTGGCTTCCGATATTCCATCTTCCATTGTGGTTTTTTTGGTAGCACTTCCGTTATGCCTGGGTGTTGCCCAGGCCAGTAATCCAGCAGGGCTAAGTATTGTTCCTTTGCTTGGTGGTATTATTGCAGGTGTTGTTGGTGGCGTTATCATTGGCTCTTTAAGCGGGTCTCAATTAAGTGTAAGCGGGCCTGCCGCAGGCTTAACAGGTGTTGTTGGGGTAGCATTAATAAAATTGGGGGGCACTGCAAATGCTTACGAAGTATTTTTGGTTGCGTTGGTTATTGCCGGCATACTACAGATAATTATGGGTTTTGCAAAAGCGGGTATAATAGGCGATTATATACCCAACAGTGTAATTAAAGGCATGCTTGCAGCAATTGGTATCATCTTAATTTTAAAACAGTTTCCGCATTTAATTGGCGAAGACAAAGACCCTTCTGGTGATGAAGCCTTTATAGAACCAGGGCATAAAAATACATTTACCTCATTGTATTATGCTGTTAAACACCTTACCCCATCTGCCGCAATAATTGGTGTAATTGGTATTTTATTATTAATACTATGGGAAACAAAAATAATCAGGCGAATAAAGCTGTTACAAATAGTACCAGGGGCATTAATTGTTGTAATTACAGGAACTTTAATTAATGAAGGATATAAGTTGTACCTGCCTGATTTTTCATTAGAGCCACAGCACCTTGTAAATCTTCCGCCAAATAAAGAAGTCCTGTTTTCCTCTTTCCAGTTTCCCAACTTTCGCTCACTTAACAACGTAGAGGTTTGGATAACGGCTGTAACCATTGCCATTATTGCAAGTTTAGAAACGTTGTTAAGTATAGAAGCAATTGACAAGCTGGATTCTTTTAAAAGGGTAACACCAACCAACAGAGAGTTAAAAGTACAGGGGCTGGGCAATATGGTTTCTGGCTTGTTGGGCGGGCTGCCCATAACTTCTGTAATTGTTAGAAGTTCGGCTAATGTAAATGCAGGTGCAAAAAGTAAATTAAGTTCAATACTTCATGGCGTTTTTTTATTGTTATCAGTCGTTTTTCTTCCTTTAATACTAAACAAAATACCATTAAGTGCATTAGCGGCAATTCTTATTTTTACAGGTTACAAACTCGCAAAAGTATCTTTAATAAAAGAGTTTTTTGATAAGGGATGGGATCAGTTTGTACCCTTTATTGTTACCATTACAGCTATACTTTTAACCGACCTTTTAATTGGTATTATGGTAGGCATAGCAGTAGGTTTGTTTTTTATGATAAGAAGCAATTTTCGCTCTGCCGTGCTTGTGGTAAATGATAACAATAATTATCTCATCAGGCTGCGTAAAGATGTTTCCTTTCTTAACAAACCTATTATTAAACGCAAGCTTGAAAAAGTACCACATAATGCCAATGTAATTATTGATGCCACACGTGCCGATTTTATTGATAAGGATATTATTGAAGAAGTAAATAATTTTCTTTGTCATGCACATCTTAAAAACATTAAAGTTGAAATAAAGAAAAGCACATCAAAACCAATGCACCTTTTGTTTAACGAAGTAGATGACCCCAACAGTTATATTCAAAAAATGGGTTCAGGCGGCCATTAATTCAAGTGCGGTTAAAAATCCGCCAAGAAAAATCTTTACACCAATCATAACAATTTTAAAAGAACAAAATTTTTAACAATGACCATTTACGAAAAATTATTACTTGAAAATAAGGCCTGGGCAACTGAACAAAAGGAAGAAGATCCTGAATTTTTTTCGCGCCTTGCGCACATACAAAGCCCTGAATTTTTATGGATAGGATGCAGCGACAGCCGCGTACCAGCAGATAAAATTACAGGCACGCAGCCAGGCGAAATATTTGTACACCGCAACATTGCAAACCTGGTAGTACATACCGATGTAAACCTTTTGGCCGTGCTTGATTATGCAGTAACACATTTAAAAGTAAAGCATGTAATTGTTTGTGGCCACTATGGTTGCGGCGGCGTAAAAGCAGCCATGACAAACCATAATTACTATGCAGTTTTAAACATGTGGCTGCGCAATATAAAAGACGTGTATAATGGTAACAAAGAAGAGCTGAATGCCATACCAAACGAAGAAGAAAGAGCAGACAGGCTGGTTGAATTAAATGTTAAACAACAGGTAATAAACCTTGCCCAAACATCTATTATACAACGTGCCTGGAAGAACAATGACATGCCCCATTTGCATGGCTGGGTATATGGCTTAAAAGATGGCATTATCAACCCTATTTTTGATATAGAAGCAAATGCCCAATTAGATCCTTTATATACTTACGAACTGAATGACTAATAAATAAAATACCATACTGTTTAAAAAACCTCCCCTATTTTGCGGAGGTTTTTTTATTCATCTCATCTAAATTTTACATTAATGCAACTCCATATTTCTGCCAATAAAACTGAACTTGTTACAGCCTTTGCAGACTGGCTGGTGGCACGTATTGAAAAAGTACTGTCTGTAGAAAACCGTTGTGTTATCGCCTTATCAGGCGGAAGCACACCCACAGACCTTTTTAAACTTTTGGCAGAAAGCCCCTACAAAGAAAAAATTGACTGGAAAAAACTGCATATTTTTTGGGGCGATGAGAGAGATGTACCTTTTGAAGATGAACGCAACAATGCTAAGGTAGCTACAGATGTTTTATTAAGTAAAGTAGGTGTGCCAGATAATCAAATACATATAATGGATACCAGGCTTGCATCTGAAGAAGCCGCTGAAAAATATGAACAAATACTGTATCAATACTTTGCAGGTCGTGCCTACAGTTTTGATATTGTAATGCTTGGCATGGGCGATGATGCGCATACACTTTCTCTTTTTCCCGGCAAAGCCGTGATAAACGAAAACCATAAATGGGTAATTGCCTTTTACCTGGAAGAACAGAAAATGAACCGTATTACTTTAACTGCACCAGTGGTAAATAATGCAGATGCAGTTTGCTTTTTAGTGGCTGGCAAAAGCAAAGCACCAGCTTTAAAAGAAGTATTGCACGGTAAAAAAAATATAATGAAATATCCATCGCAACGCATACAGCCCGTTAATGGTGAACTGCATTGGTTTGTAGATAAAGAAGCTGCTGAACTGTTGCCATAAACCCGGCACACGCTTACTAAAAGCATCACACTATAATCCTGTAAGCAATAAGCTTGCAGGATTATATAATTTTTTCAGCAAACTGCTGCATCGTTATAAACTCAGCTTCTTGTTTTAAATCATGGATAAGCTGTAACAACCTTTCCAATAGTGGGTTGCCACTCCATCTTTTGGTAAAGCCTGGCAAACTGTAATTTTTAAGATCAGTAAATTCCCATGGATGAAAATACAGGCAGATATAACCGTCTTTTTTTAGCGTTTGTATAGCCAGTTTTTTATACAAAGTATATGGCATGTTTTTAAACGCCAGCCAAAATAATGGTATGCGCAAATTTGGCGTTACAGAAGCTGGTATGCGCAAAACACCTTCATCTATATAACTTGTTCTTGATAAGTGCAGGTTATTGTAACGGCCAGGTAAATAAGTAGGATTTATTGAGGAGTCATAAGTATAGCCAGCCTTTAAAACCTCGCTCATTTCAATTTTACGTAAACGTGGCATACGTAAGCCTGTAACAGGTTTCAGGCAAATAGCTTCTAATTGTTGTTTTGATTGTAACAAGTGTTCATTCTCAAAAAACGAATGGTAAAATGTGTGCGAAGCTATCTCGTGTTGCTGCGCCAGTTCTCTTATTTTATCAGGAAAATTAATAGCGTAAGTAGCAGTAGTAAATAAAGTGCTTTGTATGTTTTTGTTGCTTAAAATAGGGTCAATGGCTTTAAGGCCAAGACTGCCAATTTCCAGTTGTTCAGCTAATTCAATTGGCTGGTTGTACTCCAGTGGCATATCAAATTCTTCTACATCAAAACTCAATAAAATATAGCGGCTCATTACAGGTTGCTTTCTTTAATAATGTAATGAGGGCGATCTTTGCTTTGCATAAAAAGTTTACCAATGTACATGCCTAAAATTCCAAGTATCATTAACTGTAAGCCACCAAAAAAAACAATGGTTACCAATATAGATGCCCAGCCTGATATATTGTGGCCAGACAAAAGGCTTATTATTATATAGGGTATATAAAGCAGCGATAATAATGAAAATGTAAAACCCAGGTAAGTGGCAATTGCCAGTGGTTTTAAACTAAATGATGTGATGCCCCTTAAAGCAAGCTGCATCATTTTTTTGTAGGTGTATTTGCTTTTGCCTTCCTTACGTTCTGCTGGCTCATACTCAATGCCCATTTGCTTAAAGCCAAGCCATTTTACAAGGCCACGCCAAAAAAGGTCGGCCTCTTTAAAATTTCTGAAAATCTCTACCACTTTTTTATCCATCAATCTAAAATCGGCAGTACCACTTTCAAGCTCAATATCAGATAAACGGTTTAGCAGGTTGTAAAATATGCTCGATGTTTTGCGTTTCATCAATGGCATATCCTGGTGATCGTTTCGTATAGTATAAACAATATCAAAACCCTGTTCCCACTGCTCTATTAAAACTGGCAGCAATTCAGGTGGGTGCTGCATATCACCATCCATAGTAATTACAGCATCGCCATCGCTTAAATCAAACCCCGCTTTTAAGGCATTCTGGTGGCCAAAATTTCTACTGAAGGAAATAAAGAAAATGTTATCGTACTGCAGGGCAAATGCTTTTATCCTCTCAAGGGTATCATCATCGCTGCCATCATCCACATAGGTAATTGTATAGTTGTAAGGCAAGGATGCCATTACTTCACGCAAGGCGTTAACCATGGTTGGTATGTTGCCTTTTTCATTACATACGGGTATAACAATCGATATTTTTTTTGTCATTTTTAACGCAGGTTGTTCAAAGTCAGGGCTTTATCATAAACCGCTGCCAATATACAGATACATTATGGCAAGGTAAAACCTTAAAGCAACCAGAAGAATAATTTAGTAAGATATTAATCTGCAAGAACTATTGTTCTTTGTACGATGATTGTTTACTTCACACACAGATTCGCTTACTCCTACTCATCACCCGCTCAGCCATTCATCCCAATGTTAACAAGCACCAATAACAAATGCGGTTATCTTTAAATCCATTTTAATCAACTGAGATATACTTTGCAAGCATGTATAAACCTATCGTAGCATTTACCCTGCTTATACTTATTTTATCTGCCTGTAAAGGCAAAAAAGAAACTCCCAAACCTACGCCTGCGCCTGTTGTTGTGGTAGATGTTATTGTGGCTGCGCCACAGCCTGTAACCAATACTGTTGAGGTAAATGGTACGGTAGTGGCCAATGAGTTTGTAGAACTTCGCCCCGAAGTTAGCGGCAGGCTTACTTATTTAAATGTACCAGAAGGCAGCACGATTGAAAAAGGAACTGTTGTGGCACGCATTAATGATGCTGATTTGCAGGCGCAGATAAATAAAACGCGTGTACAGCTTGATCTGGCCCAGCGAACAGAAGCACGGTACAATAAACTTTTATCCGTAAGCGGTATTAACCAGGCAGATTATGACCTGGTTTTAAACCAGGTAAATGGTTTTAAAGCAGACATTGCATATACGCAGGCACTGCTTGAAAAAACAGTTGTTAAAGCACCCTTTAGTGGTGTGGTTGGTTTAAGGCAGGTAAGCCCTGGTGCTTACGTGTCGCCCGCTACCATTATTGCAACGGTACAGCAGGTAGAAAAACTGAAGATAGATTTTACCGCACCTGAAACTTACAGTAATATATTACGTAGGGGTAATGATATTGATGTAGTGCTTGATAATAACAGCACTGCAAAACATAGCGCCACTATTATAGCTGTTGAGCCACAGGCAAATACAGGTACAAGAAATTTAAAGGTTCGTGCTGTGCTGAATGATGCAAAAGCAAACCCCGGCGGCTTTGTAAAAGTGTATGTAGATGCAGGTGAAAATAAAAAAGCCATACTCATTCCATCCAACTCATTAATAGCCAGCGATAAAACCAACCAGGCCATTGTTGTTAAAAACGGCAAGGCGGCTTTTGTAGATGTAACCACAGGTATAAGGCAGGCAACCTTTGTAGAAATTACCAAAGGCATTAACCCAGGCGACAGTGTTGTTGTTACAGGTGTACTGTTTGCAAGGCCCAAAAGCGCGGTTAAAGTGCGTGGTGTAAAACAGTTGAAGGATATGGGACAATAAGCATTTGCCACATTTAATCAGTTGAACCTAAGACCAGTTTTAGTACAATGAATATTTCTGAACTATCGTTAAAGCGGCCTGTACTGGCAACGGTGATGAACCTTGCCATTATACTTTTTGGTGTGGTGGGTTTTACTTACCTGGCGGTGCGGGATTATCCTGCCATTGACCCTCCTATTATTAATGTAAGCACTTCTTATACAGGTGCCAATGCCGATATTATATCTAACCAGATTACAGAGCCGCTGGAGAAACAAATCAATGGCATCCCTGGTATCAGGGCTATTACCTCTTCCAGCTCCTTGGGCAACAGCAATATTTCGGTAGAGTTTAATTTGGGCGTTGATCTTGAAGCCGCTGCAAGTGATGTACGTGATAAAGTTGGACAGGCCTCACGAAGCCTGCCGCAGGATATTGATGCCGCCCCTGTAGTTACCAAGGCAGATGCCAACAGTGATTTTATTTTGATACTCGCCATACAAAGCCGTACCAAAAACCTGCTTGAACTGAGTGATTATGCCGAGAACGTGTTGCAGCAGCAAATACAAACCATTAACGATGTTAGTGCCGTAAACATTTTTGGACAGAAGCGTTATGCCATGCGCCTTTGGATTGACCCTGATAAAATGAATGCCTACAATGTTAGCTTCAGCGATATCAGAACTTCTTTAAGTACAGAAAATATTGATCTGCCGCCAGGCAAAATTTATGGCAATAACACTGAACTTACCATACGTACCATTGGCCGCTTAACATCAGAAAAAGATTTCAACGATCTTATTATACGGGAAGACAGTGCAGGTATTGTTCGCCTTAGCGATGTGGCACGTGTAGAATTGGGTGCTGAAAACCTGGAACAATCCTGGAAATTCAATGGCGTAAATGCTGTTGGGCTTGCTGTTATTCCACAGCCTGGTGCCAATAATATTGAAATTGCCGACCAGTTTTATAAGCGTTTAGACCAGATTAAAAAGAATAATAAATCTGATATTGAATTCAGGGTATTGATTGATAATACCACCAATATCCGCAAGTCGCTTGAGGAAGTAAAAGAAACCCTTATCATTTCATTTGTGCTGGTGGTACTTGTAATTTTCTTCTTTTTCCGTAGCTGGTCAGTTGCATTAAGGCCATTGATAGATATACCAATTTCGTTGGTAGCTACCTTCTTTGTAATGTATATCGCAGGGTTTTCTGTAAATATTTTAACCCTGCTTGGTATTGTACTGGCAACAGGTTTAGTGGTAGATGATGGTATTGTAGTAACTGAAAATATCTTCCGTAAACTGGAAGAAGGCCTGCCCATCCGCAAAGCAGCATTAGAGGGTAGTAAAGAGATTTTCTTTGCAGTAGTATCTACTTCCATCACGCTTGCCGTGGTGTTTTTACCAGTAATATTTTTAGAAGGATTTGTTGGCCGTTTGTTCCGTGAGTTTGGTGTTACACTTGCCGCCGCAGTATTAATTTCTGCTTTTGTGTCGTTAACTATTACCCCTGTTTTAAACGTTTATCTTAACAAAAAAACAGCAGGCCACGGCTGGTTTTACAATAAAACCGAACCCTTTTTTACAGGTATGGAGAATGGCTACCAGCGTATGCTGAAAGGCTTTATGAAACTGCGCTGGATAGCATGGGTTATTATATTGGTTTGTGCAGGAATGATTTATTTTATTATGGGCAGCCTGCAAAGTGAAATAGCACCTTTGGAAGACAGGAGCAGTGTACGTTTTTCTGTAACTGCCGCTGAAGGTACCAGTTATACCGCCATGCAATCATTAAGTGACAGGATTACCGATTATTTGTACGATTCTATTCCTGAAAGGGATTTCGTTTTCTCACGTACAGGCGGTGGTGGGTTTGGCGGCGGCGGGGCAAACAGTACTCAGCCAAGGTTGGCATTAATATCACCAGACTTGCGTGAAAAAAGCCAGATGCAAATTGCTACCGAAGTACAAAAAAAACTGGGCCGCTTTAATGAGGCAAGGGTGTTTGCCGTGCAGGAACAAACCATTGCCGTTGGCGCAGGAAGCCGTGGTGCCTTGCCTGTGCAGTTTGTGCTACAAAACCTTGATCTGGCCAAACTGAAAGCCATCATTCCCAAGTTTTTAGAAGAAGCAAGGAAAGACAAAACATTCTCTAATGCCGATGTAAACCTGAAGTTTAATAAACCTGAAGTACAGCTTACTATTGACCGCACCAAAGTGCGTGATCTTGGCCTGTCAAGCCAGGATGTAGTATCTGCCATACAGAGCGCTTTTAGTGGCGGCCGTTTGGCTTACTTTATCATGAATGGTTACCAATACCAGGTAATATCGCAGGTAGAAAGAGGCGATAGAAATCAGCCCAACGATATTTCTAAATTATATGTACGCAATAAAAATGGTGATAATATTCCCTTGACTTCTGTGGTGCATTTAGAAGAAAGCAGTAACCCTGCTACACTGTATAACTACAACCGTTACAAAGCGGCTACTATTTCTGCTTCTCTTGCCGAAGGCAAAACCATTGGCGACGGCATAAAAGCAATGGAAGAAATTGGTAAACGGCTGCTTGATGAGTCTTACCAAACTTCTTTAAACGGGCCTTCAAGAGATTATGCTGAAAGCAGCTCTAATATTGTGTTTGCATTTGCACTGGCATTGGTACTTATTTACCTTGTACTGGCAGCACAGTTTGAAAGTTTTAAAGACCCGCTTACAATTATGCTTACGGTGCCACTGGCTTTATCTGGTGCGTTGTTAAGCCTGTTTATTTTTGGCCAAACCATCAACATATTTTCTGAAATTGGTATGATTATGCTGATTGGGCTGGTAACCAAAAACGGTATTTTAATTGTTGAATTTGCCAACCAGAAAAGAGAGATTGGTTTATCTAAACTTGATGCCGTAATAGAGGCTGCCACTCAACGTTTACGCCCCATTTTAATGACAAGCCTCGCAACATCACTTGGTGCTTTGCCCATTGCATTAAGCCTTGGTGCAGGCAGTACCAGTCGTATTCCTTTGGGTATTGTAATTGTTGGCGGCATCATATTCTCACTGATACTAACCCTGTTTGTGATACCTGCGGTGTACACTTATATCAGCGGTAAGCATAAGGTAAAAACAACTGAAATAACGGAGTAGTGATAATCGTTCATCGTCCATAGTCCATCGTAAACAAGCGATTGACTATGGACGAACAAACGATATACATCATTTAAAAACTTTCATCTGCACTTGGGCCATAGCTGCCAGGTATTGACACATCAAGCAAACGAAGAAATACACCCAGTTGCGCCCTGTGGTGAACCGTTTGCGAAAAGCAGGTTCTAATCATTTCACCTTTGGGGGTTGAACTGTAAATCTGCTCTCCATTACGCAGTATCCAGTTAGGCAGCAGGTCTTCATCACTTGCGTTTGCAAGGGCTGTGGTTGCCTCATCATTCGATTTTTCAAATAGTGCAAGCACGTCTGCATTATTGCTTACAGGCGATGGGGTATAAGGTGCTGCGGCAAAATCAAGCTCAGAAGTTTCAAGCACCATTTTAGTCCAGCCTGGTAACTCAGCAATATGAGATACCAGCTGTTGAATGGTCATACTTTTTGGATGTGGCTGCCAGTTATACTTGTCTTCAGGTATAATTGACAGGAATTTTCTTGTGGTAGCAGCTTCCTGCTGCAACTCTTGTAAAAGCATTTTTGTAACTGACATAGTGGTTGTTTTTTGTTTAGGATACAAAGAAAAAATGCGTCACTGACAACCCTATGGCAGTCGGTTTACAAGTATTTAATTTATTTTTTTGAATAGTTCGGTGCTGTCATATCAAGGCACGAGACATCTAATTAAAACTTGGGATATCTCGTTACGATAGTGGCGGGTGAGACACCCGCCACTAAGGCTTAATTTATTTTTTTGAATAGTTCGGTGCCGTCATGTCGAGGCACGAGACATCTAATTAAAACTTGGGATATCTTCTTACGATAGTGGCGGGTGAGACACCCGCCACTATCGTAAGAATAGCCTGCTGTACGAAGTCTCTGACTTCGTATGCCTTATGTTCTTTAAAGCCTGTGGCTTTTATGTCGCAATAAATTTTTAATGATAGGGTTTATAAACCCTGAAGAAGATAAAATATGCGAAGTCAAAGACTTCGCGTAGCGTTTTAATAATCTACAGGAAGTTTTTCCATGTATTGATCCAGCGCAATATGGTTGTTGATGGTAAAAGGAAGATTGGTGTTGGTTAATTTAAGAATACGCGGCACTTTAAAATCGCGGTACTCTTTGCGCATATGGCACCAGCCTATTAAATGCCAGCCAAAGCCACTTACAATGGCTTCCATCAGTAAAAAAGCATTGGCCTCTTCGCTGGTAAAACTAACAGGTGGCAGAAAGTAGCCCTGCATTACAAAATAACCTTTGTACTGCTCAAAGCTTATGGGTATGCCAGATTCGCCAAGGGCTTTCATATCCCTGTAAACGGTACGCAGGCTAATGTTGAATTTCTCTGCAATCTTCTCGGCAGGTACATATTTTTTTGACTGTATAAAAGTGAGTATGCTGAAAAGCCTGTCGATACGGTTCATGTGGCGGGGAGTATGTAGTTGGTAAATTTAGGTGATAGCTAATTTTTAAGGTAGAACATGAGGATAGTTATAGTAATATTTTTATCTTCCCCCTATTAAATCACCAAAAAAAAACGCTGCAATGCAAACAAACACAACTGCACCAACAGAAACACCCACGCCACAAAGCGAGTACCTTGACATTGTTGCCTACCTGGCCGAATGCGAAACTGCTTTAACTAATGCTACCCTGCCAGATATTGCGCCACTATTGGCTGCAAGGGGTTACGCGGCCGAAGAAATTACTGACAAACTACAGGAGCTGGGGGCACTTAGAACATTGAACGAAAACCAGAAAAAGGAGTATGGTGAGCAGTACGAGGCTACTGCCACTTATACTACTACTGAAACCACCCTGCATGCCACTTATATGCAGGACCTTGGTATTGCAAGAATTGTATTTAAAAACGATGTTGCCGCACAGGTGGCACTTGGCCTTAACGGCGAGCGCAAAAAAAGCAAAAGCGGCTACCAGGCACAGGCATTGTTGCTGTACAATGGCGCACTTAAAAACGCAGCTTATAAAACGGCACTGGCAAAAAGAGGCATAACACAAGCTGGCCTTACGGCACAAAAAACTGGTTTTGAAGGGTTGAGCGACCTTAATGCTGCACAGCAAAAAGAAACCGGCGAGGCGCAGGCAGCTACCAAAATACGCGACGCCGCCCTGAATGAGTTTGAAGAATGGATGAGCGATTTTAAAGGGATAGCCATTATTGCGCTAAGCGGTACACCGCAGTTAAGGGAAAAACTTGGCTGGAAAGAGGAGTAATTGCCTGTAATGTTGAGGCCTTTGTCATGTTGAGGTACGAAACATCTGACTGAATTGAGCAATACTGCCTGGTAAGCATACGTTTACCGGGCTTTTTTATAAAAAACAGGCGGGGGTCTGCCGCTCAGCCGTTTTTAGGTGACCCTCAACCATTTTTGGGTGGCTCTCAACCATTTTTGGGTGCCGCTCAGCCATTTTTGGGTGACCCTCAGCCATTTCTGGGTGACCCTCAACCATTTCTGGGTGACCCTCAACCATTTCTGGATGACCCTCAACCATTTTTGGGTGGCCCTCTGCCATTTTTGGGTGACCCTTAGCCATTCATACAGGCGATGATGATTTTTATAATCCTTTTCACTGGTTTAAACCCGTTGTGGATATGAAAATAGAAGAAACAAAACCATATTTGCTAAGTTTGATTTGTGGTGAAAAACCAGTGTTAAATTAGCTCATATTATGAAGTTTACGGAGAAGATATCATTGGAAGAAGTTTTTGGGGCGAAGATTAAAATTCGTTTGATAGAACCAGAAAACAATAAGGAAGCTGTTATTACTCATTACCTGCATAATAGTAAGAACGGTGTTTCAAAAGTGTATAAGAAAGACGCAATTAAGTTTACAAAACAAATCCTGCAAAACAAGTATCCTGAGAAGGAAATAACCAATCTAGCAGCAGAGCAGGCTCTTCAATATGGGATTTTTGAAACATTTGAAGTGAGGTTTCCACCACCAAAAGTTCCGAAATTTAAGTTCATAGATTTATTTGCTGGTATTGGTGGTTTCCGTTTGGCTTTACAGAATTTAGGTGGCAAATGCGTATTTACAAGTGAGTGGGATAAAGAAGCAAAAAGAACCTATAAAGCTAATTTTGGGGATACACCTTTCGGGGATATTACTAAAGAAGTAACCAAATCATATATTCCAGATGATTTTGAAATATTATGCGCTGGATTTCCATGTCAGGCTTTTTCCATAGCAGGCAGAAGAGGTGGATTTGAAGATACACGCGGAACTCTTTTTTTTGATGTAGCAGAGATTATTAAACGTAAAAAGCCTAAAGCGATTTTTCTAGAAAATGTAAAAGGTTTAAGAAATCATAACGGTGGCAGAACATTGGAAACAATCTTGAATGTTTTACGTAACGATTTAGGTTATTATGTGCCTGATCCACAAATAATAAATGCAAAAGATTTTGGTGTTCCTCAAAATCGCGAAAGAATTTATATAGTAGGATTTAGAAATGACTTGAATGTTTCAGATTTTAATTATCCAAAACCCACTGGAAAGAAAATAACTTTTGCAGATGTTAAAGAGACTGATGTTGTAAAAACACGTTATTATTTATCAACTCAATATGTACAAACATTAGTCAATCATAAAGCAAGACACGAAGGGAAAGGTAATGGTTTTGGATTCGCAATTATACCTGATGACGGTATTGCAAATTCTATCGTTGTTGGTGGCATGGGCAGAGAAAGAAACCTAGTGATAGATGATAGAATTACAGATTTTACTCCAACTACACACATAAAAGGAGTTGTAAATAAGC
The DNA here is from genome assembly GCA_031424995.1 of Chitinophagales bacterium. Taxonomy (GTDB): domain Bacteria; phylum Bacteroidota; class Bacteroidia; order Chitinophagales; family Chitinophagaceae; genus Parasediminibacterium. The sequence goes on along the minus strand of JANPIP010000052.1, from coordinate 155,486 downwards.
AGGGGATTAGGAAGATGACACCACGGGAATGGGCGAGACTTCAAGGTTTTCCAGACAATTACGACATACCTGTTGCAGATGCCTCTGCTTACAAGCAATTCGGAAACTCAGTTGCTATACCTGCTATACAAGCAACTGCAAAACTTATCATCGACAAAATTTTAAAGTATGATACAGAAAGTAAACACTAAAATGATGGTTCAGCTTTCATCACAAGTAGACCCATTTCGTTATGGTCAATTATCCTCAAGCGAACAAATCTTGGAGACCAGAAAACCTAATGAAAGCATTTTTTTTGAAGTAAAATCTTTTAAAGAAGCTGCAGAACTTTGTAGAAAGTTTATTAAACAGTATAATCTTGGAGGCTCAAATTGGACTGGTGGGTTAATTGTTGACGAAAACTTCAATTTTTTAGCCACAGTGTCTTATAACGGTAGGGTATGGGATAGTGAGGATTGGCGAAATGCAAAAGAAATAGAAATATGCTAAAAGGAAATAAAGGGGAATGGAGCGAAGTATATACATTCTTTAAGTTGTTGTCGGAAGGTAAATTATTTTCTGCTGACGAAAATTTGGATATAACAACCTCTTTTGTTGATGTTTTGTCGATTCATAGGCTAGATGCCTATGATTCTCTAGATTACAATGTTATAGGGTCAACAATCAGCATAATTGATGCAAATACAAAAAATATTATTTTATCCCTCACACAACAGGAAGCTTTAGATATTGCAAATGAGTTATTCAATGAAATTAGTTCAGCAACAGGAAGTTCTTTTCCTGTTTCACAAGCACTTGAAAATAGAATTGATGGCTTTAGAATAAAACAACTAAAAGAAAAATCTGGAAATAAAGGGGATATAAAAATTTATATCCATGACCCTAAGAATGGGATCAGTACAAAGAAAAAGTTTAGTATAAAATCTTTTATAGGTAGTAGTCCTACAATCTTCAATGCAAACATAACAACCAATATAATTTATGAAATAAAAGACAACAATGGAGATCGTCTACCCGACAATGAGATTGTAAGAATTAATTCAATTGTGACAACTAAAAAATATATCGATCGTGTCGCTGAGATCCAAAATGCAGGTTATCACATAGATTATCATAGTTTCCAAGATTCTACATTCCGATTAAACTTGGAATTAATAGACAGCAAGCTTCCTGAAATTATTGCTTTCATAGTGAAGCAGAAATATACTCATAAAATCACCAAAATTCAAGACGTTATTAATAGCCTTAATATTAATAATCCAGTTGGTTACGATTTAAGTGAAGGACATAATTTTTACGAGTATAGAATTATAAATTTCCTCATGGAAATAACATTAGGCATGACTTCAAAAACCGTATGGTCAGGTGTGTATGATGTAATTGGTGGACTAATAATTGTTAAAAATAATTCGGATGTTGTGTGTTATCATCTTATTGATTTTAATAAATTCAAAGATTACCTTAAAAGTTCTGCTAAACTAGATAATCCTTCCGGTAGCAAAATGGGGTATGGGGCGGTTTATAAAGAAGGAAATCAGACCTTTATCAAACTTAATTTTCAAATCAAAGCATAATTTTATACCCATAAAAACCTACCAATCCTTCTCACCCATACTTGGTCTTGCCCTTTGTTGCTGTAGTTCTTTTTGTAAACGCTTTTCTTCATTGCGCAGCCTTTCTAAATGCTGTTCTGCCTGTTGTTGGTTAAGGGGTTTTTCTTTAGGCTTTTGCTGTTGCTTGTTATCCTGCTTTTTGGGTGGTGGCTGCTGCTTTTTTATTTCGTTTAATACACGCTGTAAATTCTCCCTGGTGTCTTCATCATTATCATTTAGTTTAAGCGATTGCTTAAACGACTGTGCGGCCTGCTCCATTTGTTTTTGCTTTACTTCTGCCACGCCTTTATTGTACCATGCCTTCGCCTGAACATCAGTATTGGTAGTGCCTGAGGCTGTTGTTTCATATTGCTTCACAGCTTCGCCATATTGGTTTTGTTTGTATAAAGTATTGCCTTTGTTAAACAATGCTGCCGTGTTTTTGGCATCCACTTTCAGGGCTTTATTGTATTCTGTTTGGGCATTTACCAGATCATTTTTTTTATAGAATTCATTACCCTTTACTACAAGGTTGTTTGCCTTTTGCGCCAGGCAAATGGTAAGGGTAAAAAGCGATATGGTGGTAAGAAGTAACCTCAAGCCAGTTGTATTTTTTTTCTTTCGCTGATGAATATTTCTGCTACCAGAAAAATCAATGCCAAAGCAAGAAAGATGTAATAAAAAGATTGGTAATCCCTGTAGCCGCCAGCTTCTAGTTGTTTCTTTTCCATGCCGTTTAACGTGGCCACCAGTTCATCTGCCACCTGTGTGGTATTGGTAAGCTGGTGGTAAGTGCCGCCTGTTGCAGCGGTAAGCTGCTGTAACAATGGCTGGTTTAATTTTGATATGATGGTTTGGCCATTCATGTCGCGTTTATACTCGTTGCTGCCACGCTCCATAATGGGTGTGCCTTCTACAGAGCCAACGCCAATGGTGTGTACAATAACGCCGTTATCAGTTAATTCCTTTACTGTTTCAAGTGCTTTATCGTCATGGTCCTCACCATCGGTAATTACAATCGCTGTTTTGTATTTTTTTTCTTTGGTATCAAGGCTGGTATTGCACATACGCAAAGCATCGCTTATTACAGTGCCCTGCATACTTACCAAATTTGGCGAAGCATTGGATGCAAACATTTTTGCAGCACCAGCATCGGGCGTTAAAGGCATTTGCAAATAAGCCTGGCCAGCAAAAACCACAAGGCCAATACGATTACCCTGCAGGGCAGTGGTAAGCTGGTAAATAAGTTGTTTTGATTTATCTAAACGTGTGGGTTTTTCATCCTGGCTAAGCATGCTCTTACTTACATCAAGGGCAATCATAACATCAATGCCTGTGCCTGCTGTACCCTTTGCGGCCAATGGTTTACGCAGGTTGGCAGCGGCAATAATTAGTAAGCCAATGGCTGCAATAACAGCAATTATTTTAAACCTGTATTTGGTGGGTGAATAGTTGGCGGTGAGCTGATTTACCAGCCTTTCATCGCCCAAAAGCCTTTTTGTATTTTGTTTCCATTTTAATACATACACAAATAAAATTACCAGCGGTATTAATGCCGCAAGGCCATATAAAAATGGTATGTGTTGAAATTGGAGCATTGCTGCAAGCTACCCGTTTGAAGCGTGAATGAAAAACTAAAATCTATTACCCCAAATGAAATCTAAAGCAACCCAAAATCGGCTGGTATTGCTTTCATCATCAACGGTTGCGTTTTTATTACCGTGCCTGACAATCTTTACCATGGCCAAGATTACCAATAGTGTAAGTACAATAAAAATGATATAGTTTATTATTTGCGTTTGACTTTACCTTTTTCCTTCTAAAAAGCCCTGCTTTTTCAATATCTCTTTCAGCATGTTTAATCTTACAGCAATCATTGGATAGTCATGCGCGCCTTCTACATTTAACACAAAAAAATAAGGGTGTTTGTTTTCTTCTATCCATCCCACTATCCAGCCTAAAATATTGCCATTTTCTGTGAAGCCCAAACCCGTTTTGTAAGCAAGCGTATAGTTGGCATTACTTTCCTGTAACATTATTTTCTTTACAATTTCCTGTGAGCGCCTTTGAAAAGGAAGCTGATAGAAATACAGTTTTTTAACAAGTCCCAGTTCTTCATCAGCAGTAAGTTTAAGGGTGTTGTTCAGCCAGAAATCATCAATCTTATCGCCAATTTTTTTGTTACCATACTGTAAACTGTCAAGCCATAACTGCATGGTATCTTTACCAATTCTTCTTGCTACTTCCTGGTAATAAGGTACAGCAGATGCTTTAAAAGCTTCTTCCATAGTAAGGTCTTTATTCCATGCTGTGGCAGTATCACCATTAGGAAAAGTTCTTACAACGCCATCCCATTTAATTACCATTTTTTCATTTACTATCCTTCCTGTTTCTAAACCAATAAGGCTGTTAACAATTTTAAAAGTAGAGGCAGGCAGGTAGGCAGAATCTTTATAACGGTTAAGGTTATAAATAGTAAACTGGCCAGAACCATTATCGAACAAACCAAAGCTGCCCGTTACTTTATTACTGTCAAAAATGTTTTTGATAGAATTATCTATCGTAACATTATTGGGACTGCATGAGTAGAAAAAAGATGACAGAAGTAAGATAAGAGATGACAGGGATAAGAATGATTTCATACTGCGAAATTGCTGAAAAAACAAAAGGATAAGAAATTTAAATGTTGATTGTGATGTATTGCTAAACATTCACTACTCACTATTCACCATTCACTTCAACACTTCCAATTCTTTCCCAACTTTTGTAAATGCGGTAATGGCTTTATCAAGGTGATGTTGCTCATGTGCGGCACTCAACTGCACCCTAATTCTTGCCAAACCTTTTGCAACAACGGGGTAAAAGAAGCCAATTACATAAATGCTTTCTTCCAGCAAAGCGGCGGCAAATTTTTGTGCTGTTTCTGCTTCGTACAGCATAATTGGAACAATGGGGTGGTCTCCTGGTTTTATATCAAAGCCTGCGGCCGTCATTTGTGTACGGAAATATTTGGTATTGTACTCCAGTTTGTCGCGAAGCTCTGTAGTTTCTGTAAGCATATCAAGCACAGCTATAGATGCACCTACAATGCTTGGTGCCACTGTGTTTGAGAAAAGATAAGGCCTGCTGCGCTGGCGAAGTAATTCTATAATTTCTTTTCTGCAGCTGGTAAAACCACCACTTGCACCACCCAATGCTTTGCCCAATGTGCCGGTAATAATATCAATCCTGCCCATCACATTCCTGTACTCATGTGTGCCACGGCCTGTTTTACCTAAAAAGCCAGAAGAATGGCACTCGTCAATCATTACAATAGCATCGTATTTATCGGCCAGGTCGCAAATTTTATCCAACTGCGCAATGGTGCCATCCATGCTAAAGCTGCCATCTGTAACAATAATACGGCTGCGCAAATGTTTGCTGCTGTTCAGTTTATCTTCAAGATCCTCCATGTTATTATGCTCGTAGCGGTAACGCTGTGCTTTGCATAAACGTACCCCATCAATAATTGAAGCATGGTTTAAACTATCGCTTATAATGGCATCTGCCTCATTAAACAAAGGCTCAAAAACGCCGCCATTTGCATCAAAAGCGGCGGCATATAAAATGGTATCTTCAGTACCAAGAAAGTCGGCAAGTTTCTTTTCCAGTTCTTTATGTATATCCTGCGTTCCGCAGATGAAACGTACACTGCTCAAGCCATAGCCGTGGGTGTCAATGGCTTTGTGCGCGGCTTCAATTACTTTTGGATGAGAGGATAAACCAAGATAATTATTAGCGCAAAAGTTTAATACCGTTTTGCCATTAACTACAATTTCAGGCCCCTGCTCACTGGTAATAATGCGCTCTTTTTTAAACAGGCCGGCATGTTCAATTTCATGTAATTCCTGGTTGATGCGTGCAACAAAATTTTCGTTCATACCACTACTTTTTTTAAGTTGGTAAAGGTAACAGTGAATAAAGTATGTAAAAGTGGTTTGTGATGAGTGAAAACGGATTATTAAACTGATAAATTAATTTGATGGGTAGTAAAAACCAAGTTTTTTTGCAGTGTAACCATAACATCGCTATGTCAACTTTAACCAAATACTGCTGGGTTTTGTTTTCTTTTTTAGTGATCCTGCTATTGGCTTTTAAAGCACCTGCACAAATCAAGCATACCAATGATGCTTCTTTCCGTATTTACAGGGATATAGACGATTATTATTACAACATGGCTTATGCGAAAATGCATGAAAAGAAATATGAAGAAGCCTTTGATGCTGCTACTGTTTATAAAAATATGTGTGGGGGTTGTGGTTTATCGCATGCATTACTATCAATTGTATTATCTCAAATGGGCGATAAACAAAAAGCTGCAAAACAATTTGAACTGGCGAAGAAGGCATGCCGTAATTGTGCTGAATTGTATTATGAAGTTGCCCATTACGCGGCATACAAAGGTGATATTAAAGAAGCCTATGCTATTATGAATAGTGCCTTTAAAAAGGATTCGCTAATAAAAGCAAATGCGGGGGCTTATTTTTTTAGGGGGAAATTGTATAACGAATTTGGTGATGCCACGGCTGGGCACAATGATTATTTGAAAGCCTATGCAGTTGACAGTAGCTATAAAATGGCGTTGCTGTATTCGCTTTGGTTTTATGCAGAAAAAGATAGTTCATTTATAGATAATACCCTCACTAATTTTCATTTTGGCGATACTGCTTTTCATATGTATGCTGCCAATATTTATGAACAAAAGGCATGCCTTTATTTAGCGATTGGAAAATATAAAGAAGCAGCTACAGAAGCAAAAACCGCACTTTATTTTATCCCGCCTTGGTGGGGCTTATATTACCAGAGGTCTTTCAGAGGCCTATTCAGGCAAGAACGAAGAAGCTATTAAAAGCCTTGATAGTGCTGTGTTTTTAGCACCTGAATATGCAGCTGCGTGGAACAATAGGGGCTTTGTAAAACTATATGCAGGCATGTATGATGAGGCTTTGAAAGACCTGGATAAATGTCTTGCGCTTGACAGCAGTTTTAATTGCGCATGGAACAATAAAGGTTACATCTGCTATAAACTTGGCGGTAAAGAAAACCTGCAAAAAGCACTTGCCTATTATAACAAAGCCATTGCGGTAAGCAACAAAAATTATAAGCCTTATTGGGAGTACAAAGAAGATGTTTTAGTTGCGCTGAAAAAGAGGGAATAATTCTCATCAATAAAAAAATCCTATAAGGTCTGCGAGACCTTATAAGACTGCCCCGCAGACTATGGACTATAAAATCTCTTTCAAACTTTCTTCTGCTGCTTTAATGGTTTCATCAATATCGCTGTAGCTTAAAGCATTGTTGAGGAACCAGCTTTCAAAAGCGCTGGGCGCCAAGTACACACCACGTTTTAACATGGCATGAAAGAACTTTTTAAACAGGTCGATATTTGACTGAGCTGCACTTATAAAATCGGTAACGGGTTGCTCGCTAAAATGCACGCTTATCATAGAACCAAAATGGTTGATAACATAAGGCGTACCACTTGCTTTAAGTACTTTATCAAGTCCTTCTTTTAGATAGAGTGTTTTGGCATCCAGTTCTTCTAGTAGCTGTGGCTTTTCTTTTAATTCAGAAAGAAGTGTGTAGCCAGCAATCATAGCGATTGGGTTGCCGCTTAAGGTGCCTGCCTGGTACACATTGCCTAAAGGTGCCACCACCTCCATAATATGTCGCTTGCCGCCAAAGGCACCAACGGGCATTCCTGCACCAATTACTTTGCCGTAGGTAACAAGGTCTGCATTAATACCCAGTTTTTGCTGTGCGCCACCAGTACCTAACCTAAAGCCTGTCATTACTTCATCAAAAATCAGCAGAATGCCTTCGGCATCGCATATTTTACGCAGGCCCTCTGCAAAACCTTCGGCAGGTAAAATGCAACCCATATTGCCTGCTACAGGTTCTATAATAATGGCTGCGATTTCGTTTTTATTTTCAGCCACCAGTTGTTCTACAGCGGCTAAATTGTTGTAAGAACAGGTAAGGGTATCGTTGGCAACACCTGCGGTAACGCCTGGCACAGTTTGAATATTTAAGGTTGCCATACCGCTGCCAGCTTTAACTAAAAAACTATCTGCATGGCCATGGTAACAGCCTTCAAACTTAATAATCTTATTGCGCCCTGTATAACCACGCGCCACACGAATGGCACTCATGCAGGCTTCTGTGCCACTGCTAACCATGCGTATTAAATCTACATTTGACACCATGCTAATAATCAGCTCAGCCATCTTTATTTCAAGCTCTGTAGGTGCGCCGTAAGAGGTAGAATATACTGCCTGCTCCTGTATGGCTTTTACTACGGGTTCGTAAGCGTGGCCCAATATCATTGGGCCCCAGGAAGAGATGTAATCAATGTACTTATTGCCATCCACATCATACAGGTAAGCACCTTTTGCGTGTTTAATAAACAACGGCGTTCCGCCTACACTTTTAAATGCACGAACGGGACTGTTAACGCCGCCAGGAATGCTTTGCTGTGCCCTTTCAAATAATGCTTTGCTTGATGTGTATGTGTACATAATGCGATTATAAAATGTCTTTTAATAAGCTTGATTGTATTATGTCCGCAGTGCGGACACAATTGGAGATATCCAAAACTGATTAACAATTTCTGCAAAGATATTGCGGTGAAAGAATGAAACCTTGCAGGAATTAAGAACGTAGCTTTGTTACAGTTAATTAAAATATTATGAAGGTTATTGTTGCAATTATATTTTTTATTTTTCTTCAACCGCAGCAAAGCCAGGCACAGCAAAGGTTTGACAGCCTGCGTAATTCCATTTCAAGGATAGACAGCCTTAAGAATGTTCCTTTGCGTTTACTTCCCTCAAATTATTACACTACCAATTTTGGTTTTTTCTGCAAAAAAGAATTGCAGTTGGAGAAAGCCATTAAAATTCCTGTGCGTATAAGATTGGGCAGTGTAGAAGCTGTTGACAGAATGGAGGGAAAAGGCACGGGCAGAAATTAAAATTGTAACACGGATAAGACAGATTTAAAGGATGAACGTAGATTTAGATTTTTCAGTGTTAGTAACAACATCCGCTTAATCCCTTATATCTGTGTTATCCGTGTTGCTATTACGCTTCTACGTTCGCTTCAGTTAGTACCTTTTTTATGGCTGCTACCAGTTTTGTTCCTTTTTCTGCAATTTGTTCTTCCGTCCATGAAAGGCTTATAGCTGTTGAAATACAGCGGCTCATAATTGCATCACTTGCACTAAAATCCTGTGTTTGCAACTCATGAAGGGCATCTTTTTGTGCCTGGCTGATATTATTTAACGTAGTAGCATTATGAAGGTGCTGCCATTTGCGTATATAATGCCAGTTATTATCGTACCAGTAAAAATTACCAGCGTAAATGTTCTGTTCTTTTAATTCAGTAACCAGTGTTTTTGTTATTGCTTCTGTTGGTAAAAACCAGCTTATAAAACTACCGCTGTCGCCTGTTGGGTCAGGTACCTGCCGGAAGGTAATTTCTGGTATTTGCTCAATATAACTGCGCAGTAGTTTGTTGTTCTTTTGTTGTACCTCTAAAATGTTTTGCAGTTTGTTGATTTGTGCCAAACCAATGGCGGCATGAAGCTCACTAATCCTGTAATTGTAGCCAATAAAAGGGTGCAGGTCTGCACCACGATCGGCACCTTTATGGTCATGTCCATGGTCTGTAAACCCATCGCATTTTTCGTGAACTTCTTTACTGTTGGTCATTACAACACCACCTTCGCCGCAGGTCATTGTTTTTACAAAATCGAAACTGAACGTTCCTGCATGGCCAATAGTGCCAAGTGCTTTGCCTTTGTAAGTGCCTCCTATGCTTTGACAGGCATCTTCCAGCAATATCAAATCATGCTCTTCACAAATTTGTTGCAGGGCATCCATATCTGCCATGCTGCCGCACATGTGTACAGGCATTATGCACTTTGTTTTTGGTGTAAGTGCATTAATAACAGCTTCTGGCTTTAAGGTTAATGTTTCATCAACATCAACTAAAACTGGTATAGCACCAACACTTAAAACGGCTTCAAAACTTGCCACAAAAGTGAAGCTTGGCATAATAATTTCATCGCCAACACCAATATTTAAAACCGTAAAGGCTGTGGTTAATGCTGCTGTACCGCTACTGGTAAGCTGCGCATATTTACAGCCAAATACTTCTGTTATTTTTTGTTCCAGTTCAAGCGATTTCCAAACGCCTTTACGCGGGCCATCAAAGCCATAACGCATAAGAATGCCGGTATCCATCACATCGTTAATATGTTTTCTTTCTTCTTCACCAAAAAATTCAAAGCCTGGCATATAGAGGAGTTTTAAGTTTAGAATTTGTAGTTTAAACAGTTTAGTTAGCTTAATAGTTTAAACTTACTGTCTTGCAAAAATAAAAGATATTAGTTGCCAGGTTGTTAAAGAAAGCAAAAGCATCAGTTTTAAGCAGAAGCCAATGCCTTGTCTATATTGTTTTCCAGCATACCTATTTTATCAATGGCATCTTTCATTTGTGTAAGATGCGCGGCCGATTTGCTTTGCTCTGTAGCCAGCCAAATCAATACCATACTTATATAATCCTGAATATCTTTACCAGCAAAATTGGTTTTAAATTCTACAATCTTTTCGTTGATGAGCTTTACGGTTTTACGCACTACTTCTTCATCCTCAACGGTTACTTTTATACGGTACGTGCGGTCTGCAATGGCTATGTTAACAGGTATTAATTCTTCTGGCATTTTTTAAAAGTTTGGTAGTTTAGAGTTTAGAAACAGTTTAAAAGTTTGATGCTTAAAATGAACTTCCTAAACCATCAAACTTCTAAACTTATTGCTTTAGCTGTTCAGCAGCCCCAAGCATTTATCTATCTCTTTTAAGTAAATGTCTATTCTTTTTTCAAGCACTATTTTCTCTGCATCGTCAAAGGCGCTTTTGCTTAATCTTAAAATATCTACCTGCTGCTGAAATGCCTGTAATTTTTGGGTGGTGTTTTCCAGCTCTGTTTTACTTTTTCCAAGTTCTTTCTTTAACTGCACATTTTCTTTTTGCAACTGCTGATGGTTTTTCAGCAATTGCTGCAGCTTTAACTGCAGTTGTTGTAAACGTATATTTATTTCGGACATTGTTTTTCTTACTTTTTCAAAAGTGACAGGATTTCATTTTTGAACCACTTTGTTCTTGATAAATAGCTTACTGAATATTTAAACCGGGTAAAATAAGTTTTATTGAAATGCTTCTTCATATTGAAGTAATTATAAAAAATTTCAAATTCATTACTCTGCAAAGCGTCAATAATTGGCTGTATGTTTCCATCGTTTTTTATGCAATCTTTAAACTCTATGTAATGGTTCCTTGATGTTCCAATTTCACCCACTATTTCAAGCAATTTCTTATTTTTTTGATTGATAATCTCATTGGTATATTCTACTATGTCAAACCCATCAAAATTTAGTTCGGCTATATTGACAGGGTGATAAATGTAGTTTTCAAAAGTTGAAAGAGGCAATATCTTCAAGTTAGGCAACTTACTTTGTATTGCTTTTATTTCATCATCGCGTAAATAATCCCTGTCCCTTAATCCAAGTTTATCATTGTCGCCCTTTACTGTTAAGAAAACCTGTGTGTTATTATTGGCGGGCAAAAACAAATAGCCATCTTCGCCTAATGCAGCATTAAAATGTTCATCATTTTTATTTTCTACAACAACTAGTTTGTAACCTTTAAGAATAGAAGCAATAGTTGCTTTTGGAATCGCAATTTCATAAACATCCACCTTATCTTTTGATAACGGTATCAGTTCCTGTTTTACATCAAAATTCAGCAGGTTAAAATCAAGTGTCGAAGCCGTTTCACTATTTCTTGCATAATCAATAAAACCTAACGCATGAGAGGCTGTCCAAAGCTGTGCGTTATCAGGTATCCATCTTGTAACAATTTCTTCCAATAAACTGTACTGCAATGCCGTATTGAGATGACAATCCATTTCATCAATAAAAATGATAGCATCATCATAATACTCTTTTCGAACAATAAAGTTTATTAAAAGTATTACTACTTGCTTTTCGCCATGACTTAATAAATCATAATTTATTTTTGATTCACCCTTCTTAAAAATCAGCTTTGCCGTTTTATTTGGCGATGCATCTTCAAACTCGGCAATCTGTATAGTAGTTGTTTCATCGCCACCAAATATTTTCAACAGCGACATATTTAATGGTTCAATAAAATCTCTAAAAATTTTAAGGGTATCAGCTTGCCTGCCACTAAATACAGGCTCACGCAATGCATTGTTTATGTGCTGGATGAATTGAAAAACGTCATTTATAAAACGGGTGTCGTTTTCAATGAATGAATCTGGGCAGTCCCCGTCTCTAGCTATAAGTTCAGGGGAAGCATTATTTGTAATTTTAGGAACAATCCTAATACTGCTTCGTCCAATAAAATGCTTAATAAGTGCGTCATTTTTTGCAAACGCATTTCCCGTTCTACTTATTGATTCATTGTTGCTAAATTCAATTGCAATAAATGGGTCTAATAAACTTGTTTTTTTGTAATACTCAAACCATCTGTCATCTCCCCAAACTTTCCCTATCCAATCAAACGCATCAAACAAAGAAGATTTACCAGAACCATTTGAACCAATTACCAATACCAGTTTAGAAGTGTCGGGAATATCAGAAATAGTTAGGTCAGTAAACCGCTTAAAGTTTTTTAGTTCTATTTTTTTGATACGCATTTTCTTAAAAATTGAATTGTAAAACGGTTACCCTCCACTAAAGTATTAAACCAATAAACTTTCTGAACTCACTTCCTTATTTCAGCCCCAAGTTCTTTCTCAAAACTTTGTACCAGTTTATTTATCATAGTGTCCACTTCCTTATCTACAAGTGTTTTTTCTTCATCTAAAAAAGTGAAGTTTACTGCCATTGATTTTTTACCTGCACCAAGTTTATCACTTTCAAATACATCAAACAAACGCATGTTCTGTAGCTTGTTTACCCTTGCTTTTTCAGCGGCAGATTCAAGCATATCGTAAGTCGTTTCTTTGGCTACAATCAATGCAAGGTCGCGCTGTACAGCGGGAAATTTAGATACCTCTTTATAAGTGATTTTTTTCTTCTCAACCTGCAGCAGTAATGCTATATAATTGATGTCTATAAAATACACAGGTTGCTTAATGTCAAAGGCTTTCAGCTTTGCGGCATCTACCTTCTGTACAATTCCAACAGCGTGTTTGCCATTGTTTATAGAAAGTCCGCCACCAGATTCGTTTACAGAAAAATTAATGTCATCTAATCCACACAAAACAAGCAATGCATTGGCAATACCTTTAGCCCTGTAAAAATCATGCTGCGTAGCTTTTTCCTGCCAGCCATCTTCATGATTATTGCCTGTAATGTATAGGGCAAGATGTTCTTCTTCGTTATATTGGCCAATGCCTTTTGTATGATAGGTTTTGCCAAACTCAAACAATTGAAGGTTGCTGTTTTTACGGTTATTGTTGTAGGCAATACATTCCAAACCTGTTTCTAAAATGGATGGCCTCAGTACGTCAAGTTCTGCACTAAGGTTGTTCATCATTTTTACAGTGACGTTCAGGGTAGCTTCATCAAAATAACTACTGTTGGTAATTGAATTGGTGAATATTTCATTAAAGCCCTGGCCCACCAGGTAGGCTGCAATTTTATCTTTCAACACATCTTTTATACCAAGCGATTCAATGGCCGGTGTAATGGTAATGGTTGATGGAATAGCGATATTGTCAAGGCCGTCAATACGCACAATTTCTTCTACAAGGTCAGCAGGCAAACTAATATCAGGCTTGCTGTAAGGAACGGAAACGCGAAGCTCATCAATGCCTTCTTTCAACACTTCAAACCCAAGTGCAGTGAGTATTTTTTTAACGGCATCACCATGATAATTTTTGCCGCTTAACTTTTTTAAATAATGATTTTTAAGCGCTACTTCAACTTTTGCTTTTGGTGAAGGATATACATCCACCACATCGCTGCTGATGGTGCCACCCGCTACTTCTTTAATCAATAAGGCAGCCCGTTTAAGTACGTTAACTGTGTTGGAGATATCAACGCCCTTTTCAAACCTTGTAGCTGCGTCTGTACGAAGGCCATGTTTTACAGAAGTCTTACGAATTGAAGTAGAAGCAAAGCAGGCGCTTTCTAAAAAGATATTTGCAGTGGTTGATTTTACGCCGCTGTGTAACCCACCAAAAACACCTGCAATACACATTGGTTCTGAGTTGCCATTGCATATCATCAAATCATTTTCACCCAGCTTTCTTTCTTTTTCATCAAGCGTAATAAAAGTGCTTCCTTCAGGTAAATTCTTAACAATAACATGGTTGCCTGTAATGGCATCTGCATCAAACGCATGCAAAGGCTGGCCTGTTTCGTGAAGAATAAAATTGGTGATGTCTACGATATTATTAATGGGCCTTTGGCCGATGGAGATCAGTTTGTCCTGTAACCATTTTGGTGAATCTTTTACAATAACGCCACTTATGCTTACGCCACTGTAACGTGGGCAGGCTTCATTGTTTTCAACGGTAACAGTAATTGGTAAATTGGTATTCTCTGCTTTAAAACCATTGGCAAACGGACTTTTAACCCTAGATTCTTTATTAAAATGATGGTTAAGATAAGCGCATACATCTTTGGCTACACCAAGATGGCTCATAGCATCCATGCGGTTGGGGGTAAGGCCAATCTCGTAAATAAAATCGTTGTAAGGCTTAAAATATTCTGATGCAGGTGTGCCAACAATAACATCGTTTGGTAAAACCATAATACCTGCATGGCTGCCGCCAAGGCCAACTTCATCTTCCGCGCAAATCATACCATAACTTTCGGTGCCACGTATTTTGGCAACTTTCATTGTTAACGGATCTCCGCCAACAGGATAAATAGTGGTACCAACAGTTGCCACCACCACTTTTTGGCCGGCAGCTACATTGGTTGCGCCACAAACCACCTGTATAGGTTCTGTAGCGCCAATATTTACTTTGGTCACTTTTAGTTTATCAGCATTGGGGTGTTGCTCACATTCCAGCACTTCGCCAATTATCAGCCCTTTTAAACCACCTTTAATGCTTTCGTATTTTTCAAGGCTTTCCACTTCCAAGCCAATTGAAGTAAGCATATGTGACAGCTTTTCAGGCTCTATAATTTCAGGTAAATATTCGCTTAACCAATTGTAACTGATAGTCATTGTACGCCGTAGTTGAGCTGCAAATATATTGGTTTGAGGTTTGAAGTTTTGCGTTGTGGAAGACTTACGGTTGGGGAAATGCAGAAGGCGAAATCGTGAATTTAATTAAATAGATACTGCCCTTTACAGGAGGTGCAACTTTCTTGGTTTGATTACAAACCTAAACGCTATTTTTGCCGCCCGTTAAAACGTAAAATGGAGACGTGTCCGAGTGGTTGAAGGAGCACGCCTGGAAAGTGTGTATACGGGAAACTGTATCGCGAGTTCGAATCTCGCCGTCTCCGCTAGAGCCTGATTTGTATCATACAAATTAGGCTTTTTTATTGTATTTGCGCAGCTTTGTTAACAGTCAAGACTCGCACTAAAAGAATTTAAACTGTTGATTACTCAGATTGATGGACAGGTATATTTCTGATATTTCGCTTTTAAATACAGAGTCTGTCAAAAATTCTTTTCTATGAATTCACCACTTTCATCTTCATCACCTCTTCCAAAAACTTTTTGGTTTCAGCAATCACACCTTCCACATCTTTTGATTTTATAGGCGAGCCAAGTACATGGTTTTCTGTTTTTGGCATAGCAATTTCCCTTTTATCTGCTGCAGGTGTTGCTAATGCAGCCACCATTTCTTTCATCGCAGATACTTTAACTACCTGATCCTGGTGTTCTTCATCTTTATAATAGTATAATGTTAGTACAGGTTGTTTCACTGCTTCAAAAGTTTCATTTGTCAAAGCTGTTTCCAAAAATTCCTTCAGCGCTACTGCACCTTCAAGCCTGTAAGGTTTGTTCCAGTATTGCTTGTAAATATCACGGGTATCTTCAGGATCAATATAATTGCTCTTTTTTACTTTCTGTGCAATCTGCAACCCCCATGGGTTGTTTAAAAGCCATGCTTTTGGATCGTTAATGGCAATATTGGGCGAGTATAATATTAACCCCGCAACATCTTCAGGAAAAGTTGCTGCCAGTTTTAAAGCCAGCGAACCACCCGTTGATGTACCCATTAAAATTACTTTTTTGCCCAGTTGTTTTCCAATGGCCAAAGCACGTTTGGCACTCTCCCAATAATTATCAGCAGTAAGGTTCATCAGTTGTTCGCTGGTATCAATACCATGTTCTGCAAGCCTTGATAGATAAAGGTTACAGCCAAATTGTTTGGCAATGGTTCTGTGTGCGGGGTTACCTTCTTCCTGGCTGGCGCTGAAACCGTGCAGGTATACAATAGCATAATCTGTTTGCCGCTGCAGGCTATCGTACCAAACAATTCTTGCCTGGTTATTAAGACGCAGTTTATGGCTGCCTTCTTCAATATTAATATCATTTTCTAATGCAGAAACGCTTGTTGGTACCGCAGGAAGGGTTGTATTATACTCAGGCGTATTGGGGTTTGGTCCTGCAAAATAAACCAATGTTCCACCTGCAAGCAGTGTTAGTAATACTTTAAGCCACCATTTCATAGTAAAGGGTTTTATAAATAAACGGTTAGTAAAATTTGTTATTGCATTTTGCCGCATCCCCAAACCCACAAAATCAATAGCGGATGAATAATCATCAGCCTTACCCATCCCACCCAGGGCAAACATACATTCTGTTTTATGCAACTGCCTGTTTGTATAAAATAGATATGCGATGGAATAAAAGCAACCAGCATTAAAATAATTCCAAGCGAAGCAATCAGCCTCGTTCTTTTAAAAGCCATCATCAACCCAAAAACAACTTCTGTAATGCCTGATACAAAAACAATGGTGTTGCTGTATGGCTTTAAATAAGTGGGTATAATACTGTAATAAAAAGTAGGTTGTACAAAATGGTTTATGCCTGCGGCGTTGTAAAACAATATCAGAATATAAAGCAGCCATTTTTTCATAAAACAATTTAAGAAAGTAAATATAAAAGATTGATACGCCGTTATGAGTGGTAATAAGCATGATGAAATCGTAAACATTCGTTTTTCATTTTTTCACCCCGCCGTAAAGCCGTACATTTGCCGCTTAAAAATCAGCTTTTGCTTCGCTCTTTGTGCTTATAATCCTTTACAGGGCAAGCTTACAGGGCAAAGTAAAATAGCTAAAAGCTTAATTAATGGATATAAGAAACATCGCAATTATTGCACACGTTGACCATGGTAAGACTACTTTGGTGGACAAAATTTTACATGAAACTAACGTGTTTCGTGCCAACCAGGAAACCGGCGATCTGATAATGGACAGCAACGATCTTGAAAAAGAACGTGGTATTACCATTTTTTCAAAAAATGCTTCTGTAGTTTACAAAGGTGTTAAAATTAATGTTATTGATACCCCTGGCCACAGTGATTTTGGTGGTGAAGTTGAGCGTGTACTTAAAATGGCAGATGGTGTTATTTTATTGGTAGATGCTTTTGAAGGCCCAATGCCGCAAACACGTTTTGTGTTGCAAAAAGCTTTACAGTTAAACCTTAAACCAATTGTTGTTATAAATAAAGTTGATAAACCAAACTGTCGCCCTGATGAAGTGCATGATGCGGTTTTTGAACTTTTCTTTAACCTTGATGCTACTGAAGAGCAGCTTGATTTCCCTACTTTTTATGGTAGTGGTAAAAACGGTTGGTTTAACAGCAAGAACGAGCAATGTGAAGATATTACTCCATTAATAGATGGTATTTTACAATACGTACCTGCACCAAAAATATCTGAAGGCACTTTGCAAATGCAGATTACTTCTTTAGATTATTCTGCATTTCTTGGCCGTATTGCGGTAGGTCGTGTGGCACGTGGCAGCATTAGCGAAGGTCAACCCTTTAGCTTAATGCGTACTGATGGTCGTATCCAAAAATCACGTGTAAAAGAATTGTATGTGTTTGAAGCTTTGGGTAAACGTAAAGTAACCGAAGTTTTATCCGGAGATATTTGTGCTGTGGTAGGTATTGAAGATTTTACTATCGGCGATACTATTGCCGATGTTGAAAACCCTGAAGCGCTTGCTATTATTAGTGTTGATGAGCCTACCATGAGTATGACTTTCAGCATCAATAACTCACCTTTCTTTGGTAAAGATGGCAAGTTTGTTACCTCACGTCACCTTCGTGACCGTTTAATGAAGGAAACTGAAAAGAACCTTGCATTGCGTGTAGAAGATACTGACAGTGCTGATAGCTTCCTTGTATATGGTCGTGGTATATTGCATTTGGGTGTACTTGTTGAAACCATGCGCCGTGAAGGTTATGAACTTACAGTTGGTAACCCGCAGGTATTGGTTAAATACATTGATGATAAGAAAAACGAACCTTTTGAGAATTTGGTAGTTGATGTACCAAGTGATTTTAGTGGTAAGGTTATTGATCTTGTTACACAACGTAAGGGCGAAATGCTTATTATGGAAAGCAAAGGAGAAATGCAGCATTTGGAATTTGAAATCCCTTCACGTGGTTTGATTGGTTTACGTTCTCAAATGCTTACAAACACTGCAGGTGAAGCTGTAATGGCGCACCGTTTTATAGAATACCGCCCATGGAAAGGCCCAATACCAGGCAGAAGCAATGGCGTGTTAATTTCTAAAAACCAGGATAGAACAACAGGTTACTCAATTGATAAATTACAGGATAGGGGTAAATTCTTTGTTGATCCAAATGAAGAGGTTTACACAGGTCAAATTATAGCTGAGCATATTAAGCCAGGCGATCTTGTAGTGAACGCTACTGAGCCTAAAAAGCTAACCAACCACCGTGCAAGCGGAAGTGATGATGCTACACGTATCGCTCCAAAAACGCTGTTGACTTTAGAAGAATGTATGGAGTATATTCAGCAGGATGAGTGTATTGAGGTAACGCCAAAAAACATTCGTATGCGTAAGGTAATACTGAATGAAGATGACAGGAAGAAAGTTTCCAAGAGCATGTCAAGTGAAGCAGTTGGATAAATTTTGTTAAGTGAATATTTTAAAGCCACCTATCTTGGGTGGCTTTTTTAGTGTCTTAAAGAATAATTTTTGTTAATTGCGTCAGTTAACAGACTGAATTTATATAAATTACGTCAGTTGATTGACTGAATTTTGATTTTGTGTTGTACTTTTGATTTTATGGTAACGAGGTTATTATATAAAATGGTAGAACAAAATCTTTCTAAACAGAAGGTAAGCCTTTTGTTGGGTGCAAGAAGGGTAGGTAAAACCGAACTGCTTAAAGCCATCAGCGAAGCAAAAAAAGACAAATGCCTTTGGCTGAATGGGGAAGATGCAGACGTTCAAAAATTAATTGAAGACAGAAGTATTGCCAATTATACAAGGTTGCTGCAGGGCTATGATTTATTGATTATTGATGAAGCGCAGTTTGTACCAGATATGGGGCGAAAAGCCAAATTAATGATAGATGAAATAAAGCCTTTACATATTATTTTAACGGGTTCATCGGCGTTTGATATACAGCAAATGGGCGAACCATTGGTTGGCAGAACTATCAGCTACCGTTTACATCCTATTGCACAAATGGAATTATCGCCGCAGGAAAATATACTTGTAACCAAACAAAAACTGGAAGAACGATTGGTGTACGGAAGCTACCCTGAAGTAATTACTGCCGAAAATTTAGAAGAAAAACAACGCTATTTAACCGAGTTGATAAACACTTACCTTTTAAAAGATATACTGGTATTTGAAAACATAAAAAATCCGCAAAAGCTGCGCGACCTGTTAATGTTACTGGCTTACCAGCTTGGTAGTGAAGTTAGTCTTGATGAAATAGGCAAACAGCTTTGTATGAGCAAGAACACAGTAGAACGTTACCTTGATTTGTTGAGCAAAGTGTTTGTAATTTATAAACGCAGCGGTTTTAGCAGAAACCTTAGAAAAGAAATTGTAAAAAGCAACCGCTGGTATTTTTACGATAATGGCATACGTAATGCACTCATCAATAATTATTCGCCTATTGCTTTGCGGCAGGATGTAGGAATGCTTTGGGAAAATTATGTGCTGAGCGAAAGGGTAAAACGAAATGACTACACAGGCTATGTTGCCAACAGTCATTTCTGGCGTACTTACGACCAGCAGGAAATTGACCTTATTGAAGAAAAAGACGGACAGTTACAGGCATTTGAAATGAAGTGGAAAGAACAGAAAGTTAAAACCCCTGTAGCGTTTGCAAAAGCATATATTGATGTGCATTTTGCTGTCATTCATCAAACCAATTATTTAGACTGGATTATATGACAACATGAAGCTGTTTGACCTAAACTCAAGCAGCTTCTTATACCTACAAATCCCCCAATTGTGGCCTTAAAACAATGTCTTCCATTACGGCTCTTGAGGAAAGGGTAGTGGCTGAATACACCATTTTAGCCACATCATCTGCTTCCATAATTCTTTCAGGGTCAATGCCGCTACCACTCCAGCTATCCGTATAAGCTGCACCAGGCAAAACCGCTGAAACCTTTATACCATAAGGCTTTAACTCTTCCCGTAAATTTTTACTGAAGCCTAATAACGCAAACTTACTAATGCTGTAACTGCCGCCATTGCTGTACGCCTGCATTGATGCGATGGAACAGATATTAAAAACATAGCCGCTTTTTTGCTCCATCATTTTTGGCAGCAAAGCCCTTGTTAAATAGTAGGCGCTGTACAGGTTGGTTTGCATCATTTGTTCCAATACGCCATCTTCTTCATTA
This sequence comes from Chitinophagales bacterium, assembly GCA_031424995.1. GTDB lineage: Bacteria > Bacteroidota > Bacteroidia > Chitinophagales > Chitinophagaceae > Parasediminibacterium. The sequence continues at coordinate 135,005 of JANPIP010000052.1, read as the reverse complement.
TGTACAGCACCAGGAATAAATTGCCCTGCATTGTTTACAATTATATCAGGTATTGCATACCGTAATATCCATTCAGCAAAAGCAGTAACTTCTTTCTTTACGCTCATATCAACAGGCATTGCTTTTACAGTGCAGTCAGGATATTCAAGCATAATTTCTTCTACCAGTTTATACAACTGCACTTCGTTTCTACTGCAAACAAATAAGGTATTTCCATCGGCTGCAAATTGCTTTGCCATTGCTTTTCCCAACCCTTTTGATGCCCCTGTTATTACAATATTCATCATATAAATTTTAGAGTGGCGAAGTACGTATTTGTGATTGACTTGAGGGTTATGAATTTCTTCGTGGAAATAGTTTGCAGCATCATTAAATCTTTAGCAGAAAAAACTTTCTTATAACTCCAATTCCACCGCAGGATCCCAAAACTTATTTTTAAAGTCAACTATTACATCATCCTTCACAAATATTTTTTCCTTTGCCAGTAGTTCTTCCATTAATGTGTGGGTTTTAAAATGGGCCTTACCACTAAGCATTCCGTTACGGTTTACGACCCTGTGTGCAGGTACTTTTGGATTTAAGTTAATGGCACCATTCATTGCCCAGCCTACCATTCTTGCACTCATTTTGGCACCTAAAAATGCAGCAACAGCGCCATAACTGGTAACACGGCCTTTGGGTATTTGGCGCACAACATCATATACCTGCTCAAAAAAAGAAGCATCTTTTTTGCCACCACGTAAAATTGTAGGAAGCTTTTGTACAGCAGTTTTTTTTGCAGCCATAAAAGATAATTTATGAGTGGATTACTCAAATATTAAGACAGCTTTTTAGCAGCATTTCTTTTGTCAAGCAGTTCACTACGCTTAGGCTCAGGCACACAATCGTAGTCATAAGGGCAATGCCTGCATCCAAAACCGCAGCAATAGCCTTTCTCTAAATGAAACTTTTCAGTAAGCACCATATAGCCATTTTTATCGTAGTAAAAATCAATATACTCAATTAACTGGCTCATTAATAATGCGCTTTAGTTCTTCATCTTTTGCCGCAGGCAAATCTTTATTTATTTTAAACTGAAGATAGTGTATCCGTTTACTTTGCGCTATATCAAGGCTTTCGTAATAAGTTTTAATGTGCAGTTCCTGTTTAATATTGGGTTGATGGTAGGCATCAGCATAATCAGTCAGCAATTCCAGATCATACAAAGCAATAACTGTTTTGGTAAAATTGTAAAGGTCTGGGCTGTCGGTTTTTAAATTAATGGTGCCGCTGTTTTGTAATATTTGCTGGTATAAGCGTAAAAATTTTGGGTGCGTTAACCGCTTTTTGGCTTTTGACAAGCGCAGTTGAGGATCGGGAAAAGTAATCCAAATTTCACCCACTTCATCTTTGGTAAAGTAGTTGGTAATATGGTCAATTTCAGTTCTTAAAAAAGCCACATTGTTCAGGCTTTCATCAATGGCGGTTTTGGCACCACGCCAAATACGGTTGCCTTTTATATCAATGCCAATAAAATTTCTATCGTTATATAATCTACCCAAACCTACCGCATATTCACCCTTGCCGCAGGCAAGTTCAAGAGTTACAGGGTTATTGTTTTTAAAGTAAGTATGCCAGTTGCCCTGCATATTTTCAGGCTGCTCCAGTACATTGTCAAACCCTTTAATAGCCTGAAACCTGATTAATTTTTTATGCGACATGATAGGTAGTTAAAGCCGCAAATATAGGACAGCAATGCCTGCGATTGCCAGTAGCAAAACGAATGAAAAATTACTATACAAAGAAAGGGGAAGGATTATTCACCACTCCATAACTCAACACGCTCAATCTGGCCTTCTTCTATTTTAACTACTCCGTAGTTAAGATAGTTTTCTAAAATAGAGCCCGTTTTGTGAATGTCAAGATTTGTAATTTTATCAAAATAAATCACATCGTTATGTGCTTTATACAGGCTTTTTGGATGGTTGCCAGAAGAAAGTGCCATAAAACGACCATACATTACTTCGCTGTTATTTAACAATTTAAGCCTGATAGTTTTGCCGGTAAACTCGTTAAAGTACTGGCTATTGGGAATTACAGTTGCCGTTGCTTGCATGGGGGATAAAATTTAACCTGTGTTACAAAACTATACCGCAATGATAGGCGTTGTTTCTGTTTTTCAAAATTAAGTTTTAAAAACAAGTGGCCTTGCCAGGAATCGAACCTGGATCTGGAGCTTCGGAAACTCTTATACTATCCATTGTACTACAGGGCCTGCGGCTGCAAATGTAATTGTAAAATACAGAAGAAATTCACCGTCTTTACTTGCCAAAAGCGGCAATATTGGTACTGAAAATTTTAACCGCAATGGCTATTAATATCACCCCAAAAAACTTGCGTATTGCCAGTAAGCCAGCCTGGCCAAGCAAGCGTTCAATCAGTTTAAGGCTTTTTAAGCCTATATAAATTATAACAAGGTTTATTAAAATGGCCGACATTATAATAATATTATCGTAATTGGCTTTTAAACTCATTACAGTTGTAAGCGTGCCACTGCCTGCAATTACAGGAAAAGCAATGGGCACAACATTGCCAGCTTTGGCATCTTTATCTGCCTTAAATATTTCGTGGCCTAAAACCATTTCCAGCCCCAATAAAAATATTACAATTGAACCGCCAACAGCAAAAGATTTAATATCTAAACCAAGAATTTTTAAAAAGCTTTTGCCAAAAAACAAAAACAAAATCATTAAACCACCAGAAACCAGCGTTGCCTGCGTGGCTTTTATGCCGCCCATTTTTTCTTTCAATGAAATAAGAAGTGGAATAGAACCTACAATATCTATCACCGCAAAAAGGGTAAAGGTTACGGTTAACAGCTCGTCTATTTTAAAATTCATGACCGCGATTTTTAACGTTGGAGGAATATAGCTTTACAGTTTCATGCACGTTACTTCAACAACTTTTTTCGCAAAGCATATTTATAGTAGTCTTCTACTTTGGTTCTTGCCCAGGGAGTTTTACGCAAAAACTTTAAACTCGACTGAATAGAAGGGTTACTGGTAAAACAGTTGATATTAATTTGCCTGCCTAGCTCTTCCCAACCAATTGATTCAGCAAGGTGCGTAACAATCTTTTCAAGGGTTAAACCGTTCAAAGGATCTTTTGATGGCGAGGATGATTGTTCCATAATTGTAAGTGAATAGTGGGTAACTGATTTCCCAATCAAATATACTCAGTTCAATGTCAATCTGTTTATTCTCGCTTTACATCTTTAAGCTCTTTAAAAAGCACTGAAACACCTGTTAAATTTTCCACATGATGCTTTTTTATATAATCTTTTAACGAGTTTTACGTTAATCACATAAACCTCATCTTGTTATGAAAATGTTTCGTAACCTTATTTTATTTTTTATTGTTTTCGCTTTTACTACATCTTTTAAGCCATTTGGCCTTAATAAGGATGACTTTTATATTATTGTTGATAAAAGCGATTATGAATTGCAGGTGTATGATGCCAACGATAATTGGCAGGTTACTTACCCTGTAGTATTTGGTAATAAAGATATGGGCGATAAAATGTATGAAGGCGACCGCCGTACACCAGAAGGAATCTTTCATATTACAGCCAAACGCCCTCATGCAAAATGGGATCGCTTTTTTGCCCTTGATTATCCTACAGCAGAAAGCTATCAAAAATTTAATGAACGTAAAGAGAAAGGATTAATACCAAAAAATGCAAGAATAGGCGGGGAAATTGGCATACATGGTACCTGGCCGCACGAGGAGTTTGCGGTAGATCTTTACCAAAACTGGACCCAGGGATGCGTGAGTACCAAAAACGAATATATTGACCAGATGTTCAGTACCATTCCTGTAGGTACAAAAGTTATCATCAGAAAATAAAAATTTTTTATAAAAACAATAAAGCCGCAGTTTTAAAACTGCGGCTTTATTGTTTTTGAATATTCTGTTCTTTTATACATGAAGTTCATGTGTGCCATCACAGGTTTCTACAAGGTACACTTCTGGTTTAATTTTAAAAGTATCCTGGTAAGAAGTTACGATGGAATCTACCACGCTTTCACGGTTTTTCTTTTCAATAAGATTAATGGTACAGCCACCAAAACCGCCACCCATCATACGGCTGCCAACCACTGAACGGTGTTTTTTGCCCTGTGTTACAAGGTGGTCAAGTTCAACACAACTTACTTTATACAATTCGCTAAGGCCTTGGTGCGTTTTGTACATCAGTTTGCCAAACTCAATTAAATTAGTATCGTGCAAAAATTTGGCAGCAAGCTGTACACGTTCAATTTCCTGCGTAATAAACAAGGCCCTATCGTAAATTTCAGGCATCAGGCCATATTTAAACTGCTCAACAATTGAAGATTTTATATGCCTGAAACTATCAATCCTGTGGTTTACAGTTTTAAAAAAACTCAATGCTTCAGATGCTTCTTCGCGGCGTTTGTTATAAGCACCATCATTAAGGCTGTGCTTTACTTTTGAATTGATAAGCACCCACTCATAATCATCAAACAACAACGGCGAATATTCGTAATGTAGTGAATTGCAATCCAACAAAATACAATGGTTTTTTCTGCCATGCAAACTGGCAAACATATCCATAATACCACATTTAGTACCAGGGTATGCGTGTTCTGCCTGCTGCGCCAGTAATGCCATTTGTATGGTGGTTAATTTTAAACCAAAAAGCTCGTTAAGTGCATAAATTAAACCAGCTTCAAGGGCTGCAGAAGAAGAAAGGCCCGCACCCTGGGGTACGTTACCAGTAAAAGCACAATCAAAACCGTAAACATCAAAACCATCGCGATGAAGTATGTGCAGCACACCAAGCACATAACTCTTCCAACCTTCTTGATTTTTTATTGCATTAAGTTCAACAGAAAAAGAATCATTTTCATCAATAGCAAAAAAGTTGGCAGTATTGGTTTGGTTGGGTGCAATGGCAAACCAAATGCCCTTGTTTATCGCCGCAGGCAATACAAAACCATCGTTATAATCAATATGCTCGCCAATTAAATTTATTCTTCCCGGCGAAAAAAACAGCCTTGCAGCAGTATTAAATTTTTCTCTGAAAGCCTGCGTTAAGGTAGACGTGTTATTCATACATTTATTATACTTATAAGTAGAGTTTTCAAAAGTAACGGTTTCGTTAGTAGTAATATACCCTAAAAACGAGGGGTTTACTATTTTTAAATTCTTTTCTTCAACTTTTTATATCAATATTTGTAATTCATAATTAACAATACATCTACATGATATTTCCAGCTACGCTACGCTACACAAAAGACCATGAATGGATAAGCCTTGAAGGCAATATTGCTACCATTGGCATTACAGAATTTGCGCAAAGCGAACTGGGCGATATTGTTTATGTTGATATAAATACTGTTGGTAAGGATTTGCAGGCTGAGGAAGTTTTTGGAACCGTGGAGGCCGTAAAAACTGTAAGTGACCTTTTTTTACCAGTATCAGCCACCATTCTTGAAGTGAATCCGTTGCTTGAAAAACAACCTGAACTGGTTAACAGCGACCCTTATGGTGAGGGTTGGATGATTAAAGTAACCGTGGCAAACATTGCTGATGTAGATGGTTTACTGGATGCCGCTGCTTACCAAAACCTTGTTGCCTGATAAATAGGCGCTGGTTCAAAAACCATACAACATATTATTCCGTAACTAATTTACCATCTGTTCTAAAAATCTATCACAAAGTATTTGGAAGCCGTAAAAAAATACAGCGAGACCGAGTTGGTGCAATTGCTAAAGCAGAAGCAGCAGTTTGCCTTTAGCTACCTGTACGATAATTACAGTGGGGCTTTGCTATCGGTAATTATAAACATTGTAAACGATACAGAATTAGCAAATGATGTATTGCAGGAAGTGTTTATAAAAATTTGGAAACAGATAGAAAGCTATGATGAACTGAAAGGAAGGCTATTTACCTGGATGCTGAATGTGGCACGCAATGCATCAATTGATACATTACGCAGCAAAGGATACCAGAATAGCCAGCAAAACAGGGAATTAACAGAAGCATCTTACGATGCTGGTGGCACCACACAATTGCAAACAGACGTTATGGGTTTGCGAAAAGTGGTACACCAATTAAAAGATGAATATAAAATATTGATTGAATTAACCTATTTTAAGGGATATACACAGGATGAGATTTCAAAAATGCTATCTATTCCTCTAGGCACTGTTAAAACAAGATTACGAACCGCATTAATACAACTAAGAACTGTAATAAAGTAAATTGAATATTGATACTTACATATCAAGTGGTGTTGTAGAAAGCTATGTTTTAGGACTGGCAGATACACAGGAAGCAGCCGAAATGGAAATGCTGATTCCTCAATACCCTGAACTTAAAAAGGCTATTGAAGAGTTTGAAATTTCACTTGAAGTAGCAGCCTTTGCTAATGCTGTAACACCTTCAGAAGATACCAGGAAGCAACTTATGCTTGCCTTACAGGATGATTTTGTTGCAACTGTAATACCAATAACCAAATCAGAAGATACACCTAAGGTTATACCTTTTAGCAATACCACAAGTACAACACAAAAATCGTGGGTAAAATACCTTGCAGCAGCATCAGTTATTTTGCTTGTAGCAAGTGCTGCTTTAAATGTTTATTACTACTCAAAATATAATGAAGCAAGCAGCCAGGTAACAGCTTTATTAAATGAAAAAAATAATCTTACTGCCGATAATCAAAAAATGCAGGTTAAATACCTTGACCTTTTTGGGAACTTTGGATTAATGACTGACCCAAACATGGTAAAAGTCTCAATGCCAGGTATTAAAGGAAAAGAAAATAATCTTGCTACCGTTTTTTGGGATAGTAAAACCAAAGATGTATATCTTTTGGCTAATAAATTACCAGAAGCTCCCTCTGATAAGCAATACCAGCTTTGGGCTTTGGTTGATGGCAAACCTGTTGATGCAGGTATGTTAACAGATTGCAACGGTATCTGTAAACTTAAAGTAATTGAAAAAGCACAAGCCTTTGCTATTACTTTAGAGAAAAAAGGTGGCAGCCCAACGCCAAACCTTAATGAGCTGTATGTTATGGGTAACGTACGTGCTTAAGATTTCCTGAAAACTTTGTTTATTATACATTCAGCCAAACCTTCTTTACTCATTTACCGTATCTATCAGTGCATTGGAAAATGCAAATCCAATATCTTTTCTTTTTCGTTTTGACCAGCTTTAATTCTTTGTTCAATCACATGTTTATTGTATTTACAGATTTACAAACCATGTACAATATGTGATGTTCAATATTTGGTTTTTCAATGAATTAAATGCAAAAAATATTATTAAATAGCTAGGTCAATAGCAGGGTTTTTTCAGATGGAAGGGGACTATTCATAGTCCCCTATTTTTGTGAAAATTTTTCATGAAAAAAAGGCGCATTTATTTTTTTATTCCTGCCATAATCTTCTTTTTTATTACTCTTTATCTCTTCACAATGCCTGGGGATGATATTCCACAAATTGGCTGGTTTGATAAAATTAACGGGGATAAATTAGTACATTTTGGTATTTTTTTGATGATAATAATCTCCTGGGCTTTTTCGCTCAGTAAGCGAAATATGTTACAGTCTGCACGTTTAAAATGGTTACTGGTAATTACAGTATTAGGTATAATATACGGCGTTTCAATTGAGTTTATACAGGAAAAATATATCCCTCACCGTTCATTTGATATAGGTGATATTATAGCAGACACAATTGGCTGTATTGCTGGCTACATAAGCGCAAGAAAGCTTTTTGTTAAATGAAAACAGGTTTTTTGCTGGCTGTAATATAATGTTAAAAATAGACGAATTGCAGGCAGTAAGCTATAAAAAAAATTGGCCCCGATGGAAATCGGGGCCGCAACCAAAACTAACTGCTTATGAGAAAATTTAATGTCTTAATTCACTTTTATTATTTTAACATACGCAAACACGATGCCAAAAGTTTTATTTTTTACTCAGTTTTTTAAAAATTATTTTTCGTAAGATCTTTTGATAAATGCCAGGTTTTTGTTCCCTTTAATACGTTGTAAAATTGCTGAATTAATTCTAAACAAAATGTCAATGTTTTAACAATAATTTGTTAATGATTTATGCTACTGGCTGTATTATTTAATATAATGTTTGCAAAACTGGTACTGTCACCATTAAACACATTACAGTCAACAAAAGTGGTTATACCGTTTATTCTTGCTTCTTGGCTGTGCTGCCAAAACCACCATTTTCGTTTTATACGTGGTTTTTCAGGTTCATCATAATGGGCAATCCATAATGGGTAATCATCAAAGGTCTTGCCCAGGTAATTTTCATAAAAGTCTACATAAGTATAAAGAATGGGTTTGGTTTTATAATGTTTCTCCAAACTATCAAGGCATTGTTTTAAACGCTGGCGCATTGCTTTCTGCGGCACGCCGTATAATTCTTCTACATCTACCACAGGTGGAAAATCACCTTTTTGCAAATCAACTTTCTTTATAAAATTTTTCGCCTGTTTGTTGCCATCTTTTGTTGCTAGAAAAAAATGATATGCACCATGTGTAATACCTAATGCCCTGGTAATGTTCCAGTTTTTAGCAAAGTATTTGTCGCCATCATTCAATCCTTCGCTGGCTTTTATAAATGCAAACTGCATGGTTATATTATTAATGTTCATTGCCTTAACCAATGGCCAGTAAATAATGCCCTGGTGACTGCTTACATCAATACCGCGTATGCTGTAACCAGGCGGCATATCAACGCCGAAAGCGGCATAAGTAGCAGCTTCAGCTAATACAAGTGCCTTTTGTTCGCGTACATATTTTACCAAGAAATAAATACCTGCGGCAAACGCAAGCAGCATAATTGCTGTTACATAAATAATGATTTTATTTTTTTGCTTTACGGCCATAATACAACAATAGCTATGTTACAAAAATGCTGTTTTAAATTGAACGAAGCCCCTAATTTTAGCGCATGAACATTGTATCTAAATTACCAGATGTTGGTACTACCATTTTTACAGTAATGAGCCAGTTGGCAGTGCAACACAATGCTGTAAATCTTGGCCAGGGCTTTCCTGATTTTATGATGAGTGATGAACTTATATCGTTGGTTTGCAAGGCAATGAAAGATGGATACAACCAATATACCCACATGAACGGCCTGCCTTTACTAAGAGAAAGAATTGCAGAAAAAGCAGCCAAATTATATAGTGTATCTACTAATCCTGACACACAAATAACCGTTACACCAGGGGGTACCTACGCCATTTATACAGCACTTACAACGGTTTTAAAACCTGGCGATGAAGTGATAGTTTTTGAGCCTGCTTACGACAGTTATATTCCTAATATTGAAGTGAATGGCGCCACGGCTGTGCGTATTGCTTTACAATATCCATCTTATACAATACCATGGGATGAAGTAAAAGAAAAGGTTACTGCAAATACAAGAGTGATAATGATTAATACGCCGCATAATCCAACAGGCAGTGTATTAAGTGAGGATGATATTATTGAACTTAGAAAAATTGTTACCGGCACCAATATTCTTATTCTTAGTGATGAAGTGTATGAACATTTAATTTTTGACGGCATCCAGCACCAAAGTATTCTTCGCCATCCTGATTTGTTGGAAAGAAGTTTTGTTTGTTTTTCGTTTGGTAAAACTTACCACTGCACAGGCTGGAAATTAGGCTACTGCATTTCATCAGCGCAGCTTATGAATGAATTTAGAAAAGTACACCAGTTTAATTGTTTTAGCTGCGACACACCCAAACAGGTTGCCATTGCAGCATACATTAACAACGAAGAAGCTTATTTAACGCTTGGCCCGTTAATGCAGCAGAAAAGAGATTACTCAAGAGAACTAATGGCAGCTACAGCTTTTAAATTAATTCCTTCTCACGGCAGTTATTTTGAGTGTTACAGTTATAAGGATTTGAGCGATGAAAATGATAAAGATTTGGCCATTCGTTTAACAAAAGAATACGGCATTGCAACTATTCCTGTTTCTGCTTTTTACAAAGAGGCCACAGATAATAAAGTGCTTCGTTTTTGCTTTGCCAAGAAAGAAGAAACACTAAAAAAGGCAATGGAAAAACTGGTTGATTTTAAAGGATAAAAGCGCTTAATTATTTCCGCCGCTGCCACGTCTAAAATTACCACCGCCATTACCACCGCCACGGTTGCCGCCACCAAAACCACCATTACCATCATTGTTTCTGAATTGCCTGTTTGGGTTGCCACCATTTTGCCTTTCGCCACCAGGAAATTTGCGCAGGTTATAAGTAAACGTTACCAAAAAGTAGCGTTGCAAAACATTGTTCTGCATGTCTCTTACATAGTTATTAGTAACATCGCGGCTAACACTGATGTTTTGGTTTAAAAGATCAAACACGCTGAATTTTATTTCGCCTTGCTTTTTGGCAAATATTTGTTTAGCAAGGCTTGCATTCCATAAAGGCAGGTTTGCATTGTAACCAGCAGAAAGGCCGCTGTTGTAAGTATAATCAAAATCGCTACCCAGCACCCAGCCACTTTTAAAAGTATAAGTTGGCTCAAACGAAAAACTTTGCGTGTAATAATCCCTGTTTCTATCAGGGCTTACTGAGTAACGTGCAAAGTTGTAATTAAAGGATGTATTGAAATTAAGGTCAAGTTTTTCATCAAGGTTCATCGTAAAATTAATGGCCTGGCCTAAACGGGTGTTGGTGGTATAATTAATGGTTGGCAGTTTATCGCCCGGCAGGGCAATTAAACTAACGTCGCGGTTATAAGCACCAGTGGTAATAAAATTGAGGCTACTTTTTGGCTTTTTTAACTGGAAACCATAATTAAAATTTCCATTAAGATTATAAGAGCCATCAAGGTTTTCAAACGTAGTGGTTTGCGTACCATTTATGTTTTGTACAATACTGCTTACAACTCTGTCATTTACCAAACCACCATTAAGTGTAAAAGAAATATTGCGGAAAGTAATCTGGTCAACAGAAGAAAAACGCATGAAAATGTTGTGGTAAAATTCCTGGCCAAGATTTGGGTTACCGGTAATAATATTGTTCTGGTTGCTATTATCAGGTACGGGCTGAAGTTGCGTAATACTGGGCTGATTACTGCGGCCGTTATAATTTATGCGCAGGTTTTTCTTGCGGGTAAAATTGTAAACAAAATTTGCAGTAGGATAAATGTTGGTAAAGTTTCTGTCAAAGAATGTAACCTTGCTGGTGTTGTCACTTTTTAAGTTGGTAAATTGTATACCATTGGCAATGCCAAAAGTAAATTTCTCTTTCTGTATCCTATAGCCAATACTTGCCCTGCTAGAGCTGTTTTCGTTTTCAAAATAATTAGAGAGGCTGTCAACAAAACGCGTATATCCACTTGTTAAGCTATCGTATGAATACGTGCGCCTGTCTGAATTACTTGACCTTTTACTGTAATTATAATTCAGCTCAATAACATGGTTTTTTATAACAGGAATTGTGTAAGAAAAGTTGCTACTGATATTCTGGCTTTTACTGTCACTTCTGTTTATTTGATTGACAAGCCTTGCAGAATCTTTTGGATAGTAAAATCGGTTATCAGAATAATTAGTACCATCATTTGTATTTGAACTACCGCCTGCGGTTACACCTATTGAAAATGTGTGGCCCCTTGCTTTAAAACGGTGGCGGAAAGTGGCGTTAATATCGCCATTGTAACCACTGCCCTGGCTTGAAGTATTTTGATCAAAACGGTATTGCGGCACATCATCTTTACCAAACAGCGAGCCAATGGTAGCATTGGAAATGGTGCGGTTAATATTATCACTTTCCTGGAAAGAAAAATCAGGACGTATCACCAGTGAGTTCATGCTGTCAAAACGATGCTCAATATTAAAATTAAAGCGGTGGTTTTGACTGTTACGTTGCGATGTTGTGGTTTGATTGATAAAGGAAGACGAATCGTTTTTTAAAAATCTTTCAGTAAAAGACCTTGCATCTCTGTTAGTGCTAAGATTATTGTAAAAATAACTGCCTGAAAAATCTGTGCTTTTGCCCCACAAATCGCTGTAATTAAGGCCAGCGCTTTTGGTATCTGTAATACCACCGCGGCTGCGGCCGCTGCCGCCACCATCCTGCGCAGTAAAGCCCTGTTTGTTTACATTATTGGCGTTGGTTAATAAGGTTAGTTTCTGGTTACCGTTAAACAGGTTCATGTTTACACTGGCGTCATAACGCCTCTGGTCGCCTGCACCTGCAATGGCCCTTCCAAACAAGCCTTTGCGCCTGTCTTTTTTAGTAATAATGTTAATGGTTTTGGTACGCTCACCATCATCAAAACCACTAAAAGCACTTTGGTCGCTTTGCGCATCGTACACCTGTATCTTGTCAACAATATCTGGAGGAAGGTTTTTTGTGGCCAGCTTGGGATCATTGCCAAAAAAGCGTTTGCCATCTACAAAAATGCGCTGAACCTGCTCGCCCTGTGCATTTATATTGCCATCTTTATCTACAATTACACCAGGCAGTTTCTTTAAAAGGTCTTCTACTACGGCATTTGGTTTGGTTTTAAAACTGCCTGCATTGTATTCTACAGTGTCTTTTTTTATAGTGATGGGTGGCGTTTGTGTAACCACAACTTCATCAAGCGTTTTGGCATACAAAGGCATATAAATAGTACCTAAAATTACTTCTGGTTTTTCTTTGCTTAAGGTGATGGTTTTAGAAATACTGGAATATCCCTGAAAAGAAAACTGAACGATAAAATTTCCCAATGGAACATTAAGTACTTCAAAACTGCCATCTTCTTTAGCAAGGCCAAAGGCTTCAACAGTAGAATCCTCTAAAGCAAGCACTGTAATAGAAGCATCTTTCATAGATTGCTTACCAACGCTGTCAATAAGCTTGCCTTTAATGGTTCCACTGGTTTGTGCAAAAGCAATATTTACAAGAAAAATAGAAGCTATAGTAAGTATAATAATTTTCATAAACTAAACTGTAATAGTAAAGGTATCCTGCACGTACCTTAACCAATAAGTCCTAATTTTTAACGGCAACCGAAAATGATTGCTGGGGAGAGGGTGGCTAAATTATCGGTGAATAATTGTAACTATTACACTTATAACATAATTTCTGTCGCAAATACTGCGCGGCATAACACAATCATAATACATCTTATAGCAGATGAAAGCAATTAAACAATAGCTTTAAATAAAATTAAAACTATGGCCACTTATTCTGATTTGCTCACAGATCATTTTTACCTTGTTCAGGAAAACGAAGGTGAAGAAATAGTATTGGTACAGCCGTTAATGGAAACCGATAATTGTGTTTTACTGATGCTGCACGATGATGAGGAAAGTACTTTCTGGCGCAAAAAAAGTGATGATATTTATGAACTTGTTGATGAACTTAGTGAAGAACAAGTAGAAAACTATGAAAACCTTTTTGAAGAAGATGAGGAAGATATTACAGAAGCTGGCTGGGATGAACTAAAATAAACGTTGCTTTAATAATCTTATAAAAGTACCGCACATACAAATTTGTATGTGCGGTACTTTTTTGCCCTGTACCCAAACAAAATACCGTCTCCACGGTATTGTTTTGCCCTGTAAATCTGGCTTATTTTACATCTTTCCTACACACCCAATTTACAGGATAGATGAAAAAATGTATAGCCATATTTCTTTTGTTTTCAACCCTAAACACTTTCTCTCAAACCATTATTGAGCCTGGTGCCATTGATCTTGACCCTGAGGGAATCACAACCCCTTTTACCGGCGTTAGCCTTTCGCCCGACCAGTCAACGCTTTTCGCTTCTTCTATGGGCAGCCGTATTTATTTGTTTAATGTAAGCACGCCAGGCAAAATTGCCCCTGTATGGAAAAACCTTGACCTTGCTGGTTTTAAAGGTGGTGCAAGGGCTGTGTTTTCTGAAACTGCCAAGTACATTGCCATTAGAGATTATGGCACCCACACTGCAAAAACCAGGAGTATTGTAACTTTTGGCGCTAAGCCAAAAATGAAGCAGGTAAGCGGCGATGCTGCCGTTGTAGACGCGGCAACAGGTAAAGTATTATTTCAAAAAAACAATGTTTACCATATTGCTTTTGTTGGGGCGGATAAGGTATTTGTAAGCTTTTCTGAAGGTTTTGGCTGGTATGGTTTGCCTGGCGGCGAAGAAATAAAAACCGTATCTATTGCAGATAATGAATGTGCTACCATCACCCCTGATGGCAAAACTATAATTGCGTCTATTGATCCTGATAACGCCGCTTTTAAAGAACTCAGCTCTGTACAAAAAAGAAAGCGGGAAGCAAAAAATGCAGGCAAGTTTAAAAGGCTGTTGTTCTTTTTTGATGTGAACAATATTAAACAACCAAAATACATCAGCAACGAAGAGGTAGATATTGTTACTGATATGAAGTTTGGTAAAGATGCCAAGTACCTCTACTACGTGGCGCACCTTAATGGCGAAGAACATGGCAATGCCATGAATGCGCCTGCGGTAAAAGTGATTGAAAGAGTAGAAGTTGCCACAGGAATTATTGACAGAGGGTTTGGCTTTCAGAGTGGCGATATGGCGGGCGATTTTACTACCAGCACCGATGAAAATACTTTTGCTTACAGCGATGCTTATGGTATGGTTGGCACTAATCGCGAAGTGGCAGTTCACGAAAGCAGTAACCTTAAAACAAGAACTGCCAGCTTTCTTTTACGCGGCGGTTTGTTTAAAATGAGCAGTCATTTTTCAGGCTTTGCCTTATGCACCAACAGGCCAATTGTTTACATTGGTACAGGTAAAAGAATTATTGAATGGGATTACAAAAAGCTGCCCAAATATTTCAGGACCCCTGCGCCTGCAAGCAACGAAGAAATTGGTGAAAAATGCCAGCAAACACTTACTGCACTGCTTGATACCACCAGCAAACTCAACACACAAATAACCAAGGCAAACATAAGCGGCACTTACATTATGGATATAACTATTGCACAGAAAGGCATGGTACAAACCGTGTATTGCGAAAGCGATGAAAAGACCAACATAGCCATGCAGAACAACTTAAAAGACATCATACGAAAATACCAGTTTGATATTGATCTTCCTAAAGACAGGCGGGTAAAATTCCGCTATGTTTTTCAACTGTAACACCTCAAATTAAATACAAAATAAAAAACCAATTTATGAAAAGAGTATTTATCACTGCAATTGCAATTGCAAACATTTGCCTTGCCAACGCACAATCAGAAATGAAACCGGCCTGGGAAACCAAACTGGAACACGCCTGCGAATCAAATGAATTTAATGATCAAACCGGCATTATCATTAGTTCCGACGAAAAAAACATGTCGATTATAGATGCCAATACAGGTAAGGTAAAATGGTTTAAATCGTTTAAAGAATTATCTGGAGGCTTGCTTAAAAAAGTGGATGAACGCATACCAATGTGGGATGCCAATGTGTTGTTTTTGTTTGACAGAAAAGGCGGTAAAGATGAGATGGCCGTGGTTGACCTTGAAAACGGTAAAATGCTCTGGAACTCAGAAAAATATGAAGGTGTAACAGGTGGTTCAGTGGCTTATATTCCTGAACTTGAAATGTTTGCCATTGCCAGTAAAAAAGCCTTTCACATGATTAAAGCGCGTACCGGCGAAGAAATATGGGAAACGCAGGGTTTTAAAGGTGCACTTGGTAAATACTATTACAGTGCTGCAGACCATTCCATTACGGCTTTAAACTATAACCAGTTTGCATCCAGCACTTCTGGTGGCGGTAACCCGTTTGCCATGATAGGCAAAGCGTTTGGTGCTTTTAAAAGCCAGCTTACCAAAATGAATGTAAAAACAGGTGATGTTTTATGGCAGTCTGAAGTAAAGGGCACTGTTGAAAAAGAAATTAAAACAGGCAAATTACTGGCAAAATTAAAACCCATTGGTACTGATAAATTAATGCTTTCGCTGGAAGGTGTACAGATGTTTGACATGGCTTCCGGTAAGCTTATCTGGAGTGTAACCTACGATCCTACAGCACTTGAAGAAAGAAAGAGAGGCATTGGAAGCGGCTACTCAGGCAGCAAATTAATACGTTCTGCTGTTTACCGTGCCATTGCAGAGCCATTGATTGATGGCAACGATATTTATGTGTTTGATATGGCCAGCAAAAAAAGCCAGTACATACGCAAGTATGATATTAATACAGGCAAGCTTATCTGGAGTTCAGAAGAATTAAAGCAGTTGACCATTGCACCAAATATGTACAAGATAAACAACAAAATTGTCTTGCAAATTGGTGGCTGGGCAGAAGTACAGGGCATAGTTGAACAAAAATCTCAGGGTTTTGGCAACACTAGTTTTCAAATGACAACCCATAAAAAAGTGAAATTTTTTAAAGAATACGGCCCCTTTGGAGTAGAAGCATTTGATGCATCAAACGGCCAGAATGTTTGGCGCAGCGAACGCTTTAAAAAAGGTGTTACCAATGCGTTTGAAAAGAATGGCCAGATAATGGTTTGTTCAGGCAAAGCATTGTACAGCCTGGGTGCCGAAGATGGCAAAGAAAAATATGAAGTATCAATTATGGACGATGACATCAACCAAAGCGAGCAGATATTTTGCCTTGGCGATAATGCCATTGTTGTGGGCGAACGCGGCCTTGCTGCACACGATGTTTCTACAGGTAAAAAAGTATGGGCTGTACGTACTAAAAAAGGAGATTTATACGACATTTCAGGCACTATCGCTTTTTATGCAACAGAAAAAAATGACCAGGTAGCTGTTGATCTTACCAAAGGCTCCTATACCACTTACGATGCCCGTAAAGATGGTATCCAGGAAGCAACTGATGATGGCGAACATCTTTTTGTGTTTGAAAAGAAAACCATCTCAAAACTTAAAACACATTAATATTTAAACATAGTCTTTACTAAAGGCTGGCCCAAAAGGTCAGCCTTTAGTTTTTTGAAATTCCTTCTTGTTTTTTGAAGCCAGATACCATCCATAAATATTTTACAAATTAATAGCAGCTTACAGCCTGCAAACTTACATTTGTAATGTTCCCTTCTTTAACACAAAAACAAACTATATATGGACAAAATTGCTGTAGCAAAAGGTGATGGTATTGGACCCGAAATTATGGATGCCGTTCTTTCTATTTTTAATGCGGCTAAAGTTCCGCTTGAATATGAAGTGGTAGAAATGGGCAAGTGGGTATTTGACAAAGGATACAGCAATGGCATGACAAACGATGCCAAAAGCACTATTGAAGAACTGAGCATTTTGTTTAAAGGCCCCATGGAAACCCCAAAAGGTAAGGGCGTAAAAAGCGTAAACGTTACTGCCAGAAAAACTTGGAACACA
Source organism: Chitinophagales bacterium (assembly GCA_031424995.1). GTDB lineage: Bacteria > Bacteroidota > Bacteroidia > Chitinophagales > Chitinophagaceae > Parasediminibacterium. The sequence goes on along the minus strand of JANPIP010000052.1, from coordinate 117,660 downwards.
TACGCTAATAAACGTGAATTTCAAACCCTGCATGGTGTAGATACGGTTTTTTCTAAAGCCGGTATTCCTATAAATATTACCATAGTTCGTGAAAATATTGAAGATACTTATGGTGGTATAGAGCATATGCTTACACATGATGTTGCACTTTGTCGCCGTTTTATTACGCGCCCTGGTAGCTTGCAGGTAATTAAGTATGCGTTTGAAATGGCTAAGAAAAAAGGCGCTCGTAGAATTACTTGTGGTCACAAAGCCAATATTATGAAACTAACCGATGGTTTGTTTCTAGAAGTGTTTTACGAAGTAGCAAAAGATTACCCTGAGCTAAAAGCGGATGATGTAATTGTAGATGACTTGTGCATGAAATTGGTAACTCGTCCCGACTTGTTTGATGTAGTAGTATTAACCAACTTGCAAGGCGATATTGTGAGCGACCTTTGTGCTGGTTTAGTAGGCGGTTTGGGTTTTGCGCCTTCGGCAAATATTGGTGACCATATTTCAATTTTTGAAGCAGTACACGGTACAGCACCAGATATTGCTGGTAAAAATATTGCCAATCCTACATCATTATTGCTAAGTGGTTTGGCTATGTTGCGTCACATTGGTTTAATGGAAACAAGTGCGATGATTGAAAATGCCTTGCTATACACGCTTGAAAGTGGTGTACACACGGGCGACTTTGGCGATAAATCTATCCCTTCGGTAAACACCACTGAATTTGCGAATGCAATTATTGGCAATTTTGGTAAACAACCTAGCGTTAATCCTAAACCAATTTTAACCAATAATTACAAAACACCAACGCATTTTGTACTTGATAATAACCCAATGTTAGAAAGTTCAGAAGCGCTAAAAGAAGAAATAGTAGGGGCAGATTTTTTTGTTGAAAGTAATGTGCAGCCTACAAAAGTGGCTGAGCTAGCATTAAAACATGCGTTAACGCTGTTTAAACTAAGTACTATTAGTAACCGTGGTACACAAGTTTGGCCAACGGGGTCTGTATTCACCAATCTTGTAAATAATTACCGATGCCGCTTTGAAAGTGCTGACGGCGAACCATTAACCCAAGTAGATATTTTAGAATTATATAAAAGAATGACAGCCGACTTTAAAGTATGTTCTATTGAACTATTAAACAGACTTGGTGATAAAAAAATGTACAGTGCTGCACAAGGGCAGTAAATGTTAAAAATGGAACGCGGTGATTAAAATCTGCGTTCCTTTTTATTATCTTTATGTTATGCCATTCTCATTTACCTTATTAAATCCTTCAGCAATTCTCATACTTATTGGTGTGGCAATGCTTATTAATTGGATAAAGAGTAAACATCACAATGCCTGATTCTGTTATATTTACCACGTTCAATTTAACCGTACTTTTTGCTGCAAAGAATTTGTTTGTTATAACAAATTTTGCGCTGTCGAAGTATATGCAAAGCGTTACAGTGTATGTCTAAGGCGGAAAAGGTATTTAATTAATGACTGGAAGACGGTAACATAAAATTTCTACGATGATTTATTCGATGACAGGCTATGGCCGCAGTGAACAAACAATAGGTGATAAGACTTTTTTGGTAGAAGTACGTTCTTTAAACGGTAAACAGTTTGATCTGCGTATGCAGTTGCCCCCCTTGTTAAAACCGTTTGAGTTTGAAGTAAGGAATATTTTAAACGAGGGACTGGAACGTGGCAGTGTTGAGTGTTTTATAGCTATTAAACAAAACGGCGCAGCAAAACCTGTAAGCATAAACACAGATTTGCTGAAGGCTTATTATACTTCTGTAACGCAGATTGCAGACGAGTTGAAGGCAGATACACAGCAGTTAATGGCTGCTATTTTAAGATTGCCTGATGTTGTTATCAACTCAACTGAAATGCTGAACGATGATGACTGGAAAGCTTTCCAGGAAACGCTGAAAGATGCCATTGCCAACCTTAACAAGCACCGTGTTGATGAAGGTAAATCTCTGGAAATTGATTTGCTTGAAAGGGTTGCCAACATTGAATTACAGAGCGAAGAAGTAGTAAAACTTGAGCCTAACCGCCGCCAGAAAACAAGGGATAACCTTGTTAAATTACTGGAAGAAAAAGTGGGCAAAGAAAATTACGATGCCAACCGTTTAGAGCAGGAATTGATTTATTATATTGAAAAGATTGACATCAGCGAAGAGCAGGTGCGCTTAAAAAACCACGTTGACTATTTTAAAACTACGCTGGCTGGTAAAGAAAAAAGTAAAGGTAAAAAGCTGTCTTTTATTCTGCAGGAATTTGGCCGTGAAATAAATACTACGGGCAGCAAAGCTTACGATGCTGAAATACAGAAAAGCGTGGTAATAATGAAAGATGAACTTGAAAAAGCGAAGGAACAGGTGCTGAATGTGTTGTAGTAGGATGAGTTGCTCTATAGCAGTTACCCTGTAATAAGATTGTTACATATCTATCTTTGAAAAAAAATTTATCATCTTGAAATCCTGCTTTTTATTTCTGTTGTTAAGCTTCTTGCTTGCGTCATGCGGCACACTTGATGTGTTTGAAAAAGCTGTAACCTTTAACAAACACGAATGGAAAACTTCTGAAAAGCCTTCCTTTACGTTTACAATAAAAGATACCTCTGCACTGTATAATATTTTTGTGGTGATAAGGCACGACGATGCTTATCATTATAATAACCTTTGGCTTAACGTTGGCACACAGGCACCAAAAGATACTATTGTAAGTCAGCAAATGGAAATCACGCTTGCCAACAACACCAAAGGTTGGTTGGGTAGCGGTATTGATGATGTGTTTGAACAGCGTATTAAAATTACCAGGTCGCCCATACCATTAAAGCAGGGCGATTACCATTTTACACTACAGCATATAATGCGTGAAGACCCATTGCCGTTTGTGTTAAGCGCAGGCATAAGGGTAGAAAAAGTACAGCCATGATAACGATTCCTGCAAGGCACAAACTGAACGTTGCAATAGCAGTCTATTGGATCATCCTTCTTTATATAATCATTGCCCTTGTTTACTGGTTTATCGCGTTGCAAACGCAAAATAATTTAATGGCTTCCATGCGTTTGGTTGAGATTAAAAAAGATGATCCTGCCTACCTGCAGAAAGTAGAAAAAATTGAAGATGCCAGGAAACGTAAAACAGCCCAATATATTGGTGAAGGAACGACCTTTCTTGCATTGATAATGATTGGTGCCGTGTTTGTTTTTGGTGCCGTTCGCAGGCAGATAAAACTATCGCAGCAACAGCAGAATTTTATGATGGCAATTACGCATGAATTGAAAACACCCATTGCCGTTACACGCCTTAATTTAGAAACCTTACAAAAGCGCAGGCTGGAGGAGGAGAAGCAGCAAAAGCTTATCAGTAATACATTACAGGAAACCAACCGCTTAAATACCTTGTGTAATAATATTCTGTTAGCGGCGCAATTAGAAAGTAATGCAAGTGCGGTTTCAAAGCAGGAAATTAATTTTAGCGAACTGGTAGAAGGCTGTGTAGAAGACTTTATAAACCGTTATCCTCAACGAAAAATAACAGCAGCAATTGACGAGAGCATGTATGTAAATGGCGAAGAACTGATGCTGCAGATGCTGGTGAATAATTTAATAGATAACGCTCTTAAATATTCGCCAAAAGATGGTTTGGTAAATGTGTTATTGAAGGAAGAGAAAGATAGTATTAACCTGCAGGTAATTGATGAGGGCATTGGCATTGCTGATGCTGAAAAGAAGAAAGTGTTTGACAAGTTTTACCGCACAGGTAACGAAAATGTGCGCACTACAAAAGGCACAGGGCTTGGGCTATTTCTTACCAAAAAAATTATGCAGGGGCACAATGGCTACATTTCTGTGACAGACAACCAACCACGCGGCAGTATTTTTACTGCATCGTTTAAAGTATAAGCATGAAAGAAAACAGGGGTAATATTTTATTGGTTGATGATGAAGAAAACCTTCACGAAGCATTGAAGTTGAACCTTGAAATGGAGGGCTATGAAATTACCAGTGCCTACGATGGCAGCGAGGCCCTGAAAGCCATTGCTAATGAATATTTTGACCTTATTGTTTTAGATGTAATGCTGCCTGAAGTTGATGGAATAAGCGTAGCGGAAACAGTTCGCGTTAATAATTTAGACACGCCAATATTGATGCTTAGTGCAAAAAACACAAGTGCCGACAGGGTGCTGGGCCTTAAAAAAGGTGCTGACGATTATCTGACCAAGCCCTTTAATTTAGAGGAACTTTTGCTACGCGTTGAAAAACTCATTTCTAAAAACAAAAAGCTGCAGGTAAAAGAAAGCATTGGTGATACTTATAGTTTTGGAAACAATACCATTGATTTTAAAGCACAGGATGCCATTACCCACAATGGTTTGCGTATTGAATTAAGCAAGAAAGAAAGTATGCTGCTGAAACTGCTGATTGAAAACAAAGGCGACGTAACGACAAGGGAAAAAATACTTCAGGTGGTTTGGGGCTATAACGTATATCCTACCACCAGAACCATTGATAATTTTATACTCAACTTCAGAAAGTATTTTGAAGAAGACAGCCGCAACCCAAAATACTTTCACTCTGTACGTGGTGTTGGTTATAAGTATGTTGACTGATTAAGAACAGCACTTTCCAGTCCCCGCAACACTTCTTCTTTTGTAAGTAAATTATGTTGTGCATACAATGCTTCATTGCACTGTTGTATTAAAAGCTGAAGGCTGTTTTTTTTGTTACTGTCGCGCTCTTTTTCAAGCAGTTCTTCTGCTACAATTTTTGCCTGCTGGTAGTAAGTTTTATCATCTTCAATAAGCAGCAACTCATTCAATTTTTCCGCATCAGTTTTAACAATCACAGGCTCTTGCATTTCTTCAACAATTACAGCAGCAGTTGGTGTTGCAGTAACTTTTTTTTCATTTCTGCCAAAGAAAAACCACCAGCCAAGCCCTGCAAGCAGTGCAATGGCAGGCACAATAAAAATGTATTTTTTGTTAGTAATATCTCCTGATAATTTAGCAGCATCCAATTGTTTTACTTCAGGCAAAACAGTTAAAGTAATGCTGTCGCTTTTTATCGTGGTGTAAAGGTTAGTGTCAGTATTAAAATAAGAAAAAAGTACAGGCGGTACAGTCACCTGCCCTTCTTTTTTACAGGTAAAAGGTATAGTAAAAACCTTCTTCCCGCTTTGCGGAAAGCTAAGCCGTTCAATGCTTTCATCAGTTTCAGCTTCAAAATGTTCAATCTCTTTTGGCCAGTTTATTAAAGGGCAGCCAAGGTTTTGAAAATTTCCTTTTCCTTCAATAATTACCTGCAAACTGTTGTTGTCATTGGCGGTATCGTTGCGTTTGTTTACAACAGTAGTAATGGTAAAATTGCCAACGGCGCCATTAAAACTTACAGGCTTCTTACCTGGCAGTGGCTTAATATGCAACACAACCGGTTGGCTGCTTAACACTACATTTTTTGTAATACCAGGGCTGTTTTTGTAAGCTTCCTCATTCGTTCTAAAAAAAAATAGCTTATTCTCAACCGCGGCTGTGCCAAGTGTAACCGTTCCATCCTGCAAAGGCAGTACCTGCACTTTTCTTATAACATAGGTTTTGAAAGTTTTACCGTTTACATTTTCAGTTGTAGTAAACAAGTCGTCTGTTGTCATTTCAATAATGCTGCAACCACTAAATTCAGGCTGCTTTACCACTTTAGATTCTGAGCGCAGGCGGGTATAAAGTTTATATGTTACCAGCACAGGCTCACCTTCAAAACTGTTGGCTTTGCTTACAGTGGCTTTTACAAAAATGTTTTGTTTAATAATATTACCAAGGTCTGTATCAGCACCAACAATAAATGGCCGTTCATTGCCCCTGTCGCTAAATTTAACACCACCAGGCAACTGCACACTACTGTTTTGCGCAATTCCACCTGCCCAAACTGCCATAGAGGCAATTAATAAAAAACTATGTAGCAGCTTCAGGTTCATGTGCAACAAATGTAATAGTAAGGCTGGTTAACAGGTGGTTAAAAAGTTGATGTTTGGGGTATGAAATGTAGTTAATTCCGTTCCCGTAAATCAATGCTTTCATATCTTTCTTTTAACTGCATAAATTTGCTGCCTGAAGCATTAATAATTATTGTAATTGGAAAACGAAACAGCATATCAATCCACCAGCATTGCAACAGCTGCCTTGCCAGTAATGGAAAGTTTTTACACCATACAGGGCGAAGGCTTTTATCAGGGCAGTGCCGCTTATTTTATAAGGCTTGGCGGCTGCGATGTAGGTTGTGTTTGGTGCGATGTAAAAGATAGCTGGGATGCTTCCAAACATCCGCAATATCAAATTGAAAGTATTGTTGCAAAAGCAGTGGAAGAAGTGAGTACTCAGTCAACCGTTGACCGTCAACCGTCAACCGTAAATGGCGTATTGGCAGTAGTTACAGGTGGCGAACCGTTAATGCACCAGTTGGATGCACTTACAGACGAACTTCATGCAAAAGGCTTTAGAACCAATATTGAAACTTCTGGTTCATCGCCGTTAAGCGGCCATTGGGACTGGATTTGTCTTTCGCCCAAAAAATTTAAACCCCCTTTGCCAGAAGTTATTGCTGTGGCCAGCGAGCTAAAAGTCGTCATTTTTAATAGATCTGATTTTGACTGGGCTGAAAAATATGCCGCACAGGTTGCTGCTTCCTGCAAATTATACCTGCAACCAGAATGGGATAAAGCTTCACAGATGGTGCCTTTAGTTGTTGATTATATTAAAGCCAATCCAAAATGGGAACTAAGCCTGCAACTGCACAAATACATTAATGTGCCGTAATAATTGGTTTTATAAAGTACCAGTTGTTTTTGGGCCTGAACACTATGTTATTTTGCATAAATGCCATGATGTTTTGCCTAAACGCTATAATGTTTCGTGCAAACACCATGATGTTTTATTTAAACACTATGGTATTTGACTTGAAAACCATAGTGTTTTGTACAGATACTATGGTATTTTATTTGAACACCATAACGTTTTACATAAACACCATGATATTTTATCTGAATACCATGATGTTTTGTATAAATACTATGATGTTTTACCTAAACACCATGATGTTTTGCATAACTAACGGTATGTTTCACTGCCATATTACCTATGTTCACATAGCATTTTCAGTGTTTGTTCCTTAATATACACCATGTAAATCCTGTTCACCATTCACCACCCACTTTTTAACACCATCACACCATCAATTTACTGAACTTCGTTTCTTTAATTTTTAAAATGAAGTACATACCTGCCATAATATTTCTTTTATTTTCTGTTCTTGCAAACTCACAAACCTATCAGTCAGATAAAATCAATCAAAAAGCAATTGCCTTGTACGAAAAAGCAATTGTTCAGCTTCGCGATGGTGCTTTAAAACAAGCCATTCCCATCTTGCAAAAAACCATTGCAACAGATAGTAATTATGTAGATGCTTACCTTTCTTTAGGCGGCGTTTATGGCGAGCTGAAAGATTATGCAACTGCCATTAAATATTACGAAACAGCAAAATTAAAAGACAGCATTTATTTCAGGCCATACCACCTGCCTTATTCAATAAACCTTGCAGGGCTTGGTAATTTTGATGCTGCATTGCAGGCAATTACTGCTTTTCAGGCCATCCCAAACCTTGAAGCAAGAAGTATTAAAAGTGCAAAGTACCGCAGGGATTGCTATGAATTTGCCCTTGCTTACAGCCAAAAACATCCCGATAAAAGTTATGTTTTTAATCCCATTAATCTTGGCGACAGTATTAATACGCCTGCGCTTGAATATTTTCCTTCTTTAACAGTTGATGATACCCTGCTTGTTTTTACAAGGCGTGGTGAACAGGGCAAGGGTGAATTTTTTTACGAAAGTAATCTTGAGCGTAAAGGTTTTACCAAAGCAAAACTTATTGAAGGCGACATCAATGATGAACCTTATAAAGGTGCCATCAATGTTTCTGCCGATGGTGAATGGATGATTTTTGCAGGCGAACTAAGCGGCAAAACCCATGGCAGTTATGATTTGTACATTTCCTATTACACGCCACAGGGCTGGAGCGATCCTGAAAACCTGGGTACAAACATAAACACTGGCTACTGGGAAAGTGCACCAAGTTTAAGCCCTGATAAACGTGCTTTATATTTTGCAAGCAACCGCCCTAATGGCGAAGGTGGCAGCGATTTGTATGTTAGTTACAGAGATGCAAAAGGCAATTGGAGCAAGGCCATCAACATGGGAAAAGACATTAACACCATTGGCGATGAAACGGCTCCATACATTCATGCCGATAATCAAACCATGTACTTTACATCAAGCGGTTTACCAGGTTATGGCGGCAGCGATTTGTATGTAATTCATAAAGGGCCAATGGGTAGCTGGAGCATTCCTGAAAACCTTGGCTACCCCATCAATACCATTGAAAACGAAGGCAGTTTGGCCGTTGCCTCTAACGGTATAAATGCTTACTACGCAAGCGATAGAAGTGACAGCCGCGGCGGCCTTGACCTTTACCGTTTTGATTTGCGTGAAGACATTCGCCCACGTAAAACCCTTTACGTAAAAGGTTTTGTGTACGACAAAAAAACAAATAAGGGTTTGCCCAGTAATGTTGAACTGATTGATAATGCCACGGGCAAAATTCTCATGAACGTTCAAACAGATGAAACGGGTTTTTACTTTACCACTTTGCCCACAGGCCACGATTTTACGTTTAATGTAAACCGCAAAGGCTACCTTTTTTATAATCGCGTTTACGCTTTAAGTAATAAGCAGGCAGACAGCACTTACCGCGAAAATATTTACCTGCAGCCACTTGAAATGAATGCTGCGGTAACCTTTGCTAATATTCAGTTTGAGAGCAAATCTTACCAGTTAAAAGAGGTAAGCAAAATAGAGCTTGATAAACTGCACCAGTTGCTGGCAGAAAATCCTTCTATCAAAATTTCTATTAATGGCCATACTGATAATGTGGGCAAACAGGAAGATAATATTAAGCTTTCTGCAAACCGTGCAAAATCTGTGGTAGATTATCTTATAAGCAAAGGTATTGGCGCACAACGCTTACAGTTTAAAGGTTTTGGCGATGCCAAACCCATTGCAGACAATTCAACAGAACAGGGCAAAGCACTTAACAGGCGTACAGAATTTGTGGTTATTAGCCTATAAGCTTAAAGTGTTAGTTTTGCAGCCAATAAAACAGAACGAAAATGAAGGAAGGAAAACGTCAGAAACAGGTGGCATCAGTAATACAGGCAGAAGTAAACGATATATTTATGAAACTTGGCTTAACTATGTACGATGGGGGCATGGTTTCAATTTCAGATGTAAAAGTAACACCAGACCTTTTAGAGGCACGTGTATATTTAAGCTTATTCAAAGTAGAAAACCCAAACCTTGCCATGAAGCATATTGAAGAAAGGGCATGGGAGGTAAAGAAGCTGCTTGCAGATAAAATTAAGCACCAGGTACGCCGCATGCCGGTAATGCACTACTTTTTAGATGACACTTTAGACCAGGTTTTTAAAATGGAACAACTGTTTGCACAAATAGAAAAAGAAAGAAGTACAGTAAAGCCTGCAAGTGAATAACACTAAGTAATACACTTTATAATTCACGCTCTAACTACATGAATTTTCTCTTTGCCTGGCGCTATTTTAAAAGTAAAAAAACAACCAACGCCATCAATATTATTGCATGGATAAGTGTTGTGGCCATTGGCGTTGTAACGGCTTCGTTAATTGTAGTGTTCAGTGTTTTTAATGGTTTTGAAGATTTGGTAAAGGGATTGTACTCAGATTTTTATGCCGATGTACGTATCAGTGCTTCTTCAGGTAAAGTCATCCATCTTTCTCAACAGCAAATCAACGCTATAAAAGCAACAGAAAATGTTGCTGCCATAAGCCTTGTGGTAGAGGAAAAAGCATTACTGTTAAATGGCGACAACCAAAGTATTGTATTGGTAAAGGGTGTTGACGAAAACAATACATCAGTAAACAGTATTACAAGTCATATTATACGTGGCAAATTCAATACAGGCACTACGGCTTCGCCAAGGTTGGTATTGGGCGCTGGTATTGAAAATGCACTTCGTGCAGATGTAGAAAGTGGATTGAACACTTTAAACATCAATCTTCCCAATAAAAAAGCCACCAATTTTAATAGTGAAGAAGGTTTCAATTCCTTTAATTTATATCCTTCAGGCACTTTTATGGTGCAGCAAGAATTTGATGATAAATATGTTTTTACCAATCTTCCTTTTCTGAAGTTTATGCTCGACATGGGGCCAAACGATTTTACTGCGGTCGAAGTAAAATCTGCACGAGGTGCAGATGCTGAAAAGTTAGCAGCATCTCTAAAAACCTTACTGGGCAAAGATTTTGATGTGCAAAGCCGTTACAGGCAAAACCAAAGTTTATACAGTGCCATGCAGGTTGAAAAATGGGTGATTTATGGAATTACCTGTTTAATACTTGCTGTAGCCGCATTCAATATTATTGGTGCATTAACCATGCTTGTTCTCGAAAAGCAAAAAGATATTGCGGTGCTAAAAGCAATAGGCGCTAGCAATCAAATGATACAAAACATTTTTTTAAGTGAAGGCGTTTTACTTTCAATATTTGGCTGCGTTGGTGGTGTAGTTATTTCAACCATTATCTGCTTTGTACAAATGCAGTTTCATCTTATAAAACTGCAGGGCGGTAGTTTTTTAATTGATTACTACCCTGTTAAATTATTATTTAGCGATTATATCATCGTTATTGCCACCGTTTTCCTGATATCAATTATCGCAGCATTCATTCCGGCAAAAAAAGCAAGCCTGCAACGCATTTCACTTAAAAGTTAAGTAATAAAAAAGGCGATGCAGTTGCATCGCCTTTTTACAATATATCTTACAGCTTAGTAATCACCCAAAGTTTCAGGTAATTGAGCCAGTGCTTTTGCAAGTTGTTCATCGTTTGGTGCAATACCATGCCATTCGTGAGAACCTTCCATAAAATCAACACCTTTACCCATACCTGTTTTCATTAAAATAACAATTGGTGATCCTTTGCCTGTTAAAGCTTTCGCTTTATCCAAACCTGCAATAACATCATCCATATCATTACCATTCATTTCAAGAACCGTCCAGTTAAAAGCTTCAAATTTTGCCTTTAAATTACCAAGGCTCATTACTTTTTCAGTAGATCCATCAATTTGCTGGCCGTTATAGTCAATGGTAGCAATCAGGTTGTCAACCTTTTTATGGGCTGCAAACATAATGGCTTCCCAGTTTTGTCCTTCATCAAGCTCACCATCACCATGTAATGAATATACTGTGTGGTTATCACCATTAAACTTTTTTGCTAAAGCTGCACCCAGTGCCACACTCATACCCTGTCCTAAACTTCCACTAGCAATGCGAATGCCCGGTAAGTGTTCATGCGTAGTTGGATGGCCCTGTAAACGCGAGTTAAGTTTACGGAAAGTTGCCAGTTCCTTCACATCAAAATAACCTGCACGTGCTAAAACAGAATAAAATACAGGAGAAATATGACCATTGGAAAGGAAAAATAAATCTTCACCAACACCATCCATTTTAAAATCTGTATTATGTTCCATTGTGTTGAAGTACAGCGCAGTTAAATAATCTGCACAACCTAAAGAACCACCAGGGTGGCCGCTTTGTACACCATGCACCATACGAACGATATCACGCCTTACCTGAGACGCTATTTCTTTTAGTTTTTCAGTTGAAGCCATAATTTTTGTTTTTGAGTGAGGCAACGAAGTTAACTTTTTACACTTCTTGTTTAGTATAAGCCATGAAAATCTTTTTTCCATTCATTTGTTAAAGAAATTTTAAAAAACACAGAATTTTTATAAAAAATATTGCTATTTTGCAGCCGCCTGATTACCCTTAATGACCCGCAGCTTGCCATCAAGCATCAATCTTTAAAAACATTTTAATGGAAAATATCATCATAGGCAGCCTATTGGCATTTGTAATCAGTTTCTATGCTATGCCAATCATTATATTGGTATCAAATCAAAAAAAATTATACGATTTGCCAGGTGAAAGAAAAGTTCACAAAACTCCAATTCCTTCTTTAGGTGGTTTAGGAATTTTTGTAGGATTTTTAATGGGACTGCTTCTTTCCCTTGATATTAAAACAATTGGTAACGAAATTCAATTTTTCCTCGCTGCGTTTTCTGTAGTTTTCTTTTTTGGCATTAAAGACGATATCTTAAACCTGGTACCTATGAAAAAATTCATGGGGCAACTTGCAGTTTCTGGCATTTTAATGTTTAAAGCAGGTTTGGTTATTAATAACATGCACGGTTTTTTAGGCATCATAAATATTCATCCAAGTATTAGTTATGTACTTACTGCATTAACTATTGTTGTTGTTATGAACGCTTTTAACCTTATTGATGGCGTAGATGGATTGGCAGGAACAATATCAATTATAACTTCTAGTGTATTTGCAACCTTCTTTTTGGTTAATGGCGATATGTTTTATGCCTTAATGGGCTACGTTTTTTCTGCAAGCACTCTTGCATTTTTAATTTATAATTATTCACCAGCTAGAATATTTATGGGCGATACAGGCTCTATGATGGCGGGAATTGTAAATTCAATACTGGTAATTCATTTTATTGGTACAGCAAGCGATGTAAAAGTGTTTCCTATACTTGCAACACCTGCTATGGGTTTTGGTATTTTATTAATGCCTTTGCTGGATACTTTGCGTGTATTTGCCATACGTATTTTGCAGGGTCGTTCACCTTTTTCGCCAGACAGAAACCATTTGCACCATTTATTATTAGATCGTGGATTTAACCATATGCAGGTAACCGCTACTATTTCTATTACCGCCTTGGTAATGATTGTTGTTAATTACTACGCCTTAGTTTTGGGTACAACAGGTGTTATTTTATTTGATGTAACTCTTTTCTTTTCAGGTATTTACTTTCTTAATATGGTGAAGTTGAAAAAGGCAAGAGCTGTTGCTAAGAAGTCGGATATGGATGAGAACATGATTTCTGAAACAAATATTAAAAGCCTTGTTTCTTTTATAGGAAATACTGGCAGGATTAGTGAGAAAAGGAATTAGGATCTTCCTTAACTTAAATACAAAAAAAAGGTTGTCTCGTAATTTTTAGAGACAACCTTTTTTGTTGCGCCAAACTATTGCAATTAATGTTCTTTAGCTAATAGGGTTTTAAGTAATCAATGCAAAAGCCATAGGCTAAGTAATGAAAATAAGCTGCTGTAAAAAATGCCGGCAAATTGCCGGCATTAAATCAACTGCCTCTTGAGCCACCCGTTTTAATGGGCTTTTTTGCAGGGCCTGCTGCCTTACCAGGCTTGGCTATAAACTTGGAATTTTGCGGTGCCGCTTTTGGGGCTTTGCCTCCCGGCTTTCCATCTTTTTTGTCGTTAATGTGAAATCCCATGATTATTAATTTGAGTTTGAATAATTGTTTTTGAAAGATAGCCATTATATCTTTTCGCCAATAGTTAATGGAATGAGTTTTTGTATTTTTTCACGTATTTCTTTAATGCCGTAAAAGCGGTACACTTCAGGTTGTTCATCGCCTTTCTTTTCTGCTGAGATCATCTGGTGAAAAGGCCCAACAATAGTAGCATCCATATTATCAGTGATTTTTAAAGCGGTTTTGGGCAGCAGGTAAAAATTGCGGTTGGCCGCGCTGATATTTTTACCTTCAGTAAGCTGTGTAAGCGAATCAATGCCTTTCTTTAAAACATCCTGTGTAATTACTTTTTGTTCTTTAGGGGCAGTGTTGTATTGCTGGTAACTGCCTATCAGTGTATCGTTAAGCTTGCCATTAAGAATGTAAAACCCATCCGCAGGAATATCAACAACAGTGCTGGTTTCACCAATTTTAAGGTTAACAGGTACACTGCCTGATTTGCTGATGAGCAAGGTTGCCTCATTACTTGTGGTACCTTCTTTAATGGTGATGGTTTGTGTGGCCTCATCTACCGTGGCGGTACCTTTAAAATAGACCAATACTTTTTTGTGTGATGAAGAACAGGAAGCGAGTGTTGCGCCAATGGCGATGATGGTAAGTAATTTTTTCATGATTGTGGTTTGGCAATAAAAAATCCCGGTAATTGTTTTACCGGGACTTAAATGTATAGGTTTATTGCCAGATTATTTTGCTGCTGCAAAACGCTCAGCAACTTTGCTCCAGTTGATCACGTTCCAAATGGCTGCAAGGTAATCAGGGCGTTTGTTTTGATATTTAAGGTAGTAAGCGTGTTCCCAAACATCAACACCTAAAATTGGAGTACCTTTTACTTCAGCAACATCCATTAAAGGATTGTCTTGGTTAGGGGTAGAGCTCACTTCAAGCTTACCGTCTTTTACATTTAACCATGCCCAGCCACTACCAAAACGGGTAGCACCTGCTGCTGCAAACTTTTCTTTAAAAGCATCAAAGCTTCCAAAAGCTGCGGTAATAGCATCGGCTAGTTCGCCTGTTGGTGCGCCACCTGCATTTGCAGCAAGGCTGTCCCAAAAGAAAGTGTGGTTCCAATGACCGCCACCGTTGTTGCGTACCGCAGGAGAAATAGTACCTGCAACAGCTACCAGTTCTTCAATGCTTTTACCTTCGTTGGGTGTACCAGCAATGGCTTTATTAAGGTTATCCACGTAAGCATTATGGTGTTTGCTGTGGTGAATGGTCATGGTTTGTGCATCAATATATGGCTCTAATGCTTCGTAAGCATAAGGCAGTGGTGGAAGTGTAAATGACATAGTTTTTTATTTTAATTAATTATGGAACAAATGTAATGATTGAAAGTTTTACTGCACCACCAAATAACGGTTAAATATTTTTTGAATAAGGGAATGAATGGGGGAGTGAGTGGTGAGTAGTGAATTGTGAATGTCTTCAAATTCAGCGGTATTCCTACGACCGCAAAGTGCTGGTAACACTAAAGGGCTGGGATAGAGACGCCGGAAAATATCTGACAGATTAGCCAATATCAAACTTCAGAACCAAATAGAAATGACTCCAACATATAATAACTAATCAGTGAAAATAAAAAAGAGAAGAGATTAGTAAAAAAAGAAACAATTGTTATTTCATCGAAATAAATGCAATTTGACAATATTAATAAAGTGATAAGTGCTGCTATTGTACATAGCATAAATTTTATTTTGAGATTTTTTTTCTGCAAAAATTCAAACAGAATTTTGGATAGAATATAAGTCAGCAAAAAAAGGAAGAGTATAAAAAAAGGTATGTAATACAACACAGCCCCAAGCACTAAATTAGTGTCTTTCTGCTGCGGTAAAAAAATTAGTCCAACCCAAATTAGCCCTAAAAATGAACTGATTATTGAGAGAAGCAGCCGACGTGCAATACTTATCTTCTTTTTTAATATCATTTTCAGACAATTTTTTTGATGAATTTCCTTCCAACATTAGTCTCTATTTATGACTATCGGGTTTGGCAGGACTTCGCCTGTAAGATAATACATTGCAGAACTTTAGATGTATTCTAACAGTTTACCAAGTGTAACCCTTAACGGCTTTGGCAACACAAACTTTTGTTTAAGTATTCCTCAACAAAAGAATAGCAATAATTAATCGACTGGGCAATTCCTTCCCCATATCCCCCAAAAAACTTTCGGAATAGTTTTTAATTATTTTATCCCTGCAACGTTTAAATACGTTGTTTAAGATATGCTTAAAGATCTATTCACAAAACACGCTTCTTCTTTTGAAAAACTGGGCGAACAGGTGTACTTTTTTAAATCCTTTAGTCGTAATACTTTTCATAAAGGGTTTGAGTGGGAAGAATTTATTCATCAATGTTATGTAATAGGTTACCGCTCATTGGGTATTGTTGCAGTTACAGGCTTTGTACTTGGGTTTGTACTTACCCTTCAATCAATGCCTACCCTTAAAGATTTTGGTGCAGAAACCTATGTACCCAGCATGGTTTCTATTTCTGTAATACGCGAAATTGGCCCTGTAATTACCGCACTTATTTGTGCAGGTAAAATTGCCTCAAGCATTGGTGCAGAACTTGGCAGCATGAACGTATCGGAACAAATTGACGCTATGGAAGTTTCAGGCGCCAACCCCATGCAATACCTGGTGGTTACCAGAATCTTAGCCTGCACTTTAATGATTCCTTTGCTTACCATTTTTGCTGATTTTATGGCCTTTTTTGGCGGCTATTTTGGCAACAATCTTTCAAGCGATATGAGTGCTGTACTGTACTTCTCTAAATCTATCAACTCCATCTATTTTGAAGACCTGATACCAGCGCTTGTAAAAACGGTGTTTTTTGGTTTTACCATTGGTTTTGTAGGTTGTTACAAGGGTTATACCAGTAACAAGGGTACAGAAAGTGTAGGGCTTGCAGCTAACTCTGCGGTAGTAAACGCATCTGTATGGATTATTATTATTGATGCTGTTGCAGTACAGGCCACCAATGCCTTTGTGTACAATTAAAACTAACCCATGCAAGAAGCAATTATACAAATAGAAGGATTGAAGAAAAGCTTTGGCACCAAGGAAGTTTTAAAGAACATAAACCTTACGGTGAATAAAGGCGAAAATCTGGTGATACTTGGCAAATCTGGCGAAGGAAAATCTGTAACCATTAAATGCATCGTTGGCCTTTTAAAACCAGATGGTGGTTCGTTAAAAGTTTTTGGTGAAGAGGTTACAGAAATGAATGAAGACCAATTGAAAGAACTGCGTACCCGTACCGGTTTCTTATTTCAAAGCGGTGCTTTGTACGATTCTATGACGGTGCGGCAAAACCTTTCTTTTCCCTTAACAAGGGTACTTAAATTAAAAGACCAGAAAGAAATTGATGACCGTATAAACGAAATACTTGACAGTGTTGGTTTGCTTGATGCGATAGATAAAGTACCCAGCGACCTTTCGGGCGGTATGCGTAAAAGAATTGGCCTTGCCAGAACACTGATTGTTAAGCCTGAAATTATTCTGTACGATGAACCTACTACAGGTTTAGACCCTATTACTTCCCGCGAAATAAGCCGCTTAATACTTGACATGCAGAAGAAGTACCAGACCACTTCCATCATTATTACCCATGACATTGCTTGCGCACAAATTACCGGCGACAGGATAGTAATTATGAGCCAAGGTGAATATGTTGCAGAAGGCAAGTACGAAGAGCTGGAAAAATCAAACGATAAATTAGTTAACTCATTCTTTAAATAAAACAACCCATGGTAAGCGCTACATCTAAAAAAATAAAAACAGGCCTGTTTGTGGCTATTGGCTTTGCTATATTGCTGTTCGGGGTTTTTCTTATTGGGAAACAAAAAAATATGTTTGGCAGTACATTTGACCTTTCTGTCAATTTTAATACGGTAAATGGTTTGCAGGTTGGCAATGCAGTGCGTTTTGCTGGTATTAATGTGGGTACGGTAGATAATATTACCATTATGAACGATACTACTGTTAAAGTAGACCTGGTATTGCAGAATAAAGTAAAACCATTTATTCATAAAAACGCCATAGCCAGTATTGCAGGCGATGGTTTAATGGGCGATAAACTGATTGCTTTGGCATCAGGCACAGACAGTGCAGGCAGTGTAAAAGGCGGCGAGCAGATTCTTGCCAAAAACCCTTACGATATGGACAAGCTTATTGCACGTGCCGATGGTATTGCCACCAGTGCAGAAAATATAATGAGTGGTCTTTCTGGCATTATAACAAGGGTTAACAGGGGCGAGGGCAGTTTAGGTAAATTATTAAACAGCGACCAGCTTGCTAAAAATCTTGAAAATACTGTTGCCAGCGCTAACAGTACAGTAAAAAGTATTAAAAAGGGCGCAGATGGTTTTAGTGATAATATGCAAGCCGCAAAAAGCAATTTTTTGCTAAAGGGCTTCTTTAAAAAGAAAGAAAAGAAACGCATTGCAGATTCTATTGCGGCAGTAAAGGCAAAACAAGAATTGAAAAAACCGAAAAAGGATTAGATCGTATTTCGCGTAGATGGCGAGGATTATCGCTGATAGGATTGAGATTTAAATGCCCCGCCAATTTCGGCGGGGCATTTATTTTAATAGCTGACTTTAAGCTTATATCCTTTGCCGCGAATAACGCCAAACACTATGTGTTATGCGTTCGCCCTAGTCTTCCCACCATTGTCAGTAAAAAAATTTGGCCGAGTCAAACTTACGAACTATTTTGTGCTAAAATTATTAGTAAATGAAAGTTGTATCTTTTTTTGCTGGTGCTGGCGGTCTAGATTTGGGCTTTGAAAAAGCTGGATTCGATGTCGTTTGGGCAAATGAATATGATAAAGAGATTTGGGAAACGTATGAAAAGAACCACAACAATACTGTCTTAGATAAACGAAGTATTGTTGATATTCCGTCAAACGAAGTCCCTGATTGTGATGGAATAATTGGTGGTCCACCTTGTCAAAGCTGGTCGGAAGCTGGGTCGAAAAAAGGAATTGCAGACAAAAGAGGTCAACTTTTTTATGAATTCATGCGAATACTCGCTGACAAAAAGCCAAAATTTTTTCTTGCTGAAAATGTGTCTGGAATGTTGCTGCCTGCACATAAAGAAGCATTGGCTAACATAAAGCAAATGTTTACAGATATTGGATATGATTTGTCATTTCAATTATTAAACGTGTCTGACTTTGGTGTGCCACAAGATAGAAAACGTGTTTTTTTTATTGGTTATAGAAAAGATTTGGGTTTAAAATTTCAGTTTCCACTTGCTACAACACCTGAAAACAAGATTACCCTTGAAAAAGCTATTGGTGATTTAAAAGAGAATGTCTTACCTGCAAAAGAAGGAAACTATACAAATGGTAGCGATTGTATAGTCAAAAACCATGAATACATGATTGGTGGTTTTTCTTCGATTTTTATGTCCAGAAATAGGGTCAGGTCTTGGGATGAAGTTTCATTTACAATTCAAGCAGGTGGTCGTCATGCACCTATTCATCCACAAGCACCCAAGATGAAATTTATTGAGCAAAATCTTCGTGAATTTGTAAAAGGTAAAGAACATTTATATCGTCGTTTATCTGTAAGAGAATGTGCAAGAATTCAAACATTCCCTGATAGTTTTACTTTTCATTACAGCAGCGTTGTTGCTGGTTATAAGATGATTGGTAATGCAGTTCCTGTTAGAATGGGTAAAGTTTTGGCACAAAAAATTTATGCTGATTTGAGTAATTTAAAAGTTGCCAAAAAGAAAATAATTACTAAACACGAACCCTTTTTTAGTGGGGTAGTTGTTCGTGAAAGAATGCTTGAAATTGTAAATGCAATAGCCCAATAAAACGATGGCGAAAGAAGCCAAACAAACTAAAACTGGTAAAGCGTTTGAGTATTCTCTGCTTAATGCTTTTTTAGAAAGATTGAAGATTTTAACGTCAGTGTCTGTCGTTGAGAATGAACCATATAAAACAGCAAAGAAACATTTCAATAGTTTTAATGAAACAGAACAAGGGCTGTATAACTTAAATGCAAGCTTTGCTGTCAATTTCCTAATTGATTTAGAGCCACGTTTATCAAATGGAATAAATAAAAGTGATGTGCTGCAACTTGAAATTGTTTCTGATAAACAAGGTCAAAGTGGAGATGTTAGGGATGTTTTGGCAATTCGTTCTTTGCAAAAATGAGAAATAGGGATTTCAGCAAAAAACAACCACCGTGCTGTAAAACATTCTCGTTTGTCCAATGATATAAACTTTGGTGAGAAATGGCTCTGTGTTCCTTGTTCATCCAATTACTTTGTTGAAGTTAAACCAATCTTTGATGAGTTAGCAAGACTAAGAACTGCCAGTAAAGCAACTCAAAAATGGTCAACACTTGGCGACTATCATTCTTCTGTTTATGTTCCAATTTTAGATGCTTTCCGAAAAGAACTTTTGAAACTTGACAAAGAAAATCCTGGTATTGTCGCTCAAAGATTGGTTGAGTATTTAGTAGGTAATCAGGATTTTTATAAAGTCATCAAAGGCAGAAATAAAGTTGAAATACAAGCTTATAATTTACATGGAACTTTGAATCTTCCATTTGAAAGTGTTAAACCCAAAATGAAAGTACCAAAATTAAAACTCCCCAATCGCCTGATTGAAATTGTCTATCAAGACAATTCACAAACAACATTATTGGTGTCCTTAACCGAGGGGTGGCAAATCTCTTTTAGAATTCATAATGCAAGCTCAAGAATTGAACCTTCGCTAAAATTTGATATAAATTTAGTGTCTGCTCCACACACACTTCTTGTCAACCATTTGTCTTTGGGCTAATAATTATAAACTTCGCTTTAATCTCTTTGAGTTTGTAAGGTAGGTCAATGGGTGACGAATAACAACAATACTAATATTCGTATATGCGCTCGCTCTTGTAAACTTATGTTTCGTAAGTGTTATTAAGTTGCCTTAGGCAACTTAATAACACTGCAAATTTGGTATAGGGAGGCTTCACTTTCAATTTTACTAACCATAGTTCACTTTTTGGTAACTACAGTTCCTGTAGATGAACTGTTGCTCCCATTTTGGTAACTGTAGTTTGGTTTTTGGTAACTGTAGTTTACTTTTTAGTTACTGTAGTTACTGTAGATAAAGAGGAGTTCGCTGTAGCGAACTCCTCTTTATCTACAACCCATCTTATGCAATAATTATTTATTATCTAATGCTTTTTTTAGTCTATTGCCATTGGCTATATAACGCTTTTTTAATTCTTCATAAATAGGTATGGCTTCTGCAACACCATCTATCGCATCTTGCTTTACATTTTTATAAAAATCATTCATACAATCTAATGCTTCTGCACCTGCTACCGTGCGTGTTTGACTGATACGTAAAGCAGTTTGTGCCACTAAAATGTCTAACGGTAGCAATACTTCAAATACATTAAAATCTTTTTCTGCTTCTACAATATCGCACCTGCGGGGTACTAATTGGGGGTTAGATTTTGCAAATTCAATACCCTTATCTACAAATGGTTCGCTTTTTTCGCCCAATTTGGCGTAGCCATCAATTTCTTCTTTACTAAGGGCTTCTACTAAATAGGGTTTTAGTTTGTTAAAGCCTTGGTTAATTAAATCTTCGGCTTCGTCTAACACAGTTTGTGGAATAACGAAGGAAATTTTGTTGGTGTTGATTGCCATAAATTTTTTGTTTTGTGGTTAAAAATAATAACACAATATTATAGCAACAAAAAGTTGTCGTTTGTTGCTTTCACTAACATCAACTGGCACGGGTATTCCAACGGATCACCGGTGACTTATTAGTATAAGCGGACTGTTTATGGAGTTTGGTTTTCTCTGCGATCATCCGCGTTATCTGCGCGCAACCAAACCTCTATCTCTTAAAATGCTGCTGGCTTTCAGGTAAGGTAATAATAAAACTGCTGCCCAGCCCTACAATGCTTTTTACCTGAATAAAGCCGTGGTGGTTTTCTACTATTTTTTTACAAATGGCCAGCCCAATGCCAGTGCCTTCAAACTCGCTGCGGGTATGCAATCTTTGAAAGGGAAGAAAGATACGTTCCATATATTCCTCTTCAAAGCCAATACCATTATCAATAACGGTTATACGGTAAAAAATTTCATCTTTAAACTCACCTGTCAGTATCTCCTGCTTAATATTGCTGCCTGTTATTTTTTCTACAGTAACGGTTACTTCAGGCACGGTATTAAACCTGCTGAACTTAATGGCGTTGCCTATTAAATTTTGAAACAATTGCTGCAACTGGTTGCCATTGGCCTCAATAACGGGCAGGTTGTTAAGGGTAATTTTTGCCTGCTTTTCTTTAATACTTAATTCAATATCAGTTAATACCTGTTGTACTGTTTCAGCTACATTAATACGTGTAAAATTAATTTCCTGCGTGGGCAGGCTGCTGAATTCAAGAATACTTTCAATAAGGTTTTGCATTCTTGTAGTAGCACTTACGGTTTTATTTAAAAGCTCCTGGCCTTTGGCATCAATGGCAGGGCCATATTGTTTTTGTACCAGTGTAATAAATGTGGTTATTTTTCTTAAAGGCTCCTGCAAATCATGCGAAGCAACAGAAGCAAATCTCTGCAGGTCAACATTCATACTTTCCAGTGCCTGCGATTTCTCCAGCAGTTCATTTTCTGTTTCTTTTTGCTGTGTAACATCCTGTATAGTACCCAAAATATAGGTGGCCTTGTTAAGGCTGTTTACCTTAACAATACCCTTTGCATTAATAATTTTTTGTTTACCAGATGGTGTAATTATGCGGTAAAAAAAATCTTCGTATTCCTTTGTTTCCAGGGCTTTTAGCCCCTTTTCTTTTACAAAGGCAATATCTTCTTTATGAATATAAGGGTGCATGGCACCGCGGTTGGCGGTTTCTACAAAAGGCACTTCGTATATATCAAAAAAATTAGCAGATGCTGTAACAGTATTGGTAGTAATATCCCACTGCCAGTGGCCTATTTTGGCAATTACTTCTGCATCAATTAATAATTCGTTCTTGGCAATCAATTCCTCTTCCAGCTTTTTTCTATGTTCAATTTCTGTCTCCAGTTCTTCAGATGTTTTAAGGTTTACAAATTGCGGCAGTAATTTAATAAGGCTAAAAACGGTTATCCAGCTAACAATGGCAGTAGCGCATTTGGCAAGTGCGGTTAAACGGTAAACAGGGTACCAGAATGCAACAGCATCTAAAAGATGGGTAAAGCCACAGGCAAGTATAAAAGCGGCAAACAGCCAGTACATTTTAGCAAACTTTGCCTTTTGTTTTTTGGTTACCACGCGTATAATAAGCAGTGGAATAGTGTAATAGGCAGCCCAAATTAAAAGATCGCTGATGATATATAACCAGCCATGAAATTGAGACCAATGCCCGCAATGCCAGCGTGGTGGCCAGTCAGAGGTATCAAACAGGTTAGAAAAAAAATGGGATAAGGATTGCATATAACGGTTAAAAATAGTAAATATAAAATTATCAAAACTTAAACAAATTCTAAGTGCCTGTGCCGTGTTTTTATATAGCACAATGCCAATTATTATAAAAATTGTACCCTGTAAATTAAGCTGGGCATGGCTTTTTAACAATCATCATCTAAAACAAATAATTATGTTAGTTAAAAAATACAGCCCAATACAAATGGCCGCTTCGCTTGGTATGGTTGCTATAATGACGGTAAGCTGTAACAGTGGCGATTATAAAACTGATAAAGAAGAAACGGTTACCACAACAGTTGATAGTGGCAATACCGCCGTTGCCAATACTGTAGATGAACCGTTAGCAAAACTTAACGATACAGTAGACACCTCTTTAATAAGAAAAGATTCTGTGGCTTCCAGCAAAATTGGCTATGCAAAGCCCAACCCTGCCAAAAAAGGCAAAAAGGGTAAGGCTGGTATTGCGGCTACAGGCAGTGCCATGCAGCGTAATGATAACAGTGCTATGGAAATGGATAGAGAAGGTTTTTATAACCGTGTAGAAGTTTTACCTTCTTACCCTGGTGGCCAAAAAGCACTAGAAAAATTTATTGAAAGCACAGTTACTTATCCTGAAGATGCTATTAACGAAGGCGTTGAAGGAACAGTGAATGTTGTGTTTGCGGTAGATGAAAATGGTAAGGTGTACACACCATCAATTAAAAATGAAAGGGCAGGCTATGGCCTTGATGAGGAAGCCATGCGTTTGGTAAGCAAAATGCCAAAATGGAATCCTGGCCAGATTAAAGGTAAAAACGTAAAAACAAGGTTTACGTTGCCTATAACATTTATGATTAACTAAGAAGATATAAATCATTTGCAAGCCCTGTAATTACTTTGGTTACAGGGCTTTTATTTTGTTGTGATGGTATGGTTTATGAACACGTAACAAAAAACGAAACCCGGTATGAACAACTATAGAACTAAAAAATCACGCAAGGGGCTTGACCGCTTTTTTGATGCCTTCTCAACAAAAGTTACCAAGGTTACCGGCAGCCCATCTGCTTTTATGCTGGCACTTGTGGTAATTGTTGTGTGGGCGGGTACAGGCCCCTTGTTTAATTATTCTGATACCTGGCAACTGGTAATAAATACAGGTACTACCATTGTTACTTTTTTAATGGTGTTTATTATACAGCAATCGCAAAATAAAGATGTAATGGCACTGCATTTAAAACTAAACGAATTAATTGCCAGCAACGAAAACGCAAGTAACCGTTTGGTTGATATTGAAGACCTTACTGAAAAAGAGCTGGAAACACTGAAAGAATTTTATTGCAAAATATCTGACATGGCTGAAAATGATGAAGATCTATACTCTTCTCACTCACTGGATGAAGCCAGTATTAATAAAGGAAAAATAAGAAGAAATAACAGCGATGGAAACAAAAACCTTAAACCACAGGCAATACCTGAAGATTAGCCGTGATTATAAAAAGGCTGCTAAAGCGGTTAACCTGCAATATGTTTCTGATGCTGAACCTGGCATTACACGCGTGCAAAAAAGTGATGGCTTCGCCTATATTTTTAATGGAAAAAGAATACGCAGTAAGGCAGAATTGCAGCGCATAAAAGCACTGGTTATTCCACCTGCGTGGATGAATGTATGGATATGTGTATCGCCCAACGGGCATATACAGGTAACAGGTTTTGATGTAAAAAACCGTAAGCAATACCGCTACCATGCTGCCTGGCATTTATTAAGAAATGAAACCAAATTTCATCGCCTGCTTGAGTTTGGTAAAACCATACCCACACTGCGTTTGAAGCTTGAAAAAGACCTGGGCCAGCAAAGCCTTACTGCCGAAAAAGTAATTGCCGCAGTAACCGCTTTAATGGAAAGAACTTATATACGCATTGGCAACCAGGAATACGAAAAACAAAACGGTTCTTACGGCTTAACCACACTAAAAGACAAGCATGTAAACATTAACGGCAGTAAAATGGTTTTTTCTTTTAAAGGTAAAAAAGGTGTGTACCATGATATTGCGTTGACCAACAGAAAACTGGCTAAAATTGTAAAGCAGTGCAGGGATATTTCTGGCAAAGAACTCTTTCAGTATTATGATGCAGATGGCAGCAGGAAAAAGATAGATTCCGGCATGGTTAACAGTTACATTAAGGAAGTTACAGGCGGCGATTTTACTGCTAAAGATTTCAGAACATGGGCAGGCACTTTATCTATTTTACGGGCATTTAAATCCATAGGCGAAGCTACTACCTCAACAGAAATAAAGAAAAATGTTGTTACTGCTCTAGATGAAGTGAGCAGTAAACTTGGCAATACCAGAACTGTATGCAAAAAGTATTATGTGCATCCAGGTATTATAAAAATGTACGAAGAAAATAACCTTGGTAAATACCTAAACCAGTTAGATGAAATTGAAAAGGATGATAATGTAACGGGTTATACCAGCGAAGAAAATTTATTAATGAAAATCCTGCAATCTATCAAAAATGGGTAACATCTTCTACATATTTGTATTGGCTTCTGTAAATCCAACTTTTTGTATCCTGAAAATAAAAACGGCTTTAGTGGAATAACTTTTTAACTTCTCTCTTGCTTGCCTTCTCAGCCTTAATTGGCATTTACTCTGAGAAGGCTTTTGCATTAAGCTACATGGAACAAAAATCTACCAAAAAATACAAATGGCTTAAAATTACCGGCATTGTGATTGGCTCATTATTAGCCATTATTTTGCTGGCCGTTGTATGGTTGCAAACGGCTTCAGGTAAAAGTTTTGTACGCAACAAAGCCGTAAGCTTTTTGGAAAAAAAATTAGGAACCCCCGTTAAAATTGGCCGCCTTGATTTTAGTTTGCCTAATTGGGTTCAATTAAACGATGTACTTTTTATTGATAAGAATAAAGACACGTTATTAAGTGGCGGCTCGTTACTGGTTGATCTTGATATGATGAAACTTATCAGCGGCAACATCAGTATTAACGAGGTACATCTTAAAAATATCAGCGCCAATATTTACAATAAACCTACTGACAGCCTTTTTAATTACCAGTATATTATTGATGCTTTTGCCAGTAAAGAAAAAGATACCACTACCTCAAAAGAAGCTACCAAATTATCGCTTGACAGGTTTTTGTTGGACAGTGTAAGACTCAAGTACAACGATGCTTATAACAAGATGGTTTGTAATGCTTTTATAGGCAAACTAACCAGCCGCTTTGGCAAGCTTGATGTAGATAACATGAATTTTGTTGTAAACGATTTTATGCTGCACAACAGTGCCATAACATTGGTTGATAAAAGCACCAAAAAAGCCAAAGCCGTTGAAGCTGCTGCTGCACCAGCAGCACCATCGCCTTTTAACTTGATGATACGTAACCTTGATGTTGACCAACTTAAAGTAAACTACGCCAACGTTTCAAGCAAGCTTGATTATCATAACATCATAGATACCTTACAGCTTCGTGATGCCAACCTGCATTTGCTGGAAGAAACTTTTACTGCAAAAAAGATAACACTTAACAACTCCTCTTTTGCAATGATAACCAACGACCCTGGCGTGCAGGTAAAAGATACCATTGCCAAGGTAATTGACAGTGCCACTAAACAGGGCTGGAATGTAAAGGTTGATGAGATAAGACTAAACAAGAATAACGTAGCATTAGATAACAATGCCTTTGGTGCTGCCAAGGAGGGCCTTGATTATAACCACCTTAAGCTGAATGATATTTTTCTGCAAACCAATAGTGTGCATTATAACCAGGATACCATTAATGCCAACATTTTAAGCGGGGGTTTAAATGCCAATGGTTTTTTAGTAAAGAATGTAAAGGGCGATGTTTTACTGGATGATAAAAGAGCGTCTGTAAAAGGGCTGCTACTGGTTACACAAAACTCGCTGTTTGATGCTGATGCAGAACTGGTATTTAATAAAACTAAGAAAGCTGAAATGCTGAACGATGCCAGCAAGGTTGACATCAGCCTGAATAAATCTTACGTAGGATTTAACGAGGTTTTGTTCTTTATGCCATCGTTTAAAAGAAAGGCTCCAATTGATTTAAAGCCAAGCCAAAAAATATTGATGAATGCCAAAGCCAACGGCACTTTAAGAGATGTAAATATTACTTATGTTGATGTAAAAACAGATGATGGAAGGATACAGTTAAACGGTAAAGGAAGGGCACAAAATGTAATGAACACAAAAATGCTGAAGTATGATTTTGCAGTGAACAAGCTGTATTTTGATAAGAGCATTTTGTCATCTGATATGCAGCAGCAGTTAAAAAAATCGAAACTGAACCTGCCTTCAAACATTACTGCCAATGGTACCATTGCAGGCGGCATGGATAATGTAAATACTAAACTTAACGTAAACTCTGCTTTTGGTTTTGCCAACATTAATGCTACCGCTGCAAATTTCAGTAACCCCAAAAACTTAAAATATAATCTTGATCTTACTGGTAAAAATTTACAAACAGGCAAGTGGATTTACCAGGATAGCCTGCTTGGTTTGTTTAATGGTAATGTAAAAATTAAAGGTAGCGGCACTGACTATAAAAAGGATAATATCCAAACTTTTGCCAACATAAAAAGCTTTGTGGTAAAGGGTTACAACTACAATAACGTTAATGTAAATGCCTCTTTAAACAAAGGAGCATTTACTGCCAAAGGAAAAATAAACGATGAGAACATTGTTTCTGCCATTGATTTAGGTGGTAGCGTTGGTGGCAAATACCCAACAGTAAAAGGTACGATTGTTATTGATAAAGCTGACTTGCGTAAACTGAATTTTACCAAAGACAGCATCAATATTTTATCAACTGTTTTTATAGATGCGCAAAATCTTGATCCTAAAAATCTTGATGCATTATTATTATTAGACAGCACCATTCTTGCCATTAACGGCAAGCGTTTATATGCTGATAGTATTTCGCTGAAAGCAAACGCAGGCAACGATTCTACCCATCTTTTTGTAAAGGCGCCTTTTGCAAATGCAAGCATGATTGGCAAGTATGATTATGAACATCTGCCAACGGCAATTACTGCTTTTATACAACACAATTATTTTAAGAAGAATACAGATACTTTAAAAGTGGTTGACCAGCAAATGGTATTGAACGCCACAATTATACAAGATGCTATTATACGTGAAATGGTGCCTGCACTTGTAATGGAAAAACCAGCAGTGATCAACGCTTCATTTGATAACACAAGAAAAGATACATCGCTGTTTGTTACTGCAAGTGTTCCTACAATTGTTTACAGCGGTACTTCAGTTGAAAACCTGAATCTTAATGCCAATGGTTTAGACAGTACTTTAAACTTTGCCCTTACAACAAACAATGTTGTAGCTGGCGGCAAAAAGTTTTACAATGCAGGCGTAGTGGGTGGTTTGGCAGATAATACGGTAAAAGTTACGGTTAAAACCGATGATGATAAAAACCGTGAATTCTATGCCATAAGTGCCGTTATGGAATTAAAAGCTGACGAAACAAAATTCCATTTGGCAGATAGCCTTCGCCTTAATTACGATAAATGGGCCGTTGCAAAAGAAAACGCCATTGAGATAAAAAAAGACGGTTACATTATTACCAATTTTGCTATTAACAAAGGCGGTCAATCTATATTAATCAACAACCAACAGCCTACCACAACATCGCCCATCGTTTTTAAAATAGACAATTTTAACCTTGGCGATGTGCTTGCCATTGCTAATCAGGACAGTACCATGGCTGGTGGTATTTTAAATATTAATGCTGTTGTGCAGCAACCCATTACTGGTTTACCAAGAGTTAATGGTACCGCAGGTATTCAAAATTTAACAGTAAAGAATGTACCTATCGGCGATGTAAACCTAAACACATCTATTGCAGAAAACAAGAACATAGAAGTGAAAGGTGGCATTACAGGTCCTAACAGCCTTACACTGGAAGGTGGCTACAATACTACCAACAGCAGCTTTACTATAAACACAGCAATACAGAAAGTAAACCTTAAAGCTGTTGAAGCTTTTTCAGGCGGAATGATTACAAGAACTGCTGGTAATATTCATGGTGATGTATATGCTTATGGTACCACCAGCGAGCCAAGATGGAAAGGACAACTAACCTTTGACAGCGCACAATTAGCCACGGCTATGTTTGGCAGTTTATATAAAATCAACAACCAGAAAGTTGAATTTGAATACCCCAATATTGGCCTAAACAATTTTACAATTACAGACAGCTTAGGCAATAATTTAACGCTTGATGGTACCGTTAAAGTACAGAAGGATAATGATATGGCACTTGATATTAAGGTTAATGCCAAAAACTTTTTAGCGGTAAACCAGCCACGTACATCTACTGCAATGATATATGGTGTTGGCTATGTTGATGCAGCTATGCACATTGGTGGAAGTGCAGGTGCGCCAGATATTTCAGGCAGTGCAAGATTAAATGAGAAGAGTGATGTACACTATGTATTGCCTGCAAAAAATGATTATAAAGATGATATGCAGCAGGTGGTAAAGTTTGTTGATATGGATACCATACGCAGCTTTAAAAGCAGCAATGTACTGTTTGCAAATGCTTCTGACACCGCAGTTGTAGCAAAGTACACAGGCCTTAAATACAACCTTAATTTAGAGATAGATGAAAACGCCAATGTAACCGTTTTAATAGACCCAACTACAGGTGATGAACTTACCGTAAGAGGCAGCGCAGAACTGAATGCAGGTGTTGATGAAAATGGTATTATGGGCCTTACTGGTATTTACCAGTTAAAGGAGGGTTCTTACAGTTTAAGCTACCAGTTTATTAAAAGAAGGTTTGACCTTGTTGATGGAAGCACCATCACTTTTGCTGGCAACCCAATGAATGGAACTGCCGATATTACTGCTAAATATGTGGTAGAAACATCACCTAAAGAATTGCTTGGCAACGAGGTATCAGAGAACAGTGCAACGCTTGGTGCAGCTTATAACCGCAAAGTACCTTTTGAAGTATTGCTTAAAATAAAAGGCCGCTTAACCAAACCTGAATTGAGTTTTGACATAAGGGTACAGGACAATGCAGAAGGGGTAAACAATAACCTTGCTACCACTATTGAAAACAAGTTAGAGCAGTACCGTTATAGCGAATCTGATATGAACAAGCAGGTATTTGCGCTGCTTATTTTAGGAAGATTTATCGGCGACCGTAGCAGCGATTTTTTTGCAGGCAATGGCAGCAACAGCAGTACCAGCGATGTGGTTAAACAAAGTGCCAGCAAGTTTTTAGCAGAAGCAGTAAACCAGATTGCGGCCGATTTAATTAAGGGTGTTGATATTAATCTTGACCTTAAAAACTATGAAGGCGATGCAAGCACCAACACCGCTAACCGTACCGATTTAAATGTTGAACTCTCTAAACAATTACTGAACGACCGCTTGATTGTTACCGTTGGTAAAAGCTTTACTGTTGAAGGTGATGACCCTTTGGCCAAAACACAGAACAACAGCAACCTGCAATTTTTGCCAGATATAAGTACTACTTACAAATTGTCAAAAGATGGCAAATATGCATTAAAAGCTTACCGCCGTAACCAATATGAGGCTATTCTTGATGGTTACTTTACTGAAACAGGTGTGGCATTTTCGCTAACCATGAATTATGAAAAATTCAGAGAAATATTCAAAAAGAAAAAAGAAGAAGTGGAAACAATAATGAACCGTGTACCACCTGCACAAAAACCTAAAGGGTAAGCCAAAGAAGTACAATGAAAAATTTTATCAGCTATATATTTATTTTCCTGATTATTCTCTCAGCGTGTAGTGTAAGAAAAAAATTACCTAAGGGTGAAACGCTTTACAATGGTGCCAAAGTAACTGTTAGCAAAGACAGTGGCTTTAAGGTAAGCACTAAAAGTATACGCAAGCAAATGGAAAAAATAACCATTCCAAAGAAGAATAAAATGCTATTGGGATGGCCTTATAAAGTAGCCTTTTGGTATGCGATTGGCGAACCTAAAAGGCAAAAAGGCTTTAAACATTGGTTAAGGGAAAAGTTTGCAGAACCCCCCGTTTTTGGAAGTACAGTTAAGATAAAACTGAATACCGAAAACATGAAAGGATATCTTGAAAACGAAGGCTACTATCGAAGTAAAGCTTCCGGCGATTCTGTTGTAAAAGGATATAAACTCACCGCAAGGTATAACGTAAACGTGGCGCACCCTTACGAGATTGGCAAGGTTGAATGGAAGATGGACAGCAGTAAACTACTAACCAATATTCTTAAAGACCTTGACAAAAAATCGGTACTGGTTAGCGGCGAAAGAGTAACGCTTGATAAAATAAAAACAGAACGCAGTCGTGTTGATTTGTTGCTTAAAAACAAAGGCTATTACTACTTTAATCCTGATTATATTATTGCTTACGAAGACACTACTTTAAAAGATTACAAGGCTAATATTTATATGAGCCTTAAGCCTGGCACACCATCTAAAGTAATTAAGCAATACACCATCAATAACATTGTTGTTTTTCCAAATTACACGTTATTATTTCCTGCGCCAGATACTTCAATGGTGGGGCTTACAAAGGTTGACAGCATTTATATACGTGATACCGTTCACAAGTTTAAACCATCTGTTTTTACAAAAGGTATTACGTACAGGCCAGGCAGAATGTATTCTCTGCGCGAGCAGAATAAAACGCTTAACCGATTTATAAACCTTGGTGCTTTTAAGTTTGTAAAAAACAGGTTTGAGCTTGCTACAGAAAGCGATACTATCAACAGCCTTAATGCGTACTATTACCTTACGCCGCAAAAGAAAAAAACCATACAGGCAGAGATTGGCACTTTTGGAAAATCCAACTCATACGTGGGTGGTCAATTAAATATTAACTGGCTAAACCGTAACCTGTTTAAAGGCGCTGAAGCCTTTAATGTAAAAACCTATGTGTCTTACGAAACTGCCACTATAGATTCTTTAAAGAACAATAATAATTATCGCTTAGGTGCTGAACTTAGCCTCGTGATACCAAGGTTTGCAGTGCCTTTCAGGATAAAAGAAACAAATTTGTTTCCGCCACGTACAAGGTTTACATTGGGTTATGAGTGGTTTAGAAGACAGCAGTTGTACACTAAAAACTTTTCACGTTTTCAGTACGAAATAAACTGGAAAAGCAAAATAAATATGGAACATACGATTGCGCCTGTTAGTGTTACGTACACCAATACCACTGGTTTTTCTGAAAAATACAGGGCACAGATTGGCACTAACGAAGTGTTACGTTTAAGTAATTTACCAGAGCTGATCCTTTCCTCTTTTTACAATTTTCTTACTTCAACTACTTATCCAAACTCACGCAATATTTTTTACTTTAATGCCAATGCAGAGCTTGCAGGAAACATTGCTGGCGCCGTAACTGGTGCCAAAGACGCATACAGTAAAAAAGTTGCAGGCGGCTATTTTGCACAGTATGCAAAAGCCGATCTTGATTTTCGTTACAGCCGTAAACTTGCTACTGATCTTTATTGGGCAAACCGTGTAATTGTTGGTGTTGGTATGCCTTATGGTAACTCGAGGTTTCTTCCATTTTCTAGGCAGTTTATTATTGGTGGTTCCAGCAGTTTGCGTGGTTTTAGTCCGCGTACTTTGGGGCCTGGTACCAATAAACCAACCGCTTTTCAGCAGTTATATTATCCGCAGGTTGGTGGTGATTATAAGCTTGAGTTCAACACCGAAATACGTTTTCCAATTCTTGCCCCGCGTTTAAAAGGTGCCATCTTTTTAGATGCAGGTAATGTGTGGACGAGGGATTCAATTCTTTATTCGCCCGCAGGGCAGCTAACAAAAAGCTTTTTAAAAGAGCTTGCTGTAAATGCAGGTTTGGGTTTAAGGGTAGATGCCAGTATTTTAATAATTCGTTTGGATGTTGCATTTCCATTGGCTAAACCATGGTTGCCAATGGGGCAGCGTTGGGTTGGTGGCGATTTAAACTTTGGTGATAAAGCCTGGCGAAGTGAAAACCTGGTATTTAATATAGCTATTGGGTATCCTTTTTAACCAATTAAAATAACTTGATTATGTAGCCACTCTGTTTGTAACCAAACTTGTTGTTGCAAAAAATATGGTTACAACTTTGTAACCGTTTTAGTTGTAACCAAAAAAAAGGTACAAATATTTTGGTTACAAAATTACAGGCACGGTTTATTAATGGTAGGCAGGTAAGTTATAAACACCATGACCGTAAAAAAAATTTCAATTATCACCATATTAATATTGCTTACAGCGTCATTAACATGGTGGTTTATAATACGCAAGCAATTTTTAAAAGATACCATAAGACAAACTGTAGGCAAACAAACTGAACGGTTGTACAGGCTTACTTATGACAGTCTTTCTTTTAATGAAGTGATGGGCAATGCCACTTTTTATAACCTGCAGTTACAGGTTGACAGCAGCGTTTTAAAACGCATTATTACCTACGATACCATACCAGGCAGCCTTGCACATGTATCAATGAAATCGCTGGAAATTTCGGGTCTAAAATCGCTGGATCTTCTTTCAGGTAATGCGCTTGATGTTGACGGGATTGTACTGCGTGATCCCAAATTCACCCTAACAAAATTTACCACTGCCGATACCACAAAAATTACAGCCAACGATACGCTTGAACTTTACAAAACCATTCTTGGAAAATACAATTTTATTCACGCTAACAGCATTGAAGTAACAGGTGGTGCTTTTAATTATAAGGACAAACAAAAGGCAAGTTCAGTTTCAGTAGAAAGGATTCAAACGGCGATAAAAAACTTTACGATAGACAGTCTGCATAACTATAATAACATCATTGCTTACTTTATAAAAGATGCTGTGCTATCAACAGGCAAAGCCATGTTTGTGAAGAGTAATGATACGGCAAAAAGTACTGCTTTACAAGCTCTTTATTACAATGCAGCCAAGGGTGTTTTGTCAATTGATACTTTAACTTCTGCGCAGCAAACCATTGGCAATATTGCATTTGAAGGTTTACATACCAGCGATTTTGTTACAAAGCAAAAATTCAACACCAAAAAATTAACGGTAAGTAATGTTACCCTTTCTGTTAAACAGAACGATAAGAAAAGCGGTAAAACAACAGGCAAAACAGTCATAGAAATTCCAGGCATGTTCAGTACTGTTAAAGTAGATTCTTTTAAGCTGGTGAATGCAAATATTACCACTAAAAAAGAAGGCAAAACAACGGCTATTATTACGGGCATTAATGCTTTAGTAAATAATATAGTTATTGATGATAAGGGGTTAAATGCAGAAACGTATTTCACCAATACCTCCTTTGCCTTAAATGTTGCAGAATGGAAGTTGTTGCCTGCTAAAGAGGTACATATTATTAAGCTAAAAGGAATAAAATATTCCTATAAAAACCGCTTGCTGCAAATAGATAAATTTACCATGCAGCCAGGCATTAAAAATAAGCAACTGGCAGTGCAGCAAGGCGTTAACAGAGATCTTTTTACAATGTTTTTTAAAGATATTTCTGCCAATAATGTTGATTTAAAAGAATTGCTGTTTGATAATAAGTTCAAAGCATCTCGGGTTACTATGCAACTTGATCTTTCTATTTACAACGATAAAACATTGCGAATAGATACTGCCATAAAAAAAGGAACTTATCCGCAGCAAAAGCTGCTGAAACTGCCTTTTGAAATTGACATATCAAGCATTAAACTAAATGGCAGCAGGGTTGCGTACACAGAAAAATCAAGCGATACCAAACTTGAAGGAAAACTGTTTTTCTCAAATATCAGTGCCACGATTACCAACATACACAACAAGGCCAATTTGAATCAACCTTTAACTGTTGATATAAAAGCAAGGTTCATGGGCAGCGGTGCCTTAACCACAAAATGGCAGCTTTTTTACAATCCGCCACCGGGTGAAAATGTTTTTGTTACAGGCAATCTTGCAAAGTTTAATCTGCAACAGGCCAACCCTTTTGTTAATGCGCTTGGGCGTATTAAAATGAACAGCGGCATGCTTAATTCTTTAAGTTTTATGATTGATGGAAGCCGTAAGGGAAGTAAAGGATTTGTAAATGCCAATTATGACGACCTTAAGTTCACACTTTTAAAACAAGACAATAACGATAGCCTTGAAGAGAAAAAGACGGTTTCTTTTCTTGCCAACCTGGCGGTGAAAAACAAAAATCACCGTAATAAAAACGAAACTTTTGTGTACAAAGGCAAAGACAATAATCCTTTTTTTGGGCTTTTATGGAGGTCAATATTTGAGGGTATTAAAAAAACGGTTTTATAGCTGTGAGGAATTTCATCCACGCAACTCACTGTTCATTTTCGGTTCGATTTTTTAATGGGTACTATCTAAAAATTAAGATCATGAGCGCAGATAGTAAATTAAGATCGCATTATATATCGTATGCCTTAATGGCTTCGGTAGT
Organism: Chitinophagales bacterium; assembly: GCA_031424995.1. Taxonomy (GTDB): domain Bacteria; phylum Bacteroidota; class Bacteroidia; order Chitinophagales; family Chitinophagaceae; genus Parasediminibacterium. Next base: position 82,318 of record JANPIP010000052.1, on the reverse strand, counting down.
TTATTTAATACCTACTTGTATTTTTTTATTTGGTAATAGTAACGAGCAATTCTGGTTGCCTTATTTAGGCAATTTTCTACTTTTTATTTGCATTGTAGCCTGCATAAAGTATTTTAATATTGAGGAGTTGGGCAATCATGGGAATATACGTTCCTTATTTTTTACAGGGTTTAGAACCACTTTAATTGCAGTAGCTGTAACAACTGTTGTTACTTTTATTATTGCAGCAGTTAAGTATGGTTATTTTGAAATGAAGACAGATGAAGTTGAACAGGCCGCACAATCTGCCACAGGCAACTCAATGTTATATTCTCAAAATGAGACAGGGATGATGATAATTGTAAACGCCCTTATTGTAAACTTTATAATGGGTATGCTCGGTTCTTTTATTGGTGCAAGCGTTGTTAAAAGAAACCAACAAACAGCAAAAGGAAGAGAGTTGGTTTAGAAGATTAAGCATCATAAAATATAAAATATAAAATGCCGGCAAGTAAAATTGCCGGCATTTTAATTTAGAACCATATTTAAAATCCTTTAAAAAAATCACTTAATGATAAATTGAAGTAAGCGCAAAGTTTGGCAAGGGTGCTTACGGATATATTGTTCCTCGCGGTTTCAATCCTCGCAATATGTATATCGGTATCGTTATAAAACTGTTCTTGTGTAATACCGTTGGCTTCCCGTAACGACTTTAGTTTTAAGGCAATTTTTTGAAGTAATATGTCATTCTTTATTTGCCCCATTGATGAAGGGCAAAGTGGAAAAAGATATTTGTTTTATTAATGACATATTTGTCATTTTATTTTTTACATTTGAGAAAAATTAATCAACGTATAATCAAGTATGTCCTATTTTTAATTAAAAATTAAACTTATGCCTTTAGTGAAATCTATTTGAAATGTTTTGTCAAAACCCTATTGGCATTTTTTACAACTACATAAACTTAATCTTAATGACTTTGACTATAAAAAAATTAACAATAATATCACTTCTTATAGCGTGTTTTTGTTTTGTGAATTGTAAAAAAACGAATGATCCGCTGAATATAGTTTTATATGATAAGCCCCTGTCAGTTATTCAAGCAAATATTGAAGGGAAATGGAAACTACAATACACTTATGGCGGTTTTTTGGTATCAAAATACCCTGCAAAACATAATTCATATATAATCTTAAAACCTGCTCATATTGTAATAGGTAATGATTCTGCTGGTGTTGTAGTAGATGCAGAGATTAGGTGGCAAAGAGCAAAAAATTATTTTAATGATTCTACCTATTTATTAACATATAGCTATACACCCGGGTATGCATTTCCTTACATGTATATAGTTGATAGAATAAAGTCAGATACACTTATACTTATTGACAACGCTTCAGATCCTTTTTATTATTTCTATACAAAAAATAATCAATAACAATTTAATTATGAAGAAAATTTTAGCCTATTTATTTGCCGTAACATTAAGTTTAAACTTTGTATTTGTGCAAGCCCAAAAGGGGGATACATTAATAATTCAAAGAAATGAAAAAGGAAGAATAAGCTTTGCAAAGTTCAAACAAAACTCAAACTCCAATAGAAAGATGCAGAATGATACTTCTTTTTTAAAATTGATTTTACACGCTAAAAAAGAAGACGAATTTAAGATTATTAAGGAAAATGTGGACGAACTAGGCATAGTACACAAAAGATTTCAACAATACTATAAAGGCATTAAAGTTGAAAATGTAGAATATTTAATCCATGGAAAAAACGGACACATAGAAACAATAAATGGTGATTATCAAGAAATTAATGTCAAATCAATAGTTCCCCTGATAGATGAAAAACAAGCATTGATAAATCAGTAGCTTTTGTGGGAGCAAAAAAATATAAATGGGAAGATGGGGCAATGGAAAAATTTATAAAACAGAATACCAAGAACATAAAAGCTACATATTATCCCAAAGGTGAATTAGTAATATCAAAGGACTATCTAAACGGAAGTAATGTATTTAAGCTATCATGGAAATTTACAATCTCATCACTTGCTCCAAATAATGAGCAATGGATTTTTGTTGATGCGATAACTGGAAATATTATACAAAAAGTCCCTTTAATTCTAGATGTTAATGTTCCTTGTGTTGCACAAACAAGATATAGTGGCAATAGAAATATAACTGGTGATACATATACGGGGGGTATAAGATTAAGAGAAACTAGGAATGGGGTAACTATACAGACGCTTAATATGAATAGTGCTGCTAATTACGCCAATGCGACAGAGTTTGCTAACAACAATACAAATTGGACAAATGGTAGTTGGACAAATATCACCCCCGATCGACCCGCGTTAGATGCACATTGGGCGGCTGAAACGATACTTGATTTTTGGCAAACGATATTTAACAGAAATAGTATTGATGGTGCTGGACTTACAATAACAGGTTATGTTCATTATTTTGACGCCAGTTCAACCGCGTGGCCTAATAATGCTCAATGGGATGGTGCGAATAACGTTATGCGTTATGGCGATGGCGATGGATCCATTTTAAATCCGTTAACAGCATTAGACGTATGTTCTCATGAATTAGGGCATGGGATTAATCAGTTTACTGCTTCTTTAACACCAGGTAATACCGAATCAGGTGCATTAAACGAAGGCTTTAGCGACATTTGGAGCGCTTGCATTGAAAATTGGGCTGCGCCGACTAAACAAACATGGCTAATGGGTGAAGAAGTGGTTAATAGTGCCATATTTTCATGTATCCGTGATCTCCAAAATCCAAAAACTACTACTGCTGCAGAAGGTCAACATCCTGATACTTACCAAGGGGAATTTTGGAGAGCTGATGGCGAACCTCATAATAACTCAACGGTTCTTTCTCACTGGTTTTTTCTTCTTTCTCAAGGTGGTAGTGGAACAAATGACATTTTTAATACTTTTTCAGTTGGTGCCATAGGTATAAATGATGCACAACGCATTGCTTATAGAGCTGAGTCGGTATATCTTAATTCATCTGCAAACTATGTAGCGGCAAGGAATGCAACGATCCAAGCTGCAATTGATTTATTTGGTTCTGGTTCCTGCCAAGAAATATCTGTTACCAACGCTTGGTTTGCTGTGGGTGTAGGAAATCCATTCATTAGCAATCTTACTATTAGCGGGGACAATGTTGTATGTGGAACTTCAAATGCTTATTCTATTTCAGGTCTGCCGATAGGCGCAAACGTAACATGGTCTGCTTCACCTTCAAATATTGTAAGCCTTATACCCAATGGCAACCAAGTAACAGTAAGTAAGTTAGCCGATGGCACCATAACACTTACGGCAACAATTAATAATGCTTGTGGGGGGGCTAATATTACTATAGCAAAAGAAAACATAGTGGTAGGTACCCAAACCCCTAGTGATATTGTAGGACTTGTGCCGCCTTTAGCAGTTTCGCAGAACCAACTATTAGAATATGAAGCAGGGGATGCCTTAGTTGGGTCTTATAATTGGTCTGTGCAAGGTGGTACTATACAAGGCCCTAATGATAGGTATAACGTAGCTATAATTGCAGATAATTGCCCACAAGGCCTAAGCAATGGATACCTGAATGTTTCCCTAACTTATACAAACGCATGTGGCACAGGCAATACCTATAGCGAATGGACAACTATTGATTGCAGTACCAATGGCGGGGAAATGTTTAGGGTCTCGCCTAACCCATCAAATGGTGATGCAGAGGTAAAATCTAAAAACCCGAAATTTAAGATTAAAGAAATACGTATTACAGATAAATTAGGCACCATTAAGAAAACAATCAAATTTAATGATGGCATCGAATCAACAAAAATAAATGTATCATCTTTGGCACCAGATACTTATATACTGCAAGTTTTTGATGGCAAAAAGTGGCACACTCAAAAATTGATGAAAAACTAATTATTTAAAAACAAAGGCGATAATAATTATCGCCTTTGTTTTTTTGCATTATTATTTAAGCACCGCTTGTTTTCATTTAAAAAATAGTTAGCAAAGCTTTAAGGTCATGCACCATAAAAGTTGGTTCAATATGCGGATGAACATTGATGTGGTTAACATAAATCGTATCCATCCCCGCATTGATTCCCCCACGAATATCAGCTTCTAAATTATCGCCTATCATTATGCTGTGATGCTGTCGGGCATTGGCTTTGGCAAGTGCATAATTAAAAATTTCTTTATTGGGTTTCAAGCTGTTACTGCCTTCAGAAGTAATAACATGGGTAAAGAAATCAGTAAGGCTGCTGTTGGCCAGTTTGCTGTGCTGAATGGTTTCAAAACCGTTAGTAATAAGATGAAGGTCGTAGCCTTTTTCCTGCAAATAAGTAAGCACTTCTATGGTATGCGGGAAGAGGTTTTTTTTGTGCGGCAACCGCTCAAGAAACTGTAGCGATAAGGTTCTTGATAATGTTTCATCAGCCAGTTTATAATCCAGTAAACTCAGCCACATACGCTTCCATTTCAGCTCATCCTGTTTTATAAATCCTTTGCTGTACCTGTCCCAAAGGCGGTTATTGTGGTAAGTGTACCGTTCAAAAAAATGACTGAATTCTGCAACGCCTTTCGTGTCTAATTTATTCAGTTCGTAAAGTTCCTGAAGTGTTTCGCGAGAGTTGGTTTCAAAGTCCCACAAAGTATGATCAAGGTCAAAAAATAAATGTTTGTATTTCATACAATTTATTGAAGGATTTTAAATGATTGCAAAGATGCAGCATTATTGGTATGCAGCGGTTTATCTAAACCTTTCCCTGTAAACAACAATGGTTGCCAAACTTTAAAGCTGGCAACCATTGTTGTTTTATAACCTGTCATTTACTTTTTATTCTTCTTCCAGGTTTGCCTTAAATCAAGTGTGGCAGGGTATTCTTTATTTACTTCTAATGGCGCGGCATCGCATAAATAAGGCTGCCTGTTCTGCTCTATAAAATGTTCAGTGAAAGAATAATATGCCCTTGGCTGAATGGTACCTGGGGTATGACCCTGGTCCCAGAAACGGCTTACGCGGCGGCTTTCTGCTTCGTAACTGTTAACAGGAAAGGTGTCGTAACTTCTGCCACCGGGATGGGACACATAGTAGGTGCAACCACCAACACTGCGGCCATTCCATGTATCTACAATATCAAATACAAGCGGTGTATCTACACCAATAGTTGGGTGCAATGCACTTGGCGGCTGCCATGCACGGTAACGGATGCCGCATACATATTCGCCCTTAGTATCCGTTGCACGCAAAGGAACCCTTGCACCATTGCAAAGCAATGCATAACGCGCATCGTTTAAATTGGTAAGTTTTACCTGTATCCTTTCAAGGGAAGAATCTACAAACCTTGCAGTACCTGTACTTGACACTTCTTCGCCCAGTACATGCCATGGTTCAATACCCATGCGTATTTCCATATTTATGCCCTGCACCTGCACGCTGCCATAATGCGGAAAGCGGAATTCAAAGAAGGGTTCAAACCAACTGATATTAAAATCGTAACCAGCACTGTTAAGGTCGTTCACCACTTCCTGCATATCCTGATGAACATAATGGGACAGCATGAATTTATCATGCAATTCTGTACCCCAGCGAACAAGATCGTGCTTATAAGGTTTTTTCCAGAACCACGAAATAAGGGCACGGATCAACAGCATCTGCAACAAACTCATTTGCTTATGAGGCGGCATGTCAAAAGCACGGAACTCAACAATACCAAGCCTTCCTGTAGAAGAGTCGGGTGAATATAATTTATCAATACAAAACTCTGCACGGTGTGTATTGCCTGTAATATCTGTAAGCAAATGGCGGAAAAGCCTGTCTACCAGCCAGAAAGGAACAAAACCATCTTCAGGTACCTGGCTAAAGGCTATCTCCATTTCATAGAGCTTTTCATCACGGCCTTCATCAAAACGCGGGGCTTGAGAAGTTGGGCCAATGAAAGCGCCTGAAAACAAATATGATAAGCCAGGATGATGTTGCCAATAAGTAATTAAACTGCGCAAAACATCAGGTCTGCGAAGTATGGGGCTATCAGCAGGTGTAGCACCACCAATGGTAATATGGTTACCGCCGCCAGTGCCTGTATGCCTGCCATCAAGCATAAATTTTTCTGTACCCAACCTTGATAAATATGCCTGTTCGTACAGTGTATCAATATTATGGTTCAGTTCTTTCCAGTTTTTAGAAGGATGGATATTTACTTCAATTACACCAGGGTCTGGCGATACCACCATACGTTCCATACGATTATCTCGTGGTGGCTCATAACCTTCTATACGTACAGGAATACCAAGCTTTTCAGCCGATGCTTCAATAGAGGCAATAAGGTCTAAATAATGTTCCACATAAACCACAGGTGGAATGAAAATATAAACGATACCGTCCCTTGCTTCAACACAAAGCGAAGTGATAATGGTATCTACATCGTACAAAGGTTTTGACTCTTCCTCTGTTGATATTTTAGGTTCGGGTTTCTTTTCTTCTTTCTTCTCCTGCTTTTTTACAACGGCTTCTGGTGTACGCACAGGCGGTGCCATGTGTTCTGAAATAAAACCATAACGGCCAACAATATTCTCGTGGTAGTTTTCAAGTGCCGGCAGTTCTTCAAACAAGCTTCTTTCTACACGTTGCGGTTCTTTGTCTTTAGCAACAGCTGGTAATGATTTTAAAGGCAAACGCAAGCCAATAGGCGAATTGCCCGGCATTAAAAACAAATTGCCACGGCTTATTTCCCATTTGCAACTGCGCCATTTATCGTTCCAGTGGTTCCATTCTAAAGGCAGTACAAACCCAGCAGGAGTATCCAAACCTTTTTCCAGTAATTGCGCCAAAGTTCTGCGTTCAATACTGTCTTTTAAATTCGCTTTCAGCGGATCTATATTAACAGGTATTTTTTCTTCTGTCCATAAAAAGTAGAACACATCTTCGTAAGCCGGAGTAACATTTTCTTCGCTTACCGCAAGGCGTTTGGCCAGCTCTTTTGCAAAGGCTTCGGCATGGGTATGGTCGTATTTTTTCTTTGCATCTTCCAAAGCCATTAAGGCCTTGTTCTTCCAGATGGCATGGCCATCTTTACGCCAGAACAAACCATATTGCCAGCGTGGTAGCGGCTCGCCTGGGTACCATTTACCTTGCCCATAATGTAGCATACCCTGCGGACCAAACTTCTCGCGCAGCCTGAAAATAAGTTCATGAGAAAGGATGCGTTTTTCCAAACCATCGGCAGCGGTATTCCACTGGTCAGATTCCATATCATCAATAGAAACAAAGGTTGGTTCGCCGCCCATGGTCATACGAACATCGCCTGCATCAAGGTCTGCATCTACCTTAAAACCTGTGGCATTGATGGCAGCCAGTTGCTCTTCGCTGTAAGGTTTTGTTACACGTGGGTCTTCGTGAATACGGGTAACGGTATTGCTGAAACTGAAAGTGGTTTCGCATTTATCGGTAGCGCCAACTACGGGTGCAGCACTCACATAATCTGGTGTACAGGCCAATGGAATATGGCCTTCGCCTGCAAACAAGCCAGAAGTAGGGTCAAGGCCAATCCAGCCTGCACCAGGAATGTACACTTCTGTCCATGCATGTAAATCAGTAAAGTCAGCTTCAGGGCCTGAAGGGCCATCCAGTGATTTTATATCTGCTGTTAGCTGAACCAGATAGCCAGAGACAAACCTCGCCGCAAGGCCCAAATGCCTTAAAATTTGTACTAGTAGCCATGCACTATCACGGCAACTACCAAGGGCTTTGATAAGTGTTTCTTCGCAGGTTTGCACACCTGGCTCCATGCGAATGCTGTAGTTAATGTCTTTGTTCAATTTCTGGTTAATGAATACCAGAAAATCGTTAATGGTGACGCCTGGCTGAACCTGTAAATTGTCAAGCCATTGTGTTAGCAATGGGCCATCATCTTTTATCTCGAAGTAAGGAATGAGCTCCTTTTGTAATTGAGCGGGATAGGTAAAGGGAAATTTTTCAGCGTATTCTTCTACAAAAAAGTCGAAGGGGTTAATAACCACCATGTTGGCAATTACTTCCACTTCAACACTCAGTTCCTTTGTTTTTTCAGGAAAAACCACCCTTGCCTGGTAGTTGCCAAAGGGATCCTGCTGCCAGTTGATGAAATGCTCTTTAGGCGAAATTTTAAAGGAATATGCTTCAATAAGGGTGCGTGAATGTACGGCAGGGCGTAACCTGAAAATATGTGGTGATAAGGAAACCAGCCTGTCGTAATGATATGTTGTTTTGTGGTTGATTGCTACACGTATAGCCATAAGTTAGTAAGCATTAAAGGTTAATGGCAAGCTGTAATAGAAAAATCGTTGTTATAAATATAAGGAGGTTTTGGTGAAAGGAGTCACCCGGACACTATATGCGATTCTTAACCACCGGGTAACACAGCGTTGTTGCACAGAGTGTATTTTATAGAATGAATAGTCAAATTGCTTATTCCCAAAAATAGTATGCTACTCAGCTTCCAAAACCTCATGCACATTCAGCTTATCATCAAGTGCAATAAAATTGGCTTTGTGGCCTTTTTCAATAATGCCATTGTTATGATTAATGCCAAGCAATTTTGCAGGATAATAGCTTACCATACGCAGGGCTTCCTGTAAATCTATGCCCGCATAAGTAACCAGGTTTTGCAATGCTTTGCCCATGGTTAATGCACTGCCGCTAAGTATGTTGCTGCTCATATACCTGTCACCCACCAGCTCATGCGGATAATGGCCTTCAGTGGTTGAAGTAACAGCATCTGTAATGGCGAACAACCGCCCCTTCATTTGCTGGTAAGCAATTTTAATAGCGGCATAATCAACATGATAGCCATCGGCCACAATACTTGCCATTACTGTTTTATGTAAAAACGCAGCACCCACCAAACCAGCTTCACGGTGCTGTAAACCACTCATGGCATTGTACAAATGGGTAACCGTATTTATGCCTTTGTTAAAAGCCTGTGTTGCCTGGCTAAAAGTGGCATTGCTGTGGCCTGCAGAAATGATGATATCGTAGGCATCAATTATTTCAAGTACTTCCTTACTGCAAACTTCAGGTGCAAGGGTAATAATGCGAATCACATCTTTGCCATACTCCAGCAATGAACCAACCTGCTCAACAGTGGGTGCATGTATCAGGCTTTCAATATGTGCGCCGCGCTTTACAGGGTTTATCCAGGGGCCTTCTACATGCAGGCCAAGGCAACCTTTGCCGCCCTGTTGCCAGTATTCTCGTACACCATCAATGCAACGGTGAATTACATCATAAGTATTGGTAGCAACAGTGGGCATGAAATTAAAAGCTCCACCCAGTTTGCAGTAATGATACAGCTCATGCAAAGCATCAGCCGTAGGGTGTACGCTAAAAAGTTTGCCGCCTGCGCCATATATCTGTACATCAATAAAAGAAGGTACAATATAGGGTTGTGGAATATGAATGGCAGGGATGTTTTTATCAAGCGAAACCTGTGGCAGAATGCCTGTAACAACCCCATCGTTAACTATAACTGCATGGTGTGGCAGCATCTCATCCCCTGTAAATATTTTATCGGCGCAATAAGCTTTCATACAACTGTTACCTTAGGTTTAATCGGCAGTTATTATTTTAAATTCATCAGCATCTTTTAAAAAAGGTATTTTCTTTCTTATTTCTTCCAATGGTTCTTTGTGTAAAGTAATGGTAAAAATATCTTCGTCATTTGCTTTATGATAAAGGATTTCGCCCATCGCATCTACCACCATACTATCGCCACTATGGTAAATATTATTGCCATCGTTGCCTACACGGTTTACCCCTATTACATAACACTGGTTTTCAATGGCGCGTGCAGTAAGCAGGGTTTTCCAGGCGTGGTTTCTTCGCTCTGGCCAGTTGGCAACGTATAATAAAACATCATATTCAGCAGTGCCATCTTCAACGCTTGCTTGCCTTGCCCATATAGGAAAACGAAGGTCGTAACAAACCTGCAGGTTTATTTTAAAGCCTTTAACCTGTGCTATTAAACGTTTGCTGCCCGCTGTGTAATGCTCATCTTCACCTGCATAGCCAAACAAATGGCGTTTGTTATAAAAGCCATGCTCACCATTTGGCAGCATCCATATTAAACGGTTATAATAGTGACCATTTTCTTCTATCATTACACTGCCTGCAATAATTATTTTGTGCTGTATGGCAATGCGTTTCATCCACTGTACTGCTTTGCCATCCATGGTTTCAGCAAGTTGTTCAGGCTTCATGCTAAAACCTGTGCTGAACATTTCAGGCAATACCACTACTTCTTTTTTTGTGCTGATGCTGTTTATCTTTTCTTCCAGCATTGCAAGATTGGCATCAATATCTTCCCAGAATAATTGTGTTTGAATGAGCGTAAATGTTAGGGACATAAACTGCCTTTAATTTGGTATGAAGATAGGCAGGAGAAGAAATTCCTGTGCGTTATTGCGAGGAATAATATTCATAGGATTAAGTCACTGGTACCCTGACCAATTTTTTTACAAATGTGTTTTAAAATATGACTGCAACAAATGGGTAAAACATTTTAGTTGCTGGAACCAGCTTATGTGGATGAATTTTGATTGTTTAAGTAGGCGTGAAAGACGTAAGGGGCATTTACAAACTAAAGGTACTTTGAAAAAAATGTTGACAGGCTATAGTACAAAAGGGAATATTTACAGGAAATTCTTTACTGTTACCGCATCTTTGCCTTTCGCTTTTATGAAACAGGAACCACATTCTTTATTGGCTGGAGAAGAAGGCTTTACAGGCACTTTGCTTGATGTATGCCTTGCAGCAGGGTATTACCGCAGCCAGCACTTGATGTTTACCTGCAATGATACCCAGGTAGATGAAAACAGTTACCTTATTCCAGCCTTTTGGCTGCGAACCCGCATTAAAAAAATACAGGAACAAAAGCAAGCTTTGCTGATAAGAAAAAAATGCGCCCGCTTTAACGTAACTGTAAACAAAGCAGCAGTAACAGATGAAGTTGAAGCCTTGTACACCTTATATCGCAATCACGTACCATTTAGTACCAGCGAAACCTGTACCTCTTACCTGCACCAGACACAAATTGCTAACCCATTTGATTCTTGTATGATTGAGGTAAGAGATGGAGAGCTGTTAATAGCTGTTGGTTTTTTTGATAAAGGCAGCATTGCTATTGCTGGTATCATGAACATGTACCACCCCAATTACCAGCAATACAGTTTGGGTAAATACCTGATGCTGAAAAAAATAGATGCGGTAAAAGCACTCGGGATGACGTATTATTACACAGGTTATATCAGCACCGCCACTACCCGTTTTGATTATAAAGCTTTTCCTGATGCCAATGCAGTAGAACTGTACCTGCCTGTAGAAAAGCAATGGATACCCTATGCGTTTATGGATAAAGAACACCTGGATGAGTACTACCTGAATTACCTGGTGTAAAGTATTATACCCCCGCTACTACCAGCATTTTTGTAGTAGCAGTTCGCTGCCTTATTTCTTTTGCTGCTGCATATTCTTCTGATGCCCACCATTTTTTGGCCCTTGCTACTGATGGAAATTCCAGTACCACAATACGCTGGGGCTGCCAATTGCCTTCCAGGCTTTCTGTTGGCGCACCTCTAACCACAAACCTGCCATTATAAGCTGCAATGGTTGTTGGTGTTAGCTTTTTATATTCTTCGTATGCTTCAGGATCGTTAACGGTAACTTCTACAATAACAAATGCTGCCATAAATTATTTTTTTTGCTGCAAATGTATTTTACCTGTTGCGTGTGAACATAATAATTGCAATCAATGCAAGCAATCTATTTTATCATTAATAATTATTTTTAATTCAATTATGCTAACTGTTTAGCCAATCATTCCTCTACTTTCTCATACTCACCCTGTAAAGCATACCATCCAAAAATCATTAACCCAATAGCAATAGGTATAAACACACCAATAAAAACCCCCCATTGTATTTTGGTATCCAACACAGGCTTTTTTTCTATTTCCTGCCACGCTGTGGCGATAAGATAATATAAACTTACAGGCCCCATTAACAACCAAATAATGCCGAGATATTTTTTTATATGATTCATAATAATGTGATGTAAATGAGATAATGATTGTGTTGGCTTAAATTTCTTCTTCCACTGCTTTTTTATTGCTGATGTAAACAGCACCTATTACCAAACAAACTGCTGCTATAATAATGGGATAAGATAATCCCGCCAGTTTATCGTTGGTATAGATAGTGGTTAACAAGGTCGCAATAAAAGGTGTTAATCCCCCAAATACGCCATTGCCAATATGGTATGGCAAACTCATAGAAGTGTACCTTATTTTGGTTGGGAACATCTCTACTAAAAATGCTGCAATAGGGCCGTATACCATGGTAACATAAACAATCATTACAAAAACAATCAGTATCATTTGCCAGTAACCGCTGGTGCCTAAAGTTTTTATGGTTCCCAATGCTACAGGTGAATCGTGTTTTAAGCTTGCTGCATCACTTGAATCTTTAATGGTATTGGTAACTGTTAATCCATCTTCATAATACTTTGTGGTTTTAATAACGCGTACAAAGTCAGTTGTTTTTGGCACGGCGTACGAAACGGTTTCAATCTTCTTATCCTGTACCATTTCTGCCTTTGTGCCTTCATTGCTGATGGCTATAAGCCCATTGAACAGTGGCTTATAGGTAACAACAGCCAATAACATCCCAACAAGCATAATCCATTTGCGACCTACTTTATCACTCCAACCACCAAAAATTACAAAGCCAGGTGTTGCAAAAACAATGGCCCAGATAAGTATGGTACGGCTTTGCTCAAAATCAATCTTACATACATTTTCTATAAAACTCTGTGCATAAAACTGTCCTGTATACCAAACCACACCCTGCCCCATAGTGGCACCAAACAATGCCAAAAGCACCATTTTTAAATTCTGCTTTTTACCAAAGCTTTCTTTTAATGGGTTGGTTGATGTTTTGCCCTCTGCCTTCATTTTACTGAACAACGGGCTTTCACTCATTTTTAAACGTATATAAATAGATAAACCAACCAGTGCAATGGATACCCAAAACGGCACACGCCATCCCCAGCTATTAAAGGTTTCTATACCCAATGATTTTCGCGTAAGCAGTATTACACCAAGTGACACAAATAATCCCATAGTGGCTGTGGTTTGTATCCAGCTTGTATAATAACCACGCCTGTTATGGGGACTATGTTCTGCCACATAAGTAGCGGCACCACCATATTCGCCGCCAAGTGCAAGACCCTGTATCAATCTCAATAGTAAAACAAGTATTGGTGCGGCATAGCCGATGCTGTCAAAAGAAGGTATCAGGCCAATAGCAAACGTAGATCCGCCCATTAACACAAGCGTTAAAAGAAAAGTATATTTTCTGCCTACAATATCGCCAAGCCTTCCAAATACCAGGGCCCCAAAGGGGCGTACTATAAAACCTGCTGCAAAAGTTGCGAGTGTACTCAGTAACGCTGCTGTGGGGTTTGTTTTGGGAAAAAATTGTGAAGCAATAATAGGGGCGAGGCTGCCAAAAATGTAAAAGTCGTACCACTCAATAAGCGTACCCATTGATGATGCCATGATTACTTTTCTAATGGCACTTTTGTTTAATTCCATAAGGCGGTTGTTATCGTTTAATCAGGCTTGGAAAATAGTGAATAAAACAATAGCAACTATATTGTCAGCAGTACACTTTTAAAAATAATGGTAATTTCATTTGAAATTATTCAGCGTAGCAAATTATCTTCATCCGCTAAACGAAACATTCTATAACCTAACGAATTATGGCTTATCCATACCAGATCAAATCATTTGAAGAGTACCAGTCTGTTTATAAAAAGAGCATTGAAACCCCTGAAGAATTTTGGGGTGAAATAGCTGAAAATTTTGAATGGAAAAAGAAATGGGATACCGTACTTAACTGGAATTTTAATGAACCTAAAATTGAATGGTTTAAAGGCGGTAAACTTAATATTACAGAAAGCTGTATCGACCGCCATTTAAAAACAAAAGGCGATGAACCTGCATTTATTTGGGAGCCTAATAATCCTGAAGAAAGGGTTAGAACAGTTACCTACAACCGCCTGCACAAAAGGGTATGCCAGTTTGCACAGGTACTAAAAAATAATGGTGTAAAAAAGGGCGACCGCGTTTGTATATACATGGGTATGGTACCTGAACTAGCCTATGCGGTTTTGGGTTGTGCAAGAATTGGTGCGGTACACAGCGTAATATTTGGGGGCTTTAGCGCACAAAGTATTGCAGACCGTTTGGAAGATGCTAAAGCTGAATTTATTGTTACCTGCGATGGTGCTTTTCGTGGTGGTAAAGACATTCCTTTAAAAAGCGTAATTGATGATGCACTGATAGGTAATAAAACAGTTAAACGCGTGATTGTCTACACCAGAACACGCACCCCTGTATCAATGATTAAAGGCCGTGATGTTTGGTGGGAAGAAGAGATGGAACATGCAGAATCGCAGGTTGAGAAGGATGGTGTGGTTTCTTTTCCTGCAGAAGAAATGGATGCAGAAGATCCCTTGTTTATTTTGTACACATCAGGCTCTACAGGTAAGCCAAAAGGTGTGGTACACGCCTGCGGCGGATATATGGTGTACACCAATTACACCTTTGTAAATGTGTTTAATTACCAGCCAGGCCAGGTACATTTTTGTACTGCTGATATTGGCTGGATAACAGGCCACAGCTACATTGTGTATGGACCATTAAGTGCAGGAGCTACCAGTTTAATTTTTGAAGGCATACCTACTTACCCTGATGCAGGCCGTTTTTGGGATGTAGTTGACAGGCATAAAGTAAATATTTTGTACACTGCACCTACCGCTATAAGAAGCTTAATGGGCTTTGGGCTTGAACCTTTGCAGGGTAAAGACCTCTCTTCTTTAAAAGTATTGGGCACTGTTGGAGAACCTATTAATGAAGAAGCATGGCATTGGTACGATGAACATATTGGCAAAAAGAAATGCCCTATTGTAGATACCTGGTGGCAAACAGAAACAGGCGGTATTTTAATCAGCAACCTTGCTGGCATAACACCTTCAAAACCAAGCTGGGCAACACTTCCCTTGCCTGGTGTGCAAATGGTGTTAGTAGATGAAAAAGGGGAGGAAGTACCTGATAACGAAAAGGAGGAAACTGTAAGCGGCAATCTCTGCATTAAATTCCCATGGCCTGCCACTATACGTACTACTTATTGCGACCATGAGCGTTGCCGTACTACCTATTTTGCCACCTACGAGAATTTATATTTTACAGGTGATGGCGCTTTGCGCGATAAAGATGGCAACTACCGTATCACTGGCCGTGTAGATGATGTGCTGAATGTAAGCGGCCACCGCATTGGTACTGCAGAGGTTGAGAACGCCATTAACATGCATGCAGGTGTTGTTGAAAGTGCTGTGGTGGGCTACCCTCATGATATTAAGGGGCAGGGTATTTATGCGTATGTAATTTTTAACAGTAAACATGACGATGATGCCTTGTCTAAGAAAGATATACTTGCAACTGTTACACGTGTAATTGGGGCCATTGCAAAACCCGATAAAATTCAGTTTGTAAGCGGATTGCCAAAAACGAGAAGCGGTAAAATTATGCGCCGCATCCTGCGTAAAATCGCCGAAGGCGAAACAGAAAACCTTGGTGACACCAGTACATTATTAGACCCTGCGGTGGTTGATGAAATAAAGAATGGAAGATTGTAGAGCAAATAATTTCGGTTGGTGAAGATGACCAGCCAAGCCTTTTTGAAAGAGCCTTGAAAAAATGTTTGGTGTGGCCCGTACCAAACACGGGCAGAAATGTACCAATGGTGGCTACAGTGGTAAAAAGTTTGCTGATGCTGTAAAAGGGGCAATTGGTGCAGAGGTAACAGTTGCAAAACGAAATGAACAGCAAAAGTTTGCTGTAATTCCTAAAAGATGGGTGGTGTAACGCTGTTTTGCATGGCTAGACAAATGCAAGAGGCTCTGGAAAAATTGTGAAAGAAAACTCAACTCAAGCATGCACTTTATAGTTCTTGCATTTACCAGAATTCTACTTAATAAATTATGAACAGGTTCTTACAAAAAATCCCAGCTACCGTAGCAACTGGGATATCTTAAAATCTGTCAACTAATTTTAGGACAATACACTTCTTTAGTTAATTGCCGCCTGGTCTTTGACCACCACCACCGCCCTGCATCCTTTGCTGGCGTTGTTTTTCATAAAACTCACTTACTTTTTTTGCAAGTGCTTCATCTTTTAAAGCTGTTGCAAATCTTTTATCCCTTGCTTCATTGGCAGTTTTCATTTTTGTCTGTCTTTCTTCAGGACTTAAATCCCTCATACCGCGCATAGCCATTGCACTTTCCATGTTAATTGCTATAACTGAATCAATCTGAACGTCGGTTAATTTAAGGTCAGATTCTTTTAACATTTTCACCTGCCTTTCCTTCATTGCGGCGGGATCCATACGGCCACCGCCTGCTGGTGGTTGTGCAATTGCAGTAGTGCATGCTGCAACAATGGCAACTGATAATAAGCCAAGTAATTTTTTCATTTTTAAACTGATTTTGTATTTAATAAAATTTAGAAGGGTAAAATAGAAACTAATAAAGGGATTATCCTTTTTTATGTTTCTTTTTTTTGTTTAAATCGGCGAGCTTGGCTTTCTGTTCGGTGGTTAAAATTTTAGCAGTTTCCTGGCGCTGGCTGGCTTTTAATTCTTTCAACTGATCTTGCTTTTGTTGCTCAGTCAATAATTTATTTGATGTAATAGCTTCTTTCTGTGCTTTGTTCTGTTCTTTAAACTTTTTCAGCTCTTCTTTCTGGCTTTCAGTAAGCGATAGCTGCTGGGCCATTTTATTTTTTACTTTTTTGTTTTTGTGATGAAGCGCTGTGGTATCTTTTGTTTGAGCCTGCAAACTCAATACACCAAACGAAAGAAATGCAATGAAGAGTAATTTTTTCATGATTTTATTATTTTAGGTTGAGACTGGCCGTTAAGAGGATTGTTTAACCACCCAATAAGTTAAGATGTCATTCTTATAAAAAGATTAAAACATCGTTTTGATGAAATATTGTATCTACCTTTTCACCCAATTAAAACGATTTTTTGCCTACCTAAATATTTTTTATGGATAGAAGAGCTTTCTTATCCCCCCACAAACCTGCAACTGCATCAGAAACTGTTGCATCTCCGCCACCATTAACAGGATTAAACATTTACACAGGATCTTTTGGCGAAGACGAAGTAATACATTTACTAAAGCGTACCATGTTTGGTGCAAAAAAGGCAGATGTTGATTACTTTAAAACAAAAACAGTTGTTCAGGCGGTGGATGAACTGCTTAATCCTGTAGCACCATTACCTGCGCCGCCGGTAAAAGAATATTCAGCAGCATCTGCAATTACCCAGCCCGACAATGGTATTGCCGCAGGCACTACCTGGGTAAACGATTATAACACAGATGGTGGCATACATAGCCTGCGCAGAGCCAGCTTTAAAAAGTGGTGGATGGGCGTGATGCTAAACCAGGACAGGAGTATTCGCGAAAAAATGACGCTTTTCCTGCACAATCATTTTGCTACAGAAACCAATGATATTGGCAATGGCAATTACTGTTATAAACACCATTCGTTGCTGCGCGCCAATGCGCTTGGAAATTTTAAAACAATTACCAAGGCAGTTACTATTGACCCTGCCATGCTTATTTATTTAAACGGGCAACTTAATACAGCTAAAGCACCAGATGAAAACTATAGCCGTGAACTGCAGGAACTTTTTTGTTGCGGTAAAGGCCCACAATCTTTATATACCGAAAACGATGTTAAGGCTGCTGCACAGGTATTAACAGGCTGGCGCAACAATGCATCGCTAATGGCTTCTTATTTTACTTCTTCCCTTCACGATAGTACCAATAAACAGTTTTCTTCTTTTTACAACAACACTGTAATTCAGGGTAAGACAGGTGCAACTGCCGGCGATTTAGAAATAGATGCTTTGCTTAACATGATTTTTAACACACAGGAAGTTGCATTATACCTCTGCCGAAGGCTATACCGCTGGTTTGTTTATTATGAAATTGATGCTACTGTGGAAGCAAATATTATTACGCCCCTTGCTAATATTTTAAGAACAAATAATTACGAGCTAAAACCTGTGTTAAACGCTTTATTAAAAAGTGAACATTTTTTTGATACCCTTAGCCGTGGAAGCCAGATAAAGAGTCCTGTTGACTTAGTAGTGGGCATGTGCCGTGAGTTTAATGTAGCATTTCAACCCAATAACGACTATGTAAGCAATTATGGTTTGTACAATTACCTGGTAACCTGGGTTGCTAATATGCAGCAAAGTATTGGCGACCCACCCGATGTAAGTGGCTGGAAAGCTTATTACCAGGAGCCGCAGTTTTATGAGATATGGATTAATTCAGATACGCTGCCAAAGCGAAACCAGTTTACTGATACCCTGATAGTAAACGGCTATACATTTAATGGTAAAAGAATACAGGTTGATGGGGCTGAGTTTGCAAAATTGCTTCCCAATCCATCAAACCCCAACATGCTGATAGATGACAGTTTAAAATACATGTACCGCATTAATTTATCGGCCACTATAAAAGCACAGATAAAGAAAGATATTTTACTGAGCGGCCAGGCTACTGATTTTTACTGGACGGATGCCTGGAACCTCTTCATCGCCACCCCATCCAATACTGCAAATACCAACACCGTTAAAACTAAACTGCGTGACTTGTATAAATACCTGATGAATTTATCTGAGTACCAGTTATCGTAGTGTATGGGTGTAGAATCGTTTACCGGATTTATTAAAATCTAACAAAATGAAAAGGAGTGAATTTTTAAAAAAAACATTGTTATCAAGCACCATACTGCCTTCTTTTATCAATGGGTTTTCTGTAAAAGCTTTGGGTGCAGATTCACCTATAATGCAGGCTTTAAACTTGCCCACTACCGAAACAGATCATGTATTGGTAATTGTGCAATTACAAGGTGGTAATGATGGATTGAACATGGTGATACCCCTGGAAAATTTTAGCAATTATGCCAATGCAAGAAGTAATATTTACCTTCCTGAGAATGCAGTTTTAAAATTGAACAATTATAATAAAATTGGCTTAAACCCTGCAATGACGGGGCTTCAGACCATGTTTAATGAAGGAAAGCTAAAAGTTATTAATTCGGTTGGATACCCACAACCCAGCTTCTCTCATTTTAGGGCTACAGATATCTGGATGAGTGGCAGCGATAGTAATAATGTGCTTAATACAGGTTGGGCGGGCAGGTATTTAAACTACGAGTATGCCAATTTTCCCAATGGTTATCCCAACAGTACCATGACTGATCCTCTGGCCATACAAATAGGTTCTGTTACCTCTTTAACTTTGCAGAGCCCTGCTGTAAGCATGGGCATGAGCATCAGCAACCCCGGCACTTTTTACAGTTTGGTTAACAGCACGCCAGACACGGCACCAGCAACA
Organism: Chitinophagales bacterium; assembly: GCA_031424995.1. GTDB lineage: Bacteria > Bacteroidota > Bacteroidia > Chitinophagales > Chitinophagaceae > Parasediminibacterium. The sequence goes on along the minus strand of JANPIP010000052.1, from coordinate 62,816 downwards.
CCAGCAGGTAAAGAACTTACTTTTATAAGGCAAATAGCACAGCAAACACAGGCATACGCTAATGTGGTTAAAAGTGCAGCCAATGCAGTTACACAACAGGTTACTTATCCCACGGGCAATTCATTGGCAGACCAACTTAAAATTGTTGCGAGGCTAATTAAAGGCGGGTTACGTACAAGGGTTTATATGGTAAGTTATGGCGGTTTTGATACACATGCCAACCAGGTAAATGCCCTTGATAAAACAACTGGCACACACGCCAACCTGCTAAAAAATGTGAGCAATGCGTTAAAAGCTTTTCAGGATGACCTACAGTATTTAGGTATTGAAGAACGTGTAGTAGGAATGACCTTTTCTGAATTTGGAAGGCGTATTAAAAGCAATGCAAGTGGAGGAACGGACCACGGTGCAGCGGCTCCATGCTTTGTATTTGGTAAAAATGTTTTGGGTGGAGTTCTGGGCGATACGCCTAGTATTCCTGCCAATGCTACTGTAAATGACAACCTTCCTTTTCAATATGATTTCAGGAGTATTTATGGAAGCCTTTTAGCTAACTGGCTTTGTGTAGATGATACCAGCCTACAGCAACTATTGTTAAAGAATTTTCAGCAACTGCCGCTTGTAAATGGTGCAGGTTGTAATAAAATTACTCCAAATACCGGTGGGTTTAATTTGGTTACTAATTATCCCAATCCATTCACGGCATCAACCACAATAGCTTATGCTACAGCAGGCGGACATACCTTAATACAAATTTTAAATACAAGTGGCAGGGTGGTTGCAAATTTGGTTGATAAAGAAATTACTGCGGCAGGTACCTATACCGTAAGTTTTAACAGCGGTACATTACCTGCAGGTGTTTATTACGCCCGGCTACAAAACATGATGGTTCAACAGGTGAGGACTATGTTAAAAGTACGGTAAGAAAAGTGAGAAATAATACATTAAACAAAAAGCCCCACAACTGCGGGGCTTTTTTATCTTCTTTTTTTGAGATGATTATCTTAACAATAACATTTCCCTGTATTTAGGTAATGTCCATTCTTCATCATCTACCAAATGCTCTAATTTATCAACGTGGTAACGGATAATGTCAAAGTATTTGCCTTTTACATCATCGCAATAAGCAATTGCTTTAGCCCTCGTATCAGTAAGGTTATTGGCAACTTTTCTTGCTTCTACCATTTCGTTTACCTGTTCGTATACAATATTTATGTGTTCGCTAACTTCATTCAAAATAGCTAACTGACTTCTGTAAGTAGTTTCAGGTACACCAACCGCTTTAAGGCTTTCGATGTTGCCTGCTAATTGAGTAAGGTATTTTACACCTGCTGGTATAATGTGGTTGATTGCAAGATCGCCCATAACCCTTGCCTCGATTTGTACTTTTTTCAGGTACTTTTCAAGCTCAATTTCATAACGCGCTTCCAGCTCACTGTGTGTATAAATACCATTGCTTTCAAACAGTTTTTTAGCTTTATCGGTAACCAAAGCATCCAAAGCAACTGGCGTAGTTTTCAGGTTAGGTAAACCACGTTTTTCTGCTTCAGCGTGCCATTCTTCGCTATAGCCATCACCTTCAAATAATACTTTTTTGCTTTCAACAATGTATTTCTGAATGGTTTGCATGATAGCAATTTCTTTCTTCTCACCTTTTTCTATAATAGCATCAACATCTTTCTTAAATGTTTTTAAAGTTTGAGCTATAATAGTGTTAAGAATGGTCATTGGGTTAGCACAATTGGCAGTAGAACCAACAGCACGGAACTCAAATTTATTACCAGTAAAGGCGAAAGGAGAAGTACGGTTACGGTCAGTGTTATCTAACAGTAATTCTGGAATGCTGCGGTGAAGATCTAACTTAAGGATAGCTTCATCTTGTTCGTCAAATTTATCGCCAACACGGCTTTCAACTTCTTCCAGTACTTTAAATAAATATTGGCCAACGAATACAGAAATGATTGCTGGTGGTGCCTCATTTGCCCCTAAACGGTGATCGTTTGGTGCAGAAGCGATAGAAGCTCTTAAAACATCAGCATAATCATGTACTGCTTTAATGGTATTAACGAAGAACGTTAAGAACATTAAGTTGGTTTTTGGGGTTTTACCAGGTGCTAATAAATTAACACCAGTATCTGTTGCAAGGCTCCAGTTATTGTGTTTACCGCTACCGTTAATACCAGCAAATGGTTTCTCGTGCAATAACACTTTTAATTTATGGCGTTTAGCAACACGGCTCATAACATCCATCAACAAAGTGTTGTGGTCAACAGCAATGTTCACTTCTTCAAAAATTGGTGCACACTCAAACTGAGCAGGAGCAACTTCATTGTGGCGTGTACGTAAAGGAATACCTAATTTGTAGGCTTCGTTTTCATAATCCCTCATAAAGGCGTAAACCCTTTCCGGAATAGTACCAAAATAATGGTCTTCTAATTGCTGGCCTTTTGCGGGTGCTGCACCAAAAACGGTACGGCCGCTTTGCACTAAGTCAGGACGTGCATTTGCCAATGCTTCATCAATTACAAAATATTCCTGTTCCCAACCCAAAGTGGCGGTAACTTTATTTACATTCTTGTCAAAATAATTACAAACATCAACAGCAGCTTTATTTAAAGATTCTAAGGCTTTTAATAATGGAGCTTTATAATCTAAAGATTCACCTGTGTAGGAAACGAAAATAGTAGGGATACATAATGTTTTACCACTTCCAATTTCGATGATAAATGCAGGAGAAGAAGGATCCCATGCAGTATAACCACGGGCTTCAAATGTTGCCCTTAAACCACCATTAGGAAAAGAAGAAGCATCCGGCTCTTGCTGAACCAAAGCAGCACCATCAAACTCTTCAATAGCAGTTCCATCACCTTTTAAGGTAAAGAAGCTATCGTGTTTTTCGGCAGTGGTACCGGTTAATGGCTGAAACCAGTGTGTAAAGTGTGTAACGCCTTTACTTTCTGCCCAGGCTCTTAAACCATTTGCAATTTGACTTGCATTGGCCCTGTCAATTTTTTTACCACCCTTAATACTTCCGATAAGGCTTTTGTAAGCTTCATCGCTTAAAAATTCCCTTGCGGTTTTAGTGGTAAAAACACTTTCGCCAAAAATGGCGGTAATTTTAGACGATTTAGCACCTGCTGCTTCAATTTCGTCAGTTAGCTTTGTAATTGCCTCAAATCTTAATGACATGGTACGTATATTTTGATTAAGTAGTTAATCCTTCAAAAGAAATCCTTTTTTTGATTTTTTCCAAAAAATTTAATATTTTCTTCTTTCTTGTTTAGATAAAATACCCTAAAGATTAATATTTTTTAGTTGATGCGGTGAAAAAATAAACATTACCATTATATATATTTATCAACAACTTACGCATAACGTTAAATATTATATACAATATATTGACTTTTTCGTAAAAATTTTTATTATTTTGCTCATATAATTGATTTATTAACAAAAAAACTAATTTTTTGACGATGAGAAAAGTCACTTTAAAGGGCATTGCACCTTTCCTGGTTTTAACTGCGGTTTCTATAGGGGCCCTTTTTATTCCAACCGTAGCTAATTTTAATGATGAAGGCAAATACAGCGGTGCTGATATTGCATGGATTATTGTTGCTACTGCATTAGTTTTTTTAATGACACCTGGCCTTGCATTTTTTTATGGCGGTATGGTACACAGAAAAAATGTATTATCTACCATGATTAAAAGTGTTGTAGCGGCGGGCGTTGTAAGTGTTTTATGGGTTGTGGTTGGTTTTAGTCTTTGTTTTGGCGACACTGTTGGCGGTTTTATTGGTAGCCCCTCTACTTTTTTCTTTTTTAAAGGCGTTACTTCAAGTGCACCATGGTCGTTGGCACCAACAATTCCTTTAGGATTATTCGCTTTATTTCAATTGATGTTTGCTGTAATAACTCCAGGTTTGGTAGTTGGTGCAGTTGCAGAAAGGATACGTTTTACAGCTTACATACTTTTTATAGTGTTGTTTAGTCTTTTAGTATATGCACCATTGGCACATTGGACTTGGCACCCAGAAGGATTTTTATTTAAATGGGGCGTTTTAGATTTTGCCGGCGGAACCGTGGTACATATTTCAGCAGGTTGCGCGGCTTTGGCTGGTGCACTGGTTTTAAAACGCAGACAATCACACATTGAAAACCGCGAAATTCCACCTGCAAATATTCCTTATGTGTTAATTGGCACTGGTTTGCTTTGGTTTGGCTGGTTTGGCTTTAATGCTGGTTCAGCTTTGGGTGCAAACGCTTTAGCGGTTTCTGCATTTGCTACTACAAATACTGCAGCAGCGGCAGCAGGATTGTCATGGATGTTTTTTGATGTAATAAGAGGTAAAAAACCATCTGTGTTAGGATTTTGCATTGGTGCAGTTGTAGGGTTAGTTGCCATAACGCCTGGTGCAGGTTTTGTTGCAATACCGCAAAGTATTTTTGTTGGTTTTATTGCAGCCATAATTTCTAACTATGCAGTGCATCTTAAAAGTAAATCTTCATTGGATGATACGCTGGATGTTTTTCCGTGCCATGGTTTAGGTGGTATTGTTGGTATGATATTAACAGGTGTTCTTTCTACCAAAACTGTAAATACGGCTGGTGCAACAGGCTTAATATATGGTGAAACTGCATTTTTTATCACCCAATTAAAAGGAATGGCAATTGTTGTGGCTTATAGTTTTACTGTTTCTTTTGCTATTTTTAAATTCATCAACTTTATACTTCCATTAAGGGTAAGTACAGAAGAAGAAGAAGTTGGTCTTGATGCTTCTCAGCATAATGAAGAGTATGCAGGTATTTTTGCCAAGGTTAGTCCACAAGCCTCAAATTAAATAATAATTTCAACTTTATAAAAAGGCCTTGATCTTGATCAGGGCCTTTTTATTTCCCTGTTATGAGTGCATTTTATGATGCAGCACAAGCAATTCAAATATATTAGATAATAAAATATATGTATAAATATTTCTTTAATTGATTTTTTTGTGTTTATTTTATCAAAAATAAGTAATAGTAGAATTTTTTTTAACACAAACCCGTTTTAATGAGAATTTATCATTTACGCTTTTTCGCTTTAAACTGCTTTGCTGCTTCTGATTTGTTTATACTTAGTTTAAACAAGTGCTTATCGGGCTTATACAAACCAGCAAAATTGTCTATAATTCCGTTTATAATTACAAGACATATTTAACCATTATTTTAAACTGAAAATTTCATTCACTGGCTGTTCAGGTTAACATGGAGAGCTGGTGGTGAGCAATTTTAAAACAAAAACAAACAAACAAAACAGAACTACTATGAACAAAAAACAACTACTTTTTTCGGGTTTAGCAATGGCATTGGCAACGGCAGGTTTTGCCCAGGATTCTACAAAAAAAGGGCCTACTCTTTCAGGTTCTGTAGATGCGTACTATCGTTTTGATTTTGCTGGAAAAGGCAACAATAAAACAAGTTTTACCAATTCAAACAATTCTTTTGAGTTGGGTATGGCAACTTTAAAAGTTGATCACAGTATTGGTAAGGTTTCTGCAACTGCTGATTTAGGTTTTGGTAGAAGGGCGCAGGAATTCTCATACAACGATGGTAAAGGTTGGTTATTTGATCCTGCTACTGGTGCTAGACTTACTGGGAATGAAATTTCAACTTTAGCAGCAGTTAAACAATTGTATATTACTTACGCACCAAGCAGTAAAGTAAAATTTACCATGGGTAAATTTGCTACGCATATTGGTTACGAACTGGTAGATGCAGTTGCTAATAGAAACTACAGTATGAGTTATGGGTTCTCTTATGGTCCTTTCTTTCATACTGGCCTAAAAGCTGATATCTCCTTAGGTGGTAAAACTGCTTTTATGATAGGTGTTGCAAATCCTACAGATTTCTCAACAACTACTTCTTCAGGTAAAGTTGCTATTGCACAGTTAAGTACTGCTTCAAATAATGACAAGTTTAAAGCATACCTAAACTATCAGGGTGGTACAAATAATGTTGACCCACTTCTTCCGTATACTTTATCACAATTTGACTTAGTTTTAATGGGTGTTATTAGCGATAAATTCGCCATTAATTACGATGGTACCATTCAATCAAGAAAAGTTGCTGGTACTTCTAACAGCTGGTCAAGTAATGCCATTTACTTGAATTTTGATCCTTCAAGTAAATTTGGTTTAACACTTCGTGGTGAATATGTAAGTGATACTAAGAATGTAGTTGGAATAGGAACAAGCATATTTATCCCAACATTGTCAGCCAATTTTAAAATTGATAACTTAACTATCATTCCTGAATTCCGCCTTGATAATGCAAAAGACAATGCATTTCTTAAGAGTGATGGTGCAGCTACTAAAAGTGCCTCTCAATTTATCTTAGCTGCTACGTACAAATTCTAATGGCTTTTAATAAAATTTATTCCCCCAACTCAAACCAAGTATTTTATGACTAAGTCGAGTCCTATTCCATTCATACTGCTCGTTGCATTTGCAATAGTAGCTATGTTCACACCATTATTTGCAGATTTTGACGGTTCTAAAGTATACAACTATGCAGACATTGCATGGCTTTTGATTTCTGCGGCGTTGGTATTATTAATGACCCCAGGTTTATCATTCTTTTATGGCGGTATGGTAGCAAAAAAGAATGTAATATCTACCATGTTGCAAAGCTTTATTGCTACAGGCTTAATTAGTGTACTTTGGGTAGTTGTTGGTTTTAGCCTTGCATTTGGCAAGTCTTACCATGGTTTTATTGGCGACCCTACTGAATTTTTATTCTTTAAAGGTATCAACGCTGCTGCACCATGGAGCCTCGCACCAACAATTCCATTGTTACTGTTCGCTTTGTTTCAAATGAAGTTTGCCATTATTACGCCAGCCCTTGTGGTTGGTGCAACTGCAGAACGTATTCGTTTTACGTCTTACGTTTTGTTTATGGTATTGTTCAGCGTATTAATTTATGCTCCTTTGGCACACTGGACCTGGCATCCTGAAGGGATTTTATTTAAAATGGGTGTTCTTGACTTTGCAGGTGGTACCGTAGTACACATATCTGCTGGTTGTTCTGCGTTAGCAGGTGCAATCATACTGAAAAGAAGAAAAGCGCATATTGCACAGGAAGCTCATCAGCCAGCAAACGTACCGTACGTTTTATTGGGTACAGGTTTGTTATGGTTTGGCTGGTTTGGTTTTAACGCAGGTTCTGCTGTAGGTGCAGGTAGTTTAGCGGTTTCAGCTTTTGCTACTACAAATACCGCATCGGCTGCTGCTGGTTTAGCGTGGATTTTCTTTGATGCTTTAAGAGGCAGAAAACCATCTGCATTAGGTTTTTGCATTGGTGCTGTGGTTGGTTTGGTTGCCATTACACCAGGTGCAGGTTTTGTAGGTATTCCACAAAGTATAATTATTGGTGTTGTAGGTGCAATACTATCTAACTTGGCTGTTTACTGGAAAGGTAAAACAACCATTGATGATACATTAGATGTATTCCCTTGTCATGGTATTGGTGGTATTGTTGGTATGATTTTAACTGGTGTTTTTGCCAACAAAAAAATCAATGCTTTTGGCAATGATGGTTTATTTTATGGTGGTACAGATTTTTTCCTTAAACAATTATTAGGATGTTTGATAGTTGTTGTTTTTTCAGTAGTGATGGGTTTTGTAGTCTTCAAAATTGTTGACTTAATTCACCCAATGCGTGTAACTGCTGAGGAAGAAGAAATTGGCCTTGACCTTACACAACACGACGAAACGATATAACTGTTACTTTTTGATTTTGATTTTTGATTTTTTAGCCATTCCATAAGTAATTATGGAATGGCTTTTTTTATTGTAAATAAGGATTATACAATTTTTCATGCCCAATGGTGGTGCTTTTGCCGTGGCCGCTGTACACTTTAGTTTCATTAGGCAAAACCAGTAATTGCGTTTTTATAGCATTTATTAAAGTGGCATGATTACCGCCAGGTAAATCTGTTCTGCCAATACTTTCATTAAACAAAGCATCGCCTGCAATAATAAATTGCTGCGCTGCGCAGTACAGTGAAACACTTCCTGGCGAATGGCCTGGCGTAAGTAATACTTTCAACTCATCTTCATCAAGTTTTATGGTATCGCCTTCATGTATAAAATGTAATGGGCCGTTGTAGTTTTCAAATGGCAGCCCCCATTTCATCCCGCTTTGCGGGGCAAACTCTAAAACCTTTTCTTCTAAAGGATGAATATAAAGCTCAAGGCCAAAAGTTTTGTGTACCCATTTGTTGCCAAAAACATGGTCAAGATGGCAATGGGTATTAATTAATTGTAAAGCTTTCAATCCATTAACTTCTAAAAAACTTTGCAGCATTTCCTGCTCAGCACTAAAGTAACAGCCAGGATCAATGATAATGGCGTTGCCTTTATCATTATAAATTAAATAAGTATTTTCCTGCACAGGGTTGAACGTAAAAACCTCAATATGTAACATCAGATAAATGTTTAATGATGATAAATGTAAATCCTTAATTTTAACAGCCTTTCAACGTAATAAAATCTGCCACAAAATTGAATGAACTTACATTTACTATTACAAAAAAATGTTAAGAGAATTGCAGTAAACTTTTGTTAAGCAACAATCGTTACTGTTACAGTCTCTACAACTTTTAAAGCAAAGACCGGCTATGCAAATAATGAATAAAAAGCAGTTGTTTTTTTGGATGATGGCATTCGTGTTTCCTGTGGCTACAATGGCGCAGGTAAACGCTGTAACATTTGGTAAAAACCGTGTACAGTTTAAAAAAATGCAATGGAAATTTTATCAATCGCCTAACTTCAACACCTATGTATCGCAGGGGGGTACTGAACTTGGAAAATTTGTGGCGCAAATTGCGGAAGATGAGCTGCCCGGCATTGAGGCTTTTGAAGAATATTCGCTGCAGCGCAAGACCAATATTTTAGTGTACAACAGTTACGATGAATACAAGCAAAGTAATGTTGGCCTTGGCAGCGACTGGCAAAATGCTGGCGGCCTTACCAAGCTGGTAAACAATAAAATAGTGGTTTATTTTGATGGTAACCACAGCCATTTAAAACAGCAGATAAGAGAAGGTATTGCAAGGCTTTTATTAGATAATTTATTGTTTGGAGAAGACATTGGTGAATTTGCAAGTAACCAGGCCTTGCTTGATTTACCGGTTTGGCTTACCGATGGTTATGTTGCTTACGTTGCCGAGCCATGGAGCCCGCAACTTGATGATGAATTAAAAAGCCAAATGCTTAGTGGTAACTACAATAATTTTTACCAGTTTGCTTTTGATAAACCTTTACTTGCAGGACACTCTTTTTGGCAATACATTGGTGAGAAATACAAGACTGAAAATATTACCTACTTCCTTTACCTGGCGCGTATTTATAAAAACCTGAACAAGGCATCTGAAAAAATTTGTAAGAAAAAATTCAAAGAAGTTCTTGCTGATTTTATGACCTACGAACAGGATAAATATTACAAAGACATAAGGCAACGCAAGAATGCACCAAAAGGTGTTTTAAGCATTACTGAAGATGTATCTAAAAATGATTATTTCCGTTTTCAGGCCAACCCAAATCCACGTAATAATAACTATGCAGTAGTTGAATTTAGAAAGGGCGTGTACAGGGTTAAACTGGTTGAGAATTTTTATCAAACCACTATACTGCTTGATAAAGGTGTAAAAACAAACCAGGGCGATATCAACCCTAATTATCCCATACTTTCCTGGGATACCAAAGGTCAACGTTTACTGGTAATTTATTGGGAAAATGGTCATACAAAAATGTTTGTGTACGATGCCATTGCGCGTTACAAACGCTTTAAACAAAACATAGATGATTTTGATCAGATACTGGATGCCAACTTTATGCTTGATGCCAATACATTGGTACTAAGTGCTGTAAAAAATGGCCATTCAGATATTTATACTTACAAAATTGAAGAGCAAAAAACCAAACAAATTACCAACGATATTTATGATGACCTGAACCCAACATTTGTATCCTTCCCTAACCGTTCAGGTATTATATTTTCAAGTAACAGGCCAGGTAACAATGCACCCAACAGTGATACCGTTTTACCAAGCCGCTACCGTTTTAATATTTACATTGTTGATATTTTAAACAACGGCCCTACAAAACAAATTGCGCAGTTAACCAATGTAAAATATGGTAACGCTACCAACCCCATGCAGTACAACACCAATCACTTTACTTTTGTAAGTGATGAAAATGGTATTGCCAATCGTTGGGCAGGCTTCTTTTCAACCCAAAGAAATGGTTTAGATACTTTGTATTATGTAGGTGATGAATTGCTGCGCAACCCTTCGCCAAAAGAAATGGACAGCACTTTATTGGCATGGCAAAAACATGAGCCAGACAGCATCAGTTATTTCCAGGTATATAAAGATTCAACTTACAGTTTCCCAATTACTAATTACCAAAGTGCCTTGCTGGAAACAAGAACAGCAGGCAACAACGGGCAGGTAAGTGAAACAAGGCGTGAGGGCGATTACAAATTTTTATACAAGCTTAAAGTAAATGAAGATGCTTTGAGAAAGCGTAATGTAAATGCCCGCCCCACTGAATATATGCAGGGTGTAATGGGCATAAAAAAAGCGGCAGAAGGCAAGCCTAAAAATTATAAAAAAGGAGCTGCCGTTCCAACGCCTGTGTTGGCAGATACCAGCAAACCTAAAACTAAAGATTTCTTCCAAAACGAATTTGGTGATGATGCACAGGATAGCTTAACAGCAGCATTGGTACAAAAAACCAAAGAAGCCCCTAAAAAAGAATCGTATTTAAGCAAAACAAAACTGTACAACTATAACTTAAAGTTTAGTGCAGATTATTTAATGGCAGGTGTTACCAATAACCTTTTAATAAACCGATACCAGCCTTATGCAGGCGGTAATGGCCCCATACAAAACAATGGAAACGACATCAACTTTACTTTCAGGGTAGGCACAAGCGACCTGTTTGAAGATATTAAGTTTGTAGGTGGCGTGCGTATAGGAGCCAATCTTGGCGATAAAGATGTATTTTTTTCTTTCCAGAATTTCAGGAGAAGGGTTGACTGGGGTCTTACTTATTACCGCAGCAATGTGTCTGACTTTTTTGGTGTTCCTACCAACCTTATTACCAATTTGTACCAGTCTAATTTTACTTATCCGTTAAACGAGGTAAAAAGCGTTCGTGCAACATTAGGTTTCAGAACAGACAGGGGTATTTTAAAAGCATTTGATCCTTTAAGCCTTAAAGAGCCTGATACACTTGCAAAATATGCGTTGGCAAGGCTTGAATATGTGCATGATAACACCATTAATCCAACACAAAATATATGGAATGGCCTTCGCTATAAAGTATATATGGATATTAATCAGCCATTCAGCGGCGGTGCGAAAGACATGACCTATAACCTTGGTTTTGACGCCAGGCATTATCTTAAAATTTACCGCAATTTTATATGGGCTACAAGGGCAGCAGCAGATTTAAGCTGGGGTAATAAAAAAATTGTATATTATTTAGGAGGTGTTGATGGATGGTTGGGTCCTAAATTCAACAATAATCAGCCTGCACCAGATCAAACGTATGCATTTCAGGCATTAGCCGTAAACATGCGTGGGTATAACCAAAATATTGCCAATGGTAACAATGCTTTTGTAATTAACAGTGAGTTGCGTTTCCCAATCTTTGCCACACTTTTAAATAAGCCCATCAATAATGCTTTCCTGCGTAATTTTCAATTAGTACAATTTGTTGATCTTGGTACTGCATGGAATGGAACATACAATGGCATTAAACGCCCAAGCGAAGTATACACTGACCCAACCAGCCCTGTAACAGTGCGTATAGATGCAGGTGGCCTTGGCCCTTTTGCAGGTGGTTATGGTTTTGGTGTGCGCAGTAACCTTTTAGGTTATTTTATGAAGTTTGATACCGCCTGGCCAATGAAGGGAATATTTAAAGGGCAGCCTGTTATGTATTTTGCCCTTGGGTTAGATTTTTAAATTGTAAATGCTTTATAAATAAAACGGCTACACCTTGGTGCAGCCGTTTTATTTATGCTAAAAATGAATGGTAAACTGAGTGCCTTAGGAGAAGCTAAACAATTAAATTCCCCTTTCCCTGTTTCTTAATTGCGAATGAATAAACAGGCTGGTAATACTTTTATTTTCGTAAGCATTTCTTAAAGCAATGGCAAAAAGATCTGCCACAGATAATACTTTTATTTTAGAACATTCTTTTTTAAGCGGAATAGTATCACAAACTACCAATTCTTCAAGCACACTGTTTTCAATGTTTTCGTAAGCTTTACCGCTTAAAATAGGGTGCGTACACAATGCTCTTACACTTATAGCACCTTTATCTTTTAATAATCCGGCAGCTTTAGCAAGCGTACCTCCTGTATCGCATATATCATCTATTAATACTACATTTTTACCTACAACATCGCCAATAACGACCATGCTTGCAATTTCGTTAGCGCGTTTACGGTGCTTATCGCAAATTACAAGGTCGGCACTAAAATAACTTGCCACTTCACGTACACGGTTGGTACTTCCAACATCAGGCGAAGCAAAAGTGAGGTTGTCTAACCTCATTTGTTCAATATAAGGAATAAAAATAGCTGAACTATCAAGGTGGTCAACAGGTACATCAAAAAAGGCCTGTATCTGCGGCGCATGAAGGTCCATGGTAATAACACGGTTGGCACCTGCAGCTTCAAGCAAAGTAGCTATCAGCTTGGCTCCTATGGCAACACGCGGTTTATCCTTCCTGTCTTGCCTGCCATAACCGTAATAAGGCAATACTGCAATAATTTTATAGGCACTGGCACGTTTGGCAGCATCAATCATTAACAGCAGCTCCATTAAATTATCAGTAGGGGCGTAGGTGCTTTGAACAAGAAAAACATAATCGCCACGGATGCTTTCTAGAAAAATGGGCTGAAACTCTCCATCACTAAATTTTTGAATATTTATTTTGCCTAAAGGCACACCAAAACGCTGTGCAATTTTTAATGCAAGTTCTTGTGAGCCTGTACCTGAAAAAATCTTTACTGATGGGTTCATAGCTTTACGAGATTGCGGCGAAGATAATTTGTACAGCCTTAGCCCTGCACATTATTTATGCCTTTTTGGTGGAAAAAATAAATACATACCGTAAATTGTAGCGTAAACTAACGCTAATGGCAGGTATAAAAGATTGGTCAGAAGATGACAGACCAAGAGAAAAATTAATGACTAAAGGTGCCAATGCACTTAGTAATGCAGAATTGCTGGCAATTCTTGTAAACAACGGTACCGTTGATAAAAGTGCTGTTGACCTTAGTAAGGAGTTAATGATAAAGTGCAATAACAACCTTCAAAGGCTGGGTGAACTGAATTACAAGCAAATAGTACAACTTAAAATTAAAGGCCTTGGTGAAGCAAAAGCTGTTACCATTGCCGCTGCGCTTGAGCTTGGTGTAAGGCGTGACACATCTTACAAAAAGAAAGATAAAATTACTGCCAGTAGTGATATTGCAGCCTTTTTGCAGGCCAAATTGCAATACAAAAATCATGAAGTTTTTGTGGTGATTTTTTTAAATGCTGCCAACAAAATCCTTCATCATGAAATTATAAGCGAGGGCGGCATTACAGGTACTATTGCAGACCCAAGAATGATTCTTAAAATTGCGTTGGAGCATAATGCCACTTCTTTAATTCTTTGCCATAACCATCCAAGTGGCAACTTGCGGCCCAGCCGCCAGGATGAAGCATTAACAGATAAAATAAAACAGGCAGCTTTTTATTTTGATATAAAAGTGCTTGACCACATTATTGTAAGCCATGAAGGTTATTACAGCTTTGCTGATGAAGGTTTGATGTAAGATTATAAAAAAGAGGATATGGTAGCTCTCTACCCACCTGCCTAAAAAAAGTACCAATGGGCTTTAATAATTTTACTAACAATTAAGTATCTTTTACTAATGTAGTTTAAACAAAAACTTTGCAACTATACCTAACCATACCTACTTAATTAAAACGGTAACCAATGCCAATGCTGGCATAACGCTGGGGAAGTCTTTGTGTGTTTGCTTCCTGCGTTTGATAGGTTACTTCAAGTTTTGTGGTGAACCTGTTTTGTGTATAGATGATTCCAAAACTCTGCATATATATAAAAGCTTGCGGCGAAGCCGTAATTACCTCTTCTTCATTGCCCAACAAACCGCCCTGTACCGTTGCATTGTAGCCCTGTGCTATAACCTGCGGATGCCAGTAACAGAATAGTTCTGCTTTATGTTTTTTGCTGAATGATTTATTGGTTACAGCAGCATCAAACAAAGCACTATGGCTGCTTTCTTCCATCAAACCCAAACATATAAAACCACCTGCCTTTGCGTTGATAAATAGGGTGCCAAGATTAGCTTCAACTAAAGGAATAATTTTTATAATCCCTGTTTTAAAAGGGTTGAACGATTGGGAGTACTGGAACTTTGTATTAAAACCCAACTGGTTTTTTACCTGTGTGTTCCAGCCCATAAACTTTTTGTAGCGCAGCACTTGGTGTATGGTTTCCTGCATATTTTGCCCCAATGAATTTGGGCCAACAGTACCAATAGTTGCAGCCCATTGAAAGCTGCGCTCCTTTTGCCAAAATGCAGTTTGGTTGTAGGTAAGAAATAGATAGCCGCAGAAAGGCCTGTCAATACCGCCGCCAGTTTCTTTGTAAAAATTTACATTGCTAGGCGTGAAAATCATCTGCCCCAACTCAAAAGAACTAACAATTTTTTTGTTATTCTTTTCTTTGGTAAAAGCGTAGTTAATGAAAATGCCATTGGTGTAATAGCCATCTTTAATAGCCAGCAGGTAAGAGTCATTTTCTGACGTTATGCTTAACTGATGCTTGTAAGCAGGCTGCGCAAATACACAACTGCTTACAAGTAAAAGAAGGATATAAAAAAGGTAACGCATTAAACCTTGTTTATTAATTGGCAGAATCGTTAAACGAATATACTAACAGCTTACCTTATTAATCCTGTCCTGGTGGCGGCCACCTTCAAACGGGGTAGCAATAAAATTTTCTATCATTTCTTCTGCCAAAGGCAAGGCCACAAAGCGTGCAGGAATGCAGATGATATTGGCATTGTTGTGCCTGCGTATCAGTTTGGCAACATCGTTCTGCCAGCTTAAACCTGCCCTTACATGCTGGTGTTTGTTGGCTGTAATGGCAACACCATTTGCGCTGCCGCAGAAAAGGATGCCAAAAGCAGCTTCGCCACTTTCTACACTTAAAGAAACAGGGTGCGCAAAGTCAGGATAATCAACACTTGTAAGGGAATCTGTACCAAAATCTTTAACAGTATATCCTTTTTCAGTAAGCCATTTTTTAGTGGCTTCTTTATATTCAAAACCTGCATGGTCTGCGCCAAGGGCTATGGGTTTGCTTACATCGAACGTTGCACTCATTATAACAAATTAGGCGGCAAAGTTAAATGAATGGATAAACGTCATCCTAACGTTTTATTAAGCTGGTAAAATGGTGTTGTAAATAAGGTTGTTGCAATATTAATTTGAACCAGCGTTATATATTCTTAATTTCCCGCTTCAATAATTTTAAACATGGCTAAAATATTGGTTACTGGTGGGTGCGGTTTTATAGGCTCACATACTATTGTAGATCTTGTAGAAAATGGGTTTGATGTTATCTCTGTAGATGACAACTCACGCTCTACCGCTTATGCCCTTGATGGCATAGAACAGATTACGGGCAAACGCATAAAAAATTATCATGTAGACCTTAAAAGCTTTGATGATACGAGGGCAATTTTTCAGGAAAATACTGATATAACAGGCATTATACATTTTGCGGCTTATAAAGCAGTAGGCGAATCTTGCGAACAACCTTTGATGTATTTTGAGAACAATATGTTCTCGCTGATAAACCTGATGAAGTGTGTGAAGGAATTTGAAGTGCCCTATTTTGTATTCTCATCTTCGTGTACGGTTTATGGCAATCCTGACAGTATTCCTGTAACTGAAAAATCTGCCATTAAACCTGCTGAAAGCCCTTATGGTGCTACTAAACAAATGGGGGAAAGAGTGATAGAAGATTTCTCAAAAGTTGAAAATACGGCCAGCATTTTATTGCGCTATTTTAACCCTGTTGGTGCACACCCAAGCAATCTTATTGGTGAATTGCCATTAGGCAAACCTATGAACCTGGTGCCTGCCATTACGCAAACTGCAATTGGTAAAATACCAAAAATGTTTGTGTGGGGCAATGATTACGATACCAGAGATGGCAGTTGTTTAAGGGATTATATTCATGTTTGTGATATAGCACATGCACACACATTGGCCATACAATATTTGATTGTTAAAAAGAACACCAGCAACTGCGATGTGTTTAACCTTGGTACAGGAAACGGCGTTACAGTTTTGGAGGCAATAAACACTTTTGAAAAAGTAAGCGGCACAAAGCTGAATTATGAAGTAGGCCCACGCCGTAGCGGTGATGTGGTTGCCATTTATGCCAACAACGATTTTGCTGTAACTTCTTTAGGCTGGGAAATTAAGTATGATATTACAGATATGATGCGCACTGCATGGGCATGGGAGCAAAAAATTAAACAGGATGGGGAGCAAAAAGTTAAACAGGATGAAGCGTTGATGACACAACAGCAGCCATCTTTGAATTAAGAATGACCAATAAGAGAATAAAGAAAGGCCACATAGTAAAAACTATGTCGCCTTTCTTTATTTTTATGTTACTATGTGTTTAAGATTATTCCTTCACAACTTTGGCACTCATAATATAGGCAGAAACGCTGTCAGTACCTTTTGGGGTATGGTATTTTGCCTTAAAATCTATTTCGCTGTTGGGGCTTACTACATCATCCAGTAACTCTTCATGATTTGCCACCAGAACGCCTGCGGTATTGAAGTACAACAGTTTTACCCTTACATCTTTATAAGCGCAAACAGTGGCTTTATTATGTATGGTTCCTTTGTAAACAGTGGTGCCAAACAGCCACTTACGTTTATCAGTACCTGTGACTTTTAAAAAACTTAAAGGGCTGCTTTTTTCTTTATCAGCAAGTGTTTCTTTTGTCTTTTCGTAGTTAACAATATCAAAGTTCTTTTCATTTTTTCCTTTGCAGGAGAAAATGGTAGCGCAAACAAGCAGCAATAAAAAGAAGGGTTTTGGCATACGTAAATTTTTTTAAAGAAAGGAAATATTCAAATACAAAACATCAATGGCGATGTTTAAGTGTTATGGCAGTATGTTTATGCTTAAATATCTCTTCCTCTGCCGATAAATAAATTTCCTTTATTTTCGGGCGTTCTTTCTGCAAAAACTATCAAAAATGATTATAAATTTAAGCGAACAACATAGCCTGGTAAGCAATTGGGTATCTGAATTACGGGATGTAAATGTACAAACTGACCGTCTCCGTTTTCGCAGAAACCTTGAGCGTATTGGCGAAATTGCTGCTTATGAAATAAGTAAAGAACTGCCAACCATTACTACTGAGATTCAAACACCGCTTGGCATTCACAGCAGTAAGGTATTGGCTGAACAACCTGTTTTAACTACTATACTTCGTGCTGGTTTACCCCTGCATAATGGTATGCTTAACTATTTTGATAAAGCGGATAATGCCTTTATTTCTGCCTACCGCAAACATTTCAGCGATGGTACTTTTGAGATTAGTTTGGAGTACATGAGCTGCCCCACTTTAGATAACCGTATCATCATCATCAGCGATCCAATGCTTGCTACGGGTTCTTCGCTTGTAAAAACAATTAATTACATGCGCGATGAAGGAAACCCTAAGGCCGTACATGTGGTATGCGCCATTGCCTGCGCCGTTGGTATAGAATATATTCACCGCGAATGTGGTACAGATGTAAAAATATGGTGCGGCGATATTGATGAAGAGATTACTGCCAAAGGCTACATTGTTCCTGGCCTTGGTGATGCAGGTGACCTTGCTTTTGGCACCAAAGTGCAGGCATAAGCCTTGTTTATTATACTTTTTCAAAGACCATGATAGTTGATATTATGGTCTTTTTTGTGCAGTTTATTTGCCAGAAACAATACTGCTACAGGCAGGCGGTTTACGAATTCAGCTTCTGCATAAAAATTAATTGCATAAATTTGGTTTAAACGAAAATGTGATGCAGTTAAAAGTAAAGTCAAATATTACTGTTGAAGAATATCTGGTAATGGAGGAGCAATCTGATATTAAACATGAATATATTTATGGTAATCTTTATGCTATGCCTGGCGCAACCGTATTACATAATCAAATCTGTTTTTTTCTCAGGTTAATATTGATGAATATTCTATCAAAAGATTATCTAATAGTAGATGAGAGCGTTAAAGTAAAAATTGAAAATGAAGATTATTATACTTATCCAGATGTGGCAGTAACCAACGAATTAAACAGAAATAACCTTGAAGTTTACGTGCTGCATCATCCTGTTTTAATTGCAGAAGTTTTATCTGATTCTACCCGTAAATATGACCTTACAGACAAGTTTATTCAATACCAAAAAATATCATCCCTTCAATATTATATCACTGTTGAGCCAGCCAAACATCTCATCCATCTTTTTGAGAAAGCGACTGATGGCGAATGGAGTGCAAAAACATTTACTGAATTAACCGAAACCATTAACCTGCCTGAATTAAACGCCGCATTTGTATTAGCGGATATTTACAAATAATGCAGTTGCATAGGGTGTTTAGTTCAAGCGCTGCTTGAAAATCAATTACATAAATTTGTTTTAAACGAAAAGTGATGCAGCAAGTAACAGATTCCATTAAAACATTCACGCTGGATGAATATATACTGCTGGATGAAAAAGGCCCCGACAAACACGAATACTATTACGGTAAACTTATTGCTATGCCTGGAGAATCTTTATTGCATAACAGAATTGCTTTTCTACTAAGCATGCTGCTTCATAACCTTTTAGAAAAACAGGGGTTTAATGTTTATATAGAAAGTGTAAAAGTTAATATTGAAGGCGAAGAAATTTATGTTTACCCCGATGTTACAGTAATTGAAAATCAACCAGAAGCCGACCTTCCTAAAAAAGATTATATTATATACCAGCCATTGCTAATTGCAGAAGTTTTATCTGATTCTACCCGTAAATACGATCTTACAGACAAGTTTATTCAATACCAAAAAATATCATCACTGCAATACTATATCACTGTTGAGCCAGCCAAACACCTTATCCATCTTTTTGAGAAAGCAGCTGATGGCGACTGGACGGCCAAAACATTTACTGAATTAACGGAAACCATTAATTTGCCCCAATTAAATGCTGCATTTACATTGGCAGATATTTACAAGAAGTAATCATTTTTTTGAGATTTTTATCGCTGAAACATTCTGTCTAACTGGTCTTCTTTATACTCAATATAAGTTGGGCTGCCTGTTGGCGTAACATTGGGTGTGTTGCAGGTAAACAGTTCTTCTACAAGTGTTATCATCTCTTTTAAGGTTAATGCCCTGCCTGATTTAATAGATTGCTGCCTTGCCATACACCTCACCAGTTTCTCACGCTTGCTGAACTTTACATCGCTGCTAAAATGTTTAAACTGCTCTATCAACAACTCAATGCTGTGCTTTTCGTTACCCTGTAAAACATCGGCAGGCGTAGCCTGTATAACAAATGTATTGTTACCAAATGGCTCTATAACATAACCAATCATCAGTAAATCTGGTAAAAGTTCTTCCAGTAAAGGGGCATCTGCGGCAGCCAGTTCAACAGTTACAGGAAACAGGCTTTTTTGCGATATCATTTGCCTGCCATGCGTAGCTGTGCTGTAACGTTCGTACAAAACACGCTCATGTGCCAGTTGCTGGTGCACCAGTATAAAGCCACTTTGCGTAGAAGCAATGATGTAAGTATTGTGTAACTGGATGCATTGAGAATCCTGGTAAGAAAAAGCATTGCTGTGTGTTTTTAACTGGTATGAGCCAGTTAAAAGCTGGTAATTAATGGCAGGCGTTTCAATAATACTATCTACTGCACTTTCCTGTTTTGCCGTTTCACTTTTGGTGAAGAAGTCCTTCCAGTGACCCAGCTCGCTTTTTTCGTTTGGCTCAATGGCATGTGCCTGGTTGCTTTGGGTAAATGTTTTAAAAAGATTGGTTGAAGACGCGCCATCCTGCTGTGTATTGGTAAAGGGCTGGTTGATCGCATCAAGCCCCTGTATTTCAGGGTTCAGCGTAAAATCAAGCGAGGGAGCAATACTAAACTGTGCCAGTGCATGTTTTACCGCAGCCTGCACAAAAGCGTACACTATTTTCTCATCTTCAAACTTAATTTCCTGCTTGGTAGGGTGTACATTAATATCCACCTGCGAAGGGTCAAGATCTATAAACAAAACATAGCTGGGAAAACTGTCTTTGGCAATCATGCCATCAAAAGCATTGTTTACCGCATGGTTTAAATAACCGCTGCGTATAAAGCGGTTGTTGACGAAAAAGTATTGATCGCCACGCGTTTTCTTAGCCGTTTCAGGCTTGCCCACAAAGCCGTACACATTCATGTAATCCATATCTTCTTTTACATTCACCAAACGGGCCGAGTAGTTATTGCCAAGTATCTGAACAATGCGTTGTTTAAGGCTGCCAGCTTCCAAGTGAAATACCTGCTGCCCATTGCTGGTAAGTGAAAAAAAGATATTGGGAAAAGACATGGCCACACGAATAAATTCATCAATAATGTGGCGCATTTCGGCAGCATTACTCTTCAAAAAGTTTCGCCTTGCAGGCACACTGAAAAATAGGTTTTTCATGCTGATGCTGGTGCCGACTGCACAGGCACAGGCTTCCTGCTTTTGTACCACGCTGTTCTCAATTTCTATATAAGTGCCAAGCTCCTCGTCTGCCTTTCTTGTTTTTAATTCAACCTGTGCAACTGCAGCAATACTGGCCAAAGCTTCGCCGCGAAAGCCCATTGTTTTTATACGAAAAAGGTCTTCAATCTCTCTTATTTTGCTTGTCGCATGGCGCTCAAAAGCCATTCTTGCATCCGTTTCAGACATGCCTTTGCCATTATCAATCACCTGCATCAGGGCTTTGCCCGCATCAACAACAATTAATTTTATTTCTGTGGCACCTGCATCTACTGCATTTTCTAAAAGTTCTTTCACTGCACTTGCAGGGCGTTGTATTACTTCGCCTGCGGCGATTTGGTTTGCTATATTATCAGGTAATAATTGAATGATGTCAGCCACGGTTACTCTTTCGTTAAAACGGCAAAAATACAGGTATTATAAGCGTCTTTTAAGGGGTTGATTGGATATGTATGTCTAACTTTAGTATTCAAATCCAATATCAGTACGAACACGAAATTCCTAATCGTGCCTGTGCTTGCCGTGTACCTGTACAGTTGCGAAAAATCAGATGAAATCACCCCAGTTATTCCCACCCCAAATACACCCTACACACAAACAGCACCATTGCAGGAAACCGCTTTTGCAAAATATGTTTTACACAAGGGTAAACATTACGCTAACAATGATTCTACAAAAATTGAAATTGTAAATGTGGCTGAGATGAAGTTTACCGTAAAATTTGACAGCAGTGCCATTTACAAAACTGTTGATGCTAATAACCAGTACGACATTAACAAGTTGTATGGCTTTTCAGACAATAACGAATTTCACCATAGCTACAGTGCAAGGTTTGGCTGGCGGTGGAGTGATAATGCACTGCGCTTGTTTGCCTATAATTACAATAAAGGTGTAAGGGAATTTAAAGAACTGGCTGTTGTTGCATTTAACAAAGAAATTAAATGCGGTATTAAGATAAGTGGCAGCAATTACATTTTTATTGTTGATGGTGTTGAAACTGTAATGCCACGTGCCGCAGCAACGCCAAAAGGAAGCGGCTATAAACTATACCCTTATTTTGGTGGCGATGAAATGGCACCACATGATATTACAATTCTGATAAAAGAATTGCAATAAGGATGATGTAAGCAAAACACAATGAGTTTTTATTTTAAACACATAGGCACATAGTTTGAAAATTAAAATGTGGTTTTTCTATGTGCCTATGTGGTTGCGTATGTTTTGCCGTTATTTTATTTTCTCAAGCAATATTTTTTTACCTGTAAAATCAGAGGTTGCATCAACTGTTTCAACCAGTTTTTGCCAATTAGCAACGGGCTCAAAATTGTGGTTGTACGTACGGTTTATTTCAAGCGTTATTTTGTTGTTATCTGCGGTCGCTTTTACTGTAAAATTGCCTGTTTCGTTGGTAATGTTTTTGTTCAGTTCTTCAATGCCTTTTACCTTATAGCCCTGCGGGATGTTTACGGTAATATTGTAAACAAAAGTTCTTGCACAGCTCATGTAAATATCAAGTGTACGCTTGCGGTCTTTCTCTTCAACTTTCACATAGTCACCAATTAGTTTGCCTATTTCAAATATGTAATTGTTACCTGCTTTTTTAACAAAATTATCTATCGAAAAGCTGGTATGGTACTGGAACACAAAACTGTTTTTGCCTATAGCATTGTTTTGTATTTCAGCAATGGTAATATTCTTTGGTTCCTCAATAAACTGCGTTTTTATTTCATCTTTAAAATAGTCTTTCTGTTTACTTTTTTCGCTTGCAAATGCGGCGGTATATTCATCAGCAATTTTTCTGGTTTTCTTCTCTTCGCCAAGCCTTTCTACTACTGGTTTTTTGTTTACCGCTTGCGCCAGTTCTTTCTGCATATCATCTAAAAGTAACAAGCGTTTTTGATCGTAATGGCGCTGTGCGCCAGATTGCCTTGAAACCCTGTCTATAACCAATTGCTGCAAATTGCTGGCTGCAAAGAAACGTTAAGCTGTTCGCCAACAACATTTTTATCGGCAGAGGTTATTGGTATTACTATTCTTTTGTCCGTAAACTCATAGGTTCTCTTTGCTTTATCAAGCTGTAATAAAACGGCTTCTTCGCCCTGGTAACGTTGTGGTATTTCGTTAAAGCGGGTTACAATATCATCAAAGCAAAGCCAAGTTGGCTTGTCAGAATTGATGCGCACCATTCCTTCAAAATCAGAATACTCAAGTACGTTTTTAAGACTTACGCCAAAGCGCGGACAGACAAGCACGATATCGCTTTTTATATCTAAAAACTGAAGTGCTTGTTTAAGGTAAAATGCTGCGAGAATGCTGTTTGCCTGCCTGTAATTTGCATCGTTACTGATGTTGATTTGCGTAGAAGAAAAGTCGGCAAAGGTTTGGTATTTCCAAAGGTCATACGTCACTTTTATAACCGAATCTTCAGGTATTTCTTTGATCTTTTTTTTGCCGCCAAAATAGTCAAGCACCTCACCATATAAAGGGGAAAGTAATCTTGCATTTGGCATGGGATATCTAATCGTTCGTCCAAAGTCTTTTTTAAATTCATCAACAAGGTCGCCTGTTATGGTTCCTTTTTTTACTTCGCCCCTGTTAAAATGGGTGCTGGCATCCATTGATTTGTAAATGAATTTGTACTGTAATGAAATATAAGGCCGCTGGCGTGCAGCGTTGGTCCACAAGCTGCTTTCAAATTTGGGAAGGTTGCTTTGTGACAACTCTAATATAATATCGCCATCGGCATTTTTACTTTCTTTAAAAGCAGGTGCGCCATTGGCACTAATGTATTCTATGCCCACTTTTTCATCTAACTGCAGCCTTACATTATAGTTCATCATGGGATATTCGCCGCCCATTACAAAAGTGTAAGGTCCCTGCTTTTCAGTCTTATTTTCCTGCAACTCTTCCACACGTACATAGTAATCTAAAATATCGCCTACCTGTAAATCAGAAATAGCAAGTTTGCCTTGTTTGTTCTTGTCTTCATTTTTGGTCATCACCTCCTCGTCAGTATTTACAGTAATTATTTTACCATCGGGCTTTATAATTTTCGCGCCAACATAAGTTTCCATTTTGTCGTACAGTTTTGCAAAACCAATAGTTACCGATTTGTCCAGCTTTTTTTTATACTCAATAGTGGCATATTCTTCAAGGGCGCTCTTGTCGTTTATTTTCACTTTTTCGTGCATGGTGGTAATGTATTTCAGGCGCTCTGTACCACCCATTCCAAAAAGGCTGAACTTGAAACGAAACTTGGCAGAATTGATGATTTCAAAAGACCGTGCGATGATTACAGCACTCTCATTATTCAATTCTGCAGGCACTGTTTTTACATCAAATGGCGCAGCGGCAGCATCCCATATTTCCTTCTTTACTTCCGCGGCACGCTCGTTATATTTCTTTACATCTTTTTGTGCAAATGCAGTAACGGTAAGTATTATGGCTGATAAAGCCAGTATTGTTTTTCTCATGTTTGTACCGTGTTATTTGGCAGTTAATACAATTTGTTCGTTGTAAGATTGATTTAATTTTTCGATGTCTTTATTCCATTGGCTGAATTTTGAAACAGCCAGTCTTGGGTTTTTTATGATGATGGTTTTTTTGTGGAGCAACTTACCAGGCTGTTGGGTATAGTTAATGGTAAATTCATAATCGGCATTCTTGATTTCAACATTGGGCGGCAGCGTTGAAACCGTAAAGCCCTGCGGCACTGTAAGCTCAGTTTCCCTTAAAATATTGGTTTTGTAGCTAAACCAGTAATCGTGTTTACGTTCAGTGGTATCAAATTTAAAGGCACCCATTTCTTTTCTAAAATCTATATCTGCATACAAATCTTTACCAAAAGAGCTGATGGCTTTTTTATGAACAAGATTGTAGCCGGCAGTAAGTTTTACGTCAAAATTATTTACGTCAGAAGTAGAAAGATTGGTAATCTGGTAATCAGCATTATCATCGTTTAAATATTTTGTAAATGCCTCTTTGCTTTTATCTTTTTTAAGGTTGTTTAACTGGTATAAGATAAAAGATTCTTCTTCGCCTTTCCATTCATGTTCAGCCGTTCCTGTAAGGTCTGTGCCATTGATAGACAATACTCTTTTTTCTGCATCTAAATTTTGTGAAAAAGTAGTGGTAGGTACATTGGTAAGAATGTATTTCTCGCCATCTTCTATAAGTACTGGCCTGCCCTGAATACGTTCAGCATATTCATTTAACGGCAGGTAATTTTCAGTAGCATCCAGGAAGTATAATTTGCCTTTAAAATTCAACGCACATATCATGTGATTATCTACACTTAAAGTAGGTGTAGTGTAATCATAGGCAATATGATTGGTGCCAATCCAGCAAAGCCTTGCATCGTAACCAGCAGCCTTTAACAGTTCTTTGGTAAGATGTGCCATGCCTTTACAATCGCCATATTTTTTGCGTAAAACTTCATTTGCTTTTTCTGGCCTGAAGCCAGCAATGCCATCTTCAAAAGCAAGGTAGCGGATATTGTTTTGTACCCAGTAAAAAATTGCTTTTATCTTATCCATATCGCCTGTAAGGCCTTGAGTAATATCAAGAGATTTTGCTTTTAAAACCGCCTCATCATTACTTAAATCTTTTACCAATGTTCTGTACCAATCGTACTGTTCTTTAACCGTTGTAAAAAAAGTAAAGTTGTTGCCTTGCGGCGATGCAGATTTGGACAAAACCAAAATATGAGGTTCAATATAAGAAGGCCCAGGGCTGTTTCTTTCTTTTTTTGATGCGGGTAAATCGGTAATGGTATAAGTAATTATATCGGCATCATCGCCGCTGTTGTATTGTGTTGTTTTCTTTATATTAAAGCCAGCAAAATTCATTTCCTTCAACTCAGCTTTCATCCATCTTGGCACCTTAATGGTAATTTCTTTTTAAGAATTTTATAGGGTTCAGAAAGATAAACGGCGGTAAAATATTTAACGTCATTAATATTTTTCTCAAAAGTAACTTCACTGCTGCTGCCCTTTTTTTCAAGAGGTAACATGAAGTAACATATCCTTGCATCGGAGAAGAAAATATCATTCTGTGAATAGTATTCATACACAGGTTTAATGTCTTTTGCCTTTTTCCCATCTACATCAATAAATACTTTATCAATACTGCTCCTGTCATCGTAAAACTCAGCAACAGGAATGGTTGTACGGTAAGCTGTACAATAAAAAACGGTGTTGAGTTTCTCGTTCACTTCTACGCTGTTACTGCGTTTGTTGAATGTAAACTCGTAGTATTCTTTACCTGAAGAAATGATGACATTACTGTCTTTATCTGAAAGGATTGCATAGCTTTTTAAAGAGTAAAGAGTAAGTATTAAAACAAGCAGTATTAGTTTTTTCATAAAGATTTTTTGGAGCTGAAAAAAAATGCCATCCCTAAAATAAGGATGGCATTTTGTATTACCAATTATACTTAAAAATTAAAACCAGCTACCAATAAACTTCTTGTTTACCTTATCGTTGTTTTTTAGTTTCTTTTCGCGCCTTGATTTTTTGATCTTGTGGTAGATTGCAGTGCCTATCATCATTGGCATAAAGACCAATGTCATTGGTGGGATGCCCATCATGCTGATCCATTTACCGCCATACATATTGCGCATTGGGCGGCGTAAACGCTCTGCAATAAGGTACATGGCTGGTACAATAACCAGCGTCATAAAGAAGGCGAATGCAAGACCAAAAATGATGGTCCAGCTAAGCGGTTTCCAGAACACAACGTTATCACCACCAAAGAAGATATGTGGTTTCAACTCGCTGAATAAAGTAATGAAGTTGATGTTGAAACCAATAGCGATTGGTATGAAACCGAGTATAGCTGCCAATGCTGTTAACAACACGGGGATGATACGGGTTTTACCAGCTAGTACCACGGCTTCCCTTGTCTTCATACCGCGGCCGCGAAGCTCATCAGTAAACTCAATTACTAATATACCGTTCTTTACCACAATGCCCGCAAGCCCAACAATACCAAGGCCTGTCATTAGTACCGATACTTCCATACCTGTAATGGCAAAGCCAAGGAACACACCAATAACACTGAAGATGATCTCGGTTAAAATGATCACTGATTTGCTTACACTGTTAAACTGTATTACCAGTATTAACAATATGGCACCGAGTGCAATTACCAATGCACTGCCCAGGAAGGCTCCTGTTTCTGCCTGTTGTTCTCCCTCACCTGTTTGCTTAATGGTTACGCCATCTGTTTTGCCTTTAAAATTATCTATATGGCCTGCAAGTACCTGGTTTACCGCCGTTGCATTGTACCCTTGCGTGGTTAATACGTTAGAAGTAAGGCTTATCAAACGCTTTTGGTTCTTGCGTTTTACGCTGCCCAAAGTGCTTGATGGCTCTACCGTAACCACTGAACTGATAGGTACCGATTTTATGGCACCACGATCCGCCATGTCTCTGAACACAATGTTCATATTCAATAGCTCGGTAAGGCTTTTACGCTGCAGTTCGTTGCTGCGCAATTGTATCTTGTACTCATCCTTGCCCTGCTTAATTTTTGATATCTCGCGACCAAATAAAGCGGTACGAATTTCCTGTCCAATCTGGGCGGTTGAGATGCCAGCAATTAATGCACGCTGCCTATCAACGTTCAGGGTAATCTCAGGGTTGGTCAAATCCACATCCATCTTTAATTCTTCCACGCCCGGCACTTGTACAGAGTCCAAATAATTTTTTAGGTTCACCGCGGTTTTTATCATGCCATCAAAATCTTCACTTGCTACTTCGATGTTGATTGGGGGATCTGTGGGCGGCCCGCCGCTTTCCTGGTCAACCGTAATCTGCCCACCCGGTACGCCCTTCATTTCTGCACGTATAGAATCCATGTAAGGCCTTGTACTTACGCCATGGCGTTTTTCAAATTCCACAAACGAAACCTGTATCCTGCCCAGTTCACTACGCGTACTCCTATCGCCGCTGCTTGGGTCGTTGGCACCCAATGCAACGTTGCTAATCACACTTTCAACCACTGGGTTCTTCTTTCCATTATCAATGCCAAGCACTTTGTTCACGCGGCTTTCAAGTACTTTGGTAACACTATCGGTAAACTCAACATCGGTACCAACGGGCAGTTTTAAATAAACATACACCTGATTGGGATCGCCTTTTGGGAAGAAACTGATTGGGATACGACCAGAACTAACGGCACCAACAAAAATAAAAAGTGACACAAAGAAAAGTGCTATCGTTCCCAACAACAACCATACGGGTCTCCAGCCATGTAATGCCCATCGTAACAGGCTTTCGTAATGGTTCATAATCCATGGTAAAGCCCTGTTCTGAAAAGCATGAATGGCATCGTCCAACACATAAATATTCAGCAATATCAATAGCATAAAGAAGATAAGCAGGTTACCCAGAAAGGTTGCCCCAGACAGATCCAATACGATACCAAGAGCGATTACGATCCAAAACATTGGCTTTTTAAAGATGGTGCTCTTTGGCTTTTTTTCTTCATCTGCATGGTTCATAAAATCTACCGCAAACCCCGGGTTCATCCCACATGCTACCAATAAAGATGCGGTTAATGTGAAGATGAGCATGGTGGGCAAATACACCATGAACTTACCTATTATACCAGGCCAGAACAATAGCGGGAAGAACGGCGCAAGTGTTGTTAAGGTGCCTGCCAAAACGGGTACAAATACTTCGCCTGCGGCCATACGTGCCGAGATACTGGCAGATAGTTTCCCTTTGCTTTCCACAAATATCCGGTGCGTGTTTTCTATTACCACAATGGCATCATCTACAATAATCCCAAGCCCAAATAAAAGGGCAAACAGAACAATAAAATTTAGGGTTACATGCGTGCCTACAATTAAATCGGCACCAGGCAAAAACACAAAAGCAACGAACATGCTTAGTGGTACAGACAGTGCCACAAAGAAGGCATTTGTAACGCCCATAAAGAACATGAGGATAATTAATACCAGCACAAAACCAATGATGATTGAGTTTACCAAATCGTTAAAAGAAGTACGTGTTGGTATGCTAAGGTCACCAGTAATTACGGCTTTTAAATCTTTTGGATAAAGTACCCCACGGCTTTCTTCCACAATCTTTTTTACCCCTTCGCTGGTGTTGATAAGGTTTTCGCCGCTGCGCTTGATGATGTTGAGTGTTACCACATTCTTACCATCTAAACGTGCATAGCTTTCTTTCTCTTTGGTTGTGTCCCTGATGTTGGCAATATCTTTAAGGTAGATGGGTGTACCAGTAGCATTGCGTACCACAATCTTTTCAATATCAAAAGCCGATTTTAATTGACCTTTCAATTGCAGGTTACGCTTCATGGTGCCCACTTCAAGTAAACCGCCAGATATGTCCATGTTTTCCCTTTGCACGGCATAAGTAATATCATCGAAGCTGATACCTGCGGCCTGCATACGGTTATTGTCAACATTTATCTGAAACTCACGTTCAGGCGCGCCCACAATATCAACCCTGGTGATTTGGGACATGTCTTCCAGTTTGTCTTTCAAATCATCGGCAATTTTCTTTAACCTTACCAGATCATAATCGCCACTAAGGTTCACGTACATAATAGGCTGCTCGCTAAAACTTACCTCTAATGCAGTAGGCTCTTGCGTAAGGTCTTTGGGCAAATCCTGTTTCGATTTATCAATGGCATCTTTTACTTTTTGCAGCGCGATATCGGTTTTTACATCGGTATCAAACTCAACCATAATGGCACTGTAATCCTGCTGCGATGTGCTTGTAAACTTCTTTATCTTGGCACCCGTAATACCTTTGATTTGTTTTTCAATAGGCCTTGTTACCAGGTTCTCAATGTCTTTTGGCGAGTTGCCAAAATAAATAGTTTGCACATAAATGGTAGGTATTACAATATCCGGGAACTGCTCTTTAGGCAAGGTGGCGAATTTGAAAATTCCCCATAAGCTAAAAATTAGCATCACCAGATAAATGGAGCTTTTGTTTTTGATACTCCAGGTGGTGGGCCCAAATTCTTTGAACTTGTCTTTTATGTTTTCTATTACACTCATAGTTTTTTATTTAACCACATAGGCACATAGGCACATAGTGGGAGTGAAGCATTTAGTTGTTATCCGGCAAAAAAGAATAGTATTCGTTTACCATGGTTTTTTGTCCTTCTTTAAAAATATTTGTACAATTAAAATTTAGCAATATGCCTTTAGGCTTTTCCAATAGTTTCATGTAAGTGAGTAATTGTGCTTGATGTACCGATAAGATTTTTTCTACCGCTTTGATTTCTACGATGATAAGATCTTCAACCAAAACATCCAGCCTTAACCCTGCATCCAAGCATTTTCCTTTATAAACTACTGGCACTATTAATTGGGATTGATACGCCAATTCTTTTCTATCCAGTTCTTCTACCAGGCAGGAATGATAAACACTTTCCAATAACCCAGGTCCCAATTCCTTGTGAACTTCAATGCCACATCCTATAATCAGGTAGGTTAAATCGGTTAAGTCTTTTTTGGTTGTCATTCTATGTGCCTATGTGTCTATGTGGTAGAATAATTACTTATTTTGTAGATAGGAGCTGCCCTTCATACAACCCCTGAAAACCTTCTACAACCACCACATCGCCTTCTGTCAAGCCGCTTTTAACTTCCAGTTTATCGCCGTACAATTCTCCAATGCTTACCATTTTTTTCTTAGCTACCAAACGGTTGCCCTGTTGTACTGCCACCATTACAAACTTTCCTTTTTCATCGTTTTGTAAAGTGTTTACAGGAATGGTCAAAGCCTTGTCATTACTATAATCCTGTATGTTTATCAGTGCAATTTGATTGGGGTGTAAAGTTTTGTCAGCCGGTATCCTTGCTTCAATGCCAAAGCTTCTGCTATCTGGGTTTATAAAGCCACTTGCAACGGTTACGTTGGCATAAATGGTTTTATTAATGTCAGGAAAAACCACTTTCAGTTTGCTGCCAATTTTTACTTTGTTCAGGTAGTTTTCTGGTATTTGTGTGGTTATTTTTAAGTTGTCGGTATTTACTATTTTTATTTGGCCCATACCTGTAAATGTTTCGCCAACCCTAACGTTAACCTCTTCTGCATAACCACTTACATCAGCATATACATTAGAGAAACCCAATTGCTGTCTTGAAATTTTTATCTGCTCTTCGCTGGCGTTCAGTTGCGCTTCCAAACTTTCTACGGTGTTTTTTGCAGTAAGCAATTGTACTTCTGTACCAATGTTTTGGTCCCAAAGATTTTTTTGTTTTTGGTAGATGGTTTTTGCAAAACTGAGTTGTGTTTTAATAGTTTGTAAACCTTGCTCGGCGGCTATTACACTTTGTTTTGCAACTGCATTGTCCAACTGAAGCAACAGTTGCCCTTTTCTTACATTATCTCCTTTTTTCACTATCAGGCTTCTTACCTGCGCAGGCATGCCACGTGGGGTTACGTAGGAAATGTTTACGGCTTCTATCTTGCCTTGCAGGTCAATATAGTGTGTGAAGGTTGTAGGTGCCACTGTAGCAACACTTACCAGTTTTGGTTTTTCAGGCGTTGCAGAAGCGGGATCAAGTTTAATTATTTCGGCCTCAAGCTTTGCAATATCAGCAGTAGTTTTTGCCTGGCTTTCTTTCAGCTTTGCCAATTGTTCTTTTTTCTCCGCAACAGCGGCATTCCCTTCTTTTTTTCCGCCGCAGGCAGCTAAAGAAACTACCGTTGCGAGTAACAGTATTTTGTGTGTGTGTTGCATATAATTGTGGTTTATAGTTTTGATTGAATATTATAATTTACCGATGGCCTTAGTGTAATCAACCTTGGCAACAATGGCACTGTACAAAGCGTTGATGTAATTGGTTTGCGCAATGATAAGGTCAGACTGTGCAGATGTTATTTCTGTATTGCTGCCCGTGCCTACCTCATATTTTTTCTTGGTTTGGTTGTAAACAGTTTCTGCAAGTTCCATGTTCCTGCGTTGATCGTCCATAGCAACAATTGCTGTTTTAAAATTTAAATTGGCCTGTGCTACTTCATTGTCAATTTGGTTTTGCAGGTAGGCAATTTGATTGTTAGTCTGCTCTAAACTTATCTGCGCCTGTTTAACCCTGGCATCTCTTGCAAAACCACTAAACAATGGCACATTTATATTTAAGCCAATTGAAGAAATTGTGAACCAATCACCTTTACCAAAAAAATCAAACTTGCTGCGCTGTGCATTTTTAGCATAATTGCCGCTTAAAGCAACCGTTGGTAAATAGCTTAGTTTGTAACGCCTAACATTATACTCACCAAGTTTTTTGCCTAGTTCGGCATATTGATAATCTTTTCTATCAGCATATTGATAGCCATCAGCAAGCATGCCTGTTTTAATACTGTTTTCGCTCAGCGTATCTGTTAACACAAGCGAGTCTTTAACGGGCATACCCATTAAAGTTTTCAATCCCAAATAGCCAATACTTATGCTGTTTAAGGTGCCAAGTTTTTGTGTTTGCAGGTTAGATAATTGCACTGTTATCTTGTCAATATCCAATTTTTCTACAAACCCTGCTTTGTATAATGCCCTTGTATCAGACTGCAGTTTTTCAAGCCTTGTAATGTTGGCATCAAACAGGTTTAACTGTGTTTTGGCTACTACAAGTTGGTAGTAAATTTTGTGAATGTTTGTTTTAATAGCTTCTTCAGTTACTTCAACATTTTTTGTTTGAAAATCGATGGAAGCTTTTCTTGCCTGTAAGCCAACAAATACCTGCCCATCAAATAAAAGTTGTTGTAAGGCGATGCCTGCTGTTGCATTCCATTTGGTACCAAACTGCGCTTCAATAAATCCAAAATCCGATGGGGTTACAATAGGGTTTCCTGTATTGCCATTTCTTACAGCTTCATCTGTTAATACCTTGTAGGTAGAAGGTGAGATAAAATTGGGAATTTTTTGTACCGCAATGTTGGGGTTGAAGGTGCTGTTTATGTTGGCACCAATTTGTGGCAATGCCGCTGCGGTAATTTCCCTGTTTACCTGGTACTGGTTTTTTAAATTTAGCAGGGCATTCTTTACCTGCACATTGTTTTTTGTGGCAAAATCTACTGCCTGCTGCAGGGTAAATTCGTGTTTGGTACTTACTGCGTGTGTTTGTGCAAATGCACCTGAACACAGCAGCAACACCGCCCACAAACCTAAAGCCTGTATCTGTCGTTGTTTCATCATAGCGTTGTTTGTTTTTGTCTTTGAAGTTTATATTTAGTAATTTGTTTTAAGCCTGCGGGTGAAACAAGGCCGTGTAAAAAATTATCTGTTATCTCTTTGCACAGGTTGCCCAAATTGTATTTGCCATGCGGAAAAACGTTTGGGTTAAAAATCATAAACATGGTTCCTATCCTGTACTTGGTAATAATATCAGTATTTATTTCTTTCCGGTAATTTACTTCTGCAATGCCACGGTCAATATTGTCTTTTATAATCGAGTAGAGGTAGTTGTTGTGATGTTCCATAAATTTTTTATAACCTTTGGGATGATACTTTTCAAGGTCGTATAGAATGGATGGGTTAAAGCTTGAAAACATCTCTTCAATTGTATCCATTGCCAGAAAAATTTCATGCACTGCATTTTCTGATTCACCCTTATGGCGGGCGCAATCACATTCCATATTTTCTATTTCAATAGCCAAAACAGCATCAACAAGTGTATCCTTATCAGCATAAAACTGGTAAATGGTTTTTTTTGAAATGCCCAGGTGAGCGGCAATTTCATCCATGCTTACACTGCGTATGCCATAGCGCATAAACAGTTCATGGGCTTTGTTTAAAATTCTTTCCTGCGTTTCCATAGCTCGTTTTAACGGGTGCAAAACTAAGGAAACTTTATTCGTAATTCAAGTTTCCGTCATAAAAATATTTTCAATTTGTATGTAATGCTCTTGCTTTGTGTGCATAAACAACTTGTAAATCAGGGTATTAAGTACTAAAAAAAACTTCAAAAATTCTTTGTTCAATAGTCGTTTACTTTACAACTAAAATCTACTCATGATGTTTGATAGAGAAGCACGCAAGGCTGCTACAAAAAGTATTGCGGCTCGTTTGCTCCAGTTTTTTTTACAGGGTTTAATTGTAATTGCTCCTATAGGTATTACATTTTGGGTGGTTTTTAAATTGTTCGATAATATCGATAGTATACTTCCTAATATTCTTCACGGAATAATACCCAATGTAATTACCAAAGACGCTGATGGTAATATTCAGCGCATACCTGGTCTTGGATTTGTTGTGGTTATTGGGTTGGTAGTTTTTATTGGCTGGATATCTTCTTTGTTTGTTGTAGGAAGATTGGTTGAAGTGCTTGATAAAGTGCTGGAACGAACGCCTGGCATCAAATTCATTTATTCATCAGTTAAAGATTTTTTAGAAGCTTTTGCAGGAAACAAAAAGAAGTTTGACAAAGCAGTATTAGTTAATGTTGATGGTGCTGATGTATGGCGAATTGGTTTTGTAACCCAGGAATCTGTTACTGATTTCGGTTTGTTTGAGCATGTGGCAGTGTATGTTCCGCATTCCTATGCTATAAGCGGCATTACCTATTTTGTTCCCAATAATAAAATTAAAATTTTGGAGAAACACAGCTCTGCAGATGCCATGAAGTTTACCGTAAGCGGTGGTGTTACAGATGTGCACTAAAGCGTTTAAGCGCACTGCATCTTATCTTTTTTATATGCTTTTAGTGATATTTGGCAGCACCAAACATCCAAAAAAGTCATTCCCGCCAATTTATTTACATTGCAGCCCCAAAGCAAGTAAAGATGAAGAAACACAATTTTAATTCAGGACCGTCTATTTTACCGCAAACTGTGTTGCAGCAGGCATCACAGGCCATTCTTGAGTTCAATAATACGGGATTGTCCATTCTTGAAATTGGCCACCGTACTACCTTTTTTATGGATGTACTGGAAGAAGCACGCTCGCTGGTAAAAGAACTGATGAACCTTGATGAAACTTATGATGTTTTGTTTTTACATGGTGGCGCTACAACCCAGTTTATGCAGGTGCCAATGAATCTGTTGAACGAAAATGAAACGGCTGCCTATTGCGATAACGGTATTTGGGGCAGTAAAGCTGTAAAAGAAGCAGGCTTGTTTGGTAAAGTAAATGTAGTGGCATCGTCAAAAGATAAAAATCATACTTATATTAATAAAGGCTTTGAAATTCCTGATGATGCAACATACCTGCACCTTACTACCAACAATACGGTAGAAGGTACGCAATGGCATAATTTTCCTGAAACAAATGTGCCATTAGTGGCTGATATGAGCAGCGATATTTTCAGCCGCCCTATAGACTTTAAAAAGTTCTCTTTAATATATGCTGGTGCACAAAAAAACATGGGTGCCGCAGGTGTTAACCTTGTAGTTGTTAAGAAGGATATTTTAGGCAAAGTAAGCCGCGCTATTCCTGCTATTATGGATTACCGGAAGCATATAGAAGCTGGCTCCTTAATCAATACACCGCCAGTTTTTGCAGTGTATGTCGCCATGCTTACGCTTCGTTGGATTAAAGCTGAAGGTGGCCTTGCAGTGATGGAAAAACAAAGCCTCGAAAAGTCAAACCTGTTATACAGTACTATTGATAGCCTGCCTGGTTATTTTGTACCAACTGTTGCTACAGAAGACCGCAGCCACATGAATGCTGTGTTCTTTTTAAAGAACCCAGAACTGGAAGCACCTTTCTTGGAATTATGCAAACAGCAGGGCATGGTAGGTGTTAAAGGTTACCGTACCGTTGGTGGTATAAGGGTTAGTATGTACAACGCTTTGGCGTTGGAAAGTGTACAGTTGTTCTGCGATTTAATGAAAGATTTTGCAGCCAAGAATTAACTTAACGCGAATTAAAAAAATTAGAAATTACACAAATTAAGAAATCAGAATAATGGCAGACATTAAGCCTTTTAAAGCTCTCCGACCACAACCACAATTTGCGAAACAAGTGGCAAGCCGCCCTTACGATGTATTGAACAGCGCCGAAGCGAAAGTGGAAGTTCAGGGTAATCCTTACTCTTTTTTAAACATAACCAAAAGCGAGATAAGCCTGCCCGACAGCGTTGATATTCATGCGCAGGAAGTGTATGAAAAAGCGAAGGAAAATCTTACTGCTTTTATTCAGCGCGATACATTGTTTAAAGAAAATAAAGACTGCTATTACATTTACCAGTTAATCATGAATGGCCGCAGCCAAACAGGTTTGGTTTGTGTAAGTAGTGTAGATGATTATGAGAATGACATCATTAAAAAGCACGAGTTTACCCGCCCTGAAAAAGAGCAGGATCGTATTAACCACATTAAAACTTCTGGCGCACAAACCGGTAATGTGTTTTTGGCTTACCGCAATGTTGATGCTGTGGATGAACTGATTGAAACTTGGAAAACAACTAAAAGCCCGCAGTACGATTTTGTGGCTGATGATAATATTCAGCATACCATTTGGATTGTTAGCGATAATGAGGTTTGCGCTAAAATAACCACTCTTTTTGCAGAGCAAGTGCCTTGTACTTATATTGCTGATGGCCACCACAGGGCAGCTTCTGCCGCTAAAGTGCGCAAAGCTTTGGGCAGTGCTGCCACTGAGCAAAGCAATTATTTTCTTACCACCTTATTTCCAAGCAACCAGTTGTATATAATGGATTACAACAGGTTGGTAAAAGACCTGAATGGCTTATCTATAAAGGATTTTACCGCTGCGCTTGAAAAAGACTTTACAGTAACTGAAGTTGGTAAAGATGCTGTAAAGCCAGCTACGCTGCACGAATTTGGGATGTATTTAAATGGTAGCTGGTACCGTTTAACTTCAAAAGAAGGAACCTTTACAACTGACCCGATTGGCATACTCGATGTAACTATTTTATCAAACAATATACTTGATGCCATTTTGGGTATTAAAGACCAGCGTACCGATAAACGTATTGATTTTGTTGGCGGTATTCGTGGTTTACAGGAACTTGAAAAAAGGGTTGACAGTGGCGAAATGGCTGTTGCTTTTAGCTTGTATGCAGTAACTATTGATCAACTGTTTGATATTGCAGACACTGGAAATGTGATGCCACCAAAAAGCACCTGGTTTGAACCTAAGCTAAGGGATGGTTTATTAACACACCTTATTTACTAAACCTTTAAATATCTTTAAGTTCAGCAAAATAATTTTTTAATGAAGCATTATTTCGTAATCGCCTTACTAGTTTTAAGTTGTACCACTGCAACGGCGCAGCAGCCCTCGGTAAATGAAATGTACCAGGCTGCCAAAACCTATATGCAGCAAGGCGATTATGAAAATGCTGATATTGCCTTTAAGAATTTTTTAAAAATAGAACCTGAAAATATTGATGCCTTAAAAGACTATGCTTATCTAAACTGTTTAAGACGCGAATACCCCAGGGCTATTGCCATTGGTAAGTTTTTAACCGAAAGAAGAAATGCCGATGTACAGAGCTACCAGTTATTGGGCATGGCTTACAAAGGCAGTAAGGATTATGTTACCGCTAATAAACTTTACCAAACAGCTTTAAAAAAATACCCCAACAGTGGCGTTTTATACAACGATTATGGCGAATTGCTAGCGATGGATAATAACCTTTCTGCATCTATACAGGCATGGGAAGCTGGCATTAACAAAGACCCCAACAACGCCAACAATTACTATAATGCTATTATGTTTTATGACCGCTTTGACAGTAATGTTTTATGGCGTGTATTGTATAGTGAAATATTCGTAAATCTTGAAAGTTATACGCAACGCACTGCTGAGGTAAAAGGCATTTTACTGGATTGTTACAAAAAATTATTCAGTGAGTATGACCTTGACAAAGCAAAAACTGATATAAAGTCTAATGTGTTTGAACGTGGTTTTTTAAGTACACTTAATAACAGCAAGTCATTATCGGCAACAGGCATTACACCAGAAAATCTTTCAGCCATAAGAAGCCGTTTTATTTTAGACTGGTTTGAAGATGATAACCTTCAAAACCAATCCTATCAATTGTTTCAGCACCACCAGTACCTTTTACGCGAAGGTATGTTTGAAGCCTATAATCAATGGCTATTTGGCCCTGCGTTTAGCCCTTCTGCTTACCAACTGTGGTTAAATACCCACGAAAAAGAAGCCACTGCCTACAAACAATACCAGCAGAATAAAGTGTTTAAGCTGGCGGCGAAATAATCCTGTTATCTGCCCATAAGATACCGCTCCTACGGAGCGAACCAACCCATATCTTCTTTGCTATTAAGGTATTGCACCTGTGGTGCAATGTAGATTTTTGTAAATGTTATTTTTCTTCTTGTTGGCGTATCGCTTAACACGCCAATGATTTTAATAGTAATTCTTACTTACGCCATGGGTGTAATATCTTAATAGCCTAGCGTTATAATTAGCAAATCCGCGCCGTAGGTGCGGTATCTTTCTTTTGCTGAACCGGCACACAACTTCAATATAAATCTGCATTAAAAAGCTGAGTAAAGAACAAACCGCCGCAGTGTGCGACGCAACAGACGCTCAATCTGTGTTCCTTAAAGCTGGTCACCCAAAAAATATAACCAACAAAAAAGCCATCTCAATTGCTTGAGATGGCTTTGTATTTTTAAAATGGTTTACCGCTTATTTACCAGC
Organism: Chitinophagales bacterium; assembly: GCA_031424995.1. Taxonomy (GTDB): domain Bacteria; phylum Bacteroidota; class Bacteroidia; order Chitinophagales; family Chitinophagaceae; genus Parasediminibacterium. The sequence goes on along the minus strand of JANPIP010000052.1, from coordinate 24,327 downwards.
GTTTTCACCACCTTCTAACTTAGCACGTAATTCGGCCAAAGCACCAATATCACCTAAAGTTGTTTTTTCAACTTTAGCCTGAACAGCTTTTACAGCTTTCTTGGTAACTTCTGCTTCTGCTCTTGCTTCTTTCTTCACGGCTTCTTTTTCTTCAGCTTGTGCTTGTTCCCAAACGCGGCTGTGGCTTAAAAGAATACGTTTTTCGTTACGATCGAATTCAATAACCACGAATGGTAAAGTTTCTTCTGCAACTACTGTTTTACCATCTTCTTTGTTAAGGTGGCGTGCAGGTGCAAAACCTTCTAAACCGTAAGGTAATTGTACCAAAGCACCCTTGTCGTCTTTACGTGTTACATGGCCTTCGTGCGTAGAACCGATTGCGAATGTATCTTCTAAAGAATTCCAAGGATCTTCTTCTAATTGTTTGTGGCCCAGTTGAAGTTTGCGGTTGTCTTTATCAATTCCAAGAATAATGATGTCGATGTGTTCGGCAACTTTTACATAATCGCTTGGGTGATTGAAACGTTTTAACCAGCTAAGATCGCTAATGTGGATCATGCCGCCGATACCTGGCTCAAGTTCAACAAACACACCATAAGGCGTTATGTTTTTAACTAAACCTTTGTGCTTGCTGTCAACAGCATATTTGTTTTCAATTGTGTTCCAAGGATCTTCAGTCATTTGCTTGATAGAAAGGCTCATTTTGCGTGAATCTTTATCAAGAGTAACCACTTTAGCTTCGTATTCGTCGCTTAATTTGAAGAATTCTTTAGCGTTGATTGGAGTGTTGGCCCATGTAATTTCACTTACGTGTACCAAACCTTCAACACCTGGTTGAATTTCTAAGAATGCACCATAATCTTCAATGTTCACCACTTTACCTTTCACTATGCTGCCTTCAGAAAGTCCTTCTGGCAATACATCCCAAGGGTGTGGAGTAAGTTGTTTAAGACCAAGGCTGATACGTTTTTTATCATCATCAAAGTCAAGAACAACCACCTGAAGTTTTTGATCCATTTTAAGAACTTCACTTGGGTGAGAAATTCTACCCCAAGAAATATCTGTGATGTATAGTAAACCATCCAAACCACCAAGATCCATAAAGGCACCGAAGTCAGTAATGTTCTTAACAGTACCTTCTAATACCTGGCCTTTTTCAAGTTTGCTCATGATCTCAACACGTTGAGCTTCAATATCGCTTTCAATTAAGGCTTTGTGAGATACAACGGCGTTCTTAATGGTTTCGTTGATTTTAACAACTTTAAATTCCATTGTTTTACCAACAAACTGATCGTAGTCAGTAACTGGTTTAACGTCAATTTGAGAACCTGGTAAGAAAGTTTCCATGCCAAATACATCAACGATAAGACCACCTTTGGTTTTGCTGGTAACAAGACCTGTAACCACTTCACCAGTTTTGTGAACTTCCATAATACGCTGCCATGCACGGAAAATTCTTGCACTTTTGCGGCTTAAAGTAAGGTTACCGTTTTTGTCTTCTTTTTCAACCACCATCACTTCCACTTCATCACCCACTTTTAAACCCGGGTAATCGCGGAATTCGTTCAATGAGATTAAACCATCACTTTTAAAGCCAATGTTTACAACAACATCAGTTTTAGTAAGGCCAACCACACCGCCGTTAATAATTTCGCCATCAGCAATTTGTACAAAAGTGTCTTCGTACACTTTGTCGTACTTCAGCTTTTCTTCTTTGCTGTAAAGGCTAACGTTACGTTTGTCAACGCTCCAGTCAAAGTCGTCGTGTGCAGTTGCAACGGTTTCTTCAACAGGTTGTTGTGCTACCACAGGTTCTGTAGTTTCTTCAGCAACTGCTTCTGTTGCAATAGTTTCTTCTACTACAGGTGCTGCAGCAGCTTCAACGGGTGCAGCAATTTCTTCCACAGCAGGTGACTGCTCTTCTACAGGTGCGTTTGTTGTTGCAGTTGCAGCATCTGTAACTTCTTCTGGTGAAGAAGCAGCGCTGTCCTGGGCATCTGCATTTAATTGTTTAATAAAGAAATTCATAAAAAAGCCCGAAGATTTTTATTTCGGGCTGCGAAAGTAAGGAAATTATGTGAGAAATGCAGTAGCAGCAAGCACTGCAAAGCATTTTTAAGGTTTTGGGTGACGGGCTTTTGATGAGTAATTCAAAACAAGCAAAACAAGCAATGCAAGCATTGCAGAAATGGTATCAATACCTGGCGGCACTTTTAAAATGGGCAGCAATGATTTTAGTGACAGCAAGCCTGTACACACAGTTACTATTAATAGTATTTTAATGGATGAACACGAAGTAACCAATGAAAAGTTTACAAAGTTTGTAACAGCTACCAAATACAAGACCGTTGCAGAAAGGGCATTAAACCCTACAGATTATCCTGGTATTGCTGCTAATAAACTGGTGGTAGGTTCTGCAGTTTTTACACCCACCAAACAGGTGGTTAATTTGAATAATCCTTTATAATGGTGGCAATACGTTGCAGGAGCCAACTGGCAACATCCATGGAATTTGCTGCACGTGGTGGTAAAGCATCTACCATCTATTACTGGGGCAGCCAGTTAAAACCTGATGGTAAACTACAACACAAAAGAAGATGGTTTTGCAGCATTGGCACCTGTAAAGTCTTTTCCCAAAAATGGGTATGGTTTGTACGACATAGATGGTAATGTGTGGGTATGGTGCAGCGATTGGTATTGCCCTGATTATTATGCAAAAAGTATAGCTATTAACCCAAAAGGCCCCAAAGACAGCTACGACCCTTATGAACCCAACCTTAAAAAACATGTACAGCGTGGGGCTCTCATATGTGCAGCGACCAGTATTGCATTCGTTATAAAGCAGGCAGCCGCTGCAAGGGCGAAACCAGTAGTGCAAGTAATAATCTTGGTTTTAGATGCGTAAAAGATTATGCAAAAAACAAGTAGTGCTGTTTGGGAAAGTCTTTATAAAAGAATCTACTTCCCCAAAATTTAACCATATGGTTAAGTTTTTTCAATAGTTGTGTTTTTTGGTTTATTCAACAAAATAAATTTTTGTAATCAGATTTTTTTATTTAACATTTGTCAGCTCAAATAAGCCAATTCCAAATACATAATGAAACAAAGAAAGCATTATATCATTGCTTGTTTTTTCTATGTGACTTCACAGTTAAATAAATTTCCGCCCCCCTGAAGCAATACACTAGCCTTAACTTAATACACCCCTGGAAGCGCTTGATTTTTACCTCTGTTGTTAAACTTTAATAATACTTTTAGCTACAACAAAAGCAACAGGCAACAAGGGTAAGATTAATGCAAACCAAATTCAATTGCCTTCCTATGAGGTTGAAATTTGTACATAAACTACGGGCAGCTTTTCTCGTTATCCTTGCAATAACATTGCTTATTATTGAAGCAAACCTGCAAAAAAGTTTAAAAGAAACCTCTGATTATAAATATGCACTTGATGCCGAAGCAATACTGGCAATTACAGATAAAAAAGGCATTATTACTTACGTAAATAAAAACTTCTGTACTATTTCAAAATACACAGAAGCAGAACTTAATAAAGGTGCTGCATTCTATTTTAGTCTTCCAAACTAAAAATGAGAATATTATGATACATGATGAAATTGAAATTTTATTAATAGAGATAACCCGTGTGATGCGGAATTAACCATCAGGGCTTTAAAAAAGCACAACCTGGCTAATAATCTGATACTCCTTACAGACGGTGCAGAAGCATTTGATTTTATTTTTTGCTGTCGGGATTTTAAAGAGCGCAATGGCAATAATAAACCAAAGCTTATTCTGCTCGATTTAAAGATGCCAAGAGTAGATGGCATAGAGGTTTTAACGCAGATAAAAGCCAATGATCTAACTAAAAAATACCCGTGGTAGTGCTTACTTCTGCAAAAGAAAATCCAGATATAGAGCGTTGTTACCTGTTAGGTGCCAATAGCTATATTGTAAAGCCTGTAGGCTTTGATAACTTTTCTAAAGCCCTTGCAAACCTTGGTTTTTACTGGCTTCTTCTTAATCAGCAACCCTAAAAAATCGCACTATGAGTATGCAACATCAAAAACTAAAAATACTTCACCTGGAAGACCTGGAAACCGATGCAGAGCTTGTAGAAAGAGAACTGCGTAAAGGTTCTATCAACTTCGAAAAAATTGTGGTTGATGACAGGGAAAGCTATATACGTGCATTGGATAGTTTTGCGCCAGATATAATACTTTCAGATCATTCACTTCCCTCTTTTAATTCAATTGAAGCATTAAAAATTTTGCATGAAAAAAATATACGCATCCCCTTTATTTTAATCACTGCTACAGTATCAGAAGAGTTTGCTGTAGATGTGATGAAATGTGGGGCCTCTGATTATATTTTAAAAGACAGGCTGCAGCGTTTGCCCAATGCCATTTTAAGTGCCATGGCAAAATATGAAGCAGAAATTGATAAAGAATTGTTCCTCTCGCAATTAAAAGATTCTCAAACTGAGTTACGTAGTCTTGCCACGCATTTACAGTCAATACGTGAAGAAGAAAGGGCTGATATTGCCAGGGAAATTCATGATGAACTGGGCCAATTGCTCACAGCTTTGCATATTGATTTGAGCCTGATAAAAATGAAACTTCCAAAAGAGAATGAGTTTGCACAGGACAGGATAACAGCATCTATAGGCCTCATAAATACCATCATTAAAACAGTTAGAAAAATTGCTTCGCAATTAAGGCCGCCAATTTTAGATGAACTGGGTTTAAGTGCGGCCCTGCACTGGTATAGTAAAGAGTTTGAAAACCGTACAGAAATCAAGTGCAACTTTACGAATAACAGCAATGCAGATACGTTAGACAAAGCCACATCTATAGGGCTTTTCAGGGTGTACCAGGAGTCGCTTACCAATGTGGCACGTCATGCAGAAGCAACAGAAGTAAACTCCTCCCTTTTGTTTGATGATAACTGCTTTGTACTTACAATAAAGGATAATGGTAAGGGCTTTAATATGGATGAAATAAAATCTAAAAACAGGCTGGGCATTGTTGGCATGAAAGAAAGAATAAAAATAATGAACGGCGAGTTGACCATTAACAGTGAAATAACCAAAGGCACATCAGTTAGTGTAAAACTTGAAATTGAAGAGTTACCATTGCAACCATAAAAAGCCCCGCTGGAAAACCAGCAGGGCATATTAAAAACAGAAAACTATGGGCATTATTAAACCGCGTCTGACAAAGAAGAGAAAGTAAAGTCTTTAATCTTCATTGGGGGTATCAGGTAACTGCGATACGATTCAACACTGATGCTTCTTTCTGCCTTGCCAAGTGCCTCAACATTGTTCAGCATTATTACAGGGCTTTCATTAAAACGGAAGTTCTTTATCGGGTGTTTTATCTTACCATTTTCAATATAAAAAGTTCCATCTCGGGTAAGGCCGGTAAGCAACAAAGTTTGCGCATCTACCAAACGTATATACCACAACCTTGACACCAGTACCCCTCTTTCAGTACTCTTAATCATATCTTCCACCGTACCACCATCGCCGCCCTGCATAATAATATTGCTTGGAAAAGGAACTGGTTTAACACCTTTCTTCTGCGCCCAAAACTGCGAGTAGCTCAGGTTCTTTACCACACCTTTCTCAATCCAGTTCATACGCTCTAACGGCAAGCCATCCCTGCTCCAGGTACTGCCCGGCAATTCAGGGTTAAATGGGTCAGAATAAATAGTCACCTTCTCATCCATCAACTGCTCGCCCAAACGGTTACCACCACCGGGTTTACTCATAAAACTACGGCCTTCATCTGCAGTGCGTGCATCAAAGCCACGAAACATATTTTCAAGCATATAAGTAGCAGCCACAGGCTCTAAAATAACCGTGTATTTACCAGGTTCAATAGCTTTTGCAGTGGCAGAACCATTGGCTTTTTGCGCAGCAATTTTGGTAGCGGTAAACGTATCAAGTTTACTTATGTCGTTAAAACCTCTTGCTGCATAACCACTGCCTGTACCTTCTGCATTACGGGTTGTTACAGAAAAAGTAACATCCGTATCCATATTATAGGCAAACAAACCTTTTGAGTTTAACACTGCCACAAACGAAGTTGTGTTCTCTAAAAAGCCCGCCGCTTCCAGCTTTGCTTCTTTTGAAACAGCTATACTTTTTGCCACCAACTCTGCCCTTACATCTGGTGTAATAGCGGCTGTTTTAGGATTATAGCCAATGGATTCTTTAAACACGCTGGGGCCAAGCAATGGCATACGCTCAGGATTTTCAGGTGCCAACTGTGCCAATTCTTCTGCACGTTTAACTACCCTTTCCAAAGCAGCATCATCAAATTCGTTGATGGTTGCTGTACCACTTTTCTTGCCAAAAATTGAGTTAACAGAAAGTGTTAACGTACTTATATCGCCAGAGGTAGAAGCGGCATTGCGTGCATAACGTATGTTGCCGCCCTCGTTGCCACTAAGGCTCACCTCGCATTCATCAGCTTTGGAAAACTTCATCACTTTTTCCAGCAGCTTTTTTGCTTCTTCTTTATTTAAGATTGCCATAAGTTGTTGTTAGATTTTTCTTGCTGTATTAATAACGTTTACACCATTAAAGCGCGTGGTTGAGCTGCCATGCGATACTGCATTTGATTGTGAAGGCTGCCCTTTACCATCATTAAATGCACCGCCCAAACGGTAATCACTTTCATCTGCAATAGCAGCACAACTATTCCAGAATTCCTGTGTATTGGCCTGGTAAGAAACATCTTTTAACATGCCTACAATTTTACCGTTTTTGATCTCGTAAAATGTTTGCCCGCCAAACTGAAAATTGTAACGCTGCTGATCAATAGAGAAAGAACCATCACCAATTATGTAAACACCTTTCTCTACATTCTTTATCATATCATCAACACTCAGTTTTGCCTTACCTGGTTGTAAAGAAATATTTGGCATACGCTGAAACTGAACATCGTTCCAGCTTTGTGCATAGCAGCAGCCCTGGCTTTCCTTCAATCCTAAAATATGTGCCTGGTCTCTTATGGCCTGAAAATTAACCAGCTTACCATCTTTAATAATATCCCACTGCTTGGTGCCAACACCCTCATCATCATAGCCCACAGCCCCCAGCGAACCTTTTTGCAGTTTATCGGCAACTACATTTACTATAGGGCTACCGAATTTAAATTCCTTTGTTTTCAGTTTATCCATGGTAAGAAAACTGGTGCCTGCATAGTTGGCTTCGTAACCAAGCACACGGTCAAGCTCTGTAGGGTGTGCCACAGACTCGTGAATAGTTAGCCACAAGTGAGATGGATCAAGTACAAGATCATACTTACCAGGTTCAACACTCTTCGCAGTAAGCTTTTGCTTAACGCCTTCAGTAGCGCCTTTTATGTCTTCAATAAAATCGTAACGGTCTTTATAGCGCGTAACAATACCAGCTACTTTACTTTCCGCCGTAGGCGTTAAATATTCGTAACCCATACCTACAGGCGAGCTTAAAGATTTGATAGACTCAAACTTACTCGTTGCCCTATCAATCTTGGTAACATTAAATGTAGGAAACAAACGGTGTACATCCTGCTCAATGTAAGAGCCATCAGTAGAGGCAAAATACTTCTGCTCGTTCACGGCCAAAATAGCTGAGTTAACAAAGTTGGCCCCGCCAGCCATGGCAATATCATTTACATTCAGCAGCAGGTCAATCTTTTCTTTAATAGGCACTTCAAACGCATTTTTTTCAATAGGCGTTTTCCAGCTTACTTCGCCGTAACCCTTTTGTGGCGCAAGCTGCACAGGTTCAGTAAATAATTTACTGTTGGCTTTTGCAACAGCCACGGCACGTTCTGCGGTTTTGGCTACACCTTCTTTAGTAACATCGTTGGTAGCAGCAAAACCCCAGCATCCATTGGCCAGCACACGAATACCCACACCAAAAGATTCTGTGTTGGCAACGTTTTGTACACGGTTTTCGCGGGTGGTAATAAACTGGTTCAGGTAGCGGCCAATACGTATATCGGCATAACTGGCACCTTTACTTTTTGCTGTGTTAAGCGCAACATCAGCAAGCATTTTCTTGGCCTTGGTGTCAATGCCTGGTGCAAGCAGGTGCGCCGCATCAACAGGGTTGCCAAGCAGCGATGATTTTGGCAGCATCATGGCACCAAAACCCATCGCAGACAGTTGTAAAAAGTCTTTACGTTTCAAAGTAGTTTTCTCCTTGTTTTAGTGATGTTTAACAGATGTGGGTAAGGTATAAATTGTTACAGCAAAACGGTAAACCGTTTATCATATTTAATTTATTGGGCAGGCTTTAGGGAACATGAATGATGCTTTTGTTGCGTCGCACACTGGAACGCTTTGTTCTTTGTGGGGCTTTGATTGTGTTTTAAAAATGTACAAAGTTTCTGAGCCGATAGCGGGTCCGTATGCCCTATGTTCTTTAAAGCCTGTGGCTTTTTGTTAAACATTTGCTACAGGTGCAAACCCGTAAGAACAATAAAAAAGCCGCTCTTTCAAGCGGCTCTTAAACAAAGGAAATTAAAACGGTACTACAGCTATCTTACAGCATCAGCAGTTATTTTGTACAAATGCTTTACAGTATAAGTATTATTGTGCGTATCGTAGGCTGAAAGCTGGCTGGTATTGTCAAAGCGCAAATCAAGATAGTCGTGAAACTTCTTGTTATCACGAAAACTGTTTTTAAGCGCACTGGCGGTAAGGGGCATTAAAGAGCCATCTGCTGTGGTACTGAAAAAATACTCCGTCTTTTCTGTACGCAGTTTACCTTCTTGTTTTTTTATAACGCGGCTGTACATAAAAAAGCCTTCCGTATCTACAATCTTGTACGCTTCATTATTATAAAACCTAAAGTTCTCGTTGTTTTTATTTCTGTAGCCATACACATTGTTTTTGCTGAACGACTGTTTTTTATCAGCAGTAACTGTTACTTCAGAACCAAGAAACAACTTATCTGTACTTATACGTTTTACCGCGCCTGCACCTTCTGTGGTGTAGGCTGGGGTATTGGTTAAAAACTCTTTGCTGTTCATATACAACGCTTTTGTTTGTTGTGCAAAACTGGCTTTATAAATAAACAATGAGCTGCCAAATACAAGCAGCATGGTCAATAACTTTTTCATAATTGAATATTTTATTTTGGAAAGGCATTCCCTGCCTTGAATTTTTGAATAATAGAATACCTTAACAACGTGCATTCATGAACATCACGCGTTAATTAGAATAGAGCTCAGCAACAGGTTACTGATAACTGCTAAATAAAAAGAGGGAACAAGAAAGTATCAGATTAAGAAAGAACAGTGCAGTATATGCAATGGCACTTTAGCTGTAAAGTGGCTGCCACGCCAAACACAGGCAGGCGTATTTACATTGCTACTGCCGATAACTGTTTCAGAAAAGGAAGTAAGACTTTTACAATATTTTACTGAACAAGGCTTTGCAGGATGTTGTGTATAATGAGAAAAATGTTCATCAGCAACACCCGTTTTTACTTTGCTGCAATTACTGCTGCATGGGTTGTTATCTGCATCAGCAGGGTAACTTGTTACATAAGAAATGGCATCATGATCACAGCTATCAGCCTCTGCCTGCAATGGAAGTACAAAGCAGGAAACGTAAATGACTAAGAGAAGAAATGCGTATATTTTTTTCATACACAATGTTTTTACGCTGCACCATAACAAGCGTTATAGGTACATTGCAAATATAGAACCGTAAATGTTAAAAAATAACAAAAAATATGATTAAAATCATATTTTAGTGGGGATAAAATAAAGAAATGCTAGGATTGCAATGCGAATTAGTTGCTTATAAGTGTGCCATTGCCTGCTAATAACTGTACACTAAACAACAATTAGAAAAAATTTAAAAAACAGCCGTTACAATGCCAATGTATTCAAATACAGTGCGGTGTTTTTGAATACATTAACGATGTAATGCAACGCAGTGCCATTGTAACGGTTAACATTGGCATTGTGATGGTTAACATTGGCATTGTAACGATTAACATTTGCATTGTAACGGCTATTATTGGCTTAGTACGATTTAAAGTGGCATCAAGAGCAGTAAACTTGAAGAATATTATGGTTAAACAGGCAGCTACCTTTTTTACACCTAATAATTGACCCCGCTATCATCAAACAATCACTCCCTAACATTACACAAAAAAAACTGCGCAACCCCAGGCTACGCAGTTTAAAAAAGTGTGTATTATAACCTAATTAAAGCCCTCTGTAACTGCTTCTTTATAAATTTTTTGAACCAACCCCTGTAGTACTTTACCGGGACCAACTTCTGTAAAGTGTGTGGCACCATCAGCCACCATTGACTGTACACATTGTGTCCATTTTACGGCACCAGTAAGCTGGTCAATAAGGTTTTGTTTAATGGCCGATGCATCTGTAACTGCTTTTGCAACTACGTTCTGGTACACCGCACATACTGGTGTATTGAAGGTGGTGGCTTCAATAGCAGCAGCAAGTTCTTTTTTGGCTGGTGCCATTAATGCACTGTGAAAAGCCCCACCAACAGGCAATACCAATGCCCTTTTTGCACCAGCGGCTTTCATTTGTTCGCAGGCAATTTCAATACCTTTTAAAGAGCCGCTTATTACTAATTGACCAGGGCAATTGTAATTGGCTGCTACTACCACTTCACCTGTTTGCTGTTGTACGGCTGCACACACTTCTTCTACTTTTTCATCTGCCAAACCCAATACCGCCGCCATGGTAGATGGGTTTATTTCGCAAGCTTTTTGCATAGCATTTGCACGTATGGCAACCAACTTTAGTGCATCTTCAAAACTTAAAGTATTGTTGGCAACTAATGCACTAAACTCACCCAATGAATGCCCTGCAACCATTGCTGGTGTTGGGTTATCAAGGGTTTTATAAGCTATTACAGAATGCAGAAAAACCGCAGGCTGTGTTACATTGGTTTGTTTTAACTGTTCATCAGTGCCGCCAAACATAATATCGCTGATGTTAAAACCAAGTATACCATTGGCCTGCTCAAACAGTTGCTTTGCGGCGTTGTTGGTTTCATATAAATTCTTGCCCATGCCACTGAACTGTGAACCCTGGCCTGGAAAAATGTATGCCTTTTGCATGTGTTTCTTTTTTAGTGATTGATGTATGCGTGGGCAAATGTATGTGGTTTGCAGGTTTGGGTTTGGCGTTGAAGAAGGGTCAGGGTAAAACACATCTAATTTTCATCATCCGTTTGAACAATCCTCTTTGCAATCTATTTATCGGATCCGCGGTGCGAGGAATCTCACTAAAATTATCAGATGTCTCGTACCTCGACATGACGATCAGAAAGCATCTACATCTCACCATTACTTACTGCCATTACTTTTACCTGTGGTTTCTCGCCTTTTGGCGTAAGTATCACTACCTTATTTGTAATGGTTTCGCCATTCCTGAATATAAACCCTGCCTGCACATTTCTTGTGGTAGTTATTTCTTTACCGCCTGAATCTTTTGCTTTTTCCTGCAAGGGAATAAACCACATTTTGGCATTGATTTTTGCCGTAGTAGAAGTAAGCCTTTTACCCGTGGCATTGATGCAGGTAAATTCTGCAATGCTGTTATTGGGTATATTGTAACTGTTGCTGCTGAACAGATTATTGTTGCTTTGAAGCATGATAAATTTATGGCAGCCGCTTTTATTGATGGCATAAAAACTCAGTTCATATCGTTCATAGTCCTCTTTAGATTGCACATTGGTAATGCTGTAGCCGTAATCAATACCGTTAAGGCTTACAGGGCCATCAGCAGGCACATCTGACTGGCTGAAGGAGTTGTAGCTGACACAAATAAGAAAAGAAAGAGCGAGTAAAAATTGTTTCATTATTTATTGGTTTTGCGCAAAATAAAGCTGTTGATACACAGCACCAAAAACTACTTAAAACATATTCACCACATCCTTTTCCCTTTCCTTTGGCAACACTTCCAGTTGTTCCAGTTTGCCGTTTTTAATGGTAGCCTCAACGGTAGTGTTATAAGGTGCGTGAAGTTTAAAATGTACATCCCAGTCCTTAGGCCATGATGGGAAGAGGATCATCTTTTTATCGTCTGTTTGTAGTAACATTTCCTGCAGGCCAATCATACCACTGCCACCATGATTATGGTCTGGCACCCAGTCAAAACCTAGCCCCCAGAATGCAGGAAAACGCCTGCCACTGTTTTTAAGTTTCAAGGTGTTTAATTGTGCGGCTTCTTTTGTTAAGCCAAGCCTTGCAGCAAAAATATTATCCTGTTTCCAGCCCACATGGCTGCGGAATTTTGTGGCCAGCGTATCATACTTCCATGTGTTAATGGCGGTATCTAAACCTGGTTTGCCAACACCATAAATACCCCATGGAAAAACAGGATATAATTGTGCAGGTTCAGTGTTATTAAGGCGTTCCCAAAGTTTTGCAGGTGCAATGGTAGGGTAGCCATTGAAGCTACCAAAGCTGATGGGTGGTATACGTTTAAGCAGGGTGTTGAAGTAAGCAATTTTAGAAGTATCTAAATATTTTGATTGCAGCAATGCCTTTGTAACTGTTTGTAATGCTGCTACTGTAGATGATGCATTGTAAGCCATTTTATAAGTCTCTGCACCGGAGCCTGGATATAATACCAAATGCCCTTTGGCATCAAATGCTTTGCTGCCGCGCTGTTTGGCTAAGTACTGGTAATGCTTATCAAAAAATACTAATGAACTTTCAATTAAAGGAATGTATTCTGTAATGTTTTTACCCGCATATTGTTCTGTTTGCAGTATCATTAAACAAAACTCAAGCACGGTATCCCATTCATACTCCAGCCATGCATTGTACTCCATTCCTTTATCATAACCAGCTGGCCTTTTCCAGCCATATTCTGTAATGTTGGGAAGACCGAAATTGTCAATCTGTTCAGTAAAACAGGCACCAATATGCTGCCAGTAAAATTTGCTTCGCAGTTCTGCATTTTTTAGGATGTTTAGATAAAAATCAAACTGCCCCTTCATCATATCTATATCACCGCTTTTAAGCATGGGCCAGTAAACCAGCCGTTGGTTTTGTGCAGTGAAAGTGCCGCCGCCCCAACTACGGTGGTCAGGTGTGCCATGTAAACTTGTATCGGTAAAAACAGGATCGTATGTAAACAAACCGCCGTTGAATTTGGTAGGATATTTACCATAAGCATTACAGCCAAGCATATAGCGGAACAACTGGTAATTGCGGCCTGTTTGCCAGGCAGTTGATGAATCGTTTGCCTGTTGTGAATTGATATAAATAAAGCTCCTGTTAAAATATTGCTGCCACCAACTTTTGGTTTGCTGCCATGCAGTGGCTGTGTTTGCAAATGCTTTTTGCTGAATGGTTTGCAGTTGATTTTTAAAGTTGTTTATGGTTGGTGATTGTTCTGCATGTAGTGTTACTGTAAGACAGTGCAAACGTGCTGCTGTTTTACTTTTCAGCTTCCAGCCTTTAAAATCGGTGTCTAAATATTTGCCTTCATAAATGCCTGATGGTTGCATATTACTGCCCTGCATAGTACCACCAAACGTGAGTTTTTTTATAGGGTTATAGAGTTGTGCTTTAACTGGTTTCATGCCCTGTAGTTTTACAGCAGCATCAAATACAGTAGAGTCTGTGTTGCGGTGATAAAACCGAACGCTGTTATTGTCAAAGTCAATATTATCTTTTTGTGTGATCACTTTTACATTGGCCCACTTCCATGAATTGGCTGTATTTTCTTTAGCAGTCATTTGCCTGTTACGGTATCGCCAGCTTTCGTAAGATGCAGTCGCAGTAATGTTTTTATTGCTTTTTACATCAAGATGAACGACAGGATTAAATACATCAACCCATACATTTATTTGGGCTGAAAGATTACCATTGCTGCCATTAATGGAAACATAGCCGTCTTTTAAAATCAATTGCTGACTGAAGGTTTTACCTTTAAAAGGATTGGGTGATAATTGAAGCCGTACACGGCCTGCTTTAAGAAAGGCATTGTTCTCATCAAACCAGCCGCTTTGTTGCAGGTACAAAAATACTTCACCGTTTTCTACCCAAACATTTACACCAGTATCGCCGCCGCCGCAGGGCATTGATTCAGACGCATTTTTGCTTTGCGATGTCCATGTAATATTGCATTTATCAAGTTCTGTTTGCTGGGCAGAAGATATTTCACGCAAAGAGACAAAGAAGGCAAAGAAAGCAAAGGTTTTGAACCACGAGGTGTTTTCACGAAAAGACACTAAGGATACAAAGACAAGGGATTTAAACCACGAAGGCTCTAAGACTGGATGTAACACGAAGACACTTTGTGTTACTTTATAACTTCCTGTCTTTGTGGTTTCATGTGTTGAAAAGTGTTCAGAACGCCGCAGTGTGCGACGCAACAGACGCTCAATATTTGTTCCTGAAGCTGGTAACATAATTATCTTTTTCTTTTACCAAAACAACGCCTACCAGTTATCTGTTCTGAAGGATGATACAGGCAAACCTTCTGTGCTAAAAAGGTCGCCAATTACAAAGTCTTTAAAGGCATAACGAACGGCCACGGGCTCTTTTACATCAATAGAAGACACGAGTACTTTGCCTTGTGAAATAACTGCTTTTGCAGGGCGAAAAACCTTATCAGCACCCGCTATCTCAAAGTTGCTTAATGGCTTGCCAAAAGAAGTAAGTCCATTGGGTGCATCAGTGAATTTTATGGTAGCCATATTGCCGCTGATATTGATTGAATCGTAGGCAGGGCTTGCATAACCAAAGCCTTTTAATCCGTAAGTTTTGCCCAAAGCAAGCAAGGCAAGCCGCTTGCCACCTACTTCTTTATTGGCAGGGTGAATAGAAATTTCTTCGCCAATATCCATAAGTACTGCCATGCCGCTGTTGGGTATTTTAGCAACTGCTTTACGCTGTGCATCTCTTAAAAAAGCCGAGTTGTAATTGGTAGCTGTTGCAGTAGCATACTGCGCATAATTATAAGGTGCTATTTGCGCAAAATAGAAAGGGAAATCGCCCTGCTGGCTTTGTTCGCGTATTTGTTTTACAAAGGCGGGGAACAATGTTTCGTATTGCAAAGAACGGTCGTTATTGCTTTCGCCCTGGTACCAAATGGCACCAAACCAAGAAAGGGTTTAAGCATGCCATTGTACAACGTAGTAGCGTGTTTATTGGTAGGTTTTGGTTCGCTGTCTGGCGGAATTTTTATATCAGGAAAAGAAGTCTGCAGTGTATTTATATCCATAAACGCTTCAACAGGTGAGCCGCCATAACTAATGTTTATGAGGCCTACAGGCACATTTAAAGTTTGGTTGAGTAACCTGCCAAAGTAATAAGCGGTGGCGCTGAAGTTGGACACGGCCTCAGGTTCTGCAATTTTCCATGTTGCGTTTTTGCTGGTATCCTGCGGCTGTAGTTTTACAGAACGCGGCACCGTATAAAGGCGTATGCTGTTGTTGGCAGAATGAAGTATTACATCGTTACTATTAATGATGGGCTGGTCTTTAAAACCCTTCATCGGCATTTCCATATTTGACTGGCCGCTGCACAACCAAACTTCACCAATAAGTATATTTTTAAGCGTAATGGCTTCGCCATCGCTAACAGTAATTTCGTAAGGGCCGCCTGGTGAAGGTGTACTTATTTTGGTTTTAAAATTGCCGCTCTCATCTGCTTTAACGGTGTACTTTTTCTTATTCCACGAAGTGGTAATAATTACATTACTACCTGCCTTTGCCCAACCCCAAACAGCGGGTTCGCTTTGTTGCTGCAACACCATATTATCACCAAAAAAGTAAGGTAGTTTTACAGTGGCAAAAGAGATATTAGCCAACAGCAACAAAAGAAAAAAAAGAAGAATGTATTTACTTTTCATAAGGCTTTATTAAGAATATAATTGGCAGCTAATGTAGTGCAATATGCATTTGCATGATTTATGGGAGCACAGATAAAACTGATCCGACAGCTTATTGGATGAAAAGGATTTTTACTGATTTTTTTTAAGAAGCTGGCTCAATGCTTTACAGTTAAAAGCCCAAATCTGTGTATATCCGTTTAATCCGCGTTATCCGTGTTCCCATAACTGCTAAACAATGTTGCAGCAATTGAATGATTGTTTTTGTTACCTTGCCAATCTTAGCTGTTTGCACTTGATATGAAAGAAAAAAACAAAGAGGGCTCGCACAAAAATATCTGGTACGGCCTTGGTCGCCAGCGTATTGAGATACCCAGAACCATTATTAAATCAAGAATACTGACCAATGCTTTTTTAAAGCAATTATACGTTTGCAGTCTTGGTTATTACCCCAAAGCGAAAGACCATTACACCCACCGCAAAAGCGGGCTGCCTGAAAACTTTTTATTCTACTGCGTAGATGGCCATGGATGGTACGAGATAGGCGGGCAGCGTTATGAAGTAGGCCCTAATGAATTTTTTATTCTGCCGCAAAATATAGAACATACTTATGGCAGTTCGGCCGATCATCCCTGGAGTATTTATTGGATACATTTTGGAGGTGAAACCATTCCTTTTTTTAATAGTATTAACGCCGTACACAAACACTTTAAACCTTTTCACATTAAAGACAGCGGCGATATTCTTTCGCTTTTTTCTAAGATATACAAAACGCTGGAACTTGGCTACAGTGCCGATAATCTGATGTTTGTGAACATGTGCCTCTCGCACTTTTTGGCTTTGTTTATTTACAATGCCAAACACTATCCGCTGGTACAGACTGACAGGATTGACTGTGTAGACAGTGCGATACTTTTAATGCAGCAACAGATAAACGATAATATTTCGCTGAATGAATTGTGCAGGCATTTTAATTATTCGCCCTCACGTTTCAGCAGTTTATTTAAGCAGAAAACAGGCTATGCGCCCATAGATTATTTTATACAGATGAAGATGCAGAAAGCATCGCAGCAGCTTGATTTTACTGACCGCTCTATAAAAGACATTGCGATAAGTATGGGCTTTGATGACCCCTATTATTTCTCAAAAAGGTTCAGGAAGGTGATTGGTGTTTCGCCGCAGAAATACAGGCTGCTGAAGAAGGATTAATGTGTTGAAAGTTGTAATTAAAGTATTGTTTATAAAAACTGATAAATATGAAAGCAAACATTGGAATTACAGAAAGCGATACAAAAAAAGTTGCAGAAGAACTAAATAAGGTATTGGCAGATGAATTTATACTTGCCACCAAAACACATAACTACCACTGGAATATTGAGGGCAGTAATTTTATGGAGATGCATAAATTTTACGAAGACCTTTACGATCAACTGGATGAAATAATTGATGAAGTGGCTGAACGTATACGTGCCATTGGCCACTATGCTGAAGGCAGGCTTAGCGACTTTCTTAAAATAACCCACTTAACAGAACCTGAGTACACGACTGATCAAAAGGTACAGTTGCAAAACTTATTAGGCGACCATGAAACTGTAATTAAAAACCTGCGCAAGCTTACTGAACTTTTCCAGGAAAAATGCAAGGATGCAGGTTCAGCAGATTTTGTAACCGGCCTAATGGAAAAGCACGAAAAAATGGCCTGGTTTATACGTTCGTATTTGAAATAAGTAATCAGGTGTTTAATACATAACAAAGCCCTGCCAATATTGGCAGGGCTTTGTTATGTATTTGGTTTTGTAAAATGATTACAGAGATTGTTAATACCTGCTGAACCCATATCTTTCTACAGAATTGTTTTTATAATACGTAGTGGTAAAATAATTACTGTTATTGAAGTTGATGTCATCAAAATACAGGTAAATAGTATTGCCACGATTATCATGAAGATTTACTTCAAAAGTTTCATGCAAGTCGGTATATGGGTTGCCATAATAATCATAGTAGGTGCCGCTGCTAACAGTAACAATGCGCCAAGTGCCCTGGTAATTGCCATAACTATCACTAAAGCTGGCGCTGCCATTACCGTAAAAATCAAACACGCCACCTTCAAAACCTGTAGATAAAGGAGTCCAGCCATAGGCATTGCCTTTGGCAGCATCGGTTAATACCCAGCTTCCCACAATGGGATAACCGTTTTGCGGGCCATTTATTGATTTGGAACAACCTGTAAGTATTAGTGAAGTAATAAGGATAATTAAACTGAAGCGTACAATTGTTTTCATGATGTTTTATTTATAGGTTCAATTGCTGTAAAGCAATTCACTCACCAGTTTTATTGTTTTTAGCGCTAAGTTTTTCATTTAGAGAAATTTTAACAAACGGTAAATGAGGCCGTAATAAACATTAATACTTTAGTCGTAACAGGCCAATGCTTTATGAAAGAATTTGCTGTTTTAAAATAAAGGCACGTTCATTGCATAACTATCCAAACAATAAAACAAGAATAAATGAAAAGAATAGTCTACTCAGTAATGCTTGCTGCAACATGTATGTTCAGCAGTTGTGATTCTTTAAAAAATGCGGCAGGTAATTTTCTGTCAGAGTTTGATGCGGCCAACGCGATACGCGAAGCCCTGTTGCTTGGTGCGCAAAATGGTACCGCTACGCTTGGACAGAAAGGCTCGTTTAGTAAAGACATGTTACTGGCGGCAGTACTGCCTGAAAACCTACAGAATGTGGTTAAAACGCTGGATAAGCTTGGTATGACCTCGCAGTTAAACAGATTCTCTGCCACACTTGATAATGCAGCATCAGAAACTGTTACAAGATCAGCACCCATATTTGTTAGTGGTATAAAACAAATGGGTATAAGAGATGCCATTGCTATTGTAAAAAATGGCGGCACATCGGCCACTGATTATTTAAGAAGAACGGTTGGTGATAGTTTGCGAAGCTCTGTAACACCAATCATGCGTACTGCACTTGACCAGTATAAAATTGCACAGGAATGGGATAAACTGGTAGCACCTGTTAAAGGTATTTTAGGTAATAAAGTACAGCTAAACCTTGGGCTTGAAAATATACTTGCGGTTATGGTTACCAACCAGATGTTTAAGAAAATTGAAGAGCAGGAAGTGAATATAAGAACCAATGCCAGCGCAAGAACTTCTAATACGTTACAACGCGTATTTGGTAAAGACTGGAATACAGCAACAAGATAGTACCATTCTTAAATAAACAAAAGCCCCGGTAATATTAATTTACCGGGGCTTTTTTGCTGTTGTTATAAGTTTATATGGCTTCTTCTGCCAGTATTTTCTTTGATGTTTCTACGTGGTACATATCAAAATCGTTCAATTTTGTTTTGCCCCTGTTTGCCCTTGCAACACGCGAAAACACAGACAGTTCTTTATCAAACAAAAACTGGAACAGTAAAATGGTATATGATTTATGGCTGTGCAGCGAATCGTAATAATGGCCGCCAATCTGTTTCAGCTTAGGCAGTTTATTCCATGGTATGGAAGGAAAATCGTGGTGCTCGTTATGATAACCTACATTAAGGTTGATGGTGTTTAACGGTCCATAATAACTTTTCGTTTCCTGATCGCCATGGGTTAGATAATGCTCCTGTACCCATCTTGCTCCCAGTGGATGTAATCCTACAGAAAAGAAGAAGCTCGCCAATAAAAACACGAAAGCTTTTGGGCCTAAAAAGTAAGTAAGTACCGCTATAAAAGCCACTTCTACAACAATGTTTACAATGGTCCAGGTATCTATTAACGAAATCTCTTTAAGCCTGGCAGGACGAAGCATCTGAAACAAAGGATAGAACAATAACCAAATAGCTTTACCAAAAGCTGAGTTATTAATTAAGCGTGCTTCCCAATGGTAAGGCATATCGCCATCAAGCTCTTCTACACCTTGAAATGAGTGGTGTTTGATATGATATTTTTGAAAAGAAACCGCACTTGGCAACACCATGGGCAAGTTGGCAATAATAGCAGAAACGGTGTTCATCCAGCGTGTTTTAAACAGCAGGTTATGCGCGCATTCGTGAATGCAAACAAACAATGTGTGGCATGAAAATGCACCTATAAGGTAAGCGGCACCAACTACCAACCACCAGCTTTGATCGCGTAAAAAATACGCCAGTGCAAGTTGTACACTTACACACAGTAAAATAACCAGTAAAGTGTATGGATTTCTGCCAATCAGGTCACGAATTTCGGGGTGTAGTTTGATGATTTCTTTTGTACGTTGCTTATGTGGTTCACTGCCTTCACTCCAGGTAAAAGAATCTCTTTTTTTCATGCACTTTTCTTTTTTTGACGAAGGTGCAAATTAGTCCATTTAACTAAAAGCACTACTTATTGTTGAGTTAAAATAAGTTTTAAATGCTGTTTATTTAACAAGTTTCATTTTGCTCACCAGCCCAAACATTACACAGGCCATCACAATCCCAATTGAAAACGACCAGCGCAGGTTGGCTGCTTCTGCCACATAACCAATAATAGGTGGCCCCAATAAAAAACCAAAATAGCTTACGGTAGAAACGGAGGCAATGGCAACGCCAGGGGCTTTATCAGATAGTTTGCCTGCCAAACCCATCAGCATTGGCATAATACAAGAAATGCCCAAACCTGTAAGCACAAATCCTGCGGTAGCAGTAAATAAATAAGGCAACAGCACCGATAAAAGCAGCCCCACGGCTATAAGGCTGCTGCATATTTGCAATACTTTTTTTACACCTAATTTATTTATAAACCAGTCGCCCACAAAACGCCCTGTAGATGCGGCACTCATAAATGCAACATAACCAATTGCAAATAACGCCTTTGGCGGATGAACGACCTTTTGAAAATAGATACCGCTCCAGTCGTACATAATACCTTCGCAGGCCATACACGAAAAGGCAATAAGCCCCAGTTTTACCAAAGGTTTATCAGGAAAGTTGAAGAGTTTTTTCTTGCCAACGGCATTGGTTTTCTTTACATCATTAGGAAAAGTATTTTTAAAAAAAATGGCCATCGTTGTAAGGCAGATGGCACCAATAATTATAAAGTGAATGGAAGGGGTAATGTCGCTGGAAATCATCCAGGCGCCAAGCGCCGCCGCTGCAAAACCTGAAACACTCCAAATGCCATGAAAAGTAGAAAGGATAGATTTTGGATACAAAGTTTGTACGCCCACAGACTGCGCATTTACAGGGATGTTCATTAAATTTCTTGAGCATCCAAACAAAAAAAGTACTGTTACAAACTGGAAAGTGTTGGTTACAAAACCAAGTATGCACAATAAAATATTATAAAAAACTGAGCCCATCAGCATTACATAACGGCTGCTGTATTTGTTAAGTAAATAACTGGTTAGTGGCAATGTAAGCATTAGGCCAAGCGGCATGGCAAATAAAGTTGAGCCAAGTTCAGCCTCGTTTAAATGCAATTTTTGCTGCAAGGTTGGTATGCGGCTTGCCCAACTGGCAAAACCAAAGCCCGATACAAAAAAGAAAGCCGCTACTGCAAGGCGTACTTGTGAGGGCGTTGTATTGGGCGATGCGTGTAATATTTTAATCATGTTTAGTGCGGCAAAAATACGGCACCAGTGCAAGGATTAAATGAGATTTATAACATTCTACAATCGCTTATAAACAGCCAATTGTATAATATGATTGTTAGCATCATTTATTCTGCCACTTACATATTGGTTCATATAACCTGTTTCTATATCAAATTTTGGTGAAAGGCGGTATCCAATGGCAACATATAAACGGTTTTGGTCAAACAGCTTACCATTTACTGCATCTCCATCTCCTGTATTTATAAATATTTCGTTCTGCAGCGCAGTAAACATACCCTTTGCAAAAGCAGGCTTATTATTTAAAGGGATGATACTTCGTAAAAAATAGCGCAGCCTGTACGCATTGCTGAAGCCGCTTCTTTTCAATTCGTTATTAATAATGGAAGCATTAGGCAAGTAACGTTCCTCAAAACGCAGGCGGTGTGCTGCAGAGATGTTTTTCAACTTGTGGTTATAGGTTAATTGCTGCCACAAACGGTGTTCGCCAAGATAACCTGAGATGCTTCCAATATTTCTTCTGCCAGAAACATAGCCATAACCCATACTTGCACTAAGCGTTTTTGTAATATGATAATTAATGCCAGGCCGTAAAATAACGGTTTGAATATTTTCAAATTTATCGCCGCTTCTTACTTGTACTTCTGCGTGCAGGCTAAACTTATTGTTAAGTTTAAGGGTATTAAAAGAAGCTAACCAGCCACTGTTTTGCACCTGCGCCTCAAGTGAAAAACTAATCATAAAAATGGAGGTGATAAGAACAAAAGTTTTCATATGGCAAAACTGTTTAAACTAATAAATGGGTAATATTAGCAGAGTTTTTAAGCACTTGGCAAAAACTGCTGTTTTATATTTTAAGTGGCTTATCTGCATACAATTATCGTGACAAGAATTATTTTGAAATTCAGGCTGCGCTTACATTTCTTATCTGCATGGTAAAGCTGTTATATTTGCCGCTCAAAAAACAAAAACAAATGTACCGTACACATACCTGTGGCAAATTGAGGATAGAACACGCTGGACAAAATACAACCCTTGCAGGCTGGGTGCAAACCGTTAGAAAATTTGGAAGTATCACTTTTGTTGATCTTCGCGACCGTTACGGCATTACACAATTACTTTTTAGCGAAGCTTTAAATGGTGAGCTGGATGCCAATCCCCTGGGCCGTGAGTTTGTGTTGCAGGTTACAGGTAAAGTAAATGAGAGAAGTAACAAAAATGCCAATATACCTACAGGCGATATAGAGATTACTGTACAGAGTTTTAAAATATTGAACAAGAGCGAAGTGCCGCCATTTACCATACAGGATGATACTGATGGTGGCGATGAACTTCGTATGAAATACCGTTACCTTGACCTTAGAAGGAACGCTGTAAAAAAGAACCTGGAACTGCGTTATGCCGTTGGCAGAAGTACACGTAATTATATGCATGAAAACAATTTCATGGATATTGAAACCCCTTTCCTTATTAAATCTACGCCTGAAGGTGCCAGGGATTTTGTGGTGCCGAGCCGCATGAATGGCGGACAGTTTTATGCATTACCGCAAAGCCCGCAAACTTTTAAACAATTGCTGATGGTAAGTGGTTACGACCGTTACTACCAGATTGTAAAATGCTTCAGGGATGAAGACCTGCGTGCTGACCGCCAGCCTGAGTTTACACAGATAGATTGTGAAATGGCTTTTGTAGAACAGGAAGATATTCTGCAAATGTTTGAAGGGCTTGTAAAAAGGATATTTAAAGACGTAAAGAATATAGATTATACTGAAGTTGTAGAACGTATGACATGGGAGGAAGCCATGTGGAACTATGGTAATGACAAACCCGATATTCGATTTGACATTAAGATAGCCAACCTGAAATTTCCACAGCACACCTTTCCAACTAAAACATCTCAGTCGGCATTGATTGACGGTGCAAACTTTGGTGTATTTGATGATGCTGAAACAGTATTGGCCATTGCTATTCCGGGCTGCAGTGAGTACACCCGCAAGCAAACAGACGAACTAACGGAATGGGTAAAACGTCCGCAAATTGGTATGAAGGGATTGGTGTTTATTAAAGTAAACGCTGACGGAACTTATAAGAGCAGTGTTGATAAATTTTACAGTCCCGAAAAGTTGAAAGCCATTGCTGATGCAGCCAATGCAAAAGCAGGCGATCTTATTTTAATCTTAGCTGGCGCAGAAGAAAAAACAAGAAAAGCAACCAGCGACTTGCGGATGTATATGGCTGGCAAACTTGGCCTGCGGAGAAATGATGAATTTAAATTGTTGTGGGTGCTTGACTTTCCTTTGTTTGAATATGCCGAAGATGATAACCGTTGGGTGGCAAGGCACCATCCGTTTACTTCACCAAAGCCGGATCAAATTGACATCATGATCAACAACAACCCGGTGATTGAAAATGCCACTGAATACCTGAAGCATCCTTATGCCAATATCAAAGCCAATGCCTATGATATGGTGTTGAATGGCAACGAAATTGGTGGTGGGTCTATCCGGATTTTTCAGCGTGCCTTGCAGGAAAAGATGTTTGCTGCACTTGGCATGGATGAGGAAGAACAACAGCACAAATTTGGCTTTTTGTTGGGTGCATTTGAATATGGCGCTCCTCCGCATGGTGGGCTGGCTTTTGGTTTCGACAGGCTCTGTGCCATCCTCGGTGGCAGCGAAAGTATTCGTGACTTTATAGCCTTCCCTAAAAACAACAGCGGCCGTGATGTAATGCTGGACGCACCAAGTACCATTGATGCCAAGCAGTATGTGGAGTTGCAGATAAAGCTTGATTTGAAATAGGATGAGTCTTACATGGAAAATATTTAAGCTGGCCAATATTATAGAGACAATTTTAACTACAAGTATAGCGGTAGTCACTATCTATGTAAGCAAGATGTCTTTTGCCAACCATTACG
>JANPIP010000051.1:0-277710 GCA_031424995.1 Chitinophagales bacterium | reverse complement strand
GAAATATTACAAATCCTGAGCATTACGTTACTCAATAAAACTCAGTTAAATCAACTGTTTCAGCTAACCTGTCAACAGAATTTCAAAGAACTAAACTCAAATCAATTGAGTATGAACAACTTATGTTAGGATGATAGTGATTCAAGATTATAACTAAGCAATAAATCCTTATTTCTGCACGTAAGGGGCTTAAATTTGTTCAATGCAGAAAGCACTCCAGTTTCAAGCTATTTATGATTTGTTATGGGATGACTATATAAATGCTTTTCCTGAAAATATGGTTGAGTTGCTGGTAAAAAATGGGACAAAGAGTACACCTATCACAAAAGATACTTTTGGTTTTTATACCTCTATTGCTTCTGTATATTCCTCTAAAATTGAAGGTGAGAATATTGCTCTAGATTCTTATATAAAGCACAAATTTCTGTCAGTTACTTATCAGCCAGACTATACTAAAAAACCAGATGACCTTTTTAATGCTTATTCTTTTGCAAAAGAAAACCCACTCAATCAACAAAATTTATTAAAGGCACACTCCATTTTAAGTAAGCATATATTGACTTCCGATAAACAAGGAAAGGTCAGGACACAGCAAATGTTTATAATGGATGACAGGAGTAACGTAGAGTTTGTTGCGGCAGAAGCATCTATAGTTTTAAGCGAGTTTAACAGGTTGATGGACGACCTGGAAACAATGGTTAAAAA
This sequence comes from Chitinophagales bacterium, assembly GCA_031424995.1. Classification (GTDB taxonomy): domain Bacteria; phylum Bacteroidota; class Bacteroidia; order Chitinophagales; family Chitinophagaceae; genus Parasediminibacterium. The sequence goes on along the minus strand of JANPIP010000051.1, from coordinate 277,005 downwards.
AAACCTAACGCTTACCAGCATCTTTTTTTATGCTTCTATGTTCCATTTGTTTTTTGTAAAAGTGCATCCACTGTATGATGGAAATGGAAGGACTTCAAGATTGCTAGAGAAATGGTTTTTGGCAACTCATTTAGGTGAACATGCCTGGAATATAGAAGTGGAACGTTATTACTACCAACATCTTAACGATTACTATAAAAACCTCCGAATTCTTGGCCTTGAATACGAAACCCTCGACTATTCCAAAGCTTTGCCCTTTACACAATTACTACTCAAAAGCCTTGAACTATGAGCATCTGGTTCAACAAAAACATTCAGCTTGCTGACTTTGCCTATTGGGGTAAAAATACTTTGGGCGAGCATTTGGGTATGCAGTTTACAGAAATAGGAGATAACTTTTTAAAAGCCACCATGCCTGTTGACAAACGCACACAGCAACCCTATGGTCTGCTGCATGGTGGCGCAAGTGTTGCTTTGGCCGAAACCATTGGCAGCGTTGCATCTGCACTGGTAATTAATACTGATAAATGGATCTGCGTTGGTCTTGACATCAATGCCAACCATGTACGTGGTGTAAAAGAAGGATTGGTGACTGGCATTGCAACGCCAGTTCATTTGGGTGCATCAACGCATGTTTGGGATATTAAAATTTACGACGATAAAGAAAAGCTGGTATGCATCAGCAGGTTAACAGTAGCCATACTTAAGAAGCGGGATATTTAGCCGCTTATTTTCTACATACCTCATATAAAAGCAAACGGCAGGATTTTTTTGTTGGAAGATCATTCATCATCAACATAAAAAATTTTATGCCTTACATCACATCATCTCCCGAAGCAGAAATTCCTGTAAACATTTATTATGAAGACTGGGGCAGCGGCAAACCAGTTATCCTTATTCATGGCTGGCCTGTTTCGCATGAAATGTGGGAATACCAACTGAACGAACTTCCTAAAAACGGCCTCCGTGTTATTGCTTACGACAGGCGAGGCTTTGGTAAATCTGACAAACCCTGGAATGGTTATGATTACAACACACTTGCCGGCGATTTAGATGCTTTAATTGAAGAACTTGACCTGGATGACGTAACACTCGTAGGCTTTTCAATGGGTGGTGGCGAAGTTGCCCGTTACCTGAGCCTGTATGGCAGCGAACGTATTTCAAAAGCCATACTCGTAAGTTCTGTGGTACCTTATCTTCTTAAAACAGACAGCAATCCTGATGGTGTGCCACAGGAAATGTTTAATGAATTTGAAGAGAAATTACTTGCAGACAGGCCGGCCTTTCTGGAAACTTTTGGCAAACAATTTTTTGGTGTTTCATTGTTAACCAATCCTGTAAGCCAGGGCATTTTAGACTGGATGCAAATGCTTGCCCTCCAGGGAACTTTACGTGCTACAATAGAATGTTTGAAAGCTTTTTCGCAAACCGATTTCAGGGAAGATGCAGCGAAAATAGACATACCAACGTTAATTATTCATGGCAGCGAAGATGCAACCGTACCAATTGAGCCGACAGGCAAACAGGCGGCCATCACAATTGCGCAATCGCAATATCTTGTGTACGAAGGTGAGCCACATGGTTTGTTTATTACGCAAAAAGAAAGGTTAACAAAAGACCTGCTTGAATTTATAAATACGTAAATCAAAAAAAAATAATAAACAGCTGGCTGAACATTCTCTTTATTCACTGTTCTGCCAGCTTTAATAAAATATTCAGGATTGTATTACTTCTTAGCACACTCCCCTACCACATTATCAATAAAGCTTTTTAGGCTGGTATAAGTTAGTTTATTGCTTTCCCCATTATTGCTTTTTACAAAAACAATGGCCGCATAATTTCGGCAAATGTCAACCCATGGCCAGGTACCAAACATACCAGGTGCGCTAACTGTAATGGCTTTTCCTTCAGCATCAGCTTCCTGTATCCAGCATCCTGTGGCATAGTTAAATCCCTCTACAGGCTTGGGTGAAGTTTTGCTAATACCTGTTGGTATTTGTGGTTTCATCATCTCTTCAACTGATGCTTCGCTTAAAATTCTTTTGCCATTAAACATGCCTTTGTTTAAAATCATGGCAAGAAAATTCAGGTAATCGCTGGCGGTTGAATTACCACCACTTGCAGGATTAACAGAACCACCACTGTTGTTAAAAAAACTGGTATTGCGCATACCGCATGGGCGGATAATCTTGTCATTAATAAGCTGCTCAAACCCGCGTTTAGAAATAATTTCACAAACCCTTGCTGCTATATTAATGCCCACATTGCTATAGCTGAAAGCGGTGCCTGTGTTGGTAACAATATCGCGCTTGCTGGCGTAATTGTTAACCATTTCTTCCAGCGATGCAGGGCTGCCATCGCCTGGCTGTATACCCGTCAAATCGCTTAAGCAATGCCTTATGGTAACAAACTTTTTATTGTAAGGAACAAATATTGGTATGTACGTACTCACCTTATCGTCAAGCGACAACTTGCCTTGGTCAACAAACGTCATTACAAGTGCAGCAGTAAGCCATTTGCTGGCGTAACCAATAGATGCCTGCGCACGTGTATCAAAACCTTCTGTTTCTTTTTTATAAATTACTTTACCATCTTTATAAATAAGGCAAACGTAACTTTTACCAATATCGCCTTTTGCGGCTTCCAGTTTTTTTTCCAAACCAGAAAAATCATACTGGGCATTTACTACCTGCAACAATAGCATGAAACTCAATAAACACAAGACTTTGCGGCAGTTATCGTTAAGTTTTACAGACATTCTTTCCGAATTTTTAGGTTGGGTTGTAATTTGAAGCTTGTTCCACGCAAAGAAACAAAGGATTACAAAGAAGACAAAGGAAAAATTTCACACAAAGCGACAAAGGATACAAAGCAGATAAAAAAAATTTAGTAAGACTGAACTTAGTGGCCGTTGTATCCTTCGTCGCTTTGTGTGAAACAATCCTTCGTGTGAAATTTTATATACAACTATTATGAATCTTAACAACTATACCATCAAGGCACAGGAAACCATACAGGCGGCACAACAAGTGGCGTTTAATAATGGCAACCCAAACATTGAGACCAATCACTTGCTCAAAGCCTTACTAAGTGATGATGATAGTTCTATTGACTATCTGTTAAAGAAAAATTCAGTGAACACAACCTTCATAGAAACAAAACTGGATGAAGGCTTAAAACGTTTACCCAAAACAAGCAATGGCGAACCTGCACAGACATTAAGTCGCGATTTAAATAGTGCTTTATTGAAAGCAGCAGCTTCACTTTCAAAATTTAAAGATGAGTTTGTAAGTGTTGAACACCTCGTTCTTGGTTTGCTGCAGGTGAACGATGATACGGCCAAATTATTAAAGGATGCCGGCCTTACAGAGAAGGGTTTGATGGCTGCCATTACTGATTTGAGAAAAGGCAGTACGGTGAATTCACAAACATCCTCGCAGCAATACAATGCCTTGCAGAAGTATGCTAAAAACCTGAATGACCTTGCACGCCAGGGCAAGCTTGATCCTGTAATTGGTCGTGATGAAGAGATACGCAGAACGCTGCATATTTTAACAAGAAGAAGCAAGAACAATCCCATTTTAGTGGGCGAACCAGGTGTTGGTAAAACCGCAATAGCAGAAGGCTTGGCCATGCGAATTGTAAATGGTGATGTGCCAGAAAACCTGAAGAGCAGAATAATTTTTGCGCTTGATATGGGGCTTCTAATTGCAGGTGCCAAATACAAAGGCGAATTTGAAGAAAGGCTGAAAACTGTAGTAAAAGAAGTAGGTGAAAGCGATGGTGAAATCATTCTTTTTATAGATGAGATACATACCCTTGTTGGTGCTGGTGGCGGCGAAGGTGCTATGGATGCGGCCAATATATTAAAACCAGCATTGGCACGTGGTGAGTTGAGGGCTGTTGGTGCCACCACATTAAATGAATACCAGAAATACTTTGAGAAAGATAAAGCACTTGAAAGGCGTTTTCAAAAAGTACTGGTAGATGAACCCAATGTTGAAGATGCGGTAAGTATTCTGCGTGGTATAAAAGACCGTTACGAAACGCACCACCATGTACGCATAAAAGATGAAGCCATTATTGCCGCAGTAGAATTATCGCACCGTTATATCAGCGACCGTTTTTTACCAGATAAAGCCATTGACTTAATAGATGAAAGTGCCGCCAAGCTTAGGCTTGAGATGAACTCAATGCCTGAAGAACTGGACAAGCTTGACAGGAGTATTCGTCAACTTGAAATTGAACGCGAAGCCATAAAACGCGAGAATGATGAAGACAAACTAAAAGAATTATCGCTTGAAATTTCGGTGCTTAGCGTTGAACGTGATACGCTGAAAGCAAAGTGGAAACAGGAAAAAGAAATTGTTGAAAAAATACAAAATGCCAAAGCAAATATTGAAGACCTGAAACAGGAAGCGGAACGTGCTGAACGTGATGGCAACTTTGGTAAGGTAGCTGAGATACGCTATGGCAAAATAAAAGAGGAAGAAACTGCTATTGACCAGTTAACAAATCAACTGGATAACTTCTCTGAAAAACGCCTTTTAAAAGAAGAAGTAGATGCAGAAGATATTGCAGCGGCTATCTCAAAAAGCACCGGCATTCCACTAAGTAAAATGCTGCAAAGCGAAAGGGAAAAACTGCTGAACCTTGAGGATGAACTTCATAAAAAAGTTGTAGGCCAGGAAGAAGCTATTACTGCCGTTGCTGATGCTATACGCCGCAGCCGTGCAGGCTTGCAGGATCCTAAAAAACCAATTGGTTCTTTCATATTTCTTGGCACTACAGGTGTTGGTAAAACAGAGCTTGCAAAAGCTCTTGCAGATTACCTGTTTGACGATGAAAATATGATGACCCGTATTGACATGAGTGAGTACCAGGAAAAGCATACGGTAAGCCGTTTGGTGGGTGCGCCTCCGGGCTATGTTGGTTATGATGAAGGCGGCCAGTTGACAGAATCCGTTCGCCGTAAACCTTACAGCGTAGTGCTTTTAGATGAAATTGAAAAAGCGCACCCTGATGTGTATAATGTATTACTGCAGGTGCTGGATGATGGCCGTTTAACAGACAATAAAGGCCGCGTGGTAAACTTTAAAAATACCATTATCATCATGACCAGCAATATGGGCAGCCAGGTAATTCAGGATGCTTTTGAAAATATTGATGAGCACAACAGGGAAGACATTGTTGAGAAAACAAAGGTTGATGTGGTGAACCTGCTGAAGCAAACCATTCGCCCTGAATTTTTGAACAGGATAGATGAAGTGATTATGTTTCAGCCGCTGATGAAAAAAGAGATAAAGGGCATTATTACCATTCAGTTGCAACAGTTAAAAAACCTAGTGGCAAAAAATGGTATTGAACTAAGGTTTACTGATTACCTGCTGGATTATTTATCTGAAAATGGCTACGATCCACAGTTTGGTGCAAGGCCATTGAAAAGATTGATACAGCGTGAAATTGTAAACCAGTTAAGCAAAAAAATTCTTGGTGGTACGATAGATAAAACCAAGCCCGTACTGGTAGATATGTTTGATAATGTAGTGGTATTCAGGAACGAGGGATAAGATGTTTGTTGGTGTAGTTTTGGTTAACAGCCTGCGGATGATTTCCGTGGGCTGTTTTATTAAAGACTTTTTCAAAATATTTCAACGCTAACTCAAACAAACAAGCTTCACCATTTTTATAATGATCAGGCAGGCCATCAGTATTGGTCAATTTAAGCATACCAATAAAGTTGAAACCTGCTTTGGTATAGTGTTCTATCAGTTTGGTATTGTTGCCAATGGTATCCAGTCTTATAAAATCTATACTATGCTGCATGGCATATTCTTTTGCCCATTGCACAATTATTGAAACAAAGTTTTTGCCTCTAAAGGCAGGATTAGTTGCAATGCGATGGATATAAATAGCAGCATCTTTGTTACGCTCACCCCAAATCTGTTCATCGCTAAAAGTGGTTGCCCAAATGCAGGCAACGGTACCATCAATTATCAACTTCCATTGCCTGCTCTCTGTAATTTCAGTCTCTATAAGCTGCCGCTCAAATTCAGGCCATACTACTACTGTTTGTTTTGATCTTTGATGGTCTGCTGCCAACCTGTAAAGCCTGAGTATTTCCTCAATATCTGCTACCGTGCTATTTTCTATTTTCATATTACTGACCTTTTATGTGTAGAATACAAATGTGAAACATATTTGGCAGCTTCAAAACCCGAAACTTGCGGTGTTAACAGCTTCTTTTTTTGAGGTACTGGTTCAAACCTGTACATTGCCCTAATAATTACTCCTGATGCAATTTCCCGCGTATGAAAATCCTTTTGGTGGAAGATGACCCAGGCGTTGCTGCACTTGTAAGAAAAACGCTTGATGAAGAACAATATGAAGTAACAGTTGCCATGGATGGTACTGCTGCACTTGACTATATTAATAAGTTTATCTACGCACTTTTAATTTTTGATATTATGCTGCCAGGCACTAACGGTATTGAACTTTGCAGGCACTGCAGGCAGCAAAAAATAGCTACACCCATATTAATGCTTACCGCTTTAAGCACTACTGACAATGTGGTGCATGTTTTAGACAGTGGTGCAGATGACTACCTTACCAAACCCTTTAAAATTGCAGAATTACAGGCAAGGGTAAGGGCATTATTACGCAGGAGTATTGCTACTGTTGATGAACCGCAAACCCAGTTTGCAGACACCATTTCTTTTGCAGATGTTGTTATGAACCTGGACGAAAAAACAGTAATGAGAAACAACCGTATTGTAGATTTTACTGCTACCGAATTCAGGCTGCTGCAGTACTTTTTACAAAATCCCAAAAAAGTACTTTCACGCATGGATATACTTGAAAAAGTATGGGGCTACGATTTTAATATGAACACCAAAGTGGTAGATGTTTACATGAATTACCTGCGTAAAAAATTAGAAACCAACAGCACTAAGCTAATACATACTGTTACAGGCATGGGGTATATACTTAAAGAAGAAGCATAAATGAAAATTCAGTTTAAGATAGCATTGCTGTTTACCATACTCTGCACATTAATCATTATTTTTTTAAGCTGCGCTATTTACTATTTTGCCTTTGAAAATGCCTTTCAAGATTTTTTTACAAGGCTTGAACTGCGCGCCAATATTGCTGCAAGGGCCAACCTGCCTGCTGAAAATGAAAAAGCAGATACCTATGAAAAAATACGCAACGAACACCTGCAGCGCCTGCCTGAAGAAACAGAGTTTATTATAAAAACAGATACACTACAAGCATTCATTAGCAGTAAAAAAGGCAAACAACTTCCCCGCAATTTTATTGATAATATTATCATAAACAAAAAGGCTGCCTACCGTAAAGATTACGACTTTTACGAGGGCATATTTTATAATACACGAAAAAACAATTACCTGGTAATTGTTACCGCTCACCACAGTTTTGCACGCGACTTTTTAAGCAGCCTGCGTACCATACTTATTATAGGCAGTTTTATAAGTATGCTTATTATTTTTACTGTTGGTATGCTGTTTTCAAAACGTATATTATTACCTATACGCAATATTACACGCGGCGTAAAAAACATAAATGCCACCTCGCTGCATAACCGCCTGACTATTAAAAGCGGTAAAGACGAAATTGCAGACCTTGCCCTTACGTTTAACGAAATGATAAGCAGGCTGGAAATGGCTTTTGAAACACAGCACAATTTTGTAAGCAATGCATCGCACGAGCTGAATACCCCACTTACGGCTATTATTGGCGAAGCCGATTATGCACTTTCTAAAAAGCTTTCGTTAGAGCAGTATGGCCAGTCTATGGCATCTGTATTGCAGCATGCCGAAAAGCTGCGCGATATAACACGTGGCCTGCTTGAACTGGCAAGGTCTGGCCTGGTAGAAAACTTTTCTATGGAAAAAGTAAGGCTGGATGAAATTATTTACAACGTACAAAAAATAGCCAGCCAGGTATACCCTAAAAGCAAGGTAAAAGTAGATTATAGCCTGTACCCTGAAGATGCAGATAAATTAACCATACTTGCCAACCCGCATTTAATTGAACTTGCAATTTCAAACATTGTGCTTAATGCCTGTAAATACTCAATTAATAAACCTGTGGCTGTAGCACTTGCCGCTTCTGATAGTGAAGTGGTAATAATTGTAAAAGACAATGGTATTGGTATACCTGCGGTAGATATGACGCATGTATTTGATCCCTTTTTCCGTGCATCAAATGTAAGGGGTACACAGGGCTATGGTATTGGCCTGCCCCTTACTATGAACATAGTTAAAGTGCATAATGGAAGCATCAATATCAGCTCAAAAGAAAACGAAGGCACAGAAGTAATTGTAAAAATCCCCATTTTTAAAACGGGTAATTTTTAGTAGCAGCCATCCCATCTTCTTACCATTTTCTTACCATATTTTTTTATTTTTCTAACCTTACCCTTACCCCGCTTTAATACTGGTAAAACATTTTTGCATCTGTTAACGCCGCAGCAAGTGCAGCACACAGCAAAATCATTTAAACCAGTAAAATGAAAAATGTACTCTTACCGTCCGATCTTTCAGTACAGTCTTTATGGCCGGCAAAAAAACTAATACAGGGGCTTGCAAGTGGCAGTAAACTTAATATTTACCTGCTGCATATACTTGAAATGCCAACAGGCATCAGCGATCTTTTATTTATTGGAAGAAGAAAAAACATACCCACCCCAACAGCTTTTAAAGATGCCTTACAGGTGCTTCAAAATAAAAAAAACAATGCCGAAGTAAATTTTTATTTCGATTTTATATACGGCAACAGCAAAGCAGTACTAAAAAATTATATAGAAGCCAAGGGCATTAACGAAGTGTTTATGCTGGATGGATACACTTACAAATTCAGCAACAGCGAGTCTGTAGATTTTATCCCAATGTTAAAAAAAATAACAACACCTGTTAACTATGTCAATTTTCAGCAGGGCGTTTATTCTGAGTTCCAGGTATTATCTATCCTTTTAAACAACGATGAAAAAGAAGAAGCAGAACAAAAAGAAGTAATAGATATTTCTTTTAACCCTGCTGCTATTGCCGTATAAAATATTAAACCACCGCATTATGTTATTGCAAAAGAATATACCACCAAGTTACATTTTAGGTAAAATAAAAATAGAGTTACTGCTGGCTACAATCTATGCCAGCGTAGTAACATTTATATATCACAAGTACGATATTACAGGCTGGTCGGTACCCCTGTCAATACCAATGATTATGGGTATTGTAATATCGTTGCTGCTGGCATTCAGGTCAAACCAGGCATATGACCGCTGGTGGGAGGCACGCACCATTTGGGGCAGTATTGTAAACGATAGCCGCAGCTTTGCACGCCAGATTAACAGCTTTATTAACAATCATTTTAGCGAGAACGAAGTACCCGAGAAGGATATTTTTTTCTTTAAAGAAAAAATGATTAAACGGCAGATTGCATGGTGCTATGCCCTTAGCAAGCACCTGCGTAACCACAATGCACTGGAAGGGATTGAAAAATATATTGGCAGAAAGGATTTGATGCACGTAAAAAATTACAATAATGTACCCATGGCCTTGCTTGAGCTGCACGCTTACGATATGCAGCAGGCCTTGCAAAACGGTTGGATAAACCAGTTTCAGCAAATTGAAATTGATGAAACCATAACCAGGCTTTGCGATGCCATGGGCAAATGTGAGCGCATTAAAAACACCGTGTTCCCATCTACCTACAGCCTGTACATACATTTTTCGCTGATGATATTTTTTATGCTGATACCTTTTGCTATGATAGAGTTTATCAGTTTTCTTACAGTACCCGCCATGGTATCTATAGCAGCAGCATTTTTTTTAATTGAAAAAATGGCCGTACACCTTCAGGACCCTTTTGAAAACAGGCCTACAGATACCCCAATGACCACCATTTGTTTTACTATAGAAAGAGACCTTAAACAAATGATAAATGATGTGGCCCATGTGCAGCCGCTGGTGCAGCATAAAAAGGCTTATTATGTATTGTAGGAAAAATTATATTACAAAGAGGATTAGTTTTAAACACCACATATGGTCATTACATATAACAGTCTACGTATTATCACGTGGGCTGTTTTTGTTTTTGTGATTCTACGATTAGAATAAACTAACCTGCTCGCCTGCTTCAATTAATGATTCTGTCTTTCCATCTAATACTTCTAAGGTCTCTTTTATTTTTAATGCAATTCTTTTTGCGAACAAAACAGGAACGGCGTTTCCAATTTGCAACTGAAGTTCTCTTTTATTATTGCCATAAAATATCCAGTCATCAGGAAAGGTTTGTATTCTCGCATATTCTCTTGCAGTAAAAGCCCTGATTTTACTGGCTTTTATACGCCAAAGCTTTGCATCACTTTCGGGATTTCTTACAAACATTGCATCCCCTGTCCTATCTTTCACAATCCGTTCTGCCTGTGCATTTCCTTTAGCCCATCCCCATACTGTTGCAGTATCAATTGCAGGAAACGGAGAATTAAAATCCCTAATTGGATTACCTTCTGATGCTGTTCTGCTTAATCTTACTGGAAACGAAATTTCACCCCCATTAAGAGGCTCACCAGTTTCCGTATGAGCATAACTTTTAAAGCCCCATTTAGGATCATGATTTGGCAATTTTATAGATAAATCTTGCCCCAAATCATAAATAAAATTCTTAATTGTTGTATCCTTTAAGGGTTTGGGAAACTTGAAGTTTTTTAGAACATCCCCTTTAAAAGCTACAAAAATAAAACGCCGCCTTGTTTGAGGTACACCATGTTCTGATACTCTAAAAAAATCAAATGTTGTTGAATAGCCAATAGCCGAAAGCTCATCAGATATTTGTTGCGAAAAAGATTTACCTGTTTCTGGATGCTTCATTGTTCTCAAGTTAAGAACGTTTTCCATTACAATCATTCTGGGCTGCATGTACTTTGCAATTCTTATTACTTCCCTATATAGTGTATTCCTCTCATCATCTTCCTTTCGGTTTCCTCCCAACGAAAATCCCTGGCATGGAAACCCTGCCAACAATACATCTAGCCCTTTTTTAAAAGATGGGGTATACTCTCTTACATCACCACATACTACATGCCAATCAGGTTTATTATTTTTTAAAGTAGTAGCTGCATAATCTAAAATTTCGTTTGATTCCGCATGTAGAAAGCCAGCAAGTTCAAAACCCAAATCAAGTCCACCAGCACCAGAAAATAATCCAAGATATGTATAGTTTGTTTTTTCTTCCTCTTGAATCTTAAACATTATCAGCAGATTTTATAGGTGGTAAAAGAGGAATCATTGTTATGGAACCAGACGTTCTCACCTTAGGTATTCTTGACTTACACAAATCAAAAATACCTTCCAGTGTCTTTAGAGTCTCAAGTGATGATTGAGTATTAATTGTTTCATCTTTCAGGTAATAGAAAAATGAATTGTTGTGTTTATCTGTTCTGATGATTTGCTCAGTGACATAGCTTGTATCCTTTATTTTCTCAAAGTCAGCTTTTTTTGCAACAAGTATTTTTCGCATATGAAATATACTGATTTTTGAATTTAAGGGATTAGGATAGGTATACATTTTCCTATGCCGTATAGAGCCTTCGCCATAAGGACCGTGGTTGTATTCGGTATAATTAGAATACTTTGCTTCTTTATGAAGATCAAAATCGTAGTTAAGGAAATCACCATCAACAAGGATAAGCGTTACAATATTTAAGCTAGAAAGATCTAGTAATGCAAATAAATAGAAGCAAGGAATGATAATTGTTTCGGCTCCAACTTTTATCATCGTTGAACCGCAAGGCAGTGAACTATTATAATCAATGGTCAATCCTCTTGAATCGCTACCATTTGCTTTTTGAATAAGTTTTTTAATTTCTAACCCTACAATTGTACCGTCTCTTTTATCCCTAATTATAATATCTGGTGTAGTTAAGAAGCCAGAATGAAATACCTCAAACGTGTCGGGTAATGCTTTTCGTATTTCAATTTCAATCCAGGTATCAAATGGATCATCCTGAACAGTTCCAACAAGAGACTTGACACGCATATCAACAGGAATTCCTTTTTCACCAATTTTTGAAATAAGCTCCTGGTATATTCTAACAATTACTTCCAGTTCTCTCATATGCACTCTTTCAACAAATATAAAAGAAACTAATTTTTTCAGTGCGGCAATTACGGCTATTAAAAGATAGTCAGGTTGTATTTGTGACAAACTGTGTATAACCTTCACTTCTCCCCACCAACTGCAAAGCCATTTCAAAGGTGGCCTCCAATAATTTCAACTACTGATTTCGGCTTTAAACATTTTATCCTACCCTATCAACCCCGCATGATCCTTCAACCCCACCCCCGATAATTGTAACCGTAAAGCTTCACTGATTAAGTAAAATATTTTATTAGCAGCCGAGGTAAAATCAAGCCCCTCCGGGCGAATGTTAGAGATGCAGTTGCGCCGCTCATCGGTTAAACCTTTTTGCGGAGCATAGGTAATATAAGCACCCATACTATCAGGAGAACTGAGCCCTGGCCGCTCGCCTATTAACACAATGCTCATTTTTGCTTTCAACAAACTGCCAACTTCATCGCCAATGGCTACACGCCCCTGTTGTACCAAAGTTATTGGTGCTATGCTGTAACTGCTTTGGTTAAATAAGGGCATTAACAAACTTAATAACGAAAAAGCATGACTGTTAACAGCCGTAGCAGATAACCCGTCACAAATAATAATGGCAATATCGCCTTCGGTGGCAGGGGTTTCTTCTATTTGTTGCTGCGAAGCTTTGTTTAAAAGGCGGCCAAGATCTGGCCTTTGTAAATATTGGTTGCGGTCTGTACACTGGCTTTGCAGTTGCAGTACAGGCAATTGAAACTGCTGCAATTGCTGTGTCAAAACTTCAGTTTGCAAAACAGAATATACTGCATCTCGTGCAAAAGCATGTGCCAGCTTAAACTGTAAACATTCTTTTAAAGGAATGGAAATACCTGTTCTGCCTAATGCAATACGCGCCGCAGTAAAATGCTTCAGCTCCGCCCAAGGGTCTTCTGTAATAATGTTTTTTATTGGTAAAGGCTGGTAGCTCACGGTTGTGGTTTAACAAGTTCTTCAATTGTTTTTTTAACCCAGGGTACTGTATTGGGTGCCAACCCAGTGGTATGAAAACGTACAATGCCTTCTTTATCTATAATAACATGTGTTGGGTAAGAAGTTACGCCATACTGCTGGGCTATGTAGCTGCCATTGTCAATAATATTATAGGTAAAAGGCGTGGTGCCAATAAACTCCTGTATAGCATATTTTTCATCAAGGGCTATGGCAATAAAAACCACGTCTTTATTGGCAGCAAAACTTTTTTGAACTTCGTTAAGGTCTGGTATTTCTTTGCGGCACGGGGGGCAACCAACAAACCAAAAATTAAGCACTACAACTTTACCCTTTAATTCGGCCAGGTTATACTTAACACCGTTCATATCGCGTTCTTTAAAGTTTTTTATTTTTTCGCCCGTAGTAAAAAATTTGCTTTCGCCTGGCTTGGCCATATTGTTAGTTCTTGCAGTAATTTCCTGTTCAGTACGTGCTGTGAGTATAAAGACGGTGTTTTGGTCTTTAGGGTTTTCGGCCTTTAGTTTGTATTTGCCAGATTGTAAAAGTGCTTGCCATATTTCAGCAGGCAACACATTACCGTTATCCATTTTAACAGTGGATTTTTCTGTTATTTTAACGGAACGTGTGGTTGTTACTTGTGCGTTGTTATTACTTGATAGTAACACCATAATAAGGAGGACAAAGAATGCTTTCATAAAACGTTGTTATTGGGTGACATATGCAGCTTTTTACGAAGTGTAATATATGTATTAAACCACATAAATCGGCCCTTGAAGAATGAGATGGAAAATTATTTTATTTTTATTTTAGAAAATTAGTGGATAGCCTGTAACACAAACTGCATAAGGCTTTTACAAGTGTTTCGTTAGCTATCGGAAGACACAACAAGTGCTAAAGAAGGTACAAAAGCCCACCAAAAAAACTGCTTTAACATTTTTAAATTAGGATGAGCACAAAATTAAACTTAAGTTTGCACTTTAATAATTATTTACAATTTTACAATGGACACAAAAATCACAGGAACTGTAAAGTTCTTCAACGAAGAAAAAGGGTTTGGATTCATTAAGCATGATGATTCTAGCAAAGAAACTTTTGTACATGCTAACGGTTTAATCGATCAGATCGAAGCAAACGACAAAGTACAATTTGACGTGCAAGAAGGCCGTAAAGGTTTAAATGCCGTTAACGTAAAGCGTATCGCCTAATTAGTAATACTCTTAAGTTAGTTGAGGGCCGTGATTTTTCACGGCCCTTTTTTTATGTAATAAATTGAAGGAATTGATGTTTAGATTAATCTTGTCTGAACAATTAAATCAACCTAGCTTTCAAAATTTGCCTATTTTTCATGCTTTATTTGCAAATTATGGAGAAAGAGAGACTATTTATGTTAGAAGCGGTAAAACTAAGCCATGATGGTATGAACCGTAACGATGGTGGCCCCTTTGGCTGTGTTATTGTGAAAGATGGTGAAATAGTTGGCCGTGGCAATAATAAAGTTATAAGCACCAACGACCCAACTGCTCATGCCGAAGTAATGGCTATAAGGGATGCCTGTAAAAAACTGGCAACTTTTCAACTGGATGGCTGCGAAATTTATACCAGTTGCGAACCATGCCCCATGTGTATGGGTGCTATTTACTGGGCAAGACCTGCCAAAGTATATTATGCCAATACGCGTGAAGATGCCGCCAATATTGGCTTTGATGACAGCATGATTTATGAGGAACTTACTGCTCCTTTGCACGAGCGAAAGATTTTATTGGAAAGTATTGGCCGCGAAGAAGCCATAAAAGTGTTTGAGGCCTGGGTAACCAAAAATGATAAAACCGCTTATTAACCAACAAAAATTTAAAAGAACACAACTATAAAACAACGCTGATGAGCTTATTACAACAATTAAACGAAACTGTTAGCTACATTAAATCTCAATTTACCAGCGAAGCCAAGATTGGTATTGTACTTGGTAGCGGCCTGGGTAATTTTTCAAAAGAAATAATAACAGAAAAAGCAATTGCCTACGGCGATATTCCGCATTTTCCTGTAAGCACTGTGCAGGGGCATGGTGGCAAACTTATTCTGGGCGATCTGGGCGGCAAAAAAGTGCTGGTAATGAGTGGCCGTTTTCATTTTTATGAAGGTTATACTCCCCAACAGGTGGCCTACCCTATTCGTGTTATGAAAATGCTTGGTGTAGAAACCTTGCTACTATCTAATGCGGCTGGTGGCGTACATCCTGATTTTAAAGTGGGCGATTTGATGATCATTAACGACCATATCAGCTTTTTTGTACCCAACCCTTTACTTGGCCCTAATAACGAAGAACTGGGACCACGTTTTCCTGACATGAGCGAACCCTACAGCAAGGAACTGATTGCAAAAGTAGAAGCCATTGCAGCAACTCATCATATTCCTGTTCACCAGGGCGTTTACACAGGCGTTACAGGCCCTACGTTTGAAACAAGGGCTGAATACAAATTAATAAAAGCTATTGGCGGCCACGCTGTTGGAATGAGTACCGTGCAGGAAACCATTGTTGCCGTACACAGCGGCATGAAGGTTTTTGCCATGAGTGTTATCACCGATCTTGGTATACGTGATGAAGAAAATATTATTACCCATGCAGAGGTACTGGAAGCTGCACATAATGCAGAGCCTAAGTTGACGCTGTTGTTTAAAGAACTGGTAAATCAACTGTAGGAAAGTCAGGATAGTCAGTTAGTCAGAAGAGTCAATAAATATGATTCAATATTCTTTTTGCTGGTCTAATGACTTACTGACTATCTGACTTAATGACTTGCCCTTCTCCTCTTAACCTTTCATTTGCTGGTATTCCGTTTACTTTGCAACACATTTATTTTGCATGATGTTATTGAAAGGAAATAGAATTGTTTTACTGGCTGTTTGTATGTTTTTTGGTTTGATGGCCAGTGCGCAGGTGCTTACTTCAGACAGAACGCTTTCCTCTCAATACAGCAATGGCACTGACCCCAACGCCGCTTTTGACAGCCAGGGCCGGCCCATAAAGAAAAAAAGTGCAGGCAATGATTCGTTGCAAAGGCGCGACAGGTTTGCAGATTCCATCACCATTTATTACCGTTACTACGATTCTACAAGAACGCAGAGTTTAGATTCTTCTATCAACGATTTTAATTCGCGCTACCATATTCCTTTTACCAATATTACATTAGGTAATTTGGGTACGGCTTCAAAATCGTTGCTGTTTAACCCATGGCTTAAAGCGGGCTGGGATGCAGGTTTTCACCAGTATGATGTATATAAGTTTACCGTGGAGAATACCAAATTCTATCAAACCACAAGACCCTATACTGAGCTTGGCTATATGCTTGGTGGCAAGGCACAGCAATTGATAAATTTTCTGCATACGCAGAACAAAAAAAGCAAGTTCAACTTTGGTGTACAATACCGTTTCAGCAATTCAATAGGTATGTACAGGCTACAGAGTTCTACCCATAATAACCTTCGTTTAAATGCGCATTATATAGCTGATAACAAACGCTACGAATCGTTCTTTATCTTCATTAATAACAAACATGCATCCAACGAAAACGGTGGTTTAACAAATCTTGAGAAACTGAAAAACCTTTCATTGGATGACCCTTACGAGGTTACTTCACGTTTGGGCTATGCCACACAATCTTACCGCAGCCCTTTTAATACTTCAGTAAATACAGGCAATACTTATAAAGAAAATATCTTTTTATACCGCCATCATTACGATTTTGGCCAGCGTGATTCCTTGGTAACAGATTCTATCACTTACCAATATTTTTACCCGCGTTTCCGCATTCAGCATACATTGCAAATAAGCAGTAACGAATATTTATACCAGGATAATTTTGCTTTTGATACTGCTTACAAACAGCATTTCAACTATACTAAACTACCTTCCCAACCAACAGGTATACCTGACACGCTTGCTTTTAAAGACAAATGGAGCAATATTAAAAATGAGTTTGCACTAATTACTTTTCCTGATAAAAACAACCAGAGCCAGTATGCCAAAGTTGGCGCAGGTTTACAGAATTTAACCTATACAGGCAGTGACACTACAAAGGCCAACTTTTACAATATTTATTTACTGGGCGAATACCGCAACCGCAGCCGCAATAATATTTATGATATTGAAGCCAACGGGCAACTTTACCTTGCAGGTATGAATGCGGGCGATTATGCGGCATACATCAGCGTTCAGCGCGAATTGAGCAAACAAATAGGCACTCTTAAGCTTGGTTTTCAAAATGTAAACCGCACCCCTTCTTTTATTTATAATAGCTTAACGCGTTTTCCTGTAGTGGCGCACCAGGCATTTAAAAAAGAAAATACCACCCACTTATTTGGCATATACGAAAACCCAAAAGCGGCTTTTAAACTAAGTGGTGATTATTACCTGGTAAATAACTATTCTTACAGCGATAGCTTTTTTACCGTTCAGCAGGATGCCACTTTGTTTAATGTGCTGCGCATAAGTGCAGAGAAAAAATTCAGGCTGAGCAAATATTTTAACTGGTACACTGAAGTGCATGTGCAGCAGGTAACCGGCAATTCACCAGTAAATGTCCCCTTTCTTTTAACGCGCAACCGTATTGCTTTTGAAGGTAATTTTTTCACCAATTTATTTATGTCAACAGGTTTGGAAATAAGGTACTACACCAACTACCGGGCTGATAATTACTCGCCTTTTACAGGCCAGTTTTTTGTACAAAACAGCTTTACTACAAAAAACACCCCTGATGTAAATTTCTTCTTCAACTTCCGCATTAAAAGCTTCAAAGCATTTATACGCATAGAGAATTTAAACACACTCAACACCTCAACAGGAAGTTTTGACAATTATAATCTTAATGCTCCTTTTTATCCTGATACAGGCATCTGGACAAGGCTTGGCATTTGGTGGAATTTTGTGAATTAGAATCCCACTCTGTTAGCGTTAACACAATCTTTTATTTAACTGGAAACTTACAAACCGCGAACAGGAAACTTCTGTACTTTTGCAAACAATGAAACGCCTCCTTACTTTTTTTGTCGCCGTTCTTTACTTCTGCATCAGCAGTGGTTTTGTAATGAGCGTGCATTATTGTATGGGCAAAGTGAGTAAGGTTAAAATAGAAGTAGCACCAAAAAAAATGTGTGCCTGTGGTAAAAAAGAAACCAAAGGCTGCTGCAAAACTGAAAGCAAATTTGTAAAGCTCAACGATAATCACCAGGCCACTTATGCTGATTTTCATGTAGCCGTTCCATTTCATACCATACCTTCTATTTACAGCTACACCAAAACAACATTTACATCACAAATTAATGCAACGCCGTTCAACAATCATTCGCCGCCTATAGCTGCAACACCGCATATTTACCTGCTTAACTGCGTTTTCCGTATTTAATACCACTCCCATGCGCTGTCCTTTTTCTTTTTGGGGACAAGCTTTTGCACTACTATTAAACATCGTTGCGTCGCACACTGCGGCTGTCAAATCTTTTATCAACTTTTCCCATTTTATACAATTCAGTAGTAACCAAATTTGTTGTGTATACTGCTGGAATCAAAAATATCATACAATGAAAACGCAAAATATCATCCTTTCTTTCGCTTTATTATTTATCTCTTTTGTTACCAACGCACAAACCCCAAAACAGGAAACCATAAAAGTAAATGGCAACTGTGGTATGTGTAAAAAGAAGATTGAAACCGCCGCTAAAAACGCTGGTGCGTCTTATGCAGCCTGGAATGCAGACTCTAAAGTACTTACCGTAAAATACGATGCTGCCAAAACAGACAGTAAAAAAATTCAACAAAAAGTTGCAGCCGCAGGTTACGATACACAGGACGCAACAGCTACCAAAGAAGCCTACGAAAAGCTGGACGAATGTTGCCAGTACGACAGGAAAGTAAAAGGAAATTAAGAAGTGAATAGTGAGTGGTGAATAGTGAATTTCTAATGAACACAATACTATTTCACTTTTACCATTCACGTTTCACCTTTCACTATTCACCATTCACATCTCACAATTCACAATTAAAACATTAATTATGAAAAATATAATCCTCGCCAGCTGCCTTTTAATTGCAGCAAGCGCAAATGCTCAATTTAAACAGGCTAATTTACAAGCCAGTGGCCTCACATGCAGCATGTGCTCAAAAGCCATTTATAAAGCACTCACTGCCGTTAATTTTGTAGAAAAAGTAGACAGTGATATTAAAAATTCATCCTACATCATTTCCTTTAAACAAGGCATGACTGTTGACTTTGATGCTTTAAAAAATGCAGTAACCAATGCAGGTTTTTCAGTAGCACAGTTAAAAGTTACCGCAAACTTCAGCAACGCCAAAGTGCAAAACGATGCACATATTTTGGTACAGGGTAAAACACTTCATTTTTTAAATACACCTTCACAAACGTTAAACGGCGATAAGACTTTTACGGTGGTAGATAAGAATTTTGCTTCGGCAAAAGACCATAAAAAATACAGCCAGTTTACAAGTATGAAGTGTTACCAAACAGGTTTTATGGAAAATTGCTGCACCAAAAAAGAAGGTACTACAGGCACCAGGGTGTACCATGTAACTATTTAAAATCAACACCATATAGGCACAAGGCTTTATTTATTTTAAAACACACATTTGTTGTTTTATATGCGCCTGTGCCTATGTGTTTAAACCATCTTTTAAGTGAAAAAATATATTTTAATAGTTGCCTTACTGGCAACCTCGTACAGCCATGCGCAGGAATTATTTGTGTACACAGAACCTGCCAGCAATATGCCAACAAAATCAATTGGCCTCAGGTTAAGTAACACTTTTATGAACGACAGGGTAGATGGCAATATCAACTATCACTTATTGCCGGAAATCATGTGGGGCGTAAATAAAAACCTCATGCTTCATGCAGAAGGTTTTATTAGCAACCGCGGCAAAACACTTGTTTCAGAAGGCTTTGCACTGTATGGCAAATACCGTTTTTATAGTAAAGATGAGGTACACAGTCATTTTCGTTTGGCTGCTTTTGGCAGAATAAGTACCAATAATAGCGATATTCACCAGGATGAAATTGATGTAAATGCACATAACAGCGGCTACCAGGCAGGCATTATTGCCACACAGCTTTTACACAAAACAGCATTGTCTTCGTCGCTAAGTTTTGTACATGCAATGGATAATGGAAGCATCAATAAATTCCCATCAACGCAAACCAACAAAGCCGTTAATTATACGCTGTCATTTGGTCAATTATTACTTCCAAAAGAGTACACGAGTTACAACCAAACCAATATAAATTTTATGGTAGAAATGCTTGGCCAGCATTTGGTTAACAGCAATAAGTCTTACTTAGATTTTGCACCATCTTTACAGTTCATCATCCACAGCCAAACACGTGTAGATATTGGTTACAGAAAGCAATTGTACAGTACTATGGTGCGCACTGCACCAGATGGTTTTATGTTAAGGGTTGAGCATTTGCTGTTTAATGTTTTTAAATAAAATTGTAAAAGCTTTCTTAATAATTTAAATCAATTACTTTTAAACGTGTATAGTTTAAAATGATAGAATGACACTGGTTCAGTTAGAATATATTATAGCATTAGATACGCATCGGCACTTTGCAGCAGCAGCAGCTAGTTGTTTTGTTACACAGCCATCTTTAAGCATGCAGGTACAAAAACTTGAAGAAGAACTGGGCCTAAAAATTTTTGACCGCAGTAAACAACCTGTGCTGCCTACAGAAGCGGGTATTGAAGTACTTGAAAAGGCACGTATTATTATGGCAGAATGTGCTAACCTTACAGATGCCATTAATGCCAAAAAAAACATATTAAATGGTGAACTTAAAATTGGGGTAATACCTACCATTGCACCTTACCTGCTACCATTGTTTATTCCACATTTTACACAAAAAAATCCTTTGGTAAAGCTTACGGTAAATGAACTTACAACTGATCTTTTACTAACACGTTTACGCGAAGGCCGTATAGATGTTGGCATTCTGGTTACGCCTTTACAGGAAAAAGGAATTAAGGAAGATGTTTTGTTTTATGAAGAATTGATTGCCTATGTAAGCCCTAAAAATGCTGCTTACAAAAAAAGCTATGTACTTGCAAAAGATATTGACCCTAACAAACTCTGGCTGCTGGAAGAAGGACATTGTTTCCGTAGCCAGATAGTTAATTTATGCGAGCTTAGAAAAAGCAGTAAAGAAGGAAGCCATTTTGATTACGAAGCAGGCAGCCTTGAAACATTACGGCGCATGGTAGAAGTGAACGATGGCATTACCATTTTACCTGAACTTGCAACAACAGAACTTACACCATTGCAGCAACAAAATATGCGTTATTTTAAATCGCCTTCGCCCGTAAGAGAAGTTAGCCTTATAACCCACCGCGATTTTGCCAAACGCAGGCTGGTGCAGGCATTAAAAGATGCTATTATGTGTAACATTCCTGAAAAGATACTCAAGAATAAAAAAAATATAATTGTGCCTATTTAAGGTTGATGTTTAAACATTTCATTAAATAATATGTATTTAATTTAACCAATTTTCCTTTATTTTACAGAAATCCGATTGCTTGTTGTGTGTTTTATTTAAACAGCAAGCAATATGATAGAAATTTCCTACCTCTCAACTGATAAAATTATTACAAAGCTGGAAGATGCTTTTATTGAAGCCTTTCATGAAATTCCTACCATAATAAGTGCTCCAAGCCGTGTAAATTTTATTGGCGAACACATGGACTATAACATGGGCAATGTAATTATTGCTACTATGAACCATAATGTGTACTTAGCCATTGCCCCAAACGAAACTAATAAATTAAATTACGTTTTTTTAGATATTGAACAACGCTACATCGGCACTATCGACAATCTTAAACCTTCTGAAAAAACCTGGCCTGATTATATTAATGGTGTGGTTGACCAGTTAATAAAACAGAATTACAATATTGGTGGCTTTAACTGTGTTATTACCAGCAATGTGCCTTTTTCATCTCTTTCTTCTACAGGCAGCCCTACAGAATGTGCGGTAGTTTTTGCGCTTAACGAAATTTTTGAACTGGGTATGGGCAAATTGGAAATGGCTTTGCTGGCGCAGAAAGCAGAGCATTCTTTTACAGGTATACACACTGGCATACTTGTATTTTTTGCCATTTTATTTGGCAAGAAAAATTACGCCATACAGCTTGATTGCCGCACTATGGAGTACAAATACATTCATATAAGAATGGATGATTACCGCATTTTGATTTTAAATGCAGGGATAGACAGAACAGCCAATTTTGTTGATTATAACAGAAAGCGTGCAAATTGTGAGTATGCAGTAAAGCTGCTACAAAAAAAATATCCTGCAGTAACGGCATTAAGGGATGCTACTCTACCAATGATTAATGAAATTATTGCACCCGCCTGCGATGCAGAAACCTATAAACTTTGCCGTTATGTAATAGAAGAACAGCAACGCCTTGATGGTGCAGCTTTAGATCTTGCAAACAATAATACCACAGGTTTTGGCAAAAAAATGTTTGCATCGCACGAAGCATTAAAAAGCGAACTGAATGCCAGTTGCGATGAACTTGATTTTTTGATTGATTTTGTAAAAAAAGAAAGTGGTGTAACAGGTGCCAGGTTAATGGGTGCAGAGCTTGGCAGTTCTACCATCAATTTTGTAAAAGAAGATGCCATACAGGAGCTGCTGCCACGCATTAGCGCTGCTTACGAAAAAGCTATGAACAAAGAACTAAAAGCCTATGTGTACGAAACATCAGGTGGCGTTCAATTAATACAATAACAATCAAACATCATTTTTTACCCTTGTGCAAGCCACTGCTTAAAGCGGTGGCTTATGCTTTTGGTGGCAGGCTCTTGCCGTGCGGGTACTTATCTGTGGTTTTTAACTTTACATCCTGAAAAAAATATTTTTTTTAAACCCCTTTGTGAGGGTGCGAAATATTATTGAAGATGCGAAAGGTGTAAAATAATCTTTTATCCAAAAATTATCGCGGTAGCGGATATTAAGTATACCTGTAGGGTTGTTTAATAATCAAAATGTATGGTTAAAATATACAAAACGGTATATTAAACTATCTTATTTGTATAGGTAAATAAGCTTAAAAGTGTAATAATCTATACAAAATGGTATATTAATCTATATTATTTGTATAGGTAAATAAGCTTAAAAGTATAATAGACTATATAAAATGGTATATTAATCTATATTATTTGTGTAGCTAAATAAGCTTAAAAGTATAATAGACTATATAAAATAGGACATTAAGTTATCATATTTGTATAGGTAAATAAGCTTAAAAGTATATTTACCTATATAAAATGGTATATTTATTAACCGTAAAGGTTGATATTATTACCCCATGTAGTATAAAATGTATTATTTATGATAAAAGCACCTTCTGTTGGTAAAATATTGCGGGAATTTATACAACAGCACAGGCTGTATCAAAGTGCCTGGGCAAGAGATGCAGGGCAATCTGCACAAACCGTTGCCAGGTATTTAAAGCAGGATACGATGCAGGTAGATACGCTGTTTGCCATTTGCCAGCACTTAAACCATAATTTTTTACGCGATATTGCCAATTTGCTACCACCCGAAATGCCACCCTTATTGCCCGCTGACCAGACTACAGAAGTGGCAGTATTAAAAGCAGAAAATGAACAGTTGAAAATACAGGTGGCTACCCTTGAAAAAGCGTTGAGTTTAGTGGGAGGGAACTGAGAAATAAACTGCCCTTAACAAATAAACCAAAATAACATACCTATAAAATCATATACACATTTAAAAATTTAATATGCTTTTAAATAAGGGTTCTACTATCTAAAAAAATATTGTTATACATTAGGCGCACCATTCATCTTTCCTACCAAATATTTTCCTAACGATTCAAGAACCAAATACTATGATTGAAGTTGCCTTTATCTCTACAGATAAAATTGTAAGTGAAATTGAAGAAACCTTTATAGACAACTTTCACGAAATCCCTACCATTGTAAGAGCCCCAAGCCGCGTAAGTTTTATTGGCGAACACATGGATTACAACAAAGGATTTATACTTACATCAGCCATAAACCAGGCATTGTATGTTGCCATTGGCCCAAATGAGGACAGCACCGTTACCAAATACATTTACCTTGATGCAGAAGAACCAAATTACGAAGGTGATATTCACAACCTTGAGAAAACAAACCAAAAATGGCCCAATTATATAAACGGCATTGTAGATCAGCTTGTTAAAAAAGGTTCTAAAATTTCTGGTTTTAATTGTGTTATTAAAGGTAATATACCAGCAGGCTCAGGCATGTCAATGTATGCTGCTTTAGAGTGTTCTATAATATTTGCATTGAATGAGGTATTTGAACTAAAGATGGACAAAATGGCGATGGCTTTGCTTGCGCAGAAAGGTGAGAACGAATTTGTAGGTGTACACTCAGGTATTCTGAATTTTTTTACCATCATGTTTTCTAAAAAGAACTATGCCATACAATTAGATTGCCGCAGTATGGAATATAAGTATGTACACATACGTATGGATGATTACCGTATTGTTGTATTTGACAGTGGCGCTAACCGCATGTCTGGTGTATCTGAATACAACAGAAAACGAGAGGCTTTTGAACACGCTGTTGGTACTATAAAAAAATTACATCCTCATGTTGACAGTATGCGCGATGTAACCCATGGTATGCTTGATAATATTATAAAGCCAATAAGCGAAGACACTTATCTTTTGTGCAGGTATGTAGTTGAAGAACTACAGCGCATACAGGATGCCTGTGAAGACCTTACACACAGCAACCTTTTTGCATTTGGTAAAAAAATGTTTGCATCTCACGAAGCATTGCGCACACAGTTAAGGGCATCCTGCGCTGAACTTGACTTTTTAATTGATTTTGTAAAAAATGAGAGCGGTGTAATTGGTGCAAGAATGATGGGTGCTGAGTTGGGGGCATCTACTGTTAACCTAATAAAAGAACGCGACATACAAGATATTATACCACGTATTTCGCAGGCATTTGAAAAAAAAATGGGCAGAGAATTAAAAGTGTACGTATACGAAACAGGTGGAGGAATCTCACAAATTCAATAAACTATTTTCCATAAATTTTAATTCTAAAAAGAAGCCTTTACAGCTACATCAACTTTTTAAAAACGATTGCCAAACCCAAAAACCAATGCCTTATGATTGAAGTAGCCTATATCTCAACTGATAAAATTATCAGTGAGCTTGAAGAAAGTTTCATTGAACATTATCATGAAATTCCCACCATTGTCAGTGCCCCAGGGCGTATAAATTTTATTGGAGAACATACCGATTACAATATGGGATTTGTATTACCGGCGGCTATAAATCAGGCGGTGTATGTAGCGTTATCTCCTAATGAAAACAGCGAGACCAGCTTTGTTTCCCTTGACTTTAACGACAGTTATCAGGGGAATATTAGCCATCTTGAAAAATCAGCCAAAGGCTGGCCTAACTACATTAACGGCATTGTTGACCAACTTAAAAAAAAGGGATGTAAAATAAATGGGTTCAACTGTGTTTTAAAAGGAAATATTCCCATGCGTGCAGGCATGGCAACCTCAGCTTCTATAGAATGTGCGATAATATTTGCATTAAACGAAATATTTGAGCTTAAGCTTGATAAGATGACGATGGTTGACCTGTGTCAGCAGGCAGAAAACGAGTTTGTAGGTGTACACTGCGGCAACCTTGACTTTTTTGCAATCATGTTTGCGAAGAAAAACTATGCCCTTAAACTTGATTGCCGCACCCATGAATCATCTTATGTACATGTACGCATGGATGAATACCGTATTGTACTTTTTAACACAAACGTAAACCGCTTGCTGGCATTAAGCGAATATAACAGCAGGCGGGAAACCTGCGAAAATGCAGCAGCCACCATTTGTAAAGTTTACCCACAAGTAACACATTTAAGAGATGCTACAATACCAATGCTGGATGAAATAATAAGGCCGCAGAACGAAGAAACTTACTGGATGTGCAGGTATGTAGTAGAAGAAATACAACGGCTGCATGCAGCCTGCGATGACCTTGCCAGCGGAAAACTTGCGGCCTTTGGCAAAAAGCTGTATGAAACACATGACGGTTTGAGTAAGAATTTTAAAGTGAGTTGCCCTGAACTTGATTATTTGGTTGATTTTGTTAAAGCGGAAAACAGTGTGCTTGGTGGAAGAATGATGGGTGCTGGTTTTGGTGGCTGTACCATTAACCTTATTAAAGAAAAAGCTTTAAACGAGTTGATACCAAGGATAAGCCAGGCTTATCAAAAAGCAATGCAAAAAGAACTTTCTGTTTATGTGTACGAAACAGCTGGTGGCGTTACATTAATACAATAAATAGCTGCCTTTAAACTACAAGAGCCACTGTTTAGGCGGCTCTTGTAGTTATAATCAATCCATGTTATAAATCTCTTTTTCTGTACACAATAAAACAAAGCCACCAAATAGCTGCAGTTAATACAATTGTGTAAACAATATGCTCATTTATTAAGCTAAGCGAACGGGCATAGCCACCTTCATCAAAACGGCTAAAGAACTTGGGGCCAGGTATAATTCGGTCAGAAATTTCAAGTGGTAAAAAACGGCTACCCCTGATGTTAAACTTTTTTGCAAATCCAATAATAGTATTCTCAACTATCAAAAAATAAAACAAAAAAGCACCCAATGCTATAAACGCTCTTTTAATTAAAAAACCCAGCAAAAAAGCAATGGTTAACTGTGCAAATGTTTGCAAAAAAAACAAGGGCAGGTATCGTATTTCCTCACTCCAACTGCTTTTGTTATTATCAATTACTGTTAAACCATAACCAGTTGCCGTTGCTATATACATTATAGTAGCAACAATACTTATAATAAATACGTCAAGTATTTTGCTGGTAACAAACTGGTCGCGGCTCCAGCCATCAATAATATTTTGCCTGTGGGTTTTATATACATATTCATTTGTAATAATCATAATTACCAGTATTGCCGGTACTATTACAAAAACGGAAGAAAAGAAAGCTACAGAATGCCATGTTTCAGGAAATGCGAAAGGATTACCAAAAAGTGATTTTGCTACTGTGCTTGTAAAATCTTTTCTTGTGGTAAGGCTTGTATAAAAACTATAAAACAGCAAGTTAACCCCAGGATACGTTAACGCTACAATACCAAGCATCCACCAAAAGGCAGGATACTTTTTTATTTTTAACCACTCAATTCTAAGAAGGGAACCCATATTTAATAATTTGGTGTTTGTTATTGATGTTTGTATTTAGATAAGGCATGATCTTAATTGTTGGTTAGCTCAAAAAACTTCGTTTCAAGGCTTTTCTTTTTCAACAGAAGATGGTTTAGAACTACGGCGTTATCGAAAGCATGCTTATTAACTGCTTCAAGATTTGCAGTGTTTAACGTAAAGAACAACTGCAGGCAGTTATTATCGCCCTGTATGCTTTTTACATTGGGATAGTTTTCAAAAACTTCTTTCAAACGGCTAAGGTTTGCAGCACCCATTTCTACAATATCCTCGTTACTCAACACATCGTTTACGGCACCTGCGGTTATTAAAGTACCTCGTTTCATTATTGCTACGTGGCTACAAACTTTTTCAACTTCATCTAACAAATGGCTGGCCATAATAATGGTTTTGCCCTCCTGCGCCAATCTTTTTATCAGCTCCCTTATTTCAAGAATCCCCACAGGGTCAAGGCCGTTGGTAGGTTCATCAAAAACAATCACATCAGGGTTACCAAGCAAAGCCGCACCTATTGCAAGGCGTTGCTTCATACCAAGGCTGTAGGTACTGAATTTGCTTTTTTTACGTTCAGTAAGTTTTACTATTTCAAGTGCTTTATCAATATCTGCGGCATTACCACGCTGGCTAATAGCTTGTGTAATTTTAAGGTTGTCTACTGCTGATAAATAATGGTAAAAATTAGGTGTTTCCAGCAAAGAGCCTACACGCTTTCTGGTATCTGGGCTACCTGGTTGTCCAAACCATTTAAAGTTGCCACTGTCACTTTTTAAAGCATCAAGTATAATGCCCAGCATGGTAGTTTTACCGCTGCCATTAGGGCCAAGTATACCAAATACACTGCCCTGAGGCACGGTATAAGAAACGGTATTTAAAGCCTGGATTTTTCCGTAAGCTTTGCTGATATTGTTTAACTCTAATACTGCCTGCATAGTTTTGCTTTAGATAAGGCATGAATATATACAATAAACAAATACCGTTGAATAGGTATATGTTTTATTATAGGTTTAAGCTATATAAGAGGGCTGATTTTGTGTTAAAGATTGTAATTCGCAGAAAAGATAAAGAAAGTACAGCGTTAGGCTTTACTAAAAATCAATTTAGAAAAATGCTTAGAAAAACAGCGGCGCAGCCACACCGCTGTAGTGTAGTTATAACCAGGCCTATGTTTTAAACATGTGTTCCGCCGCTCAAATAATTTACTGAACTATTTATTGGAATAATTTTTTCAGATGATTTATTTAAATCAACTGACATACAAACACTTACTTCACTGTTGGTGTAAGGGGCAAAATTGGGTACGATTACAAAACCATGCTTCATAGCTAAACGAATAGATTCAGGTTGTTTCTTTCCCGTTTCTAAAACTGCCTTCTCAAATTTCATTTCTCTTGCCCATTCCATCAATGCCTTCATTATTGCTGCACCAATTCCCATTCCACGCAAATATGGGTTTACAAACATTCTTTTAAACTCAACAGTATGCTCTGCTATTTGCTTAAAGCAACTGCAACCCACAGCCGTATCAGCCATAAATGCTACCACAACGGTATCCAATTGACTAACCTTCGTGTTAGCATTATATTCATATGATACATTATTATAACGATTATTCAGATCATTGTCTAGTTCCAGGATTAGGTTCAAAAAATCCTGATCATTACTATTAGTTCGTTTAATACTTATCATTTGTGCAATAATAAATCATTTTCATTGAACAAGAATCAAAAAAAAGCAATTATATAAAATATTATAATAGAAAAATAAACTTTGGTTGCAAAACAATTAAAGCATAAAACTTAGATGAAATAAGCATAAATCTGCTACCAACAACATAAGGCTAATAAATAAGTAGATTCTTAAAAAGAAATCTACTCTTTATGAAGAAGTTAAAAATTATTTCAGCATAAAAACGCAGAATTAATGCCAAAAAAAAGAGAAGATTTTTTTAAGAAAAAAAAGCACAACAAAAAAGGGTAACATCAATTTAAGATATTACCCTTTTTTATTAGTTAAATCAGCTTAGCTTATTCAGGAGTCTTTTCTTCAGTTGTAATTGCAGCATCTTCAATTACAGGTGCAGTTGCAGTTACTTCTTCAGCTTCTACAGCCTCAACAGTTTCTGTGGTTTCAGCAGCTTTTTTAGGTGCGCGGCCACGACGTGTTTTCTTAGCTGGTTCAGCTGATGTTTCTACAGTTTTACCGTAAATATCATTAAAGTCAACCAGTTCAATCATTGCTTTTTCAGCATTATCACCTGGGCGAATACCCAATTTAATAATACGTGTATAACCACCCGGACGTGAAGCAATTTTTGGACCTACAACAGTAAACAGTTCTTTTACTGCAAGCTTATTTTGCAGGTAAGAGAATACAATTCTGTGGTTGTGTGTAATTACTTCTGCGCTTGCAGTTTTCTTTGTTTTAGTTAACAACGGTTCAACGTAAGTACGCAAAGCTTTAGCCTTAGCCAAAGTAGTAACAATACGCTTGTGTGTAATTAACTGGCTTGCTAAGTTGCTCAGCAATGCTTCTCTGTGTGCCTTTTTACGGCCGAGGTTGTTGATTTTGTCTCCGTGACGCATGACTCTTAATTTGTTCCAGCTTTATTAGCCGAAGGATGAACCTTATACCGTGTCAGGATTTATAAGGTGTAAATGAAAAAGCAGTTTAACGCTACACGTGAAACAACTGCTTTTTATAATTAATCTAAATTATCTAACCCTAATTTTTGAAGATCCATACCAAAACTTAATCCTCTTTCAAGCAAAACCTGCTCAATTTCAGACAAAGATTTTTGGCCGAAGTTTCTGAACTTCATCAAATCTTCCTGTTCGTACTGAACAAGTGAACTTAATGAATCGATTTTTGCAGCTTTCAAGCAATTGAATGCACGTACAGAAAGATCAAGATCTTCCAAAGGTGTTTTCAATACTTTACGTAATTGCAATACTTGTTCATCAACAACATCATCTTTCTTCTCTTCCTTATTATCAAAAGTGATGTTTTCATCAGTTATGATCATCAGGTGCTGAATCAAAATGCGTGAAGCCTGTTTTACTGCATCTTCAGGATGAATGGTACCATCTGTAGTTACATCTAAAATCAGTTTCTCGTAGTCAGTTCTTTGTTCTACACGATAGTTCTCAATACCATACTTCACATTTTTAATTGGAGTATGAATAGAGTCGATAGAAATATATCCAAAAACACTGTCTTTAAGTTTGTTTTCTTCAGCAGGTACATAACCACGGCCTTTAGCAACGGTTAATTCAATATCTAATTTAGCAGAAGTATCCATGATACAAATTACTAAGTCAGGGTTCATTACCTGGAAGCTTTGCGCCATTTCACCAATCATACCAGCAGTAAATTCGTTACGGCCTTTAATTGATAAATTGATTTTTTCATGAGTAACGTCATTATCAACTATCTTCTTAAAACGAACTTGTTTTAAGTTCAAGATAATTTCAGTAACGTCTTCGGTTACACCCTTAATGGTTGCAAACTCGTGGTCTACACCTTCGATTTTAATACCAGTAATAGCATAACCTTCAAGGCTGTTAAGCAACACCCTGCGTAATGCATTACCGATTGTTAAACCATAACCAGGTTCAAGCGGACGGAATTCAAACTGACCGTCGAACTCTGTAACTTTTTGTAAAACAATTTTGTCGGGCTTTTGAAAGCTTAATATTGCCATATTAAAACTTGGTTTTTATTGTGCGTTTGCATTGGCTTTAACTGCTTAAAGCCAATTAATGTTTTTTCTTTTTTTGAGCGGGCTTTGTTGCTGCTATTGAGCTTCGTTGCGTCGCTCTCCCGATAACTATCGGGATGTACGGTTTGTACTTTATTCAAGAAACGAATGGTGCAATGCATTTGCATCCACCATTCATCTATAATCTTACTTACTGTACAACTCTACAATCAGTTGCTCCTTAATATTTTCAGGAACTGATTCTCTTTCAGGGTAAGTGATAAAAGTACCTTTTTGTTCAGCTTCATTCCAGTCAACCCAGCTAAACTTAGGGTTTTTACCGCGTGTTTTGCTGGTGATAGAAGTATTAACAGCACTCTTATTTTTGTAAGAAATGATGTCACCTGGTTTGCAAGAGTAAGAAGGTACATTCATAACATCACCATTAACAGTGATGTGTTTGTGTGCAACCAATTGTCTTGCTTCAGGACGGCTTGCCACCAAACCTAAACGGTAAACAGTATTATCCAAACGTGCTTCTAATAATTTGATAAGGTTTTCACCAGTAACACCTTTAAGGCGACCAGCACTTTCGAATGTTTTGCGGAACTGACGCTCAAGTAAACCATAAGTGTATTTAGCTTTTTGCTTTTCCCTTAACTGCAAAGCGTATTCACCTAAAGTTTTACGTTTACGTGTTGCGCCATGCTGGCCGGGAGGATTGCTGTTTTTGCTTAACCATTTACCATTGCCTAAAATAGGCTCACCGTAAATTCTACAAATTTTGGTCTTTGGACCTGTGTAACGTGCCATAATTATTTGTGTATTTGATTTTTTAGTGAATGATGAATGGTTATGAAAAAATCAAAAAAACTAAACCATGCACCCAAAATATATTGTACCATTTCCCCCATTGGGGCTGGTAAAATTAAACCCTTCTTTGTTTAGGAGGCCTGCAACCATTGTGCGGCATAGGTGTAACGTCTTTAATAGAAGTTACTTCAATTCCGTTTTGAGAAATAGAACGGATAGCACCTTCACGGCCAGATCCTGGTCCTTTTACAAATACGTCAACCCTTTTCAAACCTGCATCCAAAGCTACTTTTGCAGCATCAGCAGCAGCCATTTGTGCAGCGTATGGTGTGTTCTTTTTAGAACCGCGGAAACCCATTTTACCTGCAGAAGACCATGAAATTACCTGACCCTGTTTGTTAGTGAAAGCAACAATAATGTTGTTAAATGTTGCACTGATCCTTACTTCGCCCGCCGCGTCAACCTTTACGATTCTTTTCTTGGCGGCGGCTTTAGCACTGTTCTGTGCTTTTGATGGTTTTGCCATTTTTTTGTTTTGAGGTAGTCTTTAAAAATGAATATGCCCCTGCTTTTTCATTGCTGAAAACATCCGGCGGCTGTATAAACACAAAAGCAGAAATTCCAAACCTCAAAATGGGATCTGGAATTCCTGTTCGTTTATTTCTTATTTCTTAGCTGCTTTCTTTTTACCTGCAACCGTTTTACGTTTACCCTTACGAGTACGGCTATTGGTTTTGGTACGCTGACCACGAACTGGTAAACCTTTACGGTGACGAAGGCCACGGTAACAAGCGATATCCAGCAAACGTTTAATGTTCATTTGAGTTTCACTGCGCAATGCACCTTCAACTTTAAATTCAGCATTAATAATGTTACGGATGGCTGTTTGCTCATCATCATTCCACTGGTGAACTTTTTTGTTAAGGTCAATACCAGCTTCATTTAAAATTTGTTGAGCCCTGGCGCGGCCAATACCATAAATATAGGTAAGTCCAATTTCGCCTCTTTTATTCTTTGGTAAGTCTATACCGGCAATACGTGCCATATAACTATTGATGTTTTATTAAAAAATTGATTCTCTTAAATTTCAACCTGCAAATCCGGGAATCACTGAAACCCATGATCCGATTGAAACTTACTATCCTTGACGTTGCTTAAAGCGGGGATTCTTCTTGTTAATTACATAAAGTTTTCCTTTACGTTTAACAATCTTACAATCAACACTACGCTTTTTAATAGCTGCTCTAACTTTCATTGTAATATATTTAACCTGGTTGCTAAGAGCCTTTTAACCATATGGCCTTGGGCTGATAATACTCTACTATTTGTACCTGAAAATAATCCTGCCTCTGCTTAAGTCATAAGGACTCATCTCTACACCTACTTTATCACCCGGCAAGATCCTTATATAGTGCATCCTCATTTTACCTGAGATGGTAGCCAGTATTTCGTGGCCGTTTTCTAATTTTACTTTAAACATTGCATTGCTCAATGCTTCTAGTATCTTTCCATCCTGTTTAATGAGTGCTTGTTTAGACATATTTTTTTTCGGGCTGCGAAGATATAGGTAACCAACTGAATTAAGAAAAAATAATACACAAATTTTCCTTTTTTGTGGAAAAAAGGATGCCATTTGGCCTATATCGTGCAAATTAAAGGCTTTAAATCCATAATCTGCTTCAATAATTACCTAAATACCTTCTACTGCTTTTAAAATTTTTGTACTTGAAACGTTCAATGTAAGCGGTATCATATCTGTAACAATAATCACTACACACGTAGTAACCTTTCTACATTTTTATAGCAACGCGTACTACCGAACTATCAATAAACCTCTGCTACCCCTGTAACATTGCGTGTATAGCTTTGTATTAACAAAAGGGAAATAAAAAAAGAGCAGAATTAAAAGACCAACAGCGGCTACCCTGCCACTAAAAAAGGGAAACGGGGTAACCCGTGTTTTAAAATCCAATATCTTATATCCAATATCCTGGCTCTGTATTGATCGTCAATATCCTATGATCAATTACCCCCAAAAGCGCTTTTGCTTATAAAGCGCTTTACTTAAAAAAAATCCGGCTTGGCCGGTGAAAAATATAATACTGCCCAGATAGCATCAAAGCAGTACACTCATCTGCCAAAAGCAATTATATGGCGCCGGTGATGTCTGAAAAAGATACGGCGCCATCTTCTACAAAAGCAGCGAGTGAAACATAGTTCAATGGCTCATGTAAGGTTGTTTTGTTTTAGTTTAAGCCGCCCAGTTTTAATGCAGGGCGGCTTTTTATTTGTACTTAAATGCTTACTTCACAGGTTTTACACCTTCGCTTGTCATTATGATTCTTTTAATGGTACCATCTTTATTATAGTACAGGTCATCTACACAAACAGAGCGGTGGAAACTGCCATGGTCTGCTGCTAAGCCACCGTTATGGTACACAAAAAAAGAACGGCCTTTAAAATCTATAATAGTGTGATGGTTGGTGTTTGAGTTGCCTGCAATTTCATTGATAATGCCTTTAAACTGCCAGGGACCATCAATGCTGCGGCTCATAGCATAAACCGTTTTTTTGGGGAACAAAGCAGAGTACGAAAGATAGTGCCAGCCGTTGCGTTTATGTATCCACGGGGCTTCAGTAAAATTTGGTATAGCTGCCTTTTTTATAGGGCCATCCAGTTCAATCATATTGGGTTTTAGCTTGGCATAATAACAAATGGTATTGCCCCAAAAAAGATATGCCTGCCCATTATCATCTATAAATACAGAAGGATCAATATCATCCCAACTGATTTTTGTATCCGTGGTCATATCATTGGTAACAAGTGCTTTGCCAAGTGCATCTTTAAATGGGCCGCGTGGATTATCTGCCACTGCTATACCAATGGCCTTGCCATGAATAGTACCATGAGAAATAGCCACATACCAGTAAAATTTTCCATCCTTTTCTATTACCTGCGATGCCCATGCATCATCCTTTGCCGATGCAAATGCTTTCACATTAAGGGGTGATGGATGCTCTACCCAATGTACCATATCATCAGTGGAATAGCAAAGCCATTCGTGCATTTCGTAACTGGCTTTTTTTACAGGTGCTTCATCATGACCAGTATAGATGTACACACTGTCTTTATACACCAAAGCACCAGGGTCTGCCGTGTATTTATCCGTAATGATGGGATCGCCCGCTTTTGGCAATGTATCTATACCGCAGCAAAAAGGCTTTGCGACAAAGTAAGTGCGACTGCGAAAGCTATTGATTTCACATTATGTTATTGCAAATAATTAAGAACATAAAAATGCCCTGCTTTTTACAGGGCATTTTATTTGGATATTATTCATTAATAGCAGCGATGCCTGGCAATACTTTTCCTTCAAAATATTCAAGCAGCGCGCCACCACCTGTACTTACATAACTTACCTTATCAGTAAAACCAAACTGGTTTACAGCAGCAACACTGTCGCCACCGCCAACAAGGCTGAAAGCGCCTTTTTCAGTAGCTTCTGCTACTGCTGTTGCTATGGCTTTGGTGCCATGCTGAAACTTCTGCATTTCAAAAACACCCATGGGGCCATTCCACAAAATGGTTTTTGAGCGATGGATAACATTAGTAAACTGCTCACAGGCATTTGGGCCAATATCAAGACCCATCCAGCCTTCCATAATATGGTTGCTTGGTGCGGTTGAAGTGTTCGCGTCAGCAGCAAAATTATCTGCAATGGTACTATCGCTTGGCAGGTGAATACAAACGCCTTTTTCTTCTGCTTTCTTTAATAATTCAACAGCCATTTCAAGGCGGTCATCTTCGCATAAGCTCTTACCAATAACGCCACCTTGCGCCTTCATAAAGGTATATGCCATGCCGCCACCAATTATAATATCAGTAGCCCTTTCCAACAGGTTTTCTATAATCAATATTTTGTCTGAAACTTTTGCCCCACCTATAATTGCGGTGAAAGGCTTTTCACTTTTATGCATTACTTTTTCTGCACTTGATACTTCACCTTCCATTAACAGGCCGAACATTTTTGCATCGGCAGTAAAGTATTTTACAATTACTGCTGTAGAAGCATGTGCCCTGTGCGCCGTGCCAAAAGCATCATTTACATATACATCGCCCAGCTTGCTTAGTTTTCCGGCAAAGCCCTCATCGCCTTTTTCTTCTTCTTTGTAAAAACGAAGGTTCTCTAACAATAGCACCTCACCTGCTTTTAAAGCAGCGGCTTTATCAACAGCAACCTGACCAATACAGTCATCTGCAAACAGAACTTCAACACCCAATAATTCACTTACACGGGCAACAATATGCTTTAATGAATATTTATCTTCTGGCCCTTCTTTGGGGCGGCCAAAATGGCTCATTAATATTACACTGCCACCATCGGCCAGTATTTTTTTAATGGTTGGCACGGCACCTTTTATTCTTGTATCATCAGTAACTGCAAGTGTTTGTTTATCTAAAGGCACATTAAAATCAACACGTACCAGTGCTTTTTTTCCAGCGAAGCTGTAACCTGAAAATTTGCTCATAAAATTGTGTTTGTGGGGCGAAAGATAGCTAAAATGCAAACGTTGCCGTACGTAAAAATTGAAGGTTTTAGATTGGCATCCTTATAATGTATTTTTGCAACCATATAAAAAATTCTCATGAACATCGCCTCTTATATAGATCACACCCTTCTTAAACCTACCACTTTAATTGCTGATATTGAAAAGCTTTGTACTGAAGCAATTAACTACCAGTTTGCGGCCGTTTGTGTACCACCAAATTTTGTAAAAAAGGCAAAAGAATTTACAGCAAGCAGTAATGTAAAAGTGGCTACTGTTATTGGCTTTCCTTTTGGGTATAGTGCTGTTGAGGCCAAGCTTGCAGAGACTTTACTGGCTATTGTGGATGGCGCAGATGAGCTGGATGTTGTGATAAACATTTCAGCTATTAAAAACAGCGACTGGAGTTATTTAGCCAACGAAATCAATCACCTGATGCCCATTATAAAACAAAATAACAGGGTGATAAAAATTATAATTGAAAGCGGTGTTTTAACAGATGATGAGATTGTAAAATGCTGCGAACTGTATGGCGTTGCGGGCATTGATTATTTAAAAACATCTACAGGATATGCTGAAAAAGGTGCCACCGTTGAAGCGGTACAACTGTTTAGAAAACATTTGCCTGCACATGTGCAGATAAAGGCTTCAGGCGGCATACGTGATTATGCTTTTGCAAAACAATTGATAGATGCAGGGGCTATAAGACTGGGCTGTAGCGCAGGCATAGCAATAGTAACAGGACAGGAAGCTGGTAGTGGTAAATATTAACGCAGTGCTCTGGCAGGTTTCATGCAAAGGCGCAAAGGATACAAACAGGCAAAGAAAAGGAAGCAAGAACTCGTGGTATAAGAAGTAAGTTTAAGGTTCATACCACGGCTGCGGAGTTGGCAGGTTTCACGCAAAGAATGCAAAGAAAAGGAAGTAAGGCAGGTATTAAGGCAGTGCTTACGGGATGATACAGCATGGCAGTTAGCTTCATTTAATTATTAAACTGCACCTCAATGTTGGTCGTGCTAAAGGCTTGCCGGATGTTGTAGGCGCTTATAGTGTAAATGAAGCCAACTACTGCCCTGTTCCATTTTTTATGAGTACTGAAGGTTATGGAATTTTCTTGCATACTTTGCACCTGTTATAAAAGCAGGTATTAATATTGGCTTATCAGGTGTGGGCAACTTGGCGCACTGCATGGGCGGCTTTGAACATGTGGCAGATCCTGAGCTGTATGCACGCTGGGTAGAGTTTGGTATGTTTAGCCCTGTAGCATTGGTGTTTGGTATGGAACACCCCACTTATAAAGAACCATGGGCCTATGGCGATATTTCTTTGAAGATATTTAAGCAATACGATTCCTATACGCTACAGGCTCATTCCCTACATCTACAGCAATGCCTATAATATATACAAAACTGGGATGCCCATAATGCGTTCTTTAGTGTTAGATTATCAGGATGATGAGAACGTGTACAATATAACAGACCAGTATTTATTTGGCAACAGTATGATGGTTTGCCCTGTAACAACAAAGGGCGCACAAACAAGAACTGTGTATTTACCCAAAGGCAAATGGACCACTTACTGGACAGGTAAAACCTATACAGGCCACCAATATGTACACGTGGTAACTCCATTAGGCACCATGCCCATTGTAAAGTAAGGTAGCATTATACCCATGCAGCCAGCAATGAAATATTTTGGCGAAAAACCTGTTGATGTAATTACGCTTGACATCTACCCTTCAGCCAATGCTTCTTTTAATTTGTATGAAGATGATGGTACCAGTTTAGATTATCAGCAGAACAAATTCGCCATCACAGCTATTACTACAAGCCTTACTAGCAAGGGGTTACAGCTAAGCATCAATAAACCAGCAGGTACTTTTAAAACAACATCACATACATACCTTGTTAAAATACATACTGATAAAAAACCTGTTACAGTAAAAGAGAATAGCAATGTTTTAAACAGCACTGACAAAACAGCAATAGAAAAAATGCAGGCTGGTTGTATGATGCAGCAACTAAAGTATTAAGGATAAAAAGCGTAACAAGTAATGATAAAGACATAACATTTTCAGTTGAGTAACACCTAACTGAAAATGTTACAGAAACCATTTAAATAGTAGCAACCAATGTAGCTTAACTATGCGTTTATTCTTCTTTATTTTTCATTTTCATTAACAGCGTGTATGCACCCTTGGTTACTATAGTTTTATCTTTTAAAAAGCCAGCATTTTCAATAGTTACAAAGCCATTTTCTTTGGTACCTGTTGTAACTTCTGTAAGTTCAAACTGTTGTTTTTTTAGTTCTGTAAAAACATATTCCTTCTCTTCAAAACTTACAATACTTTCTTCAGGCAGGGCGTTGCTTTTAGTGGCAACCACTACTACTTCTGCATTCATATACATACCTGGCAATACAGACTTATCATACATTTCAAAATGGCAATGCACATCTGCTGTACCATCAGGGGTTATGTCTTTGCTTATCAAAATAATTTCGCAATTGTATTTTTTATCAAGATGTGCATTATTGTAAGTGATTACTTTTTGACCTATAGACAATTTGGCAACATCCTTCTCAAATACTTTTATATTCAAGTGGATATCAGAAGGATTAATCAGCTCAAACATAATATCGGCGGGGTTTACATACTTACCAATGTTTACATTTACTTTACTTACAAAGCCTGTAATACTGCTATAAATATTAATACTTTTAGAAATACTGCCCGCAGTAATACTGTTAGGATCTTTATTTATCAGCCTTAGCTTTTCGGCGGTAGCATTCATTATAATTCTTTGCAGGTTTACTTCGGCCAATGCTTGCTGGGTTACTTTATCGCTGCTTGCCTGGCTCTGGTTCAGCTCTTTCTGGCGGTTGTATTCAAGCTCAGCAAAGTGCAGTTTTGATTTTGCCAGTAAATAATCCTGCTGCAATTGTATGTACTGCTGGTCTTCCATTACAGCTATTACTTCGCCTTTATTAATGTGCATACCAGGCAACAATTTGGTGCTGCGTAAATACCCGCCCAATGGCACACTAACAGAAATAATATTTTGAGGCGGCACATCTATTTTACCATTGAGCTTTAATATGGTGGCAATATTTTTTTGCTGTAAAACCGTGGTTTCTATTTTGGCATTTTTATACTGTGCATCAGTTAGTGTTACGCTATTTTCATCTGCGTCAATTGCAGTACTTTCTGCTGATTCTGTTTTGCTTTTACAGGCAAACAAAAAGGTTGTTATTATGAATAATATAATGGCGGTATTTTTCATTATTAAACTATCTTAAAGTGATAAAATTGATGGCAATGATGCTTTCATTTAAAGCTTTAACTGCCTCTACATAGTTGCTTTGTATATTAATAGCCTGGTTGGTGAGCATTACAAAATCTAAATAATTTATATCGCCATTTGCAAACTGCCTGTTTGCTGTTTGCAGTATTATATCAGCATTTTTAAGCCCTTCAGTTTCATAATATTTTACAATTTCTACATTGCTGTTATAGTGAGACAATATTTGGCTGTATTGATTTTTAAGCGCTGAAAACTCTGCGTCATACTGGCTTTGCAACACCTGTTGCTGCAGTTCAGATGCTGCAATTTTTGCTTTTTGCCCCTTTGTAAAAATAGGAATGCCCACACCTACCTGTACTGAACTAAAACGTGTACTGCCATCATACAATTTATTATCCGCCCCTGTGCCTTTAAAGCTATTGCTAAAATACCCCAATGAAAGATCTGGCAACAGCTTTGCTTTTTCAATATCTGTTTGGCCACGGGCAATTATCTTTTGCTGTTGAAGCATTTGCAGCACTGGGTTACTGGCAATACTACTGCTATCAGTAATTAATATAAAAGGCATTTTATAAGATGTAACAAAAGGCTCAACTATTTGTGTTGTATTTAATAATAACTGCAACTGCAATACATTTAATTCAATGGCCTGTTGCACCTGCCTAAGCTGAATAGCAATAGTTGCTTTTTGTGTTTCGGCTGTTGTTTTTTCTAAAATATTACTTTCGCCTTTTTGCAATCGCAGGCTTGCTTTTTGATAAAATTTGGAATAAAGTGTATCTGCCTGCAGCAGCAATTTTTGCTTCTCTTTTAAATACACAAAAGCATAAAAAAATTCCGTCACCGCTTTTTTAATTTCATACTCCCGTAACGAAACACCAAGCAATGCCGCTTTATAATCTTCTGTTAGTAATTGCTTTTGCTTTTTGTAAACAGCAGGAAAAGAAACGCTTTGTGTAATGCCAAATTTTGTATCGTTGTAAGCACTGTTAATTTGACCATACTCTGCTACCACATTGGTTTTAGGAATATCTGTGGCAGTTTTAATTAATGCTTTTGCATACGCTGTTTTTAACTGCTCGTTTTTAATTTGGCTATTGTTTTGTAAGGCCATTTTTACAGCATCTTCTAAAGATATTTTTTGCTGCGCAAAGATGTTCCCGCAGATAAAACAGATCAGCACAGATAAGAAAATCAATTTGCTTTTAATACCGTATGTGTAAACTGGTGTATCCTGTAGAAATATTACGTGCTTGTTTTTCATTTATAACTGTCCGTTTATCTTTCTAAAAATTGTTTTACTAATATCGTCTGAATTAAAATTTACCAATATGCCTACTTTAATTCCTGTCAATTTTAGGTAAGTCAGTATTTGTTTGTGATGCACTTTAGCTAGTTCCTCA
This sequence comes from Chitinophagales bacterium, assembly GCA_031424995.1. GTDB lineage: Bacteria > Bacteroidota > Bacteroidia > Chitinophagales > Chitinophagaceae > Parasediminibacterium. The sequence continues at coordinate 235,841 of JANPIP010000051.1, read as the reverse complement.
ACTGATTTTATTTCAATAATTACTTTGTTTTCTACTAACAGGTCTAATCTAAAACCTATATCTAATTTTATCCCATCATAAAAAACAGGAACTGGTACCTGGGCTTTTACTTCTAATCCATCCTTTTGTAACTGATAAAATAATGCTGCTTCATAAACACTTTCAAAAAGCCCCGCCCCAAGTGTATTATAAACTGTAAAAATTGCCCCCCGTACTTTGTAGGTAATATCATTCTCAGTCATATCATTACTCTTTAAAGCATGTATTAATTAATTCTTTGCTCTGTGTAAATCTGCCTTATCAGTGGGCATAATTTTTTCAAAAAGCAGGTATAGCAAAGGCAATACAAACAAGGTTAAAAAAGTTGCTACCAATAAACCGCCTATTACCACAGTGGCTAATGGGCGTTGCACTTCTGCCCCTGCACCATTGCTTACAGCCATTGGCAAAAAGCCTAACGATGCCACAAAAGCAGTCATTAAAACAGGCCGCAATCTTAGTTTGGTACCTGTAACAACAATTAATGCCAGGTTATTCATACCACTTTGTTTTAAACGATTAAATTCTGCTATTAATACAATACCATTTAATACGGCTACGCCAAACAATGCAATAAAACCAACCCCTGCACTGATACTGAAAGGCATACCCCTGAGTGCTAAAAAGAAAATACCGCCTATGGCAGAAAGAGGAATGGCCGTGTAAATTAACAAGCCCTGCTTTACCGATTTAAAAGCGAAAAAGAGTAATACAAATATGAGCAGCAACGAAACGGGAACTGCTATTATTAAACGTTGTTTGGCCTGGTTAAGATTTTCGAAATCCCCGCCATAGGTTACAAAATAGCCTGAAGGAAATTTAAGTTGCGCATCAACTTTTGCTTGCAATTCCTGCACAATACTTTGCACATCTCTGCCCTTTACATTAAAACCCACTATTATTCTGCGTTTGGCATCTTCACGCTGTATTTGATTTGGCCCATTCTTTATCTGTACGCTGGCTAATTGCGATAATGGAATCTGAATTCCGTTGGGTGCAGGTATTAATAAATTCTGAACATCTTCTATATTTTTACGTTCTGTACCTGTCAATTTCACTACCAGGTCAAACCGCTTTTCCTCTTCAAAAACCAACCCTGTACTCTGCCCGGCAAATGCTGTGTTTACAACTTTATTTACATCGGCAATAGATAAATGATATTGTGCTATTAACGCACGGTTATACGCAATAACTATTTGTGGCATACCAGTTACAGGCTCAACAAAAATACTTTCAGCACCCTGTACTGTACTTATAATTTTAGACAGTTTATCTGCGTTGGCGGCCAGTGTATCTAAATTTTCACCAAATATTTTACATACCACATCCTGCCTTGCACCTGTCATCAATTCATTAAAACGCATTTGAACAGGAAATTGAAACCCGCATGTAATACCAGGCACATCTTCCAGTGCCTCACTCATTTTTGCAGCTAATTCATCAAAGGTTTTTGCAGATGTCCACTCGCTTTTATTCTTTAAAATAATAATCATATCGCTGGCTTCCATAGGCATGGGATCAGTTGGAACTTCGCCACTGCCAATTTTGGTTACCACTTTTATTACCTCTGGAAACTGTGTTTTTAAAATATGTGCAGCCTGCTGTGTGCTATGTATGGTGGTACCAAGGTTACTGCCTGTAAGCACACGCGTTTCTACTGCAAAATCACCCTCTTCTAGTGCTGGTATAAACTCACCACCCAATGATGAAATAACCACTATGGCTGCAACAAATAAAAACAGTACACTGCCTAAAACCAATGCAGGAAAACGCAGCACTTTTACTAACACACCCTGGTAAACTTTTTCTGCACGCTGCATTATTTTATCAGAAATATTCTTTTTATGCGTTACTTTTTTTGACAAGAAAAAAGCACTCATCATAGGTATATAAGTAAGCGATAACACAAAGGCACCAAGTAAAGCAAAGGCCACAGTTTGCGCCATTGGCTTAAACATTTTTCCTTCAATACCCTGTAAAGTAAAAATGGGCAGGTACACAATTAAAATAATAATTTGCCCAAACACTGCGCTGTTCATCATTTTGCCCGCGGCCATTGTAACTTCACCATCCATTTCAGCGGCACTAAGCGTAGTTTTGTTTTTAAACTTTTTATTGTGTGCCAACTGGTGCATTACAGCTTCTACAATAATTACAGCACCATCTACAATCAACCCAAAATCCAATGCCCCCAAACTCATTAAATTACCGCTAACGCCAAAGGCATTCATCATACAAACAGCAAACAACATTGCCAAAGGAATTACAGATGCAACCAATAGCCCTGCCCTGAAATTGCCCAAAAAAAGTACCAGCACAAACACCACAATCAAAGCCCCTTCAAGCAGGTTTTTTTCAACAGTACCTATAGCATTGCTTACCATTTTTGTTCTGTCTAAAAATGGTTCAATCTCTACACCTTCAGGCATTGTTTTTTGTATTTGTACAATACGCTCTTTTACATTCTTTATTACGTTACTGCTGTTGGCGCCTTTAAGCATCATTACAACAGCACCAGCAACTTCACCCTCATCATTATAACACATAGCACCATATCGTGTAGCAAAGCCAATTTTAACTTCGGCTACATCCCTTATAAACAAAGGGGTTGGATTGTTTTTTGCAGCTATGGCAATGTTTTCAATATCTGTAATGCTGCCAATTAAACCTTCGCTGCGTATGTATAAAACGGTGGCACCTTTTTCAATATAAGCACCACCTGTATTTTGGTTATTGCTTTCAACTGCCGTAAAAACGTCGTTAATAGTAATGCCGTAAGCATTTAGTTTGTTGGGGTTAATGGCAATTTCATATTGCTTTAATTTACCGCCAAAGCTGCTTACTTCGGCCACACCTTGTACACCTAATAACTGGCGGCGAACAATCCAATCTTGAATGGTTCGTAATTGGGTTGCATCAAATTTTTGCTCATACCCCTTTTTGGGTTTTACCACATATTGGTATATTTCCCCTAAGCCTGTGCTAACAGGGCCTAAAGTTGGTGAGCCAATACCTGCTGGAATTTGTGTTTGAACCTGTTGTAACCTTTCTGTTACTTGCTGCCTTGCCCAGTAAACATCAGTGGCATCATCAAAAACAATGGTTACCAGCGATAACCCAAATCTTGAAAAGCTTCGGATTTCTTTGATACCCGAAATATTACTATTGGCCTGTTCTACAGGAAAAGTTATCAGCCGCTCAATATCAGTAGCACCAAACGATGGTGCAATAGTGATAACCTGTACCTGGTTATCTGTAATATCAGGCACTGCATCAATAGGCAGTTGGGTAGCCTGATAAGTGCCATAGCCTATAAGGGCCATCACAAACAGTCCTACAATGAGTTTATTCCTTACGGAAAACTCAATTATTCTGGTAAGCATATATAATACTGTTAATCAGAAAAAAAATAAAATTGCAACGAGGCAATGCACAAACCATAATTTGTGTATAGCCTATAACCCAGTAATGATTAACTAAACCTTGGCGGCTGCCAGATAGAAGAAAGAAAAGCAGAAGAACAGGTAAAAGAATAATCAGAAAATTGCTGCTTACTGTTTTTAAAATATATTACTGGTGCTTGCTTATAATTAGGTATGGGTGTGCAGAAAGAGATTGCCGCTATATTAGAATTGGTGATAGTTTTAAAAGGCAGTTTCATATCCTTATCATAATCTGCATCTTTTGGGCTGCCATGTGCATAGTGAATTTCTAAAAAGCCCAGAAAAGAAAGGTCTTTGTTTTCCTGCTTGTGTTCCATATAATGCTGCACCAGCACAGGTAGTTTCAGCAACTCGCTAAGCTGGGTTGTTGAGAGCAGGTATACCGCTAAGAAAAATATAGAAATTATTTTTTTCAATGTTACAAACATAGAAAAAGAATTTTGCAAGGTTTTGTTTTTTTGTGGCAGGGGCTTTAAGGTTTCATTTTTACTACTGTGCTAATGTATTGCTTATGGCAGCTTTTATTTTTTCAAGTGACGCTATAGATTCTAAAAAATATTCCCGAGATTTTTCCAAGCTTCCACTTTTGTCACCTGAAAATGTTTGCCATTTTTCTTTTAACTCATTTGCAGCATTAATGTCTAAATATTCCAATGCACAAAAAGCTTGTGGCTGATCAAACCATAAGTCTCTTCTATCAAGATAATAATGTAAGTAGGTTCTTAGATAATTTTTTGAATTATCAGTTCCAAAAATGGCTAATGCTAAACAGTAGCCAGCACCCGCATAACATACTTCACTTTTTAGCAAGTGCTTTCCAATAATATCTTCAAATTCAGTGTAGTTATTAATTGCTGCAAAAAAAGCCCCTGTAATTCGTGTACGCCAATTAAATTCGCTTAATAGTTTATAAACGACATTTGGGTCGATTTCCCTGGCAGAATTGGCAAACGTTCTTATCAATTCTTCATCTAAACTTGAAAGGCTTACCATATAAAAAGGCAATACCCATCTATCAATAAATTCTTCTGTTAGTTCCTCTTCACTTAAAGGAACTTCAATATGCTGAAATGGATTTTGGTGCCTGACTACTGCACCAGAAATATGCAAAGCGATTTCTTCAGCTTCATTGTTTTTAGTAAAAAATTTTGCCAAGATGGTTTTAAGATTCATGGTTTAAGTGCTTATGCCAAAAAATAAATAATGAAAGATATTACTCATCTTAAATTTCGCAACACAAGTTTTATAAAACAACTTACCGGCCAGCGTATTGAGGCTTCTGATGGTATGAATTTGTAATCTTTTTAGGGATATTGACAAAAAAATGGGCAGTTTTGCTGTATAGCAAATTGCCCTTTTTTATTAAGCATACAGCAAACCTGAAGAGCAATAACATTAAAATCTAACTAACACAATTATGGAACAAAAACTGCCACTGCCACCCTTTACTTTTGAAACTGCTGCACAAAAAGTGCAAATGGCTGAAGATGCCTGGAACACTAAGAACCCTGAAGGAGTATCACTTGCCTATACTGTTAATACTGAATGGCGCAACAGGGACCTTTTTATTAATGGCAGAGAAGAAGTAGTTGCCTTTTTAACAGCGAAATGGGAAAAAGAACTTGGCTACAAACTTAAAAAAGAACTGTGGGCATTTACAGGCAATAAAATAGCGGTACGTTTTGAATATGAATGGCATAACAGTGAAGGGCAATGGTTTCGCTCCTATGGAAATGAGAACTGGGAATTTGATGAGAACGGCTTTATGAAAAAACGTTTTGCAAGCATTAATGACCTGGCCATAAAAGAAACAGAGCGCAAGCTAAAATAGCTGCGGCATTAAGCCGTAGCTTAGATGGATAATTCTATTTGTTCCTGCGTTTTAAACTGAACAGCCATGGAAAGAATACAACTGTTACACCCTGAAGGAAAGAAAGCACCAACAATGGAGTTGGCAAAATATGACACGTTAAAAACCTCGTTGTTCGCTTGTTTAAAAACAAAAAAAGTAGCAAACTTCCAGGAACTTGTGGCTGATGTTGACATTGACCTGCTGAGCAGGAAGATAAAATTTCAGGGCAAGCTTGAATGGAATTTATTTTGGGTAATGCTTGATCTTGAATCAAAACAGGAACTATACAGGGATAAGAATGTTTCTCCAATGCAATATTCACTTCCTAAAAAAAGTAAGGCTTAGTTCTTTACATTTCATACAAACATGAACCTCTTCTTGAAAGAATTATTATGGTTGCTTTTTTGTTTTGTTGTTGCAATTATAATTACAGCAATTTCATTTAGCACGTTTATCTCAAAGGCGGGTATAGAGGTTCATTTACATGACACTTACTTAATCTTACCGTACTGGACAATCACCCTTACAGTTTTTTTTCCTTTTACTTTTCTTGTATTTTTATTTAAAGAGTTGAAACATAAATTCAGTAAAGCAATTGCGAATCTTATCATTATTGCCAGTGGATTGACAATGCTTATTTACCTAACAATAATTACAAGATTTCTGGAAAAAATAGGTACTGCATTTAAAGAAGAAGGAACGTTATATCCACCGCTGTCAGCATTACCACAATCAAATACCAATTTAATATCAAAGACAAATCCATTCTTTGATACAGTTTCAAATGGTTGTATTGTACTGCAAGCTTTAATTATGATTTCATTGCTATGGGTTGCATACCAGTGGGGAACAGCGAGAAAATCAATCAATCAATAACACATCTTTTTCAGCAACATGAAAGGTAGTTACTACCCTTAATTCTCTTCCTTTTCCGCCTGCTCTTGTAGTTCATCTTCTTTCTTGCCGCGGCCCAGATTTATTTTAGGATTGCTTTGCGTACCTGTAATAGTCATAGGTATACCAAAAATACCCAATGGTGGCAGGCCAAGACGAAACTTGAGGTTCAGCTTACCATCAAAACTTACCTGCCCTTCAATTCTTGGGCGAAAGCCCATGGTACGCATCTTCGTTCTTTCCAGCGTGATTATGTTGCTTTTAATGGTGGTCTTAAAGTCAACTTTAGAAATATCGGGGTTACTGATGCTATCCCTGTTGGTTTCTTTACTTATTGCATTAAACAATTTCAGCCCCTTAAGTTTTACCTGTTTTACTGATAATACACCACCACCTTCCAACGAAGGATACACTGGCATCATATCAGCATTAAGCCTGCCTTTTACAGTATAATCAAGCGATACAATGCCTTGCGCTTTTGCTGCTGAAGAAGCAAGATCATGAAACAATTTTATTTCCCTGTACGCCCTGTTCACATCAAACTCTTCCGCTTTCATATGATAATCAAACAACGCCTTTTTAGGTGTAAGGCTGGTATAAGTGGCGTCCATTACAGCCCTTGCGCCAATAATAATAAAGCCAGTTTCTTTAAGAATTAGTTTGCCATTACTGATGCTCATGTTGCCTTTTGCACTGTCAAGCTTTAAACCATTGTACAGTACCTGTTTTGCGTTGGCAACAAAATTTACATCAAGGTTTGATGGTATAATTATAACGCCGCTTTGTGCAGATGGGCTGGCCTTTTTGGTATCTGCAAAAGCCATGAATTCATCTACAGCAATCAAATTGCTGTTAAGGTTAAAATTGCCGTGCAGTAAAGACTTTGACTGCATTACATAGTTTATCACATTCTGCAGGTTGCCATCCAGTGCAAACTTTGTTTTGCCATAACTGGCATTGAATTTATCAAACCACATTTTATCTTGGTCAAACCTAAAAAGCCCTGTTTGAATATGAAATGGTTTAGGAAACATTTCATAGCTCACACTCATATCCTTCACCTTCATAGTGCCTTTGTTTTGCAGCTTATCGTACAAGCCCTTCATCGCATCGCTTTGTGTACCTTTTAACGAGAGATTGGTCTCAACAAACCCTGTAGTATGAATGCCATCTACCGCAAATACTTTGTATATCCTGCCAATATCAAGCGTACCTTTTGAGGCTATATTGTAACGCAGGTCATCGAAATTCTGGAGGTTGGCACGTACAAAAAATGGCTGCTTCTCAAACTCAATGGATATAGGTTTTATATCCACCTTCATTCCCTTTAAAGTGCCTGTATTGTTGACTATTACAGCTTCGGTATTAATTTTTTCTATAGGGTTAGGATAGTATTTTGTTTGCACCAGACCGTCCTTTAACTGCACATTGGCCACAGCACGCGGAAAGCTGTTTTTAGAAGGATTGTAACTGCCCTTACTCACTACATCCATCAACAGGTTACCCTTTAGTTCAAGGCTATCAAGCGGATAAAATTTCTTTACATCAGCAAGGTTAAATTTGCTTTTTATATCTGCATCTACAAACCAACTGTTACCACCTTTTACATGCAGAAAGCCCTTTACATAATTGGCAAGCACATTGGCATTAAAACCATCTATATCAATAGTACTGTGCTGGTATTTATTATCTGTACAACTTGCGTTTACCGTAAATGCAAGATTGGTTACAGGCTGTGGTAAAGAAGTATATTTAAAATAACCATTGCTTAAACTTGAGGATATAGTAAAGTTGGAAATTGAACTTATAACAGTGTCTGTGGTTCGCAATTTCTTTTTAACCGCAGTGGCATATTTACCTTCTGCGGTAGCATGTATTTTCCATAATCCTTTTACGTCAAAAGGCTTAATACCAAGGGCTTTGTCCCATTTTGCAAGGTCTATTTCTGAATTAATTTTCGCCTTAATATACGGCTCTTTCAAACCCTTCAGCAGTATTACCGAACTGAAATAATCCTTATCAATATTAAAGAAGATGCTGTCAACATTTACATACAAACTATCAGGGTTTAAACCAGGCAAATGTGCATCAAAATTCAGGAAAAGGTTCTTTACAGGCGAAGGTGTTTTATCGTTGGCTATATATCCGTTACGTATGCCCATCGTCATAACAAGGTCGGGCATTGTATTGGTTGATGAAATGAACTTGCCCGCTAGCTCTGCACTTATGTTGGCGATTCCTTTTAATTCTGTCCTGTCAAGCCAGGTAAGGTATTCAGGCGGCAACGCCGTAAATAAATCATGCAGTGCTGTGGCATTTGAGTTTAGTTTAAACTGCATGTTATAACCTTCCTTTAAAAACTCAAATTTGCCTTTAAAGTCAAAAGGCAGCCTATTAATTTTAAGATCGTTTTTTTCAAACAATAAAGAGAGCGAATTGGTATTGATCTTGGTAATAAGATCGGCTTGTAATTTCTTTGAAACAAAGAACGATCTGCCAGCATACATAAAGTCAATGGCGGCAACTTCTGCATGGGTTTTTAAATCAAAAACCGCTTTGCTTAAATCACCTTCGCCCTTGTATTCAAAGCCTGTAGCATTCAGGTACATGGGCAGCACCCTGTCATCGTAAATAATGCTGCTTTTTTCAATAATTATCTTTTCTATTTTAAGGGTAATATCGCTGGAATCTTTTGCTGTATTGGCCTTGGCCGCTACTGATTTGTATACATTGTAATTGGGTTTACCATCTGCATCTACCAGTACTTTTATAAAAGCTTCCGTAAGATAAATCTCATTTACATTAATTTTTTTTGATAAAAGGCTTGGCAGATTAATACCCAATGCCACTTCTTTTGCCTGCACCAGTGTATCTTTTTCGTAAGGGGCAGAACCCATTAAACTACAGTCGTACAGCGTAAGGGTAAGCGATGGAAAGTGGTTAAGGAAAGACAGCCTTGCTTTACTAAAATTAAGCTCGGTAGTTAAACTGTTATTGGCCAGCTTTTTTATTTCTGCTGATATTTTACCAGGGAAAACATAGGGTGCCAGCAAAATCAGTCCCACTAAAGCAACGATGGTTAGTACTACAATTTTTACAGCTTTAAAAGCTTTTTTTATAAAAGGTTGGGGCATATTGTGTAAGCAGTTGGTTATAAAAGTACAACAATGCAAAAAACGATGCATGTTATGGTTGCAATATTTTTTATAAATGCTTACTGAATTTTTTTTAGCAGAACAGCATGTTGAATTAAACCCAGGAAACTGCGGCCTTTAGAATGTTTTACTGTAAGTGGTAGGCTATTCTTTAGACTGAATTGCAATTGGGACTAACTAAGTATTATATGCTTTCAGAATTTTCTTCCCTGGTGCTCCTTATCCACTCGTCAACAGCTGGTTCACACAACGCAAATAAATGAATGAAACTTTTTGCCAAAGGTTGTTCTTGTTCAAATCCGTCTTCATGGTCTAGCCAAATTAACGGATACTCGTTTTCTAATCCAGTAATATTTGCATCAAAACAAATAACCCCATAATCGCTATAATTTGCAATTGGAATATACTTTCTACCTAATAGATTAAGGGGATAAAACCCTATTTGTTCTTTATGCGCCAACTGGTATTCAGCTAAAAAGCTACAAAAACTGCCAGGAAAAGCATTAAAAATTCCCAGAAATAAGATTGCCGTGTTTTTTTACCATGCGAATGTGGGTGGTGATGTACTTCCATTGGTTAGGTTGCAGATTAAATTATTGCACTAATAAAAATCCAATATCAGCATCTAATACAACAGGTACCACTTTTGGGTACCTATTGTAATAATAATTTAAACAGTCATCACTTAAAAATATATACAGCATAAAAAAAGAGGCTATTCCAAATTTCTGGAACAAGCCTCTTATGGTGTAATTTATCTTCTTATTTCAGTTTTATTACAGGCTTTAGTTTATACTCGCCGTTACCTGTTTTTGTAATAGACAATGCTGCATCAAAATCAATAATCATTACCTCGTTGGGTGCATTTAACCCCTTGTTTACTTTAATTTTTAAGCCCGACTCATCGCCACTGGGGATGGTTAAAGGGTACACCACATTGTTTATTTTAATGGTGTTATTAAGGCCAAGTACCAACCTTATTTCTTTTACAGTACCGTATGGGTAAGTGCCCCTGGCAATTAGTGTATCCTTACCGTTTTGATAAGAAAGCAAATCGTAAATACCTGGTATAGAAGCCATAGTTACCCATCCTGTAGAGTCATCTTTAAAGTTTACCCTCACTTCCTTAATATCTACATTCACTTGCTGGGCATCGTACGGCGCATCTGTTAAACGCACTGACATAGTACCGCTGTTTTCATCATCTTTAGAGCATCCTGCAATCATAACCAGGCAACTACAGGCAATCATTGTAATGGCAAGCAACTTTTTCATAGTATATTTTTACTAACAGGTTGCAAAACCGTGCCAAAAACATGATTGGTATTTTTAATTTTTTATTCTAAAAGCTTTATTTATTTTTATTCAACTAACAGCATTGGTACCAAACAACTGTTAACCACCTCCCCTTATTGTGAAAAATACATTAACCTCTGCGGGGTTAATGAGCGCTTATTTTTTCACCTAAAAAAACAATTTAGTTATGGCAATGAAGTATTATTTGCAACCGAACCCGGTAACCCCAGACCCTAACGACCAAAGTGCAAGGGTACTGGTAAACAACGTTTTTAATTTTGAAGACATTGTACAGGAAGCCAAAAGGCGCGGCACCACACTTACCGAAACAGACCTGCGTGCCGCAGGCTACCTTATTTTTGAAACCATTTGTTATGTTATTGCGCAAGGCAACAGTGTAAACCTGCCTATTGCCAATTTTCGTGCAGGCATTACAGGTGTGTTTACAAGTGCTACTGACACCTTTGATGCCAGCAGGCACACCACTAAATGCAGCATATCGCAGGGCAGTATGCTGTATGAGTATATGGCAAAAGCGATTTTAGAAAAAGTTTTAATGGCGCAACCAAGCCCTACCCTTGTTGAGTATTTTGATATAAATACCCAAACGGCCAACGCTAAGCTTACGCCCGGCGGTATTGGCCGCATTGCAGGCGAAGAATTGAAGTTTAACCCCGCCAATGCCGCAGAGGGTATTTTTATTACCAGCAGTACAGGCACAGAAACCAAAGTAACCGTAATTGCCTCACGTACCGAGGGCAAGCTGATGTTTAGCATACCCTCAGGGCTTGCGGCAGGCAATTATACGCTGGAAGTAAGAAAAGGCTATGGCAACAGTGCAGCCATACGCAGTGGCTTATTAAACGACCAGTTACAGGTAGTTTAACCCCTTTCTATTTAGGTTTCAGTTGTTGGTACCGCCGTTTTCTTTACAGGAAACGGCTTTTTTGTGCCTTAAAACTTGTTTGTAACTTAAAAACATTTTGTTTTTAAGCTGGTGGACAAAATTGCCACCAATACTGTGGAGCTTTTCTCCTTAAGCTGGCGGAGAAACTTGCCACCAGTATTGCGGAGGTTTTATTTTTAAGTGGAAAACAAAATGTTTTTAACTTGAGTAGGAGTTGTTTTTAACTTAAAAATACTTTCTGTTTAAGTTAAAGAGAAAATGTTTTTAAGTTGAAAAGGATTTGGGGGAAGGTTGAAGAGAAACAGTACGGGTTTGACGTATTGGAAAATAATGTGGGTTTTAAAAAATTTAAGTTACAAATCAATGGCTGACATATCGCAACAACTACAAAATAGCTTAAATAAATGATAACTTATCATGCATTTAAGCTATTTTGTGTGTTATTTTGTAATCGACTTACACAAATAGATATAAAAATGATTGTAAATTTTAGTATACAAAATTTTGGATCGATTAAGGATAAGCAAACTTTATCGTTTGAAGCAACAAAATCAACAGACCTTGAAGACTATTATATTACAGAACCAATAAAGGGATTAAGACTGCTTAAACTAGCTCTAATTTATGGCGCTAACGCTTCTGGAAAAACGACAATATTAAAAGCATTAGAGTTCCTTCGTGACCTTGTATTAGAACCTCTTGAAAAAAAAACCGACCCATTAAAATATGAGCCATTCCTGTTTGACTCTTATTCCCCATCTCAAAACTCATTAATATCAATAGACTTTATTCAAAATGGAATAATATATTATTATGAAGTTGTGTTTAATAAGAGAGCAATTGTTAGTGAAGAATTGAATTTTCACAATCCGAATAAAGCTAAAATTTTCAGTAGAGTAACAAACCTAGAAACACAGTTTACTGAGATTACTTTTGGAGGTAAGATAAAAAAAGACAAGACTTTTGAAAAAACATTGGTAGCAAATACAATTTGGAACAATACAGTTCTCGGAGGATTTTTAAAGACAAACATAGATTTTAAAGAACTAAGAGAAGTGTCTGACTGGTTTTCAAATCATTTAAAAAGTCTTATTGAATCAGATACGGATCTTGAACGTTATATTACATCCAAGATAGATATGGCAGAAGTCGATAAAGATGCAGTAATTGAAATACTAAAAAAGGCTGATTTTAATATTTCTGATATTCTTATTAGAAAAGAAGAAAAAGATATTCCCGATGGCTTTCTTGAATTTCTTGAGAAACAAGTAAAAGCACGAAACCATCAACTTGAAGAAATCAAAATTAAAGGTAAGGTAACCGCAATAAGTATAGAATTAGAACACACTATAGACGAAACAAAGTATAGACTACCCTTTAATTTAGAATCGCAAGGCACAAAAAGATTCTACGGTTTCGCTGGTCTTTTACATATGCTCATAAATTCATCAACTAGTTTTCCTATAGATGAATTAGAATCTTCATTGCACCCAGACCTTTTTAATCACTTTATACTATCATTTTTAATAAACGCCAAAAAGTCTCAAATTTTAGCAACTACTCATAACAGGGAAATACTAAACAACAAAGACATTTTCAGAAATGATGCAATTTGGTTTACAGATAAAAATAACCTTAGTGCTACTGAACTATATTCTCTTTCTGACTTTGATAGCAAAATAATCAGAGATACCAGCAACGTTTATAATGCTTATAAAATTGGTAAACTTGGTGGTGTTCCTAATTTAGGTGATTATTATATTGATATAATAGATGAGAAAAAGTAGAATAGTACCGTTCGGTGACAAAATTAAGTTCGCAATAGTCGTTGATGGTTATTGCGAATCTTGGTATTTTCAGATGCTTATAAGAAATTAAAAAGGTATTGGTGTAGATCTGAAACCTGAAATCCCTCAAAAAAAGAAATTAAAAGAACAATTTGAAAAAGTAGTTGAGCAATCAAAATACTATGACAAAGTTTTTTGGATCGTAGATTATGATGTTATAAACAAAGAAACTGCATTAGCCAAAAAAGGTACGCAAACAGCATCGCAAGAGTTTAAAAAATATATATTGAAGTTAGAGAGAAGCTTCAATAATGTTATTATTATCATTAACAATCCTTGTTTAGAGTTTTGGTTTTTACTCCATTTTGAAACAACAGGAAAGTATTTTGATAATTGTGACAAAGCAAGTAACCAACTAAAAAAGTTTTTACCCGACTATGAAAAGACAAGTAAATATTTTACAAAACAAGATCACGACATTTATTTAAGGCTAAAACCAAAACTCAGAACTGCAATGGCAAATGCAAGAAAATTAAAAGAGTTTGATCTAGATAACCCAACAACAGCAATTACACAAATGCAGCTTTTATTTGAAACTAAGGAACTTAAAACGATTCTTGAAAATGACTAATAATGTTAAAGACCCCAATAGAAAACTGTTTGAAGTAACAAATGTTTTACACTAGTTCTTAACCACCATGTACATCCCCAAAATAAACCTCGCCACAGATAAAGATGAGATAGTAGCTTTTATGCAGCGGTTCAGCTTTGCAACTATTATTACTGCAAAAGACGGTTTGCCCATTGCCACCCATTTGCCCTTTGTGGTTACTGAAAGAGATGGTGCTGTTTTACTTACCTCTCATTTTGCAAAAGCCAATGAACATTGGGCAGACATTGAAACCAAAAAAGTGCTGGTTATTTTTACTGAGCCACATGCCTATATTTCCCCTGCACATTACGACGGTGAACTTAATGTACCCACCTGGAACTATATTTCAGTACATGCTTATGGCGATGGAAAACTGATACCTGAAACAGACAAGGCTTTGCAGGCATTGGAAGCTACTATTGACTTTTACGATACCGCCTACACACAGCAATGGAATGGTTTGCCTGATGATTATAAACTTAAAATGGTGAAGGGTATTGTTGCTTTTGAGATTGTGGTTACTGACCTGCAGGCCAAGAAAAAGCTAAGCCAGAACAGGAAGGAAACTGAAAAGCAAAAGATTATTGAAAGCCTCGACAAAAGCATTGATACCAATGAGCAATTGATTGCTGATTATATGAAGAAAGAATTTAGTGGTTGGTGAGACCAACCATTAGTAAGAGACACTGTAACATCAGCGAAAATCTGCGAAACCTGCACGAACCATTTACTTCAACTCATAAGCCACCACTTTATTGCCAAAAAAGGTGGGCACATACACTATCTTTTTTGAAGGGTTATAACCAATATCTGCACTGTTAATTTTCTTATCGCGGTTATCAAACAATACCTGTTTGCTGCCATCTGCTTTTACATAGTACACAATACCAGCCCAGCAACTGATGATGAACTCGCCCTCTTTTACCTGCTCAATACCATCGGTGCTGGCTTCCATGCCTTCTGCTATTTTGGTGGTTTGTTTGCTGGTTGTGTTTACTTTAAGCAGACTGCCTTTGTCAAGCACATACAAGTCGCTGCCCAATACCAGCAAACCATTTGGGTTTAACAGTTTTTCAAGGTAAGTGGTTACCATGCCATCAACAATCTTATGCACTTTGCCTTTTCTTGAATCGCTTACATATACAACGCCGTTTTTATCAATGGTAATGTCATTCAGGAAAACAGCACTGTCTACTGGTATATGCTGAATAATAGCTGCCTTATCAATATCAATCACCACCACTTCTTTTACATCGGCCACATACAGTTTGTTTTTATACAGGCCAAGCCCCTTGGGGCCTGCACGCCCGCTAACCCAATCAACCTGCAGTATCTTACCATCAAGGCCAACTTTACCTATTGAACCATTGCCATTTTTACCAATATTGGATACAAAAAGAAACTTCCCTTTTTCGTTGTACAATACACTTTCAGGGGTTCTTAACAAGGTATCTGTTTCCCATAGTTTTACCAGTTGATGATCTTGGGCTGATAGGGCATTGCTGATAATAAAAGCGCAAATAATGGTTGCAATCTTTTTCATTCTGGTTATTGTTTACTGTTATAATTTTAAGATATTAACCGCAAAGAACGCAAAGGAGAAAATCGCAAAGTTCAACACCGATGCTTATAAACTTTGCCATCTCTGCGAAAAACTTTGCGGGCTTTGCGGTTAACCGTCTTTATCTAAAACTGTCTTTACCAAGGCCACTGTTAATCTTTACTTCTTTTACCACGTACTCAATCAGTTGCCCTGCATCTGTTTTACGTGCATAAGGAATTTTGATGCCATTTACTTCGCGGTAATCGCTGAATTCAGTAGTTGCCTGGTTTCCAGTTTCTTTAACCTTTAAGCCTGTTTTTTCATCATAGTAACTGGTGGTAATATTGCCGCTGGCGGTGGTTGCCGTAACCACATAAGCAGGCGCATCATTTATCATCTCAAGGTTAGCCGCGAGGTCGTAAGTGGTGGCATCATCCAGTTCAGGAAAAATGATCACACCCTTACGCATTTCGGCCTGTGCCTCAGCAGGTAAAGTTGTTGACTGACCACTTTGAACAATAGAAACACTGTCGTCGTTTATCACCATTTTAAAAGGCTTCATATTCATGGCTGGAACGCTTACTTCCATTAGCTGGTTTCCTGGTAATTTATACTTGCTTACCATCATTACTTCAATGCCCTGTACCGTACCAACAGCCGTGATGCTCATGTCTTTTATGGCTTTTAATTTATCGGCACCGCCAATGGCTTTAATATATTTATCACGTATGGTTTTGCCTGTAGTGCCTGCAGGTATTGGCTTTGCACTGGCACCTGCCCATGTATTATTGGCAGGGTTTACATCAGGAAATTCATGTTTAGGATCAATAGTAACGCTTGCAATTTTAGAAGTTGATTTATAGCGGAATGTCCAGCTACCACCACGCTGCCATATTTCGGCAGGCAGTTTTACGGTATCGGTTTTACCGTTTTCTTCCTTCACCACCAGTACAACGGGCAGTGCCATTTCTTCCAGGTTTTCAATGGTTATTAATGCGCCTTTGGCAGCATCGTTTTCTACATATTTTACGTCTTTAATGCCCTGGTCAAGCTTCGATGTATTTATGTACCATGCTTTAAAAAACCAGCTAAGATCTTCGCCTGCAACATTCTCCATAGTGCGGAAAAAATCCCATGGTGTGGGATGTTTAAAAGCCCAGCGTTTAATGTAGGTTTTAAAGGCATAATCAAATCTTTCAGTGCCTAAAATATGGTTGCGCAGCATGGTTAAACCTGCGCCTGGTTTTTGGTAAGCAGCAGTTCCTAGGTATACATTCTGTATAACATCAGGTGTGTTCATGATGGCATCGGTTTTATCGCCAAACATGTTCTTTGCCTGCGCCTGTACATCTTCTTTTTGATAGTATTCACCTTTATTAAAAACCTTGGTATCCACATCATTGATGAAGGTGTTGAAGCCTTCATCCATCCAGGCATATTTACGCTCGTTGCTGCCAACAATCATAGGAAACCAGTTGTGACCAAACTCGTGATTGGTAACACCCCAAAGCCCACCTTTTTTCGCGTTGAGACCGCAGAAAACGATACCAGGATACTCCATACCACCAACAATTCCCGCAACGTTGGTAGCAACAGGATACGTGTATTCAAACCATTCCTTAGAATATAATTCAATACTTGCTTTTACATATTCTGTGCTTCTTCCCCAGCCATCATTTCCTTTACTTTCTATAGGGTATAGTGATTGTGCCAACCCTTTTTTACCGCTGGGCAGGTTAATACGTGCGGCATCCCATATAAATGCTTTTGAAGCGGCCCATGCCACATCTCTTGCTTCATTGCATTTAAAATGCCAGGTAAGGTTTGCTTTTTTAGGATAGAAGGCGGCATTCTTTACATCGGCTGAATCCCTTATCATTACTGTACTTTCACTGCCTTTAGCTTTATTTAGTTTGGCAATTGTAGCAGGTGTAAACACTTCTGAAGTATTAACCAATTCACCTGAACCAACCACTACCATATCGGCGGGTGCCGTAATGGTATAATCAAAATCACCATAGTCTAAATAAAATTCACCACTGCCCAAATAAGGCAATGTGTTCCAGCCAAGCACATCATCGTACACAGCCATGCGTGGGTACCATTGTGCCACTTCATATATCCAGCCGTTAATTGTATTTTTTCTGCCGCAACGGTCTGTACCATATTCAGGCAATACAAAAGCATATTCAATTTTAATAGAAAGCTTGCCGCCACTGGCTTTTAGGGTATCCTTCAATTTTATTTGTAATCGGGTATCGGTAATAAGATAATCTGCCTTTTCTGTTTTGCCATTGTAAGTAATGGATATAGATTTTATTTCATTGCCCTGCGTAAAAGCCTTGTTGGTAAAGCGGCCACCAGTAACAGGGCTTGTTGCTTCGGCGCGGGAATCTTCACGATAAATATTTTGGTCTAACTGTAGCCAAACAAAAGGAAGTTTATCTGGGCTGTTATTGGTGTAGTTGATAGTAGTTGCCCCGCTTATTTTATGCGCTGCTGTATCAAGTGTTACATCAATTTTATAGTCGGCACTGTTTTGCCAGTATTTTACACCTGGTTCACCACCAGCAGTTCTGTACTCATTACCATTGGTTGTATAAAACAAGGGGTTAAATACTTTATGATGGTCGTACTTGGATGTGGTTTGTGCATTACCTTCTATACAGGCTACAGTAACCATTAACAACAACATACGCTTAAATACATTCATACTTGATTTATTTTGAGAAATTTAAAATTAATGGGAGGTAGTGGTATGAGCAAAAGTTTGTTGTGGTTTTAACACATAGGTGCAATAGTTAAGAAAGAGAACACATAGATTTATTTGGCAGCCTTTAACCATCTATTTTAAAGTCGACGAGTTAATTATTACGAAGAAGTAAAAATTATAGATACGGTTATCTATGTGCCCTTGCCTTGTACAAAACCTATCTATCTATGTGTTAAAATCACTTCTCTTTCACAATAAATACAGCAGGTACTGGTCTTTCACCAGTTTTATCAGATACCTGAATAGTTGGCTTGCCATTTACCAACATGCAACTGCTTCCTCCGCCATCAAGGTTTAAAGCTTCGTTACAGCCAAGTTGTTGTAACAACTGTGCTTCCTGCACAAGTGTTGCCCCTTCTGCCTTTGCAGGAAAACGGCCCTGTATTACCATCATTATAATTTTGCCATCGCTGGTATAACCCATACAAGTACGCGGGTGTTTATCGCTGATGGCTTTGCCGCCAAATTTCATCTCTTCATTATTGGTAATTTTTATATCGCCATCTTGTACCAGCACGGGTCCACCGCCAACGGCTGTCTGCATTTTCCATTTTCTAAAAGAGGTTGATGTAATATTTTTCCAATCGAATTTTACAGAAGAATCTTTGCTGGCAGCCACTACAGTTTGTGTTGCAAATGGATAAGGTTTTGTTGAATCAGTTACCAGCCATGCCACATCTGCCACTCTTTTTTTAGTAATGCCAATCGCACTGCCAATGGGATGCCTGTAGGTAAACGTGTCTTTGCCCCTGCCTGCAATAGTATGAATATTATAGCCCAGCAGTTTGCCATCTTTTATCACCGTGTTTAAATTTTTATTGTGTACAAACTCAAAAAAAGTACAGTTAACTATTACCAATGGTTTGCCTTCACTTTCAAAATACTGCGATGGCGTATATCGTTTACCGCTGCCTGTTTGTGCTGTAAAATCAATGTTTTTATCCTTTAACTCAGCAGAAACATAATAAGCAATATTGGGTTTACCGTCAAGGCTGTCGCTTGTGTAATACACATGCACAGAGGGCGGCAAGGGCTGGTACAGACTGTCAACATTTATCCAGCGCACCTGTGCCAGCAATGCCAACGGCAACAGTACACCTGCCAGCAAAAAAACTTTTATCCATTTCATACTTTTCTGTTTTACAGGCTGAAAATAAATGTATTACCCATTGCATCAGCAAGTTTGATACGAATGGCAATTTGCAGGCACAAAGCAGGTTCGTACATTGCACAACTTAAACTATAAGGCTATGAACATACAGGAGGTTTTTAAAAGAATGCCTAAGATTGAACTGCATGTACATGTAGAAGGTGCCGTAAGCGCTGCCACTTATTACCGGCTTGCCAAAGACAATAATATTACATTGCCTGTAAGCAGCCTTAAAGAATGGGAAGACTTTTTTATTTTCAGAGATTTTCCTCATTTTATACAGGTATATATTACCGCTGTAAAAACGCTTATCAAAGCATCTGACTATACATTTTTGGTGGAACAGTTTTACAAGAACCAGGCAGAACAAAACATAATTTATACAGAAGCATTTTTTAGTGCTTCGCTGATGGTGGACTATTTTAAAACAGATGAAATACTGGATGCCATTGCGCTTGGCATAAAAAACGGCGAAGAAAAATACGGTGTTACAATAAACTTTATACCAGACATTGCCAGGCAGGTTCCTGCCAGCGAACATGCTGTTACCGACCTTGTGATTAAAGGCAAAGAACGCGGCATTTTTATTGGGCTTGGACTGGGCGGCCTGGAGAATGGTTTTCCTCCTGAACTCTTTGCGGCTTCTTATGCAAGGGCTAAAGAAAGTGGGTTGCGTTTGGTGGCACATGCTGGTGAAGCCGTTGGCCCTGAAAGTATTTGGGGTGCTATTAAAGCTTTAAAAGCTGAACGTATTGGCCACGGCATACGCAGCGTTGATGATGAAATGCTGCTCTCTTATTTAAAGGAACATCAAATACCGATAGAGGTTTCGCCGACCAGTAATTACTGTTTAAAACTGGTGGAACAAGGCGAACCGCACCCTATAAGAAAGATGGTAGACAGTGGCGTATTCTGCACTGTTAATAGTGATGACCCTGCCATGTTTTCAACTACCCTTGCAGGTGAATATGAACTTTTATATACCCAGGGCTTTACATGGCAGGAACTGTGGCAACTGAACCTGAATGCACTGGAAGCTGCATTTTTAAGCGATGAAATGAAAGCTTTTTACAGGGATACTTTAACTGCGTTTTACAGCACCCTTAATACTGAAAAACTTTAAATAGGGTACTTTAAAAAAGGGGCTTTACCTGAGCCTAAAAACTTTGTTTGATGGAAATGCAACACAAGTTTTAATAACTGGAATCTGCTTTATTTTTGTCTGTCAATTTTTGTCCTTTTGCTATTTTATCAAGTGTTTTAGCAATACGTTCAATTTTGGTTTCGTCTTTTTTGGCTGAATATATCCAATCAATAAATGCTTTTTGTTCGCCGCTTGTGTACTTTAAAAAAGCTTCCAGCCCATTTGGTTCATCTAACAAACAAAGCCTTAACTCTTCAGGAATTTCTGTTGGCAAATTATCTTCGTATAAAGTTACTCTAACAAAATCGCCTGCCTGTTTTTTAATCTTCTTTCTAATATCAGCTTTAACGGGCAAAAAAAGTTTACCATTTCCCATGGGCATCAGGTGGTAATTATTAATGGCAACATTTTCAATGGTTCCGCAAACTTTTACCCAACCAAACGGTGAATGTTTGCTTGGCATAATTTCAGGTATTTGTGCATAAGTCCACCCGCCTTTTCCCGAAAATTTTTCAAGCAAATATTTCTTATCTACCAACAGTTTTTGTTTATCCAATTGTTTATCGTTTCAAAGTTTATTGCATTCTGCATTGCAAAATGCCACTTAATAATGTTGTTAAATGCAAATAAAATACTTTACCAATTTGCATAAGCCCCACTGCTTACTTTTTAATCAGTTTTTTGGTTAACATATAAGTTCATACTTTAGGAAGTGCTGAGTTATTACCTATGGTAGATAAAGGATAAATAAAGTTGAGATTAACAACAAAAAAACTTCGCAGCACTGTTTGTCTGTATTGCAGCAAACACATTTTTTGTAATACCTGTGCCTTTACAAAAAAGGCCTACCAGCGAGTGGTCTTCAGTTTTCATAACACTTTATGTTGGTTTTGTCCTAAATGGTGTTGTCCTAAATTAATTTAGGACAGGTGCAGTTAGGACAATATATAGTGAAAGAAGTGTTAGAAATAAGTATCGCACATCAATTTAAAAAGTATTGGAAATGCCTTAGCAGGTGCATATGTTTAACCAACACTACGTACTAACAAATAAGGCCACTCTTTGCAGAATGACCTTTGTTTCTAAGCTATTGGATTGAGGATACTACACTTATTAATTGCTGTGTTGCTGTAATACCGTTTGTTTCTAAATTAAAACATACACAGTTACGTTACTGCCACAATTAAACACTTGTAAACGTAGCGGCTTATGGGAATATTAAACCCGTAAAACATATTGGTAACAGTATTATAAACCATTAATAATGGTAAAATAATGTACCATACAATACCATGTTTTTTTATTCTTTTATGTTATTACATTTATCGTATAAACAACAAGTGCATTTAGTTAGTGTGTGTAAACAAAACTGAAATGTATTGATGCCGTTGTTACCTAAAAATTTCAAATAAACTGTTATGAAGCTACTTTACACCGCACTTTTTGCACTGTTATTTCCTGCCTTCCTTTTTTCACAAAACACAGAAGCCTATTTTTTATCGCAGCCCTGTTTAACACCCAATGGCCAAACAGTGGTATTTAGTTTTGAAGGCGATTTATGGAAGGCAGATATTGCAAACCCTTTGGCAGTAAGGCTTACCGCTATGCAGGGCTATGAAACCAATGCAAGGGTATCGCCAGATGGCAAATGGATTGCGTTTACAGGAAGGCAGTATGGTAATGGCGATATTTTTATCATGCCTGTTGCTGGTGGTGATGTAAAACAGTTAACTTTTCACAGCACCAACGATATTGTAAGCAGTTGGAGCTGGGACAGCAAGTCTATCTATTTTACTTCTGCCATGCATGGGCAGCAGTCTGGCTATAAAGTAAATATTAGTGGTGGTACACCAGAAAGAGTTTTGGGTGATTATTTCTTTCAGTACGATCATAACCTGGTTGAACATCCATTAACTGGTGAGATTTATTTTAACGATACCTGGGAAAGCAGCAACCAGTTACAGCGCAAACATTATAAGGGTGCTTTTAATCCAGACATACAATCGTACAACATAAAAACAAAACAGTACAAGCGTTATACTGATTATGAAGGCAAGGACTTTGGCGCTACGCTTGATAAAAATGGCAACCTGTATTTTATAAGCGATGAAGGCAATAACGAATACAATTTATATACTATTGATAATGGTAAAAAAAGGCAGCTTACACAATACACAACTTCTATAAAAAATGCAGCAGCCAGTGCCAATGGTGGTAAAATAGTTTTTGAAAAAGATTACCAGTTGTATGTGTATGATGTAGCGTCAAAAAAAGCTGAAAAGCTTGCTGTGACTGTGTTTCGCAACAGTATACTTAGTAAAGAAAAAGACTTTGAAGTTCGTGGAAATATTACCAGTGCTGATATTTCGCCTGATGGAAAAAAGCTGGCTTTTACTTCGCGTGGTGAGTTGTTTGTAAGCGATGTTGATGGAAAATTTGTTACCCAAATAATGCGTGGTAATGCAGAAAGGGCGTTGGAAGTAAAATGGCTGGCCGATAATAAAACATTGCTTTTTAATACCACTGTTGATGGGTATTATAACTGGTGCAGCGTGGCCGCTGATGGAAGTGCTGCAATGAAACAAATAACCAGCGATAAAAAAAACAACCGCTCTTTATCGCTTAACAAAAACAAAACAAAGGCCGTGTATTTATCAGGCAGAGATGAAGTGAAGTTGATGGATTTAAAGACCCTGCAAAGCAAAACCATTGTAAAAGATGAGATATGGGGCTTTCAGGGTTCAGACCCCGGTTTTTCACCCAACGATGAATATGTTTGCTTTGGTGCTTTCCGCAATTTTGAGCAGGACATTTTTTTGTACAATATTGCTACCACAAAAATCATCAACCTTACCAATACAGGTATTTCAGAATTTAACCCTGTATGGCAGCCTGATGGAAAATACATCTACTTTACTTCCTCAAGGTTAAAACCCTATTACCCCATGGGGCTTCAAAACCCAAAGGTTTACCGCCTGCCGCTTGAGAAATTTGATGAGCCATTTAAGTCTGACAAATACAAAGAACTTTTTAAAACTGAAGTAAAGGATACTACTAAAGCAAAGAAAGATTCGGTAAATAAAATTGCAACCACTGCTATTACTATTGATGCTGATAATATTATGGAACGCATTGAAATGGTAAGCCCTGCATTTGGTTCGCAGCAACTGGCAACTGTTTTACAAAAAGGCGATAAAATAACAGTGCTGTACACCAGCGATCATGAAGCAGGAAAAGGCAGTTTATGGAAAACAGTAATTGAGCCTTTTGAAGCCAATAAAACAGAAAAAATAGCCGGCGCAGAGGCGCGTGGTTTTGATGTTGTTACCAATGGAGATAAGCACCTTGCTATATTTAACGGTGCCATTTACAAACTAAATCTTGATGGCAATAAGGTTGATGGCATTGCAATTTCTTACACGTTCAGGCGCAATTTATCAGAAGAATTTAAGCAGGTATTTTATGAGGCCTGGGCGCAGTTGGAAACCAATTACTACGATGAAAATTTTCATGGCGTTAACTGGTTGAAAGTGAGAGAACAATACAGTAAATTTTTACCAAAACTCAATACCCGTGCAGATTTGAGGGTGTTATTGAATGATATGCTGGGCGAATTAAATTCATCGCACCAGGGCTTTACCACCAATGGCGAAGATGAAAATATTCAGTTGGCAAACCGCACTATGGAAACGGGAATACTGTTTCAAAAAAGCGACCCTTACAAAGTGAATTATGTAGTAAACCGTAGTACAGCAGACAGAAAAAACATTACCATTAAAAAAGATGATGAACTTATAAAAGTAAATGGCACAGCGGTTGACAAAACTGTTGACAGGAACTACTATTTCACGCACCCTTCGCTTGATAAAGAAATGGTGCTGACCTTTAAAAGAGGCACAGAAGAATTTGATATAAAACTGCATCCGCAGGCAACGCTATACAACAACCTGTATGATGAGTGGATTGATGATAACAGGAAACGTGTAAATGAAAAAAGCAACAATAAAATTGCCTACAGCCATATGAAAAATATGGGTACAGAGGAGCTGGAAAATTTTATTATTGACATGACAAAGCAGTTGAATAACAAGGAAGCATTAATACTTGACCTGCGTTATAATACAGGTGGTAATGTACATGATGAAGTGTTGAAATTTTTATCGCAACGCTCTTACCTGCAATGGAAATACCGTGAAGGCAAACTTACACGCCAGGGCAATTTTACACCAAGTGATAAGCCAATTGTTTTACTAATCAATGAACAATCATTAAGCGATGCAGAAATGACAGCACAGGGTTTTAAAGCATTGAAACTGGGCAGCATTATTGGCAATGAAACTTATCGCTGGATCATATTTACCAGCGGTACAGGGCTGGTGGATGGTTCTTTTGTACGGCTGCCTTCGTGGGGATGTTATACATTAGATGGTAAAGACCTTGAACTTACAGGTGTGCAGCCTGATATTAAAGTGGTTAACAGTTTTGAAGATAAAATAAGCGGTAAAGACCCGCAGCTTGATAAAGCCATTGAGGAGATTTTAAAGAAGATAAAGTAATGGCTGAGCAACGTCAACTGGCAGAAATATTAAAAAATCAGCAGCAGCAATTTGCATCTGTTGTTCCTTTTAATAAAAATCAGCACCAATTGCTGCTGATGGATTTTACTACCGCAAACAACGACTTAACAGATGATATTTTAAACAGCACCACTAACTTTTGCAGTTACGTTAATGCAAAACTTTCAGCTGCTAATGCTACTCATGGCATTGGCGGTTATAACGAAAACAGAACGGTTTATAGTCGCAGTAAAGTGTTTGATGATGCAGAAGAACCAAGGCGTTTACATTTAGGTATTGATATTTGGAGCGAAGCTGGAACGCCTGTATTTGCTGCTTTGGAAGGAACAGTACACAGCTTTGCGTTTAACAATAATTATGGCGATTATGGTGCAACCATTATTCTACAGCATGAGCTGGAGGGGTTTGTGTTTTATACTTTATACGGCCATTTAGCATTAAAAGACCTTGTTGGTTTGTATGAAGGAAAGCCTGTTATAAAAGGTAAAGAAATAGCGCATTTTGGGCTACCTGCTGAAAACGGGCATTGGCCACCACATTTACATTTTCAATTGATTATTGATATGGAAGGAATGAAAGGTGATTACCCAGGTGTTTGTAAAGTAAGCGAAAGGGAAAAGTATTTGAGCAATTGTCCTGATGCTGATTTGATATTGCGAATGATAGCTTATGGGAACTCAGATGATAGCTTATTGGAACGCTGATTACTCGGATTGAGCGGATTAAGACAGATGTTAGTGGTGCAAAGAATTCAGAACGTACAAGTGTGCGACGGAACAGACGTTCCATAGAATTCCTGTCGCTGGTTACCCAGAAAAGAAAAATTAGAAATAATAGAAGTTTAGCAAAGCGGTTGGGTATAAGCCAAGCAAAATAATAATGCCTGCAACTATGATTAAACCAAGCTTGAAGCCACTGGTAATTTCAGTTGTTTGTGCTTCACCAGAACCTTCTTTAAAGTACATGGCCTGAATTACTTTAAAATAATAGTAGGCGCTTACTGCGGCAAATAAAACAGCAATAATTACCAGTACCACGGAACCACTGCCCTTAATTGCAGAGGCCAGCATATAATACTTAGCAAAGAAGCCTGCTGTTAAAGGTATACCTGCCAAAGAAAGCAGGAAAACAGTGTTGGTAGCCGCCAATACAGGATTTGTTTTTGCAAGACCATTGTAACCATCAAAAGAGTAATCGTTCATTTTTACCAAAATGGCGAAAATGCCAATAGTTGCAAGGCTGTAAGCCGCAGCGTATAGCAGTATACCATCGCGGGAAAACTCGTTGTTATTGTACAATGCAAACAACATAAAACCTGCTTGCGCAATACTGCTGTAAGCCAGCATACGTTTTACGCTTTGCTGAAAAACGGCAGTGATATTTCCTATTAATAAGGTAACGGTAATAATAAGTGGAAGTATGATTTTCCAGGAAAGGCCAAGATCTTCTGCTTTTGCTTCAAACAAATGAATAAACGCAATAAAACCAGCCGCTTTAACAATGGTTGACATGAAGGAAGTAAACACACTTGGTGCACCATCGTACACATCAGGCGTCCAAAAATGAAAGGGCGCCGCAGATACTTTAAATGCCATTGAAATAAACAACAACAGCAATCCTACAGGTGCAAGTATTCCTGCACTTGGCATACCCATTGGTGATTTTATAGCCGAACTTTCAAGCCCAAAATTGCCTGTAGCTCCATATAACAACGCAATACCCATCAACATAATCCCTGTTGAGAAAGAACCCATTAAAAAGTATTTAAGCGAAGCCTCATTGCTTTTTAAATTCTTTTTATCAGCACCTGTAAGAATATATAAAGGGATGGAAAGAATTTCGATACCAATAAAAAACATCAGTAACCCGTTGAAAGAACTAAGAATACTTACACCACATAACACAAAGAAAATGAGGGCAAAATATTCTGCGGGATTGTCACCCACTTTTGTAATATCGCTACCACTTAACAGGAAATAAATTAGGGTTGATACGAAAGCAATAGTATTGAAGAAGTAACCAAATTTTGAAAAAGCCAATAATCCCTTACTGTCAATATAAACAGAACAGCATCCGTAGGTTTGCAAAACATTTCCAGCAATTAAAATTAACAGGGCAACGATGGCCACGTTTTTAATTACAGTTTTACTGGTAGTAAAGATGCCACTAAACATCATTACAACACCACACAAAGCCGAAAGAATAATTGCGTTCATAAAGGGTATGCCCCAAAACCCTGAGGGGGCTTTTATCCTCCACCCAAAGGGTTTCGGTAAGTGATAAAATTATTATGTTCTCTGCCTAACGATTTAAGTTTATGGCAATTACCTCTACTGTATCTTTTGTAAGCTCAATCATTGGTTGCGGATATACTCCAAAACCAATAATTACCACCACCAGTACAATCAGCATCAGTTGTATGTTGCTCCCTGTTTCTAAAGCATTTTCTGTGGCTACAACTGTGTTGCCATAAAAAATCTTCTGCACCATATTCAAGGTATAAACGGCCGCCAGAATAATACTGATACCAGCAACACCTGCCATCCATATATTATGCTGAAACAAACCATTAAACATAAGAAACTCACCCACAAAAGCATTGGTTAAAGGCAATGCAACATTTGCAAAAGCCATTATTACAAGCAATATGGCAAGTGAAGGTGCTTTTTGTGCAAGACCACCAAGTTCGCTGAATTTGCGCGTGCCAAGCTGCTGTTCAATCGCATCAACCACAATCCACAAACCTATTACATTAATACCGTGATTGAACATTTGTATCATCACGCCCTGTAAGCCTATTCCCTTTGTAGCAAAAATAGAAGCAGCCATTAAACC
This sequence comes from Chitinophagales bacterium, assembly GCA_031424995.1. Taxonomy (GTDB): domain Bacteria; phylum Bacteroidota; class Bacteroidia; order Chitinophagales; family Chitinophagaceae; genus Parasediminibacterium. The sequence continues at coordinate 207,794 of JANPIP010000051.1, read as the reverse complement.
AATGTGGGCAATTGATGAGTAAGCCACCAAACGTTTTATATCATCCTGTTTAATTGCAATCAGCGAAGCGTACAACATTCCAACAATACTCATCACTATTATTACATCATCAAACTTAACTACAGCATCAGGAAAAATTGGTAGCAACCAGCGTATGGCTGCAAAAATTCCCATTTTAACCATCACACCACTTAACACCATAGTAACCGCAGTTGGTGATTGCTCGTAAGCATCTGGCTGCCATGTATGAAAAGGAAATATGGGCATTTTTATAGCAAATGCTATGAACATTAACCAAAAAGCAAGATTTTGTTGTGAAGCGGTAAGCTTTAAAGCGTAAAAAGATTTTAAAGCAAATGAGTGATCTGGTGTTAAAAAGTAGAGATACAAAATTCCTATCAGCATTAACAAAGAGCCAAGAAAGGTGTAAACGAAGAATTTGAAGGTAACTGCAATCCTTTTTTCGCCGCCCCAAATAGAGCAAAGAAAGTAAACTGGTATTAAAGCAAGTTCCCAAAAGAAGTAAAATAATAAACAATCACCTGCCGCAAAAACACCCATTAAACCAGCCTGCGATAACAACATCAATGCATAAAAAGCATTGGCATTTTTATAGGTATTATTGTAAGTAGCAGCGAAAATAATGGGAAAGGAGATAGCCGTTAACAGTGTAAGCATTTTGCCCATACCATCAAGCGTTACAGTAAAGCGGCTGCCTAAAACAGGTAACCACGCAGTATCATAACTTAACTGCTGTGCGCTTAAAACGCCGTATAAACTTACCGCCAATGTTACCGTTGAAGCAAGCAAAGCCCAGTTTTTTGCAGCATTGCCATTCTTTAAAAAGAAGGCAAGCAGGCCAGCAACTACAGGAATAAATATGAGTAATACAGGAACCATAATCTTTTATTTCCGTGAAATCCTGAAAGAAGTAATCATTTAAGCCAGTCAGGATGACATTCTTATTAAAATATTTTACTGATAAAACGCATGATACCTGCATCATTTATCCATAAGAAAATGATGACTATCATTGACAATACCATAATTAAAATATAACCGCCAACCTGGCCACTCTGTAGTAAACGTAACTGGCGTGATGAATAATTCACCAGGCGGCCTGTACCATTTACAATACCATCAATACCACTTTTCTCAATCACATTTTTAAAGAATGCAGCAAGTCCGTTTAGAGGATTTACAATCACAGCATCATATACTTCATCTACGTACCACTTATTTTCAAGCACTTTACCAAGGCCAGTTTCCTCATTTGTAATTGTCTGGTATTTACTGAATTTGCTCCATGCAAAAACAATTACAATTATTATCAATCCTGTTACAATGCCCATCATCATTAGCTCCTGTGAATGAGAAACTGCATGTTCTGCAGTATGGTTTGCGGCAAGATATTCTTCAGAGCTTTTTAAAACTGGACTCAAAAAATGTTCCAGCCAGTGGCTTTCTTTTGCAAACACTTCAGGTATTCCAATAAAACCACCTACAACTGCAAGAACAGCAAGAACAATTAAAGGAATAGTCATAGCTGAAGGGCTTTCATGCAGGTGATGTTCCTGGTCGTGTGTGCCACGAAACTTACCTAAGAAAGTCATTGCATATAAACGGAACATATAAAAAGCGGTCATTAAAGCACCAGCTACCCCCAAGTAATAAAGAATTGGATTGTGTTCAAATGCTCCAGCTAAAATTTCATCTTTTGAAAAGAAACCAGAGAAAGGCGGTACGCCTGCAATGGCCAAACAACCCAATAAGAAAGTGATATGTGTGATAGGAAGGTATTTTTTTAAGCCGCCCATTTTTCTAATATCCTGTTCATGGTGCATGGCATGTATTACAGAACCTGCACCAAGGAACAACAATGCTTTAAAGAAGGCATGTGTCATTACGTGAAAAACCGCACCTGTGTAAGCACCAACTCCTAAGCCTAAAAACATATAACCCAATTGGCTTACGGTGGAATAAGCCAATACTTTTTTAATATCATTTTGTTTCAATGCAATTGTAGCTGCAAACAAAGCCGTAGCCAATCCTATAATGGCGATAAAGCCCTGTGTTGCAGGTGCCATGGTATAGAGAATGTTACTGCGGGTAATCATATAAATACCTGCGGTAACCATGGTTGCAGCGTGTATCAAAGCAGATACAGGGGTTGGGCCTGCCATCGCATCTGGTAACCATGTGTACAAAGGCAATTGTGCACTTTTCCCCATCGCACCAACAAAAAGCAATGAAGTGATTATAGTAATATCCTGGGATGAAAGCTTGCTCACATTGGCAAAGACATCAACATAAGTAACAGTACCTAATTTTTGTACAAGGTAAAATACAGCCAATAAAAAACCAAGGTCACCAATACGGTTCATGATGAAGGCTTTCTTGGCAGCATAATTATAATTATCATTCTTAAACCAAAACCCAATTAATAAGTAAGAACATAAACCAACGCCTTCCCAACCAATAAACATGATAACGTAGTTGGCGCCCATAACCAACAGCAGCATAGAAAAAACAAAGAGGTTTAGATAAGCGAAATACCTGCCGTAATGCTGGTTCTCTTCATCGTGCATGTATGAAGAAGAGTATAAATGGATCAAAAAACCAATGCCTGTAATGATGAGAAGAAATAAAGAAGAAAGCTGATCAATTTGAAAAGCAAAAGGAATTGTCAAATCCCCTACCTTAATAAAATTAAATAAGGTAACAACCGAATTTTGAACATTTGCATTATCCGTTAGATGGCTGCTCGCATACACATTTCCAAACAAATAGCAAGAAACTACAAAAGAAAGAAAAATAGCCCCGCTTCCAACAAAAGCAATGGCTTGTTTGGATAACGACTTACGCCCTAATCCATTTATTAAAAAACCGATTAAAGGAAATAATGGTACTAAGTAAGCTAAGTTGTTCATGCCCTAAATCCCTAAAGGGACTTTATTTAAAATGCGTTATTAATCAATATGATTTCCTCCTTATTCCCCTTTAGGGGTTAGGGGCTTTAATTCTTCAACCTGTTTAAAAAATTCACATCTACTGAATGTGTGTTCCTGTACATCATTACAATAATTGCCAATCCTACACTTACCTCTGCCGCCGCAACTACCATGATAAAAAACACAAACAGTTGACCATCAATACCTGCCATACTTGTTTTATCGGCTGCATATGCAATACCATGGTGCATTTTAGAAAATGCCACCAGCAAAAGGTTTGTTGCATTCAGCATCAACTCAACACACATAAAAATAATGATGGCATTACGGCGTGTAAGCACACCAATAACCCCAATGCTGAACAACGATAACGCTAAATAGATATAATACTGAATTGGCATAAAATCAATTTGAAAATTTGAAAATGGAATCAATTTGAAAATGGCATTTCATTGCCTAATTTTCAAATCATCTCATTGTCACATTATTTCTTCCCTATCACAACTGCACCCACCATTGCACTTAAAAATAATACACTGCTTATTTCAAAAGGCACAACAAAATCGCTGAACAATGCTTTACCTAGGTTACCAATCAAACCAATGTCGCCATCTTTTAACAAGGCAGTTTTATTGTTCATTTCGTTGGCTTGCTTTACCAGCGAAATAAATACCATCAGCAAGCAACCACCAGAAACTGCACCTGCAATTTTCATCCACATATTCTTCTGCGGTTCCGTTTCTTTATTCAGGTTCATCAACATTATCACAAAAAGGAACAATACCATAATTGCCCCTGCATAAACAATCATATTTACAATAGCTAAAAACTGGGCATTTAGTAAGATATAATGGCCAGAAATGGCAAAGAAAACAGCAATGAGCCACAACACACTAAACACGGGATTTTTACTTAACAAAACCATCAGGGCACTTACAAGCGCCATAGCAGTTAAAAACCAGAATAATATTTGAACAATGCCCATGCTATTAATTAATCAATTTAACAATTTGAAAATTTGAAAAATGAAAATTCAAATCTTCAAATCAACTCATTTTCAAATTAGTTCTTCAAACCCTTCGCTTTTGCAAACTCCTCAGGTTGCGTAAGTGGGTTTGGAATTAACAATGCTTCTTTATTATAAACAAAACTGTTTCTTGAATAATCAGATGGTGTAACTGTTTCGCTTAGGTAAATGGCATCTTTAGGGCAAGCCTCTTCGCACAAACCACAAAAAATACAGCGCAACATATTTATCTCATATTTGGCGGCATACTTCTCTTCACGGTATAAATGTTCTTCACCTTCCAAACGTTCAGCAGCTTCCATGGTAATCGCTTCAGCAGGGCAAGCAACAGCACACAAACCACAGGCAGTGCAGTTTTCACGGCCTTCTTCATCCCTGTTCAATACATGAAGGCCACGAAAAACAGGGCTGAATTCACGCTTTTGTTCAGGATATCTTATGGTGGGCTGTTTCTTAAAAATATGGCTAAATGTAATTGCCATGCCTTTAAAAATATTCCACAGGTAAATGCTTTCCAAAAAACTTAGTGGTTTACGTTCTACCTGTTTAGCCCTTGTTGTTAATGCCTGCATATTGCGTTTCCTTCAAAGGAATTTTAAATGTTCGCAAAAATATTTTTATTCACTATTGATACCAACTTTATCTCGCCCCAAAATACTATTAGTATTTTTCTTTTTTTGGTGACCCGCTTCTGCTCTCTGTTCATCTTCGTTGCGTCGCACACTTGTACGTCTTGTACTTTTTTTTAAGCTAAAGGTTTCGGTTTCACAAAACCTGTTTACGTCCAATCATTTTAAATGTACAATCTGAAGCTTGGCTACCTTACTGTCAACAGAAACTGTATCATGTTCAAAGTCAAGCTTCATTCTCCATTTCTGCATTGTAGCTGCCCCAATTATTACTTCTTCACTTAAATTATCCAATACTAAAAATTCATCAGATAAAGGCACATCGTTTAAAAAAAAGCTACCCACAAACTTGTATTCAACAATCATAATATCGTTGGTATTTGCTGTAGCCAAACGAATGGGTTCACGCAATTTTACCAAAACATCAATTGATTCTGCCAAATCCTTTCTTATAGCAGAAAGATTTGCACCGCTATCAAAAAGACCATACAAATACTTATCGTTTTTTGTACCACGGAATAATAAAGGTGCTTTTAAAATACTCATTTCTAACTTTTACTCAGTTTAAAAATGCCAGTTATTATCCTTCAACAAAACAAAAAATCCTGTCAGTAACATATTTGCCAAAGCCAATGGTATCAATTTCTTCCAGCCTAAATCCATCAACTGGTCATACCTAAACCTTGGAATTGTCCAGCGTATCCACATAAACACAAAGATGAAAATCACAACCTTTGTGAGTAAAGCTACAAGGCCAAGGCCAGCAGCCAACCCTAAACTCAGTTTGCTTTCATCCAAAAACGGAATATCATAACCACCAAAAAACATAGTAGCCATAATTGTACTGCTGATAAACATATTAATGTATTCAGAGAACAAATAAAACCCAAGTTTCATAGAAGAATATTCCTGATGGTAGCCAAAGTTCAACTCATTTTCAGCTTCTGGTAAATCGAAAGGTGTACGGTTACATTCTGCCATAGCACAAATGAAAAATATTAAAAAGCCAAGTGGCTGGTAAACAATATTCCATAAATGGCCTACACTCATTTGCTGTTCAACAATAGACTTTAAACTTAAAGAGCCAGTAAGCATGAGTAAGGCGATCAATGATAAACCCATTGCCAACTCATAACTTATTGCCTGGCTTGCGCCGCGTAGAGCAGCCATTAAAGAAAATTTGTTATTACTTGCCCAACCGCCAATCATAATTCCATAAACGCCCATGCTCACAACACCAAACACGTAAAGAATACCAATGTTTATATCAGCAATTTGCAAGGCAACTTCACGTCCTGCAACCTCAATTTTATTACCCCATGGCACAACAGCACAGGTCATTAAAGCCGCAGTCATAGCCAATCCTGGCCCAAGTATAAACAAAGCTTTATTGGCTGAATTAGGTATAATTTCTTCTTTGCTTATTAGTTTTAAACCATCTGCAAAAGGCTGTAACAAACCAAACGGTCCTGCACGGTTAGGACCCGGCCTGTCCTGCAAAATTGCCGCTACTTTACGCTCGGCAAAAGTGGTATATAGTGCAATACCCAAACTTGCAAATATGATAACTGCAATGAGTATTAATTTTTCTATCAATAAAAACCAATCGAATGCAAGTAGTGTCATTTAATTCTTGTCTTTATATTAATTTATGCGTAAACCAACTTTTCTTTTGGTTCAGTAATATACCATCCTTTTTCTTTTGCCAGCTTCAGCCATTCTTTAGCAACTGAATTTACTTGCTTTAAAGCTTCATGATGCGTTTCCCCATGGGCTATACAACCTTTTAAGTCAGGCATTTCAGCAACAAAAACTTCATCTGCTGCATTCCAATAAATGATTACACTACACTTAACCATTTTTAAAATCCCCTGAATGTGCTGGTCCATCAATCAAACTCAATTCAATTTCTGGTTTATTTACCCCGCTAACATTATGAATATCAAGTAGCAATTTAGGCTGACGACCATCATTCACAGCTTCAAAAGTTTCCTGTGGTTTTATGGTATCTACATAATGCCCTTGGGAAATAACAGAATGACGGCTGATTTCTCTTGGCCCTTCAATTACCCAGTCACTTGTTTGTTTCTTTTCAAAACGGCATTCATTACAAATCCAGTCTTCTACTTCGCCCCACTCATCTTTACGCGCAGTTACGCGAAAAACTTCGTCACCCCTGTTCCATAAAGTTACTTTGCCACTGCACTTAGGGCAATCCCTGTGTGCATTCAATGGTTTCAAAAACCAAACACGGTTTTTAAAACGGAACGTTCTGTCAGTTAAAGCACCTACAGGGCAAACATCTATTACATTTCCTATAAAATCGTGGTCTAAACTTTTTTCAATAAAGGTTGCAATTTCAGCATGGTCGCCCCTATCCAATACACCATGTTCTCTTTTATCAGTCAATTGATCGGCAGTGTATACACAGCGGAAACACATGATACAACGTGTCATATGCAGTTGAATATACGGCCCAAGGTTATGTTTTTTGAAAGTGCGGCGCTGAAATTCATAACGTGTTCCTTCCTTTCCATGCTCATAGCTTAAATCCTGCAAATGGCATTCGCCAGCTTGGTCGCAAATAGGGCAATCCAAAGGATGGTTCAGCAATAAAAATTCAACCACGCCAGCCCTTGCATCTACCACTTTTTCACTGGTGATATTTTTTACTTCCATACCATCCATTACCGTGGTACGGCAGCTTGCTACCAGCTTTGGCATTGGGCGTGGATCTTTTTCAGACCCCTTACTTACCTCAACCAAACAGGTACGGCATTTACCACCACTGCCTTTCAGCTTGCTGTAAAAACACATGGCAGGTGGTGCTACTTCGCCACCAATTTTGCGGGCAGCTTCAAGTATAGAAGTACCCGCTGGTACTTCTACGGTTATATTGTCAATAGTGACCTTAAAAAGTGGAGTCTCACTCATATTCTAAGCTGTTACAGGCACATGAATTTCATCTGCATAATGTGCCAATCCAAAATTTCTTACCTGTGCTTCCTGTGGGTTTGTTACATGCCACTCAAACTCATCCCTGAAATGCCTGATGGCTGCTGCAACAGGCCAAGCCGCTGCATCGCCTAAAGGACAAATCGTATTCCCTTCAATCTTACGCTGAATATCCCACAGTAAATCAATATCACTCATCTTGCCTTTACCTGTTTCTATGTTCTTCAGTATCTTTTCCATCCATCCTGTACCTTCACGGCAGGGGCTGCATTGTCCACAACTTTCATGACGGTAAAAACGGGCTAATGTATAAGTATTCTTTACCACACACTGGTCTTCATCGAGTACAATAAAACCACCGCTACCCATCATACTGCCTGTTGCAAAACCTCCATCGCTTAAACTTTCATAGTTCATTAAACGTGTTTCGCCTTTAGCTGTTTTCAATAACAGGTTCGCTGGTAAAATAGGTACAGAAGAACCACCAGGAATACAGGCTTTTAACCTTTTTCCATTTGGTATACCACCACAATATTCATCACTATAAATAAACTCTTCCACACTTATCGTCATATCAATTTCATACACACCTGGCTTATTAATATTGCCACATGCAGAAATTAATTTGGTACCTGTTGAACGCCCCACGCCAATCTTCGCATATTCTTCGCCACCCATATTTATGATAGGAACCACAGCAGCTAAAGTCTCTACATTGTTTACCACTGTTGGCCTTTGCCAAACACCCTGTATAGCAGGAAATGGAGGTTTAATCCTTGGGTTGCCGCGTTTTCCTTCAAGACTTTCAATCAATGCAGTTTCTTCACCGCAGATGTAAGCTCCACCACCACGTTGTACATATATTTCACAATCAAAACCAGTTCCTAAAATATTTTTACCTAACCAACCATTGGCTTTTGCTTCATCAATGGCATGTTCCAAAATATCAACAATCCATGCGTATTCGCCTCTAATGTAAATGTAGGTTGCGTTTGAGCCTAAGGCAAATGAAGAAATTATCAACCCTTCAATCAATAAATGCGGCAGAAATTCCATCAGGTAACGATCTTTAAAGGTACCAGGCTCGCTTTCATCTGCATTACAAACCAAGTGACGTGGAACGCCTTCTGGCTTTGCAATAAAACTCCACTTCATACCTGCTGGAAAACCAGCACCACCACGACCACGAAGACCGCTCTTTTTAACCTCTTCAACAATATCTGCAGTGGCCATTTTCAATGCCTTTTCTACAGCACGGTAACCACCTTCACGACGATACACTTCGTATCCGCGAATACCTTCAACATGAGCCTTTTCTAATAATAATTTTATTCCCATACCCCTTTTCCCCTGAAGGGGAATATTGTATTTATGATAAATATTTTGTGACCGACTTTTTATTCTTTGTTCATCTTCTTTCCGCCTAAGGTGGACTAATGCGGCTCTTTATACCCTTTTTCATCAAAAAACGATTTCTATTTCTGTTTCAAACCTGCCATCAACATCCTCATTGGATGAAGCGTTCTTGAAAAAGGATTTAGCACCAGACCAATTGATTCAAGTGTTGTTGCACCTAACAAAGCAGTATCGCCTTCTTCACCATACACAACCGGCGCGGGGCCGCCCTCACCTTCAAATTCAAAATAAGCGGAACTGATTCTTCTCTTAACCGTAGTTCCATCTGCTAAAGAAAAACTCATTTCTTTATATGGCTCTATCTCTAATTCGTCCAGTATTTTTCCTGGCACTAAACTATATACAGCACCACTATCTACTAAAAATTCCACATCTGCAAACCGTTCAGATTTGCGGTGCTCTCTAACTCTCAGTATGGCATTGGTTATTCCCATTTTTTTATGATACAACTAATTTCACTGCCTGTCTTGCCTTTAATTTCCAATCCTTTTTTTCCTTCACCCAAACCTGTAATACACCAAGTTTTAAAGGTAAAATTTTCCCTTCTGCATTCTTTTCCTGCGCACTAATGATATGTCTTACAACAACTGTTTTCTTGTCAAAAAGGATGGTACCAACTTCTGTTTTTACAGTTTCATAAACCGATTTATTAGTTATTGCCCCTTGTATCATTTCAGCCCTATTTTCTAACTTACCGCCTGAGTGGCCGTAAGTTATTTCAGATGCCAGCAAGTTATTTAAAGCAATGCTATCCTTATCAACAAAAACAGCTTTGTTAAAAGCTTCTACTTTTGCTATTACCGCTCTTTCAGCATCGCTTTGTGCATTTATTGCAAAACTTCCTGCCATCAATAAAAGAACAATCAGTAATTTTTTCATATAGCTGAAGCTTAATTATTTATAGCGGCGTTATTCCTGCATTTTTCAATTATCGTATCAACTTTTTCCTTCGTCAAATGCTCTTTATAGAATTTGCCCAACTGCATCATAGGTGCATAACCACAGGCACCAAGGCATTCTACGGTTTTTAACGTAAACATTCCATCAGTTGTAGTTTCGCCTGGTTTAATGTTCAGTTTCTCGCCTATATAAGAAATTATATCATCACAACCACGCACCATGCAAGGACCCGTTTGACAAACTTCAAAAAGATATTTACCAACTGGTTTTAAGTTGTACATGCTGTAAAAAGTAGCTACTTCATATACTTCAATAGGTGTAATATTTAAAATCTCAGCCACATAATCCATGGTTTCTGCACTTAACCATCCCCCAAATTCTTCCTGCGCCAAATGTAACAAAGGCAGTAAAGCACTTTTCTGCTTTCCCTGAGGATAACGGGCAATGATCTCATTTACCCTGGCCATTTTTTGTTCTGAAAATTTCATTTGCCCCTAACCCCTAAAGGGGAATTTTAATTTTAAAAATATGCCTCCTACCCCCTTCAGGGGTTGGGGCTTTACGCATCCAACTCCCCTGCTATTAAGTTCAAACTGCTCATTGTCATGATTGCATCACTCAGCATCGCACCTTTTGTCAATTCTGCATAAGCCTGGTAATAAATAAAACATGGTCTGCGGAAATGCAAACGGTAAGGCGTTCTTCCGCCATCGCTGATAAAGTAAAAACCAAGTTCCCCATTACCACCTTCTACGCTATGGTACACCTCACCTTTAGGTATTGCCGTTTCGCCCATCACTATTTTAAAGTGCCAGATTAAGGCTTCCATTTTTGTGTAAACATCTTCTTTTTTAGGCAGGTAATACTCAGGCACATCTGCATGATAAACCTCAGCATCTACTCCTTTAAATTCCTGCACTTTTTTATAAGCCTGCTCTATCAGGCTCAGGCTCTGCCACATTTCTTCGTTACGCACCAAAAATTTATCGTAATTGTCGCCCGTTTTACCAACAGGTACAGTAAAATCAAAATCTTCATAGCTGCTGTATGGACTATGCACACGAACATCATAATCAACACCTGCGGCTCTTAAATTGGGACCAGTAAAGCCATAATTCAAAGCCCTCTCTGCGCTTATTGCACCCGTTTCACGAAGCCTGTCCATAAATATCCTGTTACGTGAAAAGAGGTTTTCAAACTCCTTTAAAACCTTGGGATATTCATGCAAAAACTTCTCTAACTTATTAAAAGCCGTGGCATTAAAATTTCTTTCAAAACCACCCACACGACCCATATTTGTTGTTAAACGGCTACCGCAGATTTCTTCATAAATTTCATAAATCAATTCGCGGTATTGCATCACATAAAGGAAACCAGTGTATGCACCACTATCCACTCCAACAATTGAATTACAGATTAAATGGTCAGATATCCTGGCCAGTTCCATTATTATAATACGTAGGTAATCAACCCTTTTTGGGGTTTTTATTTTCAGTAATTTTTCGCAAGTCATATGCCAGCCCATATTGTTAATGGGGCTGCTACAATAGTTAAGGCGGTCAGTAAGCGTGGTAATCTGGTAAAGTGGCCTGCGTTCTGCAAGCTTTTCAAAGGCACGGTGAATATAACCAACGGTCTGTTCGCTGCTAACAATACGTTCGCCATCAAGCTCTAAAATATTTTGAAACACACCATGTGTTGCTGGGTGCGTTGGCCCCAGGTTTAGTGTGGTTGTTTGTTTTTCAATTGAGCCTTCCGGCAGTTTTACATGATGCTCCATAAATAATTTGAAGATGTAACAATTTGAAGATTTGAAAATGATGTCCCATCTTCTTACTTCATACGTTATCTTTTGTTTGCCAGCTTTTGTTCTTTATGATGCTTTTTTTGCGTCGCACACTGGAACGTTCTGTTACTTAATCAACACCCGTTTTCTACTTACAAACCCCAATAGTTTAGCAACTACAAAATAGCACTTCCTTCATTGTGTTTATCTTCTTCTGCCACAGTACCAGCCAATTGTTTTTCAGTTCCAAAACCAAGTGTACCACCCCTTCCAAACATTTCATCATCCTTATCAATCCTGGTTTGATCTTCTAAAGGAAACTCTTTTCTCATAGGGAAATAATCCATTTCATCTACATTCAAAATCCTTTTCAGGTTTGGATGTCCAACAAAATTTATCCCGTAAAAATCATAGGTTTCGCGTTCCATCCAGTTGGCCGCAGAAAATAAATTGGTGGCGGTAAAAATATCTGGCTTGTTTACCGAAGTAAAAACTTTAAATCTAATGCGTATATTTTTTACAAGGTTATGCAAATGATAAACAACAGCAAACTCTTTATTTTCAAGGTCAGGATAATGAACAGCACATAAGTCAGTCATAAACTTAAACTGCAGTGTTTCGTCATCGTATAAAAACTGTAATACTTTAAGGTTAAGCTCCTTAGGTGCTTCAAACGTAAGCATACCATATGGTTCTTCAAAACTGGAAACTTGTTCTCCAAACTTTTCAGTTAATTTTTGTTGTATCAGTTCGTTGGTTAATGCCATGTAAATCAATAATTCCTATGAGTTAATTCAAATCCCAAAAAATCCGTCTACAATAATTTTTTTAAAGTTTCATTACAAATTGCTTCATCAAATAACGCAGCCACGGGAATGTCAAATCCCAAAATGGCTTTGCAATGTATACTTCCTTCATTCATCTTTACAAACAGCTCAAATATATCCTTCTGCAAAATGTATTGTTCAATAATTTCTTTATCAGTGTCAACTATCCAATATTCTTTTACCCCGTGTAAGGCGTAGTCATCCATTTTTATTGTTCTGTCCCTTTTTTCAGTACTTTTTGACAATACTTCTACCACAAAATCGGGTACTGGAAAAAACATTGTTTTATCAGAAAAATCTTTTGCAATCTCCTTTCTAAAAAAACAAATATCAGGCTCAAAGTCGTTGCGTGTAAGCTTTATCAATATTTTTTCAACCCCAACAAACCCAAGTTTATTTATTGAAACATAAGTTGATAATAACCTACTTAACCTCGTAACAATTGTATTATGCTTTAAAACAACTGGCGACTGAACAATAATTTCACCATTTATAAATTCGGCTTTTTCCTGTTCTGTTACCGTTTGGTAAAAATGCAAACGTTTAGCTTCTTCGCTTTTTACGTAAGCGTTTAGCTCCTCAACATAATGCTTTAATCGAGGCGATTGCAATATGGGTTCTAAAACGGTATCCAACTTTACTCTATTCCGTAACTGTTCAACAATGCTTTATAATGTTCACTACCCCTTCTTCTCACACTTTCTTTACCTACCAAATCCTGTATCCTCATAAAACCATCTAAAATTGCTTCTGGCCTTGGCGGGCAACCAGGTACATAAACATCTACAGGAATTACCTGATCTATACCCTGCAAAACGCTATATGTATCAAATATACCACCAGAAGAGGCACAAGCACCTACCGCAATTACCCAACGTGGCTCTGCCATTTGTAAATATACCTGCCGTAAAACGGGACCCATTTTTTTAGAGATGGTACCCATTACCATTAAAAGATCGCACTGGCGCGGAGAAAAGCCCACACGCTCACTTCCAAATCTTGAGAGATCGTAGTGAGAACCCATAGTTGCCATAAATTCAATACCGCAACATGAGGTAGCAAAAGGTAAAGGCCACAAAGAATTTTTGCGCGCCAGCCCAACTACGTCACTTAGCTTAGAAGTAAAAAAACCTTCGCCACCAAAACCTGGAGGTGTAGCTACAGCCTGGCTAACATCTGCTACTTTGGGGTTAATATTAAAACGTACAGGACGCATAGTAAATAATTTGATAATTCGATAATTAAGCAATTTGAGAATGAACCTTTATATCTAACATTCCTTCTTCTAAATGGTTCTACTTTCAAACTGAACTATTAACACATTAATCAATCTTCCCAGTTTAATGCACCTTTTTTAATAATGTAAATAAAGCCTACCAAAAAGAATGCTACAAACATTAATACTGATAAAAATCCTTCCCAACCCAAAGCCCTGAAATTTACAGCATAAGGATAGAAAAAGATGACTTCCACATCAAACAAAACAAATAAAATAGCTACCAAAAAATATTTGATGGCCATTGGCTGGCGTGCATCGCCATGAGATTCTATACCACTGGAAAAATTTTCTAATTTGTCTTTTGTATTGCGTTTTGGCCCAACTAATGCCGAAAAACCAATCATGGTGGCGACAAAACCCGCCGCAAATAATAATTGAATACCTATAGGAAAATAACTGGCTGCAGTAGTATCGGTTACATCTAACAAAAAGGGAAGCCAATTCATAACGATATCGTTTGTAAGCAGCAAAAATAAGGTTGTGGTTGATACAAAAAAATAACTCTCCACAATTGGAGAGTTATTTTACAGTATTTGATTATTTATTTGCCTGGTTTTTTAGTTGGCGGTGCTTTAGGTGCAGGTTTTTGAGCCGCTGGTTGTGGTTTTGTTGATTTTATTAGAGCGTCTTTTGTTTGAGTTGCAAAGGTATTTTCTTCACCGCCAACATTTGGATACAAGGCCAGCATCTTATCCGTAATCTCAATTGCCTTTGGAACATCCTTAGCAACATCGTTATAATATTTTAACAGATAGTAATAATTGTTAAAAATTAGCTTTTTGTTCTTTTCTACATTTGCAACAATTGAATCTTTTGCCAGATAATCATTCTGCTGGTTTAAAGCCTCTACCGCAATACCAGGATTAGATGTGGTATCAAGTGCTTTGGCAGCCCTTACATTAAAATAATAAGGCTGTGGCTTTGTTGGAAAAGCTTGCATATATTTTTGAGAAAAAGCCATGGCGCCTGCATAATCCTTTGCCTTTAAAAGGTTATCAGAAATTTTATAATAGTCAGCTTCCGTCATTGAACCGCCTTTTAATTGAATAGACTGTTGCAACCAATTAATCTGCTCAGTTGAATTTTTAAGTTTGCCATACAAATCAGCAATCTGGTTCATATAAACAGATTTATTGTTTACTGAAGTATCGCCAGCAATGGCAAGCTTTAAATAGTCAATGGCTGTTTGTTCGCTGCCAGCAATTTTTGATAATACCCTTACAGCAATATCATAGTTATCTGCAACTATTTTATTTTTTGGTACAGATGCAAAGTATTTTTCTACATAAGATTTTGCCTGAATACTATCGCCCAAACGATCATAATTATAAACAAACAAAAGCGGGGTTTGATAATAGGTTTTACATTCACCAGTTTCCATTGCTTTTGCTTTTTCTAAACTTTCCTGGTATTTGCCAGCGCGGAATAAATAGTCAGCATACAGGTAATCTGTAGCACACTCTTTATCAGCATACTGAACATATTTTTCCAAATTCTCTTTTGCTTTATTTACATCACGGTTTGAATAATAATTGTACAAACTGTAATAAACAGGCGCAAAAGTTGGATCAGCAGTAATAGCACTGGTATAGTGTTGGTTAAAAACATCAGGATTATTTTGGCTTTGATAAATTTTACCAATGCTGTACATGGCCCTTGCATTTTTAGGATCGCGTGTAAGTGCTTCCTGGTAAGCTTTTACAGCTTCACCGCCATTTTCACCACCCAGTTTAAGGTAATTAACGCCAATATTTATATATATATCAGGGTTGGTAAGGTCAAGTGCAGCAGCCTGTTTTAACTTATCAATAGCATAAACGGGGTCACCAATTTTACTGCCACCATCTGCATTGGCACGGCCAATAGCATTTAGTACAGATGCATTGGGTTTGTTTTTATTCTTGCCCTTTGTTTCTGTACTCATGGTAATGGCTTGCTCAAATTTTTGTTTGGCAGAGTTAAGGTCACCACCTTCCAGTAACTCAACATGCCCCATACCTACTAAAACAAAAGGGTCGTTAACGCCTTCCTGTAATGCTTTTTGATAAAGGGCTTTTGCGCCTTTTACATCATCCTGCGCAAGCAAAGCCTGCCCATACCAGTAAATATTTTGAGGGTCTTTACTATTAGCATCATATATTTTTTTAAGTCCATCTGCGGCACTTTTATTTTTACCATAATTCAACAACTTAATACCATCTGCAATGGTTTGCGCTGTTGAAACATTTACAGCCAAAACAACCGCAAACAGTAAGACTACTGCTTTCTTCATACCTGGGAATTTTAGTTTACTAGTCATCGTTTTTTATATTGCTTGTTCGTTTATTAAAATTGATTTTTGCTGGTGCCAGAAAAGATCTTCTAAAAATAAGCTGCCCTCTTTCAAGGCTCATAAAGTTTGCAAAAGCTGTACCAAGCTTGGTGAAATTTTCTTTAACTATGTAAAAAACAGGCCTTGCCAAAGGATACTGTAAATACGTTATTGTTGCCTGCGATGGTTTTGCAAACTCACCTTCTGTACAAATGGTACATTCTACCAACGCCAGTTTTATGTTTTGCAACAATGCCTGCTGTTTAGTATCATATTTATCGCCTACCCAACTAAGCCCAACAAAACCAATGGCATTTTCCTGTGCAGATACCGTTGTTATTACATCCTGGCTATTGGCTGCTGCTACAACGTTTGCACCAAAAGCAGTGCCTTTCATAATACTGTCCTGCAGGTAACGTACTGTACTCGTTGCATTTTTGCCGTCCATTACGGCCGTAATTTTCTCTTTACCTCTTAAAATACTCTTCAGCCTCGCCATGGTAAAAACGCTGTCTTTTGTATTTCTGTTAACAATAATTGCAACAGCATCATAAGCAACAGCGCTATAAGATGGATTGAATTTTAACAAATCAAAGTAAAACTTCCGTTCCTCTTTTTTAAGACCCCTGGCTACAATTACCATTCTCGTACTATCCTTTTGCAGATCTCTGAAACATTCTACTTCAGGTTTGTAAGAAGGTATAATGTGTGCTTCAGGATGAGAAGATTCATACACTTTTATCTGCTCTTCAATTACAGGTTTAAAGCTTTCATCTACACTTATATAAATAGTACCTTTTTTAGGGGTATCACCATCTGCTTCTTTTACAACAGGCTTGTCTTCGCAGCCTGCCAGTAAACAAAAAATGATACTGCAAAAAACCAATAAGTTTCTCTTCATAATCAATACTCCTGTTTTATACCGCGGTACAATCTAAAACCACCATACAGCAAACTTATTCCTGCAAAAAAATAACGCAGCAAAGGGTCAAGGTTGGTTACCTGGGGTATCTCAAGCCTGTCGCCAAAAATCATTACAATACCTACTGCAAATATTATTATTGCACGTGTAATATCAAATATCATACGGGTATTATTCCTTTGCGGTCTCGGCCTGAACTCATTCTGCATATTATTCACTTCTAAAACAGGAATGGCAATATAGTGATTTTTGATTTTTAGCAATGTTTGACCATTATTATTTGATGAAAATATAGCAGCAATTGCCGCTTTCTAATAAGATTATAATTAAACCCTAATATTATTATAATACCACAGATGCGTGAACAAAGTATTTCCATAACAAATGGGGTGAATCTAATTCTTAAAAATCTGCTAAAGAATCCGTTCTTACTTTTATCGCATGAAAGTTTTAATGGTATGCCTTGGCAATATTTGCCGCAGCCCTTTGGCAGAAGGCATTTTACAGCATAAAGCAAATGCAGCAGGCTTAAACTGGCAGGTAGAAAGTGCAGGCACAAGCAATTATCACCCTGGCGATGCACCTCATGTATTATCGCAAAAAGTGGCCCTTTTAAATGGTATAGATATTTCCGCCCAAAGGGCGAGACAGTTTAATAAAACTGATTTTACTATTTATGACAGGATTTATGCCATGGACATGGACAATTATGAAGATATAAAAATAATGAGCGGCAATTTGTGGAATGAAAGTAAAGTTGACCTTTTATTAAACGAGCTATATGCCAATGAAGACCGTGGTGTACCTGACCCATGGTATGGCAAAGAAGATGGCTACCATAAAGTGTTTGCCATGATAAGCGATGCATGTGATGTTATAATTGAAAGGGAATTGCAACAAAGCAGCAAACTAAAGTGAACAAAGGATAGCATCAATAACTGCAACTTTCATAATTATATTTGCAGCCCTTCTGTTACAGGAGGGCTTTTTAAATTGAACAGACTTATGGCAAAGGTTAATGTAAGCTTACCACAAGGCACCAGGGATTTTAATGCAGCCACCGTGCGCAAACGCAATCATATTTTTACTACCATACGCAATGTGTTTGAGTTGTATGGCTTTGAGCCTTTGGAAACGCCTGCCATGGAAAACCTGGAAACATTAATGGGTAAGTATGGCGAAGAAGGTGATAAACTGATATATCAAATCCGTAGTAATAAAAACATCTTTAAAACATATCCAGATGAAGCAGAAAGGATTAAAGAAATACTTAAAGATGCTACAGATGTTGATTATACTTTCCTTGCTCATAAATCTAAACAAGCTCTTAGATATGATTTAACTATTCCTTTTGCCCGTTATGTAGCAATGAATTATGGCATCCTTACTTTCCCATTCAAGCGTTATCAAATGCAACCCGTTTGGCGAGGTGACAGACCCCAACGTGGCCGCTACCGCGAGTTTTACCAATGCGATGCTGATGTAGTAGGAAGTAAAAGTTTGTTAAATGAAGTAGAACTGGTAAACATTTACGCCACGGTTTTTGAGAAGCTGGGTATTGATGTTGAAATAAGAATTAACAGCCGTAAAATTTTAGCAGCCCTTGCAGAGATATGTGGCGGTGCTGAAAAGATGGTTGACATTACCGTTGCCATAGATAAACTTGATAAAATAGGCATTGAAAAAGTTAAGGAAGAATTACAGCAGCGTGGCTTAAACAATGACCAGATAAGTATAATAGAGCAGTATCTATTAATTGATGGGAGCAACAAAGAAAAAATAACCATACTAAAAAACCTGCTTAATAATAACGAAACAGGAAACAAAGGCATTGAAGAAATAGAGCATATACTCACCTATTCTTCACTCACAACTCACAACTCACAACTCATCACCGACTTCACTCTTGCCCGCGGCCTTAACTATTACACAGGTATCATCTTCGAAATAAAAGCCAAAAACGTGCAAATGGGCAGTATTGGCGGTGGTGGCAGGTACGATGACCTTACGGGCTTATTTGGCGTCCCAAATGTACCTGGCGTAGGCATCAGTTTTGGGGTTGACAGGATTTATGATGTTATGGAAGAACTGAAATTATTTCCTGCGGAAGTACAAACAGGTACACAGGTTTTGTTCTTTAATCTCGGCGAAGCCGAAAGCAAAACAGCCTTTACTTTAACACAGCAATTACGTGCCAATAATATTCGTTGCGAGCTATTTCATGAAGCCACCAAAATGGATAAACAGTTTAAATATGCTGATAAAAAACAGGTGAAATACATTGTTATTATTGGCAGCAAAGAGCTGGAAGAAGGCACCTGTACCATTAAAAACTTAGCAAGTAGCGAACAGCAAACAATACAGCAAACTGAGCTTATTAACTTTCAATTCAGTTAATACACAACATTGGCATAATTTTTTACCACTTTTCAACATGAAGAAAATTTTCGCAATTGTAATCACCCTGGTTTCTGTTGTTGCATGCAGCAAAAAGTCTGTTCCCAATAAAACAACCGCAGGCAACACTAATTCATCCATTAATAACAGTGTTACACCAGGCACAACAGTTACACCCGATGCGGCTGAAATACCTGCCGTTGCTACAACACGTGTAGCCAATGTAAGGGCAATGGTTATAATAAGTGGCGACGGAAAAATATTAACCCCAAAAGAAAAACTTCCGCAGGATGAAAATTTAACTCCTGATTATTCAAAAATTGCAAGGGCATTTACCCCCGAACAAAAAGCCAATTTAAACCTGCGTTATAAAACGGTTCCCCCAAAAGTGATTTATGTACCTGACATCTACGCACAAAAAAGCTTGAAAGGCACCTACAGTGTGTACAAGAAAAAATTCTGGTACTGGAAAAAGGCAGACGGTTTGTTTTACCTTGATGAAACTTACTATAAATAACACTTAATGAAAGGTGGGAAAGAAGCGGCCGTTTGCAGTAAACACAATGCCTTCATCTCTAAGTTGATAAAGCATCTGCAAAAAAGCATTTGCATGATTTTCATCATTGAGAAAAAAAGTTACCCCAACGTTGATCTCATTACTTATGAAGGAAATGGTATTATTGATGCCATACTCAACCGCTCCTGAAGTTTCAGTATAATAACCATAACCTGACTGGTTATTGAAGGAGCCAAAATAAAAGTGCAAGTCAGAAATCTCTGTCAGCATATAATCTTTAGAAGCCACACTTATCTTTTCTGGCGACACACTTAATATATCCTTTGTTATTTGGTAAGCTGAGGTGCTACCCATTATAATACCAACAATAAAAACCAGGAAGCCACCACCAATTAAAAAAATTGTAATTAATGCTACACCAAGAAACAAACTACCAATACCTACAAAAAAAGCAAGTAGGCCATACAGCGCGATATTCATGCTGGTGCTTTTGTTTGCCCTGATTATATATGCCAAAAATTCTTCCATAATTTACAATCCTTCAAAAATCATTGTTGCCCCCTGCCCTACTCCCACACACATGGTAGCTAACCCATAACCTAATTGCCGCCGCTTCATCTCATGCAGTAAGGTAGTTGTAATTCTTGCACCCGTGCAACCCAACGGGTGACCAAGTGCTATAGAACCACCATTTACATTTACAATATCGTTGTTCAATTCAAGATCATTGATACACGCTAAAGCTTGTGATGAAAAAGCTTCGTTCAATTCTATCAAATCAAGATCATTTACTTTTAAACCTGCACGCAGCAAGGCTTTCTGCGATGCAGCCACAGGCCCAACACCCATAATATCAGGATGCACACCTGCCACTGCCATACTTACTACACGTGCCATGGGTTGTAAATTAAACAACTTCACCGCTTCTTCACTTGCCAGTAACAAAGCACTGGCACCATCATTAATACCACTGCTGTTACCTGCCGTAACAGTACCGCCTTTTACAAAAGCAGACCGCAAAGCATTCAATTTTTCTATACTTGTTTTACGTGGATGTTCATCCTTACCCAACAAATCAGGCTCACTGTTTTCAGTTAAAGGCACAGCAATAATTTCATCCGCCCACAAATTTTTTTGCAGTGCTTTAAAGTATTTGTCATGCGAGCTGAAAGCAAATTCATCCTGTGCTTCACGGCTTATACTCCATTGTTTGGCCACATGCTCAGCCGTTTGCCCCATATTATAAGGTTGGTATATGGCAGCCAGTTTTTTATTGGTAAAACGCCAGCCAATGGTACTGTCAAACGTTTCAATTTTACGGCTATAGGCACCGCTGCTCTTGGCTGTCACAAAAGGTGCCCGCGTCATACTTTCCACACCGCCAGCAATGTACAGCATACCCTCGCCGCACATAATGGCACGCGCTGCATCCATTACAGATTGCAGACCACTTGCACACAAACGGTTTACGGTATTGCCTGCAACAATAACGGGCAAACCTGCCAGTAAAGCCGCCATTCTTGCTACGTTTCTATTGTCTTCGCCAGCCTGGTTGGTAGCACCTGCAATCACATCTTCAATAAGATTTACATCTATCGAAGCATTTCTTTCAACAAGGCTTTTTATCATCAGCGCCAGCAAATCATCAGGCCGCACATTACTTAATTTACCACCATACCTCCCTATAGGGCTGCGAACGGCATCTATGATATAAGCAGTTTTCATGAATTCATTTTTTTGTTTGCTTCCTCAAGCAAAAGGCCTTCTGCCTTTTGCATTTATGTAACCGGCATTAGGTTATTAATTGTACTTCGTTGCGTCGCACTGCCGATAGCTATCGGCATGTACGCTTTGATACTTTATTCAGCTTTTATATAACACAAATTCCGTTTCAAAAATCAACTTTAACTAAGCGAAGAAAACAAAGTAATTGCAAACCATGCCATACAAACTACCTTTGCGGCATGGCAGCACAACAAAATATCCGTCATCTTTCGTTAAGTGAGTTAGAAACTTATTTTACTTCTATTGGTGAAAAAAAGTTCCGCGTGAAGCAGGTACACGAATGGCTGTGGCAAAAACATGCCCACAGTTTTGATGACATGACCAACCTCAGCAAAGACCTGCGCACTAAGTTATCTACTGAATTTACTTTGCCGGCCTTACAGGTTGAAACAGTACAGAACAGTGAAGATGGCACCATTAAAAGCCGCTTTAAAACAACTGACGGCCACATGGTAGAAGGTGTTTTAATTCCTACAGAAAAAAGAAAAACGGCCTGTGTCTCCTCACAAATAGGTTGCAGCCTTAGCTGTAAATTTTGTGCTACAGGTTATATGGACAGGAAGCGTAATCTTACCTACGATGAGATTTATGATGAAGTGGTTTTAATAAACGAACAAAGTGAAAAAGCTTACCAGCAAAAGCTTTCAAACATTGTGTTTATGGGTATGGGCGAACCTTTGCTTAATTATAAGAATGTATTAAAAGCCATTGAACGCATAAGTGCAGAAGATGGTTTATTTATGAGTCCAAAACGTATTACCGTTTCGACAGCGGGGGTTGCCAAACAAATAAAGCAATTGGGCGATGATAAGGTAAAATTCAAGCTGGCATTGAGTTTACACGCGGCCAACGATAAAAAGCGTAACGAGATTATGCCAATTAACGAAAGCAACAATATTGAGGCATTGGTTGAAGCGTTGAACTATTTTTACAAGCAAACTGGTAGCGAAATAACTTTTGAATACATTCTCTTTCAAAACTTTAACGACAGTTTAAAAGATGCAGATGAACTGATTAAACTTTTCAGGCAGGTACCTGCTGATCTTGTAAATATTATCGAATACAACCCCATTGATGCCTTTAAATTTCATAAACCTGATGAAGATGTGGTAGATGCATTTATGACACACCTTGATAAAAACCGAGTGAATTCAAGGCTTAGAAGAAGCCGTGGTAAAGACATTGATGCAGCATGTGGTCAATTGGCAAATAAAGGATAGCATTTTGATATTGAATTAGTGAGCGGTGGTACAAAATGTACCACCGCTTTTTTTATTGTAACAATCCCTGATGAGCAGGAAAAATCTGCCCTTTACCGATTAACAAAACCTTGATTAAACTTTCAGTTACAGCATACCGTCTACTATTTTGAACAAACAATTTAAAACAACAAAAAAAGAAAATACTATGAAACGTATCATTATCGCAAGTACCGCACTGTTATTAAGTTTTAGCGCGGTTAACGCACAGGAAAAACAAGGTTTTGACCATAAAAAAGGGGAACACTTTAAGCATGGTGGCAAAGGGGACTTTGGCGGAAAGCTCAACCTTACAGACGATCAGAAAGCACAGGCAAAAACCATTAACGATGATTTTCGCAAACAGCTGAGTACCTTGAGAAGCAACGATAAAATTACCATGGGTGACTTCAAGAAACAAAGCCAAGCCCTGAGGCAAGATCACAAACAAAAGATGGATGCTTTGTTAACTGCAGACCAGAAAAAACAATTGGCAGATGTTAAACAAAAAGGTGGTGAAAGGCATAAAAAAATGGGTACAGCAAGGCTTGATGAAATGAAAACGCAACTTGGCTTAACTGATGACCAGGTGGCTAAACTAAAAGCATCGCAGGAAGGTGTAAGGAGCAAAATAAAAGCAATACATGACAATGCTTCTTTAACTGAAGAACAAAAGAGGGAACAAAGCAAACAATTGATGGCTCAACAAAAAGATAGTTTTAAAGCTGTACTCACAAAAGAGCAACTGGCAAAAATGGAAGGCTTTAGAAAAAACAGGGATACAAAGAAATAAGAAGAATTAAGACGTTTTGGTTGATAGGTGTTTAGTTTTGATTTGGTGTAACAGTAAAGAAGGTAGCCTCGCTATTTTTCTTTACTGTTTTTTTATGCCTGTACAAATACCTTTTCACTTGCTGCATGTGGTTATAAACGTACAAGAGAGTGACACAACAGGCGCTCAACAGAAATCCCCAAGCCCGTCAACAAAAGCATGCAAACGTTGGCAGTAACAAGATAATTACCAGTTGATTTTTTTAGTTCATAAACCTATATTTTTGCGGCTCAATTTTTAAACACAGAAACATGCGTTCAATTGCTTTTAGAGAGGCCATTCGTGAGGCCATGAGTGAGGAAATGAGAAGGGATGAGAAGGTTTTTTTAATGGGTGAAGAAGTGGCTGAATATAACGGGGCCTACAAAGTAAGCCAGGGTATGCTGGCCGAATTTGGTGAAAAACGCGTGATTGATACGCCAATTGCTGAGCTTGGTTTTACTGCTATTGCAGTAGGTGCGGCTCAAAATGGCCTTAAGCCTGTTGTTGAGTACATGACCTGGAACTTTGCTGTATTGGCATTGGATCAGATTTTAAATACTGCGAGTAAAATGCTTGCAATGAGTGGTGGACAAATCAGCTGCCCTATTGTTTTTCGTGGTGGTAACGGTAGTGCAGGCCAGTTAGGCGCACAGCACTCAACCGCTTTTGAAAGCTATTATGCAAATATTCCTGGTATCAAAGTGGTATCACCTTCTACACCTTATGATGCAAAAGGTTTATTAAAACAAGCTATCCGTTACGAGCAAGATCCTGTAATTTTCATGGAAAGTGAAGTAATGTATGGCGATAAAGGTGATGTGCCTGAAGAAGAATATTATATTCCGCTTGGTAAGGCAGATGTAAAAAGGCAGGGCCGCGATGTAACCATCGTTTCTTATAACAAAATGATGAAAGTGGCTTTGGCTGCTGCAGTTGAACTGGAAAAAGAAGGTATCAGCGCTGAAGTAATTGACCTTCGTTCTATACGTCCGTTAGACTGGAAAACAATTTTAGAAAGCGTTAAGAAAACAAACCGTTTGGTTATTGTTGAAGAACAATGGCCATTTGCTTCTGTAAGCTCTGAAATTACTTACCGTATACAGAAAGAAGGGTTTGATTACCTTGATGCACCAATACGCCGTATTACAAGTGCCGATGCACCTATGCACTACGCACCAAATCTTGCAGCACTCGCAATACCTGATGTAACACGCACTGTAAAGCTGGTAAAAGAAGTGGTAGGAAAATAAAACTGCACTACAAATAATATAAAAATCCCGAAGTTTTACTTCGGGATTTTTTATTTAAAGTGTTGATGGTTAACGGTAGTCAAGAACCAACTCACTTACAACCGAGCTCTTTTTTTCAAAACAAATGTTGGAACAAAGCTCTTCTTCAATAAACATATTAAAGTAATAATGACCGTCTTCAAGATGCGTTGTTCTTAACTGAACCTCGCTTCCTGTAAAGTAGCCTTTGCGCACCAAACGATTTTCTTTGGTAACAATGGAATACTTTAAATGGCTTTGTAAAACAGGCTGAGAGTGAACCTGCACCGTCATTTTATCATATACAATTTGTGTGATGGTAACAGAAATTTGAGGTTGATGACTCATACAACAGGGGGGTTTGGACGAGGAAAATACTACAATAATGATAATACTCATAAAAAAACAATAAATTATTTTTTTGTTATGTAGTATTCTATCTAAATTTTCCAAATAAACCCACCAATAAAACTTTGAGTTTATATTTTTTTTGATTGCTTATAATCGTTTTTCAAAAGCCATTGTAGCACTTTCTCCCTTTGATCACCCTGTATAATAATCTCTGCATCTTTTGCTGAACCACCTGTACCACAAAAGTTTTTTAGTTTTTTGCCAAGGTCTTCCAGTTCTGCATCTGTACCAACAAAACCAGTAACCAGTGTAACGGCTTTACCTGCACGGTGCTTTGTTTCTAACTTAATG
The DNA here is from genome assembly GCA_031424995.1 of Chitinophagales bacterium. Taxonomy (GTDB): domain Bacteria; phylum Bacteroidota; class Bacteroidia; order Chitinophagales; family Chitinophagaceae; genus Parasediminibacterium. Next base: position 182,070 of record JANPIP010000051.1, on the reverse strand, counting down.
CGCAGTTTTTGTTGTGCAGGCGGCAGGGTTGTAATGTCTTCCTGCTCTTCATCCAGCTTAAAATTTGGGTCTGTGCTAAACACAAGGCCGTTGCCTGTGGGTTTAAATTTCTTGCTCATTATTACAATATTATCGCTTTCAAACTCAGGTCTACACTCTTTGCCTGGTGAATCAATCCACCAACGCTAACATAATCAACACCAGTGGCAGCGAAGCTTTCAATGGTATCAAGGTTAATACCTCCGCTGGCTTCAGTTTCAAAATTACCGTTGATTGTTTTTAGCGCTTCTACAATTTGTTCAGGAGTAAAATTATCCAGCATAATCCTAAAAACCTTGCCTTTACCTATAGCACAAACTGTTTCTACGTCACTTAAACTTCTTGTTTCTACTTCAATTTTTAATGATGGTTTTATAGTTTGCACATAATCATAGGCCTTGCTAATGGCTTCATTTAAGCCGCCAGCATAATCAATATGATTGTCTTTAAGCATAATCATTTCGTACAGACCAAACCTGTGGTTAATGCCGCCACCAATCTTTACCGCCTCTTTTTCAAGTAAACGAAAATTTGGTGTTGTTTTTCTTGTATCAAGCAGTTTGGTAGTATAGCCAGCCAGTTTATCAGTGTATTGTTTTGTATGGGTAGCAATACCACTCATGCGCTGCATACAGTTCAGTACCAGCCTTTCGCATTTTAAAATGGTATGTATAGATGTTTCTACTTCAAATGCTTTTTCACCAAAAACCATCGCCTCACCATCTTTTTTAAAAGGGGTAAATATTACTGATGGTTCTACGAAGTGAAATATCTTTTCAGCAACTTCAACGCCAGCCAAAACCCCATCCTGCTTAATTTTCAGTACTGCCCTACCCTTTTTATCAGCAGGTATGCAACTCAAAGTGCTGTGGTCGCCATCACCCACGTCTTCATGCAAAGCTTCAGTAACCAAATGTTGTAATTGCGCATCAAAATTGTTCATGGTTGCAAAATAAAGAATTTGTTTTTGGGAACGGACTTTCAGTCAATAATTGAACTTCGTTGTCCGCAGGACTCTGTGAGTGTCACTCACTGCGGCGCTTTGATACACTATTGTGCATTTATTTGTGTCAGTAATAATACGCATAAAAAAACCGCAGGGATATACCCTACGGCTATTGACTGATTGCTCAGTCACCAGATGATTGTCTTTGCAGAATGCCTTAGTTAAATTTAACCAAGGCATTCCATGACTTATCTGTAGATTTCATGAATACCTCCTTTTCTTTGGTGAATTGTAGGTATAAAAGTAAGGGCGTTATGTGAATTTTGTCACTATAAATTAGATTTTAACAGTACAATTATTATCCTATAAGCCTAACAATTTTTTGTATCGTTTTAGCCAATATGCTTTATGGTTAAAATAGCTTTGACCACCATCAGAATATTGACTATCATCAATATTAATAGCTTTACCCAATTTGGTTTCTTCTACTTTCACAAGTGAGTCTGAAGTTCCTGCTATACATTTATGCAATATAAGCTTTGTGACTTTGGAATTTTCGTCTTCATCATCACAATTATAGAGCTCTACTTGATAGAGTTCGTATTTGCTAAGCCCTTTAAATGTATACAGTGTTGAATGGATTTGTCCACAATTTTCTCTGTAAGATTGAAAGTCGCAGAAGATATTTTTTACTTTATCAATCAGATGTACACTTGGATTAATAATAGCGCCTACAGAATCTACAAAATCCATTTTCCTTGGGTCGAAAAAATAAATTTCTTCATCAAAATACATATACCGCAGTATGTCAATGTATCCATCCCGATTAATATCTTGTAGATGTTCTACTTCAAATGCTTTATTATAGTCATAGAATTCAATCCGCTTCAACCATTTCTTATCTATAGTTAGTTTTTCCAGTGTAATAATTTGAGGAAAAGAATCTGCTTGTTCATGTACTATTCTAAACTTAATTCCAGCAACTGAAAATGTGTCAATGTAAGATTCCCCAAACTGTTCCATGGTAGCTTCCCAATAAGGGAATGATGAATAGTTTTTTGAATCAAAGCTATCCACGCTAAAATTAACAGACGCATGTGAGCCGGTTTCGTAGCTCATTTTATTTATTGCTAAGTTATCTTCCTTAATTTTTGTATTACAAGCTGTACAAAAAATTAAGAACACAATAATAATCTGGTGGAAGAAATGAGACATAATTGTTTAATCAATTCATTTTATTTTTTCCTGCCAGTCAAGTACACCACCTGTAACGTTAACAGTATTGGTAAAACCCATCTGTTCCAATATCATACAAGCCATGGCACTGCGTTTGCCGCTGCGGCAGTTGATGATTACTTCTTCGTTGCGCAGGTCTTCAATGTCTTCAATCTGCATCCCCTGTATTTTACCCAACGGAAATAGTTTGCCACCAATATTAAACTCGGCATATTCACTTGGTTCACGTACATCAAGCAGGTTTAATTTTTCACCTGCATCCATCCTTGCTTTTAGCTTTTCTACTGAAATTTCTGTCATTTTCTAATTTGTTTTAGCGGTGTCTTTTATAGGTGCTGTATTGCTTATGTAAATATCCATGGTTGCACCTGCACGTATTTTATTAGGTGTTTTTTCGCCTGGAACTGCTTCTGTAAAAACCTCTGGCGTTTGCCTAATCACAAAAGAATTAAGACTATCGCTTATAGTGCCATTTACCACCACTGAACCTGCACTTAAACCCATTGAAGCCAACAGGCCTTTTGCCTGAGCCAATGTTAAGCCTACTAAATCAGGAACATTGATATCATTGGTTCCTACACCACTGCCAAGCACAAAATCAATAGTGCTGCCCAGTGGCACTTTACTGCCTGGCTTTAGTATTTCTTTATTGTATAATTGCTCCAAAACCGCATTACGTGCAAAGTCTGCACGGTAACTGGTATCGCCCAATTTTAAGCCCAAAGTTTGCAAGTATAATTCAGCGCTTTTAAACGAAAACCCAACAAGGCTTGGCATATCAATAACAGGTGGTACTGCACGGTTTACAGTAAGATAAATGGTGCGGCCTTTTTTTACAAGTGCATCGCCTTCAGGTACTTGCTTGGTAATAGTAAGGCCAGCAACTTCTGTGGTAAAAACACTGTCTGCTACTTCTACCCTAAAACCTTTGCCTTCAAGTGTAGCTTTTGCTGCGTAAAGGTTTTGGCCAATTATAGAAGGAACTTTTTCGTTCTTATCGTGGCCTGTCATCCAGCCAAGAGAGGCAAAAAATCCAAGCACTAAAACCACAAGCAACAGCACACCAACCAGAATGTTTAAAATGAGTGGTTTATTTGTTATGAATTTGAACACGTTTACAATTTATGATTTTGAGATACACGAATTAAAGCCACTGGCACTAATTACACGAATTTACATGCAAAGCAATTGAACGATCACCCCCAAATTTATTAAAAATTAAAAGCCTCTTCAATTACTGCACTGTAAAAATCTTTCAACGTCCAGCCCATGGCCTTTACCTGTTGAGGTATAATGCTTGCCTCGCTTTGGCCAGGCACCGTATTTACTTCTAACATATACGCTTCGTTGTTTGCTTCGTTCAGTATAAAATCAATACGAACAATGCCACGGCAGTTTAACACTTCGTAAGCTCTTTTTGCTGCTGCGCGGATTTTTTCTGCATATACTTCTTCAAGGTTGGCTGGTGTAATTTCTTCGCTCAGGCCCTGGTATTTTGCCTCAAAATCGAAGAATTCTTTTTTACTAATCACCTCTGTCATTGGCAGGGTGATGATGTTGCCGCCGGTTTTAAAAACACCAATGGTAAACTCACGGCCTTTAATAAATTCTTCAATCAACACCTGGTTATCTTCTTTAAAAGCCTTGTCCAGTGCGGCCTGCAGCTCATCCGCTTTATTTACCTTACTCATACCAATGCTGCTGCCACCGTTGTTAGGCTTTACAAAAACAGGCAATTGTAACTGCTGCAAAATTGTTTCTGGAGTTGTTGGGGTATGCTTAAAGATGTGTATACTTTTTGCAACATTGATGCCACCAAAGGATGCAACTGCAACGGTGTACCTTTTATTAAAAGTTAAGGCTGATGTAGCAGCATCACAACTGGTATAAGGCAGGTTAAGCATATCAAAATAGCCCTGCAGTTTGCCATCTTCACCAGGGGTGCCGTGTATGCAAAGCAACACAGCATCAAAGTTTATTTTTTTGCCTTCGGCGATGACAGTAAAATCTTCACGGTTTACTGCTGATTTTTGACCATCTTCTGCAATAAAGAACCAACCATTTGATGTGATGTCAATTTTATAAACGTCAAATTTTTCTGTATCTATATTATTGCCTACGGTGATAACGCTTTTGTAGCTTATTTCTGCTTCGCCACTGTAGCCACCTGTTACTAATGCAATCTTTTTCTTCATGTTTTTTCTGATGAAACTCAAATATATGTTTCTGGTTTTGTTTATAGCAGATTTCACGCAAAGAAACAATGGAGCAAAGAAGAAGTTAAAAATCTCACGCAAAGAAACAAAGAAGCAAAGAGGCGGTACGGCTTAGCAACTAAAAAAGAAGTTTTAGGTAAAAAAGCTGCACAGCGTATCAAACCGTACAAGGGTGCGACGCAACAAAGTTTCATAGCAGTACACAAGCTGGCTCCATAAAACTTCTTCTAAAACGAAAAACGGAAGCTGCCGAAAACACCAAAACGGCTAACGGTTTCTTTACTGGCAGAAGGGGAAAGTACTCGCCAAACAAAATCAACACGGAAAAACTGGAATATATTGTCTATGCCGGTACCAAGCTCAAGATACATTTTATTATCAAGTGATTTAAAGAAATGATCGCCTTTAAAATTGAGCTTTTTGTTTTCGTCAGTAAGGCCACCAATAATGCCTTTGGCCTCCCAACTTTGGCGCAGCTTAAGCTTGCGGGTAAACTTTGCAAACCTGAACAAACCCGCGCCAATATTATGTTCTATATTAAAACCTGCGTATTTATCAGTTACATATTCAAAGCGGTTCATAAGGTTAAAAGCCCTTTTGTTATAATAACTGTTTTCGTTACCAGGCAAAATAGTAAGAAAATTATAAGGTGCTTTACCAAAGGTTTTACCAGCAAAAAGGTTGTAGTAAATGCGGCCAAAGGGAGCAATTTTCAGGAAATCTTTAAGCGAAATATCTACTTTATTATAATCGTAACTGCTATTTAAAACACCAGGCAATGCTTTGGTTAAATTCACTTCAACAATAGGAAAATCGCTGCCCACACTTATGCGGCTGAAATTGGTTTCAACCGTACGTTCTGCATAAGCATAACGCAGTTTAAGGGTTGTTTCAAAACTGTTTAAAGGGTCGCCATTTGTTACAGGAAAAAATTTAGCACCGGGCAAATACCTGAGTGCCTCGAACTGTTTACTTGCGGCAGTAAGCCCAAAGCCCCAGCCTTTAGTGGTTTCTTTATAAATTTCTATTCTCTTTTCTTCCTGCCGCTGAAATTTTTGCACAACACCATTACGCCTTAGCATGGTGCCAAAAATATTGTCTTGTGTAAGCTGGTCGAAAGAGGTTTGGCCGTTATCAATATCGTTTTTGTACGAGACATTAATGTAGGTCCATGGCTGATGATTAAAGATATATTTTACCTCAGCCAGCCCTTTAAATTTTTGGTCGTTAAAGCCGTAAGCAATGTAGCCATGCAGGTATAATTTTTTACTGAAATCTTTATTGGTACGCACATCAAACCGCGTTCTAAAACCTTCGTACTGGTTATTGCTGAACCAGTAAAACCAGGGCCCGATACGTATTTTTCCAAAATCTTTGGTACCGCGTGCAATAAATTGTAGGGTGTTTTTATAGCCCATGTAAGCAGGATTTTTTTGCAGCGTATCCAGCATTTTATACACGCCTGCTTCTGTTTTGCTAAGCTCTTCATGCCGCCTGCTGTTCCAGAAAGTATCGCTGTTTTGCTTATGATCTTTGGCAAGTTCTATTTTCTCAATGATGGGCGATTTATCAAGCTCAACCACTACAGATTTACTGTTGAGCACAACATCTTTATAGGTTGTGGTTTTACGGCCTTTGAGCGAAATTTTTGTTTTACCCATCGGCGAAACATCAGCCACAAATTTGTCTTTATACAAAAACCAGGTGGTATCGTTTACCAGTTTAAATTCCTGTATAAGGGTTAATCCTGTTATAAAATTTAAATCAGCCTCTGGCGAAGGGCGCAGGGTAATTTTTTGAATGGAAAACGTAGAGTCGTGTATCCAGCAATCGCCTTCAAAAGTATCCTCGCCTTTGCGTTTTGGTGTAAAACGAAGGTGTACCAGCCTGCGTTTGCTGAGGTACTGTGTATCAAGCAATTTAAAGTTGTAAAAGTTATCGCCGTTATCGTTAAAAGGGCTTATGAACTGCTTGTTAAAAACAGGGATGGTGTTGCTGTACACGTTTACATTGTTGTACATGCCACCCAATTCTTTTACCAAACTTTCGTTGTCTAAACCATTGGTACGCGTGGCTTTTATCACTTCCCTTGCTTTGTGTGGACTTTTTTGCAAGTAATAATCAGACAATGTTTCTGTAATGTAAGCAGGCAAAAAGGGTTTGGCCTCAGAGGTAGAATCAATATAATCAGTTAAAAAACTTAAAGGCTTTAAAAGCTTGTTGGTAGTAAATTTTTCTTTTTTAAAATTCTCAATATCTACTTCCATTTTATTGTACACTTCGTAGCTATAGTTATCCCAATGTGTCTTGTCGTGAATGGGCTTACGCTTCATAATTTGTTTCCAGAACCATAAGGCACGGTTGTATTTTGACTTAACTACGGCTTCGCCTGAAGAAGGAAGCACATCTAATTTAATAGTAAGAAAAGTACTGTCTTTTAAATAAACCGCAGGTAATAAAATAAGTTTGTAGCCAACGTTGTTAATAGAAAGTGTATCGTTCGCCAGCCATCTGTCAAGCTCAATAATAAATTTACCAGAAGAGTCAGTTAAAGCACCGCGACCACTCTTTTTAAAAACTGCAGAAGCAAAAGGAATGGGTTCATCGCTCTGGCTGTCTCTTATAATGCCTGATACAGTTCGCTTTTGTGCCATACCAATACCACACATAAAACAAAACACACAAATCAATAAAAACCGTAAAGGAATCCTTTCCATCATATCCATTCAAAAATAACGTATCAGGGCATGGAACGTTACATGATTATTTATTTTAACCCATTTTTTATTTGGAAGTTTCAGTTCTTAGCATTTACTTTGAATTTCAAAGTGCTTTTATGAACGAGAATTTGGCAACTTTAAACACTATAAAAGACATCAGGCAAATGATGGAACGCAGCAGCCGTTTTATAAGCCTGAGCGGGTTAAGCGGCGTTGCCGCAGGAATTTGCGCATTAATTGGTGCCTGGTTTGCAAACGATGCACTAAACGATATTGGTGGTTATCATGATATTACCAATATTGTTGCCAGTGAAAGCAGGTACTCACCTACCCTTCACCAGTTTTTAGGAGAAAGGTTATTTATTATTGCCGTGCTTACTTTTTTAGCTGCTTTTGGCTCTGCCTTCTTTTTTACATGGTTAAGAAGCCTTGAAAATAAACAACCTATTTGGGATGCTACTGCAAAAAGGCTGATGATAAATGTTGCCATACCATTGGTAACAGGCGGTATTTTTTTATTAAAACTGATTGATGAAGGTGAGTTTGGATTAATTGCCCCAGGATGCCTTGTTTTTTATGGCCTCTCACTTGTAAACGCCAGCAAATACACACTTGGCGAAATACGCTATCTTGGCTATTGCCAGATTGTTCTGGGATTAATGAATTTACGCTATGAAACCTACAGCCTTTACTTTTGGGCAGTTGGTTTTGGCATTCTGCATATTGTGTATGGCCTGGTAATGTGGTGGAAGTACGAACGTACTGATAAAAAGCAGGCTTAATGCCATGCTTAAATACAGTTACTGTGCAGATTTAAAAAAATTGTATGAAGAACCCGATTGAAAATTTAAATAAAATATTTGACAGCCGAATACGCCTTGGCATTATGAGTGCCCTTATGGTGAATGATGAAGTAAATTTTAATGATATGAAGGAACTGATACAGGTAACTGATGGCAACCTTGCCAGTCATTTAAAAACTCTGGAAGAAAGCGATTTTATAAAAGTGCAAAAAGGTTTTATTGGCCGTAAAACAAATACTTTATACTCTGTTACAAAGGCTGGTGAAAAAGCATTTAAAAGCCACCTTGAGGCTTTGGAAGAAATGATAAAAATGGCGAAGTAATTTTTTTGCACTTACACTTTGAAATTCAAAGCACTTTTTAAATATTAAAACAACCACAATGAACATTGAAATTAAACAAGAAAAAGATTCACTATTTGCCATAGGTATATGGTCAATACTCATATCAGGAACATTGTTCGCACTGCCTGTAGTATTTACCCTAAAGCCAGATATGTATATGGGCATCTTCATGGCCAACTTTCTCATTACCGCTTTTTATTTTGTTATGCTCTGGTCAAGCGGAAAACTTCGCAAAGGCCGTGGCGGTTTATATCCTTTCTTTCTGTTCCTTATTCTTTTTCTTATCAGTGCTTATTCATTAAACCGTGAAATGATTGTTTTTGAGAAATCAGTTACCTGGTTTTCTGTATTGCTTATTATCATTTGCGTCAATTATGCGGCTATTAAATTCTTTAGCACTTTTCCTGCATGGTTAAAAAACATTAGCTGCTTTATACTTGGGGTAGCGATAGTTGCTTTTACGTACCTGGCACTTTACTTAGTGCCGTTGTATGCTTTAAGCGCTATCGCTTTTTTTGCCCTTGGTATTTCGCTGCACACTTTTGTACCGCTGCTTTTTACCATATACAATGTGGTACTTATAAGACGGATAGCGCAAAACTCTCAACGCTATCTTATAAGTATTCTATCAGGAACTGCTGTGTCGTTAATTGTAATAACTGTGTATACCCTGCAATGGTGCAGTATTACCAACACCATTGATAAGCAATACCGGAAAGCATTATTAAACGAGGATAATAATCTACCAGGCTGGGTAAATGTTGCACAGCACGTACAGCATGGTTATATCACCGAACGTATTTTAAAATCTGAGTTGGTTTATAGTGTACCAAACCTTGCAGATGGCAACTGGTTTTGGAGTATGCCTTCAAGAAATTTTGCTGAAGAGAGGAAACATGACCCACTGGTAATGATTGCAGCACTTTTCTTTTATCCGCCCAAAATACTGCAGACAGAAAAGATTAAAATACTTGAATCTATGTATGATTCAAGGCGCCAGGCAGAAGAAAGGTTATGGCAGGGTGATGACTTAATTACTGATCATATAAATACAACTGTAAAAATATGGCCGCACCAGCATCTTGCTTATACCGAAAAGGCTATTACAGTTTATAATAAAATGAGAAAGCAGAGATGGCCCAACCAGCAGGAAGCCATATATACATTTCATTTACCCCAGGGTTCTGTAATTACATCGCTATCATTATGGATAAACGGAAAAGAAGAAAATGCAATACTAACAACCAAAGAAAAAGCAGACAGCGCTTATAAAACTATTGTAGGTGTTGAAAGCAGGGATCCATCTGTAGTACACTGGCAGGAAGGTAACCGTGCAAGTGTGCGTGTTTTTCCTGTAGTAAACAGCGAGCAAAGGTTATTTAAAATTGGTATTACCACACCGCTCAGTAATAACAATGGAAGGCTTGTATATAACAATATTTATTTTGACGGACCTGATTGCCGAAATACAAAAGAAGATATTGATGTGTTATTTGTTGGTACCCCATTAGAAGTAAAAATGCCTTCTGCGATTGAATCTGTTAACAGTAAAAGATATACAGGCAGTGATTTATCAATGAAAAAAGATTGGGCAGTTTCTCTAAAAGCAAATGAGGCGCAACCTTCCAATTTTTCTTTTGACAACAGCACCTATAAACTGCAGGAATATCATGAGGTCCTGCAAAATATCAACCTCAAAAAAGTATATCTTGATATTAACAAGTCATGGTCGCGGGAAGATTATAACCTGGTACGCACGTCATTAAAAAACAAAGAAGTATTTGCCTGCGGCGATGTACCAATACAAATCACCGACCAGAACAAAGACGAAATTTTCACTTCATTTACAAAGAAAACTTTCAGCCTTTTCCCTTTCTTTCTTATTGCCGATGCAGAAGCATCTTTGGTAATAACAAAGAACAATGCTTTATCGCCAAACATTGGAGATATTAACAACAGCGGGTTCTCTGATTCATTAAAAAAATACCTCGCCAAACAGAAAGCTATTAATGTGTTTGAGTTTGGTGACGAACTATCACCCTACTTAAAAACCCTTCGCGAATACCGTGCTCTTAATTATGACAAAGGCAATACAGACAAGCTGAAAAAGTTAATAGAGGCAAATACTTTCGTTAAAAATGCAGAAGACAGTTCTACTATTGTTTTGCATGATGCACACCTGGTACTTACAAAATCAACAGGTACCGAAACCTCAAATGCGCCAGACCATTTAATGCGCCTCTTCAGCTATAACCATATAATGCAGCAACTTGGTATCCGTCAATTAACAAGCAGCGATGTAAATACTGACCTTGTTGAAGAAGCCCGTAAAGCTTATGTAGTGTCGCCATTATCAAGCCTTGTAGTACTTGAAACAAAAGAAGACTATGAAAGATTTGATATTAAAAACAGCCAGAACAGTTTACAAAATGCTTCTATGAAATCAACAGGCGCAGTACCGGAACCACATGACTGGGCCTTGATATTTATTGCTGGCTTACTGATTATTTACGTGCGTATGGGACATTCAAAAACACGCCTGGTATAATCATGATGGCCATCTTAAACATACAGACTATTAACTTCAGCAAGCATTTATTGCCTGTCACTTTCGCTATGGTTTATATAGCATGTGCCATTGCAGCATTGAGCGATTACATCGTTGTTCAATACCTAAATATTGGCATTGCAATAATTGGTATTGCGAGTGCAACGGTTAAAGTACCAGGCAACCAAAAAAGCAACAGGTATTGTTACTGGGCAATAATGTTTGCGGTGCTGTACCTGTTGCTTCAACTTAAGACTTTCCTCTTCTTCTGTATCGTATGTGCTTTGTTTTCTGTAGTTGAAAGCTGGTATGGTAAATTGAGTTACCTGCCTGTAAGCATCGTGCTGCTGCTATCGCCTGTTACACAGCATTTTGCAAATGTGTTTAGTTTTCCTATACGTTTACAGCTTACATCATGGGCAGGAAAATTGTTATCCTTTTTTACACTGCAGCCACCAGTTGTACACGGCAATATTATTCTGCATAACGGTGATGAATTTTCTGTAGACCCTGAATGTATGGGGCTTAACATGCTTGTCACCTCACTCGTTTGTTCATTGGTTTTAATAGCAGTTTATCAAAAAAAATATCAAAAACAACTGGCACCAGCATACGGGTTTTGCTTACTGGCAGTAATAGTTGCGTTCAACATTATATCTAATCTTATAAGAATTGTGTGCCTTGTTCAGTTCTCGCTTATGTCTGTCACTTTTATGCACGAAGCCGTAGGTATCCTTTGTTTTGTTTTGTATGTTATACTTCCAGCTTCCTTATTGGTAAAGGCATGCATCGCCAAATTTGGAAAAGAAGCAGCATTTATAACGGACAAAAAAAGGACCCCACGTTTTATCATTTTAAGCCAAATCATGCTCATCCTCATTTGTTGTACAGCGGCAACAAATGAGTTTAAAAACAAAACAAAACAGGTTTCTCTTTCTCTTCCTGCAACTACAATAAACGGTTACCAGTGCAAGGCTGTTGATAAGGAAATTTTTAAACTTGACAACACCAGCAGCCTTGTTTATATAAAGCGCATCACCGCTTTTTACAGGGCAGACCATCAGCCCATGGTTTGCTGGCGAGGCAGTGGGTACAGTTTTAAAAATATACAAGAAGAGGTTGTTGATAACCACACTATTTACACAAGCATCTTACAAAAAGATAAAGACATATTGTATACAGCCTGGTGGTACGATAATGGAACAGAAACAACCATCAGCCAGTTTAACTGGCGCTGGCAAATGCTAAAAGGCAAGCCATCCTATGCCATCATAAATATATCTGCTGCCACCAAAGATTCACTTAGTAAAGAAGTAAAGAAAGTACTGCACGATAATACATTCTGCAGGCTTGTAAACTAACATCACTCAAACAATCCACTATGCAAACATCAAAACAATGGTTCGATTATTATCAGTCGAACTTAAAAAATGAAAGGATTAACTGGCTGCAACAGCCATCCATTACGCCTCAGCAAACAAGAACAATTCTTAAGTCTTTACAGGCCTGGCAGTTGGGTGAAACATCTGACGGAAATAACCTCATAAAAGCCTGTACAAAATATGCGATTACCATTGATGACCCTTTTTATGTAAAAGCTATGCAGTTGTTTATTAAAGAAGAACAGAAGCATGGCAACAATCTTGGTCGTTATTTAGATATGATTGGCCAGCCAAGAATTGAAAAGAACTGGGGCGATTCGTTATTCAGAAAAGCAAGGCATTTCAACACCAACATGGAAAGCTGGACAATTGCTGTGATAATTGTAGAAAGCGCTGCACAGGTATTTTACCAGTCCTTAAAAGATGCCACCAATTGCGCTTTGCTGAAAGAGATATGCACTGATATATTGATTGATGAAGCACCTCATATCCGCTTTCAACAGGAGCGCTTATTGAACATTTTCAGGTCAAAAACAATACTGGGAAGGTATGTTGCTTTTTATGGTTACAAATATTTCTGGCTGTTTACTTCGCTGGTGGTTTGGTTTGCCCACAGGCAGCTGTTTAAAGCAGGCAATAACAGCTTTAACAAATACTGGAGAAAAATGGGTATCAAATTTGAAAAGACCGTGGGCAGGTTAAAAACAGAAATAAATGAAGCCTGGTATATAAAACATGCAGGCATCGCCTAATAAGTAAATTACCCTAAACCCTTCTTAACTCTATTTAAAATTTACAACTATGGCATGGTTTAAGCGTTATCACGGCATGTACATTCCCTTAAATGCAGCAGGCATAGGCATTACATTGTTGTGCATGTTGTTTCCTATTGCCATGTATGTGGCAGTAGTACAAAACGGGCATTCGGTTATCGACGATTTGTACAATATGTTTGTGTACACCACCTGCACCTTTTTCTGGTGGAAGTGGATAGCAGAAAAAACAGCAACAAAACAACCATGAGCAAACAGCAACAAACTTTAGGCAAGTCTTTCATTAATGCCTTTGCAGGATGGAAATATTTTGTATTAAACGACCGCAATGGCCAGATACATACAGGCTTTACGTGTATAGCTATTGTGGCAGGTTTTTTACTACATATTTCTGCTGTTGAATGGATGTTTATTATTGGCTGTATTGCAATGGTAACAGCGTTGGAAATGCTGAACAGTTGTTTGGAAAAGCTGTGCGATATGGTTCAACCAAACTTTCATCCTACCATAAAAATTATTAAAGATGTAAGTGCTGCTGCCGTAACAATAGCAGCTATTGCAAGTGTAATTATTGGCGTTATTATTTTCTTACCCAAAATATTGAGTTTATTATGAAGAAGAGATTTGTGCGTTTATCAGGCATTGAAAAAATGCTGTTTTTATCAGTAGCATTTACCATGCTTTTACTCGCTGTTCGTGTGGCTTATACTTACGAACCTATGTATATGTTTTATGTATGGAATATGTTTTTGGCCGTACTTCCATTGGTATTCAGCAGAAGGTTGTTAAAACAACAAAGTATCAATAAAAAGTCATGGTTTTTAATAGTTTGCTGGCTGTTATTTTTACCAAATGCGCCATACATTATAACAGACATTTTTCACTATGAGTTGCGGGAACCTGTGCCCATTTGGTACGACCTGTTACTGGTAACCTCAGCCGCCTGGAACGGCCTGCTGCTGGGCATTGTATCGCTTATGCAGGTGGAAGAATTTCTTGCCAGGCATTTAAAAGAGGTGTGGGTAAAACTATCTGTTTTTGGTAGCCTGTTATTGTGTGGCTACGGCGTATTCATCGGCAGGTTTTTACGCTTTAACAGTTGGGATATTTTTACAAAACCACAGCGCATTTTATATACCTCTGCCAGCCAGGTAATACATCCTTTTCAACACTTAAATGTGTGGGTTTTCAGTGGTTTGTTTGGGTTAATGCTGTGCATTGTGTACTACACTTTACAACAAATAATGCTTAGTGGAAGAAGGGCAGAAAATATAGCTGTAAGATAATTTTGAAGTGTGGCTTTAGCTCAGCCATCAGCGGCATTCCTGCTTTTCGCTGCACACCTTTCAGTAATTTTTTTTGAAACTTTTTCCTATAAGGTTTTATTGCAGTTTTATATTAACGTTTAACCTGCCTTATTAGGTTGTAGTAAAACCTTTCCAAAAGCCTCATATTCTCTGTTACAATATCCGCTTGGGCGAATAGTCCGTTACGGTACAGTAATGGCTTTTTATAAGTGGTAACTAATCCATCGGTAAGTACAACTTTAGCCAAATAGCCACTATCGGTCGCTACACTGTTAATGAAACCTATCTTGCCAGTGACTGAACCATATTGCTCATAAGGATAAGCCTGAAACTTTAATAAAACTTCCTGCCCTTGTTTAACCTTGCCAAAGTTATACTGTGGTATCAGCATCTCTACAAAGTAAGCTGTGTTTACAGGTTGCACATAAAATAACGACTGCCCAATTTTCATTTCCTGGTTTTCCTGAAAGTACCCTGTAAAGTAAACAGTGCCTGCCACGGGGGCTTTTATTAAGTATTTAAATTCCCAAGCTTGTATTTGGCTTTTAATGGTTTGTAATGCTTGTACAAATACGCTTTTCTGCACCATTATCTGCTTTCTAGCTCTGCAATTTCTTTTTTTCTTAACCTTCGAAAAGTATAAACTAAAAATTCCTTGAAACACTTAGCATCAAATGGTTGGGTAATAAGTTGGTTTGTAAATTGTTGGTTGAATAGTCATTTGTGTCAAACTGATTTAGTGTTTTATTATTAGTAATGTTTCTTGCTTTAAAACGGAAGTCGTAAATTTTGTTTTTAGTTTGATAAGTTAAGTCAGCGTCAACGAAAAAATAGTTTTGCCTATTATTTGAAGTGGTTGGTATGTAGTAGTCTGTTGAGAGTAAAAGAAAAAGCCTTTTTGTTGGTTTAATTATTATTTGAAAATTGTTAATAATAGATTGGTTGTTGAACTGAAAACCACCTTCCGTTTTAGATTGTAAAAATTTGTGTTCTACTGTATTCTCAAAATTTACTTTTCCATCAAATGCAGTTTTGAAAAATAATGTGTTGTTCAAACTTTTGGATGTATTGTTTCTTAATGAAGAATTATTTAGAATGTTTTTATACAATTGTTTTGAATAGTCACTCTTTAGCCTTATTGTTCCTTGCAAAATGGGCACATATTTTTCAATCAAAAAGTTTAAAGAAAACATTTGATTATTTTCAGGTAGAAAGAAAAAAACCGACTTTGTGCTGTTTTGTTGAATCAGCAAGTTTGAAAAATAATTACCTTTATTTTCTGAATAAATAGCTCCAATATTAAATTGAAACTGTTTGTACAGATTATTTATCAAATAAAAAAAACTAATACTCTTACTCTGTTGAATTTGTAAACTAACTTCATTTGCCTTCATAATTCTACTAGAAATATACACTTGGTTTTCAACAAAGTAATCTTCGGTAAATGGTTTCTGCTTAATACCTGTTGAAATTAGGAAGCCAGAAAAGCTATTAACTTTATACGCTACTGAAAAACTTGGTTCAATTAAAAAACTGCTAGTATCTCGAATTCTATTATAAAATTTATCTGTTAAGCCTTGTTGCAGATAAGTTAGGGCGATTGAAGGGTTGAATCTAAAACCCTTTAACTGAAACTTATAATTACTACTTAAAAAAATACTTTTTTGGATGTAATTTAAATGGTTTTGAAATCCATTTATTGACGAATGATCGTTTCCATTAATGCCAATAAAATCTGAATTTAACTCTATAGCTCTAAAACTTGAGCCTAAAGTTAAATTGTACTTTCCTTTAGGCGTGCTACCCAATATTGTTGATTGCAGCATTATATTGTTCTTCTTAAACCAGCTTTTTTGTTTATTAAGTTTATAAATTACTGGCTCTGATATTGCAGGTGAAAAATTTAAATCCTGTGGTAAAGTATTAAATGTATGCTTTGCTGTAAACTGTAGTGCTTTTTTTTCTGAAAGTTTTGTAGTATAAATGATTGCTTGCTTAAAATAATCGTCTGTTGTATTTAATAAAGTATTGAAAGTATTCATATTATTTTGAAGTATATCATTTGAAGTATTGATATTCTCTCTTTTATATTGTGTAGAATACTCTAAAAGGGATTTTTTTGAAACATTGTACTTAATCTCTACATCGCCCCTTATTTGACTTGGTTTTTTAACAATCGAATACGCATCTGATGTTGTAAACTGTTGCCCATTAATATTATTTATTGAAGTGTTTAATTGTTGAGATATTAGCCTATCATTAAGGTAGTAGATGTTTCCTTTTACACTAAGTTTCTTTCCTATTTTAAATACGGCATTGTAACTACCAAAAAGTGAATTGTTAATGTTACTTCTTTTGGCATCAATATCTGTATTAAAGTAAGTGTCGGGAATATATTTTTTAGCAAGTAAATCGGCTTCTCGTAGTTCCTCAATACTTGGGTTGTATGAAAAATAGTCAAACGGTGTGTTGTTTATACCGACGTTGTTATAAGAAACAGTTGCAAACGATTTGTATTTTTTTGAAATGCCCAAAATATTGGCAGATACATCAACTGCTGTTTTTGAACCTAATACCCCTAATCCTACATCTATGTTCCCAGAATAATCTGTTTTTTTCTTTTTTAGAGTTAAGTTTAAAGCAACTTTGTCTCCACTTTCAATGCCATTTAACAATGGATTATCTGAATAGTTTTCAATGGCTTGCACTTGCTCAACCATATCTACATTAATATTTTTTGTACCAATGGCATAGTTTGAGGCAAATAAGTCTTCGCCGTCAAGTTTTACTGTTTCTACAGATTTTCCTTTGTATTTTATTTCCCCTGTTTTTTCATTTACTTCAATTCCAGGTAATTTTTTTATTAGATCTTGTATTTTTCTTTCTGTGCCATCTCCATAAGCTGAAACATTGTAACTGACTGTATCCCCATGAATTTTGAAAGGGCGAACTTTAGTAGTTACGACAACATCTTGAAGTTTGATAACTGTATCTTTTACTAAAATAAAATTATGGGTATAGTTTTCTTTTGCATCAAAACTGTCTATTACAAATACTGCCTTTTGATATTTATTAGCTGAAACTTCTAAAACCAATTGCTTGTATTGTTTTGCAAGTGTAATTGAGTATAGACCGTTTTTTGCAATTACAAATTCTTTAATGCTGGCGGCATTAATGGAATCTTTTGTTACCGCATTTGCAAAAGATAATTTCTCGCCGTTGATATTCTCAATCTTTCCGCTGATGGTTTGGCAAAATAAAAGTTTAGGTATAATAATTAAAATTACTATGTAAATTGATGTAGTAGTGTAATGACTAATATTCAATTCCTTCACCAATTTGTGCTTTAGGGTAGATAATTTCTGGGGCATCAATTTTGATGTACCCTTTAATATCGCTATCGGTAGTTTGTAATTTTGTTTTTGCAAATTTTACAGTGTTATCAATAAATATTTTAAATTGATTTACAAAATCACTCCAGTATATATATTTTTGATGCGCAATATCACTTTCATTTATTTTTCTGTTTGCATATCTATCAATTTTATTCGCTACAAACTCATACAACTTATCATCTGAACTTATAGATAGAATAAGACCAGGCAACCCCCCAAATTTCCAAGGACCGTTTGAGTAGGGAATGGTAGTTGAATAATAAGCAGTATATCTACGACCTCGAAAAAATGTTTTAGCAGAGTAACAATTTTCACCTAATATTTCTTTTTTATCACCTGTTAATGTCCAATTCATGTTATGTAAGGTATCTATAACATAAAATGTTTTACTAAAAATATAATCGCTAAAAAAAACAAACTGTTTTGAAGGTTTTTTTATTAGGAATAATTTTACTTGACTTTCACTTTCATTTGTGCTTACATCTTGCCATTCTGACAAAGAATCGTTTATTACAAGTCTATTATTGTACATGCTTTCCTTATACTTTACCTGATATTCGATAGTTAAGTTTTGACTATAAGATGCTATACTTTTTAAAAAGGTTAGTAGTATAAGTATTTTTTTCATTTTTCTATATTTTATAATAAATAAATATCGGTTGGCATATATGCCAACCGATGTAAGTTGCCTTTATTTATAATAGTGCTCCTGATACTTTGTATGCCACATCACAAGCTTCTCTTCTTGTACAATCACAAGTAATTGTTGTTTTAACGTGATATTTACCTGATGTTACTTCAACAGTACAAGATGAGGTTGCTAAAATTTTTGTTTTAGCGATTTTATTGAATTGCTTTTAACAACAGAATTTCCTGCAAATGAAGCTGTTGCAGAAAAGGCAACAAATGCCAACATTAATGAGATTTTTTTCATGTTTTTACAATTTAAGTTTTGTCAAATGCGAATACCGCTAAAGTAGTTGACTTGCTACTACATTATAAAATTCAATACCTCATGCTACTTTACGAGTAGACCAACAACCTTTTTTAGGATAAATCAGGTAAAACTTTCAACAAAAACAGTATTCTAAATCGGTCTATTGATATGGGTACTTTAATAAAAGCAACCATATTTTTTTGCTCTCTTGGCTTAAACAATTTAAAACCTTGTTATTGTTCCACTTTTTTGTAGTTATAACTTACAGGGTTGTTGGTTACCTTTTGCATTGATCAGGTGCAAATACTTTTCAAATATTTTTCATAGTAAGTAGGTTTTTAAATTAGAGTTTATGTCAGTTTTATTTCTGGGTAATACCGTAACGAAAGTGATAAACCGTAAGCTTACTTTATTGAATTAGCTTATTCTAAATATTCAATATGTAAAACAACAGGATATTTTTGACATTATTAAGATGGGAAAACCCATCAATTTTAAACTATACGCATTTTGTATAATAATATCAGTATTTTACAACCACCTTAAAAACACCAAATGCTATTTGCCGTTGCTGACAATAAAATAGAATCTTTAGAAAAAACAATCGCGTGGTTTGAAAAGCATTACCCAAATAGCAAATGCCTTTTTGCCGATAACGGTCAAACATTGTTAAGACAGTTACAAAAGGAGAAGAAGTATCCGGATATTATTTTTATGGATATGTGCATGCCAGTTATGGATGGATGCAGTACTACATTCTACTTAAAAATGTACCATCCAGCAATTAAAGTAATTGGGTTTAGTACTATTACTGATTATGAAATGATCAGGCAGGCTTTTATAAGTGGTGTGGATGGCTTTATGTGGAAAAATGAAGTATCCCTTGTATTACAACACGCTATTACTCAAGTAGTTAATAGCCAATATTATTTAGATAGTAGGTTTAGTAAAAAAATTGATGATGATTTGTTTAAAAAAATAATCAACCATAAAAATCAATTTTGGCAGAGGAAAAATACAGATGAAAATATTTTGAATATTAAAATCACTAATAGAGAAAGACAGTTTTTAATACTAATTACAAGTGCAATGAGTTACAAAGAAATTGCTGAACTAATGTGCATCTCTTTAAAACCAGTAGAAAACTTAGCACAAAGGTTATTTAAAAAAACAGGGGTTAATAATATAAAAGACCTTGTATTATTTGCTTTGAAATATGGCTATTCAGTTCAGGCTAATTTCATGTTCTTAGAAAAAAATTGTTGGCTATAAATTGTGCTTAAATCGCACTGTTCAAATTAAAAAGGTATATACGCATAGCATCTTTTATGATGATAATACCCCCTAATTAAAACTTTTATTTAGTCATCGACTCTTAATTTTTTAGATTCCTTATCCGCCTGCTTATTGTGGCTGATTACTTAAAAGGTAAACTCTATCCCTTTATAAACATCTTTCAAAGCCAGTACCAATGCATCATCAGCAAATTCAAGAATATCATTAACGTCTTCAAACAGGTTGTAGCTAAAAATAGCATTGCCTTCCTGCCGGCTGAATACTTCCACCATTGGCTTTTCCTGTGATACCAGTAAGTAATACCGAAGCGATTTTATTTTTCTATAATTGTGGAGCTTTATTGACCTGTCATAGTTTTCAGTACCAGCAGACAATACTTCAACAATTAAAAAAGGATTGTGTACAAAATAAGGGTCTTTCTTATCTTCTTCATCACAGCTTACAACAACATCAGGATACATAAAAGCGTTGATATTTTTAACTGCAACCTTTATGCTTTCCTGGTACACATCACAACTTTTGCTGTTAAATTTTTCGCCCAACAGCCCTTTAATATTAGACGCAATAGTATTATGCCTCTTGCTTGATCCGGCCATTGAAAACACTTCCCCATTATAAAATTCATAACGTTCATTCTCACGCTTTTCCAACGCCAGGCATTCTTCGAAAGTGTATATTTTAGGGGTGGCTATTGTTTTCATATCAAATAAAGTTGTATTGTCCCTTACCTCTTACTCGCTATAAGCAAATTCAAATCAGTAAACTTCAGATCAAACTTTTGACTGATGTAAAAATCAGTAAGGCAACCTTTAAACATGTAAATACCTTCACGAAGGTTTACGTTATGCCATATCATTTCTTCAAGTCCGCCCTCATCGCTTATTTTAAGCATTAAAGGCATTAACACATTGCTGATTGCCTGGCTGGCAGTACGTGCAAAACCACTGGGAATATTTGGTACACAATAATGTATCACATCATGTTTTACAAACGTGGGGTTCTCGTGGTTGGTTAAACGGCTAGTTTCAAAACAACCACCACGATCAATGGCTACATCTAAAATAATACTGCCTGGCCGCATGGCTGCTACCATAGCCTCTGTAACAACTACAGGCGCACGGCCAAACTCGTTGCTTAAAGCACCAATGGCTACCTCGCAGGTTTTTAATTGCTTGGCAAGTATGCGTGGCTCAAGAACGCTTGTCCATACACGTTGACCAATATTGTTTTGCAGTTGCGTTAAACGATATTGGTTATTATCAAACACTTTAACTGAGGCCCCCAATGCAAGTGCATTTCTTGTAGCAGTTTGACCAACAATACCTGCACCAACCACTACCACTTTTGTAGGTGGTATACCACTTATACTTCCTAACAAAACACCTTTCCCCTTATTAAAACTGCTGAGGTACTGGCCTGCAATAAGCATTAATGCACTGCCTGCAATTTCACTCATGCTGCGTACAATAGGGTAAGAGCCATAATCATCTTTAAGATTTTCAAAACTTAAAGCGGTTATCTTTTTAGCAATCATTTTTTCTATGATGCAAGCCTTTAAAGCAGAATGGTGTACGGGCGAAATGATGGTCTGGTTCATCTGCAGCAGATCCATATCTTCTTCAACAACAGGGGCACTTTTGGCAAGTAGAGGAGCTTTGTACACTTCTGCTTTATCGTACACAATTTTAGCACCTGCCTCACTGTAATCATTATCACTGTAATGGCTGGCAACCCCTGCGCCATTTTCTACCATTACACTGTGACCGTTGTTTACCAGCACCCCTACCGCTTCAGGTATCAGTGCTATACGATTTTCCTGGAAGGCAAATTCTTTGGGAATTCCAATTTCAAGTTTAGCGCCCTGGGGCTTTATATCAAGTGTTTCTTCTAAGGTTTCGTAACTGAAAGAGGTGGATATGATTGGCTTGCTGGTGGCCATAATGGGTATGTGTTTACAGATGACGGGCTAAATTACTTCTTTTAAAACAGTTGGCAACTTTTATGGTTTCCAGTTATCAACCTGCGCGTGCCTGCATCAATTATTTTAATCTCAATCTTAAATACATTATCAGGCAATAAACCTTCTGCTTTTTCAGGCCATTCTACCAGGCAAAGGTCACCACTCTCCAACGCATCCTCTACGCCTGCATTAATGGCTTCTTCTTCATCCTTTAAACGGTACCAGTCCATATGATAAATTACAGGAAACCTTTCGCTCCTGTACTCGCTTATAATGGCAAAAGTGGGACTGCTCACCACATCCTTTACACCAAGTAATGCGTTGCAAAGGGTGTGTACCAGCGTGGTTTTTCCTGCACCCATAGGCGCATAAAAAGCCCATACTTTTCTGCCTTTACTTTCTTCAAGCAATTGCTGGGCGGCCTGCTTAATATTTGCTATTGTAAAAATCATTTCCATAACGTAAGGCAAATATAAATTGCTGCGCCCTGTTGTACATGCAAGTAATTCTTTAAAAGCAAGACTGTATTATTTTTGAAGGAACGCACCAGCGTCTTTTTCCATCACAACATAAAAAACAAACCATGCTTAAACCTGCCGACATTGATGCCTACGATGCAGCGTTTACAGGCGAAACAAGAAAAAAGCTGGAAGAAATAAGGGCCATTATTAACAAGGCGGCCCCAAAGGCAACAGAAGTGATAAGTTATGGTATGCCTGCATTTAAGCAACATGGTGTACTGGTATATTATGCGGGCTACAAAAACCATATTGGCTTTTACCCAACAGGTTCTGGCATTGAGGCTTTTAAAGATGAACTGATTGGTTATAAATGGTCAAAAGGCGCGGTGCAGTTTTCGCTGGACCAGCCGTTGCCAAAGGCATTGATAACACAGATGGTGGAATTCAGGATGGAAGAGGATGGAAAGAATTGGAAAGGAAAGAAAAAGAAACTCGCAGCTATTATCAATTAACACTTAGCAGCTGCAAGCGAAGAAGTTTGGAAGTTTGAAATAAAGAATAATAGGATTAGTCATTTAGTTCGCAAAGAGTTGCTTTTAACTAATTTCATTATTTTTTTTGTCTAAAATAATTAGTGAATTAGTACCACTTCAATAGGCGATTTTCGGGAACGTTTTAAAACAAATGCGGATTGCTATCAGTATTTAATGGATCAAAAATGGGGTGCTGGCTTCAAGTGCAGGCGTTGTGGTTGCAGCAAATGGCACAAGGTCAGACAATGGTTTTACAGGCGTTGCAGCGATTGCAAATACGATGAATCGGCAACGGCCAATACCCTTTTACATAAAAGCAAACTAGGTATATTAAAGGCCTTTGAATTTGCTTTTAGGGTGGGTGTTAGGAAGAAAGGGATGTCGACCGTTGAGCTTGCAAAAGAGTTTGCTTGCCAGCAAAAAAGCGCATGGCTTTTAAAGGCCAAGTATCAAAATGCAATGAAAAGTTCAGACGAATACCTCTGGAAGATGATGTTTAAGTTGATGAATTTTTGGTGGGTGGTTTTGATGAAGACCTACGTGGCAGGTGCAATCAAAGCAAACAACTTGTGGGTTTAGCTGTAGAAAAGGTAATAAATAAAGAAGGTAAACAAACAATTGGAAGGGCCTATGCAAAGGTTATTGAAAAGGGTGGTGCCGAAAATCTGAAACCCTTCTTTGAAGAAAAGATAAGCAAGGATTGTGCGGTAAAAACCGATGGCTGGCGTGGGTATTTGCCTTTGAAAAAGGACTGGCAGATAGAACAGGAAATCAGTGACAAGGGCAAAAATTTCAAGGAACTGCACACACATATCATGAACATCAAATTATGGCTAAAGGCATTCATCACAAATGCAAAGGGCCCCGGTTACAAAACTATTTGGACGATTTTCATTGCAGGGTTCAACCAACGGGGCTTTACTGGATCTATATTGGAAAAACTATTGGCAAGGGCTGTACAATTAAAGCCTGTAACCTACAAACAGATAATAAAAGCGAACTAAATACCTAATCTTAAAATTACTTATTTCTTGCAAAAAATGTTTTTATTTTCCTTGACTGTTTCCCTTGTAATATTTTTAATTTCAGAACGAGTATTAAGCCATCCAGAAAAATTATCAAGAGCTATATCGTAAGTACCAAAAATACCTTCAGATAATGGCCTAGATTCATTGGAGAAGGAATGAAGATCTTCCTCTGATATTTTCTTTACAACTTCATCTAACTTAATTTTCCAAAAGTTTAATTGAAAGTCTTTTGACCAACTAAACTCAACGTACTCATCATAAAAAAGTACTAATTTTTCAATAGATTTATGGTTCATACCGCTAGTTAAAAACGAAAACAAAACAGTCAACTTTCTAGCATTTTCTTCTTACAGCCATTAGAAGTCAACTATTCAAAAATCATTAAAATAAACTTTCATTCATTCCTCAAAACTTGGAAAAAGCCAAGAAAAGCCCTGCTCTTTACGAACAGGGGCTCATCTTGTGTTGTTTTGTTTGATTGTCGTTGATTAATTACGATTTATAAGTCACCCCACCCACTTTCTTGCTAAAAAATAACTCCTGCTCAGATTTATTTTCAAGGTGAATATGACCACGGTTTTTAATCTGCACATTTGGTGTATCGTACATGTAAACCGTTAATACAGGGGTGTTTAAAGTACCTTCTGTAGTAACTGCTGATGTACCTTTTACTACCAGTTCTTTCAGTTGCTGTGTGCCAATGGTAACAGTTACTTTATCTTTAAGTGAAGCAGCTTTGCTTTTTAAATACAATACGCCATCTTTTACTTCCCAGGTAACTTTATAAATGTCTGCTGTTTTGCCATCAAAAGAAATAGAGGCTTCTGCACTTTCTGTAAGCACTACATCAATATCATCCTGGACTACAATTTTAGAGAAAGAAGCTGGTGCAAGGGTTACCGTTTTTACATCTGCACTGTTTACTGATGTTGTGTTTGCAAATGAACCTGCTGTTGTAAATGCTGTTAAAGCTGCGATTAATAGAAACTTTTTCATGATGATTTGTTTTTGATGTTGTGATGATTTGTTTTTGATAGTGCAAAGATGATGTGCAGCTAAGGGCTGCACAATAGCATAGTGATGTGAAAATTATTTAGCCTGAAACACGCATTACCACTGCATTTTAACATTAGCTCATTCTTATCAGCCTAAACTGCCGCTTATCACCTGTAGCCATCTGCTATTGTTAAAACAGCCATCACATAAATATGTATGCGGGGATTTTTTTGTGTAGATAAAAAATCTGCCACTCACTTGCATTATATAATTCACATCTTTATGCGGTTGCTCGCCGCATTTAATTAAAACACTTTTGCAGTAATAAATTAACACTGCAAACCTGTTGTTATGAGGAAGTTTACTACCGCTTTTATTTGCCTTACAATCATTACAATACAATCAATGGCACAGACTGTACCTGGTAAAATAACTGGTATGGTTACAGGCAAAGAAACAAGTGTGGAAAATGCCGCTGTACTGCTGATAAAAGCTAAAGACAGTACACTGGTAAAAACAATTATTACAGATAAACTGGGCAGGTTTGAATTTTCACCTGTTGCCAATGGCAACTATATTATTGCAGTTAATAGCATTGGTTTTAAAAAGTATTACAGCAGCCCTTTAACTGTTGCAGCTAATACAGTACAGGCTGATAAAATAGAACTTACAATACAGCCCAAGCAACTGGATGCAGTTACAGTTACATCAGCAAAACCTTTGATAGAAATGAAGGCCGATAAACTGGTGGTGAATGTAGATGCATCGCCAACCAATGCAGGAAGCACAGCACTGGAAGTGCTTGAAAAATCGCCTGGCATAACGGTTGATAAAGATGGCAACATAAGCCTTAAAGGCAAGCAGGGAGTTACTGTTTTAATTGATGGCAGACCAAGTTATATGAGTGGCAGCGACCTTGCGAATATGCTGAAAGGCATGAGTGCATCGCAACTTGACCAGCTTGAAATAATGACCAACCCGCCTGCTAAATACGATGCTTCGGGCAATTCAGGCATCATCAACATCAAAACAAAAAAGCTTAAAGTAGTTGGCTTTAATGGCAGCGTAAATGCAGGTTATGGCCAGGGTGTTTACCCTAAAACAAATGCAGGTGTTAACCTCAATTACCGCCAAGGCAAACTAAATACTTTTGGCTCATTCAACTATAATTACCGCAAGGCTTACCAGCAGTTTGAAGTGGTACGTAATGTATTGAACAGCAACACACATGCACTGGCCTATACTTTCGCGCAAAGCGCAAGGATGCCTGATACACGCAATACTTTCTCATCAAAAATTGGAGCTGATTACAGCATCAGCAAAAAAACATCGGCAGGCATAAGCCTTAATTTTTTTAATACCAAAATGACGTATGATAACAACAGCACCAACAAAATAAGCGGCAACACTGGCAACCTCGAAACCATTAATAACAGCCGTACTTACATGACACCTAATGTGAGCAATTATAATGGCAACATTTTTATTACCCACCAGTTTGACAGTACAGGTAAGGAACTGACTTTTAATGCTGATTACATCCGTTATAAAGACAAGCACCAGCAGTTTTTTACCAACAGCCTTTTTGACAAGAACAATACACCATTAAGCAAAACAGATACCCTTAATGGCAACCTGCCAACAGGCTTTGAAATTTATGCCGCCAAGGTTGATTATACGCACCCACTTGCAAAAAAAGCCAGGCTTGAAATGGGTGCCAAAACAAGCTTTGTTACAAGCGATAACAATATACGTTTTGACAGTACCATTAACGGCAATATTGTAACAGACAGCAAACGCAGCAACTACTTTATTTATAAGGAAAATGTGGTGGCAGGTTACATTAATTTCAGCAGCCCAATAGGCAAAAAAATAAGCGTACAGGCTGGTTTGCGTTATGAATACACGAACGGAAAAGGTAACCAGGTAACCACTGGCACTACCTTTAAAAACGAATATGGACAACTGTTTCCTACATTATACATCAGCTATGAGGCAAACGAAAAACACCAGTTCAGCATTAACTATGGCCGCCGCATAAACCGCCCTCAATACAGAGATTTAAACCCCTTTGTTTTTATCATTGACAAGTACACTTATCAAAAAGGCAACCCATACCTGCAGCCTATGTTTAGCCATAATATAGAGCTAAGCCACAGCTTTAAACACTTCATCAATACAACACTTAATTACAGTAAAACAACAGGCAGTATATCAGAAGTAGTAGAGACAAACGAGGCTACCAAAGAAGTGTTTTTAATAAAGAAGAATATCGCTTCGCAGGAACAGTTTGGCCTTGCAGTAAACATGAATAAGGGTCTTAATAAATGGCTTACACTTAACCTGAACGCCAATGTTTTTCATAACCGTTACAAAGGCATTGTAAATGATACAGCCGTTGATTTGAGTGCAGTATCAGGCAATTTTAGTGGTGGCTTACAATTTAAATTTAGCAAGGGATGGGATGCTGAAGTAAACGGCTTTTATAATACCCGTGGTGTAGATGGTGTTTCTATTAACAATGGCATTGGTATGTTCTCTTTAGCGGTTTCAAAAGCCATCTTAAACAGCAAAGGCAAGCTCACCTTAAACATACGCGACCCGTTTCTTTTACAACGTTATACAGGCACCACAAAGTTCTCAACTGTTGATGCTACCATTAACAGCAGGTGGGACAACAGGGTAATTAACCTGAGCTTTAATTATCGTTTTGGAAAAGCATTTAAAACCACCAAACGCAATACTGGCAGTGCTTCTGAAGAGCAGAGCCGTATTGGATAAACATTCAACACACCAAACAAACAACATACCATGAAAAAATTTTACCAGTTTATCATTATTATTATAACAGGCATAACACTTACTTCCTGCCAAAAAAATGTACTTACAGGCAAGGGAGAAATACTTACTGAAGAAAGAACTGCAACCGCTTTTACAGGGGTACGTATTGACAATGATGCTGAGGTAACCATCATAAAGGGCGATAACATATCAGTTAAATTAAACGGCTATGCTAACCTTGTAAGTAATTATACAACCAAAACAGAAGGCAATACATTGGTGCTGAAGTTTAAAGATGAATTTTATAATATTCACAACAACAATATCAAGATAACTATTACAACGCCGGTTATTGAAACGGTGTACAGTAATGGCTCAGCAAACATGCAGGTAAAGGGTTTGTTTACAGGCAATAAATTCTCAGCTTACATTAACGGCTCTGGCAATCTTAACGCTGAAAGTCAGTATTATAATCATGCAGAATTTTATGTTAACGGCTCTGGTAATATACAGGCTGGTGATTTTAAAACAGGCAATAATAATGTTTACATTAATGGCTCAGGCACAGCTACCGTACAGGCAGATAAAGCTTTGGGCATTATTATACATGGCTCTGGCAAAGTGTATTACAAAGGCAATCCGCAATCAGTAAATACTGAAATTTCAGGTAGTGGCAAAGTGGTTAAACAGTAGAATTTCTGTATCCTGCACATTTCTACATTACCTTCAAAGTAAATACAGCAACCACCACATAAACATGTGGTTTTAATATAGCTGTTGCTTTATAGCCTTTGCCTGTATTACATTTGTTAGCGTACATGAGAGTATCCTTTAAAATTTACCTGCCCTTTTTGTTATTGCTGTTTTATACAGCAGTACAGGCTCAATCAAGAATGGGCTTTACACGTTTTTCTACAGATGAGGGTCTGGCATCTAACGTGGTCAACTCTGTGTACCAGGATGCCAAAGGTTTTATATGGGTAGGTACTGCCAATGGGCTTCAACGGTACGATGGCAGTAAGTTTATACAGTTTGGATTGGGCGGTAATAACAGTGAGCAATTACCCGTTTCTGCCACTTCACAAATTATTGGCAACAGCGATGGCAGCCTTTGGCTAAACTTTAATAACCTTAAAGAAATAGGCCTTTTCTCTTCCATGAAAATGCATTACAGAAAGATACCTGTAATAATTACAAAGCCTTTGCCCTCACGTGCAGAATACAGGCTGGTTAAAGACAGCAACGGTAATGTATACCTTGTAATAACACAGTATGGGCTTTTAAAATTTGATGAAAAAAAACAGGCTTTTACTGAAGAGGCTTTACCCTTTGCCTTACCCAAAGGATGGTTACCAAACACCATGACTGAAAACAAAAAATTAAGACAGTTATGGATAGGAACAGATAGTGGTTTGATTGTGTATGATGCCACCAAAAAAAAGGTGTTTTACCGTGGCAACAATCCTGATCATTTACCATTGCTTGATGATAGCGAAATGACAGGCATCAAAACTTTTTATATAGATCATCAGCAGCGATACTGGCTTACCAACTGGACACAAACAGCCAAACAGAAAGCCTTTTGTTACAACCCCGCAACAGGTACTTTTACAAACGATACTACAGGACTATTTACAGGCCATAAGGGCTATGTTGAACTCTGGCATTTTTACCAGTTAAAGAACAATACTGTATGGGCTTATGGTTTAGATATGCTGATGGACTTTGACAAATCGAAAAAGAAGTTCAACAATAATCCCAGCAACCCTTTTACCAACTACGATATTCATTATACACATATCTCTCAAATGTTTGAAGACCGTGAGGGTAATGTATGGATTGCCAGCGACCAGGGCTTGTATTTTTTTTGTGCCAGTGAGCAGGAAGATACAGGCGGTGTTATGAACTTTATATTTAAAAAAACAGCAGCCATTACCTCTTTTTTAGAAACTGCCAAAGGCGAAATTTGGCTTGGAAAATGGGGCAGTGCTGTAGAAATACGAGATAAATCTTTTATACCCATAAAACAACAGCCCAATACAAGCAATAATACAGACAAAAACTATAGCATGACATGGGCATTGCACCAGCAAAAAGCAACAGGAAAAATATGGGTAGGTTGCCAGTTGGGCAGGTTAATGATTATAGACACTATTACAAAACAGGCAAAATATTTTATTCCACCAGCCTTTGAAAACAGGACCATAAGAACCATTGCAGAAGATAAACAAGGCCTGTTATGGTTTGGTACACAAGGTGGTAATATTGTAAAATTTGCTAACGATAGTTTTACTGTTGTTCAAAAATTAAGCACCATTATTTATAAAATAACTGTTGACAACAATGGTGTTTTATGGGTGGGCACACATGAAAAAGGCCTGTATGCTTTTGATACCAAAACAGGCGGCATGTTACAGCATTTTCAAAAGCAGGATGCCAAAATACACGCACTTTATAACAACACAATAGCAGATATTGAGGTACTGAATGACAGTATTATTTGCGTAGCCACAGACGCATTAAACCTTATAAATATCAGAACAAATAAAGTACAGCAGGTAACGGTTTACCAAGGCTTGCCTTCAAACTCTATACGTAATATGCAGGTAGACCATGATGGCTTTTTATGGATCATCACGGCCAATGGCCTTTGCCGTTATAATTACAGCAAGCAGCTTTTTACACAATATGGCAAACGCGATGGTATGGTTACCGCAGAGCTGGTAGGCGATGCTGGTTATACGTTGCGTAACGGTAATATCATATTTGGAGGTAACGATGCTGCATTAAGTTTTTACCCTAAAAGTCTTGGTAATACAAAGGTTCCGCCAGATGTAACTATTACCGATTTTAAGCTGCTTGACAAATACATTCCTGTTGACTCGCTGTTACAGCAGCCTGAGATAATACTAAGCCATGAGCAGAACTCATTCACTATCACTTTTGCTTCTTTAAGTTTTTTGCAAAGAGATAAACTGGTGTACTATTATAAGATGGAAGGGGTTGATGATAAATGGATACAGGCTGATGCTTTTTTAAGGGTAAACTATACCTACCTGCCATCTGGCCGCTATACGTTTATGGTAAAATGCGAAACCAATGATGGCATTGCCAGTAAAAACATTACCAAAATGTGGGTGTATATAAAGCCCCCATTCTGGCGCACCTGGTGGTTTGTTACTATGCTGCTGGTTTTAATTGGTTTAATTATTTATGACCTTCACAACTCACGTGTAAAAAGATTATTGGCAGTAGAAAAAATAAGAACACGCGTGGCACGCGACCTGCATGATGATATGGGCAGTACCCTTAGTACTATTAATATTTTAAGTGCCATGGCAAAGGCCAAAGTTGGTACAGATACTGTTAGAACAAGTGAGTATATCAGTAAAATAACCGACAACTGCAGCCGCATGATGGAGGCGATGGATGATATTGTTTGGAGCATAAAACCCAATAACGACAGTATGCAGAAGATAACTGCACGTATGCGTGAGTTTGCCACTAATGTGCTTGAAGCAAAAGATATAGAACTTCATTTTTCGGTAGACGAAAAAGTGCCTGATGTAAAACTGAATATGGAAACACGAAGGGATCTTTTTTTGTTGTATAAAGAAGCAGTTAACAATATTGCCAAGTATTCAAAATGTACCAATGCCCGAGTTAAAATATCAGTTCAGCAAAAACAATTGCACATGGTTATAACAGATGATGGTATTGGCTTTGACCCGATTACCGCTGATTCAGGTAATGGGCTTGGCAATATCCAGAAACGTGCTGATGCTATGAAAGGAAAGTTGCAAATACAGTCAGCACCAGGTAAAGGAAGCTGCGTACATCTAAGCATCCCTGTAAAATAAGCTTGTAATAATTAACATGCTTATGCGGTTGCAAAGCTTTAGCTATAAAAATAATTTTGTGTTATAAACTCCAGAAGAATGATAAAAGTTTTGTTGTATGAAGACAACCCGCAATTACGTGAAGGCCTTACTATGTTAATCAATGGTTCTGATGGCTTTGAGGTTATGGCAGCCTATAAAAACTGTACAAATGTGGTGGAAGAAGTACAGTCGTTTAAGCCAGATGTAATAATGATGGATATTGATATGCCTGGCGTTAACGGCATTGAAGGTTTAAAAAAAATACGCGCTGTAAATGATGATGTTAAGATACTAATGCTTACTGTATTTGACGATAATGCCAATGTGTTTGAAGCCATACGCAGCGGTGCCAATGGATATATTTTAAAGAAAACACCACCCGCCAAATTACTGGAATACATACAGGAAGTACAAACAGGTGGTGCACCTATGACTGCATCTGTTGCAGCGCAGGTGCTTAAAATGTTTACCAAACAAAATGCTTTAAAGGGAGATGATCACGACCTTTCTGACCGCGAAAAACAGGTATTGCAATTATTGGTAAATGGTTATAGCTACAAGATGATAGCAGGCGAAATGTTTATTGCTATTGATACTGTGAGAAGCCACATAAAAAAGATATACGAGAAGCTGCATGTAAACAGCAAAAGCGAAGCGGTTGCAAAAGCTTTTAAAGACAGGATTGTATAAAGTATTCTGCTTTAAAAAAGGTTACACTTAGCCGTAGGCTAAGGCGTCACCTTTTTAGTGAGTTTTTAAAAATTTATATAGTAATATTATCGCTTAACAGTTTACCTGTTTTATCAAAATACAGGTTACGTTTTTCTATATCATTTTTGCGCACAAACAATTTGTATAAAGGCACTTTGCCCGCTTCTTCTACAAGGCTTACGTTCTTTACAGTCCAGTCGGCATATTTGCTTTTTTTAAACCCATCCTGAACATCTTTGCTTAAAGTGTTTAAAGACAGTACCGTTACGGTTTCAAGCCATACACCTTCCTTATTAAATTTTGCTGTTTTAGTGGCTGCATTTTGCGTAAAATTTGCAGAGAAATTAGTAAGATTATCTTTCCACTCTACATTTGAGGCACCTGCAAAGCTGGTCTTAAATGCTTCTGTTACAACGCCGGGCACTTTACGTAATTGGCCGTTTGAAATAGTTGTAAATCCAAAGGCAATCATCAATATCAATACTACTTTTTTCATGATCATTTATTTTTAAACCATCATCAAAAAACCGTACCAACTATTTGCCCCCAATCACAATCACTATTTCGCCTTTAACAGTTTTAGCTTTAAAATAAGCAGCTACATCCTGCAAAGTACCACGCTTGTTTTCCTCAAACATCTTGGTAAGTTCACGTGTAACACAGCATTGGCGCTCGTTACCAAAATAAACAGCAAACTCTTCCAGCGATTTTACCAGCCGCATGGGGCTTTCATAAATAATAATCGTGCGTTCTTCCAAAGCAAGTTGTTTCAGCTTTGTTTGCCTTCCTTTTTTCAAGGGTAAAAATCCTTCAAAAACGAAACTATTGGTAGGCAACCCACTGTTTACAAGTGCAGGAACAAAAGCAGTTGGGCCAGGCAGGCATTCTACTTTAACATCGTTTTTAATACACTCTCTTACCAGCAAAAAAGCAGGGTCGCTTATGGCAGGTGTACCAGCATCTGTAATTAACGCAAACACTTTACCAGCCTGCATTTGCTGCACAAGGTGTGCGGCAATTTTATGTTCGTTATGCTGATGATAAGGCGAGAGTGGCTTTTGAATATTATAATGGCTCAACAGCCTTGAAGAAGTGCGTGTATCCTCGCATAAAATTACATCAACGCTTTGCAACACTTCCACAGCCCTGAAGGTGATGTCTTTTAAATTGCCAAGAGGTGTTGGTACGAGGTAGAGCATGGGAGGAATTTGAAAATTTGAAAATGTATCAATTTGAAAATGGCGAATCAGCCTTAAACAAAACGGATATTTTATCAATTACTTCCACAAATTTTCTATCATTAATGATGCTAAACCTTTTTATAATTTGTGATTGTTCGATAGTAAACAACTTGTGGCATTTGATAACAGACTTTTCCGGCATCATGCCAACTTCAAGATCATCATCATTTAAGGTAACGGAATATTCATCTTTAAAAAGATTGCTCGTAATTACACATACAACTATGTCTGGATAATTTTTGTTGTAATTACTGTTTGATATTACAAGGACGGGGCGCCGTTTGGTAGAAGACAAGTCTGAATAAGGAAAGGGAACTAAAACAATTTCTTTTTGCTTATACATTGTCCCAAACGCTTTTATCTGTTGGCCAGTTATTGTTAAGGGTAATTTGCGTTAAGTCGGTCGTTTGATTGCCGAGGTATAAGCCATATTTTTCTTCGTACATCAATTCAATAAGCCTGTTCATTTTTGTAAGCAATACATTATCCTTCAACAAAGAGATTGCTTCCTTCATCGCTTCGTATTCTTTAAGCGGTATTTGAATAGCTTCTATCATTGTTACAAATTTAATGATTAGGAATTATTTGGCTGCATTAGAAAATTATTGATGTACCCCATTTTCAAATTTTCAAATCAACTCATCCTCAAATTAATTAATAAACTCAATTTCAAAATACTCCATTACAGCATTGGAAAGCAGTTTTTTACTTGCTTCTTCTGCCAAAGCCCTTGCAGCATCTTCGCTGGCAGCATCTACCTGTAAAGTAATGTGCTTGCCAACACGTACATCCTGCACACCTGTTAATCCAAGATTGTTTAAACCGCTTAATACAGCTTTACCCTGTGGGTCTAACAGGTTTTTGAGGGGCATTACTTTTATCTGTATGTTATAGATCATTAGTTTTTTGTTTGAAAGCCAAAGATAAAATTACGTAGGCTGCAAATGTAAAGGGAACAGCCATCCATTTAAAAAATATTGCTGAAATGATGGCTATGACCGCCATGATAATGAATGGTGTAAAGCTTTTGATTGTTACATTTTTAAACTTGAGCGCAAGCATTGGTAAGGTAGATACCATTAAATAACTAATTGCAAATATTACTGCATACCAAAACCATTTATTGGTAAGCAGGTTGCTTATCCAGACCTGGTCACTACTATACCAGAATATCAGCGGAAACGCTGCCAGTAAAATCCCAGCAGCTGGTATTGGCACACCTTTAAAACCATAACTCTGCTCTGTATCAATATTAAATCTTGCCAACCTGTAAGCGCCTGCACATGGTATTAAAAAAGCAGGCATTATCCACAGAATATTTATATCTAGCCCATCTGGCTGTTGTGCAAAACTTAAACGCAAAAACTGGTAGATGATCATGCCTGGTGCAACACCAAAACTCACCACATCTGCAAGACTGTCAAGCTGTTTACCCATTTCAGACGATGCTTTCAGTAACCTTGCTACAAAGCCATCCAGAAAATCTATTACCGCAGCAATGGCGATGCAAATACTGGCAGCACACATTTTTTCTGGTATAATTACCAGGTTGCTGCCATAACTGTCAGTAGTTACAGTAAGCCCTGTTTGTACGGTGTAAATAATGGCTATGCAACCAAAAAACAGGTTGAGAAGCGTGAAAATGTTTGGGATTTGGGCAATAAGCCCACCGCTGACCGACGACGGTTTACCGCCACTGTTAAGTGCATTCATGAGCCTAATGTTTTTATTAACGCCTGTATCATGGCAATGAGTTTCTCGTACTTATTGTACTTATCCTTAAAAATAGGCCCGTCTATAAAACCGCGCTGTTTTGACAAATACAAACCTGCAATTACTTCCAGTGCAGAACGGTTTGCTATTACTAAAAATCGCCTAAACTCTGCATTTGATTGTAAAGTAGAGCCTTCTGCAATATTTAAAACTACTGAGTCAGCAGCTCTTTTAATTTGCGATGTGAGAATGAATAACTCGTCTTTAGGAAACACCTTGACCATATCAGAAATTTCGCCTGATAATTCCAAAGCAAGTTGCCAGATTTTTAAATTTTCAAACTTAAAAGCCATCTCAAAGCATCGGTTTGGCGGTTAACTGTAAACGGTCAACGGTTGACTTGTTATCTCTTCATCAACGCCTCAATTTCTTCTACCGTAATCGGCATTGTTTTCATCAAATCAATATTCCCTGTTTTTGTAAGCCAAACGTTATTTTCTATGCGAATACCCATTTGCTCTTCTTCAATATAAATACCTGGCTCAATAGTTAACAGCATGCCAACTTTTAATGGTTCTGTTCTTGTACCAAGGTCATGCACATCAATACCCAAATGGTGAGAAATGCCATGGTATAAAAACTTTTTATAGGCTTGATTTTCCTTGTCCTGGTTCTTAACATCTCCTTTTTGTAAAATGCCAATCTTCAAAAATTGTTTGTTCGCCTCCTCTCCTACTTTATCTGTATAATCAACCACAGAAATGCCGGGCTTTAAAATACTTTTTGCATAATTATGGAGATGTAAACAGGCATTGTACACTTCCTTCTGGCGCTTGCTGAACTTACCATTTACAGGGATAGTTCTTGTAAGGTCTGCATTGTAACCACCATACGATGCACCAAAATCCATCAGTATCAACTCACCATCTTTACACTCATGGTTATTGCTTATGTAGTGTAAAGTTCTCGCCCTGTCGCCACTGGCAATAATGCTTCCATAAGCTTCGCCACTGGCACGGTTGCGTATAAATTCATGATAAATTTCTGCCTCTATCTCATACTCCATTACACCTGGCTTTACAAACCTGCACACACGCTCAAAAGTTTTCTGTGTAATGTCAATAGCCGTTTGTACTACTTCAATTTCTTCCTTTGTTTTAACGCCACGTAATGCTTTTAATATTTTTGCAGCACGCAGGTAATTGTGCAAAGGATAACGGCTTTTCATCTCCTCAATAAACCTGTAATCATGGGTTTGTACAAGGCTGGCCTTTCTGTCGTTCTCGTTGGTATTAAGGTAAATATTATCTGCCAGGTGTACACATGTTTGCAGCATGGCATCAACACTATCAACCCAAACTACTGTTTGTATGCCTGAAATTGCAGTTGCCTCATTGGCGCGTAAACGTTTTCCATCCCATTTTTCTTTTAGTTCATTAGGCCTCACCAACACCAAAACTTCGCGGTATTTTTCATCGTAAAAAAATGGGTTTAATACCAGCATACTATCTTCCTGCTCAATACCTGTAAGCCAGTACAGATCGCTGTTTTGCTTAAACCTGTGCAAGGCATCGCCATTGCTAGGAAACTCATCATTACTTACAAAAATAGCAATACTGCCTGGCAGCATTTCTTTTACAAAACGCTTGCGGTTATTAATAAAAATAGTAGGGTTAAGTGGTAAATATTTCATCAGGAAAATCTATTTGTTTAGCGGGGTTGCAATATAAAGGAATGATTGAGTGCTTACAGCAGAATTATAGAAAAGGTAGAAAAAAAACGGCTAGTTGATGATGGGATATAAACATCAACAAAAGCCCTGTACCATTAAATAATACAGGGCTTACTATCCTTTAAAAAATCAAATGTTATTTACCCACTACTTTATAAGCTACATTATCGCCATCGTTAATTTGCTGGTAGTAAATATTATCTGGCGAAACATATAAAGTTTGCCCGTTTACAGTAACTGTTTTACACTGGTCAGGCAATTGACTTACCACATCGTTTAACCTTGGCTCGTTACTAAATGGTTGCTGAAAAGTGTTGTTGTTATTACTTGCAACAACATCATTGCCTGTATTCAACACACCATCTTTACCAACCACTTCATACAAAAGCTGGTTATTTTGGTTGAAAGTTTCAACATAGTAAGTACCACCAAGCTCATAATACTTTTGCCCATCAATTAAAACTGCTTTTGCATTGCGTGGCAATGATGGAATTTTTGCACCCATTGGCGGTGCTATCACTTCATACTCATTGTCGTTATAACGCCTGTAAAAAGTATTATCGTAGTAATAATACCTGCTGCTTCCAAAAGAAAAAGGATAGCAGCCAAACGGCAGGGTATTTATATGAAACCCAACAGAAGGCCCATAAACGTTATATGGCCTGGAATAATAAGACCTGGCATACCTGCTGCCAATACCTATATTAATGCTTACCGCTGGCCTTGCAACAATAACAGGCCTGCGAACAGGTATATAACCATAGCTTCTGTAAACAGGTGGCGGTGGTGGAAAATTGCGGTAATTACGGTTGTAACGCTGTGCAGATGCTGCCATAGCAATAAACACAAAAACAAAAACAACGACTGTTTTAAGAAGGGGTTTGTACAGATTTGTAGACATGGGAATTGTTTTTTGTATTGACTTCAAATTTGATTAAAAGAAATAAGATTAAAATGCTAAAATTTGCTAAAATCGGTGAACAGTGTTTTTAAAACCAGTTCAAGAATTATACCGAATTTTTTAACGGTTGATCATCAAAAAAGTTACAGCAGCTTTATAGTTGCGTTTTTGCAATCTTTACTTCAAAACAGTTAACTCATTTTAAAACATTAATAATGCAAATCATCAATACAGCCTTACTTTCTTATGGCATGAGCGGCAGGGTTTTTCATGCACCTTTTATTGAGCTGCACAAAGGCTTAAACCTTACAGGCAGTTGGGAAAGAAGCAAGCAATTAATACAAAACGATTACCCATCAACCAAAAGCTACAATACCATGGAAGCCTTACTGGCAGATGATTCTATAGAACTTGTAGTTGTAAATACACCAACCAATACCCACTACGATTATACTAAAAAGGCATTGCTTGCAGGTAAGCATGTAGTGGTTGAAAAAGCCTTTACAACTACACTTGCAGAAGCAGTTGAATTGAAAGAGTTATCAGAAAAAACAGGAAAGAAGATTGCCGTTTTTCAAAACAGGCGCTGGGACAGCGATTTTAAAACAGTAGAGAAAGTAATTAAAGAAAATTTACTGGGTGATGTAACAGAAATGGAAATTCAGTTTGCGCGTTTCAATCCATCATTAAGCCCAAAATTGCATAAAGAAATTCCAAACCCGGGTGCAGGTATTGTAAAAGACCTTGGCCCTCATATTATTGACCAGGCTTTATATTTATTTGGTTTACCGCAGCATGTTTTTGCAGATATAAGAGTAACAAGGCCAACAACTCAGGTAGATGATTATTTTGAAATACTGCTGTACTACGCCAATAAAAGGGTGCGCTTAAAAGCAGGATATTTAATGAGGGAACCTGTGCCTTCTTATATTGTTCATGGCACAAAAGGATCTTTCTTAAAATCACGTGGCGATGTGCAGGAACCCTTGCTGCTAAAAGCTGCCAAACCCAATACTACAGACTGGGGCGCAGAACCTGAAGCAGAACAGGGATTGCTACATACAGAAAAAGATGGCGTTGTAATAAGAGAAAAAATACCCACACTAAATGGTAATTATTATCATTTTTATGATAAGGTATATAAGTCGCTTACAGAAGATGAAGCTATGCCTGTTACAGCAACTGATGGCATTAATGTGATGAAGATTATTGAAGCCGCTTTTGCAAGCAGTGAACAAAAAAAAACAATTGCCCTGTAACATAAAATATTTGCAACTAAAACCAAACGCCCATGCCCAGCTTATTTGAACCCGCTACAGCCAACAACATTTTACAACGCATAAATGTATTACAGGCTGCCAGTACACGCCAATGGGGTACCATGACCATATCGCAAATGATGGCACATTGCAGCCAGGTTTTTGAGATGAGTTTGGGTGATACAAAAGAGGCACGTAACCTGTTTACAAAAATTATTGGCAAGCTTATTAAAGGCATTGTATTGGGCCAAAAGCCATACAA
Organism: Chitinophagales bacterium; assembly: GCA_031424995.1. GTDB lineage: Bacteria > Bacteroidota > Bacteroidia > Chitinophagales > Chitinophagaceae > Parasediminibacterium. The sequence goes on along the minus strand of JANPIP010000051.1, from coordinate 142,669 downwards.
GCAGGGCTTGCCAACAGGCAAGAATTTTATTATAAAAGAAGACAAAGACTTTGCCTTTGAAAAGCAAAGGCTGCTTACACTTTTAAATCGGTTTTTACAGGCAGGCGAAAAAGAGATTGTAAAAAATGAACACGCTTTATTTGGAAAACTTACCGCTGAGGAATGGGGCTTTGCCATGTGGAAACATACAGACCATCACCTGAAACAGTTTGGTGTTTAAACCCTCTTTAAACTTATATTTCAACGACCAAAAGGGTTCTTTAACAGAACTCTTTTTTGTTTTAGATAACCTGAAGGAACGAATACCAAGACCCATACCAACTGCAAGAAGAATGGACAGACCACCATCAAGTGGCACAGGATCAGAAGTATCACCAGGAAAAGGATCATCGCCACCAGGATCATCATCATTCATAGTTGTGTAATTACCACCACCATCAAATAACCCCGTTGACAATATAGCGGCATCTATGTTTGAATACCCAGAAGATGGGCCACCAGAACCAGATATACTTGAAGGAACTGAACCCCCTGATAAACTTGCCAGCATTTGAGGATGCGCAGAAGATGATGAAGATACTGTAGCTACAGGTGTTACTGAATTAACAGCTACTGCGCCATTAGTATTAGCTGAAGTACTCCCAGAAAAGTTTATTTGCTGCTGCGCTACTGTAGAAGATGTAAAACCATTATTACTACCAACTACAGGCAGGCTATAACTTATAGCATTGTTCGTGTTTTGAGAAGCAGATGATGAGTAAGCTGCTGCATCGGCATTATTAAAAGCACCTTGTCTGTCACCGCTGCGCGACGTTGAAAAATAAGTCGTCTTTTCACTTCCATTCTTATCGCCGCTATTCAGAATATCCGTTTCTACCGCCGCTTTTGCCATATAAGTTTTTACCTCTGCACTGTCAGAAGCATCACCATATCGTATATCCATTACCAGTTTACCTATATACAGGCACAGAAGGATAAATAAAAAATGTCTTTTTTTCATTCAGGGATAAAGGATAAAACTCAATATTCACTATTCAATAACCAGTAACTGGTTATACTTCATGGTATCGTTAATTACTTTGAGATTATAGGTACCAGCGGGTAAATTTTGAGGAAGATTTATATTGTAAGAGCCATTCAATCCATTATGATTAATACTTTTTTGGTACATTACACGGCCATCATTTGAATAAACAGATACTTGATAGCTGCCTGCAGCAATGCCAGAGAAAATTAAGTTTGCAGTTTTATTTTTAACAGGATTTGGATAAACGCTTACCACTGCATCTTTATTGCTTCTGTTACTTACAGATACGATGTTGCTGTACTTTATACTGCCTGTTTTATCGGTACTTTTTATCCTGTAAAAACTAACAGAAGATGGGCTGCTGTGATAATATTCATAAGTAACATTATTGCCAATGGTATTTAATGCTAACACTTTTCCAATACTGCCGAAATTATTTCCATCAGCACTGTACTCTACTGTATAATCGTCAACACCAGTTTCAGTTACCGTCCATTCAACATTATTGCCAGCCTGTTTTTGATATGCTTTAACCGCATGATAGGTAACAGGCAATACTGAAGATGCATTTACAAACACAATGGTAAACCTGTAGTTATAAGAAATTGTATCACCTGTAGTGGTAAAATTATATTCGGTAATACCATTTCGAGACGGCGTAATAGTACTCTTGGTAAACCTGTCTTTCAATACGGGCTGTAGGCCTGTTAATGCGTAAGCAGTAAGATCTATTTTAAGTTTGTAAGAAGCACCTGCCGTTGTTTGCCATAAACGAAGCCTGATACTGTCTGTTGCAGTTGCAGCTTTTGTACCTTCAATACTAAATAAAGTTTCGTTGCTGTACACTGCAATATTCTCGTTGGAGTTGGTTATTTTACCTGCATCTTCAAAACCTGTTGTTTTATCAAAGGTTGATTTAAAACACATTACTGCACCATCCATATTTACATAAGTGGTGTCTACTTTTTTATGAAGACTTAGTACCAGTTTAGACAATGGTTCTTCTTCTGCACCAAACACAGCGGTTAAATTTGATGTTGACACTGCCTTATGAGCCTCACTTATTACCACTACAGGGCTGGTACTGTTATTATTTTTAATAAAGAAAGACTGGCCAGGCTGTATATACCTGTTTACCTGCGATGCAGAAGGATTGCTGCTTATACCAGTAGTTTGGTTATAGGTAACATATGCACCTGCTGTACCAACGTTAGAGTCAAATATCCAGCAGCTTGGTAATATATTACTGGAGCTTGCATATACAGCAAACCAATCTATAGGTGCAGCATAAGGATTAGGAACAATTGTAAATCCGTTTAATGAGCCGCTGTTTAACCTTATGCCAGTATTGGTAGCCCCGTTATTGGTTACACCTGTAGTTCTAAACGTTACAGTACCTGTAACTAATTTGCCCGTAGCGCGCAGCGTTGCTGTACTTGACATATAAGCAAGGTCAGATGCAAGGCTGGTGGTACGGTTACCCCTGATGTAAAGGCGCAGGCCTTTAAAAGCAGAAAGTGTATCTGCTTTTGTGCTGTTAATGGTAGCCCATGCAGCACTTCCATTAACAGTACTTACATTAAATGCCTGTAAAGATTTATTGCCAGATATGGTCATATCAAAACCTGTAGCAGCATCTATCATACCTGTAGTACCAACTTTACCAGTAATATGTGTGCCGTAACCATTGTTGTTAATGCCACCTTCCTGCCATTGATCAAATATTTTTAATGAGCTATTGTTTACACCTGGTGCAAGGTCACGGTATGCTCTAACCCCACGGTTGTTATTAGAAGTATTTTGCGGTATAAACCTTTCTACCCTAAATGCAGCACCTGTGCCATATACAAAGCCTGCGCTGCTGCCAACCTGCCCTACCATTGCAGTATTGGTAATAGAAGTTGAGCGAAGTGTTACCGTATCATTTGCTGCCAATGTTACTATGCCATTGTTCAACTGTAGCAGAGAGGTAATGTTAAGATTATTGCCCAAACTTAAAGTACCAGATGCAGTTCTGTTAATAGTAAGTGTAGCAATATTATTGGTTGTTTGATCTGTTGTTTGATTAAAGAACAAAGTACCCAATGCCCCTGTACCCCCTACAGTAATATTTGATGTAGCACTACCTGAAAGTGAGTTAGTAGCAGAACCAGTAAAAGTTCCGTTTAAAGTAAGTGTGTTACCTGCACCAATAGTAAGGTTTCCCCCTGTTAATGAAAGTGCCGAGTTAACAGTTGTAGCGCCAGCTAAAGTCTTAACACCACCATTGTTTGAAATAGTGAGATTATTATAATTAAATGCTGGTATTGACTGGATACCAGTACCATTAAAATTAACCGTGCTGCCAGTTGTGGTAATCGTACCAGCTCCTGCTGTTAAAGTACCTGCTACAGCAATAGCCCCACTACTTATAAGTGTCCTGTTACCTCCTGCTATATTAAGGTTATTGTAATTACCTGCAATTACTGTTTGGCTGCTGGTAGAATTATAAAAAACATTCATACCCCAGGTTCTGCCTGTTGGCAAAGGTGTGGTACTATTGTTTTGTGTTGTTAAAGTGCCTGTAGTACTTGTGGTAAGTGATGTGCCAAGCAATTGATACGTTACCATATCTAAGGTTAAACCACTATTAACCGTAACTAATCCATTTACAGTAAAATTGGCATCAGCGGTTTTACCAGCATTTGAAATTATTACATTGTTATAGGTCGCACTTGGTATTAACTGCGTAACAGAACCTTTAAAATCAACGGTATTACCTGTTGAAGTAATAGTGCCTGAACCTGGTGTAAGCAAACCTGTTATACCAATAGTTCCACCATTTACAAGAGTCCTGTTTCCACCTGTTAAATTCAGGTTTCTGTAATCACCAGCCACCACGGTTTGGCTACCTGTAGCATTATATAAAATATCTGTTACCCATGTTTTACCTGTTGGTATGGGCGTAGCACTAGTATTTTGTGTTTTTATAGTACCACCTATACTACCTGTGCTTGTTAAACTTCCAAGTAATTGATTGGTCGCCATATCAAGTATAGAGCCGCTGCTTACCGTCAATGCGCCATTTATAGTTAATGTACCTGTCGCAGTTTTAGCCGAGGTACTGTTGGATAATGCAAGGTTATTATAAGTACCGTTAACAACTGACTGGCTGCTGGTTGCATTGTACAATACATCCGTAGTCCATGTTTTTCCGGTAGGTATAGGCGTTGAGCCTGTATTCTGTGTTTTTATAGTACCTGTACCACTTGTAGTAAGTGTTGTACCAGCTAACTGGTTGGTACCCATATCAAGATTAATACCTGTACTAATAGTTAATAAACCATTTACCGTTAAAGCACCTGTAGCAGTTTTATCACCTGCACCACTCATTATAACATTAGTGTATGTTGATGTTGGTATGTTTTGCGTGGTGCCATTGTATATAACGGTTGTTGAAGTTCCTGCAAGTGAAATTGTATTAGTACCTGTGGCAGAAAGTGAAAATGGGTTGCTGGCCGAAAGGTTTAAGGTAGCAGTTCCTGCACCTGAATTCATTTGAAAAAGTGAAACATTACCTGCATAACTGTTAAGAGTTTGTATTGATCCGTTTACAGTCATTGTTCCGCTCTGCAGGTAAAATTGTGCATCGTTAAGGCGGCCGGCTTCGCTGCCTACTGAATTAAGAACCACATTACCGCTTACCGTAAGGCTATTGATGGTACTTGTGATAGAGGCGGTTTTTGTTCCAGGGTTGGGTGTTTCTGTTAAACCACCCATACCTAAAGTACCAACAGACATACTACCAGCCCCTGCTATTGTAACTGCGACATTTTTATTTGACTCATTATTTACAGCAATAGAGCCACTTATTGTTAGTAAACTACCACTATTTACAGTTAGTATCGCATCTTTAGCTTTGCCAAAAGTGATGCTTGCAACAGTACTGTTAGCAGTTACCGTAGGCTGATTATTAAAGCTGCTAACACCAATCCTTACCGCATTGCTTGCTCCTGGTACTGTGGTTGAAGTACCTCCATTATAAGTCCAGTTGGCAGCAGTATTCCAGTTAGTGCTACTATTACCATTCCATGTATAAACCTTGGCAAGCGTATATGTGGGGCTGGTAATGGAAAAACTGTTTTCAACCAGGTCGCTGGTTACGCCTGTGGTTCCGCCTGATTGAGTCATACTAAATTGCATAGAGGTGGGTGCAGTTCCGCCAAAAGGGCTTTGCAGGTCATAAACAAGAAAAAAGTTAGCTGTAGTGCCGGCCGCAACGGTTACGTTCATACCAGAAACTTCAACATAGTTGGTCTGCAGGTACACATTAGCCGAAACGGTTGTATTGTCGCCTGTTGTTGCAAAACTATTGTCAGTTGAACGTATAAGCTTGCCATTTGTATAAACGCCACCGCGATTATCGTTCGTATTTTGGAAATACATAGCAGAAAGCAAAGCAGCACTTCCTGTTGGCGTAACAGAAACACCTATAAGCGCCTGATTAGTTGCCCCCTCGGTAAGCACTGTACTTGCAAGCCCATTGGTTAAAGCAGCCATGGTTACACTTGGAACACCGAAATAAACATTATCGAACTTGAAAATATTAGCGGAAGTTGTATTAGCCTCAAACTTTGTAAATATGCTGGCACTTCCAGAATTAAAATAGGCTGGCTCATTAGTAGAATTTCCTTGTTTTGTCGTTGCATTGTCTGTGTTTGCATCTGCATACAACGTCCATAAATTATCGCTTGTTCTTACAACCCTTACAGCATATTTTGCATTAATAGCTATATTAATATCTGTTTGAAAAAGTTGATACTTTTCATTACTTCCATTGGTACGTATTAACTTAATTTTTCCACCATCCTGTGTAAGGCAATAGCCATTGCTGCCACTTGTTGCCGAACTTGCAGCTAACCAATAACGCCATGAATTTGTATTTGAAGCCAATGCCGCATGGGTACTGGCATTTGTAAGATCAGTGACTGTTGTAGTGGTAGTAGTAAAAGTAAACGACCATGTATAAGTACCAGTACTTAAATTAGTGTTGGTACCATACTGCCTATATATTGTACGGGGTGTATTAGCCGTATTTACGCCCATTGAATAAGTGCCATTGCCTGTAATTGCAGTTGTGCCTGCAAAAGCAGACGTGGTACCAGACCACACCATTGAACCCATGGTTAGGTTGTTATCTTCAAAATCATCCGAATAGCTGGAAACCTGGCCGAAAGCCACTTTGCTGCAGAGCGCAAGGAGGATAAACAGGATAGTTTTTATACCTTTTACAGGTACTTCTGAACGGTTTTTCATTTATAGGATTTTGGGGGAATGCTATAGAAAATCAATAGATTACTACAGCATTTACGATAAAAGTACTACAAAAGGATGTACAAGTTTATCCTTTAATCTTTTTTTATAGCAGAAAAAATATATTTATCATAGTCACTAAAAAATATACCAGTCACCTATATGATCATCTAACCAAAGAAAAAGAAATAAAAAATTACTCTCATAAATCATTTGGCAACCACAGCAAACCCTTTTAGGCATTGATTTGCTAAATTATTTCCATATGTGTATTACTGGTTGTTATAACACTGTGATATACACATATAAACATTGTTTCTGAATACATATATCATCGGTAAATACCCCTAATAAAAAGGGGAATTATTTTTTAATTTTAATGTGATACATTAAAAAAGTGCTGATTAATTGTTAAACAATAAAACCTACGATAATATCTTAATCAAGGCTGGCAACGATAATTTTATTAACTAACACAAAAAGCTCTGCCAAAATAACATTACTACCATACCTCCAAAGCCCTGGTATTTATTAAAAACATGTGCGTTTATAAATGGCAAACAGAAATCCTTTTTTTTGTGATAAATGCAGATATTTATTGCCACCTATCAGCATGAAATTTATTTTATCCAGCATCTTTATTTTAAGTACGCTTTGTTGCTATGCACAAAAAATTGTTTTAGATGGAAATAACATGTATAATATTTCTGCCAAAGGCAACGAAAACTTTTTAATAGATGAACAGGCAGGTGCAGACCCAAAAAATGGGAGCAATACCCATCCTGCAACAAGCTTTACCAATGGCTACACAAAGGCTGATTTATTTTACCCTTTAAAAATTGTAATTGACCTGAAAGCCACGCACCACCTTACTGATATTTACTTTTATGATGCCGAAAATATGGATTCGATTTTCTTTTTTGCAGGCCTTTCAACCAATCAAAAAGCTTTGGTTGCCACCAGTACAAATACTTACAATACATGGCGTGGTTATGCAGTTAATGCCAGCACACGTTATCTCACCATCCTTATTAAATCGCCTGCCACTTTAATTAACGAAGTGGTTTTATATGGCGTACGCACTACAGCTTTTGTTAAAGAAGAGCAGGTGAAAAGCATTGTACCACCAGAAAAAACATACTGGCACTTTGCAGGTACCAATGCTTTTTTTGATACTCCTTTAGAAACCATAAAAGTATCTGGCAGTACAAGAATTTATCATCCTTTAGAATGGATGGACCTTGATACTGTAAACGCATTTCCTAATAACAAATACCAGTTTGATAAATGGAGTAAGGAAGGTGGTACAGACCGCCCAACAGATGCCGTTTTAAAAGAATGGAAAAGTGCAGGTTTGTTTACCTGGCAATCAGTTTTCAATACATCGTACCGATATTATAAATCGCAGCACTATAACAACGATGCTTTTGAGTGGAAACAAATTGCAGACACTGCCGATGCAGAGATACCAGCATCGTATAAAGAACATGCTGACTTCTTTTACCAGTTAGCCGCACGTTATGGCAAAACAAAGGTTGATACTGCTTTTTTAAGGGTTGATCATGCACTAAAAGTCAGTGGACTAAACCTTATTAATTACATAGAAAACGGCAACGAGAACAATAAAACATGGAAGGGCAGGCCTGCCTATTTTACGCCTTACGAATATGCCGCCATGAGTAGTGCCGATTATGATGGACATGAAGGAACGATGGGTAAACACCTAGGAATAAAAGCTGCTGACCCAAATATGAAACTTGTACAGGCAGGCATGATTGATATTGATACTGCCTACTTAAAGGCAATGGATTTTTGGTGCAAAGCAAACAGAAAGGATAAGAAATTTATTTGGGATGTCATCAATGTGCATCACTATTGCAACAATACAAACGCTGACGGCAGTTACAGTACAGGCATAAGCCCAGAAGCTGATAGCCTTTATTTTAAACTAAAATCTTTTGTTGATTTCTGCCGCAGGCACTGGCCCTCAAAAGAAATATGGTGGTCAGAATTTGGGTATGATCTTAATCCCAACTCGCCCAACCATGCACCTTTTATTAAAGGCATTGATGCAGAAGAATCGCAGGCCATTATGATCATCCGCTGCTTTTTAATTGCTTCTGCCGCAGGTGTTGACAGGGCGCAGCAATACATGTTACGCCACGCTTACAGAGATACTGCTTCACCTGGTCTTTATGCCACTTCAGGCCTAAGCATGGGTAGCAACCCCAGTAATTATCAGCCGCATACATCATGGTATTATCTCTACACCATGCGTAACCAGTTAAAGAATTATGTGTTTGATGATACTTTAAGGAGTAATAACAAAAACGTACTCATGTACCGCTTTAAAAACATTGTTAATACTGATAATATTGCTTATGTTTTGTGGTGCCAAACAGCAAATAATACAATAATCAACGGTTATAATTGTAGCCTGCCAAATGCAGTTTCTGCAAAACAAATAATCTTAACCAAAGCAAGTATTTATGGTAATGCATCAAACCTTAACATAAAAAATGGAAAGGCATTGGTAACGGTTTGCGAAAGGCCATTGTTGCTACTAACAAAAACATCCCGGCCAAAAACAAACACGTTACAACTACCATCGCGGTAATGTAAAATTTAATTGCACATACTAGCACTATTGCCTTTTATACCTGCGTTTAGGTTGCTGCACTATACTTTTACGTCATTTGCCCAATTTTTTACGTCATGGCACGTATATTTTTACGTCAGTTACCCAAATTTTTACGTCATAGCACGTATAATTTTACGTCAGACACCTAAAGTTTTACGTCATAGTACGTATATTTTTACGTTAGCTACCTAAAGTTTTACGTCATGGCACGTATATTTTTATATCTGGCACCTAAATTTTTACGTCATACCACGTATAATTTTACATCAGGCAACTAAACGTTTAGGTAAATTATCCAAATTTTTACGTCATGGCAGGTATAATTTTACATCAGCCACCCAAACGCTTATACCTGTTACCTAAATTTTTACGACACTGCATGTATAATTTAATATCCGCCGTCTAAACACTTACATCAACCACCCAAAGTTTAGGTTATTGCACGTATAATTTTATGTCAATCACCTAAACGTTTGCATTATTGATGCAGTTCGGCAAAACCATCTTAACCGTTAAATAGAAATTATATGTTCAATAAAGTAGTTTTAGATGGTGCAGCAGTAAAAATTTCATCGTTTTGTTACTGATTTAAGAATTATTGCAGCTCCGTTATAAAAATTCAACACATATTCCATTTTTTAATTCTTAAACTATTTTGCATGGGTAAGGTTGTTTAACAGCCACTTATTTACCCGCTGAATTTTAAACTTAACATCAAATGAAAAAACTGCTGCTGTGTGCCGTATTACTGGCATCACTCACCACACAATTAACCGCTCAAAACAAATATGAGTGGAAGGAAGTTACCGAAGGTGCATACAAGTACAGGTATGTAACCAACGACCCAACAAAGTCAAGGTTTTACACATTACCAAACGGCCTAACCGTTGTACTTAGTGTAAACAAAAAAACACCACGTATACAAACACTTTTTGGTACCAGGGCAGGTTCTAACAGCGACCCTAAAAACCATACAGGTCTTGCCCATTACCTGGAACATATGCTGTTTAAAGGCACCAGTAAATATGGCAGCCTTGACTGGAGTAAGGAGAAACCTTTACTTGATAAAGTAGAGGCTTTATACGAAGCTTACAATAAAATACCATCAGGTGATTCTGTGGCACGCAAAGCAAAGTACCACGAAATTGACAGCATCAGCGGCGAAGCAGCTAAATATGCCATTGCCAATGAGTACGATAAAATGATGGCTGCTATGGGCGCACAGGAAACCAACGCACACACATGGGTAGAAGAAACCGTGTACCAGGAAAATATTCCCGCCAATGCCATTGACAAGTACCTTGCCGTGCAGGGCGAACGTTTCAGGGATCCTGTATTGCGTATCTTTCATACTGAGTTAGAAGCGGTATATGAAGAAAAAAACCGTGGCCTTGACAATGATGGCTGGAAAGTGCAGGAAGCCCGTTTTGATGCACTATTCCCTACTACCAATTATGGTCAGCAAAGCACCATTGGCACTATTGAACACCTGAAAAATCCATCATTGGTTGAAATTAAAAACTTCTACAAAAAATACTATGTGCCTAATAATATGGCGGCTGTTTTTGTGGGCGATTTTAACCCTGATGAACTGATTAAAAAAATTGATGCCACTTTTAAATGGTGGAAACCACAGCCCGTAACACCTTATGCGCCTGCACCTGAAAAACCAATTACCGCACCCATTGTAAGGGAAGTATTTGGGCCTACGGCTGAAAGTGTTTCAATGGCGTGGAGAATGCCCGGCGCTACAAGTTTTAAAGAAAGTGTTTTGCTTGAGTTGACTGCCAATATTTTAGCCAATGGCAAGGCTGGTTTAATTGACCTTAATCTGAACAAACAGCAAAAAGTGTTACGTGCCTCTGCCTTTAACGAGAACATGAAAGATTACAGTATTCTTATTGTTAGCGGTTCACCAAAAGCAGGGCAAAGCCTGGATGAAGTAAAGGCTTTATTAATGGCACAAATAGACCTTTTAAAGAAAGGTGATTTTGATGAAAGCCTTATCAAATCAACGGCTGCCAACTATAAACTTGATAAGCTGGAAAGCATCAAGAATATCACCAGTACCGCCAACGAAATCATGAATTCTTTTATACAGGAAAAAGGTTTGGGCTGGAATAAAAAGACATCTTTCTTAGATGATATGAAAGCTATTACCAAAGCTGACCTTGTTGCTTTTATCAATAAATATGTTACTGATGGCAGCGTTACTATTTACAAACGCAAAGGCGAAGACAAGAATATTACCAAGGTGCCAAAACCAGCTATTACACCTGTAAGCGTAAACCGCGATGCGCAAAGCCCTTTCTTAAAAAGCATTACAGCTATGAAGTCTGAGCCGTTGAAACCAATGTTTCTTGATTACAGCAAAGACATTCAAAAAAGTAAGATTGGGGCAGCTACAGTGTATTATTCTCAAAATAAAGACAACGAAATCTTCCGCCTGTACTATCGTTTAAACATGGGTACATGGAACAATAAGTTGCTTGGGCCAGCCTCTCAATACCTGCAGTTTTTAGGCACAGATAAATATGCTGCCGCAGATATAAGTAAAGAATTTTACAAACTTGCTGCCAGCTTTAATGTAAGTGCTGGTACAGAGTTTACTACCATTTCTATTACTGGTTTACAGGAAAACTTTGACAAAGCAGTTACCCTGTTTGAAGAAGTAATTAAAAACTGCAAACCAGATGAAGAAGCTTTAAAGAAACTGGTAGCACGTATTCAAAAACAACGTACAGATACTAAAACAAACAAAGCCGCAATTATGAACGGCCTGTTTAACTATGGCATGTATGGCGAAAAAAATCCGTTCAATTATGTGTTAAGCAACGATGAGTTGAACAACATGAAAGCTGCTGACCTGGTAAACATTTTACATTCCCTCAGCAACTATAACCACGATATTATTTATTACGGCCCTCAGCCATTGGCAGCATTTACGCCTGCCATTGCAAAACTGCATACCATGCCATCTGCATTTCTACCAAACCCTGGTAAAGTAGATTATGGCATGCTGCAACAAAGCAAAAACCAGGTGCTTTTTGCCAACTACGATATGGTGCAGGCAGAGATAAGGTGGTTAAGAAATACTGATGCTTACGATCCTTCAAAAGCGGCAACTATTGATGTGTTTAACAACTATTTTGGTGCAGGAGCTATGAGTGGTATTGTATTCCAAACCATCCGCGAAAGCAAGGCTCTTGCCTACTCTACTTTTGCTGTATACAACAAGCCACAGAAGAAAGAAAATCCTTACAACTTTATCGCTTATGTTGGTACACAGGCCGATAAAATGAACGAGGCCATTGGTGCTATGAACGAACTGATTACTGATTTACCAAAAGCTGACCAGTTATTTTCTGATGCAAAAACAGCTATTAAAAAAGATATAGAAAGCGAGCGTATTACTGATGAAGCTGTAATATTCAACTACCTTAACAACCAGCGTTTGGGCATTGATTATGACCTGCGCAAAAATGTGTATGAAGCGGTTGACAAACTTAGTTTTGAAGACATTAAAGCCTTTACACAAAAACAAATTTCTTCAAAACCTTACACCTACTGCATAGTAGCAAGTGAAAAGAAAGTAAACCTTGATGATCTTAAAAAATATGGCGACGTAAAGAAGTTAAGTTTGGAAGAATTGTTTGGTTATTAAACAGTAAGCCACTCTTGTAAAATAACAGTGGGCTACTCTCCAAGAGTGGCCCACTGTTATTTTATCTGCGCAACCAATCACCAACAAAAATCCCGCAAGCTATTCACTTGCGGGATTCTTTATTATTTCTATTCTGCGTTTTAAGCGCTTTCTGCGAGAGATAAAATCTGCGCTCATCTGCGCGACACCAACCTACATTTTTTTAGCGTCTTCTAAAAACTTCGCCAACCCAATATCAGTTAACGGGTGTTTCAACAAACCTAAAATTGGTTCTAAAGGACAAGTACAAACATCAGCACCTGCTTCAGCACATTGAATAATGTGGTTAGCGCTACGGATAGATGCAGCCAGTATTTCAGTTTTAAAACCTTGTATAGTAAAGATGTCAGAAATCTGCTGAATCAATTGAACACCATCCCAACCGCTATCATCAATACGGCCAATAAATGGCGAGATATAAGTTGCACCAGCTTTAGCAGCCAATATTGCCTGCCCTGCGCTGAAAATTAAAGTACAGTTGGTTTTAATACCATTGTCAGTAAACCATTTAATGGCTTTAATACCATCTTTAATCATTGGTACTTTCACCACAATGTTTGGGTGTATAGCGGCAAGAATTTTACCTTCTGCAACAATCTCATCAAAAGTTACAGATAAAACTTCTGCACTAATATCGCCATCAACAATTTCACAAATGTCTTTATAGTGCTTTAATATGGCTTCGTTGCCTTTAATGCCTTCTTTAGCCATTAACGATGGATTGGTAGTTACACCATCCAAAATACCAAGGTCATTTGCTTCTTTAATTTGAGCAAGGTTTGCTGTGTCAATAAAAAATTTCATGGAGATTAATTTGAAGATTTGAAGATTTGAAAATGTGTGATTGCAGTGTGTGGAAATCATTTTCAAATTTCCAAATCACAACATTTTCAAATTAAAAAAAGTGGCAGGCTACTCACATCGCACCGCTACAACCGCCTATCCTTGCTGTATTCCTACCCTGGGGAGGTTCAGCAGGAGCTGGTCGTGTAAGACCTGCCGGGTGCAAATGTAGGGGAACGATATTAAAAATGGTCTACTTTTTTAGGGGATGTTTATAAAAGAATGTACCAAAACAAAAAATAAGTGTAATAATTACGCTTATTAAAAATATTAAGTATCCAAAAATGATGGCTATATCAATATTTCTGTCCATTTTTAAACAAAAAAGCGAAGCTTGAAGACTTCGCTTTTTATATGATATTTTACTGGTTTTATTTTCCACCAAAAACCTTCTGCAATAATGCAGTGGTTTGCGCTGCAGGGTTTTGACGGATTTTTTGTTCTTCCTGCGCTACCTGGTAAAACATTCCTGCCAATGCCCTTTCTGTTACATAGGCCGTTAAATCAGGGTTCACTTTCTTTACAAATGGCACTTTATTGTAATTGGTAAAAACAGTATTCCAGTATTTGGTGGCATCTACTTTTACCAGCGATTTTTCAACTACAGGCCTGAATGCCTCAGTTAATGCAGTAGAGGTTTTACCTTTTAAGTAAGTGGTAGCTGCGCTGTCGCCACCTTTTAAAATACCAACTGCATCTGTAATACTCATGCTTTTAATAGTATTAACAAAAATGGGTGCTGCGCTTTTGGCGGCATCTTCTGCAGCGCGGTTCATGCTTACAATGGCCTGGTCAACCTGTGTGCCAAGCCCCATATTGCGCAGGGTTTGTTCTGCCTTTAATGCTTCAGGCGGCATTAATACTTTTACAGCCGCATTGCCTAAAAAACCATCTACACCTGATAATTTTTCTGCACCTTTTTGTACGCCAATGCTAAGGGCTTCTTTTAATGCACTTCCAATTTCATTGCTGCTTAAACCCGCTCCTGTAGCAGAAGGGCTGCCTGTTGCCGTAGCTTTTGCTTTATTTAAAAGATTTTTAAAGCCCTGGGCTTTTACGCTGCTTGATGCTACACATCCCACAAGCATTAATGCAAGTATTGTTTTCTTCATTGTATAATTTTTTGTTACGAATCCGAAAAGTATGCCCGTTATTGTTAGCAAAAAACTAAAAAAAATCATGCAGCGGGAAAAAGATTTCACGCAAACACGTAGAGTTTAACAAAGTGAACAAAGTATCTGTAACTATTGGTTTAAACGCGCTGCTTTATGTTCGCACATTTGGGTTCCATTTTAAGATACTGTTTTCTCGTTCATTTTTAGCATGCCCATAATCTGCTTCATGCTTTTGTCCATGCCTTCTGTACTGCCATCTAAAAATATCACATTGCCTTTGCCGTATTCAGCAAAGTTTTTAATGGCTTCCGTCCACATACTAAACAATATTACATTGGTATCAAGGTTGGCCTGTTTCATTTGTTCAGCAGCCTGGCTCATACCACGTGCCACTTCTTCTCTAAATAAAGCCACACCCTGGCCACGTAAACGGGCGGCTTCTTTTTCAGCTTCTGCAGAAATTTTAATAAAATTACCTTCAGCTTCAGCGGCTTTGGTTTTGGTTATCAACAAGGCCTGGCCTTCATTTTCAGCAGCCGCTTTAAGGTTGTTACTGGCAACTACTTTGCTCATGCTTTCCATTACTGCTTTATCAAACGTAATATCGTTTATCTGTAAGTCTTGCAAATGGTAACCCCAGTCTTCCAGTGAATGGTCAATCTGTTCTTTAACGTACTCAACTATTTCGCCGCGTGCGGTTAAAATTTCAGCCTGCTTTTTTGTAGCAACAAATGCACGTATGCTGCCTTCCACCGTTCTTATCAATGCCTGCATTAAATCTTTATCACTAATAAATTTAAAAGCAACTTTTTTTATGGTCTCTTCTTCTGAATTCTGTACAGAATACAGCAACATGCTTTTAAAATATACATTGGCCTGATCAACAGTTACGGCCTGAAACTCAAGCTCAACACTTCGGTTTTGTATACTGATGGTTTTATACACCGCCTCAATTAACGGGATTTTGAAACGAAGGCCTGGTAGTAAGATGCGCTGGTATTTACCAAACATAGTTATCACTGCAATATTGCCCTGGGTTACAGTTACAAGCCCACTGAAGATGATAAAGATGACTACAAAAATCCACCAAAAATTAAATAAGAATTGCATAGCAGAATGTTTTGTGAAAGGTAGTGAGAAGTTGCAGCAATGGCATGATAATTTTAAAACTAAGAAATAACAAAACAAATACAGATGAAAAAAATCAATGTAAAAATGCTGTTTGCAAGTCTTCTTTTAGGTGCATCGATGAGCTTTACTTCCTGCAAAGACAAAACAGACACCAAAAACACCAACACAGTAACACCAACACAGGCACAGGATGCAAGTGACACTACCAATCACAGCGTACCGGTAGAAATATCAGGCGATGAAGCATTAAAGACAAGTGTAGCAGATGCCACGAAAGATCACCCTGGTGTAAGGGCTGAAGTAAATAATGGCGAGATTACCCTTACAGGTGAAATTAAACGGGATAATCTTCAAAACCTGATGATGAGTTTAAACACACTGAAGGCAAAAAAAATCAACAATAACTTAACCATAAAATAAGGAGGCAATCATGGCTTTACAGGATAAATATAAAGAACTGGTTACGGCAGCTACCTCAGCAGGCGTAACCAATTTAGAAGTGAGGCAACAGGACAATGTTTTATATATAGATGGCGATGCGCCAAGCGGACAGGTAAAAGATAACTTATGGAACGTCTATAATAAGATTGACCCTGATTTCCGTGCTGGTGATTTGATTATGAACATTAATGTAAGCAATATGATTGCTGGCGTTAAGGCGAAAGTTGTTACAAAAGAATCAAACCTTAATATTAGAAAAGGACCAGGCACAGACCAGCCAGTAATTGCAAAAGCTGCACACGGTGGTGAAGTAACTTTATTAAGCAAAACCAACGACCAATGGTGGCTTGTAAAAACAGAAGATGGTCTTGAAGGATATGCGTATGCGCAGTATTTATCAGTCGCTTAACCATAGAAATCATTAAAAGAAAAGAGCCTTTTGCAAGGCTCTTTTCTTTTAATGTATTGATTAAAGCACGCCTTTGGTGCTTGGCAAATAATTGCTCAATGGGTCGCGCTTTACGGCCATTTTAATGGCTTTGGCAAAGGCTTTAAAAATGGCTTCTATTTTATGGTGTTCGTTGTCGCCTTTACATTCAATATTCAGGTTGCATTTAGCGGCATCGCTGAAAGATTTAAAGAAATGGAAGAACATTTCTGTAGGCATCTCCCCTATCTTTTCGCGCTTAAATTCAGCATCCCAAACCAACCAGTTACGACCACCAAAATCAATCAGCACTTTGGCTTCTGCTTCATCCATAGGTAAAGCAAAACCATAACGTTCCATGCCGCGCTTATCAGCCAATGCAAAGGCGAAAGCTTCGCCTAAAGCAAGGCCGGTATCTTCAATGGTGTGGTGTTCATCAATATGAAGGTCGCCCTTGGTAAGAATGTTCAAATCCATTTTACCGTGACGTGCAATCTGGTCAAGCATATGATCGAAAAAGCCCAGGCCGGTTTCTATTTTTGCTTTGCCGCTACCATCTAAATTCAGTTCAACTTTTATCTTCGTTTCGTTGGTATTGCGTTCATGTACTACATGTCGTAAACCAAGTTTTAAGAACTTATAAATCTCTTCCCAATGGATGGATTCTAAGGCAATAGTATCCTGCAATTCTTTTACAGCATCACTTATTTCTGCACCGCCAAGATTGGGATCATTATTTAACCAGATGGCTTTGCAGCCTAAGTTTTTGGCAAGTTGTACATCAGTAATCCTGTCGCCAATCATAAAACTGTTAGCAATATCGTAAGCTTCATTGTTAAGGTAGTGCGTTAGCATACCAATACCAGGCTTACGGGTTGGCAGGTTTTCATGCGGATAAGATCTGTCAATGTATTGCGCTGAAAAGTGAACACCTTCATTTTCAAAGGCGTTCATTATAAAATTATGGATGGGCCAAAAGCTTGCTTCAGGATAACTTTCTGTACCAAGGCCGTCCTGGTTGGTAACCATTACCAGCTCATAATCAAACTCTTTGGCTATACGCGCCATATACTGAAAAGCATCAGGATAAAATTCTACTTTATCCCAATTGTCTATTTGGTATGTAGGTGGTTTTTCTTTGTTAAGTGTACCGTCACGGTCTATAAAAAGTATTCTTTTCATGTAAGTTTTGGTTTATTAAGAGTAATGAAATTTACACTGGGCAATGTAAATAGTATTGTCATCTATTTTATACACAAGCCTATGTTCATTAGTAATACGCCTGCTCCAGTAACCCTTATATAAGTGTTTTAAAGGTTCTGGTTTTCCTAATCCATTAAACGGATTTCTTTGAATATCTTTTATTAAATCTCCAATGCGAAGGGCTATTTTTTTATCCGTAGCTACCCATTCCTGGTATTGTGTAAATGCCGCGTAATCAAAACTTACAAATCTCATTGTAAATCCTCCATAGCAATGGTTACAAGGTTTTCTTTATTCTCAATGCGATTGATTGCTGCGAGTAATTGCTTATCATTTTCCGTGGAGCTTTTCAAATATTCTGTGTCATCTCCATTCAACAGGTTATTTATTTGTGTTGCATCATTTTCCTTCACACTTATCACCACTTCTTTTCCTTTTACAAACTCTTTTAATTTGTTGAAAAATTCAAGTGTAAAATCTTCGTCGCGCAATTTTATGGTTGCTTCCATGGCACATAATTTTTTCAAAAATAACCATTATTGCCAGAAGCTTCTTACTTCTTCTTAGGGACTCTTACAGCTTTTACTTCTGCAGGTGTAACAGCACTTGCCTTATTGCCAAGGTTGCTGCGTACAAAGGTTAAAACGTCTGCAATTTGCTGGTCGGTTAAATAACTGTGCGCTGCCATATTGTTGCTGTAATATTCGCCATCAATGGGTACACGGTCGGTCATGCCGTTTAATACAATAGCTATAATTTTTTTCTTGTCGCCAACCACATTGGTACTTTCATACAAAGGTGGATTAAGATGCGGCACACCACCTGCATCGGCCTGATGGCAGCTTAAACATTCTTTTTGATACACCATTTTACCACGTGTAGCAGAAGCCGCTGGATCATTAACTGCAACCTTTGCAGGTTGCGGCTTTTGAGTTTTTTTAGTTTGGGCAAACACAGCAAATGTTGCTGTAAACAATACAATGATTAAAAGATATTTTTTCATTTTTATTGAAATTATCCTGACTAAAAATAAACGTTGTTATTGACTTGTAAACCTAAAGCTGAACATTGAAAAAAGCGACGCTTCCGATAAATATTGGAAGTGCGACGCTCACAGAGTCCTGCGGACAACGATGTTTAATTAATGACAAAAGCCGGCGGCCAAAAAAGAAAACTACTTACCTGGATAACTGATTTTATAAATAGTGCCTTTATTGTCATCGCTTACATACAATGAGCCATCTGAGCCCTGTGCCAAACCGCATGGGCGATGCTCTGCACTACGGGTTGATGTAACTACTTCTTTACCAGAAAAACCATCTGCAAAAACTTCCCACTCGCCGCTTGGCTTACCGTTTTTAAATGGCTGAAATACCACAAAATAGCCCTTCTGCGGTAAAGGCGCACGGTTCCAGCTACCGTGAAAAGCAATGAAAGCCCCGTTTTTATACCTTGCAGGAAATTGATTGCCCGTATAAAACAGTATGGCATTGGGGGCCATATGGCCAGGGAAACCAACCACAGGATTGATGGCATCTTTGCCACCTTCTTTTTTACCATCGCCACCATATTCTGGTGCTAATATTTTTTTACCCTGAATGTGATCGTAAAAAATATAAGGCCAGCCTGCATCAGCACCCTTTGGTAACTCATACATACACTCAGAAGGAAGTTCTGCGCTTTGGAGACTGTCAAAATATTCCGGCCAGTTTTGAAACAACTGGTCACGGCCATGCTGCATAGCAAACAATGAGTTGGTTTGAGTATTCCATGTAATACCAACAACGTTACGCAAGCCTGTGGCGTAAAGGGTTCCATCTGCCTGAGTTTGATTTATTTTATCAGCATTAAATACCCAAACGCCACCTGCATCTTTAAGCACAGGGCAGGGCATCATCCCTTTTGAACCTTTGGTACGGTCACGCTCCTGGCAAGAATTTGAGTACGCACCAATATCAACATAAATATTTCCTTTACCATCAAATGCAAAGCATTTGTTTTCGTGCTGGCGTTTATTCGGTAACCCTTTTATTACCATTTCAGGCTGGTCTGGATTTATCACTTCACTCTTATCATTCAATTTATAACGGTAAATATCATCATCGCTGGAAGCATATAAATAGCCATTATAAATACCTATGTCGGTACCAATATAATCACCAAAGCTGTTTATAATTTCCGCTTTACCATCGCCATCTGTATCCTTTATCATTAAAATTCCTTTACCATTAACCAGCTTACTGCTTTTTACATAAATTGTACCCTGTGGTGTAATGGCAATATGCCTTGCCCTACCAACATTATCTGCATATTTTGAAGCACCAAAACCTTTGGGAAGTTTAAGCCCTGCATTATCTGCATCAACAATATTTACAAGCGTTTTTTTAAGGGTATCACTTGTACTGTTGGCACATGCGGCCATAGTAACAAGAGAAAATAATAAAAAGGGGAGAAATTTTTCTTTCATATAGAGTAATTGTAGTTTTTTATTTTTTGTTGTAGTTGGGGGTAACCTAAAAAATAGCTCTTCACATCACCTTAACAACATCAACGTAACAATAAAAGAAACAGCTTGTTCAATTAGCCAAAAATGGTGCCTTTCTTTTATTCAACTTTTATATTTCAATGCTACACAAAAATATCTATGTATACAACTTCCTCTGAAACTGGCATAATATATCCCAGGCATGTTGCAATTGTTGCCTGTTTTGTATTGCTCACTCCATTACAATCGCAAAAGCTTTAGAGGGCAAATTGCCTTTATAAATAGAGAGATCAGAGATAGTAATTAATATTTCGTACTCATATTTATTCAGCATGAAAATGAGGCGGGTTATGATCGTTATAGTAAATAAAAATCAATATGCCGTAAAACGAACTAATCTGTGGCATATGCCTGATTTTGCATAGAAAGTGATAACAGTAAAGTTTGTAATAAAGCGTCTGCACACATATCTATTTCATCCGGCCATTCAATTGCCCTTCCATTTCGTACAACTGCTATCCTGAAAAAATTATCAGCTTCATCCCATGATTTAAAAACTCCTTTCCCACTAAGCTGATCAAATTAGAGTATACCCGCATCACCGGTATTGAAAGCAATTTCAATGGTGTATTTTTTTGTGGCACTAACTGAGATGATTAATGGAAGATTCATGGATTTAAAATTAAAGATTTTTTTCAAGATACTCGGCCAACGCATCAATCAATAAAGTATTTTCCTGTTCTGTACCAACGGTAATACGCAGGCAATCTTCACAAAGTTTTACACTGCTGCGGTCACGCAGTACAATGCCTTTAGTTAGTAAAAATTCGTAAATTTTTCTTGCGTCTTTAATCTTCACCAACAAAAAGTTAGCATCAGAAGGGTATACTTTTTCAACTGTTGGAATGGTATTAAATACATCAGCCAACGCATCACGCACATCAACAATTTCCGTAATCATATCATTTACCTGGCCCACTTCTTCCAGTGCTTTTAAAGCAAATTCCTGCGTGGCCTGGTTAATATTATAAGGCGGTTTTACTTTGTTTAAAACAGTAATTATTTCAACGGAAGCAAAGGCCATTCCCAAACGCAGTGCTGCAAGCCCCCAGGCTTTGCTAAAGGTTTGCATCACCACAAGATTTGGATATTCTGCAAGTTCCTGTATAAAAGATTTTTGCTTCGCGAAGTTGATATATGCTTCATCAATTACCACAATACCATTGAAATTATTGAGTACGGTTTCTATGTCTTCCCTGTTTAATGAATTGCCTGTAGGATTATTGGGCGAACAAATCCAGATAAGCTTTGTGTTCTCATCCACAAGGCTTTCGAGGTGTATAAGATCAAGCTGAAAGTTTTCCAGCAGTGGTGCCTTCTTAATCTGCACATCATTAATGTTGGCACTTACTTCGTACATGCCGTAAGTAGGCGGACAAATAATCACATTATCCTTACCAGGATTGCAAAAACAACGGAACAACAAATCAATACATTCGTCACTGCCATTACCCAAAAAAATGTGTTCGGCAGCGATGCCTTTTACTTTACTCAAAGCATCCTTCACTTCGTTTTGGTGAGGATCAGGATAACGGTTATACCACTTGGTCAATGGGCTGCCAAGACAGTTTTCATTGGCATCTAAAAACACTTTTGCTTCACCGCTAAATTCATCACGTGCTGAAGAATATGCTACAAGTGATTTGATATTTTCTCTTATAAGATTTTGAAGATTGAACATGAGTAAAAGTTTTGAACCACAAAGGCAGAAAGATAGAAAGCGTCACTAAGCTTCTATTGCACTTCTTCCCAATGGTAATTTGTTTGAATCGTGAACCAAAAACAGAAAGCGTCACTAAGCTTCTTTCTTTGTGATACTTTTCTCTTTTGTGTCTTAGTGGTTCATCTTTTTTATTCTTATAGCTACCGCATTGGCATGGGCATCCAAGCCTTCAGCTTCTGCCATTAACACAACGGTATTTGCAATTTGCTGTAACCCCTGCTGTGTAAGCTTTTGATAAGTAATTTTCTTTACAAAACTATCTACACTTACGCCACTGTAGGCTTTGGCAAATCCATTGGTTGGCAGAGTATGATTGGTGCCGCTTGCATAATCGCCTACACTTTCAGGTGAGTAATTGCCAATAAAAATAGACCCTGCGTTGACTACCTTTTCAGCAATCGCATCTGCATCTTTACAGGAGATAATTAAATGTTCAGCAGCATATTCATTTACTAATTCAATCGCTTCTTCTATATTCTTAACAATAATGGCTTTACTATTTTCGAGTGCTTTTAAAGCTGTCTCTTTTCGTGACAACAAAGCAACTTGTTCACTTATTGATTTAATGACTTCATTGACCATTGACTCACTTGTGCTTACCAAAATCACCTGGCTGTCTGCACCATGTTCTGCCTGGCTTAAAAGGTCAGCAGCAACAAAGGCGGCATCAGCAGTTTCATCTGCCAGTACACAAACTTCACTTGGGCCTGCAGGCATATCAATGGCTATACCTTCCTGCTGAATTAATTGCTTGGCACAGGTAACATATTGATTGCCGGGGCCAAATATTTTGTATACCTGCGGTACTGTTGCAGTACCATAAGCCATAGCGCCAATGGCTTGTACACCGCCAATTTTAAACATTTTTGTAATGCCTGTTAACTGTGCTGCAAATAAAATAGCGGGGTGCAGTTTGCCCTCTTTATTAGGCGGTGAGCAAAGCACAATTTCTTTACAACCAGCAAGCTTTGCAGGTATGGCGAGCATTAAAATTGTGGAGAATAAAGGTGCTGAACCACCTGGGATATACAGCCCTACTTTTTCAATGCCAACACTCTTGCGCCAGCATTGTATACCTGGCATTGTTTCAACAATTTCAACAGTACTTAACTGTTTGCTGTGAAAGGCTCTTATATTAGTCGCAGCCTGCTGTATGGCTTGTTTTAAATCATCGCTTAATGCGGCTACGGCCTCATTAATCTCTGTTTCTGTTACAACAAAATCTTCAAGCGTAACACCATCAAACTGCGCAGTAAATTTCTTAATGGCTTCATCACCGCTTTGCTTTATTTCTGCCAAAAAAGTTTTTACTTTTTGCTGTAGCGAAAAAGTATCCAACGCAGGGCGTTGTAAAACAGCCTTACATCCCCCAATAAGGGAGGAAGAAGAAGTACTTCGTAAGTCAATTATGTTTAACATTCTTCGTAACTTTTATTTCTATTCGTTTTCCTATTCCCCCTTCGGGGGTTAGGACTTCTACAAAATCATCTTTTCAATAGGCACCACTAAAATTCCCTGTGCGCCCAATGCTTTCAGTTGTTCAATAATATCCCAAAACTCGCTTTCGCTTAATACGCTGTGAACACTGCTCCAACCCTTTTCTGCCAAAGGCAACACCGTAGGGCTTTTCATACCAGGCAACAAAGCAATGATCTTGTCAAGATTGTCATTGGGTGCATTTAACAATACGTACTTGTTATTCTTGGCCTTTTTTACTGACTGAATACGAAACAGCATTTTATTCAAAATTGTTTGCTGCTCTGCCGTAAGATTTTTATTCTTTATAAGTATTGCCTGCGATTGCAGGATGGGTTCTACTTCTTTTAAACCATTCATAAACAAGGTAGAACCACTGCTTACCAAATCGCAAATGGCTTCTGCCAAACCTATGCCTGGTGCTATTTCAACACTACCGCTGATTTCGTGTATCTCTGCCTTGATATTGTTCTTATCTAAAAACTGTTGTACAATAACAGGATAAGAAGTGGCTATTTTTTTACCTTCCAAATACGAAGCACCCGTATAATTTTCGCCACGGCTAACGGCAATACTCAAGCGGCATTTACCAAAGCCCAGCTTTTCAACTTCGTCAACTTTTTTGTTTTTTTCAAACACAACATTCTCACCTACAAAACCAATATCTGCTACACCATCTTCTACATACTGCGGAATATCATCATCCCGTAAAAAATAAACTTCAAGGGGAAAATTACTGGCATCGGCTTTTAGCTTGTTAACGCCGTTGCTGATCTCAATGCCACATTCTTTCAGCAATTTCATACTATCGTCGTGCAGCCTGCCGCTTTTTTGGATGGCTAATTTTAATCTTCCACCTTCGCCTGAAGTGGTGTTAAGTGAATTGCCCATTGTATGTATTTCTGTTTGTTAGGTTTATTGAATAAAAAAGGGCTTACCTGCGTAAGCCCTAAAATGTTTTATAGTAAAATACACAAACACCAGCAGCTTACCAGTTAGGTAATGTATGATGATGGTGGATATGTACTGTTTGTTTCATGCCGCAAAAATAGGGGAAAACATAAATGGACAAAATTTAATTGTCTGGAATAGTCTGAACCTTGATTTGGGGGGTTAAAGTGATTAGTAGGATTAGAAAAAATGTTGCTTTTTTAATCACTTTAATCATTACAATCATACCATTCCGATAGCTATCGGAACCCCGTTCAAACAACCTCATAGCGCCAAACCATCTTGGTGAAAACGGTTATTACATAAACGGTTTTACCAGCAACCACAGTAATGTAAATTGGGTGACTAAATATACCCACATGAGAATAATTAAACTGTTTGCAGTATTGCTGCTGGCTGCTGTTCATTTGTCACCGTTTATGGCTTTAGCACAGGACGCTGCTGCCTACCAAATGCCGCCAAAAGACATGGCAGACCTTTTACTGGCTAAGCCTACACCCACCGTTAGTATTGACAGCAAAGCAGAATGGATGCTGCTGAGCGAACGCAACTCCTACCCTTCTGTTGAAGAACTTGCCATGCCTGAGTTACGTATTGCAGGCCTGCGCATTAACCCCAACAATTACGCTTTAAGCAGGCAAACATTCATCAATAACTTTTCATTGAAGAATATTAAGTCTGACAAAGAATATAAAGTGGCTGGCTTACCATCGCCGTTATTGGCTTCTGCGGTAACATGGAGCCCTGATGAAAAGAAGATTAGCTTTTTGCAAACCAATCAAAACAATGTTGACCTATACGTTATAGATGTTGCTACCCAAAAAGCAACCAAACTCAATAAACAACCAGTAAATACAATCCTGGGTGTGGCTTATTCATGGCTGGATAACAGCACCATACTTTATAAAGCAGCAACAAAACCTGCTACTTCTGCACCGCCAAAACCATTGGCACCTAAAGGACCAACCATTCAGCAAAATCTTGGCAAAGCTGCACCTAGTGCCACTTATCAGGATTTGATAAAATCGCCTTTTGATGAACAGTTGTTTGAATTTTATGCTACATCCCAACTCACACAAAACAAAAGCGGAGTTGAAACTCCTATCGGTAAACCTGCTGTTTATGCTTATGTAACACCATCGCCTGATAAAAAATACTTTCTTACAAGAACCCTCAATAAACCCTATTCTTACCTTGTTACAGCGGGTGGTTTTCCTTCAACAGTAAACATTACTGATATTACAGGCAAAGTAGTAAAACTGATGGCTGAACTGCCTTCTACTGAAGGTAGACCCAGTGGTTATGATAATGTACAAAACGTTCCCAGTAACTTCGACTGGCGCGATGATGAAGCTGCAACCATCACATGGAGTATGCCATTAGATAGTGGTTTGATAAAAAAGAAAATGGACTACCATGATGCTATATATTCTTTGTCTGCGCCTTTTACAGGCGAAAAGAAAGAACTGTTTAAAACACAAATGCGCTATCGCGGAACGCAATGGGGCGATGACCATATTGCCCTTGTACAGGAAGCATCACAGGCCAAACAAACAGGCCGCATCAGCCTGTACAATACTGCTGCAAACTCACTCACCACTTTGTACGAACGCAACCAAACCGATGCTTACAGCAACCCAGGCCAGCCTGTAACCACAAAAAATAAGTTTGGCAGAAACGTGATACAAACTACAGATAACGGCACCAAAATCCTTATGAACAATACCACAGGTTCATCACCAAAAGGTGACCTTCCTTTCTTAGCAAAATTTGATATTGCTACCAAAAAAAATGACATCATCTGGCGTAGTGCAGAGGGTGGTTTTGAATATGTGTCTGACGTTTTAGATGCTGATAAACTGGTGCTGCTTACAAGAAAAGAATCGCAGAAACAAGTACCTAACTACTATATTAAAAACCTGGTGCTGCGCATGGCAGACAGGCCAATTACTGCTTTTAAAAATCCTTACCCACAACTGGAAGGAGTATCTAAACAAAAGGTGTTGTACAAACGTGCCGATGGTGTTGACCTTACCGGCGACCTGTACTTACCAAAAGGTTATAACAAAGAAAAAGATGGCCCGCTGCCAGTATTTATTTGGGCTTACCCACGCGAGTTTAACAGTGCCGCAGATGCCGCACAGGTGCGTGGCAGCCAGGATAAATTCACAGCTATTGGCGGTGGCAGTGCTATTTACTTAGTAACACAAGGCTACGCTGTTTTAGACAATGCCGAAATGCCCATTGTTGCCGCAGGCGCTGATAAAAAACCCAACGATAATTTTGTTGCTCAGTTACAGTTAAATGCAGAAGCTGCCATTAACAAACTTGCCGAAATGGGTGTGGGCGACAAGAACCGTGTTGCCGTTGGTGGTCACAGTTACGGCGCCTTTATGACGGCCAATTTACTGGCACATACCAACCTGTTTAAAGCGGGTATTGCACGCAGTGGTGCCTACAACAGAACCCTTACCCCATTTGGGTTTCAGAATGAGGAACGCACTTACTGGCAGGCACCGCAACTGTATTACGAGATGAGCCCTTTCAGCTATGCTGATAAGATAAAAACGCCTATCCTTTTAATACATGGCGATAGTGATGATAACCCAGGCACCTTTCCCATTAACAGCGAACGTTTGTTTAATGGTATTAAGGGCAATGGCGGTACGGTACGTTATGTAAGCCTGCCTTATGAAGCGCATGGCTACCGCGGCAAAGAAAACCTGCTGCATATGCTTTGGGAAATGAGTAGCTGGTTAGATAAGTATGTGAAAAACGCTAAGTAAAGTATTGTTTCACGCAAAGGGGCAAAGAATATAAAGTGAACAAAGCGTTTTTTTAGAGGTGGGTGAGACACCCACCTCTAAGGGACAGTAAAAGTTTTATGAAGTGTGCGATAATAACTGTTCAGCAGCGGTTGTCCACAGGACTCTGTGAGCTTCGCATTCACAGAATCCTGTGGACACTTTTGCTTTTGGAATATTGGTGGGGCTGTTAAACACCAAAACCATTTTACCTGCTTTTGCAAAAATTACTACTTTCAATGCGATTTCCAATCGTTACATCGTCATTGTTAACCGTTACAATGCCAATGTTAACCGTTACAGTGCCAATGTTAACTGTTACAATGGCATTGTAATGCATAACATCGTTAATGTATTCAAAAACACCGCACTGTATTTGAATACAATGGCATTGTAACGGCCATTTTTTAAATTTTTTCTAATTGTTGTTTTAATGTACGATTTAATTATTATATTAATCCCGTTATTTATTTACAAACAATTAAAACAACTGTTATGGCAACTACAAAAGGCCGGGTGCTTATTTCCCGCAACCCAGAGCAACTACTGCGACTGGCAAAAAAAGTGTATGACAAGCACGTAGCCGACGGAGCTACCAGCGATTTAAACAATTTAGACAACAGCATTTACGATTGGACAAAGGTTGTCCCCACCATTGCTACCTGCACCAGTTTGCATGATTTAGCAGAAGATTACAAAGCCAAAATGGAAGAAGCGTACAGAAAAAGGGATGCCTTATTAAACCCTATTGAGGAGCATGTAAAAGGCAGCAGTGCATTTTTAAAAGGCAAATATGCAAAGCAGCCTAAAAAACTGGGCAGTTGGGGCTTTGAAATTGATGATACGGTAAAAGCACCAAAGAAAAAAGCCTGATAAAGAAACAAGAACCCCAAACAGTTTGTAACACTGTTTGGGGTTTTTGCTTATAGCACTAAGTTTTGTGAAGATGCGGCTCTTCGGAATATTCCACATGGCATCCAAAGTATAGATAAGAAGTGATTTAAATCCCTTTCCATCTCGCATTCGACATGCGCTGACTGAACATGTTGAACAGCATGGACTTTAATGAGTATATGCTTCTATAATTATTTTAAAACAATATTTCAAAGCAATGGACTTTCTTAAAATAATACAAGAAACTGAAAAGGAATTTGAGAACATAGCTAAAATATTATTTGATAATTATGCAATTCAAACAAATAATGCTTTATTCAGGTTGATAGAAATTGAATTTTATTGGAACTCACCAAACCATATAGACAATAGCACATATAAACGCAAACACGTCAATCCAAAATCAGGTGATTGGTTCTTTCACTACTCTGGCGTTGACATTGCTCTTAAAAATGACGAAACAGGTGGTTACGGTGGCATCTTGATAAGAAGCCTCTATGATATTGAAAAGAAAACATTAATAAAAGGACCAATGGTTTGTGCCATGAAACTTTTTAGTGAGAATAATGCATTTACCCAATCAATAAAAACTCAAATAATTCAACATTCGTTTTCTCAATCAAACATTATTAGAAAACCTCGTGTCGGGTTAGGGCAAAATGCGAAGGAAAATGGAGCAGATCAATTAAACTATGCATTCTTGATTAATCCAACCGAATAAAAAATTTATAATGAGTCTTGTATTTAAACAAAATCACATCATTGCACCATGCTTCTTCTAAACGAATCTCCCCCAAACAAAAATGGATCAAGCTTTCGCCCAATCCATTTCAAATCTCTTTGTTTAATACGTTCCCGTACTATTATCTACATGGTAAATTCGGTACACAGCCCAGTGCTTGGTTTCGTACATCTTTTCAGAGGTAAACCACCGTTTTAAGTGCATCTGGTTAAGGTTATAATCGTTTAGTACGGTAAAGGTTTTTAGCTTGTTATTGTCTTTGGCAATACACAAATACCTGATACCAATTGCAGGGTTTTCAATAATGGTAATAAAGCTTCTGTCCATTGGCATTACTGTGCCGTCAAGCGATTTCATGTGTGCTATAACTTTAAACGCCGCCGCATCATCAATCAATACTTTATTTAATGGATCTGCAATAGAAGAGATATAAGCTGCAATCTCAAACTCCTCATTATCAGCCTTGGTACCCAACCAGTTTTTATAGTTTCTTATCGACGAAAAAAAGTCTTTTTCTTCCTGGTCATCTGTTTGTTTAAAGTAGTGGATGCCCATAAAAACATTTAGCAAACCAACAGTAAAAACAAGAAACCAGGTAACCTTCTTACCATATTTTTTTCCGCCATAAAAACTTAAACCCAGCAGCCCCAATACCAAAAATATCAGGTAGTACTCTATGGTAAAATAATACTGCCTGTTAACCACTAAAATGGCCAGTAAAATAAAGGGTGCCAGCAAAGTAAGCAGTTCGTAAATCTTTCCCTTATAATAAAAGAAAGCAAGTATTAGTAAAGGGTTAAACAACAACACACATACCTGGAAAACAAGCTGCCCCTGCAGGCCAACATTTGTTGCATTGCCATCGCTTACCAGTTGGCCAATAGGTATGCTGCCCAATACATGCCAGTTGGCATATTGACTGGTTAAGAAATAAGTGGGGTTACCCGCATGTGTGGCATTCAGCCAGCGGAACAACCATAAAGCACCAAAAGGCAATAAGAAGATGATGATATAAATAGCGGTTGTTCTGTTTACCAGCTTACGGCGTTGCGAACGGTTGTTTACCGATTCAAAATACTGTAGTATGGGTGGCTGGTCTTTGTTGATTTTTAAACCTTCCAGCGAAACCAGCACTATAAATGGAAAGAATGCCAGCAGCAACCAAACAAAATTATAATCGCAAAATATAAGGCACGACAAATAGATACTTGCCATGGATAAATAGAAGGTGGTTTGCGTTTGATAATACCTGAACAGGCTGCGGAAAACACAATAAAAACAGAACAGCACAATGGCAACACCCCTGCCTGAAATAGCTGTAAAAATGAGGCCGGGATGCAGTACAAACAACAGAGTAACCACAGGCACGTATACGGCTGCCTGTATTTTAGAAGTTTCTCTAAAATCGTTTACAATGGTATAAAACAACGCTGTTGTAATAGCTATAGATGCAAGTATGGGCGCAAACAAATAACCAAAAGGCGTAAATACCAGCGATGACATAAAAATCAAACTGGGGTAAGTTGTACCAAGGGTTAAAAGGGTACTTTCATTGCTCTCAAAAAGTATCTTCAGCTTCTCTGCAATAAACAGGTTTTCAGAATGCTCGTAACCTGTGCGGTGCAGTATCCATGCCATTATAAGGTAGTACACCAGCAATGCCAGGGCTAAAAATCCATTAATATATTTTGCGGCTACTTTTCTCATTTAATCGTGATTAACAACAGCACTGGTAGATGATAATTTACTTAATCCATGGTTGGTCTTCTCCCAATAAAAAGGCTTGGTAATTAGCTGCCATAAACCTTTGTAAGCTGCCCTTGAGTGCATTAACCAGTAAATAGGATTGAACATAGAGAACAATATCAACTCGTAATACCTTCTTTTAAATACAGCAAGCATGTTCACGTAGATCATCAACACATTACCTGCAATAAAATTAAAGATAGAGATGTACAATACCCAGTCAGGAAATAACGTACGTACAAAGGCGAATTTGAATATCAGGTACAGTACAAAAAAGCCAAGTAATATAGGGTACAAAAGGAAGGTGAAAGATGTGCCACCAATAAAGAAGTTAAATCCAAAGAACCCTTTCCAGCCCACTTTACGTACCAGTTTTGCAGGGTTACGCATGTGCACAAGGTAGGTTTGCATGTACCCTTTAATCCAGCGGCTGCGCTGGCGTATCCAGTTAAAAAATTCGTTGTTTGCTTCTTCAAGTGTGGTGCTGTTAACCACCCCTACTTTAAGACCCTTATCGTACACACGTAATCCCAAATCCGCATCTTCTGTTACGTTAAAAGGATCCCATGCACCAAGCTCTATCAATTTGGCCAGCTTAAAGTGATTGGAAGTACCACCTAAAGGAATAGGTACATCCAAAGTTTCAAGACCAGTAAGCATATAATCAAACCAGTAAGAATATTCAAGGGTGAACATTCTTGTTAACAGGTTTTCATTCTTATTAAAGTAGTTTAATGCTCCTTGCAATACCACAAATTCTTCAGGCAGTTTACGAAACTGGCAAACCACTTTCTTCAATTGGTCAGAATCAGGAACATCTTCAGCATCGTAAATGGCGAGGTATTCACCACGCGAAAAGTGAAGCCCGTAATTACAGGCTTTAGGCTTGGTTTGTGGCTGGTGGGCAGGGCAAACAATTACTTCAAAGTTGGCGGGAAAGTCAAGGTTACGTACCGCATTCAAGGTTTTATCATCCACCTCTTCAATCAACAACTTTACATCCAATTTAGATTTTGGATAATCCAAACTTCTCAGGTTCCAGATAAGTTTACGGATTAGTTTATCTTCTTTAAATACGGGTAACAGAATGGTGTACACGGGTAGTGTAGCCTCGTTTACGCGTTTAATTTCTTCTTTACTAACCACCTCATGCAACTCTGACTTTGAGCCTGTTAAGGCGAGGTATAATTTAAATACAATAGAGAACAGGAAGAAGATACTTGACAACAGGTTGATAACAATAATAGTTGGCCCTGCAAACACAAAAAACATGATGAGGAAAAGGGCAATCACACCAAAAATAAAATACAACTGTGCATCAGTAAATGTAATAAGGCCAGAGCTGTCTGGGTCTTTTTTCATCAACCCAAATACTGCCTCTTTTACAAAAAACTCGCCGCACAAACGGTGGCTCATCCATGTAATATCAAGGTCAGATGCCGCTACCAGCTTTATCTGTGTTTTAAACCTTACGGTTAAACTGGTTACCAGTTTTTCATCAAAAGGGTCAGCGGCGGCCACTACAAGTTCACCAAAAACATTCTTTTTTAAAGGCAGGTACAAAAAAGAGTTCATGTGAGAAATATCACAGGTCTTCATAATTTCCTCATCCCACTCTTCATTCCTAACATCTACTAATGTTTGGCCATGTTTCTCTAAAAAAGCAACATATTCCCTGCGCTGCAAAAAACCAAAGTTTAATGCTGCTTTAATAGGCGCATAACTGTACATGTCTGCAATATGTTCCACCTCCTGCAAATTGCTGTCGGAGAAAACCTTGTCAGCAGCCATTTTTATCAATACGTGTTGTGCCATTTGCCTTTTGTAAATTTTAAAAACAGGAGATCACTTATTATAAACAAAACACTGTTATACAATTCAGCAATAAATCTTTCAATTTATTGCTGAATGTTTAATGCTGAATATGTTGTTACTGCAGGTCTTTAAATGTTTCCTGTGATTCTTTTACTTTTCTGCGAACGAACATGAAGGCCAGTGCTACCAGTATTAAACCAAGCCCCAATACAATCCATTTGTATTTTTCCCAGAAAATAGCCAGTTTGTTCTTATCGCTGCGGTAGCTTACAAGATCACTGTCTTCAGGCATTTTAAAGAAGTAATTGCTTACACCGTTACTGTTGGCAATACACACGTTACTTTCAATTTCAGTAAGCTGTGTGCTAAAGTTTTTAATTACACTTTCAAAGGCAGTTTTGTGTGTACTGTCATTGCCAAGAGAGGTAACC
Source organism: Chitinophagales bacterium (assembly GCA_031424995.1). GTDB lineage: Bacteria > Bacteroidota > Bacteroidia > Chitinophagales > Chitinophagaceae > Parasediminibacterium. The sequence goes on along the minus strand of JANPIP010000051.1, from coordinate 109,719 downwards.
AATAAAACCGTACTTCCCTTCTCTCTGAATATTTGCGCCATACCACTGTTTGAGAAGTCGTTAATGGAATAATTCAACTGGCCTTTACTGTCTTTATACAACTGAAAATCTTTAGCGTATTGTACAGGAAGTGATTTGAAATTATTTACAAAAGCATCATTCTTGTTCAACAGTGCAACCACATTAAAACCTTTCATATCATCAAAAGTGGTTTTGTCTGCCGCTACAATAGATGGTACAATTAAACGGTTAAAGTTGGTATTAAAAGGTGCATTTAACTGGTACAATAATTCACCAATAGATGAAGTAATATTTGAGTTATACAGGGAAGGTGATACTACAATTTTAGTAGGTACTTTCCTGAACTCAGCAGGGAAATTGAAGAAGCTGTAAAACCTGTTTTCTTTTTCGCCAGAGAAAGTAAGGGTAGAACTTTTTACGTTGATGAAGGCAAAAAAGTTACTGAAACCATCTTTACAAATATTAGTACCAGGATGAAAACGGTATTCAACTTCCAGCGTGTTGAACTTGCTTAGCATATAAGGCTTCAGGTCAATATCTTCCAAAAAGCTGCTGCGGTTCATTAGGTTGGCATTGTATACCAGGTTCTGGTTAAGGTAGATGTTTAAGAAACCTCTGTCATCTGGTTTTAATACAGAAAAATAGCTTTCTAAGTGAAACGTAAGTTTATTTGGAATTGCATTGAACTCAGTTAATGAGAACACATATTTAGAACGTAAAGAACCAATACCTTCCATTAAAACCGGGGTACCGCCAACGCTTTCTAAAGTTGTAATTAATGGCGACTGATTATCAACGGCTGTATAGCTTGGTACCGCTTCATCTATCAATACTTTTTCTGAGAAAGCACCATTTAATCTTTTGTTACTTGCCAATACATTTATAGCTTTTCTGTAACCCTCTGCGTCAGCCCCAGTAACTACCATTACAGTTCTGCTGTTGTTTAAACCAGCAACTCTTGCAAGTGCTATTAAGCCCTGGCCTTTTGCCAATGAAGGAATTAATTGTCTTACTGAGTAGGGAAGTTTATCAACCACGCCTGTTAAAATACCCTGTGGTAAAGAATCAGAAGCTGTGAAAATACCTGTATATATTTTTTTGTTGGCAACCTGTTTTAAAATGGTATACACCAAACCACCTGCAGTTAAATCGTCCAGATCAGAAGATTGTGGTGAGTAGACAGAAGTAAATTCCTGCAACCACTCTTTTAAACTTCTCTGGTAACCAACAATGCTTTGTGTTTGAACAGCCATATAAGAGCTGTTTTTAACACTTATCCAAACCGCGGGGTTATCAACGTCTTTACAATATTCATCACCAATGCTCATTTTAGCACTGATTTTCACTTTAATAAAGCGGTTATCAGGTTGTAAATACCTTTCATTCAGCGGAACTTCAATGTGAAGTACTGTATCTGTTGGTGATACCGTTAAACGTTGTGTAAATACGGGTATATCTTTTAAACTGATAATAATAAAAGAGTTGTTGGGATTGAGCACCTGCGAAGCTGCAATATTTAACACCAGCTTACATTGGTTAACATTATCATCCGGTTTTACTTTAAGGAAGTAACTGACAGAACCGGTAATGCCCTGTATAGCTACATCATCGTAACCCATAGATTCCAGGGTGCGAAGCGGTTGTGCATACAGTGCATTGGCCATTATTAGCAACATGGCCGATAAAATAAATTTTGCTTTCATATTGATTTTGTATTTACTGGGTAAGGTTAAATTCCAAACGATAAAAATTGCCGGTGCTTTCTACACTGTTGTAAGTAAGCTTACCGCCCATTTGTTCTGTAAGCTTTTTTGCGGTTGCAAAACCTAATACAGATTGTGTGGCTGTTTGGTTAGTTTGATTCAAATTTTCGAGGTTATTAAATAATTTATGCATCCTTTCCATACCTATAAGCTTGCCTTTATTGGTAATTTCAAGTACTGCTTTGTTACCTACTTTTAAAGTATAAATAGCCAGTACAGAATTGCTTTGGGCATAACGTATAACGTTGGAAAACAATTTGGTCAATATCTGTTCAAGAAAAATTTTATCTACATAAAGCATTAAAGAAGATGGATCGATGTTAAGCAGTAAGTGTATCTGCTTCATTTGTGCGGCATCGGCCAGTTGCATGGTTGCTTTTTCTACCTCTTTGCCAAAATTTACTTCAGCATAATTGTAATCTACTTTGGCCGCTTCACTGTCTGTACTTGTAGCAACTTTTTCTGCAAGGTATTTTAACTTATCGTTGCCTACGGCGATGTAACCTAATATTTCTTTTTGTTCAGCAGTTAAATTACCATTGGTATTGTGCATCAGGTCAAGCGACATTTGTATAGAGCCTGTAAAGTTCCTGAAGTCGTGAAGCATCATATTCAGGGTATTAAAACGGTAGTCGCTCAGTTTTTTTACTTTGCGGTTCGCTTCTTCAATTACCTGGTGCTGATCATTTATTTTTTCATTTTGCTCCAATAAACGGTTATTGGCTTCTTCTATTAAAATACCGCGTGCGGTTTCTCTTTTAAAAATCTGGTAACGGTTATAAGCAATAAGGCAAGAGAAACATGCAATTACAAAAAATACCCCTGCACCATTGGCAACCATAGTTTCATATCCATCGTACCTGTTAAACAACTTATAAAATAATACAAGCCCTGCAAAGGCAACACAACATTGAATAAGAGAATATTTAGGTTCCCACAACACTGTAATATTAAATAATAATATTACAATTGAAAACAATAAGAAGTAAGGAAGCATATTGTTTACGGGTACAATGGCGCAAATACCTGCATTAAGCAACATATTTACCGCCCCAAATGCAGATACTGAAACATAATGCGGCCATCTTTTTTTGTTACCCAACATATAAATAACATAGGTAAGCAAACAAATGATAAGGCGCACAAATAACAAGTCCACCCAGTCGTGTGGAAGAAAAATGTAATCTAATAGCCAGAAAATCGGAAGTGAAAATATCAGGGTCCAATGCACTACATTAGCGTAGAATTTCCCTTTTACATTCATTTCATGGGCGAGTTCTTCCTGGTCTATACTTACATAAGAGAATTTTAAATTGTTTAACATAATTGGGGCTATGCAGTCAGTAATTCAAATTTGCGTGAAAATAGATATTAAATACATTAAATCTATACTACTGATTGCGTTTTTAAGCTGTTCTTTATTTCTTTTTGCTAACAGTGTGAATAAGTACAAAGAAACTAACATTGTTAATAAACAATCACCCCTTAATATAGGGGGTGGAGTTAATTTATCGTTACTTGAACACACATGGGAAAAACCCCAGGATTTGTTAAACGCAGAAGTTGATGGCAAACTTAGGGAAATAAAAGACTTGGGCTTCAAAACTGTTAGATTACCTGTTGCTTTTGATCTTTTTTTACAGCCTAACTCCTCTAATTTTCAAATTGAGATACTTGATAAGATAGGTAATATATATAATACCTGCGAAAAACTACAGCTAACCCTTATTGTTACATATCATTACGGAAAAATATATTACGCCAGCGGCATCCGTTATTCTGAGCGTGACCGTATTTTATGGATGTGGAAACAAATGCAGAATAAGTTTAAAGGAATGGGTTACGATAAACTTTTTTTTGACTTGTACAATGAACCCACAGAAGAACGCAATTTGTGGAAAGAAGACATTACCTACATTGTTAACGGCCTGCGCTGGGAAGATAAAAACCGCTACTACATTGTGGGCGGCACCAATTACAATAGTATTGATGAGTTTATTGATCTTGGTAAACTGGATGATGATAAACTGATTTATACCTTTCATTTTTATGAACCTTTTATTTTTACGCACCAGGGTGCGGAATGGACCAACGGCAAAACCTATATACGCGACATACCCTACCCGTACAACAAAAAGAAAATGCCTGAACTTAGTAAAGAAGCCATGGGCTCATCTGTAGAACAGGATTATTTAAAATATCCTGCCGAAGGCACTAAAGAATACATGGCCTTACGCCTGAGGAAAATTGCTGATGAATGCAAAAAAAATAACATTATCTTAATATGCACAGAAACAGGGGTTATCAACCTTGCTGATGAAAAATACCGCAACCAGTACCTGGAAGATGTAACTTCTATAATGACGGAATTGAACATTCCTGTTATTTTATGGGATTATGACCTTAAATTTTCCATCCTGCAAAAAAATGGCAAACCCATAAAGGCCGTTAAAGACTGGTTGAAGTGTGTAAATACACAATAGCAACTGCCACTTAAACATCATTCAGCGGCATATCTAAGAGTTTTCTAATCAATTGTTTTCCTTATTTATAGTATTATTACAGTTCACCATTGCAGTAACAAGTAATGAACCCCATCTGGAACAATATTATTAAAGAAAATATACATGGCAGCAAACACAACCAAGAGCCATTGTCACGTTTCCAGGTTGCTAAAAACTTTCATGAGTTTAAACTTACTGTAAGGCGGCTGATAAAAGATTTTATTCTTATTGGTATGGGCATTGGCTCTGCTGCTTTTGGCCTCGAAAGCTTTTTGCTGCCCAATAAATTTATTGATGGTGGTGCCACTGGTATTGCTCTTTTAATTTCTGAACTAAGCGGCATCTCACTTTCCATACTGCTAATTATTATTAATATTCCATTTGCATTTTTTGGTTACAAACTAATAGGTAAAGAATTTGCCTTAAAAGCCGCTATTGCCATTGGCATACTTGCACTGGTTACAGCATTTGTACATTTTCCTGATGTTACGCACGATAAATTACTGGTTGCCGTTTTTGGTGGCTTTTTTCTTGGTGCAGGTATTGGTTTAACTGTAAGAGGCGGGGGCGTATTAGATGGTACAGAAGTGCTCGCCATCGCTATAAGCAAAAGAACAGGTATTACTATTGGCGATGTGGTAATGTTGATAAACATACTGGTATTTTCCGCTGCTGCTTATTTTATAACAGTTGAAACAGCACTCTATTCTATGATTACTTATCTCGCCGCATCAAAAACGCTTGATTTTGTAATTGAGGGTATTGAAGAATACACAGGTATTACCATAGTATCATCGCACAGCGAAGAAATTGGCCGCATGATTGAATACAAACTGGGCCGTGGCCTTACAGTTTATCGTGGCAAACGTGGTTTCGGCAGCCATGGCCATACCTACGATACTGATATATTATATACTGTAATAACCCGCCTCGAAATAAGCAGGCTTAATGCAGAAATTGAGAAGATAGACCCCAACGCCTTTGTAATTATGCACAGCGTTAAAGACACTAAAGGTGGTATGATAAAAAAACGTTCGTATAAACATTAAGTCTTCATGTTCGTAGCATTACCTTGAGCGTTCGCAGCATTACCTTGGGCGGTAGTAGCTTTACCGTGAGCGGTCGCTGAACTTCCCTGTACGGTAGTAGCTTTATCTTGAGTGGTAGTAACATTAACCTGGGTGATCGCAAAACTATCTGTAGCAGTAGTAGGCTTACCTTGAGCGGTCGCAGAACTACCTTGAGCGGTCGCTGGAATTTCTTAACCGTTCGCTAACTTACCTTGGGCGGTCGCAGCATTATTTCGGCGGTCGCCAAACTATAGGTATCAATCTTCTTGCAAACCTTACACAAGTAGTTATTAGTTTTGCCACCATGACAACCATCCTTGCAATAGAATCATCCTGCGATGAAACTTCAGCCTCTGTTTGTGTAGATGGAAAAATCCTTTCCAATTTTATAGCCAACCAAACCGTACACGAAAAATATGGGGGCGTAGTGCCAGAGCTTGCCAGCCGTGCCCACATGCAAAACATTGTACCCGTTGTTCAAGCTGCACTTTCATCTGCCAACTGTCAACTATCAACTATAAACGCTGTTGCCTTTACACAGGCCCCAGGCTTAATAGGCAGCTTACTGGTAGGTACACAGTTTGCAAAATCGTTGGCGCTGGCGCTTGATAAACCACTGATAGCAGTACACCACATGCAGGCACATGTTTTAGCCAATTTAATTGATGAAAATAACAAGCCGGAATTTCCTTTTTTATGTTTAACCGTTAGTGGCGGCCATACCCAAATAGTACTCGCAAGTTCACCGCTTGATTTAAAAGTTATTGGCGAAACTATTGATGATGCTGCTGGCGAAGCCTTTGATAAAAGTGCCAAACTTTTGGGCCTGCCCTACCCTGGCGGCCCCTTAATAGATAAGTATGCAAAGGAAGGCAACCCACTGGCTTTTAAGTTTGCAGAACCTCAAATACCTGAACTCAATTTCAGTTTTAGTGGTTTAAAAACATCGGTATTATATTTTTTGCAAAAGCAGGAAGAAGGTTTTATTCAGCAAAACCTCAACGACCTCTGCGCTTCTATTCAATACACCATAATTAATATCTTAATTAAGAAATTAAAGAAAGCAGTTCAAGAAACGGGCGTTAAAAATGTTTGCATAGCCGGTGGTGTAAGCGCCAACAGCGGCCTGCGTAAAGCCTTGCAGGAAACAGGACAAAAACATCACTGGAAAACTTATATACCAAAATTTGAATACTGCACAGATAACGCTGCAATGATTGCAATAACTGCATTTTATAAATATCAAAAGGAAAATTTTGCAGAATTGAACGTAAACCCAAGTGCAAGAGCAGAATGGTAATTAATTAATTACAACCTCTTTTATTACCTTCTCATCAAAGGCTTCATTAATACGCTGTATTATTTGTGGCTTTTGGTAAAGCAGTTCATTTTTTAAGGGGCCAACATGCGTTGTAATAAACAGCGTCTGGTTAATAATCTGAATTTTTTCAGTGTACTTGGCAATGGTTTTGCCCATAATTTCTTCCCAAACCTCTTCAATCTGCACTTTACGTATGCCATTGCGCAGGTTACTTTTACTAACCATGTTTTTAATGGCATCGCCAATACTGTATTCTCCCATAAAGTAAAGATAGCGAGGGGGCAACGGTGAGTGGTAAGTGTGGGTAAATATTGTGGAATGTCAATCGTCAATCGTCAATCGTTATTTGTATATAATCAGTTATCTGGTTAAAATGACCTAATGACCTTACTGACCCAATGACTTATTGACTGATTGACTTACTGACTTTTATAGTTCTATTAACTGGTAAGCTACATTTATCGCATTTAATTGCTGCCGTAAACGTGCTGCGTGTGTATCAGTAATAAATACCTGGCCATCATCTTCAGTACAAACCCATTGCAAAAGGTTGTGCATACGCTGTTCATCCAACTTTTCAAAAACATCATCCAGTAACAAAATTGGCGTGAACCCTTTTTTGTTTTTAATCATCTGCCATTCAGCAAGCTTTAGGGCAAAAAGCAAGCTTTTTCTTTGCCCTTGAGATGCTTCATTTTTAAACACAGCATCGCCCATTTTCATTACCATTTCATCTTTATGAATGCCAACTGTGGTGCGTTGCAGTACAATATCTTTTTGTTTAGATGATTGCAGTAACTGCTGCATATTCCCTTGCTGAAGGTCGCTTTCATAACTGATTGCAACAGCATCTTCCTTACCTGCTATACGTTTATAAAAATCAATAACCAGTGGCAGAAATTCCTGTATAAATAATGTTCGTTTATCAAATATCCATTCGCCTTTGAAAGATAGTTGCTCATTGAATATCTGAAGCAAGGCTTCATCAATTCGGCCTGTTTCTGCCGACTGCTTTAACAGGCTGTTGCGCTGCTGCAAAATTTTAGTATAGTCTATTAAATGTTGCAGGTAATCATTATCAATTTGCGATAGTATGGTATCAATAAACTTTCGCCTTTCTTCACTGCCGCCAGTAATCAGTTCCACATCGTCTGGTGCAATCATCACGCAAGGAAAACGACCAATATGTGCACTAAATTTTTTGTACTCATCACCATTAACACTAAACTCTTTTTTGTTGTTTTCCCTTACAATACAAAGCAGGTTTTGCACTTCATCATTCAATAAAAAATTGCCCTGCAAACGCAGACCCAGCAAGCCATGGTGCACGTTCTGGCTTTCACTTCGCCCAAAATAACTTTTTGTAAATCCAAGGTAGTAAACAGCATCAAGCAAGTTGGTTTTACCACTGCCGTTTAAACCACAAATGGCCACCACCCTTTCAGAAAAAGAAAAGCTTTGCTGCACATAATTGCGAAACTGAACTAACGATATAGATTGGAGTTTAAGCATGTAAACAGGCAAAGTAATGTGATGACGATGAAACAAATTCTTTAAATTTGAAACAAATAAAACAGATGCAGGAAATAATTTTTATAGTGGAAGAAAGTGAAGAAGGTGGTTATACTGCAAAGGCCCTTGACGTTGCCATTTTTACCCAGGCAGACAGTTACGACGAATTGAAGAATGCTGTTAGAGATGCAGTTAAATGTCATTTTGATGATATAGAAAAACGCATCATACGCCTCCATATAGTTAAAGAAGAAGTGTTTGCAGCATGAAGAAACTACCAAGAGATATAAACGCTGCTGAATTAATAAAACTTCTTGCCAGAGCTTATGGTTATTCAGCCACAAGGTAATCAGGCAGTCACATCAGGTTAACCACAAAAACTCTTGGTGAACATCATATCACCATTCCAAACCATCAGCCACTTAAACTGGGTACACTTTCTTCAATTTTAAATGAAGTTGCCAGGCATATGCAAAAAACAAAACAGCAAGTAACTGATGAACTGTTTTAATTCTTTCTCTCAATACCATTTAATAGAAACTACATTGGCGTAATGCCATATTTTTACTGAAACTTTCTGGCAATTGAAGACAATATTATCGCAGCAACAGGTAGCACTTACTATTAAAAGGCTTACACAACAGGTGTTTGAAAATCATATGCAGTTGGAAAACACGGTACTGATTGGCCTGCAGCCGCGCGGCATTTTTGTAAGCGACAGAATAGTGGAAGAAATGAAAAACCTGCTGCCTGCTTCTCTCATTCAATACGGCAAACTGGATATTACCTTTTACAGAGATGATGTGCGTAAACAACTGCATACCGCCAATAAAACAGATATTTCTTTTAGTATAGAAAATAAAAATGTGGTACTGATTGATGATGTGCTTTGGACAGGCAGAACCATTCGTGCAGCAATGGATGCGCTGCTTGATTTTGGCAGGCCATCAAAAGTAGAATTATGTGTTTTAATTGATCGCAGGTTCAGCCGCGAATACCCCATACAGGCAGATTATGTGGGCAGATCAATTGACACTTTTTCTTCACAAAAAGTGCTGGTAAATTTAAATGAAGGTGTGCAGTTGGTTTAGTCGTTAAAATTCTTTACAAGCTCTTTTTATAAGTCAGTCACTGTTGCAGTTAATAATTGTATTTGGTTACTGTGATTAAACGGTAACGCTGACAGTGTAAATTAAAATTTCTTCGCCGCTCCTTTTCAAACCGCCCACTACTATCTTTACCTAATGATCGATTTTAGAAGCGATACTGTTACAAAACCATCGCCTGGTATGATGGAAGTAATGATGGAGGCATCAGTTGGTGATGATGTTTTTGGCGAAGACCTTACAGTAAACAAGCTGGAATATGTTGCTGCGGAAATGTTTGGTATGGAAGCAGGCCTTTTTTGCGCCAGTGGCACAATGACCAATCAAATAGCCATTAAAGCACACACCCAACCTGGCGATGAAGTAATATGTGATGAGCTATCACATATTTACCAGTACGAGGGCGGTGGCATTGCTTTTAACAGCGGCTGCTCTGTGCGTTTGCTGCATGGCAACCGCGGCAGGCTTACTGCTGAAATGGTAAGTGATGCTATTAACAACCCTGATGATATTCATAAACCCATAAGCCGTTTGGTAAGCCTTGAAAATACCGTAAATAAAGGCGGCGGCAGTTGTTACCAACTGGAAGATATTGTCGCAATTAAAGAGGCTTGCCTGGTAAATAATTTACAGCTTCACCTTGATGGTGCGAGACTTTTTAACGCTTTAGTAGCCCAACAACAATCAGCCAAACAATACGGTGAACTCTTCAATACTATTTCCATTTGTTTAAGCAAAGGCCTTGGCGCACCAGTTGGCAGCGTATTATTGGGCCCTGCTGGTTTTATTAAAAAAAGCAGGCGCATACGCAAAGTAATGGGTGGCGGTATGCGCCAGGCAGGCATTATTGCTGCCGCAGGATTGTATGCGCTTATAAATAATATTGAAAGGCTGGCACACGACCATACCCATGCAAAACAACTGGCTGATGCACTAAGCAAAAAGGATTTTACAGGTGATATTTTGCCTGTTGAAACCAATATTGTTATTGCTACTATCCAGGGCCGCTTTACCCCACAGCAGTTTGTAGCGAAAATGAAGGAATTTAATGTTCTTTTATTTGCTGTTTCAGGCACACAGGTTAGAATGGTGTTACATTTGAATATTTCTGAAGAAATGGTAAAAGAAACGATTGCTATTATTGAAAATCTCTAACATTTAGTAAGCAGTTTTTAAAACATTCAGGTTTATTCTACAAATTGCAGCAAAAACCAAACATTACGGCCTGCGTAATGTTTAAAAAAAATTACAATTACTAAAACAGTGGTTAAAATATATGCTTCCAAAAATTAATCCTACCAATACACAAGCCTGGCTTTTATTACGCAAACATTACGAGGACGAAATGAGCCGCAGGCATATGCGCGACTTGTTTGCCAGTGATCCTGAAAGGTTTAAAAAATTCAGCCTTGGTTTGGAGGATATTGTGTTTGATTATTCCAAAAACATTGTTAACCCCAAAACGTTGCAACTATTGTTGCAACTGGCTGAAGACTGTAAGGTAAAAGATGCCATACACGATATGTTTGCGGGTTTAAAAATTAACGAAACTGAACACCGCAGCGTACTGCATACAGCCCTTCGTAATTTTTCTGATACACCTATACTTGTTGATGGAAAAGATGTAATGCCATTGGTTACTAGGGTAAAAAAACACATGCAGGATTTTTGCCAGAAAATACACAGTGGCGAATGGAAAGGTTATAACGGCAAAAAAATTAAATACATTGTAAATATTGGTATTGGCGGCAGCGACCTAGGCCCTGTAATGGTTACAGAAGCCTTAAAGCCTTATTGGGTTGAGGGCATACAAACCTATTTTGTAAGTAATGTTGATGCAACCCATATTGCAGAAACATTGAAGAAAGTTAAACCTGCTGAAACACTTTTCCTGGTAGCATCAAAAACATTTACCACCCAGGAAACCATGACCAATGCCCATACTGCACGTGAATGGTTTCTGAAATCGGCTAAAGACCCTGCACATGTTGCCAAGCACTTTGCCGCATTAAGTACCAACGAGCAGGAGGTGACAAAATTTGGTATTGATAAGGCCAATATGTTTGAGTTTTGGGATTGGGTAGGTGGAAGGTACAGCCTGTGGAGTGCCATTGGTTTATCAATTGCATTAACCGTTGGTTACGATAATTTTGAGCAATTGCTAAAAGGTGCCTACACTGTTGATGAACATTTTAAGAAAGAAAAAGCGGACAAAAATATTCCAGTGCTGATGGCTTTACTGGGTATTTGGTACACCAACTTTTTTGGGGCGCAGAGCGAGGCCATTTTACCTTACGACCAATACCTGCATCGTTTTGCTGCATATTTTCAGCAGGGCAATATGGAAAGTAATGGCAAAAGCATTGACCGCAGCGGCAACTCAGTTGACTATGCTACAGGCCCTGTTATTTGGGGTGAACCAGGCACCAATGGCCAGCATGCTTTTTATCAACTAATACACCAGGGCACATTGGTAATACCATGCGATTTTATTGCACCAGCTATAAGCCAAAACCCATTAGGCGATCATCATAATAAATTACTCTCTAACTTTTTTGCACAAACTGAAGCCTTAATGAACGGCAAAAGCGAAAATGAAGTACGTGTAGAATTAATGAAAGCGGGCAAAACAGATGAAGAAATTAAAAAGCTAATGACCTTTAAGGCTTTTAAAGGCAATAAGCCCACCAACTCTTTTCTTGTAAAACAGATAACACCTTATATTTTGGGCAGCCTGATTGCTTTGTACGAACATAAAATATTTGTACAGGGTATCATCTGGAATATTTTCAGTTTTGACCAGTGGGGTGTTGAACTGGGCAAACAACTGGCAAACAATATTTTACCTGAACTTGAAAACGAAACTGCAATTAGCAGCCACGACAGTAGTACCAACGGCTTAATTAATAAATATAAAGAGTTAAGAAAGGGGTAAAAAACCTTTTAACTGATAGAAATTTTAACCCCGTAAGGTCTTTACTTACGGGGTTTTTATTAACTGCATTTTATTGAAGCAGGCAACTTAATACACTTGCAAAATTGTATGCGCTGCAAAGTATACAACACCAGCAAAGTCACAATACCATCAAAATTTCTTATACTTGACTGTAATTCATAAACATGTTATTTAAAGATTTTTACGGCATCATTTTAAACCAAACCTTTACTACAGATGAAAGTCTGCCCTATCCTGTTAAAAAAATACATTTTAAAAAAGGTGCCTTTATTACAAAATACGAACAGGTAGAAGACAGTATTTATTTTCTCAATACTGGAATTGTTGAAATGACCATCAAGAGTTATGTATCTGAAAAAGTGATTGATTTTTTCTTTGATAATGACATGTTTACTTCTTTAACCTCACTGCTTACAAGGCTTCCTTCAGATGTTCAAATGAAGGCGTTGATAGATTGTGAAGCTGAAGTAATAGCTTACCAAGACCTGCAGCTTGCCTACAATAACTCACTTAATGCAAACAGGTTTAGCAGAATTTTAATGGAACAAGCTTATCTTAAAAAAGCAAAAAGAGAAAAAGATTTTTTATCTAAAACAGCAGAAGAGCGCTATGCTGAAATGTTTGAAACCCACACACAATACATTTCTAAAATACCTGTTAATAAAATAGCCAAATATTTAGGTATTCATCCTGAAAGCCTGAGCAGGATAAGAAACAAAATAAATTCCTAACATAGGTCAAGCCCCATAATTACAGCCGCTACTGGTGCTGGTATAGTTTTGCGCCCTCAAAAAAATTAAAATTGAAGGTTATGCCAAATCCATTGGAAATTTTATTAGACCCTGTTTCATTATACATACTTGCTTTGTATGCCATACTAATTGTGTGGGAAGCCATTTTACCAGCACGCGCATTGCCGCATATTAAATACTGGAAAGTGAAAGGGATCATTTCATTCTTTTTGTTCTTCTTTCTTTCCACTTACCTGCCTTTGTGGTATGCCCAATGGCTGCCAACCTCGCAACTGCTTAACCTTAGCAACACCAACGTTTTAACAGGCAGCATTGCAGGCCTATTTTTGTATGAATTTGGCATGTACGTATGGCACAGAACCATGCACAAGTATGATTGGTTATGGAGAATTTTTCACCAAATGCACCACAGTGCTGAGCGCTTAGATACTTACGGGGCATTTTATTTTAGCCCCGCTGATATGGCAGGATGGACCTTGTTGAGTACCGTATGTTTTTCTTTCATTGCAGGTCTTCCCCCGCAATCAATTACCATTACATTACTGGTTACCACTTTCCTGGGCATTTTTCAACACGCCAATATTAAAACACCAACATGGCTGGGGTATATTGTGCAGCGGCCTGAAAGCCATGCAGTGCATCATGCCAAAGAGGTACATGCTTATAATTATTCTGACTTGCCCTTGTTTGATATTCTGTTTGGAACCTTCAAAAACCCCTTACATTATGTAGCAGAAACTGGGTTTTATAATGGTGCTTCATCAAAAATTAAAGAAATGCTGCTGTTTAAAGATATTGTGAAAACCAAATAATTTATTGCAATACATACGCAGGCACATCGTTTTAAAAGCCTTTACCAGTGCGGCTTTCCTATGTGTGTATGTGGTCAATATTTTTGTGCATCGTTGAACGTGTTTAGTACATATCTCGGCAAGGCAAATATGTAACCATTTTATGCTTGTAACTTTCGCATATTTTTGGGTAACAAAAACCCCGGCAACCTTACAAACTAACCATAATGTAGCATGAAAAAAGTAATTTTATTTGGTGCCACAGGAAACCTTGGGAAAGAGATTGCCAAAGAATTAGTTAAACAGGGATACGACCTTACCATTATAGTTAGAAATGAGGCAAAGGCTGCATTGTTAGCTAGGTACACCACAAAATATATTGTTGCAGATGTTTGTAATAAAGCTACGCTTGACCAAATTTTAAACAACCAGCAAATTGTTATTTCAGCATTAGGCAAAAGCGTTTCGCCCAACGATAAAAGTAAGCCAACCTTTAGAGAGGTTGACTATCATGCAAATGCAAACATACTTAGCGAGGCAACGAAAGCAGGGGTTAAAAAGTTCATTTACGTTTCTGCATTTCATTCAGAAAAATACTTGCACCTAGAATATTTTAAAGTTCATCACGACTTTTCTGAACTGCTTAAAACCTCAGGTATAGACTACACTATCATTAAGCCACCTGCTATTTTTAGTGCTTTTATTGACATGATAGAAATGGCTAAAAAAGGACAACTGGTTAATATTGGCGAGGGTGATAAAAAAACCAACCCCATTTTTGAAGGTGATCTTGCAGAAATAATTGTAAATACAATTGACAAAAAAAACAGCATAGTTGAAGCAGGCGGCAAAACAATCTATACAAGAAAACAACTCAATGAAATTGTTCAGAATGAAGTTGACAGATACAAAAAAATAAGGTCAGTTCCACTTGGGCTGTTTAAAATAGTGTTACCCTTAATAAAACTTTTTAGCAAAAACACATTTAACAAATTTGCTTTTTTTATTGAAGTAATGCAGCACGACACCATTGCACCACAACTTGGCAGCATGAATTTTGAAAACTATGTAACACTTAAAGTGAATGAACAGGGCAGAAAGTAGATATTTAAGAAAAAGCCTCTTTTGCAAAAAGTATGTTTCAAACAGATGGCAGTTTGATTGAACTGGATAGTATCCGCATTATTTTCAATTGCACTGATTATCATTCCCTCAACCATTCCGTGGCCTTTCTCACCTTTTACAAACAGACCTTATTTAAGATAATATGATACACTTATTCAAAACAAACATTGGGCGTTTACGCATTCTTGGATTCTTAGAAGGGCTTTCACTACTGATATTGGTTTTTATTGCCGTACCTATGAAATACATTTTTAACAACCCTGAATTATCAAAATTGATTGGACCAGTTCATGGAGTAATTTTTATACTTTTTGTGCTGAACGCCCTGAGTGTGAGCATTGAACAAAACTGGAAGTTTACAACCACTACCTGGAAATTACTGGTGGCTTGTTTTATACCATTCGGAACATTTTACATTGACCACAAAATTTTAAAAAACATCAAAGAAGAATAAGTGCTGAAAAAGCTTGACTGAAGTTTGCAATTTCGCGGAACTATTGTATAGCTTTTGGCTATTGCTATAGGCTGCAAGCAACATAATATGCCTGCGGACCTGGAAGTTGCCGTAGAGCGGGTTCTGCCAAAACTTGCAGTACTTATCCAATATTTAATTTAAATTGCCCTGTACAAGCCAGGGAATGCGCTTTGTTCTTTTATGCGACTTAACAATCTTTACATTCTTTTATTTTTTTTGATTTCTTCCTGCGAAGGAATTATCCAGGGAAAGGGAAAAATAATTTCGGCAAGCAGCCAATTACCAATTGATAGTGTAAAAATAGATTGGTTTGGCAGGGTTGAGTACTCTGATAAAAATGGAAACTTTTCTTCCAGCCAATTTGTAGGTTGCGTTCCATCATGTCCAGACCTGGAATTGATATTGATTAAGGAAGGTTACCAATCTAAATATGTAAACCTGACTAAAGAAAACAAAAATGGCAAATTGGTTTTTCAATTAGTCCCAACCAATAAAAACGTTAGTGACTTTTCTAATCGCAGTTCAAAAAATTTCTTGTTTTACCTATCTGTTATTACTGCTGTACTTTCATTAATAACTTTACTTGTTTTAGCATTAATTGAAGTAAAAAATAAAAAATTATGGTTTGCTTTTATTCTATTTGGAACAGTTTCTTTATTCTATAATTATTTAGAAGAGCGAATAGAAGTAAGCATATTCAGACCTTCATTATTTGTTTTTTTACAACACACTTTTCAGCCAACATGGTATAAATTAAACTTACCAATTGGTTTAATAATTTTTTGGATATACTATTACTATAAAACAAAGCAAGACAAATAAACTAATTGATTTTTGTGGATGTATCAAAATCTAGCTTGAAATATAGATAACAAATTTTAACCCCATCATCAGGTATAGTAAATAATCACAAGCCATCTATATCAAAGCTTTTATAAACACCCCTACTACAGCAGCCACTAGTATTACATAAGGCTCCTGTAGTTTCTTAATATAAACTAAGGCAAACACTGTAGCAACTGCGATTAAAGCAGTGGTAATATCTGTAATGCTTCGCGAAGCAATAACAATAACAGAACCTACCAATGCACCTACCACGGCTGCTGTAATACCATCTACAAAGGCTTTGATGGAAGTATTTTTTGCGATCTTTTTAAAATAAGGAGCAAGCAGAACAGTAAATAAATAACAGGGCAAAAAGGTAGCCAGTGCAGCAACCGCAGCACCTGCAAAACCATCTACCAAATAACCAATAAAACCAACGGTAATAACCACTGGGCCTGGGGTTATCATTGCTACAGCTACGGCATCTACAAACTCATGCTCCGTAAGCCAGTGGTTTTCTATTACTACACCACTATGCAAAAACGGAACAATGGCAAGGCCGCTGCCAAACACAAAAGCACCCGCCTTTGTAAAAAAAATGGCAATCTTACCAAGAGTTGAATCCTGCAATTCTGCAAAGCTGAAACCAAATAATAAAAAGGTGTTGGCAGTATTTTTTATAAGGTTTTTGGGTGGTGCTTTTACCATCATATAAAATACGCCTGCAAGAATAAAAAAGAGTACAGGTTCGCTTTGCGTGATGTATGTAAATACTGCTGTGACTATATAAAACATCCATAACAACCAATTACTTTTAAAAGATTGCTGCGTAAATTTACCTACCGATTTCGTGGTGAGTTTATAAGAGCTGATGGCAATAATACCAATCACGGATGCTCCTACCCCATAAAAAATAGCCTGCATCCACGGAAGGCCGCCAAAGCTTTTATAAGCCATGCCAAGTAACACCACCATTATAAACGATGGCAGCACAAATGCAAGCCCTGCAAGGGTTGCACCAATTACCCTGTAATGTACAAAGCCAAGATAAATAGATAGTTGTGCTGCTAAAGGCCCCGGAGCTAGTTGCGCCAATGCCAGCCCTTCTTTATAATCATCTTCAGTAATCCATTGTTTGTGCTCAACAAGGTCGCGGTGCATATAACCTACCAATGCTACAGGGCCACCAAAGCCAATGGTGCCAAGCCGCAGGAAGTAAAGCATGAGTTGCTGAAGTGAGTAATTTGGTTGCATAACTTGTTTTTATCTCTCACAAAAAACGCGGAAATAGCAGAAGAAATGTTTAACACATAGACACATAAGGCACATAGAAAAGGACAATATTTTTCTTAAGCCAAGACAACTAATGCGAAAAAGCTGGATAAATATCTTAAACACATTGGCATAAAAAACAAGAACATTTCAACACAACTATGTGCCTATGTTCCTATTGTGGTAACAAAATTAAAACGTAACACCCAATTGCACACCAGCGCCAAAAGATGCCACCATATCGTTACCAAAACGCACAGGTAATGGAACAGACACGTAATAACTAGTTGTTTTGCTTTTATAAAGTACCTTATTAAAAATGGGTGTAACGCCATAACGGCCTGAGGTTTCAAAAGCCAGCCTTGCTATAAAATTAAAGCCATGCGGGTAACGGAAAATAAAACCCGGGTGAAACAATACATTGGTGGTTTTACTGCTTCCGTTTGCTGAGCGGATAAAAGGAGCTATCTCAATGCTGTAGCCGAATTTATCGGTCTTTAAAATATTAATGCCCATCGGGAACGCAACCGTGTAAGCACCTGAAAAGTTATACACTGTTTCATGTTTATCTATAGTTACAACGGGGTGCAGTACGCTGATATAGCCTGTTACTTTAGGATAAGCAGGTGGCACTGTAACAATACCCTGCTGCGAAAAACTTTGAATTGAAATAATGAAGCAGAGCGTTGTAAAAATCTTTTTCATTTTATTGGTAAATTTTTGTTGAACGATTGATAAAACAATTGCCTGTAAAGCTTTTTATTATAAACCTGCTGTTGATACAAGAACAAAGTACCCTGTAGCCAGGGCACTTTGTAAGAATTAATTTTTTAAAATTGAAAACCTGTTATGGAAGAAAATTAAATTTGATGGTAACACCGTAGGTTCTTGGATCGCCCAATACACCAACATATACACCTGAATTACCTGCAGCTGCCTGTAATTGTTCAAAATAGTTGGTACCTGTTAAGTTCCTGGCCCAGATAAAAAAGGTGAAATTATCTGACTTAAACCCTATGCGGGAATTCAACAAACCATAACCCTGAATATTTAACACTGCCGAAGGTGTAGGATTTGATGAATACTGTGAACGGTATGAACCATCTGCCGCAAAGAAATATTTGCCAGCCCTGTTTAAGAATTTGCCTTTGGTAAAACTCCAGTCAAACCCACCAGATAAATTCCATTTTGAAACGCCGGGCAAAACGCCCCCAGAAGCATCTGCAAAAGCTACCTGCTGTCCATTAACTGTTTTACCTGTTTCTTCAAGTGCTAACGGCGCATTAATAAAAGAAACATATTTGGCATCTGTATAAGCTAATGCTGCATTCACACTTAAGTCTTTGTTATGCTGATAAATCGCATCTAATTCAATACCTTTTACATTTACTTTTTCGGCATTTGCAAGGTAACCCCTGTTTAAACCTATCTGAGGAACCTGCACTGTAGTTTGATAGTCGGTAATATCAGTATTAAAAGCAGTTATATTAAGTGTAGCCCCTTTAAATGGCCTTGTTTTAATACCTATTTCATAATGCTGCACATATTCTGGTTTTACTTCTGATAAGGATAAGTCAGCAGAATCGCTTCCTGTTTTTGTAGGTAAACCACCTAAATTTAAACCAATAGATTTATAGTTGTTTGAATAGGTTGCGTAAGCATTAAGGTTCTCAACAGGCCTGTATGAAACTGTAATATTAGCAGACAAATTGGTGTTACTGGTACTTGTTGTAAAAGCCTGGTCAGTGTAAACCGCTCTCGTTAAAGCTACCAATGCAGGGTCTGTAGTTTGCAAACCGCCATAAGTAGATCTTGCATAAACAAGGTCTTTTTTATCGTAATTGTACCTAAGACCTGGTAAAATGTGCAGACCTTTTGCCAATTCCCAATCTACCTGCCCAAACACAGCAGAAGATGAAGTTTTTAAATCAAAATCTGTTTTTATACCATAGTTATCTAAAAGCCCTGGTGTTTTATACAATGCCTGTGCACCTGTACTGGCTGTTTGTACAAACCGCCATTGTGCAGAGCCTACTTCTTCTAATTGTGAAGTGGGCGTAAACAGGTTTTGGTTTAAGTAGTAAACGCCAATAGCACCACTTACTTTCTCATTCAAATTTCCTGCATACCTTACTTCTTGTGAATATTGGTTATGCCTTGAAGATGCCTGGGACCTGCTTAAAGCGGGCATACCAGTAAAATCACGGTCATTAACAGGATCCCAGTTCCAGAACCTCCATGCTGTGGTTGAGGTTAATGTTCCCTTGCCAATTTTATAATCAATATTAACATGCGCACCGCTAACTATTTGGTTATGTTTCCATGGTGCATCTGTTTCAATTTTTCTTGCATATGGATTAATTGTTGGCCTGGCATAACCAAGGTCTTTTATAATGGAATCGTATTGCCTGTAAGCACTACGCTGCGTTTTAGTAATGCCTGCAACTACAAGCGAATACCCATCAGGGTTTTGCTCGTTATAATCTGCAGAAAATAATACTTCCAGTTTATCAGTTGGCAACCATAATAACTGTGCTTTAAGACCAACATTGTTAAGGCCGTTAAAGTATTGCTGCTGTTTTTCATGAAAAATGGTTCCCTGCCTTTGCGTACCAGAAAAAGAAACCCTTGCTGCAATATTTTTTGTTAGCCCACCAGAAACTGAGGCTTTTGCCTGGATAAAATTGTAATTACCATAACTTAATTCAGCTTTGGCAGATGGTGTAAATGTTGGCTTTTTGGTAAAAATATTAAAGGCACCCGCAGTGGTGTTTTTGCCAAATAAAGTACCCTGCGGGCCTCTTAAAACTTCTATACGGTCAAGGTCAACAAAATCAAGCAGGGTTACGGCAGGGCGTGCATGATACACACCATCAATATAAAAACCAACACCAGGCTCAATACCATCGTTGGTTAAACCAAAGGTAGAACCCAGGCCCCTGATATTAAGTGTTGTGTTTCTTGGATTGGAAGAGTATAGTTGTACAGATGGAATCAATTCCTTTAACCTGTTAACGTTAAAAGCTCCCGTTTCTTCTACCTTGGTACCGCCCAATACTGTGATAGGTATTGGAATATCCTGTGCCACTTCCTGCCTGCGCCTTGAGGTTACCAGCACTTCTGTTAGTTGACTGTTTTCTTTTAAAGTAATTGCAAATGGTGCGCTCTCAGCAGTTATTACTTTGTATTGCTGCTTAAAATAACCAACAGAACTAATTTCTAAAGTAAGTGGTAATGGTTGGGTAGTTTTAAGTTGAAAATTTCCATTGCTATCTGCCACAACAGCAATGTTTGTTCCTTTAAGTGTTACACTTGCTGATGGAATCCTTGCACCATCTTTATTTTTAACATAACCTGAAATTGCAGTTTGCGCATTGGTAAAATTTATACCTGCTACCAGTACGGCTGTAGCAAAAGATAATTTCGTTAATTTTTTTTCCATAAAAACGTTGAATGTGAATTGAATGTTTCTGTTTATCGCCACCTCTAAATGTCTATTATTTTGGTAGACTAAAAAGACAAAAAAATAGTTTTTTACTGGTTAAATTATTTCATGCCCAAAGGGCAACAACATAAAAAGGCAACAACTATATTATTTACTGTTAAGCGGTCTGCAAAAGATATGCAGTTGATCTTACGTTTAATACCAGTGTATTGCAACGTGTTAGTGTTTGTATTCAGGTAGTTTTTTTTCATCAGGGTGCGAAAATAAGTATTATCCTATTAAAATAGTAGACTTATAAAATTATTTTTCTTTTTTTTCGAGGAATATTTTAACCAATGTTAAATGTAATAGTGCCATAAGCCCTGTTTTTTACTGCCAATAACATTTTATAGTTGAATTTTCAATGTTTTTTAGGGAATGTTGGTAGATTTACATTATACTGTCGTACTTTTGCACACTTTACTAAATTTATGATGAATATTTTAACGTAACTACTGCAAAATATCTGCAAACAAAAGCGTCTATTCATCGTTACCCATTCAGTATAATTTATAATAAACTATGAGGCAGCTCAAAATTGCAACCCAGATTACCAACAGAGATTCACAGGCCGTAGAAAAGTATCTGCAGGAAATTTCTAAAATTCCGATGATCACTCCAGAGGAGGAAACAACGCTGGCCCAGAAAATCAAAATGGGTAATCAGAGAGCTCTCGACAAATTGGTTCAGGCCAACCTGCGTTTTGTGGTATCTGTGGCAAAACAGTATCAGCACCAGGGGCTTTCTTTAAGCGATCTTATTAACGAGGGTAACCTTGGCCTTATTAAGGCAGCACAACGTTTTGATGAAACCAAGGGCTTTAAATTTATTTCTTATGCCGTTTGGTGGATTCGTCAGTCTATTTTACAGGCATTGGCAGAACAGGGCCGTTTGGTTCGTTTGCCGCAAAACAAAATTGGTACTTATAACAAGGCCAATAAAGCTTACATGGCTTTTGAGCAAGAACATGAGCGTGAACCATCTACAGAAGAGTTAAGCGACATTCTTGAAATGAGCGAAACTGAAATCAACAACATTTTCCAAAGTAATACCCGCCACACTTCTCTTGATGCACCTGTGCACGAAGCAGAAGATGTTGCCATGGGCGATTTACTGGAAGGAAGTGATGATACAGATGATGATGTAATGAAGGATTCGCTGCGTGAAGAAATTCGCCGTGTATTGAAAAGCCTTAGCCCAAGAGAAGCTGAAATTGTAAACGCTTATTTTGGCCTTGATGGTGAAAACGGTGTTACGATTGAACAAATTGGTATGAAATACGATCTTACCAAAGAACGTATTCGTCAGATTAAAGAACGTGCCATTAAGCGTTTGCAAAAAGCGCGTTACAGCAATGCTTTAAAAGCTTATTTAGGTTAATAAAGATTGATAAATTGTAAAATCCCTTTTGAGAGTAACTCAAAAGGGATTTTTGTTTGACATATAATTTTAACCTTTTATTTTCAGGACTGTTTGTACATTCATTTACAATTAAATAAATACCATGGCTTACAACATATTTATGCTTGTAATAACACTTGCAATACACGCACTTGCAGAATTTTTGGTGTTTAAATATTTGGTAAGAAACAGAAAAGGATTGGTTTTTGTATTGAAAGATAAACTTGTAAATTATTTAAAAGCCTTAATAATCAAGCCTGCGGCTGAATAAGGTACAAAGCGTACATTACGATAGCTATCGGAAGTGCGACGCAACTACTGCCAAATAGATATCAAAGCCCGTCACCCAAAAAATAAATTTCAATTATTGGTTTACATATCTTTTTTTACATGATAATGAATGCCTTTTACCGATTGGATTTTATACATTAAAATGCCTTATAAAACTTTGCCTGTGATGGATACTTACATAAATAAATTGTATCTTCCATTTTAAGCAACTTGAGCATAAATTATTGGTATGTCAACTTATGAGTTCGTTTACTCCAACAACCCTAAATACAAGATACTCAGGCATATTGCTTTCTGGATATTGATCTTCGGCTATTTTATTACTGTGTACAGTTTCAGAAGTGGTTCAACCATTATTGGATACCCTCTTTTTTTACAATACACCAGTTTAGAAATACCTATTGTTTTATCGGTTGATGTTGCGTTTTGTTATGCCTTCATTTATCTGCTACTGCCATCTTATTTAATTAAAGGCAAGTTTATACAGTTTGTGCTTTTTTTGCTGCTTTTATTATTGATAGATGCTGCTTTATCCAACTACCTGTACAGCCTTTGTATTAACCCGTTAAGAACTTCTTTTAACCTGCCACTGTACAAATACATCAGCTTTGTAGATATGTTGATGTCGCTAAGCAATACAGTAATGATTACAGGCATTGCGGCTATAATAAGGCTGTTGAAAATGTGGCAGATAAAAAAGCGGGAACTGGAAATTATAAAGTCGGAAAAAATAAATGCGCAGTCAAAGTTTATTGATACTTATATACAACCCAGTTTTTTACCGGTATTGCTTAAAAAAATCTATGCTTATTCAATAACTTCTGCCGCACAGGTACCAGAAATGCTGGATAAATTACAGGGTATTGTAAACTACCTGATTAACGATTGCAATAAACCCTCTGTGCCTCTAACCAAAGAGATTGAAAGCATCAACAGTTTTTTACAATTAGAGCGGCTTACCAATAAAGAGCGGCTAACCATCAACTTTAACTTTAATGGCAATGCAGATAATAAAAGGATTCCTCCTTTTATCCTGTTTCCTTTGGTAGAAAATAGTTTCAGGCAGATTAACGATAATATTGTAGATAAACATTGGGTAACCATTTCAATTGATCTTGAGGGCTTTTTGCTAAAGCTGAAAATAAGCAACAGCAAGCCCATTGAAACCAGTAACCTTCTTACATACACAACTGATACTTTACAACAATTACGCAAGCGACTTGACATTCTTTATCCCGCAAGCCATACCCTTAAAGTGATTATTGAGGAAGATAGTTTTATTATTAATCTTAACCTTGAGTTGAAGGAAGCGGTGGGTTAAGCAATTTGATAATAGAAGAAATTTGAAAATTTGAAGATGAAGAATCTCACTATTATCAAGCGCTCTAAGGCTTTTAATACAGTAGCATATATAAAATAAAAAAGCGGACTAGAAAGCCCGCTCGGAATGTATTTCTTAAACTAAAACAAGAAATTACATGAGAAAATTTCACTTCAAATATCTTCTTAAAATTCCTGTTGAAAAGAGAGGAAGTTACTGAAGCGTGAATATTATTGGTTGAAGTTGTAAAAAATGGGTTAGGGTATAAAATACTCTAACCCATTGATTTTAGTAACCTGTGTTTTGCTGTGGCCTGATGTTTGGATTAGCATCGAGCTCGCCTTGTGGTATTGGAAGTATCCTTCTGAAATTATCAGTAGCCAATGTTAAAGGCACATTGCCTGGATAATTTGTATTCAGGTTTACACGAATTACATCTCTGTTATACCTTGCAAGATCCCAATAACGGTGTCCCTCAAATGCAAGTTCTTTACGGCGTTCTGTTAAAATATCTTCCAGCACTTGTGTACCTGTAGATGCATATCCTGTAAAACTAGCGTCGCGCTTGGTTGCTACAGCGTTAACATTAGTTAATGCCACAGCAATATTACCAGTTTGGTACGCTGCTTCTGCGGCAATAAGGTACACTTCTGACAAACGGGCAATTTTAATGGTATAGTTAATATTGCTTGGATACTTATTTATAACCTTAGCATTTTTACCCCCACGAACAACATCCAGTAATAAACTCCTGCGTACATCAGTTGCACTATAAAGGTTGTACAAAGCATCTGTTGCAAGCACGTCGCCATATCCAGCCTGTATTAAAAGATAAGGCAGAGATTCAAGCCCAGCATTACCATTGGGGTCAAAACCAAGTTCAAATAATGTTTCAACCTTATCTGCTCTCAAATTTCCGTTTGACCAATAACCTGCATGATTTGTAGTTGTAGTTAAAGAATAACCACCTGTATTAATTACATCTTGTGCGGTGGTTAACGCCTTGGGCCAATCTGCCTTATATTGGTATAATCTTGCCAGTAAAGTTTTTGCAGCATTTTTATTTATATAACCAGCAGAGTAAGGTACACGGTCTGTTAATAAAGGAATAGCAGCAACAAGGTCTTTTTCTATTTGATCATATACATCTTTAAGTGTACTTCTTGATGGTTTTAAAGCGGGCTTATATTCTAATATTAATGGCACACCAAAGCCCGCAGCATTAGCTGCGGTATATGGCTTTGAGAATTGTTTAACCAGTTCAAAATACATCAAAGCCCTTAGGGTTAAGGCTTCACCTTTATACTGGTTGGTATTTGTATTAGCGGCAATAGGGCTGTTTATTACATTATTGGCCCTTAAAATTGTAGCATAGCTGCTGTTCCATGTACTTGCAACACTTCCTGTATTAGCCGTATAATTTAACTGAAAATATTCAGTAAAGCGGTTTGAGTTTGTTGCGGATATGTAAACGTTGTCTGCAAGAATATCACCACGCAGCTCAATATCACGCCCAAATAAATTTGCATTGCGCATTGCGGAGTAAATACCATTTGTTGCAGCTTGCATATCCCCTTCTGTTTGAATGGCAATTTCAAGTGCCACCTGGTCATAAGGCTTACGATCAAGATAATCTTTACTGCATCCTGTAGTAAGATAACAGCCTGATGTGATTAATAAAATATTTATGATGCGTTTCATTTCGATAGAATTTTTTGTTTAGAAAGTGATGTTTAATCCAACTGTGTAAGACTTAGGAATAAAGAACTGGTTATTGGCAAGGCCTGTAACTGGTTGTTCAGGTTCTACAGTCAAGTTATCATCAAATGTTTTTGTATAAATATTATTGCCGCGTACATAAAAATTAACACCGCCAATATTCCACTTTTTTAATAATGAGGATGGCAAGTTGTAAGAAACAAGCAGGCTTCTTAATCTTATAAAATCACCCTTATAAAAATACCTTGTAGATACAGCATTTGAAGATGTTGCATTATTAAAATCATAACGTGGTATATCTGTAATATCACCAGCTTTCTGCCATCTTCTTAATTGCTTCTTATTCTTATTCAGATTAGGTGAGGCACCGTCACTGGTATAAAGAAAGCCCCAGTTATCATTAATAAGGTTGCCATACTGAAAATAAAAATTAGCAGAAACTGAGAAATTTTTATACGTAAATGAGGTATTTGCACCACCAAACCCTTTAGGTGATGTTGAACCAACAGTTACGCGGGTAACTTTAGTAAAATCACTGGTCGTAGCAGATTTTGTACCATCGGTGTACCAAAGTGGGTTACCGTTTGCAGGGTCAGCACCTGCCCATAAACGGGTTAAAATAGTTTGAAAATCTTCACCTACCCTCCTTACGTTTGGTAAAGCAACAATATCAGCACCTGTTGAACTTAAAGAAAGTATTTTGTTTTTATTAAATGAGGCGTTAAAACCAATTTCCCACTTAAAGTCTCTTGTTTGTACAGGAATAAAATTGGCAGAAATTTCAATACCTCTGTTTTGCATTGACCCTACATTATTACTAAAAGTAGTAAAGCCAGATGTAGGCGAAAGAGGTTCATTCAATAATAAATCATAAGTTTCACGGTTGTAATAGCTAACTTCAAATGTTACTCTGTTTTTAAATAATCCAGCATCAATACCTATGTCAAAAGATTTACTTTTTTCCCACGTAAGATTAGGATTACCAACATTACCAGGTGCACTGGCAGGCTGCCCATTGTAATTAGCTGAAGCCGCAATGCCATTGGCGGCAAGCGTTGTGTTGGCGAATGTGTAGGTAGAACGGAAATCATAATCGCCTAAATTATTGTTACCCGAAGTACCATAAGAAGACCTTAGTTTTAAGTAAGAAAAGAATTTAACCGGCGAAAAGAATTTTTCGCGGTCTATATTCCAGGAACCACCCACAGACCAAAAGGTACCCCAGCGGTTAGATTCTGCAAAACGTGATGCACCATCTGCACGAAGGCTAAGGCTTAAATTATACTTGTTGTCATAAGTTAAGATAGCCCTTGACAAATAAGATTCAAGACTATTTTCTGTGGTTGAAAGGGGTGTTGTTGATGTTGGTGTTGAAACAGAAGGATTAATAACAGATGTGGTTAACGGCACGCCTGTACCTGTAGATAGGATGATATTACCAGTTGTTTTTTGACTCTCATGGCCTGCAATTACATTAACATCAAGTTTGCTGTTAAAAAACCTTTTATTATACTCAAGTAAAGCAGATGCGATGTAATTAAATATCCTGTTATAGCTAACTGTTACGCTACCATTTACTGGCGGTCTTGCATCACCAAAGAAAGGATTCAGATACCTGTTTTCTTCAAGATTGGAATAATCAATACCATATTTTCCTCTGAAAGATAATGACGGTAAAATTTTGTAGGTAACATCAAAATTACCCAACACTTTGCTGGTACTGTTAATCCTCCTATCATAACTAACTATCGCAAGCGGGTTAAATAACTGCTCGAAAATGGTACGGTTATATTCTGGCGTACCGTCTGCCCTGTATGCCTCCTGAGATGGCCTTAAAGCCAATGCAGAAAAAACAGGATTTCTAAAACTTGATCCTTCAGATTCACCATTCTGGTTAAACGTGCTCAGGTTAATACTGGCACCAAAACTTAATTTTTCAGTTGCTTTAAAAGTACCCCTGAAAGCTGCACTGTATCTTTTAAAATCTGAACCGATTACAGGTGCCTGCTGCCTGAAGTAACCGCCTGATAAATAAAAAGTTGTATTGTTATTGCCCCCTGAAACTGAAGCATTCACCTGCTGTTGCAAACCTTTTCGTTTAGTAAGATCAAGCCAATTATAATTAGCCGTAGAGTTGAAGCCATACTGATTGATAATATTATCAATATCAGCCTGAGCCGTGCCTATATTACGCAAGCCCTCAGTTGTTAAACTTTTTAGTTCTTCTTTGTTAAGAGGTGTTGCTAAATCTGGAAAATAAGCAATATCATTATTACCCAACTCAGTAGTTACACTAAATTTTGCTTTACCAGATTTTCCACTTTTTGTTGTAATCAACACAACACCATTAGAACCTCTTGAACCGTAAATGGCGGTTGCAGCGGCATCTTTTAACACAGAAATATCTTCTATATCATCTGCATTAAAACCTGCCAGCAAGTTACTGGTTGGTGTTATTTGTGAAGCATCGCCTGTAATAACAGGTACCCCATCAATTACAAACAACGGTCCTGCACCTGCATTAATTGAGCCGATACCTCTTATCCGTATTTGGCTCAAGGCTCCAGGCTGGCCAGAAGTTGCCACAGACTGTAAGCCTGCCGCTTTACCCTGCAGCATAGCATCAATAGAACTTATTGGTGATGCAGCAAATTGGGTACCTTTTAAGTTGACTTGAGAACTTGTAGTTCTTACCCTACTTTGTGTGCCATAGGCAATAACAACAACGTCTTCAAGGCTTTTAGAAGACGATACCAACTGAACAGAAAACTCGCTTTTAGAAGAAAGGCTCATTTCCTGTGCCTCGAAATTTAATGCAGTAACTACTAATGATTTAGCGGTAGCAGGAATACTCAATGAAAAGTTTCCGTCAACACCAGTTGTAATACCTGTAGTGGTACCTTTAACGGTAACACTCGCGCCTTCCAACGGTACGCCCTTTTCATCTGTTACTTTACCTGTAATTTTTTTGCTTTGTGCTTGCAACTGGGTTATTAATAAACCCATGCACAGGAGAAAGAGTGTAAATTTTCTCATACTGGTTTGATTAGTTTAAATAATTAATTAAAATGCGCAGAAACACGCAGTAAATAGTACAGACAGCCAAAATATCAGCAGTAACGCGAAAAAATGCCCAAAAAAAACCAAAGCATGAAAGAGGATTACTAAACCATTAATTATGGGGACTGAAAATTGCGAACTTTACAAAAACCTTAACCATTTTGCAGCGCAGAAATTACATTGTAGAACTTTTCTAAAAAGGCTTGCTAATACTTAGTTAAAATACACCAAAGTGCACTTGCTGTTAATTTATTTATACAAGTTTGTGCAAAATATTAACAACGTTTTAGCAACCAACTACCTTAATGACCCAGGCAAATAAAAAAATAAACGACTGGCCGGTATTAATTACTGGCAATGTTTTGCTGGGTATGTTACTACCAACCATCTGCAGCATTATTGATGTAAAAAAAGCTACTAAAAGTGAATTATTTTTTACCTGCATGATCTTCGCCGCTATCTCATTTATTCTATGGAAAGGCAATGCTGTACTACATTCTATACTTCACAACAGCCTGTATAAAATAAAAAATATCTACCTGCGCCTTTTATCAGGTTATATTATTACACTTGCTTATACATGGTTGGCATCAGGTTTATTAATTGGTTTGTGGAACCGATTTTTAAACCCGCAAGAAATAGAATTTAGAACGCTGATTATTGCACAATGGGTAATGATAGCACTAACCATTTTTATAAATAATGTGTATCAAATAGTGTATTTAAACAAGGAGCGGGAATCAGACTTAGTGCGTATTGAAAGAACGGAGAAACTTAAAGTACAGGCACAATTAGATGCACTGAAAAGCCAGATAGATCCCCACTTTATTTTCAACTCTTTAAACACTTTATCTTACTTGATAAACCACGATCAAGTAAAGGCAAAACTTTTTAATGATACCCTGGCAAAAGTGTACCGTTACATTTTGATAAATAAAGAAAGCGACCTTGTTTTATTGAAGGAAGAAATTGAGTTTGCCAGTAACTATTTTTATCTTTTGAAAATAAGGTACCAACAAGGTTTAAGTATGACGATTGAAATGGAAAGCGTTATTACTGAAGAATATTTTTCACCGCCTTTATGCCTGCAGTTATTAATAGAAAATGCAATTAAGCATAATCATTTTTCTGAGTCATCTGCACTCAATATCAATATTAAAA
Source organism: Chitinophagales bacterium (assembly GCA_031424995.1). Lineage (GTDB taxonomy): Bacteria > Bacteroidota > Bacteroidia > Chitinophagales > Chitinophagaceae > Parasediminibacterium. The sequence continues at coordinate 79,789 of JANPIP010000051.1, read as the reverse complement.
TAACAGAGCGGATGATTGTCATTAGCAATAATATCAGCCAGAAAAAATTTGAAATTCCTTCTTCTAAAATTGGTTTATACAACTTAGGAGAACGTTATAAACTGATTACCAATAAAAGCATTACCGTTGAACAGGCCGATGGCTTTTTTACCGTAAAATTGCCTGTTCTAAAATCCTGACCATGCTAAAAGTTATTATTATAGAAGACGAAAGAACCGCTGTAGATAACCTCATTTATCACCTGTCTTTAACCAACGAAATTGTTACTGTGATTGCAACGCTTGACAGCGTGGAAGACAGCATTAACTGGTTGAACAGCAACAACCATCCTGATCTTATTTTTATGGATGTGCAGTTAAAAGACGGCCTTTCGTTTTACATTTTTGATAAGGTAAAAGTGAATGCCCCTGTTATTTTCATCACCGCGTTTGACAACTACTTAATACAGGCTTTTAAACACAACAGTATTGACTATTTGTTAAAACCTATTGACCAGCAGGGCTTGCAACATGCCATTGATAAATACAAAGATTTACAAAAGCATTTCTTTAATAATTACAACCAGTTACTGCAGCATTTTTCATCACAGGAAAAGAATACAAAGCAAAGAATTGTTGTAAAAAAAGGTATTGAATTTCATACCGTGCCTTTAGATCAGGCAGCATATTTTTTTACCGAACACAAGCTCTCTTTTCTCGTTACCAACGAGAATAAAAAATATATTGTAGAGAAGACATTGAAGGAATTGGAAGATGAATTAAACCCCAAAAAATTCTACAGGGCTAATAGGAAGTTTATTATCAATATTGATTTTGTAAAGCACTATAAGCCAATGGATAAGATAAAACTATCCGTAGAACTTACCGTACCCATAAACGAAGAAATTATTATAAGCCAGGAAAGTGCGGCTGATTTTAGAAAGTGGATAGCTAATATTTAAACTATCAAACCTTATTTAATCGCTTTAAACGCAGCAATAGTTTCAATTGGGTTTTGAGATTTAAATACAGAACTTCCTGCAACAAGTACAGCAGCACCTGCATGTATAATAGCAGCAGCATTTTCAAGTGTTACACCACCATCAATTTCAATTAAAGTATTACTGCCTGCGGCAGAGATTAATTGCTTTAATTCAGTAATTCTTGCAAGCGTTTGTGGTATAAAATGCTGGCCACCAAAACCAGGGTTAACGCTCATGATAAGCACCATATCAAGATCCTGTAAAACATCCTTCAATGAGGTTACAGGCGTGTGAGGATTTAAGGCTACACCAGCCTTCATACCAAGGTTTTTTATCTGCTGAATATTTCTGTGCAAATGCCTGCATGCTTCATAATGCACGGTAAGCATATCTGCGCCAGCCTTTTTAAAATCTTCAGCATATTTTTCAGGTTCTTCAATCATCAAATGCACATCAAAAAACTTTTTACTTGCAGTACGCAATTGCTCAATTACTGGCAACCCAAAACTTATATTTGGTACAAACCTTCCATCCATTACATCTAAGTGAAACCAGTCTGCCTGGCTTTCATTAATCATTTTAGCTTCCTCTTCTAAACGTAAAAAATTACTGGCTAATAACGATGGTGCAATAATGGGCATCTGTTGTATTTAAAAAATAAATGAAGCTGGGGGACAAATGTAAACGATGAGGTCATCATTTTACTGAAGCTTTTCAAAAGCGGCTTTAGCTTCTACCATGTTTTTATCAAGCCCATAGGCTTGTTTATATTTATCAATAGCCTGTTGCTTGTTATTCATCGCTTCGTAACATTTACCCTGCCAGTAATATGCATCTGCATAAGTATTATTAACTGTAACGGCTTCACCAAAAACAACAATTGCTTTGTTTAACTTTTTATCATCATAAAATGCAAAACCTTTTTCCATATAGGCATCCATCAACGTATAATTATCTGCAATGCTCTTGTTAAAAAAACTAATAGCCAAAGGGCGGTTTCCTGTTCTTGCATAATACACCCCGCTAAAAAAATTGCCGTAACTATCGTATTCGCGGCCAAGTTTTAAGCCTGCCACCTGTTTACAAAGTTCCAATGCTTTTGTATTTTTAGTTTCTGCATAAAGGTTGGCAAGTGCAAGTATTACTTCTGGCGATTTATAAATTTGATACGCGTTGGTATAAGCTGTTAGTGATTGTACAGTATCCTGCGAATGTTCGTACAACTGACCCATTTTAAACCAGAGGCCATAGTTACCTTTATCTTTACTAATAAGGCTGTCCATTTGTGCAATGGCTGTTTTATAGTCACCTGTACTGTCAAGCGCATTTATATAATTAAAACGCAGGCCAACACTATCGCGGTTAACAGCCAATACAGATGCCAGTTGCTTTAAATATTTTTGGGTTGCGGCATTATTTTTCTCAACAGTTGCCTCTTCTTTATTGTTATTGCAGGAAACAAAAAAAATCAGGGCGGGTAAAAATAATATTGGCAAATGCTTCATACTGCAAAAATAAAGGCTGGGTTTCTTCGTTATTAATTATATGTAAAAGAAATTAAGTGTTGTAGTGTAACTACTGCGCCTTATTTTAGCAGTAATTTCAATTCCACTGATTATAACCCTGTATCCCTTGAGATTATTAAACTTTTAAACTGACTTTTATGTACAATGGCTTACTTGGGTTGCACAGCTTACTGCGTTGGGCACTGATTATTTTTTTGATAATAAACATTATCAGGGTAAATGTAGAGGCTGATGAAGATTTTGATGAAGTAGACAAAAAATGGAGCCTTCGTCTTTTAATTACTACACACATTAATTTACTGGTTGGTATTTATCTGTATTTTTTTGGCAAATTTGGCTTGCCAAGGTTAAAGGAAGATAATTTTACAATGAAAGATGTGATGCGCATTCCAGGCCTTCGCTTCTGGATTGTTGAACACCCTTCTATGATGCTGCTTTCTATTATTCTTATTACAATTTCGCACAGTACTTCTAAAAAGAAAGTATTACCTGTAAAAAAGCACAGGGCAATGTCTATACTTTATATTCTTGCCTTAATAATTATGCTGGCTGCTGCGCCATGGCCTTTCAGAGATTTGGATATTGCAAGGCCTTGGTTTAGAGGTTTACAGTATTAAAAAACAATCATTTTTAATGATACTTATAAAAAGAGGAACTGCATGGCAGTTCCTCTTTTTATGCCGATAACTTCTTAGCCAGCAACCCCAATAAAGGCTAAAGGCTTAACTACCAAAAAGCACTTCCTCTATTGAGATTTTTTTAAGGGGATGTTTTCTTTAGCGTTGTTATATTATCGATGCAATCCTCAACTCAAACAAAAAAACAATGATAAAAAATAAAACCCCGAAAATTTCGGGGTTTTATTAAAATATTATATTGATTACAGTAATTAAACTTTAAAGTGAGAGAACGCTTTGTTCGCTTCAGCCATACGGTGAATATCTTCTTTCTTTTTGTATGCTGCACCTTCACCTTTGCTTGCTGCGATAATTTCGTTAGCAAGTTTATCAGCCATGGTACGGCCATTTCTTTCACGGCTATAACGGATTAACCATTTAATGCTTAAAGAAGTTTTTCTGTCAGCACGAACCTCAGACGGAATCTGGAAAGTTGAACCACCAATCCTGCGGCTTCTAACTTCAACTGCTGGAGTTACATTAGACAATGCTTTCTTCCACACTTCGTAACCATCTTCGTTGGTAATTTTAGAAACCTTATCTACAGCATCATAAAAAATAGTGATAGCTGTACTTTTTTTACCTTCCCACATTAAGTTATTAATGAAACGTGTAACCAGTTTATCGTTAAAACGACCGTCTGGTGCAAGAGGTAATTTTTTTGCTTGTGCTTTACGCATGGCTTAAATATTGTAATCTTTTTAAATTATTTCTTTTTCCCTGTTGGTGCTGGTGCAGCAGCGCCTTTTTTAGCACGCTTAGTACCATATTTACTACGGCTCTTTTTACGGTCTTTAACACCTGCAGTATCCAAACTACCACGAACAATATGGTAACGTACACCTGGCAAATCCTTAACACGACCACCACGTATCAAAACGATAGAGTGCTCTTGCAAGTTGTGGCCTTCACCTGGAATATAGGCGATAACCTCAATTTTATTTGTCAAACGAACCTTGGCAACTTTACGTAAAGCTGAGTTTGGTTTTTTTGGTGTAGTTGTATAAACCCTGGTGCAAACACCACGGCGCTGAGGACACGCGTCTAAAGCTCTTGATTTGCTCTTGGCTCTGATAATCTCGCGGCCTTTTCTAACTAATTGTTGTATTGTAGGCATTCTAAACCTTGATTTTTTTTCGGACGGCAAAAGTAACAGAGTAAAACATAAATTCCAAATATTTTAAACTCCTTTTTTCTTTGCAGGTAATAATTATTCCGTTTGTCCGTTGATTATGATAAAATGATGAATCGTTTATGGTTAGATTTTAAACATCCAGCCATGCATGTCTTCTACTTTACTGTATTTAATATCGTCCAGTTTTTTCTTTATTTCAGCGGCAATTCCTGCTTTTGATGTATCAAAGTGCATTTGTGTGCTGTTGTAACGCAGTTCTTTAATGGGTGCTACAGTAGCGGCAGTACCCACACCAAAAGTTTCTTTAAAAGTACCTTCGTGGTAGGCGTGAATCAATTCTTCAATATTAATCTTTCTTTCTTCTACCGTTAAACCCAATTCTTTTAATACAGTAATGGCACTGCTTCTTGTAACACCTTCAAGTATAGTTCCTTCTTCAAGTGATGGTGTAATGGCAGTGTTGTTAATGATAAAGAAAACGTTCATCATACCCACTTCCTGTAACCATTTATGTTCAAAAGCATCAGTCCATAAAACCTGGTCGTACCCAAGCTTTTTGGCTTCCATAGCAGCTTTCATACTTCCCCCATAATTGCCTGCATTTTTTGAGAAACCAACGCCACCAGGTGCTGCACGTGTATATTTTTCCTCCACATAAATCTTCATGGGTTCAGAATAATAAGGACCTGTAGGGCTTAGTATTATCATGAACTTGAAGGTAGAAGAAGGCTTTACACCCAGTACTGCATCTGTGGCAATCATAAACGGGCGTATGTATAAAGAATGTTCTGCTATCGCAGGAATCCATTTGCTGTCCAGTGCTATCAGTTGCCTCATCCCTTCAATAAAAATTTCTTCAGGCACTGTTGGCATGCACATCCTTTCAGCAGATAAATTAAAACGCTTTAAATTATCGTAAGGGCGAAAAATATAACATTCACCATCTTCATTCTTAAAAGCTTTAATACCTTCAAAAATAGCCTGGCCATAATGAAAAGTAGCCAGTGATGGATCGCATAACAAAGGCTGGTAAGGTTTAATTTCTACATTTTTCCATTCACCATCTTCATAATCGGCTTCCAGCATATGGTCAGTAAAATATTTACCAAAAGGAAGTCCTTCCAAATTAATATCGTTTAGTTTGCTGGTTTCAACTTTCGTAATGCTGATATCTAAGGCTGCCGTCATAACTTATATATTTGGTGCAAATAAACGAAAAATAGAAAAACTAACAACTGTTAATATTTAAGAAAACCATGAGTTTTGGAAAGATACAATTACCTGATTTTTTACTGGCAGACCTGTACAGGAATAATCTTGTGTTTTATGATGACGGTATTAAGTTGAAAGAAGAACCTGCTGCTGAAGAAAAAAACACTTCTGTAATTATTGAAACACCAGCTACTGCACCAATAATAGAACCAGCTATTGTAAAGCAAAACATGGCTGGTAAAAAATGGTTTTTGGGCGATAATAATAAAGGTATTGCTATTGTTGTAAAAGATGAAGAAGCCGTTTTTCTGCGTGATGAATGGCTGCAGTTTTTATCAACCATACTGGGTGCATGCAAACTTAATATTGGCGATGTTGCCATTATTAATTACGCCAACTACACCTGCGATTATAACGACTTAACAGAGGCTTTATCGCCACAATATTTTTTGTTGTTTGGTGTTACAGCGCAGGATATTCAACTGCCGTTTACTGTACCCAATTACCAGGTACAAAAATTTGGCAATACCTCATTTTTACTGGCGCCTTCACTGGCTTTAATGCAAGGCACTGCAGAAGCAGTGAAGATGGAAAAAAGTAAGCTGTGGCTGAGTTTGAAGAAGATGTTTGCAATCTGAAAGCTGATTATTACTAGTAAAATGATTTTCATGATTTAATCGTTGCAGGTTTTAAAAAATAGAGTATGGGAACTATTGAGACATCAATACATCAAAAAAATCAGCAGTTAATTTTCGCTACCAATAACCAAAACAAGGTAAACGAGATAAGGCATGTAATTGGTAATGGCTTTGAAATAATCACGCTTAAAGAAGCAGGAATTGATATTGACATTCCTGAACCACACGATACACTTGAAGCCAACGCTACAGAAAAATCTACCACCATACACAGGCTTACCAACCAAAACGTTTTTAGTGAAGACACAGGGCTGGAAGTGTTTTCTTTAAACGGCGAACCTGGCGTAAAGAGCGCCAGGTATGCAGGCGAGGGCAGGGATTTTCAGGCGAATATTGATTTGCTGTTAAAGAATTTAGAAGATAAAGAAGACAGAACTGCCCAGTTTAAAACCATTATTTCTTTGATATTGGATAACAAAGAATACCTGTTTGAAGGCATTTGTAAAGGGCAGATAATTAAAAACCAACGTGGTACAGAAGGCTTTGGTTACGATCCTGTTTTTATACCAACTGGCAGTGATAAAACTTTTGGTGAAATGAGCATGGATGAAAAGAACCAGTTCAGCCACCGCAAAAAAGCAACGGCAAAACTAGTGGACTTTTTGAAGAGCAAGACTCTCGCAGAAGGCACAGAAAAGGCAGAATAAAAAGATCTCTCGTAGAAGCCGCGGAAAACGCAGAATGAAAACCTTTTTTGCTAATATATTCAAGCAATATCTGCGGTAGTCTGTGTTATCTGCGGGCAAAAAAATCATTCAATCAATATCATCATTCTCAATCACTATTATATGGAACGTGTTAAAATAAATTTACCAGAAACTTTTACCTTTTCAACCACTATCAACATCCGCATTACCGACCTTAATTATGGCAACCATGTAGGTAACGATTCTTTTCTTTCCTTGATACATGAAGCAAGGGTACAGTTCTTACAGCTAAAGGGTTTCGGCGAAATGAATGTCGAAGGGCTTGGTCTTATTATGGCTGATGTTTCCATTGAATTTAAAAAAGAACTGCACTATGGAAATGCTGTAAAAATATCAGTTGCTGCCACCCATTTTGACCGTATTGGCTTTGATATTTTTTACCTGCTGGAAGTTATAAAAGGTGATATTGTGACCGTTGCAGGCAAAGCAAAAACAGGCATGATGTGTTATGATTATACCAATAAAAAGAAAGCATCTTTACCGCAGGAAGCCATCGAAAAATTACAATCCTGATACACATTTAAATGAAGCCCGCAGCACCACCTTACTATAAAAATTTTGCGTTTGCAAGTGCCATAAGCGCTGCTATGGCATTACTGCTTTCTGCCTTTACTTATTTTATTGGCAACCAATCTTTGTTTTTATTACTTAACGGCAACTGGGGCGCAGCGGGCGATATTACTTTTGCCTTTATTACCCACCTTGGCGAAACTGCACCCTGGGTTACTGCATTTATTTTATGTATTATTTACAGGCGAAAATTTTTACCCCTGCTCATTTTTGCTTTACTTATTTCAACGCTTTTTGCGCAGGGCATAAAACGTGTATTGCCTGAACAGCCAAGGCCAACAAAGGCCCTTGTTAACAACAGAAATGAAATACATACCGTTGCAAATGTTGAACTGCATACGGTAGCAAGTTTTCCTTCAGGCCATACTACTAGTGCCTTTACCGTGTTTTTATTGGGTTGTTTAATGATAGAAAAAAAATGGTTTATTGCCCCTGGTTTTTTATTTGCCTTACTGGTGGGCTACTCGCGAATTTACCTTGCCCAACACTTTCCACGCGATGTTGCAGGTGGTATGATAACGGCTATTATTAGTACTTATCTTGCCTTGTTACTACAGAATTTAATTACCTGGAAACGGGAAAGCAAACAGGCATTAAAGGATGTAAGTTTTTGAGAGAAGGTTGCTTAAACTTTCTGTATTTGTTGCATTGCAATAATTGATTAATGTGATATAGTCTTCAAAATATAAATTATATATTTTCACCTTTCTACAATCAATGAATTTGTATGTTTTTTCTTAAAAATCTTTTCAAAAAAAGTCAAATAAAAAAACTATTAGGCGGGGGACTTATTCTTTCAGAAGGACAACAGAAATTTTATATTGATTCGAATAATGACGTTGGATTGAGTAAAATGAATATTGTTATCTTCAGAAAAGAAATTCGAAAAATTTTCAACAACAATTATAGGGATACAAGTGAAAGTACTCAATTAATAGAGTTAGAAAAGAACCAAATTGCTTTAAAAACGAAAATTACTTGAGTCAGAAGGATTTGAAGTTATAATTTCACCAGAGTTCCCATTAGATTTTCAAGTAAGAACAAATAAATTTTCTTCGGTAAAAATACTGTTGCTGAACTTCCATCATCGTTTACTACACGATTTTTATTAATTCCTTAAAAATGGTTTTAAAAATCAGAGGTAAAATTTTAATCTACAGCCCTTCTTCATACACTTCAGCTTCAGCAGTAAATGCAGCAATCTTAGCCATTAATTTTTTCTGCGCCAGCAACCCATTCTTTTCCAGCTTTTTCTCAGCCTCATACAATAATATTTCTACCAAACGCTGTCTTTTTACATCTAAAGTTCGTACAGCGGCATAACTGTGCAGCACCTGCATTAAAGCAGCAGCTTGCTTTTCAGCCACCAGCATGGCATTAAGGTCACGCTGTAACTTGGCTGCCATTACGCGGCACCATTTCGCTTCTCCAAGCAACCATTCTTTTTCTTCTGCAGTAACAGGTTTTTTTGCTGCTACCGGCTGCGTTCTAATAATCGTACTCAGCTTAACCATTTCAAGTAATGGGTAGGTAGGGATACTTCGTGTTCTATCGGCATACCTGCTTAAAATACTTTGGCTGGTACCAATAAGAGAAGCAAGCCCACGCTGGCTTATTCCTGTTTCCCGTTGAATAAAATCCATTGTAGATCCGTCTTCCATTTGTTTTGGTTTGGTTGAAAAGAATAGTTTTTTTTAGAAGCGATTTTTCTGATGTGGCATCACGGTGTGTGGCATCAAAAAAAATTATACCAAATTTAATGATGCCTTAAAGCCATCACTGTTAACGGTATTAAAAAAATTGATGCCACAGGCAGTGATGCCGATTGTTTTTTGAACTTTGAAATATCAAAGAACCCAGCTTCTTCGTAAGATTGGTAATTTACCAAAAGAGCCAAAAAAAGGCAAGTACAATTTTGCGCTTTATCACAAACTATACTTGAATAAATGTTATTTTTATAACTCTTAACTTTAAGTCATGTTAACATTACATCCCCAATACATCAAAGACAATAATGGAGACAATTCTTTGGTGGTGCTTCCGTCCGTTGAATTTGATACCCTAATGGAAGAATTAGAAGAGCTTGAAGATATACGTCTTTATGATGAAGCCAAGAAAAACGATACGGGCGAACGCATCCCGATGGAAGAAGCTTTTAAAGCCATAGAATCCAAGCGCACTAATAAATGAGTTACTCATTAAACTTCAGTAACAAAGCATTCAAAAGCCTTGAAAAGATAGACGAACCATATTATTCTGCAATAAAGCAGGCGATTTACAACCTTACGCAAGAGCCAAGGCCACATGGTTATAAAAAGCTTACTGGCAGGGATGGTTACAGGATAAGGGTTGCCAGCTACCGTGTTATTTATAACATTTTTGATAAAGAACTTCTTGTTGATGTTATAGCAATAGGCAATAGGAAAGATGTTTACGAATAAGATTTAGATAAAAAAGGTTTGCACTTCTGCAAACCTTTTTTATCTAATATCCTTCCAACTCATTTTACCAACCAAAATAATTCTTTGCATTGTAGTGGCAAATATCCTGAACCACTTTACCTATCCATGCAATATCGTTACCCCAATTGCCAATTGAATATCTTAAGCTTTTCCTAAATTTGACTAAACATAGAAACACTAAGTGTTTCTATTTCAGATATTAAGTATAAAAAAAATTGGCCTCAAAGAAGAAAAATTAACTTTTACTGATTTCATTGACCTTATTAGCAAAGAATTGACACGCTAAAACCTTAGCAAGTGTTTAGAACTCGCTGATAAATATGGTATTTCAAAAATGACGATGGACGAAATAACCAACGAAGTAAAAGCGGTTAGAAATGAAAAGAATCGTAATTGATTTTAACGCAATTGTTCCCTAATTTTATTCAGGCTGATATACAAACCTTAAATGAAGTAAATAATGAGCTACACAGACAAACATATAGTTGAAACTTATTCAGGTTTATTTGAAGGGCTTAGCTCTTTGAATAAAATTGAGTTGATTGAAAGTCTTTCAAAATCTTTAAAAACCGAGAAGGCGACAAAAGATAGTAAGTTTTATAAATCTTTTGGGGCCTTTGCTTCCGAAAAATCAGCAGAAGAAATAATAGCAGACATTAAATCAAGTAGAAAATTCAGCAATAAAGAAAGGAAATTCTAAATGCAGTATTTTACAACAAAAAAAGGTTTGCATTTCTGCAAACCTTTTCTCTTTAACATCCTTCCAACTCATTTTACCAACCAAAATAATTCTTTGCATTGTAGTGGCAAATATCCTGAACCACTTTACCTGTCCAGGCAATATCATTGGGTAATTCCCCATTTTCAATTTCTTCGCCTAACAGGTTACAAAGTATCCTACGGAAATATTCGTGGCGGGGGAAAGAAAGAAAGCTGCGGCTATCAGTAAGCATACCTATAAAGCGGCTTAACAAGCCCATGTTAGACAGTGCGTTCATCTGTTTTACCATACCATCTTTCTGGTCTAAAAACCACCAGCCACTACCCCACTGTATTTTACCAGGGGTTGAGCCGTCGTTAAAATTACCAATCATGGTAGCAAACAACTCATTGTCAGCAGGGTTAAGGTTGTATAAAATGGTTTTTGCCAGAGTGTCTTCTGAATCCAGTTTGCAAAGGAATTTAGACAAAGCCCTGCCTTGTGAAAAATCGCCAATACTGTCCCAACCTGTATCAGGGCCCAGTTTGCCCAGCAACCTTGTATTGTTGTTGCGCAAAGCACCCACGTGAAACTGCTGTACCCAGCCTTTTTCATGATCCCACTCTGCAAAATGAACCAGCATAGCACTCTTAAATTTCAACTGCTCTGTCTGGTTTAAAGTTTTGCCGCCATGTACCTTGGTAAAAATGGCATCTATCTCGCCGCCTGTAAAATCTTCAGCATAAATTTCTTCCAAACCATGGTCGCTAACGCTGCAGCCCATCGAAGCAAAAAAATCATGACGGCTTTGTAAAGCGTATAAAAAATCATCAAAGGTTGAAATGGTGGTATTGGTAACTTTCTCCAATTTTTGGGTGTAAGCCACAAAAGCTTCAGCATTGCTTACATCCATCGCTTTATCAGGACGAAAGGCTGGCAAAATAGGTACTTCAAAACCATCATCTTTTAATTGTTGGTGATAGCCCAAATCATCCAAAGGATCATCAGTAGTACAAACAGTTACCACGTTCATTTTACGCAGCAGGTTCTTTACACTGTATTCTTTTGTGCGCAGCTTTTCAGAACATTCATCATAAATACGCCTTGCAGAATCTGCATTCAGCACTTCGTTTATACCAAAATAACGCTGCAATTCAAGATGCGTCCAGTGATACAAAGGGTTACGCAGTGTATAAGGCACCGTAGCAGCCCATTGCTCAAATTTTTCATAGTCAGTAGCATTGCCAGTACAAAAGTGCTCATTTACACCATTGGTACGCATTGCACGCCATTTGTAATGATCGCCGTACAACCATATTTGCGTCAGGTTATCAAAATTTTTATCTTCAGCTATCTGCTGTTGCGACAAATGGCAATGGTAATCGATAATGGGCATGTGCTTAGCAAACTCATGGTACAGCGTTTCTGCTGTTTTGTTTTTTAGCAGGAAGTTTTCGTCAAGGAATTTTTTCATGTTACAGGCTTTATAAATTCTATGTTACATCGTTGCGTCGCACACTGCGACGCCTTGTTCTTTTATCAGCAATAATCATAGTAGTCATTGAGTCATTAGTCACAAGTCATTAACACACCACATCATACTATTTGCGCCTGCCTTACTGACTACTTGACTTACTGACTTTCACCTACAAACTCACCCCTCTTTTCCACGGAATAAAGTCATCCTGGTTAAGCAATACCGCTTTAGGAATTACTTCGCCACTGGCAGCTTTAATACAGTATTCAAGAATTTCTTCACCCATTTGTTCAATGGATTTGGTGCCTTCAATTACGCCACCAGTATTAATGTCAATAATATCGCCCATACGTTTTGCAAGCGATGAATTGGTAGCCACTTTTATTACAGGGCAAACAGGGTTACCCGTTGGTGTACCAAGGCCTGTGGTAAACAAAATAAGCGTTGCACCACTAGCAGCTTTACCTGTCGTTGCTTCTACATCGTTACCTGGCGTGCAAACAAGGTTAAGGCCAGGTTTAACAGCAGGTTCCGTATAATCTAATACATCTTCAACTGGTGAGGTACCGCCTTTTTTAGCAGCGCCGGTGCTTTTTATAGCATCTGTTATTAAGCCATCTTTTATATTACCAGGTGAAGGGTTCATATGAAAGCCAGAACCTACTTTATGCGCAGCATCGTTATAAGCCGTCATTAAATGAATGAACTTTTTTGCAGCCGCTTCGTGTTTGGTACGATCAATAAGGTTTTGTTCTGCACCGCATAATTCAGGAAATTCGGCCAGCAAAACAGTACCACCCAAAGCCACCAACAAATCTGATGTATAACCAACCGCAGGATTTGCAGAAATACCACTGAAACCATCGCTGCCACCACATTTTACACCAAGCACAAGTTTATCAACAGGTGCTGGCGCCCGTTCTATTTTATTTATTTCAACAAGACCAAGAAACGTTTTTTTAATAGCATCAGAAATCAGTTGCTCTTCGCTTTGCGATTGCTGCTGCTCAAAAATATACATTGGTTTATCAAAGTTGGGATTGCGTTCTTTCAGGTCGTTTAAAAAATCCTGTGTTTGCAGGTTTTGGCAACCAAGGCTTAATACCGTAACGCCAGCCACATTGGGATGATCTGCGTAAGCAGCAAGCAATTTACTAAGCACGGCTGCATCCTGGCGTATGCCACCACAACCGCCCTGGTGGTTCAGAAATTTTATGCCATCCACATTTTTAAAAGGCCTGTTAACAGCAACGCCCTTGCCTGCTGCAAGATCAATACTGTCAAGGCTTTCACCTTTGTTGTAGGCTTCTAAAAGGTTGTGCGCAAAGGCTTTGTATTTTGCTGTTACTGCATATCCAAGCTCGTTATGCAGGGCTTCACGAATAACATCAAGGTTACGGTTTTCACAAAAAACAGTGGGTACAAACAGCCAGTAATTGGCAGTACCAACTTTACCATCTTTTCTATGGTACCCGTTAAAAGTGCGGCCTGCAAATTTTGATACATCAGGCGCATGCCACTCATAATTATAAGGGCGGTAAGCAAATGGGTCTGCTGCATGTTTAAGATTGTCAGTTGTCATACGCATTCCCTTTAACACAAGGTGCTGTACTTTACCAACCAGTACGCCATACATGGTTACTTCATCGCCCGCATTCATATCGCTTACATAAAACTTATGCTTTGCAGGAATATTTTCCTGTAAAATATAGGTTTCATCATTATACATTATAGTTTCGCCTTTGGCGATATCCTGTAACGCCACAATCACGTTATCATCAGGATGTACTCTTATTACTTTACTTGCCATAAATACTGATGATTAAATGACTTGAATGATTGACAGGATTGATTTACTGTTTTCAGAATTTCAACCTTATCAACTATTGTACCCCTGGTATAAACTATTTTACAATGTTGTTACTGCTGCCTCAAACCCTTCCGCCATCAATATTTCCAGGTAGCCTGTAACTGCTTCAGCAAAACCACTAAACGCCGACAAATCTAAATCCCAAAGGCTTACATCTTTCAAAATAAATGCTACAACGTTTGCGCTGTGACCAGCCTGCCAGTGTGTATGCAGTATATGGGCTGAATCATCAGTAATAATATATTCTTTACCACCTGCATTGCCAATGTATTTGCCTTCATCGTTTTGGTGGCTCTTCATAAACAATATATAGGCAGCAAAACCGAGTGCCGTATGGGCTGGAACAGCCTTACCCGCAGCAAAATGCTTTTGCAGAATAGGCACACATCGCATCTTCATTTTTGCAGTATACTGTGAAGAAATACTTATCCATAAATGTTCAATAAAAGGATTGCGGTAACGGTCTAACACTTTTGCAGCAAAGACCTGCGCATCTTCAAGGGTAATATTTTTATTGAGGATAGCAGGTGCTATTTCTGCATTGGCAAGGCTGGTAATAAAACCCGCAAATTTTTCATCTGCCATTGCCTGCTTTACAGTTTGAAAACCACCTGTAACAGCAAGGCCGCATGAAAATGTATGCGAACCATTAAGCAATCTCAATTTCAACTCACGAAACTTATTAATGTCATCTACAATAACAATTCCTTCTGTATCAGCCTGGCTGAAAGAAAGGATTTCTTTGCTTCTTTCGCTTGAAGTTTCAATAGCCCATAAGCGATAGCATTCACTCATTATCATCAAGTCATCAGTATAACCCAATAATTCTTCAGCGGCTTTTTTATCGGCAGCAGAAGGTTTGCCAGGTACAATTCTATCTACCAAAGAATTACAGAAATCGTTGGCTGTATCAATCCAGTTAATAAATGCTTCGTCAAGATTATTTAGCCTGGCAAGTTCTAATACAATGCCTTTTAATTTGGTACCATTGTCTACTACCAGCTCAGTAGGTACAATTACAAAACCACTTTCTGCAGTACCGCCAAAGGCTTCGTACCGTTTTAATAAAACAGTCAACAATTTACCTGGGAAGGATTTTGGAGGCGCGGCATTTACTTTATCATCTTCTACCAAAGCAATACCTACTTCTGTTGTGTTAGATACAATTACCTCAAGGTGTTTACTTGTAGCAATTTCTAAAATAGCAGCCCAATCTTCACTTGCAGTAACCACACGGCTGATGGATGAATTGATTACAATCTCATCTACCTTATTGCCATTATCAATGCCTTTTATCAATTGTGTAAACAGGCCATCCTGCTGTGCAAATGCATCTGTACCGCCTGTGCCAGTACTTTTTACCACTACCACACGGCCATTAAATATGCCTGCACGGTTGGCTTTGTCAATATAATCATCAATCAGGCCACGAAGTAAAACACCGGTACCAAATTGCAATACTTTTTCAGGTAAAGAGAATGCGTTGGGCAAAGGCATTTTAACACCAGTTGCAGTTACCGCAGCAAGGTTTTTTTTTGATAAATTCATTATCTATTTATATTCTTTTTGTTAACAGGATTCCATTTGTTTTTAAATACCCATAACGCTGTAATTTCTACTGCTTTTGGGGCATCTTTTGCGGATTGCAAATTATCAGCAAACCATGTATAATCGCCCGCCTTGCGGTGGCAATTAAAATAATAAATCCTTTCGCCCCAAAGTATTGTATTTATTGTAGGTACGAGATAAATTTTCTCATTGGCCATATTATCGGCAAACAAACAATCCAGCAAATAAAACTGTGCGTCTTTATGATAGCGGCCTAATTTAAAACCATCGTATCCTTTAAAAACACAGTTCTTTAATACCGTTTTACTGTCTTCATGTTTAGAGCCATCGTGCCAAATACTTGCAGTGCCTGTATGTGCCACAAACGTACAATTTTCGGCATAAGCCCACCCACGCGGACAATAAAAATCCACACCACCCTCCATTACGCAATCTTTAAAATAAAACATTCCTTCTTCAACATTCCAGGGGCTTACAGTGTCGCCACCAAAGGCCTTAAAAATACAGTTTACTACCTTTAAACGTGTGGTAGCAAAGGAACGGAGTGCCATTTGGTGACCGTCTTTTCTTACAGCTTTTTCATGTTTGGCAGTATCAGTGGCACATGGCACAGTTAATGGTTTATCAAACTGAAAACCATAGTTATTTTGTACTGTAAGGTTTTGTAAAGTAATATCGTTACCGTTTAAATTAAGCGTTGCAACACCCCAGTCATCAGGGTTATTACAACGAAAGATATCCCTTGCAATTGCCTGTGTTATAATAGTTTTTTCCCTGCTTTCGCCAGTAATAATGATATTGTTTTTAGTGATAAAAACCTTTTCATTGTACACACCATTTTTAACAAAAACCGTTCGCGGTTTTACAGCATTGTCAGTCAAACTTTCAATGGCAGCCTGTATGGTTGTAAAATTTCCTTTGCCTGCAGCATCTACAACAATAGTTTGTGCAATTGATGAAGCAGCTTGCAAAAGAAGCATTGCAGCAACCAAAACACTATGAATAATATTGTTTTTAAAATGCTTCATTTAATTGTTTGCAGCCAGCCATTTGGGATATTGTTTATTAATAAGTTTAGCAGGCCAGTTGCCATACCATGCATAGCCATTGCGCCTTTCGTACTCAATGTCTTTTACGTCTTTTTTCTTAATCCCGTCTCTCCCGCAAAAAAAAGGTTCGTTTGTTTCTATGTCATAAAACCTTGCCCAAATGGTGGAACCAGCCTTTGGCACTAGCTTTCTATCTGTACCTTTTGGTGCCGCAGCATCAGGCATATCTATAAAATTATAGCCTGTTATTTTAGATTGCTGAAACCATTCAACAGCGGCTTTTACAGCTGCTTTAATTTCAGTTGAGGGGTTGGGCTGCGCCATTAAAAACTCAACAATGTCAACACTTTCACTACCGCTTAAAGAAACCAGTTCAAAAGCCCTTGCGTTGGCTGGCGTTAATTTAACTGCATCGTATTGTGCACACCAAACGGTTGGTTTACCTTTTACTTTAACCTGTGTTTTTAAAATACAGTCAATGCCTTTTTTAACAGCTTCAGCACAAGGAAGAATTAAAGAAGCACTCACCTGTTCAAGGTCATTGCGCTTCAATACTGCATCCTGCAAAACGCGCAGCACGTTTATCATAGCATTATCGTTGTACGTTATTTCGGCACGGTACGAACTAAAATCCGGATAATACTGCGGCCAGCCGCCATTTTTATACTGTGCTTTTAACAGGTAACGAATACCATTTTCAGCAGCCGCTAAATATCTTTTATCGCCGGTTTGTTTGTATGTTTTTAACAGGTAACGTATTTCTTTTGTGGTAGCATTATTATCAATGGTAGCATCATTGTCAGATGTTTTGCCTTTAATAATATCCTTTTCTGCTACGCTGTAAGTTTTGTTATAATTGATGGCTTTTCCATCAAGATGTTTGGGCCATCCGCCATAACTGCGCTGAAACAGTAGCATATTTTCTGCTACAATATCCTGCGCTTTTAAATAACTGCTACCCATTAAAAATAACATACTATACACCATCAAAACCTTACTGCCACTATTCATTACTGTTTATTTTTTTGTTTTATTCTTAGTTTGTGTAATCAGCCATTTTACAAGATCGTTAGCTGCTTTAAAATTGTCATAATCAGCAGGCAACTTTCTACCATCAGTGTACTCATTGTATAACCATGGGTCGCCAATGGCTATAACAGTACCTGCACCCACTTTACTTATGGTCATTAACACATCGCCTTTATCAGTATAAATACTTTTTGCTGGCGCAGATAATTTAAGTGTGCTTATCTCTTTAAGGTAAACTTTTTTTGCAGTAGAAAAAACTGGCTGGCCTGCCGTAAAGAATAATGCGCCCATATCAAATTGTGAACCTGTTACTTTATTGCGGCTGTCTTCATTAAAATGAATACCAAATTTTTCTGGAATGAGATTGAAATTCTCAAACTCAGCATTGCCTTTATCATTGTGAAGTATCAGTAATGTACCGCCTGCTATTACCCAATCATACACCACCTGTGCATCTTTTGCAGTAACATAATTGGGGTTGGGATTATCAGTTTTATTATCTGCATCTACAATTAAATAAATGTCTGCTTTTTTTAGATTAGCGGCAGTAGGTGCTTGAAACAGCGTATTGGTTTTAACGCCATAACTATTAAAAACATAGCCCAGTAAAGAAAAACCGTTGTTGTCCCTTTCTTCCCACACATAGTGATAAGGTTTTTCAATACCAACTATGTCTTTCTTCATTTCGCTGTTAAACCAATGGTCAAGTAATACCGTTTTTCCTTTACCAATACCAAGAGTTGGCAAAAGCTCCATTTCGTTGGCGGCCTGTAAAAAAGCACCTACACCTTTAGGGTCGTTTACAATTACTTTTTCGCTCATGTAATATTCAAAACTGCCATCACGGTAAGGTTTACCGCCAAGGCCGCTTACACTTACGGTTCCTTCTAAAACGGTAAGCCCCTGTGCATCTTTTTTAATAAAGGTTTTGGTAATGCCATCATACCCTTTTTTAGCAATAGCCAAATCAGTTATTGGCAAATGGCCTAAGCGAACACCTTTTGCAATGGCATACACAAACATGCTGCTGGCCGAAGCCTCGAAATAGTTGCCTTTGGTTGTTGGTTTATCCAGTATATCGTACCATAAACCTGTTTTGGCATCCTGCACTTTTTGAATGGCTTTTGTAAAGCGTTTCAAAATATTTACAAGCGTATCGCGCTTTTTATAATCAGCAGGCAGTTGTTCTAAAACATCAACCAGTGCCATACCATACCAGCCCATGGCACGTGCCCAAAAATTAGGTGATACGCCAGTAGTTTTATTGGCCCACTGCTGCTCTTTACTTTCATCCCAACCATGGTACAGCAAACCTGTTTTAGCTTCACGCGTATGTTTTTCCATCCACACAAACTGGTTTATAATATCATCAAATGCCGCGGGTTCATTAAAGGTTGCAGTGTACTCTGCGAAAAAAGGTTCGCCCATATACAAACCATCCAGCCACATTTGCCATGGATACACTTTTTTATGCCAGAAGCCACCTTCTTTGGTACGTGGCTGTGTTTTTAACTGCTCACGCAAAAGTGTGGCAGCCTTAAAATATTTTTCTTTACCTGTTACTTTATAAAGCGTAAGCAATATGCGGCCACACAATACATTATCAATATTGTGTTCTTCCTGCTTGTAGGTTCTGATATCGCCATTATCATTAACAAAATGATCCATGCTTTTTTGCATGTAATCAAAGTATTTTCTATCGGCTGTTTTTAACCACAAACCTTCTATTCCTTTTAATACCACTGCCTGGTCATAACTCCATCTTACAGGCCTGCCGCTTCCCATAGAAAGGCTGTCTTTCCAGATGGTCATCACTGTTTGAGCCATTTGCTCACTGTAAGATTGCGAAAATGTGTTGAGAGAAAGGAACGTATAAAAAACGACTGCGATTTTTTTCATAATTGATCGGTTTGACACCATGCTTTCGTATAAGTTTAGCAAACAATTTTTAACTTTTAATAATCCAAGTGCAAAAGAGGATTTCATTTTATATCAAACCATCCTTTATCATGCTGCTTATTTTATTTCAATTGAGTTTTCGGCTGCGCCTGAAGAAACTTCTGTTTTCTTTTTTGCTTTGGAAACAATGGTGTTGGTTACTTTAATATTAGCAGACCTGTTGCCTTTTACAGTAAACAAAACTTCTGCATCATCATTATACGTCAACTTATCAACGGTAATATTTTTACTGTTTAAAATACTTACAACTGGCTTCGTTTCATTTGTAATAAGCTTAACATTACGTAAAGTAACACCACTTGCCTCTTCACAAATAATACCTTTATCAGCTTGCAAAACAAGATTTTCCAGGCTAATATTTTTTACATTCATTTCAGGCAGGCCACGGAGAAATATTGCCTTTTCTGCACCATCACATACCACATTTTTAACTATAAAATTTCTAAACTGCGGCGTTTCTTCTGTAACAGGCAGTAGTTCTACTTTTGGTGCTTCGCGAACTTCTCCAGCCAAAGGCACTGGGTCTTTGGCCATATAATACATATCAAACAAAATGGCTTCGCCACCAATGTTTTTCATGTTGATGTTATTGCAGTAAATGTTCTCTACAATACCACCACGGCCGCGTGTTGTTTTAAAACGAAGGCCAATATCAGTACCAATAAAAGAACAGTCTGTTACATTGATGTTTTTAGCACCACCACTCATTTCACTACCAATAACAAAGCCGCCATGTGCATGATAGACTATGCAATTTTTTACAGTAACATTTTCAGTTGGCATATTACGTTTACGCCCCTGTGCATCGCGGCCACTTTTTATGCAAATACCATCATCGCCAACATCAAAAGTGCTGTTTTCAAGCAATACATTTTTACAGCTTTCTATATCAATGCCATCGCCATTTTGGGCGTACCATGGGTTCTTTGCATAAACATTTCTAACCGTTAAATTTTCGCACATTAAAGGGTGCAAATTCCAAGCTGGTGAATTTTGAAAAGTAACACCATCCAGCAATACATTTTTGCACTTTGTAAATACAACAAGGTTTGGGCGAAGAAAGTCTTTAATATCTTCAAGATCTTTAGTGGTCATCCCTTCTTTTACAACACCTGCATCTTTTGTTTGAGACCCTTTAAAAGATTTTTCACTTGGGTACCAGGTTTTTTTATCGGCAGAAAGCAAGCCTCCTTTTGCCACTAAAAGTTTCCATTGCGTTTCTGTAAGCTTATCTTTTTTAACCATGCGCCATGCATCGCCATTGCCATCTAAAATACCACTGCCTGTAACAGCAATATTGGTAGCATTTTCGGCCGATAAAGGTGATTGGTTACGGTAAGCGCCCAACCCCTCCCAATTGCCCTGCACCAGTGGGTACTGGTTAAAATCTGAAGTAAACTGAAGCACTGCAGCACGTGTAATACAAAGGTTTACATTGCTTTTTAAAACAACGGGGCCGGTAAGCCAAAAACCGCTTGGTATTAATACTACGCCGCCACCATTTTTATTACATGCTGCAATGGCATTATTAATTGGTGTGGTATTAAGGGTTACACCATCTGCCTTGGCACCATATTTAATAATATTAAAAGTGTCTTTCTTAAAGATTGGTATAGTAACTTTTGGAAGTTTAAACTGTCCGCTGGCATCAACACAAACACCTAATAATGCGGCTGAAGAAAATATAATAGCTAAAAATTTATTTTTCATAGAAGTTACAATCGTTTTTGAACGAAATAAGAAACAATGCTATGCAGAAATAGCCTAATGGTAACGTTTGTGCTTTTGTTATTTACGCAAACGTTGCCACTGAGAAAGTATAGACTAACATTGTATACGAAGGCTTTTTGAGATGTAGTAATCATGGTTAATATCTAATGTATATTAGTAGGTTAAATGAAACAATCGTAAAAAATTGGCACTAAAATGCTTGACAGAAAGCAATTGAAAATGGCAAAATGGTGTGGTTTTATTGCTGGCATAGTAGCATTGTATACAATCGCATAGCAATGTTATTTAAAATTAGAACCAGGTTGAATATTTTCTATGCAATCGTTCCCGAAGGGTTTTGATACAATAAAGGAGTATTTATTTTTTTTGCGTAATAAAAATCAAAAAACTTTATCATTTTAGTTTTGGCATTTAAATAGTGCATCTCTATATTTGCAGCCCTCTCGTAAAGAGAGTACGGAGGTGAGGTGGATGAGTGGCTGAAATCAGTAGTTTGCTAAACTGCCGTACGGGTTAAACTGTACCAAGGGTTCGAATCCCTTCCTCACCGCATAAAACCTAAAAAGCCTTCACTAGTGAGGGCTTTTTTATTTGGAATATATCTCTACTTTAAAATAATACTTACAAGGCTGTTTTGTTACTTGTAGGATAGGGGCATGTATTACTGCCGCCATTTAAAAGTATTAATTAGGTGCTTCATATCGGCCACGATAAAATTATTTATAACAGCTAATGAATCCTGGTTGGGCGTAGCATTAAAATACAAAGCCCCGCGAAGAAAATGTTTGGCAGTATCAGTTAAAAAAAACTGGTTGGCTGTGGCCACATCGCCTTCAACCTTAAAGAACATACCATGTATATTATTGGCAGTAACAAATGCTGAATCTTCAATAGCAGAAGCCTTAGTAGTATGCTTATTGGTTAGCTTAAAAGCATCCTGTAACAATTTATCAAAGCTGTTTACACCTACCTGTTTGTAGCTTACATATAAGCGGCTGTTAAACTGCGGAAAGTTGACATTAATCCACCACGGGTTTTCTGTGGCTTCACCAAAAAAAGTAGAATCCTTTACCACATTGGCATACAAGGGATATTCAAATGTATATGGGTAACCTGGCTGATTGAATAACTGGTATTTTTTTTCAGGAAAATCTATTTTATAATACCCTCTTGGCCTTGGTACATAAGAGCTGTTACAGGAAGCGAGAAGGAGCAAAAAAGATAAAAGGTGAAAGGTGAAAGGTGAAAGAAAAAAAAGATTACGGTTGACGATTGACGGTTGACGGTTCACAGAATGCTTACTAAAAAACGTAACTTTCAAGATTGATTACTTATTTGACTATTGACTATTGACTATTGACTATTGACTATTGACTATTGACTATTGACTATTGACTATTGACTATTGACTATTGACTATTGACTATTGACTATTGACTATTGACCTTCCTGCGGCCTGATGGTTACCTTAATTTTTTGCAATCGGTTCTTTTCCACCTCAAGTACGGTAAAATCAAAATCGCCAATATTTATTACCTGTGCTGCCTGAGGAATTTCACCTGCAATCTCAAGCACCAAACCCGCCAGGGAATCGCTTTCGCCCCTTACTTCTTCAAAAGTATCTGCATTCAAATCCATTGCTTTGCACACATCATTAATCATGGTGCGGCCTTCAAAAATATAATTGTAGTCATCCAGCTTTTTAAAGTCTGCCTCCACTTCATCAAACTCATCATTAATATCACCAATGACTTCTTCTAAAATATCTTCTAAAGTAACAATACCGCTGGTGCCGCCAAATTCATCTACCACTACCGCAAAGTGAATTCGTTTGGTTTGAAATTCTTTCAGTAAGTCCTCTATCATTTTTTGTTCATGAATAAAATATGGCGGGCGAATAAGTGCCAGCCAGTCAAAATCAGCGGGCTTATCAAGGTGCGGCATTAAATCTTTTGTATGCACCATGCCTATTACTTTGTCAAGATCTTCTTCATACACAGGCAGGCGGCTGTAATGCAAGTCAGCTAATTGACGCTGCAATTCCTCAAAATCAGTTTCACGGTTAATCCCATTTACCTGCACACGCGTTTTCATTATCTGCTTTACCGTAATATTTCCAAACTTAATAATGCCTTTTAAAATGTTCTTTTCTTTAACTGATGCATCACTGTTGCTGGTAAGGTCAATAGCATGATCCAGTTCTTCAAGACTGTAAGCATTGCTTTTACCCGCCAGTTTTTTCTCTATAATATCGCTGTATTTAAGCAGCCAGCTACTCATTGTTTTACAGATATAAAACACAATCTCAACAAAAGGCCCAGCCTCTTTTGCAAATCGAATATTGTTTTGCGTGGCAAGCACTTTAGGCATCACCTCGCCAAAAAGAAGAAGAACAAATGTTACAGAAACCACTTTTATAGCAAAGCCTATCCATACTGAATTGATATGCTCAAAATGAAAAACATTATCCAGTAAAATGTTTGAGATAATGATAATGGCAATGTTTACAAAGCTGTTGGCAATTAGCAGGCAGCCAAGTAATACTTTGGGGTTCGACAGCAAGTAGTTGATACGCTTGTAACCCTGTTGCTGCTTGGTTTTAAGCAGGTTAATATCTTTATAAGAAAGAGAAAAAAAAGCAACTTCTGCGCCACTGAGAATAAACGAAAAAAATAAAAGAAAGAGTAAGATAATTACCAGCACAGTGGTTGTGCCTTCGCTATTAATGGCGGCAAGGCCGTTAAGTTTAAAAAATAAAAAATGAGATACCGAATGATGGTCCAAAGCCGTGGTTTTAGTTAAACAATTACTGACTATTGCTTTGCTTTAATTAATGACGCAAGTAATCAGTGTCTTACAAAAATAAGCTTACAAGGTAAACTAAAATTTAAAAAGGCAAACTATCACCAGGATCAGTAAGTGGCGGAATATCTCCACCAAAATGTTCCATGCCTTCGCTGCCGTGGCTGCCATCACCACGTTTATCAAGCATAATCAAGTTATCGCCCACAACTTCGGTAGCAAATTTTTTGTTGCCATCCTTATCTTCCCAGCTACGGGTACGCAACCTTCCTTCTACATAAATAAGGCTTCCTTTGTGCAGGTACTTTTGCGCCAGCTCTGCAAGGCCACGCCACAAAACAACGGTATGCCATTCTGTTTGAGAGATAGATTTGCCGCCACGATCTTTATAGGTTTCAGTTGTAGCCAAAGGAAATTTAGCCACGCCAATATTTCCCTCCAGGTATGTCATCTCAGGATCTTTACCCAAATTGCCAATCAGAGTTACTTTGTTAATGCCCCTCATGTGTTTTATTTTAGGTTCGTCTTAAATTATGCTGCTTAAAAATACCTTTTTTTCAATAACAAAAGAACTATGCCGCAAAATTGTTTTAAGAAGCATGAGGTTTATATCACTTTGTTTAAAAGTGATATATTATGTTTAATAATTTTTGATGATACCAGTAGTACTACACTAATGAGCTTCTTTGCCTCGCACTTACGTTAGCTATTGGGATGTGCGGCTATATACTTTACTGAGCAATAAAAGCTGTTACACTACTATCTCACAAAACTTGTATTTATAACATTTAAAACAAGCGAATCAGGATTACCAGACGTACGGGGAGTAACTTTTGTAACAACCCTTGCCTGTATGTTAAGTGTACCATCTGACTGCCTTTTAAAAATCAAAGTATCAGCATAATTACGCATCACAGGTGGTAAAGATGAAGGCGGTGTGTAAGTAGACGAAGATGATAGAGTAAATACAGAAAGGCAAAAGTTTTTAAAAGCAGAACTATCAGGTTTTATTATCAATAAAGAATCGTTATAAATTTTATATGTACCATTATCTGGTGTGGGTGAATAAAGTGTACGGTTACAGAAAAAATTACCATCAGCATTAAAGCTTACCTGCATTGTTCTGGCAGTGTTTTCTCTTTGCGAAATTGAAACTGGTAGAAGATAACCAGACTGTGCTGACTGATAAACTGAATAGGAAAATGCTGTTTGTTTTGTAAAAATCCATGTGCCTGCAATGCCACTATCACTGGTGCTTTTTGAACAGCCAGTAGCTAAAGCAATAATAACAATTGCGACGATTTTTTTCATGCCCAAAATGTTCTATGATTAAATTTTGGCAAATGAAATTCATTTTGATGTTTTGGAAAATTAAAATGTTGTGATGCTTTAAAGCGGTTACATCCTTCGTTCCTAAGGATGCCATATCAACCCTTTTAAATGATGAAGCCCACCCCTGGAAAAGGACGGGCTTTAGTAAACACAACACACCATCTTAAATATTATCTAATCAGTGTTACGGTTCCTTTTAAAGGAATAATATCACCTGTATCGCATTCTGCTTCAATCATATAAACGTACACACCTGTTGACTGCTCGTAACTACTGAAACGGCCATCCCAACCTGCTGATTTATCGTTTACATGAATATTTGTTCTGCTAAAAATCATTTGGCCGCCTCTATTGTAGATGGCAAAGTTTTTAATTATTTTAATGCCTTTGCCCATTGGGTAAAAAGTTTCGTTTAAACCATCTTTATTAGGCGTAAAAGCGTTTGGTATTTTAAGGTTTTCGCTTACACAAGATAACTTAATGGCTACACTATCTTTTGCCTGGCAACCATATTGTGTGGTTACAGTAGCAACATAACTTATATCGCTTCTTGGCGCTACCACTGGGTTTACGGCGGTGCTGTTGCTAAGGTAAGTGGCAGGGCACCATGACCATTTTACCACATCATTACTTGCGGTTGGTTTTAGTGTTGTGGTTGAACCTGTACCCATTACCATATTTGCGCCAAGATCAACCGTAGGCAGTGGTGCTACTGTAACCTTAATTACCGCAGTATCGCTAAAGCAACCATAAGCATCGTACCCAATAATTTTATAATCGCTGGTAGCTTTTGGTGTAGCTGTTGTTACAGATGTAGTAGTGCTGTTTAAATCGGCATTAGCAGATATCCATTTATAAGTATTTGCACCCGTTGCCATTATTTGGGTTGATGTGCCTGCACAAATAACAACATCTCTTGAAACACTCATTATAAAAGGCTGTACTACCTGTATGTTAATGCTATCGTAGCTTACACAACCATACGTATCAGTTGCTTTTACACTATACTTTGTGCTTGCTGCTGGTTTTGCATAAGGGGTATTAATTGCTGCAAGAGCCGGTGACCATTGGTAAGTATAGCCTGCATTAGCAGTAAGCTTAACAGAATCGCCACCGCAAATTTGTGTTTTTGCTGTAAGGTTTATAGTTGGGTTTTGGTGTATGGTAAGCTTCGCAAAAGTAGTATCGTTGCAACCACGTAAGGTTGCAATTAACCTAATGCTTATTGGTGCTGCGGCATTACCAAATTTTATTGGTGTAGCAATTTGTTTGTTATCAGCTACAGTGTTATTGAACAACCAGTTGTATGCTGCATTACCTGGCAGGTTTATTTTGCCATTGTATTGTACCAGTGAGTTTTCACAAGTATCAACAGGCCCTGCAATGATGCCTTTAATCATAGGCGAAACCTCAATACTGTCAACCGTTACAGCTTTACAACCCGCAACTGATGCTGTGGTTAAAGTAACAGGGTACATGCCTGGTTTTGTATATTGAAAAGCGGGTGATTTTATGTTTGAAGTATCTTTTGTATTGCCTGTACCAAAGTTCCATGAGTAACGGATGGCATTGGCTAAAGCAGTATCTGTAACACTTACAAGCTTGTTGGTAAACTGTATGTTACCTGCATTACAAATTAATTTTGCAGAGGCCAATATGTCGGCATGTAACGTATCAGCCAAAAACTTATTGGGCAATTCAAAAATGGCTTTACAACCTGCACTGTCTTTCATTATTAAAGATGGTGTAAACATGCCTGCTGTTTTGTAAATATGCGTTGTTATAGTATCGCTATCAGTTGATAAAGTACCATCACCAAAATCCCATGTGTACACTACTGCATTTTTAAGGTTTGCTGTTAATGTAATTTTTGCAGGTACACAATTCTGTAATACATCTGCTTTAATAGAAGCATACGGACCTTTAATCGTAATCTCATCATAAGCTGTATCTGTAATACCGTTTTTGCCAGTACCAATTAATGTTACTTTATAAATACCAGGTTTGTGGTAAGTATGGCTTGGAGATGCAATGTTATCAGCCGTTGTGCCATCACCAAAATACCATTTGTTTGTATTAACATTTACCAGGTTGCCTTTAAAGTAAGCTACCATTGGCGGGCAATTGGCGTTGTTAATATATTCAGTGGTAAGTGAATAAGAAACCATCACACGCTCAATTGGTATTACTTGTTTAACAGTATCGGCACATTGCGTAGTTGGGTTTTTGGCAATCAAAACAACTGTGTCAGTTGCAATTTTATTGTTGTGGTACATTGTTACATCGCTGCTGCCTGTAAAGGTTTTATTTGCTGCGCTGAAGTTCCACAAATATTCTGTAGCAGTGCTTCCAAAAGTATTGCTTGTGTTTTTAAATACAGTGTTGCTACCTGCGTAAATAACGGTTGGGTTCCATGTAAAAGCAGCTTTGGGGCCAGCCACTTGTATAGCAGTTAAACCGTTGGTAGCACTGTCTTTACAACCTTCTGCATCAACCAGTTTAAGTACAGTTTTGTAAGCACCAGGGTTTGTGTACAGGTGCGTAAATACACCACCTGAAGTTCTTGCTTCTGCATTGCCATCGCCAAAAGTCCACTGCCTTGATGTTATGGCTACATTATTGGTACCATAAGAAGTATCAGTAAAATTAACGGGTACTTTAAAACATGCGGCAGCAGTACTTACCTCAAAACCTGCAATTGGGCCCTTGGTAGTTACATAAGCATAAGTACTGGTATCGCGACAGCCAAAATTGGCAGACTCTGTAATTACCCTTATTGCACTGATGCCATTTTTAAAGCCTGCTATTGTACCAGTATAACTAACACCGTTGCTGCCTGTTACACCAAATGTTGATCCACTAAAAGCATTGCCATCATTATATTGCCAGCCTTTAATAGTATAGTTGGTGTTAAGGTATGGGTTAGGTTCAAAATCTGTTAAACTAAACCCAAGAGAATCGCTTGCGCAGATAATGTTTTTTGCTACGCGAAGCTTTGGTGTTTGTTTAAGCAACACATATACAGTAGCAGAATCGTACAGGGTACAATAGCTGTTGGTTACAGTTAACACTACATTATAAGTTCCTGTTTTTTTATACCCGTGGTTAATGGTTGTAATGGCAGAATCGAATGTTTGAGAAGCACCATCACCAAAGTCCCATTTGCTGCTGCTTACAAACCTTGATGCCTGGTTAAAAGTTACCGTATCGTGCAAACCAATGCAACTGCCTGTAACCTTTTTAATGTTTGAAAACAGCGGCAATACCTTAACTGCTTTTTTCCTTTCCACAGTATCGCCGCAAGTATTATTGTAAGCCATTAATGTAATATCGTAATAGCCTGAATCTGAATAACGGTGTGTAGTTGTTTTGCTGCCTATGTTAAGTGAAGAGCTGTTATCGCCATAAAACCATGACCATTTTGTAGCAAGCTCAGATGATTTGTCTATAAAGGTTACCAGTGTGCTTCCGCAAATGGTAGTATCTGTGGTAGCAAAATCGGCAACTGGTTTTTCAAAAGTGGTAATTTCCTGTGCAAACTTAACCGTAATTGTACAACCAGTTTTAGTAGTGTAGGTAAGGTTTATGGTATGCTTGCCAACTTTATTAAAAGTATGTTCTGGCTGCATATCAGTTGATGTGCCGCCATCACCAAAATCCCAATTGTAAGTGCTTATTATTGATGCAGGTAATGCCGCAAACTTCATAGTAAAACCAGTGCAGCCGCTTGTTTTTGCGTTTGCAGTACTTGTTAAATATTTAATGATAACAGCAGGTTTTTCTACAATGATGATCTTGTTGGTAGTTGATACACAACCTGCAGCATTGCCCACTGTTAAGGCAACTGTATAATAATTTTCAGCAGTAAATGTACCAGTTGGATTTTTTGCGTTTGATGAGGTGCTGTTACCGAAATTCCAGCTCCACGAAGTGGCACCAGCAGTGGTATCGTTAAAATTTACCTTGGCAGGCAGGCTGCATACATTAAAATCCTCAACTACAAAACCTTTAACCGCAGGCACTTTATTTACGGAAATTTTTTGTTCAACAGTATCAGTACAGCCATTAAAATAGTTAATAAGCCTTACCGTATAATCGTTGGCATAGGCAAAGTTTTTAATTACTTTATTGCCATAATGTGGTATTGCAAAACCATTATCGCTAAAATACCATATTGCATAAGCTGGTGGCACATCGCTTTTGTTTTCAAAAATCAGAGAGGTATTATTACATAAAGCAGCAGGCGTTTTAATAGTAGATTTAAAAGATGCAATATTTATATAACCTGGCATTTCAAGCGTATCATTACAGCCAATGCCAAAATTATTTTTTGCAATAAGGGTTACATCATAAGCGCCTTTAGCAGGGTATGTATGAGATATAGCAGCAGGAGATACAGACGTATTACCATCGCCAAAATTCCAGGCATATTCAGTGGCATTGGTACTGGTATTGGTAAAATTAACGGCATTACCTGTTTTACAAAAAGTAGTTTGATCTGCTTTAAAAGCAGCAACAGGTGCAGCCTGCAACTGTATAATGTTTGTTTTTCTTACTGTATTTTGGCAACCATAATTATTGGTAACAATCAAATCTACTCTTGGTGACTGAACACTATTGAAAGTATGGTTAATGATAGCTGAAGTTGAATCTGAACTGATAACACCATCACCAAAATCCCAGAAATAGTTATTTATTTTACCATCACCTGCGGTGGATGTACTTGTGAAAGTAGTAGTAAAAGGTACACAGCCTTTATTGCTGCTAATTGTAAAAGCTACGGTTGGTTTTTTATATACCGTAATATCCATTGTTTTAACTGAAGTTTTACCACTGTCTGTTACAGTAAGTGTAACGGTATACGTTTTTTCTGTGGGGTAAGAAGCACCAGGGTTTTGAAGTGCAGAAGTATTGTTATTACCAAGGTCCCACTTATAAATGGCAGCGGCAGAAGCACCTTTGGTAGTGTTTTTAAAGGAAACGGTGAAAGGGGAGCATCCACCTGTTTTACCGTCGCTGGTGGTAAAATCTGCGGCTACCTGTGCATTGGTAATGGCCGCGCAGGCACACAAACACAACAATAGTATAATTGCTTTTTTCACCGGATATTGGATTTTAAAAGGATTTCGGTTGATAAACGCTACACTACCTGCTGCTGCATGTATTATTTGCTTAGGTTGGTGGTGTGGTTTTATTTCAGCCCTTAATACCACAAAATTATAAACACATAGCGACAGGTTTTGCCTGAATACATTGATACCATTGTAGTATTTGCCCCTACAAGCCTGTAGAATGGTGGCTCAAAAGAAACAATGGTTTGTAGTAAAAATGTTACAGCTATTTTATAAAGCAATTGTAATGGTGGTACACCAATGCCAAGTTGCCGTAAATGAGATGCTATCCGCGAAATATGTAATCTGCTAAAAGCAAAAAGGGCAACATTAAAAATGTTACCCTTTTTGCTTAAAATGAATGCTTTATTTATCTTATCAGTGTTACCGTTCCTTTAAAAGAAAGTGGTTCGCCGGTATCACAGTCTGCATCTATCATAAATACATAAACGCCTGCGGGTTGTTCAATACCTTTAAATCTTCCATCCCAACCTGCTGATTTATCATTGATGTTAAAATTTGATTTCTCAAAAATAACATCGCCCCAGCGGCTGAATACAACAAAATGTTTTACTGTTTTAATGCCTTTACCCAAAGGATAAAACACATCATTTCTCTGGTCTCTATTTGGTGTAAATGCATTTGGTATTGACAGTGTGTTACCAATACAAAGCAATTTAATGCCCACATCGTCAGTAGCAGTGCAACCATACTGGGTATAGGCAGTTACCTTATATACCAGTTCTTCCCGTGGTTTTATTTCGGTTTGGGGGCAGTTACTACAGGTAAGATATTTGGCAGGCTCCCATTTATATTTAATGGTATTACTACTTGCTGTTGTGGTTAAAAACGAACCTGTGCCTACTGGTATTACCTGGTCGGCTCCGGCATTAATAGTAGGCAATGGATGCACCACCACTTTTATATTTTTTGTATCGCTAAAACATTGGCACCTGTCTGTTCCTTCAACGGTGTAAACGGTAGGGTTAGCTGGTGGTGCAGCAATAGGGTTGCTAACTGATACATCATTTAAGCCTGCCGTAACATTTATCCATTTATAAGTGCCGCCTTCGCCTGCGCCGCCTGCCCTTAACTGAACAGGGATACCTGCACAGGTAAAGGTATCTTTAACCAGTAGGGTAAACCTTTTGGCAACACCTATTACAGATGAATCAGTATTCTCGCATCCAAAACCATTGGTTACTTTAACATAGTAAGTGGTTTTAAAACGTGGTGCCACCACAGGATTGGCAATAGAATCGTTGTTTATAAAAGCTGCAGGTGTCCATTTAAACTTAATACCATCTTTTGCCAGCAACTGTATTGCAGTGCCATCGCAAATAACAGTGTCTTTTGGTGATGGATTAATGGCAGGTTTTGCATGAATAAGCAACCTGTAAATAGTGGTATCGGTACAGCCATCAAAGGTGGTAAGCAGTACAATACTGTCTTTAGCTGCTGCCTTAAATTTTTGTAATAATGGCTCTTTTTTATTATCAATACTATCGTTAGGAAAAAGCCATTTCCATGCAATGCTGCCTTGTAAAGATGGAACGGCACTGTATTGAAGTGGCACATCTTCACAAGGCGTTGCAGGGCCTGTAATGGAAGGTTTTACAATGGGTTTAACTACAACAATGGTGCTGTCGGTAGTTTTACAGCCAGCCTCAGATACCACTTTTACCTTTACCGTATAATTACCTGGCTTTATGTACCTGAATTTTGGCGATTCAATATCAGCAGTATCCCTAAAATTTCCCGTACCAAATTCCCAATGGTAGTTACGCGCTACCTGTACGTTCTGATCGTTAATGCCTACTATAATTAATTTAAAAGGCAATGAATCTGCTTCGCAGGATATATAAGGCGTATCTGCAAAAGCAATATGCAATGTATCAGAAATAAGTTGGTAACTTAACTCTTCACTGCCGTTACACCCGCCCTTTGTAGTATCTCTTAAAATTACAATTGGCCTGTATGCGCCTGGTGTAGTATAAGTGTACTCAAAAAAAGGCACATCCCCTGTTTCTTTTAAAGTAGTACCATCACCCATATCCCATATATATAAAGCAGTATTTAAAGTGGTAGCCGTAAGCTTTACACGCAATGGGCTACAAGCCATTATTGTATCACTCTTCAAAGTGGCATACGCACCTTTAATTTCAATAAAATCAACAATACTATCTTTAGTAAGGCCGTTGATACTAGTACCTGTTAACACTATTCTATAGCGACCTGGTTTAGTATAAGTGTGCTGCGTAAACTGTTTATTACCATCGGTACCATCATCACCAAAAGACCATTTAATGTTTGACACATTGGTTGAAGTGCTCGTAAAATCGACAATAACGGGTGGGCAGTTATCATTTTGATTAAAGAAAGTAATTTTATATGTAAATTTTAGATCAATATTTCTCACAGGTACCAATTTTATTATCGTATCCCTGCATAGACCATCGGTACTTCTTGCTATCAGGCGCACAGTATCAACCATAACCGCAGGGTAGGCCTGTGTATAAGTGTTGTAATACCCCTGGCTGGTATATTCTTTTGTTCCATAGCTAAAAGTCCAGTCATACTTGTTATTGTAACTTCCTGCTTCTATGCTTTGGTTACTGAAATAAGCAGTGGTATTGGGTTGCACAAGATTAGGACTCCACGAAAAATTGGCTTTAGGACCAAGAGCGCTTACATAAGATGTACCGGAAGATGCTTTACAACCTTCAGCATCAGTAACTGTAAGTGAAGGATAATAACCACCAGGAGTATTGTAAATGTGCTCTGTGCTTCCATTAGGGGTAGCAGAAATAAGTTGGTTTGTATAATCGCCAAAGTTCCATGACCAAGAAGTTAGGGGAACATTGTTTTTTGCTTTGGAGGTATCTGTAAAAATAATTGGCTTTTTAAAACAAATATTACCTACTACACTAAAGCCGGCACTTGGGCCTTTTACTTTTACAACAGCAAAATTGGTAGTATCCTTACAACCGAACCAGTAAGAACTTGTAATCAATCTTATATCCTGCTGCCCATTAACCGGGTTAATTAACCTTCCACTATACCCAGTTGTAAAATCGTTATTTGAAGAAGTAGTACCAGTAAACCTGGTTTTATCCCCATACTGCCACTCACTTATACCATAATAATTGTAGTTATAATAATAATCAACAGCCCTGTAGTTAATGTCCATTCCACTTACCTGAAAGTTGATGCCATCACTTACACAGGCCTCTATTTTGGGTGTAGTAAGTACAGGGCTTTGCTTTAGCAAAACGTAAGCGAAAGAAGAATCCCTTACAGCACATGCACCATTAACGGCAGTTAAAACAACTTTGTATTTGCCAGATTTAGTATATGTATGCACGATAGAAGACTGGTTGGGCATGGCAGATATTAAAGGCGTACCATCACCATAATCCCACTGTAAATCAATTGCCTGCCTTGAAGTTTGCGAAAAGGTAACATTACCACGGGTGCCATTACAAGTGTTGGTAATATTGGATATTTTAGGAAATGGAGGAGATACTGTAATATAGTTAGTTTTAATTGCAGTATCGCGGCAAACACCATTGCTAGCAACCAGCTTAACTGTATAAGTTCCACTGTTTTGGTATTGATAGCTAATATTACTACCCCCGGTATAAGGGTAAATACCGCCATTCACCCCCTCACCAATAAACCATTGCCAGCCTGTTACAGGTGTAGTTGACTTATCATAAAAATAAACAAAATTATTACCACAAACTTGTGTGGTTGATGATGTAAAATCTGCCTTCAGCATTTTGTACACGGTTGCGGTTAAAGGGTAATTTGTTTTTCCTTTACATCCTTCTGTTGTGGTATAAGTAAGGTAAACATTATAAATGCCCGGTTTTGTAAAGCTATGTTCAGGATTGGCATCTGTTGAATTTGTACCATCCCCAAAATCCCATAAAAATTCTTTAACAGCATTATCGGGTGCAGCTTTAAAAGTAGCAGTTAAGCTTTCGCACGCACTTAGGCCATAAGTACTTGTTGACTTACTAAAACTGATATCAATATTCGGCTTTTGAATGTTAAAGGATTTTTGTGTACTTGCAGAACAACCAGCGGCATTGGTAACGGTTAAAAAGGTAGTAAAAGACCCATTATAAGTAAAATTAAAAGACGGTTCTTTTTGCGTAGATGTGCCGCTATAACTAAAATTCCAGTTCCAGCTTACTGCACTACTTGTAGTATCTTTAAACTGCACATTTACAGGTGCGCCACACAATGCACTGTTATCTATAACAAAACCATTTACTAAGGGTGCAGCGGCTATCGTAACAGGCAGTTCGGCTATGTCTTGGCAAGTACCAAAATTATTCACCAACTTAATGATATAATTGCCTGCGGAATAAAAATATTTTGATGCATTGCTGCCAGAACCAAAGTTGGTAAATGTTCCGCCAAGGTTATCATTAATAAGCCATTGAGACTGGCTGGGTGCAGGTGTTGATGTATTTTGAAAACTGATAGATTGCCCCATACAGGTTTTGGCAGGGGCATTAATAGAAGATGTGAAATTGGCAATATTTATATAAGAAGGCCTGGCCAGCTTATCACTGCACCCTTCAGAACTTGTTACTGTAAGATCAACACTATTGGTACCTTTTGCATTATAGGCATAGGTTGGGCTTTTATCAGTTGATGTACCACCATCACCAAAATTCCATGCATAGGTTAATGTACCTGGTCCTGTACTGCTATTACTGAAATTTATGTTATCGCCTACCTTACATGCCACCGTTTTGTCGGCATTAAATGCAGCCTTAACACCAGGCACGGCTTCTACAATATTTGCTTTAGAAACTGTTGCGCTTTGGCAACCAAAACTGTTTGTAACGGTTAACGATACATCAAATTTTTGCACTATGGTATAAGTATTTGCAACAGCACCCAAACCACTGCCATTTTTTGAATTATTATCACCAAAGTTCCAAAGGTATTTATCAACTGTTCCCTCACCTGGCGTAGAGGTACTTGTAAAATTTGTAGTAAAGGGGATGCAGCCTTTCGTAATACCAACAGTAAAATCTGCAGCAGGATTGGCATGTACTGTTACTGTTTTACTAAACTTATCTGTTTTACCGCCATCTGTTACCGTAAGTGTAATTGTATATACACCTACATTTCTATAAGATGCCTGGGGTGATGGCGAAGACGTAGGTGTGTTCCCCAATCCTAAATCCCAACTAACTGTTGCAGATGGTGATGCACCTGTTGTTTTGTTAGTGAATTGTACCACAAGGGTTGGAGATACACAACCTTCAGCATTATCCATTGTAAAATCTGCTTTTAACTGAGCAGAGGCACTACAGAAAGCAGCGTAACTCAATATCAGCAGAAATAGTTTTCTCGCGCAATTAGTTCTCAAAAACACGGTAAGGGTCTTTTATTTATAAATTGTTGTTCTTTTATTTAACTCCAAACATTAAAACGAAATTAAAAATAAGAGATAAACTGGTTATAAAATGCTGCTTTTTAAAAAAATCATTTTTACATACAGGAAGTTACAAAGAGTGCTTTTTAAAAAGGCATTTTAAATGCCAATTACTTTACTTAATAGTTTTGGGCAATCCTGAATTTGCAATATTGTCCACCTCAATCCATTTGCCCTGTTCCATAAAGTTGGAATACATGTCTGAACGTTCGCTGCCCTGTTCCATAAAGTTGGAATACATGTCTGAACGTTCGCTGCCCTATTCCATAAAGTTGGAATACATGTCTGAACGTTCGCTGCCCCATTCCATAAACTTGGAATACATGCCTGAACGTTCATTATCCTGTTCCATAAACTTGGAATACATGCCTAAGCTTTAATTACGCTGTTACATAAAGTGGAGTATACTAAAAACATTCACGTTTGCAACAAAAAAGGCTGTACGAAGTCCCTGACTTCGTACAGCCTATGTTCTTTTAAAGCCTGCGGCTTTTCTTTATAAAAAAAGTGTTGCGTCGGGTTTGTAAACCCGTAAGAACATAAATAATGCGAAGTCATAGACTTCACATAGCGTTTATTTTAAAATGTGCAAACCTGATTGTAGTTGGCATATAACACATTACCTAATATCGTTACTACCTAATCAAAGTAACCGTACCCTTGCGTGAGAAGGGTTCGCCGGTATCACATTCTACATCAATAAAATAAACATAGGCGCCAGACGGTTGTTCATATCCTTTAAACCTTCCATCCCATCCTGCCGTTTTATCATTGATATTAAAGTTTGATTTCTCAAAAATAACATCGCCCCAGCGGCTATAGATTGCAAAATGTTTTACGATTTTTATGCCTCTTCCCAAAGGGTAAAATACATCATTCAACTTATCATTATTGGGCGTAAAGCCAGATGGCATAGCCAGCGTATTACCTACACAAATTAAGGTGATAGCTACATCATCAGTGGTGCTGCATCCATATTTAGTTGTAGCAGTTACTTTATAAGTTAAGGCTTCGCGAGGTGTAGCTGTTGGTGATGCACAGGTGCTACAGTCGAGGTATTTGGATGGTGTCCAGTTATATTTTACCACATCTGCACTTGCCGTGGTATTAACAACAACACTGGTGCCCACTGGCACAACCTGGTCTGCCCCTGCATTAACAGTTGGTAACGGCTGAACAGTTACATTAGTGGTAGCAGTTTCGGTAAAACAATTATTGGCATCGGTACCTGTAACAGTATATAAAGCAGGGCTTGCAGTTGGTGCAGCTAAAGGGTTTGAAATATTTATATTACTCAAACCTGCCACATTATTAATCCATTTATAAGTAGCCCCTGCCCCTGCACCACTTGCCCTTAATATAACAGTACTGTTTACGCAAACAAAAGTATCTGTGGCCACATTAAGTTTAAACTTGTTTACCACAGTAACAAAAGCAGTATCGTTATTAATGCAACCAAAAGCATTGGTAACATTAACTATATACCTGGTGTTTGTAACAGGTGATACTAAAGGGTTTGCAATAGTAGCATCGCTTATATTTTGTGAAGGAGCCCATTTATAGGTAACCCCATCATTTGCAATAAGCTGCATACTGCTGCCTTCGCAGATGGTTGGTGTTTTAGGCAGTACATTAATATTGGGTTTGGCATGTACCATTACAGCATAAACAGTAGTATCACTGCAACCATCAATAGTAGTAGTTAACACAATAATATTGGGTGATGCGGAAGGTTTAAATGCCTGCGGCGAAGGAGTTTGCAGCGTATCAATATTTCCATTGTTAAACACCCAGTTCCATTTAATGGCGCCTTGCAAGGCTGACGTTGCGTTATACTGAATTGCTATTGCTTCGCATATATCTTTTGGTCCTGTAATAACAGGCTTTACAATGGGTTTTACTTTTACTGTGGTTGTAATACTGTCGCTGCAACCAGCTACAGAAGATGCTTTTAACGTTACAGGAAAACTGCCTGCGCTTATGTACCTGAAAGAAGGTGCTTCTATTTGCGCCGTATCCAGCGGGTTACCTGTACCAAAATTCCATTGGTATTTTAACGCATTGGTAAATACGGTATCTGCAATACTTGTTTTTGTAATGCTGAAAGGGAAGATTGCAGCCTCGCAGCTTATATATGGCTCAGATGCAAAATTCACTTTCAATGTATCTGCCAATATGGGTGCCTGCAATTCGTACAAAACTTCACAGCCGCCACCTGCGGTATCTTTAAGTATCAGCCTTGGGGTATATGAGTTTGGTGTTGTGTATGTATGCTCAATAAAGGTTTTATTTGTTTGCAATAATGTGCCATCGCCCAAAGCCCAGGTAAATGAAGTAGCATTTTTAACAGTAGCCGTTAAAACCACTTTAACGGGACTACAGCCCTGCTGTACATCACTTGCTATAGTGGCAACGGGACCTTTTACAATCACATCCTGGTAAACAGTGTCAGAAGATCCGTTTACCCCAAAACCAATTAATGCCACACGGTAAGTGCCCGCCCTGTCGTATTGATGGCTGGCAGGGTTATTTACAGCATTCGTTCCATCACCAAAAAGCCATTTTACACTTACAATATTTTTTACCGTTGCCGTAAATGCAACCCTGGCAGGCGGGCAGGTACTGTTTGGTGTTATATAAGTTGTGGTATAAGTAAATGTAAGGTTGATGTTTTTTATGGGTACTGCTTTTGTACTGGTATCAATACAATTGCCACCATTGGCATTTGCTATTAAACGAACAGTATCTGTAGTTATAGCTGCGTAAGAACGTGTAATATCGTTGGCATAAGGCTGGTTATTATATACCTGGTTACCATTGCTGAAACGCCAATTGTAATTGGTGGTAACGTTACCCCCTTCAATGCTTTTGTTTGTAAAAACGGCGCTGCTGTTAGGCTGTACAGGTTGCGGTGTCCAGTCAAAATCGGCCTTGGCACCTTTTGCATTTACAGCAGTATCAATTGCGGTAGCTTTACAGCCCTGCGAATCTGTAATGGTTAATGTTACCGCATACCTACCAGGCAATGCGTACAAATGCTGCGCATTTGCATTGCCGCTAAAACTCTGCAAACTGCCATCGCCATACTGTAATACCCAGGCTTTTAATGCCACACCATTTCTGCCAGAAGATGTATCGGTAAAAACGATTGGGCTTTTATAACAGTTATTGGGTGCTGCAATAAAACCAGCAATTGGTCCCTTAATTTTTACGTTTACATAGTTTGTTGTATCAAGACAATTAAAAAAAGAAGAACTTGTTATGGCCCGCACATCCTGCTTACCGTTGGTAAGATCGGGCAGTGTAGTATTATAACTGGTAGCCCACGAATTATTAGTTGGTACAATAAAGTCAGTACCATCCCCATATTGCCATTTTAAATTAGAGTAGAAATTATTGAACATTGAGTTATCAAGCGCTTTATAATTGGTATCTACATTATTAATCTGCACATTCATGCCATCACTCCCACAAATTTCACTTTGCACTGAAGACAGTTTAGGGTTTTGTTTTAAAAGCACATAGGCCGATGTTGTATCTGTTGCGGTACAAGCTCCGTTTATTGCAGTATGTGTTACCAGGTATTTGCCAGAACGACCATAAGTATGCTTTATGGTTGGTTGATTTACCGCCAATGATATGGAAGGAGAACCGTCGCCAAAATCCCACTTCCAGCCTGTAGCCAGCCTTGTAATCTGTGTAAAAGTTATATCACCACGTGTGCCATCGCATGAATTATCCATCCTGCTTATTCTTGGAAAAGGTGGTGTTACATAAATAAGATTGGTTTTTACAGCAGTATCTGAACAAACACCATTTGTAGCTACCAATTTTATAGTATAAAAACCGCTGTCGCTAAACCTGTAAGTGTAATTTTTACTTGCATCGCCATCGGGCGAAGCGGTACTATCGTTGGCAAACCATGCCCAACTGGTAACGGGTACGGTTGATTTATCGCTGAATAATACAGGGGCATTACCACAAACCTGTGTAGATGAAACTGTAAAATCAGCCTTTGGCCTTTTATACACATTAACGTTGGAGGTATAAGTAGTCCTGTCTTTACAGCCCTTAACCGTAGTATAAGACAGGTTTACCGCGTAAATGCCTTCTTTGGGAAAAGTGTGCTTAGGAAAGGCATCA
The DNA here is from genome assembly GCA_031424995.1 of Chitinophagales bacterium. Classification (GTDB taxonomy): domain Bacteria; phylum Bacteroidota; class Bacteroidia; order Chitinophagales; family Chitinophagaceae; genus Parasediminibacterium. The sequence continues at coordinate 39,608 of JANPIP010000051.1, read as the reverse complement.
GTAGATGTGGTACCATCCCCAAAATCCCACAAATATTCGGTTACAGAATTATCAGGCTCTGCTTTAAAAATAGCGGTAAAACCCTCGCAGCCACTAAGTCCAAAATCGCTGGTAGAAGTTACATACGAAACTTTAATATCAGGGTTTTTAATAACAACAGGTTGCGAAACAGCGGCATTGCATCCTACAATATCTGTAATTGTTAGTTGAGTATTAAAAGTTCCATTAGATGTATAAGTAAAGGCAGTATCTTTTTGGGCAGAAGTAACCCCGCCACCAAAATCCCAAAGCCAGCTTACAGCACCCACAGCAGAAGTATCTTTAAAATTTACTGTTACAGGCGATCCGCAGCCGGCATTATTATCAACAAAAAAACCGTTTAACAGTGGCGATTTAAGAACTGAAATATTCTGCTCCACACTGTCAAGGCAGCCACCAAAGTTATTTACCAGCTTTACTTTATAATTTCCTGCTGAAGTAAAAGACTTTGCCACGCTGTTACCTGGCGCATAATTATTAAAAGTACCGCCTGTATTATCGTTAAAATACCATACAGCCTGGCTTGCCAGTGGAACGGAGGCGCTTGTGAAAATATTATTGCTTTTATTGCATAACAGCAAAGGCAGTTTTATAGCCGAAACATAATTGGCTACATTAATAAAACTGTCTTTTAGTAACTTATTATCACAGCCATCAGAGCTGGAAACCGTTAAAGACACCGGGTAAGTTCCTTTAACAGGGTATAGATGGGTTGGGTTTTGACTGGTAGAAGTACCACCATCGCCAAAGTTCCACAAATACGTAAGCGTGCCATTGCCAGAACTTGTTGATGTAAAGGCAACAGAACCATTGGCATTACAAAGCACAGTTTTATCAGCAGTAAAACTTGTAGTAACACCTGGCACTGTTTCTACAAAATCTTGCTTTGTAACAGGTGTACTCTGGCAACCAAAACTGTTGGTAACGGTAAGGCCAACATTAAATTTTTGTACAGAAGTATATGTGTGTGTGATAGTGTTTGCGGTAGTATCTTCATTTGTACCATCGCCAAAATCCCAAAAATAACGGCTGATAGTGCCTTCGCCAGGCGAAGCATTGCCTGTAAAACCAGCCGCAAAGGGCGCACAGCCTTTGTTTGTTGCCACCATAAAATCTGCAACCGGGTTTTTATGTACAATAATATCTCTACTTACACTTTTTGTGGTACCGCCATCTGTTACAGTAAGAGTTACCGTATAAGTTCGCGCTACGGTATAAATTTCGCCAGGATTTACAAAAGTAGATGTGTTGCTGTTGCCAAAAGTCCAGCTATATTTTGCAGACGATGTTACGCCTTTGGTAGTATTAATAAATTTAACCGCAAGAGGTACACAGCCGCTGTTATTGGGTTTATCAGTAGTAAAATCAGGGGTAAAATTTTGAGCCGTTACTAATATGGTATTGATGACAAACACCAATAACAATATAGGTTTAACACAGGAGGGGGTCTTCATATGCACAGCAAATCTTTATTACAAGCGGCTTAACCAACAATTATACCAGCTTGAATTAAATAAAAATAAACGGGTTAAAAGGTGCTGAAGTGCAATCCATTCCTTTAAAAGTGAGGGCAGCATCAATTACCTGTAAAAGGCAATAGATGTGGATGGCAAGACAATTTTTTTAAACCCGTTAAAGCACAAGATATAAAAAAGACAGCCCCTGTTGCCCCTGCTGCCTTAAGATAACAATAAAAAAGGAAGCCAAAGCGGCTTCCTTTTTTAACAAAAGTAAATATTGATTATTTTATACAGCTTCTACGCCTTCCACCAACACAGTAGCTTTATTGTTCAGCATTTCTACAAAACCGCTTTGAATAACATAGTACTCAAAAGTTGTTTTGTCTTTAAGAATTTTTAGCTTGCCCTTGGTTAAAGCACTTACAATGGGTGCATGTTTATCTAAAATTTCAAACAGCCCGTCCACACCAGGTAACTGTATACCATAAACGGTGCCGCTGTATAATTTTCTTTCCGGTGTTAATATTTCTAGAACCATTGTATTTAGTATGTAGATGTTAGATATTGGAACTATGCATCAAACTTTTTAATTAAAGCAATCAGCATATTACCAATTTCAGCAATCATTTTGAAAGATTCGCCTGATGTATTTTGCGTAATAAAGTTTAGTTTTAAAGCTAAAATCAACTGTGTATCAAGCTCATTACTAGAACCTAAAGCTATTTCAAGAAATCTTTTAAATTCTTTATTACTTCCTCGACCAGCACCTTCTGAAATATTAGATGGAATTGATACAGCACACCTTCGCAGTTGTGATGTTAGCCCATACTTTTCTTCTTCAGGAAAAGCTGCCGTTATTTTATAAACAAGTTCAGCAAGATCCATCCCCTTCTGCCAAACTTTTAATTCTTTATAATTGTGATGCGACATAACAATAACGACGTTAGTTATGAGTATTTAGATATTAGAAAGAAAAGCTACACCCTCAAGTCTATATACCAAATACCATCATCCAACTACTTTCTCCTACCCATGCGCCTGCGCCATCATTTTCTTGCCTTTTTCAATGGCATCTTCCAAAGTACCAACCAGGTTAAAGGCTGCTTCAGGATATTCATCCACTTCACCATCCATAATGGCGTTAAAGGCACGAATAGTATCATCAATGCCTACAAACACCCCTTTTAAACCAGTGAATTGCTCAGCAACGTGGAAAGGTTGAGACAAGAAACGTTGTACACGTCTTGCACGAGATACGGTTAATTTATCTTCGTCGCTCAACTCATCCATACCAAGGATAGCGATGATATCTTGTAACTCTTTATAGCGTTGTAAAATTAATTTTACACGGTTGGCACAATCATAATGTTGATCACCAACTACAGCAGGAGTTAAAATTCTTGAAGTAGAATCCAGAGGATCTACCGCAGGGTAGATACCCAAATCCGCAATTTTACGGCTTAATACCGTAGTTGCATCAAGGTGGGCAAATGTTGTTGCGGGGGCCGGATCGGTCAAATCATCCGCAGGTACATATACCGCTTGTACAGAGGTAATTGAACCGTTTTTGGTTGAAGTTATACGTTCCTGCATTAATCCCATTTCAGTTGCAAGTGTTGGTTGGTAACCTACCGCTGAAGGCATCCGGCCTAACAAAGCTGATACCTCAGAACCTGCCTGTGTGAAACGGAAGATATTATCTACGAAGAATAAGATGTCTTTTCCTTTACCAGTACCATCGCCATCACGGAAATATTCCGCGACAGTTAAACCACTTAAAGCTACACGAGCACGTGCGCCTGGAGGTTCGTTCATTTGACCAAATACGAAAGTTGCTTTAGATTCTTTCAAACCTTCCATATCAACTTTGCTTAAATCCCAGCCACCTTCTTCCATGCTGTGCTTAAACGCATCACCATAGTTCATAATGCCTGCTTCAATCATCTCACGTAAAAGGTCATTTCCTTCACGTGTGCGCTCACCCACACCGGCAAATACTGAAAGGCCGCCATGGCCTTTGGCTATATTATTAATCAATTCCTGGATCAAAACGGTTTTACCCACACCAGCACCACCAAACAAACCAATTTTACCACCTTTTGCATATGGCTCAATAAGGTCAATTACTTTAATACCTGTAAACAGAATTTCTGTTGCAGTACTTAAGTTCTCGAATAATGGTGGCTTATTATGAATAGGACGGCCACCTGTTTTATCTAACTGCGGCAAACCATCGATAGCATCTCCTGTAACATTAAACAAACGGCCATTGATACCAGGGCCTACAGGCATAGCGATTGCTTTACCGGTATCAATTACATCGGTACCACGTACCAAACCTTCTGTACCTTCCATTGCAATGGTACGTACACTGTCTTCTCCAAGGTGCTGCTGTACTTCAAGTACCAGCTTGTCACCATTTTCTTTGGTTAGTTCAAGGGCATTGTAAATATCAGGCAGTGAATTGTTGTTGGGAAAATGTACATCCACAACGGCACCGATGATTTGTTTGATCTTACCTATTGAGGCCATGATTAAGTGAGGTTTTTAAATTGGCGGCAAAGGTAGGGGTATGGATTTAAAAAGCAAACAGGGAATTTGGGGAAATATTTGGGGTGCATTTTAGAGCTGGTACTGCCAATATTTCATTGTTTTATTAACTGCCGTTGCAGGCCTAAGGGTATGCTCAAGGTATGCCTGAGGTATACGCAAGCTTCTCTCCATGTTCATAGAATATTGGTTATAATAGCTGCCAAATTGCCATTAAGTTGCTATTGGGGGTGGAAAGTTAATCGGCATAGAAACTATCTAAGAACAACCAGCAAAAGCCTATATTATCACACAACCTTATACTCCTCAATTTTTCTGTACAATGTAGTGAGGCCAATATTCAACAGTCTTGCCGTTTCAGTTTTATTGCCTTTGGTATAGTTCAGCACCCTTTGAATATGTAGCTTTTCTACACTGGCAAGGTCAAAGGCTGAAAGATGGCTATTACCGGATACATTAGAAGTTATCTGCATTTCGTAAGGCAAATCATCTCTGGTAAGTTCATCGCCCTGCGCCATTATCACAGCCCTTTCTATTACATTTTTAAGCTCACGTATATTACCTTTCCAGGAGTGGGTTTGCAGCCTTTCTATAAAATCTGCACTCATGCTGCTTATATGACGGTTTGTTTTTTGCGTAAACACACCAAGAAAATGTGTTGCAAGAATGGCAATGTCTTTTTGCCTGTCCCGCAAAGGGGGTAAAGAAATCACAAATACATTCAGCCTGTAAAAAAGATCTTCCCTGAAACGGCCTTCCTTTACTTCTTCTTCAAGCTTACGGTTGGTAGCGGCAATAATGCGCACATTTACTTTTGTTGGCTTTGTATCGCCTACTTTAATAAACTCACCCGTTTCAAGTATTCGCAAAAACTTAGCCTGCAGCTCAATGTGCATCTCGCCTATTTCATCTAAAAACAAGGTACCAGTAGATGCTTCTTCTACCAATCCTTTTTTATCTTTTATAGCACCCGTAAACGACCCTGCCTTATGGCCAAATATTTCGCTTTCAAGCAACTCTTTACTAAAGGCACTGCAATTGAGTGCCAAAAAAGGTTTATTGCTTCTAGTACTGCCATTGTGCATGGCCTGCGCAAATACTTCTTTTCCTGTACCTGTTTCGCCCAATAATAAAACCGTAGCATCAGTAGGGGCAACCCTTTCAGCCAGGTGAACTGCTTGTTTTATAACAATGGATTCGCCCAAAATACTATCAAACATATAACGCTTTGTAGCCTGCTGCTCTAATTGATGTACCCGCTTTTTCAACTGCACTTTTGCCAAAGCATTATTAAGCAAGGGGATGATTTTTTCATTGTCATCACCTTTGGTAATATAATCGAATGCCCCATTTTTCATAGCCTGCACCCCATCGTTGATATTACCATAAGCAGTTAATAAAATAAACTCTGAAAACGGGTATTTAGGTTTTACAGATGCCACAAAATCAACCCCATTACCATCGGGCAGTTTAACATCGCACAACACCACATCTACCTGTATAGATGCCAGTTGTTTCTGCCCCTGTTTTAAATCAGCAGCTTCTATTACTTCAAAACCTTCTGCTCGTATTATCCTGGCAAGAAGGTTCAGCAGCTTTGTTTCATCATCTATAATAAGTATAACAGGTGCATTCATGTTACAATAATTATTTGCCAACTTCTTTAAACTGCATAAGTAATACAATGGCTGCAACAATTTTTAAATTTCTGTTATTACTGTTTGTACTGCAAGATTTTCTTCATGATAAAAAATATTACAGATTGATTTAGTAATATATCATAGAAATCAACCCTTTCAAAATGAAAAAACACCACCCCGTTTTGAAAGGGTACGTTACCCAAATATATTCTTCACTAAAAATATCTTTTTCCTAAAACCCTTTACTGCAAAGGTTTTCATAGTTACAAAGCCATGTATAATTTGTATTGGCATTTCATTAGCGACTATATGATTGATTGCCTGCTGATATTTTTTTAGCAAATCTTCTATTATGAACTCTAACCTTAAAAAGGTAACAGCAGCGGGCCTGCTGGTTACCCTTGGAATTATTTTTGGCGACATTGGCACTTCACCTTTGTATGTTTTTAAATCTATTATTGGCGATAGACCCATTACCGATGAGCTTGTTTATGGCGCTATTTCCTGCGTTTTCTGGACGCTTACTTTACAAACCACCTTCAAATATATTTTGCTGACCTTGCAGGCGGATAATAAAGGCGAGGGTGGTATTTTTTCTTTGTACGCCCTTGTGTGGCGATACAGGCACTGGCTGTATTTTCCTGCCATAGTAGGTGCCGGTACTTTACTAGCTGATGGGATTATTACACCGCCCATCTCAGTTTCTTCAGCTATTGAAGGCCTGAACGGGGTACATGGTTTAGAAAACATTATTGTACCTGGCAATGCCTTAACTATTGGCATTGTAATTAGTATCATCTCGCTATTGTTTTTCTTTCAACAATTTGGCACCAGGGTTGTGGGCAGTGCTTTTGGGCCTATTATGCTTATTTGGTTCAGCATGATTATGTTTTGGGGCCTTATTGAAATTGCCCATTATACACCCATTTTAAAAGCCTTTAATCCTTATTATGCCATTCATTTACTTACACATTATCCCAGTGGATTTTGGTTATTAGGTGCTGTGTTTCTTTGCACCACAGGTGCAGAAGCCTTGTATTCTGATTTGGGGCATTGCGGCAAACGCAACATACAGGTTAGCTGGATATTTGTAAAAATTGCTTTGATAGCCAACTATTTTGGCCAGGCTGCATGGTTACTGCATAGCGGTAAAACACACCTGGATGGATTGAACCCCTTTTACGAAATAATGCCGCATTGGTTTTTATTGCCTGGTATTGTAATAGCTACATTAGCTACTATTATTGCCAGCCAGGCATTAATCAGCGGTTCATTCACGCTTATCAGCGAAGCGGTGAGTATGAATTTCTGGCCACGGATTACCATTAAATATCCAACCAATATTCGCGGGCAAATTTATATACCAAGCATCAACTGGATTTTATGGGCAGGCTGTGTGGGCATGATGCTTTATTTTAGGGATTCCAGCAAAATGGAAGCAGCTTATGGTTTTTCAATTACCGTAGCAATGCTCATGACCACATGCCTCATGTTCTATTACATGAAGTTTGTAAAGAAATGGGCAAAGGCACTAGTTTTTATTTTGCTGCTGGTGTTTCTTACAATAGAAGTTTCTTTCTTTATAGCCAATGTGGCAAAGATTAAGCAACGCTGGATGTTCCTGGTATTTGAAGCAGCACTGGTATTTATTATGTACATCTGGTACAGAGCCAGAAAAATCACGAACCGCTTTTTACAGTTTGAAAATATTCAGCCTTATATACCTGCGTTAACAGCTTTGAGTGCTAATAAAGAGGAACCAAAATATGCAACACATTTGGTGTACTTAACCAAGGCCAATAACAAAAAAGCCATTGAAAAAAGAATACTTGAATCGCTGTTGTGCAAACGGCCAAAACGTGCTGATGTGTATTGGCTGCTGCATATTGACAGAACAGATGAGCCTTACACCATGGAATACACGGTGGAAGAAATAGAACATGATAAAATTATCCGTATTGAGTTCAGGCTGGGTTTCAGGATTCAACCACGAATTAACCTGTTCTTTAAAAAAGTATTACAGGAAATGTTGGAACATCATGAACTAAATGTAGCTGCCAACACAAATGCATTGGCATTGAACAAGCACAATATAACGGGTGATATAAAGTACGTTATTATTCAACGTTTCCTGTCAGTAGAAAACGAGTTCTCATTTGGTGAAGGCTTTATATTAAACTCATATTTCGCCATTGGCAACCTTGCTTTGTCTGATAAAAAAGCGTTTGGTTTAGATGGCAGCGATACCGATATAGAAAAGACACCATTGGTATTGGCACCACCAGAAAATATACAATTAAAGCGGGTTGCCCATTAATTGTTTTAGATTTTAACAATGGCTGCCTGCTAAAGATAGCCATTGTGTAATTTTATCGTAATGAAGCTGAAAACAAAATTAACACTGGGCATCGGTTTCCTGTTTATTATCATCGTCATCTTTGGGGTACTGGGCATTGTATCTATTTATAAATTAAGCAACAATGCAGATAAGATACTTACCAATAACTATGAAACATTGGTGTATAACAACAACATGCTAAAGGCACTGGATGAATTGCCGCATCATAAAAATGCTATTGCCGATTTTGAAACCAACCTGGCCAAACAGGAAAAAAATATTACTGAATTTGGTGAAGAGGAAGCAACCAGGTCTTTGCGGAAAAACTTTGAAGAACTAAAGCTACAACCCAATGACAGCAGCAATTACAGGGAGTTACTGCAATCCATTCAGCAAATAAACAATATTAACCAAAATGCCATTTACCGTAAAAATGAAACTGCACACAAAACGGCAAGCAACGCCATTTTCTGGCTAACTATAATCTTTTCTATTCTTACCATTATTGCTTTTACATTAACCGTAAATTTTCCTGAAGTTATTGCTACGCCTGTAAAAGCACTGGCACAGGGTATTAAAGAAATAGCCAACAAAAATTATGGCAACCGCATACATTTAAAACAGGATGATGAGTTTGGCGAGCTTGCCTATGCCTTTAATACTATGGCAGAAAAGCTGGATGAATATGAACACAGTAACCTGGCCAAAATAAAGTTTGAAAAAAGCCGTATTGAAACCATCATCAACCAGATGAAAGATGGCATTATTGGGTTGGATGAAAAAAGGAATATTCTTTTTTTAAATGCAGTATCAGAAAAAATGCTTGGCCTTAAAGAGAAAGAAATTGCAGGACTTTATGCCCCTGATATTGCCCTGAAAAACGACCTGATGCGTACATTGCTGCAAAACGGCCCTGCGCAGGAACTGAAAATATTTGCCGATAATAAAGAAAGCTATTTTACCAAAGAAGTGCTTACAGTAAGCAATGAAGCGCAGGTAATTGGTGAAGTAATTGTACTTAAAAACATTACCCCTTTTCATGAATTGAATGAAGCTAAAACCAACTTTATTGCCACCATATCACATGAACTGAAGACACCTATTGCTGCAATTAAAATGAGTCTTCAGCTACTGCAGAGCAGCAATATCGGCAGCATTAACAGTGAGCAGCAGCAACTAATAGATAGCATTAAAGACGACAGTAACCGCCTGCTTAAAATAACAGGCGAACTGTTGAACATGGCCCAGGTAGAAACAGGAAATATACAATTGAGCCTTCAGCCCTACAGCCCCAATGATATTCTGCAGTATGCTGTTGAAGCAGTGAAGGTACAGGCTGAACAAAAGCAGGTAAGTATTAAAGTGATGGTACAGGAAGGGATTGGGAATGTAAAAGCAGACAAGGAAAAAACAGCCTGGGTACTGATTAACTTACTAACCAACGCTATCAGGTACTCGTATGAAACAGGGGAAGTAAACATTGAGATAACAAAAGAAAAAGACAACCTGCTGTTTGCCGTAACAGACCATGGCAAAGGCATTCCCCCGCAATATACCGCCAAGATATTTGACCGCTATTTCCAGGTACCCGGCAGCAGTAAAGCAGGCACAGGTTTAGGCTTAGCCATAAGTAAAGAATTTATTGAGGCACAGGGCGGTACTATTCATGTAGAAAGTAAACTGGGTGAAGGCAGCCGTTTTTATTTTAAGTTGATGGGAGTGTGATATGCTAACTTTCCCTGTATTCAAACAAAATATATTCTTCCCCATCATCAGCTTTTATCCATTGCAATGGAAAGTTGTTATACATGTAATGGTAAATACCATCGTTATCTACTAAGGCGTGTTGTACGCCGTTGACCATTACCTTTTTAGCACCAAAATATTTTTCATAGTAATCTCTGGCTTCTTCGTTTACAACAGAAGGAAGATGAATAATACGACATTGATAATTAAATAAATCATCCATTAACGCTTCCTCTTTATAACGCTTATCCTTAGGTGTTGTTTTATAATGGGGAGATGCCAGTTGCTGTAAATAGCCTGCATGTGGTGGCAGGCTTTTATTTTCTTCCTGTAAAAAATAAACGGCAATTACTACATTTTCCCAGGGCTTTACTTCTTTATTTAAATGTGTTATGGAAGCAAGCATTGGCAAGGCTTCTGCATCCATCAGCCTTGCAATGGTCTCATTAAAATCTGCGGGTATAAAACCTATCTTTTCCTGCTGCCAGTAAAGGGCAATGGCAAAATCATCATATTCGTTTTCAGGCTCGCGTTTAAGTTCAACAAAGTCGTTTACTTCCATTTCGCCCAATAATTCCATACCCCTGTAATGCCTGAAACCAGCTACAAAACATTGCAGCAAATAGATTTTTCTTTTGGTGTAAAGTACGCTTACTGGTATTTTGCCCAGGGTTGCCACACCAATTAAACGTTGTAAAAAATCGGAACGCTTCATTATAATTTGATTTGAAGGTTTGGCTGTATCTACATAAGGATTGCCAACCTTACGAAAGGTTGGCAACCCTTATTACAACTTTGCATTCAGCACCAAACTATTACATTTCCCTCAACTTCTTAACCACATTATCAAAATCATAAGCACCTGGCGGTGGATGGTTATCAAACAGCATAAAATAATGTATTTGCTGGCTACTGTACTTGGTATAATAGCTACCTAATTTTATTTTCTTCTCAGCATTTAAATGCTCGCCTTTTGTTTCAATCAGTATTATTTTCTTTGATTGCGTATAAACAATAAAATCAGGGTAATGATTAAAATTACCGTTCAGCTCAAAGCCTTTTCTACTTATGTTACGGTGCCAGAAAACAATATTATCCATTGCCTCCAACTCGCCCTTCAGTTTATTTTCCAATGTATTTACGGCCTCCTCTTTTGTGTACAAACCATAATTAGCAGATGGTGTAGAGCGTATTAATGTAATTGCTTGCGGAAATGTGTAGGCATCACGCAATACTATTTTATTCGTAGTCACGCGTTCTTCAAACTGTTCTTCAGCATGGTTGTTCATAAAAGCCTGCACTTTTATTTTTAGCTTCTGCGCATACAATTCAGGACTTTGTTTTAGTTCAGCCAGTTTCTCAGGTTCTAAACCTTCAATTACACGCTGTGTGTATTTTTTAAGTTCAGGCTGGCTTATAGGCGGCATTTTACCCATCGCATCAATCACCATACTTGTAAGTGATTGCAACTGTAGTTCGCTGCTTAAAGAATTGATATGGCTAATGATAGCTTCCCTGGCTTTTGCATTTATTTTAACAGCTTGCGGCAAATATTCGCTGCTGCTTTCAGCAATCAAATCCACTTCGCGGATATTTACAGAAATACTGTCGAAATTTATTTTTGTCCCCTCCTGAGAAAGTTTAAAATTGTTCAACAGCCACTCTTTATCTACAGGCATATAATCCATTGGCTGCAGCATACTTTTCTGCTGGTTCAAACGCATAAACTGCGGCAGCGCAATGTCTTTTACCACCGCTGCAAATTTTTCCCTGATTTTTATTGGCTGCATCATTTCTGCATTTAAAGGTGTTGTGCTGAAATCATTATCCTCTAACTCATCCACAACATGCTGCAAATGATTGTAGGCTGCGGTTGCTTTTTGCTGTATGGTTTCAGTAAAAGCATTGGCTGATTTTGCTGTGTACACATAATCATCACTTATCAGTTCATCCAAAGGTTTATCAGCATTGCCTTTAACTGTAAACATTTCTAACTGCTCGTTTAACATTCTTGATGCAACTCCCTGCTCCTCCTCAATACTTACAACAGCCGAATCTCTTGTGTTTAATTTGCTAAAGCCCTGTTTGTTTAAAGCCTGCACTATAGCATCCAGTGTTCTTTGAAAATCGGGGCTGCTTGTAAATACATAACTCATGTTCAGCATTTTATCAGCCTGCTTTACTGCGTTTGGCAGCCGTAAAATCCTTCCTAATATCTGCTCTACCTCTACAGGGGTACTACGGTTGGCTATTGTTGCGAGTATGTAAGCAAAGGGGCAATCCCATCCTTCCTTTAATGCGTTTACTGTTATAATATACCTTATCTCTGATTGTTTGCTTAACAGGTTTTCCTGCTTTAACTCATTAATAGTAGCAGTTTTAATGGCAATATGTTTCTCGTTAAGGCCATAAACTTTTACCAGTTTTTCTTTCAGTTTCTGGTAAGTAATGCTGTCTTCGCTACCCTTGCTTTGCGCCTGAAACAACACTATAGGCCGTATATAACTGCCGCCATTCTTTTCAAGTTCAATGGCTATTTTCTCAAGGCTTTTCTGGAGTGCAATGGCACTGTCAATCACATCTTCAGTACGGTTATGGTTATACACTACCACCGGTAGTTTTACCATGTTTTCCTTCTTCAACGCCATACTATCTGCTACGCTTATAATATTGCTGTTGTCTTTTGGCGTAGCCGTTAAATCAAGTACAAAAGAAGGGTTCAGGTCTTTAAGCATATCCACACTCAGGCTGCTTTCTGCATTATGACTTTCATCAATAATACAAACAGGCTGCAACAGCCTTATCACATTTACAAGGCTCATTTCATCAACGCCGGGCTTTTGCAGCAGTAAACTTTTATCTGTACCTGCGTTAAAAAAAGAAACGTAATTACTGTTATCCTGGTACGACTTTCTGTCTTCTTTATTGCTGATGCGCAGCGAGGCATAACTCAGCACCATAATGCTCAGGTTTTCTTTAACCGTAGTGGCATTAAAAGACTGTGCATCCAGCAATTCTTTTTTATCGTACACTTCTACCCTATGACTAAAAAGGTCGTTTAATTTTTGGCGATAAGGGTGTGACGGGTCTTTAAGATTTTTAAGCGTTTGCTCAAGTATGGATGTTGATGGAACCAACCAGACTACCACCTTCTCAAGTGCTTTATGGTATTTTTTAAAAATTGGCGAAAGTGCATTACAGGCAAGAAATGTTTTGCCGCCGCCAGTAGGCACTTTAATACAAACATGCGGGCATTGGGGAATGGTGGTTTTGTAAGGCGGCATCCCGTTAAAATCATAAGATGTTACTGGAAGCCCTTTTGATTTCCAATGTTTTTCGTAAGCTGACCTTATATCTTTTTCCTGGCTTAAAAAACCAAGAAAATTTTCAAGGTCATCAATAATCAGCCGCTGGTATTTTTTTAGTTCCATTTTTTTGTTTTGGATGTGTCGGTTAGGCTACAGTTACAACTTGCTTATATCTCTTGGTATTTTTTTAAAAATGATGTTATGCTGCAGCAATACTTTTTCTGAAAGCAGGCATACATCTGCATACACTACATACTGTTCACATAGCTCTGTAATGTTTACTAAGTAAGCATCATCAAGTACGGTTAACTGATGCGGCTGGTAATGAAAGTAAAAACCTGAATTGTGGTACTTGCCAAGGTAGCCTGCCGCTGTAGCGTTTAGGGTATAAGGCTGATGCGTTTCGGTATGCCAGATATAGGTATGTATTTTTTGCAGGGATAAGTTGGGGTTTAAATTGTGTTCATCGTCCAGTACCCTTTCGCCTAAAGTGTAGTAATTAAAATTGCCACCCGTACCCTCAACATCTCCATAGCCTTTAATTACCCGTTTTACTCTTTCGGCAGTAATAGTTTCAGCATAATCTTCCATCTCTATTAAAATGAATTTCCGGTTGCCGCCATCCTGTTTATTAAGGTTTAAGACAGCGTGGGCAGCGGTTCCGGAACCAGCGAAGGAATCAAGGATGATTGAGTCAGCATCGGTAGAGATTTGCAAAATCTTTTTGATAAGTGTAGATGGCTTTGGCGTTTCAAAAGGTGTACTTTGCTCATGGAATATTTTTTTTAATTCTTGTTTTGCGCTTTGGTTATGTCCTACCTCTTCATGTAGCCAAATAGTTAATGGCACGATGCCTTGTTGTACATCTATTAAAAACCTTTTGAATCTGGGAACACCATCACCTTTTGGACCAAACCAAATTCTGTTGTCATTTACTAATTCTTCAAATTTTTCTTTTGAAAATCGCCAGCAATAGCCAGAAGGTGGATTTACGTTTCTACCAGAAGGTGTTATTATTGGATAATCATTCGCAGCACTATATGTTTTTACCGAAACATCACCCGAAGTCCAAACACCTCTTGCATCATTATCTATGTTTTTATATCGCGCATTTTGATTCTCTGTTCTCAGCAATAAGTTTCTATTCCATTTAGTTTTATTTTTTGAATAGCACAATAGAAAATCATGGTTATCTGAGAAAAATCTTGCATCATTTTGAGGACTAAATTTCTTCTGCCAGATTACATTATTTATAAAATTTCCTGCACCCCAGATGTCATCCATCATCAACTTCAAAACTGCCTGTTCATTATCATCAATACTTATAAAAATTACCCCATCATCTGCCAATAATTTGTGCAACAATTTCAAACGGGGGTACATCATGCAAAGCCATTTGTCGTGCCGTGTTAAGTCTTCACCTTCTTTGCCTACAATGGTATTCAACCATTTTTTAAGCCTAGGGCTGTTTACATTATCGTTGTACACCCAACCTTCATTTCCTGTGTTATAGGGTGGGTCAATATAAATGCACTTGATGCGCCCTTCGTATTCAGGCAACAGGCTTTTTAGTGCCAGTAGGTTATCTGCATGTATTATTTTATTCTCCGAATCTTGAGAGGCGGGGTTACCAAATGTATATTCCTTGTTAAGGGTATGATAAGGTATATCAAGGTGGTGGTTGGTTACTTTATCCTTTCCTATCCAGTTAAGTGTGGGCATGTACCTAAAAAGCATTTTTTGCCTCAGGTACTTCGTGGCGGGTTAGTATAAAAAAATAAGCGTGTACCTCTGCATATTAAGTTTTCTCTTCTAAGTGGGAATCTGGTAAAACCCGTACAAAATTGAAAACAGCAAAGGACACGCCCTTGCAGGCGCATCCCTAAACCGTTTCTCTTTGTACTTAAAATTTACCAGATTTTTTACTTAGAGAGAAACATTTAGCAACGCTAATGTTGTATTATGTTAGTTATTTACTTATATCATTTAATCATTTTAATGAAGGTAAAAATAGGGTTTTTAACTGCGCCTGTATAAACTAAAAGGGTTGCCAACTTATGAAAGTTAAATGCTTGGCCATTTTTCAGCAGCAAAAAAAAATTGCTTCAAAAAATAAATTTAAGTGTACAGAACCGCTTTTATTTGGATTATTATCAATTAAGCAGGTATTATAGCATTGCTCTTAATTGCAATATTTAACAGATATTATACCCGCAAATCGTCACCCATCTTCTTTACATCTATTCAGGATAATATCCGTTACCGCTTCATACCTTGTTCGTATCAAGTGGGCTAATTAGCCCACTTGATACGAACAAGGCTCAGACATGGTACAGCTCAGTTATAAGGTCAGGTTGTAACTGCTGTAAATAAAAGTTAAAACTTGGTATACGTAACTGCAACTGCCGCAATGCAAACGGTTTATAAGTAGATTGTTCCTACTTATTTCCATGGGTAAACAAACCAATATATATTTCATTGGCAGGGCAGGCCATATTGTGGGTGCTACCTGGAAAGGTACCCCCTATTTCCGTTTTCAACCGGGTAGCATTCACCAAACAGCAGGCACTATTAAGAGTGGTAAACTGCTTGGGATTTGCTCTGGGATGGGTGCGGCATTCAGGAAAACTTTTGCTGAAGCCATTGCCCCATTTAAAACAAAGGAAACAGAGAACAGGTTTACGGGTGCCCTTAAAAAGTGTTTGCAGGCCAAGCCTTTCAGCAGTAATGATGCAGCAGACTATCTGCCTTTTATTACAGGGTTTAATTTTAATATTGCTTACGATGCCAGCAGTTGCCTTACTGTAGTTTTAACCCAGCAAATCAACCCGCCACACAATGCTGTATTGCATATACCATCCTTTGTTCCTGTTCAAAGTATGCCTGCCCCTAATCGTACTGTGAAGGTACATATTACCCTTATTACTGCCGGCTACCACTTGCATGCCAAATGTATCATCGGTACCCATACACAACAATTTACCATACTTTATAATAATGAATCCGTAGCAGCACAGGATATAGTACTGCCATGGGCTGTGCCTGAACAAAGCCTTACACTTACGTTGCTGTCAATGCGGTATGTAGCAGAACACAAAGGAAGGTATGCAGAGGTGGAAGAAAAAACATGGATGCCCTGTATGGTGGTGGCTGGTTGTTTAATAAGTTAGCAGTGTTTTCTAACTCAACTTATTCAACGTAGTAATTACCGCCTTATAAGTTTCTTCATTTGATAAAGCGATGGGCTGAAACTTCTGGCCTATTACTTTTTCGTAAAGTTCAATATATCTTTTGCTGATGGTATCTACCCACTCATCCGTCATTTCAGGTACAGTTTGGCCTTCCTTGCCCATAAAACCGTTGGCAATCAACCATTCGCGTACAAACTCTTTGCTTAATTGTTTTTGGCGTTCGCCTTTAGCTTGCCTTTCTTCAAAGCCATCGGCATAAAAGTAACGGGAACTATCAGGCGTATGTATCTCATCCATTAAAACAATCTCATCGCCTATTTTGCCAAATTCGTACTTGGTATCTACTAGTATTAACCCCTGTTTGGCGGCTATTTTTTTACCACGTGCAAACAATTTTAAGGTATAATCGCTCAGTACTTTCCACTCAGCTTCTGTGGCAAGCCCATGTGCTATAATTTCTTCCTTGCTTATATCTTCATCATGGCCTTTGCTGGCCTTGGTACTTGGTGTAATAATTGGCGTTGGAAAATAATCATTCTCCTTCATGCCTTCAGGCATTTCAACACCACATAAAGTTCTTTTACCTGACGAATAAACCCGCCACGCATGCCCTGTAAGGTTGCCCCTTACCACCATTTCAATCTTAAAAGGCTCACAACGCCTGCCAATAGTTGCATTTGGCGCAGGCACCAATTCTAACCAGTTGGAGCATATGTCCCTTGTTTCAAGCAGCATATAGGCAGCTATCTGGTTTAGTACCTGCCCTTTAAAAGGTATTGGCCTTGGTAGCACCACATCAAACGCAGAGATGCGGTCGCTTGCTATCATCACTAAAATATCATCGCCAATACTGTACACATCACGCACTTTGCCCTGGTAAAAATTGTTTTGTCCTGGAAATTGAAAGGTTGCCATGCCCCAAAAATAACGGTACAGCGCAGAGATGAAAAACATCCTTTAAAATATTTCTCAACAAACAACGTTAGTATGTAACTAATTAAATTTTAACAGCATGCTAACAAGTGTTAATTTGCTAAATATTATTCTAACTCAATCGTTGCCAATTATGAAAAAACTACAGCTTACCTGTATGGTGTTTGTGGCATTATTTACGCTGCTGCAAACCCCATTTGCCCAAACAACAACAACCAGTACTATTTCTGGTACATTAAAAAACAATAAGACCGGTGAAGCCATCTCGGCGGCTTCTATAACCATTAAAGGTGGTACTGCGGGTACTTTTACTGATGAAAAAGGGAATTTTAAATTTACTACCACCCAAAAATTACCTGTTACGCTGGTAATTTCTTCTGTTGGCTTTGCCAGCAAAGAAGTACTTTTTAATGGCGATAATATTGAGATTAAGGTAGAGCCAAGTTATGTGCTTGGCGATGAAGTAGTGGTATCTGCATCAAGGGTACCTGAACGTATTTTAGAGTCGCCCGTTTCGATTGAGCGTATAAGCAGTGTTGCCATAAGGCAGGCACCTGCTGCCAGTTATTACGATGTTATTGGTAACCTTAAAGGGGTTGACCTTACTACCAGCAGCCTTACTTTTAAAACGGTTAGTACACGCGGCTTTAACAGCAGCGGTAACCTGCGTTTAAACCAGATTGTAGATGGTATGGACAACCAGGCACCAGGCTTAAATTTTGCCGTTGGCGGAATTATTGGCCTTACTGAACTTGATGTTGATAATATAGAATTGTTACCTGGTGCATCTTCTGTATTATACGGCCCTGGTGGCATGAACGGCACATTGCTTATTAACAGTAAAAGCCCTTTTAAAAACCAGGGGTTAAGTTTCCAGATAAAACATGGTATTAACCATATAGATAATTACCAGAGAGATGCCGCAGGCTACTACGACTGGAGTGTGCGCTGGGCGAAAAAAGTATCAGAAAAATTTGCCTTTAAAATAGGAGCCCAGTTTGTACAGGCTAAAGATTGGTTAGGCAATGATAAAAGAAATTTTATTGCAGGGCCTGGCGGCGACAGAACCACAGGGCTGGTAACCACAGGCACCAGAACATCTGACGCTGGTTACGATGGTGTTAATGTTTTTGGTGATGAAACCAATTTTGCAACCAACATTGTTCCTAATTTCCCCGCAGCATTATTAGGGGCAGGCGTTACCAACTTTCAAAGATTTGTTGGGTACCTTGGTACGGTGGGCGGTGTTCCATCTTCTTTATTAAACCCCATTGTGGCATCTATACCAGCAAATCAAAATATTTCAAGAACAGGATATGATGAAAAAGATGTTGTTAACCCATATACCTTAAACGTAAAACTAACAGGTGCATTGCATTATAAAATAAACGACAACCTTGAAGCATCAATTGTTGCAAATTATGGAATAGGCAATACGGTTTATACAGGGCTTGGCAGGTACTCCTTAAAAAACTTTAGAATCGGGCAATACAAATTTGAATTAAAAGCGAAGAACTGGTACTTACGTGGTTACACCACACAAGAAGATGCTGGCGATTCTTACAATGCATCGGCAGCCACACAATATTTTAATGAGGCATTAAAACCAAGCAGTACATGGTTTACAGATTATGCAAGGGCATATTTAGGCGGCAGACTACCCGTAGCAGCAGGTGGTGCAGGATTAGCTGATGTTGCTGCACACAACTATGCAAGGGGCATAGCAGATGCGGGTAGGCCAGTAGGAAATTTGTTAGATAATGGCTTATTTAATTCAATCATTAACAAACCAATATCGCCCACTGGTGGAGGCCTGTTTGTTGACAAAACTGCTGTTTATATTGCCGAAGGTCAATACAATCTTTCTGATGTGCTGGGCCTTACAAAGCATGGAACTGACTTTTTGGTGGGTGGCAGCTATAAACAATACTGGTTAAATTCTCAGGGTACTTTGTTTGCCGACAGAATTCCAGGCCTTAACCCTGGTAAAATTAAAATTACCGAAACAGGGGCCTATGCACAGCTATCGCAAAAAATGTTGAAAGATGTGGTGAAGCTTACCTTATCTGGCCGTTATGATAAAAACCAAAATTTTGATGGTCGTTTTACCCCACGCGCAACCGCTGTTGTAAAAGTGGCTAAAGATCATAACATACGCTTGTCTTACCAGCAGGCTTACCGCTTCCCTTCTACACAAAACCAATGGATTAACTTAAATACGGGGCAGGTTACTTTACTTGGTGGCTTACCACAATTAAGAGATTATTATCAGTTTAACACCAACCCTGCTTATACTGCCGCCAGCTATGTTAATTTTAGGGCAACTGGCGGAACAAACCAGGCGTTACTTGTAAAACAGCAATTTGATGAGTTTAAACCAGAAACAACAACCGCCTACGAAGTGGGTTATAAAGGTTTAATTAATGGCAAGGTATTGATTGATGTTTATGGCTACATGGCTTCCTACGATAATTTTATTGGCTCTACCAATGTTGCACAATTTGATCCAACACCAGGAAGGCCTCCACGCATTTTTTCAGTTTCTACAAACAGTGTAGCAAAGGTTGATGTAAAAGGATATGGCATTTCAGTGGATTATTTGTTACCCCAAAACTTTACTGTAGGTGCTAATTTTTATTCTGATGAAATTTCTAATGTGCCAACAGGTTTTAATGCTTACTACAATACGCCAAAGTACCGCACAAATATTACCATAGGCAATACAGGCTTTGGCAAGGATAAGCGTTTAGGTTTTAGTTTTGTGTACAGATGGCAGGACAGTTTTTATTATGAAGGAACTTTTGGTGCAGGCAACCTGCCTTCAGTTACTACCCTTGACGGGCAAATCAGTTATAAATTTCCTGTTACAAAATCTATCTTAAAAATTGGTACTACCAATTTCTTAAATAGATATTACACCAATGGTTTTGGTAATGCACAGGTAGGCGGTTTATACTATGCCAGCTTTGCTTATAATGTTTTTTAATACCTAACAAGTTATTTTGCAAAACAAAAAACCTCTGCAAGTGCAGAGGTTTTTTGTTTTGCAAATGTTTTTTAAAATGATAATGGTGATGATAGATATTTGAACATTAAAACAGCATGGATTATACGCAGCTAAATTTCATCTTCACCCTTAAAATGTTTTTGTTTAAATGAAGCCAGCACTGATAAAGCTACATGCGGCCGTTTTTTTGTGGGGCTTTACAGGCGTGCTGGGAAGGCTTATTTCGTTAGATGCTGCCTTACTGGTTTGGTACCGTTTAATCATTACCATTATTACCCTTTATTTTTTGCTAAGGCAAAAAAACCAGTTACAAAAACTACCCTTTAAACAAGCTGTTAAATTGTGTGGCATTGGCATTATTGTAGCCCTGCATTGGGTAGGTTTTTATGCCAGTATTAAGTATGCAAACGTATCTATTGCATTGGTGTGTTTATCATCAGCAGGTTTGTTTACAGCTTTGTTAGAACCCCTTTTTAGCCGCACTAAAATAAGTATCAGAGAATTATTACTTGGCATGATAGGCATTGCAGGTATTTATCTCATTTTTCATTTTGATCCTCACTATAAAACAGGAATTATCATTGGGCTTTTGTGTACGCTTATGAGTGTTATTTTTTCAATACTCAATAAAAAAGTAGTTGCTTATGTGCCACCCAAAACAATGATGCTGTATGAGTTAAGCGGCGGCTTTATTACCTTAACCATACTGCTTCCTTTTTACCTGCAATACCTTCCTGCTGCGCACTTATTACCTACGTTTACAGATGTTTTATGGCTGCTTTTACTTAGCTGGGTTTGTACTGTTCTTGCCATGGATCTTTCCTTACAGGCTTTAAAAAATGTTTCTGCGTTTACGCAAAACCTTACCCTTAATTTAGAACCTGTGTATGGCATTTTATTAGCCTTTGCAGTGTACCATGAAAATAAAGACCTGAGTGATTATTTTTATCTTGGCTTCGCACTCATTATTCTTTCTGTGGTACTGCAAATGTTCCGTGTAATAAAGTACAGGAAGAAATAGTGAGAGCTGAGTGGTGAGTGGTGAGTGGTGAGTAGTGAGTAGTGAGTAGTGAGTAGTGAGTAGTAAGTAGTGAGTAGTGAAGGTTGACAAAGTTTCTATTCTATTCGTCATAATAATTTCCGAAATACTTTTAGATTCTATAAATTTCACCATTGACCATTGACCATTGACCATTGACCATTGACCATTGACCATTGACTATTGACCATTGACCATTGACTATTGACCACCATGCCCAACTATATTCACCAATTATATTCCATCTCTCAAAAACAGAAGCGGCTAATTATTGGGTTAATGAGTGGTACTTCCCTTGATGGTCTTGATATTGCTCTTTGCAGTTTTACTGGTGCAGGATTGGATACTAACATTGAATTGCTGCGGTTTGAAACCATCCCTTACAACGATCATTTTAAAAAAGAAGTAAAAAGTGTTTTCTCTAAGCGCAATGTTGATCTTGAAAAGGTTTGTTTATTAAACGAATGGATTGCAGTACAGCATGGTAACATGATAAATGAATGCCTGCGTAACTGGGGTATTAGCAACAGTGATATTGATGTTATTGCAAGTCATGGGCAAACTATTTATCATGCACCAAAATCACTGCATGGGTTGGCTGAATTTGGTAACGGAACATTGCAAATAGGCGATGGCGACCATCTTGCAGTAACTACAAAAATTATTGTCATCAGCGACTTCAGGCAAAAGCATATAGCTGCTGGTGGCGAAGGTGCACCGCTTGCTGTATATGGCGATTATGTCATTTTCAGTAAAAAAGACGAAGACCGTATAATGCTTAATATTGGCGGTATATCAAACTTTACATGGTTGCCAGGCAACTTAAAAGTGGATGAAATTTTTAGTACAGATATTGGCCCAGGTAATACCTTAATGGATGCTTATGTACAGCAAAATTTTACAGGTGAATATTTTGACAAAGATGCTGCTATTGCAAAGCAGGGAACAGTTAATGAAGCGCTGCTACAGGCATTAAAACAGCATCCTTTTTTTGAGCAGGGTTTCCCAAAAACCACAGGCCCTGAACTGTTTAATTTAACTTATTTAAACAACGTTATAGAGGCTGCTTCTATTGTTGAAATTTTACATGAAGATGTTATGGCAACGCTTAACAAGTTTACTGCTGATGTTATTGTAAATGCTTTGCAGCGTGGAGTTTTATCGCCCCAAAATGTAGCGATATATCCCAGTGGTGGCGGTATGCACAACCCTTTGTTAATGCAGCATATTAAACAACAACTGCCGCACTTTAATTTTAAAAACACAAATGAACTTTCTGTGCATCCTGATGCAAAAGAAGCTGTTTTGTTTGCTGTGCTTGCCAATGAAACTTTAAGCGCAAGCACTGTGTTTAAAAGCAGCAGCAACACAGGTATACCCAATGTAACAATGGGTAAAATAAGCCTGCCTGGTTAACCTGGTATTTCAACTTTTTTTTGGATACTATTGTTATAACGCACGTTAAGTGAACGCATCGCCTATCTTTAAAAACTAAAATAAACTAAAGTATGATTATTACTGTATTTGGTGCCACAGGCCAGGTGGGCAAACAAGTGGTTAAACAGGCTTTGGTAAAAGGTTATACTGTAAGGGCATTTGGCAGAAATGTGGTTGACTTTATAGATGATGATCTTACTAACGATAACCTTGAAGCGATACAGGGCCATGTGTTTGATGAAGCTGAAACCTTTGAGGCCATGGAAGGTTCTGATGCAATCATATCAACACTTGGCGGGGCTTTTGATGGTACGGATAAAACGCGCAGCCTCGGTATAAAAAATATTATTGCACAAATGAAAAAAGCGGGCATCAAACGCATTGTTGTACTTGGCGGTTTGGGTGTTTTAAGTGATGACAAAGGCGGCTATATTCTGGATCAACCATCTTACCCTGCAGAATACAAACCCGTTGGCAAAGAACATTTGCAGGCTTATCTCTTTCTTAAAGAGAGCAGCCTTGATTTTACCTTTGTTTGTTCGCCCAATATTATAAATGAAGATGCTACTGGCAATTATATAACCAGTACTGATTATCCGCCACAACCCAATAAAGGTGAGGTAACAGCAGGAGACCTTGCCCATTTTATGTTGCAGGAACTGGAAGCAAATAAGTTCGTTCAGCAAAGGGTTGGCATTAGTAAAAGAGGATAACAATTAAACGTTTTTTGACGGTTAAAACATTACTTACTTTCCAAATTTTTCTATGAAGCAATTCTTTTTCTGTATCCTCTTTTCCTTTCTTTTTTTTCATTCAAAAGCACAGCCTTCTTTTGTTAAAGACAGCCTTGAATCTTATATACAAAAGGGTCTTGCAGACTGGAAAATTCCAGGGCTTGCCATTGTGATTGTTAAAGATGGAAAAGTAGTTGTAAGAAAGGGTTTTGGCGTAAGTGATATTGAACGTAAAACACCTGTTACAGAAAACACATTGTTTATGATTGCCAGTAATAGTAAACTCTTTACCGGTACAGCATTGGCACAGCTTGAGTATGATAAGAAACTGTCTCTTAATGATAAGATAACAAAGTATTTTCCTGACTATAAATTGTACGATAAAAACACTACTGAACTGGTTACCATAAAGGATATGCTGTCGCATAAATTGGGTACCAAAACCTTCCAGGGCGATTTTACTTTCTGGGATGTAAAGCTTACACGTAATGACATTATTAACAGGATGCAATACCTGAAACCGCAAGGGCAATACAGGCAGGATTTTGGATATTGCAACAGTTGCTTTTTAACAGCAGGAGAAGTGATACCAAAAGTTACTGGCAAACCATGGGAAGTTTATATTTATGACAGTATTCTTGCGCCGCTAGGCATGTTTACCACACAGGCACTTGGCCGCAATATGGACAAGATGCCTTATGCAGCAAAGCCTTATACCACTTCATTTTCAAAAGAAATACAGGAACTACCTTATAACAATGTAGATAACCTTGCACCCGCAGGCAGTATGGTAAGCAATGTTAAAGATTTAACCAGTTGGTTGTTAATGCAGCTTGACAGTGGCAGGTATAATGGCAAAGTTGTTTTGCCATGGAGTGTTGTGCGCAGAACAAGGGATATGTCTACAGTAATTTCAAGCAGAAAAAGTGCCAGCAAACCCACCCATTTTTCGGGATACGGGTTGGGTGTTTTTATTAATGATTATAATGGTAAACAGGTTTTTTCTCATACAGGTGGTGCGTTTGGTTTTGTAACCAATACCTGCTTTGTGCCTGAAGAAAATCTTGGTATTGCAATTCTTACTAACCAGGATAACCAAAACTTTTTTGAAGCACTGCGCTATCAAATTCTGGATGCTTACCTTGGCGTACCTTATATAAACAGAAGCCTTGAACAACTGGGTGGTTTTAATAAAGAACAGCAGGCTACATTGCAGCAAATTGATGGCTTTAAAAAGCGGGTAAAAGGTAAATCGCCTGCACTTCCGCTGGCCGCTTATGCAGGTGATTATACACATGAATTGTACGGCAGCATTACAATATCAGAAGAAGGTAACAGCCTCAAAATAAAATTCAACCAACACAACGATCTTATTGCTTCTTTGCAGTATATGGATAACGATGAATGGTTGATGACCTATAGTAATATTGACTTTGGTATCTTCTCAACAAAGTTTAAAATAGAAAACAAAAAAGTAATTTCTATTGATATTAAAGCAAGTGATTTTGTTGAATACGATCCTTATACCTTTATTAAAAAATAACAAATCAATCAGAAATATTTTTAAGAACCAAACAAGAAAATATGAATTTCAGAAGCTATTCAGTACCATATGCTGTTAACGAAGATTACAGCAAAAAAGCCGCATATTTTTCTATGGAGTTTGCCATTCATCAGCCACTCAAAATTTACAGTGGCGGCCTTGGCTTTTTATCTGGCTCGCACTTGCGCAGTGCGTATGAGCTAAAGCAAAATATGATTGGTATTGGCATTTTATGGAAGTATGGTTATTACGACCAGGCACGCAACCAAGACCAAACACTACAACCAGTTTGGATGGAGAAAAATTATTCTTTTTTACAGGATACAGGCATTAAATACCAGATACTAATTCACGATGCCCCTGTATGGATTAAAGTATTTTACCTGGCACCGGAAACCTTTAATACAGCGCCTTTATTTTTATTAAGTACTGATTTACCTGAGAACGATTATGTTTCTCAAACCATTTGCCATCGTTTATACGATGCCAATGTTGCCACCAAAGTGGCGCAGTTTATTTTACTGGGTGTTGGTGGTGCCAAGCTGTTAGATGAAATTGGTTTCAATCCTGATGTGTACCATTTAAACGAAGCACATGGTATTTCTGCTGCTTTTTATTTGCTGAATAAATTCAGGAGCGTTGAAAAATTGAAAGAGCACTTAGTGTTTACTACCCACACGCCAGAAGAAGCTGGAAATGAAAAACATGACATTTACCTGTGCAATAAAATGAGCTATTTCTGCGGTCTTAGTCTTGATGAAGTACGCAAGCTAACAGGTATGCACGATGACTTGTTTAACCATTCATTAGTGGCACTTCGCTTTGCACGCAAAGCCAATGGTGTAAGTGCACTGCATGGTGTGGTATCAAGAGAAATGTGGAACAAATACGATGGCATTTGTGAAATAACGTCTATTACCAACGCACAAAACTGGAAATATTGGGCTGATAAGCAACTGTATAAGTTTAAAGATGACAGTAATGATGCTGGCTTTGATGACCGCAAAAATTACCTGAAAAAACGTGCCTTTGAAATTGTTGCAGACCAGACTGGTAAAGTGTTTGACCCCAATGTGCTTACTATTGTTTGGGCAAGAAGGTTTGCGGGTTATAAACGTGCAGACATGCTTACTTACGATATGCAGCGCTTTGAAAAACTGCTGACAAACACCACCTATCCTGTACAGATTATTTGGGCAGGTAAACCTTATCCATCAGATTATCCTTCCATCAGTACTTTTAATAATCTTGTTAATTTAAGCAAAAAATATAAAAATGTAGCCGTGCTTGTTGGCTACGAATTAACCCTAAGCAAACGACTTAAACAGGCTGCAGATATCTGGTTAAACAATCCGCGTGTGCCACGCGAAGCGAGTGGTACTAGTGGTATGACGGCAGCAATGAATGGAGCGGTAAACTTTAGCACAGATGATGGCTGGATACCAGAATTTGTAGACCATGGTAACAATGGTTTTGTGGTACCTAAAGCTGATTATATGAATATGAATACCTTTAAGCAGGATGAGTATGATTTAAACACTGCCTATGATATTTTAGAGCAGCAAATACTTCCATTGTATTATGGAAGCTTTGATACCTGGAGGCAGATAATGAAAAACGGCATGCGTGATGTGCGCTTTAAGTTTGACAGTAATCGTATGGCACATGAGTATTACGAAATAATGTACAAGTAAAATAAAATGACCCAAATAAAAAGCCTCACGTTTTCGTGAGGCTTTTTATTTATTATTTGCGCCTGAGTAATTTATTTAATAGAGACTTTTTTGGCTCAGTGCCGTCTTCAGTACCATGTTTTTTTATACAGCTTTTTAGCGCATCTACTTCTGTCACCTTCGTCCAGTCTTTTAAACCTTCATACCAAACTATATCTGTTTCTTTCAGTTTATTTTCCTGCAAATAAGATAGGGTAAAGGGACCCCGAATAAGCGAACCTTTCTTTAACACAAATATTTTTTCCATTGGCAACTACACGGGTCAATTTTTAGCAGGGCAATCGGGATTAGGGTAATGCAATAAAAATACAGGTTTATTTTAAAACCTCAACAGCTTTTTTTACTGCATTATCATTCATGTTAACCAGTTCGTAATAACCTGCATTGCGCCATAGTTGCCTTGCCATAAGCGACTGCATACGGGTTAAAATATCAGCCTTATTTTTAGCATCTACACTAATAAGTTGTATACTGTCTTTTGCAGCAAAATCAACCAGTTGCAGCCATTCTTTTTCAGCAGGCATATATTTTACAGCCAATTCCTTAGGTGCTTTTATAGTTTTAAAAACAGCTTTATTGCTAATAAACGATCTGTACACAAAATTTGCCAGCGTGTTTTTATAAAACAGTTTGGTAACCTGCTCAGGCAATCTTGCAGTATCCAATGCTACAAAAATATCAGGCGTAATACCGCCACCACCATAAACGGTACGGCCCTTGGGTGTTTTATAAGATGGTCCTTTTAATAAAGAAGAATCCATTTTTACCATTTCCCCATCATGAAAGCGGTTCATCAATTCCTCTTCATAATCGTGCTTTGTTTTATTGCTATATGGCTTTTGTACGCTTCTGCCGAGTGGTGTATAATATCTTGCAATGGTTAATCTTACCGCACTTCCATCACTTACCTGAAACTGTTGCTGCACAAGCCCTTTACCAAAAGATCTTCTTCCTATTATAGTTGCCCTATCCCAATCCTGCAAGGCACCAGAAAGTACTTCACTTGCGCTGGCACTGGTTTCATCAACCAAAACAACCAGCTTTCCTTTTTCAAATAACCCATCCCTTTTGCATTTGTATTCATAGCGAGGCATATGGTTGCCCTGGGTATAAACTATTAGTTTGTCTTCATCTAAAAATTCATCGGCAATAGCCGTTGCTTCGCTTAATAATCCGCCGCCATTTCCACGCAGGTCAAGTACCAGGCTGCTAATGCTGTCTTTCTGCAATTTTTCAAGGTTGCTCATAAATTCTTCGTAAGTTCTGTCGCCAAACTTATTTATGCGTATATAACCCGTTTTGGGAGTGAGTAAGTATGCAGCATCAATTGATGAAACAGGAATATTGCCGCGTTTAATAACTATTGTCAAAGGCTTGCCATCTCTTATAATATTTACTTTTACCTGTGATCCTGCAAGGCCGCGCAATTGTTTTCTTATTTCAGTTTCCTTTATCTTTTGTCCTGTTAAAACAGCGGTGTCGTTGGCTTTTATAATTTTATCGCCCACCTGCACACCTGCTTTTTCGCTGGGGCCATCCTTAATCACATTCACCACATTTACAGTATCGTTGTATAATTGAAACTCAATACCAATACCCTGAAAATTTCCTGCAAGGTCTTCATTTACACGTATTAGGTCTCGTGCAGGAATGTAAATAGAATGTGGGTCAAGATGTGCCAGCAGGTCTTCAATAATGGTTTCGTTAATGCTGTCCATTTTCACGTCATCAACATACCTGCTTTTAACAAGGTCAACCACTTCCTGTATTGATGATTTTCTTGAAATACTTAAAAATTGCCTACTGCCAGTTTTGTCCCTCAACTCATAACCAATTATCATCCCCACCACCATCATCAGTGCTAATAATACCGGCAGCCAAACCTGTAATTTTTTGCTAACCATAAATGTTGCTTCTTTGTATCTTATTATTCAAACAAACAACGAATATATTAAGTTTGATAGAGTTTAAGTTTTTATAAGTGCAGAAGGCGTTTTGTGTGTTGTATAAACCATCAAAACTTTTAAACTATTTAAAACTTCATAAACTATTTAAACTTTAAAAAACTCTACATCCCAAACTTAAAATTCTTTTATGATACAATTAATCGCAGACAGTGGCTCAACCAAATGTGAGTGGTGTTTGCTTAGTAATGGAAAAAAGAAAGCCATCACAACGCAGGGCATCAGCCCTTATTTTTTATCAGGCGAACAAATAATTGAACTGCTTAAAAAAGAGTTGCTTGGTAAACTTAAAAATATAGCGATTGATGCAGTACATTTTTATGGCACGGGTTTAAGCAATCCTGCCAATGTAAAAATTGTAAAAGCGGTTTTAAAGCAACTATTTCCTTCGTCAATAATAAATGTTGAACATGACCTGCTTGCTGCCGCAAGAGGTTTATGTGGTTATGGAAAAGGTATTGCATGTATACTTGGCACTGGTTCTAACTCATGCTATTATAACGGCAAAAAAATTATGAAGAACAGCCCTGGCCTAGGTTACATTTTGGGCGATGAAGGCAGTGGCACTTACCTTGGTAAAAAAGTGGTGCAGTATTATCTGTACAATACATTTGATGAAGATTTAAAAAGCCGTTTTGATAAGCAGTTTACTGTTACCAAAGACGATATTTTAAACAGCGTTTACAAGCAGCCCTTGGTTAACCGTTACCTTGCTGGTTTTGCCATTTTTTTGGCTGAAAACCGTGGGCATTACATGATTGAAAATATTATTGAAGATGGCCTGAACGATTTTTTCTTTAACCATTTATATAAATACCGCGAAAGCTGGACCATGCCCATCAACTTTGTTGGCAGCATTGCTTTTGGTTTTAAAGATGTACTGAAAGAGTTGTGCAATACCTATGAACTTGAGCTTGGCACCGTTTTAAAACGCCCCATGGATGGTTTGATTGCGTATCATTCAACACAGTAATTGCCCGCAACAGTTGTTTGTTATCTTATAACTGCATCCACTCATATATTGGATTGCTGCATATTAAAACCATTTCGTGTAATTCGTGCCACCGGAGCAAATAAGTGTTATAAAATGAAAAAATTCATAAAGGTTACCGAGCAAACTTCCAACTACAACCATCTTGAAAAAATGAGTGTAGAGGAAATCCTCATCAACATAAATAAAGAAGACCAGACCGTACCTGTAGCTGTTGAAAAAGCGATGCCGCAAATAGAAAAATTAACTTCTGTAATAAGCGATAAAATGCTTTCTGGCGGGCGTTTATTTTATATTGGCGCAGGTACCAGTGGCCGTTTGGGCATTGTAGATGCCAGTGAATGCCCACCTACTTATGGTGTGCCTTATGGCCTTGTGATTGGCATTATTGCAGGTGGCGATAAAGCTATTACGCAAGCCGTTGAGTTTGCTGAAGACAGTGCCAAACAGGGATGGACTGACCTTGAAAAACATTTTGTAAACGATAAAGATGTGGTAATTGGCCTTGCCGCAAGTGGTACCACGCCTTATGTTATTGGTGCCTTACAGCAGTGCCGTAAACGCGGTATTGTTACAGGCAGTATTTGCTGCAACCCAAACTCGCCCGTAAGCGATGCTGCTGATTACCCTGTGGAAGTAGTGGTAGGCCCTGAATTTGTAACAGGCAGTACCAGAATGAAAAGTGGAACGGCACAAAAATTGGTGCTGAACATGATATCTACAACAGTAATGATACAATTGGGCAGAGTGGAAGATAACAAAATGGTAAACATGCAATTGACTAATATAAAGCTTGTTGACCGTGGCGTTAAAATGTTGATGGATAAACTAAATTTAACCAACTATGAAACCGCTAAAGACCTGCTGCTGAAACATGGCACAGTTAAAAAAGCGGTAGATGGTTACAAGGTAATTAGCTGATTAATTGATTTGAAAATTTGGCGCTGCAATCATTTTTCAAATTTTCAAATTGACCAATTTTCAAATTAACTCATGCACTTTATAGAACCCTTTTATAACTGGCTTCATATTTATAATTCAGAGGAAGATAAACTCTCGCCTTTTTATGGGGTGGTGCATAGTGAATTTGAATTTACACAAACTGTTTACAATTATTATATCCACCCCCAGTGGGATGAATTTGGTAGCCGCACATTGTACCTTAAAGTAATTTATGTTGATTATGAGCTAAACTTTTGCGTGATAGAATTGATTGGCGAATGGAACGATGCCATTGAAAATGATATTATGGAGCTAAAGCGTGAAGTGATAGATAAAATGTTTGAACAAAAGATAACCAAGTTCATCTTAATAGCAGAAAACGTACTCAACTTTCACAGTGGCGATAAAGATTACTACGAAGAATGGTTTGAAAACGTAACGGATGAAAACGGCTGGATCGTTGCACTTAACATGCCTGAGCAAAGCCAGTACGACTTTAAGAAAAAGAAACTGAATTACTACATTGAGCTGATGGATTTACCAGACTGGCGAACTTATAAGCCATACCATCTCTACAAAAAAATAAATGATGAGCAAATGAAAAGGCTGGATTGATTGAAGTGAGAAGGTGAAACGTAAAAGGTGAAATATTAAATGATCTGCTTCTCTTTCACTTTTCACCTCGCCCCTTTAACCCGCTTAATACACTAAATCTTCATAAGCTGCCTGTAGCTCATTATAAGCGTGGTTGTCCTTCGCTTCTTTTGCAGCTATCATTCCTTTCTCATACCATTCAATGGCTTTATCAACATGTTCCATTTTTTCAAGCAGCTTGGCTAAGTGATAATAAGAGCCTACGTAATTCGGACTTTCCGTAAGTATCTCTTCAAATAAAATTCTTGCTTTAAGGTCATCACCAATCTTAATATATTCCAGTGCCAGTGCATGGCGAAGAAAATTATCCCTGGGACTATCTTTTAAAAACGCATTTATCTTTTCAATCTTATCCATCAAAAACTAATTTATGTATACAAGCAGGTAATTAACAAAGCTATGCGCCAATGGTATCATTATGTTGGGGCGTTACAAAAGTAAGAAGGCTGTAAAAAAATAAACCAGTTAGTTATAAATGCTTTCGCAAATAACAAACTGGTATTACTTTAATCTATGCTTAGGGTTGGGGTAAAGTTTAGGGTTTAGGGCTGAACTTTAGGTATTGGATACACGTGCAAGATACAGTTGCAGCAAGGCTTTACACAAGTTACCAATAAGTTTAAAAGCATTTTAATGTTACAGCATCCTGTATATTATTCATCATATTGGTGTAACATTGCCGCGCAAAAAATCTTTATCTAAACCTAAAGTTTTTTAAAGTGTTTTTTAAGTGCTGTGATTGTACATTTGCTGATAGTTGCATAAACAACCTTTCTTCTAACGTTTAAAACCACTTTTCCAATGAAAATATTAGTCTGTGTGAGTAAAGCACCTGATACCACTTCTAAAATTGCATTTAAAGAAAGCAATACGAAGTTTGATGAAACAGGTGTACAGTGGATTATTAATCCTTACGATGAATGGTATTCGCTGGTACGTGCCATTGAATTAAAGGAAAAAGATGCCGCCACAATTGTTCATTTAATTACAGTAGGCGGCGCAGATTGCGACCCAATTATACGTAAAGCATTGGCACTTGGTGGCGATGAAGCAATACGTGTAAATGCTGACAGTAACGACAGCTATTACATTGCTGCACAAATTGCAGAAGTAGCAAAACAGGGCAGCTACGATTTAATTTTTACAGGTAAAGAAACTATTGATTATAACGGCTCGTCTATAGGCGGTATTGTTGCCGAACTGGTAGATGCACCTTATATATCGCTCGCTACCAAGTTTGATGTTGCAGCTACTACCGCAACTGTAGTGCGCGAAATTGATGGCGGTGAAGAAACCAGTGAAGTGCAACTGCCTATAGTAGTTAGCTGCGCCAAAGGTGTGGCTGAACAACGCATACCCAATATGCGTGGTATTATGGCGGCACGTACCAAACCTTTAAAAGTAGTAGAGCCTGCTGCTGTTGAAGCTTTAACAAGCGTGGTTGAATACAGCCTGCCACCTGCAAAAGCCGGTGTAAAACTGGTAGCCGCAGACAATGTTGCAGAACTGGTAAGGTTACTTCACGAAGAAGCCAAGGCCATTTAATTAGGTAATTGGCCAATTTGAAGATTTGAGAATGAAGCAGATGCTTCGCGTCAGATCTTCTTACTGGTAAGCATCTTCAAATTTTCAAATTATCTCATTTTCAAATTAATTCCATGTCAGTTTTAATATTTGTAGATCACGCAGACAACCAGGTTAAAAAGTCTTCTTACGAAGCATTAACCTATGGCGCTAAAATAGCAGAACAAATGGGCGTTACAGCAGAAGCCATTGTGCTTGGTACTGTTAGCGACGACCTTGCAAGCCTTGGAAAATATGGCGTAAAAAAAGTACACCATATTGCCAACGATACGCTTAACCATGTTGATACACAAGTGTACACCAAGGTTATTGCTACAACTGTTACTTCAACAGGTGCAACAGTGGTGGTGTTTAGCCATAACCAAACAGGTAAGGCAGTAGCAGCAAGACTTTCAGCGAGTTTAAAAGCAGGTGTGGTTACTGGTGCCTGCGCTTTGCCAGATACTGCCAACGGTAATTTTATTGTAAAGAAAACCGTGTTTAGTGGTAAAGCATTTGCCAGCGTAAAAATTACATCGCCCATAAAAGTAATTTCTTTAAACCCCAACAGTTTTACCACTATTGCGGGCGAAGGCGTTGCAGAAGTAGTAACTGTAGATATAGCGGTTGACCCATCAAAAATTAAGGTAACAGCAGTAAACAAAGTAAGTGGCGAAATACCTTTAACAGAAGCTGAAATTGTAGTAAGCGGTGGCCGTGGTTTAAAAGGCCCTGAAAACTGGGGCATTGTTGAAGACCTTGCCAAAGTACTTCATGCAGCTACTGCTTGTAGCCGCCCTGTGGCAGATGCACATTGGCGCCCACACCACGAGCATGTTGGCCAAACAGGTTTTCAGGTAGCGCCCAACCTCTATTTTGCACTTGGCATTTCAGGCGCCATACAGCACCTGGCAGGCGTAAACCGCAGCAAGGTGATTGTGGTAATTAATAAAGACCCCGAAGCGCCTTTCTTTAAAGCCGCCGATTACGGTATTGTAGGCGATGTGTTTGACATTGTGCCTAAGCTTACCGAAGAAATTAAGAAGCTGCACGCTTAATTAATATCAAGTTTGCATAACTAAAAACCCGTTAAAACATTCGTTTTAACGGGTTTTTTATTGGTCATCCAGGCAACTTTATTCGGCTGCATATGCGTCGCACACTGCGGCTGTATAACTATATTGAGCGGCTTTACCCTCTGGCAAAACTTACAATTTCGCAGGATTATTATACAGCCTTTGGCTGTTTATTCGTTGCTGCAAGCAACATACCTCTGGCCTGTGCCTGCCTGTTACTTATTTATTTCCTGTAACGTTTTAATTTAAGTGAAGTAACGGCTACGCACAGGCCAGGAGGCCTGCGCGAGTAAGGTTACTCTTCTTTTTTGCAATATGGATTGCGAAGCCCCCACCAAACAAAATTTGTCCCAAATTTCTTTTTAGTACAGTTGGGAAAAGCAAGCCCAATACCTTTCACTGGTTCGTTTAGAATGGTAGAAAAGTGATTATCAAAATTTGGTTTTCTTTCAATTTGCAAATAAACAATCACACTATCGGTAAGCTCTACCTGAAGCCCTCTTGAAATGCCGGGTGGCTCACTTTGTAAAGAACATTTTGCAGTATCAACTTTATACTTCCTAATAGCTTTTTCAATTGTTAAACCCAAATGCTTTTCACTTATTTGTGATGAACTGATTGTAGCATTTTTCCCTGACCTCTTTTGTCCGTAAGTAATAACAGGAAAGGAAATTAAAAATGATATGATGTAAAAGGTCTTCATGCAGTTCAGGATGATTTTATTTTTTTTACAAATCCCCGCTCTGCCAAAACTTGCAGTTTCGCAGGGTTATTATACAGCCTTTAGCTGTTTGTTTAACCGTTGCTGCAAGCAACATAATATGCCTGCGGAACTAAAAGTTACCGCAAAGCAATATGCTTTGAAGAGCGGGGTTAAAAAGCTTAAATATGTGGATAATTGCAATATTGCTGATGTTTTACTCATAAGCCAAATTTATAACGTCAAGCCCGAACTGAAGCACAATAAAGAACAAATGTTGAGGCTATATTCGTCAAGCCCCAATAATGCCAAACCTAATCTTAGCGGCTGCATTTGTCAAGGTATGTCAACCATACTGTAAAACTTATACCCTGTCTGGTCATCAATAAATGTAAAAATTGTTTGCGAACACTCGTCACCTGAACATTTATTGTCACCAATAATTACTTCTAATTTATTATGTCGTGTTCCTTTTTTTAGACCACAATAACTTGCCGAATAAATTTCAGAATCTAAATTTAGTGTTATGCTTTCTAAATTGTCTTCGTTAAAATAAAAGCCATTTTTTCTCCCGTTAAAAACTCTTTCAAAGTAGTTTGTGATGAATTTATTTGTCGAGACAAATTTATTTGTGTCTGTAGTGTCTTGTAATGAATTTGAATTGTCTGTGTCACAGTCTGGGCAATAAAGGCAAGGAAAACTTAATCGTCTAAAGGTGTCAAAATTCTTTGATAATACTGCTTGCTTAAAACTTATCCAAACCTGTCTTTGGTTTAATTCTTCTTTGGATAGATGCGTAGTGTCAGTCCAATATTTTTTACTGGCATTGGATTGTCGTTTGTTGCCACAACTGATTTGTGTCAAACAAAAGGTAATAAATATGGTGATTATAATATTTCGTAGTGTCATTGAATGTAGCCGCTAACTCTTGTATTCCTTCAATTCAGTTGCATCAATACAGCTAATATAGCTTCATTTAAGCACCTACCAAACTGCAAACAACTGTCGTAAACAATTTCCTACCTAAATGCTACGCAAGCGGGTAACCAATCAGTAAATACGGTAAAAACATACATCTACCTACTTAAAAACTAACCCGTTGCGGCTTTTTACTGCAGGTACCCACTTGGGTAAGTGGGGGGCCCCTCTTCATTTGCGGGATTTCGCATCATTTAAGTGGGGGTGGGTACTTCAAAACCAACCCGACGCGGCTTTTTACCGCAGGTACCCACTTGGGTAAGTGGGGTACCCCACTTCATTTGCGGGATTTCGCGGCTTTTAAGTGGGTCAGCTTAATTTTTAAGTGGGGATGGGTACTTCAAAACTAAGCTGGGTCGGTTTTAAAGTGGCCTACCCTGTTTTTTAAGTGGGTCGGCCAGGTTTTTCATAAAGTTATTACTACTTTAAAGTGGGTAATGGCGGTTATTTAGTAACTACTATCTCTTTCTATTATTTATCAAGCGCATTCATTAAATGATGTTTTCCCTTCAGCATAAACTTTTTGCTTTGCTCAATGGCATCCATCACCTGCTCTAAAATCTGTTCTGTAGTATGGTTATAGTCAATTACCATGGGTTCTTTAAAACGCACACTTAATAAAGAGCCTTTCTTTTTAAAAGACAATCCTTTTTTTGTAAAAGCACGCCAAAAGCCATTAATAACAACGGGTATAACAATGGGCTTATTGTTTTTAATAATATAGGCAGTGCCTTTGCGGCCGGGCGCAAAAGGTTTTGTGGTACCCTGGGGGAAAGTAATCACCCAACTTCTATCTAATGCCTGGTTAATTTTACGGGTATCAGAGGGGTCTAGCCCGCGCCTTACTTCTTTACCTTCTGCACGCCAGGTTCTTTTTACGGTTAAAGCCCCTGCAAGAATAAACAGCCTGCTTATCCAGCTTCCTTTCATGGTTTCTTCAGCAGCTACAAAGTATACGTTGGTAAAAGGATTTAAGAGATAAAAAGGCAGCCCCAAACGGTTTTCGCGCCGCCAGCTTACTGCACAAAAAATATGTATAAAGGTTATTACATCAGCAAAATAGGTTTGGTGATTGCTTACAAACAAAACATTATTGCGTGGAAGATTTTTTAAATGCTGTGTTCCTTCTATCTGTATTTTGTTTACCCAGATAAGTCCGGGATAAGTAAAAGCACCCACCACGCCATAAATCAATGAGCGTACAAGTCGTATATGTTTTAGTCTTTCAACTAAGGTCATGTGGCTGTGTAATTTTTTTAGACAAGGCGATAATAAGGGCAATATAGCCAATGTAAACAAAATGCTAAAGAGTGAATTTTACGGAAGGTACTATTTGCTAAACAGCCTGCTTAGCAACCGCACTTAACAAAGCCCCTGCTTTACTAAAAGGCATCACAATTTTAAACATCTTTTAATAGCCATACGGTTTGCTGATGTTATTGAATGGTTAAGTGCAACAAAAAAGGCTTCTTTTCAGAAGCCTTTATAAATTGCAAGTGATATTATTTTTTAGTTAATGCGCACTGTTATAATCTGCTTATCACCATCCTTATTTTTTAAAAGCATGGTAACATTATACCCTTTACCATTGTTTTGCAGCTTGCCTGCAAGGTACATAGATGCACCCATTTCTCGCTGGCTGGTAAGTTCAAAAGTTTTAATTGAATTATCTTTAAAAAAACCCTGTAACGCAATACCTGCCTGGTTTTTACCTATATTCTTTATCTCGTCTTTTTCAGGCAGTTTCAGGTCAATAAAATTATCAAAATATTTACTTACCTGTTCTGCATTACCATTTTTTAAAGCATTGATTATGTTGGTGGTATTATCAGGTACCTGGAAGGAAACCATCATTAAAGCCAAACTCATTAAGAGTAAAAAACGTTTCATTTTAATTGTTTTATAAAGGTTTAAAGGCTAAAAACATGCCAAGTTAAGCGTGTTTAAAAATAGGGAAGGAAAAATGAATTTACAAAATCCCTTAGTTTTATCCCATGAGCAAAAAAACAATCTTAATTATCATGGATGGATGGGGCCTTGGTAAGTCTAAAACTGCCGATGCCATCCAGAATGCAAACGTTCCTTTCGTTTCATCTTTATATTCAAAATACCCCAATACTACTTTGGTTACCTGCGGCGAGCTGGTAGGCTTGCCTGATGGGCAAATGGGCAACAGCGAGGTAGGCCACCTTAACCTTGGCGCAGGCCGCGTGGTTTACCAGGAACTGCAGCGTATTAATGTAGCCATACGTACCAAAACATTTCATACCAATAGCCAGTTACTGGCCTCTATACAATATGCAAAAAACAGCAGCAAACCCTTGCACCTGCTGGGTTTGGTGAGTGATGGTGGTGTACACTCCCACATTTCGCACATAAAAGCTATTGTTGATGCCTGTAAAGAACAGGGTTTAACGGAAGTTTATATTCATGCCTTTACAGATGGCCGCGACTGCGACCCCAAAAGTGGTTACGGTTTTATAAAAGACCTGCAGGATTATTTACAACAAGTGGGTGTTGGTGAAATAGCAACCGTTACAGGCCGTTACTATGCCATGGACAGGGATAAGCGCTGGGAGCGTGTTAAACTTGCCTATGATGCTTTGGTAAATGGTGTTGGAGAACGCACCACAGACCTTCTTCATTCAATAGATGTTTCGTATGCCGAAGGAGTAACTGATGAATTTATCAAACCTATCATCAACGCAAACATCTCTGCCAACTTTAATATAAAGAAAGATGATGCTGTAATTGCCTTCAACTTTAGAACTGACCGTTGCCGTGAAATTACTGAAGTGCTGTCTCAACAGGATATGCACGAGTTTAATATGAACAAACTTGACCTGTTTTATACTACCATGACGGAGTACGATAAAACATTTAAGAATGTGCATGTGATTTTTGAAACAGACAATCTAAACAATACGCTGGGCGAAGTACTTGCTGCCAATGGCAAAACACAAATACGCATGGCAGAGACTGAAAAATACCCTCACGTAACCTTCTTTTTTAGCGGTGGTAGAGAAACAGAATATACAGGTGAAAGGCGTATTATGGCTGCAAGCCCTAAGGTTGCCACATACGATTTACAACCAGAAATGAGTGCCTTTGAACTAACAGAAAAACTGGTGCCAGAAATTGAAAAAGAAAGTGCCGATTTTATTTGTCTGAATTTTGCAAATGCAGATATGGTAGGCCATACAGGCGTTTTTGGTGCTGTAGTTAATGCTGTAGAAGCTGTAGATAAATGCGTTGAAAAAGTAGTTACCGCTGCACTTGAACATGGTTATACCATATTTTTAACTGCAGACCATGGTAATGCAGATTTTATGATGAATGAGGATGGCAGCCCCAACACGCAGCACTCATTAAACCTGGTGCCTTTATTTGTTATTGATAAAGAATGGAAGGGCACTGTTAAACCGGGCAAACTGGGCGATATAGCACCAAGTATTTTAACGGTAATGGGTTTACCTATACCAAAAGAAATGACAGGTGAGATATTGGTGGGATAATTATAATCATTGATTTATATTCTCTTATACTAAAGGCAGCTATTAGCTGCCTTTGTGCTTTCATCAGTTCTCCGTCATCGCTGTTATCCACTACAATTCTTGCATTCTGGTACGATCTGTAAAAGTCGGTTTCAAGGTTAACTGCATACACCTAAAATATTTTATTTTATTTAAAACAAGTGTGGTATATAAAATTTAAATATATGGTTAAGTTTTTTAGTTTCAGGATGATATACAGGTAATTTTTGTAAGCAATAAATATATTTCTCTTATGTAAGCAACAATCGCAAGCCTGTAAGCTGCCATGGTTTCAGTGTAAGATGTCATTGTTTTGGTGTAAGCAATAATTGTTAGTTTGTAAAATGCAATTGTTTATATGCAAGAACTCACTAGCATCCTAACATAAGTTGTTCATACTCAATTGATTTGAGTTTAGTTCTTTGAAATTCTGTTGACAGGTTAGCTGAAACAGTTGATTTAACTGAGTTTTATTGAGTAACGTAATGCTCAGGATTTGTAATATTTCG
>JANPIP010000050.1:0-25110 GCA_031424995.1 Chitinophagales bacterium | reverse complement strand
TTAAGGTGTGCAAACACCTTCGTTAAGCCAAAACGCTGAAAAGCAAAACCCATATATTTTAAGAAGGTCTTTACCGCGCGGTTCCGTACAACCGATGCTTCATCGTTGGCCTTCCAGGCCCGACGAAGCCTTATTTGTTGTTAGCAACTGTTTAAAACGGTTCTGTGAATTTAGAAGCTATTTGAGTTAATGTGCCATTGCCTGCACAAAATACTGCAGTTGCAACTATACAATTCCACACTTTTTAGGAGTGGGGAGGATGGGCAGTGAGACGTGAAAGGTAGAGGAAAAGGTGAAAGAAGGGTAGGCACTATGAGCGTTGGTAAGTTGTTGAACCAGCATACAATTAGGCTTATTTTTACTTAATTAATACACCTCCTATACTTCTGGTATACTTCAGCTATACTGCTCCTATACTGCTGGTATAAGGGACAATAGGTACACCGGTGACTGTTTTCAGAATCTGACTACTACTAAAGTTATTGATGAAATTACTAAAAAGCGCCGCAATTTTGCGGCGCCAATGTTACAATGTTTACTGATTTAATGTTATTACCCCAACATCTACAGGGCTTCCATCAATCACTGTTATACTGTCTTTTGCTACGTTTTTATAAGGCGGCTTTGCCTCAATTATAAGACGGTAGGTACCTGACCTTACATTGGGTATTTCAAAAGTACCTGTTGTAATATCTGTTCTGAATGTGTCTTTTGCTGATATTACCCAGGCTCTTAAAGCACCTTCGGGCGGTGTAACACTGCCTTTAACAGAACCATCAATATTGCTGAAAGCTAATAAACCTGCGGTTATTGCTGTAACACCTAACATTCCCCATTTTCTTTTTTGCATACAAACATTTTACGGTTAAAAAATACATGCGGGCGGGTTGTATTTTTTAAGGGGTGGAGGTTATTGTGTGTTTTACAACTACCATACCACTAATGCTGTAAATG
Source organism: Chitinophagales bacterium (assembly GCA_031424995.1). GTDB lineage: Bacteria > Bacteroidota > Bacteroidia > Chitinophagales > Chitinophagaceae > Parasediminibacterium. The sequence continues at coordinate 24,156 of JANPIP010000050.1, read as the reverse complement.
TTAAGGCGGCACTAACAAACCTGCTGAATAAACTGTTTTAACATATCATGCGTGGTTACAATTTCCTTGTCGTTCTTTAAATCTTTCAACTGCTTTTTTACCTGCTTCAGTTCGTGGTTTACCCTTTCTTCGGCGGGCTGGTTTTGCCTGATGGTAATTTTACCGTTATGCATAAACAGGTTGCTGAAATGCACCATGGCAATTTCATCTTTCATCTCAGCCAGTTTGCGTTTTAGCTGTTTATTGTACAACTTTAGTTTATCTAAACTATACGCCGTATTTGATGAAGTGCCGTTTAACTGGTGCGCTTTTGACTTTATCAGCAGCATCATAAAAAGGTTATGCTCTTTACGTGCCTGTATCAATTCCTGCATCAGAACCAGCTTTTCTTTTTTCAGATCCTCATCAGGTTCAAGGTCTGGATGAATTTGTTTGGCCAGTTCTTTATACAAAGTCTGCAGTTCTATTTCTTCAGGCTTTGGTGCAGAATTATTTTTCTTTTTTGGTGGAGGTGTAAAGAAATCTTCATCAAACTTAAACTCGTCTTCGCCATCTTCTTCTTTATACGATGCACCTGAAGCATTACGGCCTTTACTTTGTTCGTAAATAGTCTCTGCGTCAAAGTCATCCATATCTACATCAAAACCAACGTTTTCTTTGATCTCGTTTTGAAACTGTTTTTTTTCTGCTTTATTCATTAAAGCAACATCCAGGTTCACATAATAATGTGCAAACTGTCGAGCCTCGTCGTTATAGGGCAGTATATCATGAATAATGGCCAGCACAAAATCAACAAAGTTTCTTTGCTCTCTTTTGGTGTAAGTGTTTGCTACAAAAATGTCGTGTAACTGCTTTAAAAAATGAAGCTTTTCTGCCGCAAGTGTTGTGTATGCAGGTATTACTTTACTCTGGTATAACTGGTGGTACTGGTCTTCTTGCTGCTGCTTTTTTTTCTGATTTTCCTCGTGCTGGTTTATTTCCTCAATCATCTTGTTAAACCTGCGCATTTCTTTTTCAAGAGGCGTTTCGGTTTTACTTGCCTTTTTACCCGCACCAACTATTAGCGGTAAATCTGTTTGTTTTATTTCATCATTTAATGATGAAGTTTCCTTTTTCATCATTATTAAGTTTAAAGTTTTTCGTATAAAGAACGCAGTTTTTCCCGTGTCATTATTTGCTCCCAGTTTTTACCCAAAGCATTTTCCCATAAGGGTTTCATGCCAAGGCTAACATTTATCATCGTATCAAACTCTGTATCGCTTAAGCCTTTGCATATCCCTTGGGGGATGAAAATATTATTGTCCTGCACCATCTGCTTAAACTCAGCCACCCCTTTTGGATAAAACTCTTCAATATGGTTCATCACTATGCAGTTGCCAATACCGTGTTTGGTACCAAGCAAATAACTTAAACCATAACTTACTGCATGTGCCACACCCACCTGGCTGTAGGCAATGCTCATGCCGCCTGCATAAGAAGCCATCATTAGTTTATCATCGTCAGCATCGCTCCATTCTTTTTTACCAAGAAAAATATCCTGGCAAAGCTGCAACGCTTTTTCGCCATAGCTTTTACTAAACTCATTAATAAAGTTGCCTTCCAGGCTTTCAATGCAATGGATATAACAATCCATACCTGTATAAAAACGCTGGTTAGCGGGTGCATCTTTGGTTAATTCAGGATCAAGAACAATCTGGTCGAAAGGTGTAAAATCACTGTTCATGCCCAGTTTTCTTGTGGGGCCTGTAAGCACGGTAGTTCTTGAAACCTCTGCACCTGTACCGCTTAATGTTGGTATGCCTGCTTTATAAACGCCGGGCATTTTTACCAAATCCCAGCCCTGGTAATCTGCACTGGAACCGGGATTCGTCATCATTAAAGACACGGCTTTTGCAAGATCCATCGTGCTGCCACCGCCAATGCCAATAATGCCGCTTACGGTTCCAAACTCAGCTTTCAGTTCTGCAGCAAGTGCATCTACCTGTTTTGTTTTTGGCTCATAGGTAACATCAACAAATACTATTTTATCTTTTCCGCGCAGCGGGATACGGTTTACCAACCGCTTCCCTTCTCCACCGGATCCTGCGGAAAAATAATGGTCTACAAAAAATATCATAGGGGCATCCGCTTTGCGCTGGGGAGCCAATATTTCGTCTAACTGGTTAAAGCTTCCACGGCCGTATACCACATAACTTACCATTTTAAAATTGCGGAACTGCATAGCTTACTTTTTTGATGGCACGAATTTGAGCGAAATGAATGAATTACACGAATTTAAAAATGAGCGAACATAGAGTGAGCCACTCTTTGAGAGTGGCTCACTCTATGTTCGCCACCAGTGCTGCTGCACCAAACACACCGGCACTATCACCTAATGATGGTTTTAAAATGGGCACATCCAACCTGTTGTTGAAAATATAATGATTAAGTGCAGCAACGCCTTCAGTGTACAGTTCATCAATATTGCCAACGCCGCCACCAATAATAATAACATCAGGATCCAGCATGTTTGTAATAACAGAAACGGCTTTACCAAAGGAGTTACACAAATGTTCTATGGTTGCAGTGGCTGAAGCATCGGTTCCTGCCCTGTGTGCGGCCACTATTTCTTTCAGCTTTAATTTATTGCCGCTGATATTTTGATAATATTTTTCTGTGGCTGGGCCGCTAATTACTTTCTCTACACAGCCCTTTTTGCCGCAATAACAGTCATCGCCATTTTCATCCAACTGGTTATGCCCCCATTCGCCTGCAATGCCATGTTTGCCGTTCCATATTTTGCCATCAATCACCAGTCCGCCACCAACACCTGTACCCATAATAATTCCAAATACCATTCTTGCTGTTGGGCATTTTTCTTTTACTACGCCCCAATGGGTTTCTGCCAATGCAAAACAATTGGCATCGTTGGCTAATACAAATGGAATATGTAAAGCAGCTTCCAGATCTTTTTGCAAGGACATACCATTAAGGCAAACCGTGTTGCTGTTCTTTATGGTTTGTAACAGGGGATCAAGCACGCCTGGCGTGCCCATACCAATGGCCTTTGGTGTAAGGCCGCTTTGCTGCTGCATATTGCCAACCAATGTTTTTATTTGGTGGATGATATGTGCATAGCCTTTACTGGCTTCTGTATCAATACGTGTTCTTAGTATTGGGGTTGCATCATTAATGGAAGTAAGGATAACACCTTCTATCTTGGTACCACCAAGATCTATACCCCAGATTGGTTGTGACATAGCAAGAGATTTATTGTTTTAATACATAGGCACATAGGGAAGTTAAAAACTATTACTACCTATCTGTTTACATGTTTAATAAAATACGTTACGATTCTTCATCAAAGTATAGGGTATAAAAGTGTTTTTGTTTCACTTCATCATAACCTTTTTCTATCAGGTCTTTACGACCATGAATATAAACGTGAAAGTTCTTATCAAGTTTCAATATGCTTTTAAACATACGTTCCTGTTTTTTTACGGCTGATACATGTATGGCAAACGCATCATCAATGGCTACCTGCTTTGCAGCCTCGTAGGTTTGCTTGTATTGTGCAAAGGCATCCATCGCTTCAGGATGATTTATTACTTCCTGCGCAAACTCTTCCAGTTGAAAATTCTCCTTTGTTTTAAAATATTCCATGCTGCGGTTAAGCATGTCTATCTGGTCGCTTTTATTTACATCAAAGTTTTCTGCCAGCTCATTACTTATAAACAGCTTGCACATACTGAGCGTGTTGTTGGTGCTGTGGTAACTATCAGAATAGGGCGTTACCTGTAAAAAATCGTTTACCCAATACTGCGCGTCGTTTTGTTTATTGGTACTGTCTACCACGCAAACTACGTAACCATTGTCGCGATTTTCTTTAAAAATAAGGCAACCCTTATCAAGTTTGTTAATGTTGATGCCATCTTCTGCCGCTACTTCCCAACCCTGCCCATGCGGAAACACTTTTAAAAAGGTTTCCTTGCTTTCGCTTTTAAAAATGCCTACGGCCTCAACATACTCAGTTCCAAAAGGAACGTTCTTAAAATGCACAATGTACAGTTCGCCCTCTTTTACCTTAGCATGGGTGCTTTTACTGTAAAGAAACTGCGCCAGCAAGGCAGATTGTGAAGCAAACTTTTTAGGTTCATCAAATATGCGGCTTACGTAGCTGTACACTTCGTTTAAACCAATATCGCTTAAATGGGTAAAGTGGTATTGCTCATACTCGTTAAAAGGCGAGAGGAAATATTTGGTAAGTACACCACGCACAATATTGTCGTTAAGCGAAAGTGTGTTGGCGGATAATTTCAATTCTTCGCCACGGCTGGGGTTGCCCACTTTGTGTACAATGGCCTGGCTAAGTTCTACACTGTCTATACCTGTCATAATAGGGCGAAGATAATTGTTGCCGGAAAGCGAGAAGAGAATTTAGTGGCAGAGGGGGGTAATTTCTAATACCATCTGCTATGCCAAAACTTGCAGTTTCGCAACGGTACTTTATAGCCTTTGGCTGTTTGCTATAAGTTGCTGCAAGCAACATAATATGCCTGCGGAACTAAAAGTTACCGCAGAGCGGGGAATTACAATAATTTCGGATGCAATCCGGCAACATCAGCAAGTCACGGGTGATCCGTTGGAACACTCGCCAGTTGATTCTAATATAATTACAATACTCTTAATAAACATTCACTTCTTTAAACTTACTCCAGTATTCAAAAAACTTTTCGAAGCCTTGCCCTGTACCATAATGAAAACGAAGCGAACCAAACCAATCACATGCACTATTCTTTTCTTCATTTAGTTCTTTCTTCACAAAAAGAGAAAATGCTTCCAGCATTTCAATGTTTTTAACGTTAGCCTTGGTGCAACGAGCCAGGAATGTATATCCTAAAATAAAATGATACAGGTAATCTAAATTCCTGTTCAAAATAAACAACCCTGTTTTTCTTTCAATTGCGTTAAGCACCTGAAAAATGTCTGCTCCGTCATCAATCAATATATCCATGTTTGCTTATTGGTTATTACTGTGCAGGATACGAAATAAAATATCTCGCTTTAAATTGCGCTTCCTCTAAAAGCAATTCAAGTAAATTATCTTCTTCAAGGCTCAGAAGTTTCTTGTATACATCCTCTACTAAATTACCAAACCACTCTAAATTAACTTTCGTTCCATTATCATTTGTTCTATCTGCAATAACGCCCTGCCATTCATTTGCTGGAAGTTCAATAGTCCCTTCTGTTGGATGGTCATATACTAAAAAATGGTGTACATATTTTTGTCTTGGTGGCTTTCCTTTTCTCATATCATCAAGATTCAACAAACTCAAATCATGTAAAAAAGCACAACGTAAGGCATATAAAGCTTTACGGCTATCATCCTCCAAATCAGAAAAGTAGAATAATGCTTTTTCTATAGAATTTGTTGGCAAATTAATGCCTTGAGCCTTAGCCTTATGTTTATAGCAAGTTCCTATCTGGTCAAGAATTGCCATGTAACTCATTGCCCCAAGCCAGTTACCTGTTCTTCCACTTGTTGAATCAGGGTCTGGTATTCCAGTATCTTGATTTCTTGCAGTAATTAATCGTGTATTTCTTAATCCATGAACAAGGGTTGATTCAACAATTTTACCGTTAACATTCACTCTATCATATGTCAAATGCTCTTTTATACAATTCATTTATACTTCCCTTTTTTATTGATGAATACTCCCTTTGCAGGCACTCTTTCGCCCTTCTAAACCCCAATTCCTCCCTTTTTAAATAGTATTTCTCCCTTTTTCAGCATTCTTTTTCCCTTTTAAAGGCTCATTTCTCCCTTAAATACCATTCATTTTCCCTTATTAAGACATCTTTCTCCCTTTTATTTGTTTACAAGCACCGTAAAACTGGCTGTTTCTAATACAGATGGGTTAACAATAGTGGTGGTACTAAATCCTTTTACAACTCCCATTTGCTCTCCGGCAGCAATAATAACAGGGGTACCTGTGGTAGTTTTGCCTTTATATAAATGCAGGGGCGTTTTACCTGTGTTGGTAAACGTTCCACCAATTACTATGGAGGTTATGGTTATTTTATCGCTCAACTTAAGTGTTGTGGTGCGCAATTGCTGTTTACTTGCACTTTCCACAATATCAAAACCCCAGGCAGTAACTTTTTTAGGGTTGCTGCTGTACAGGCTTAGCAGGTAGCTGCCTATTTCTTTTACGCTTTTAAATACGGGCAGCCAAAGCTGGTCGCGCAGTGCGGTTTCAACGGTGGCTTTGTCGGCATCGCTGTTGGCCAGCTTTTGTGCATCGGTGGCTTTTATAAGCGAGGCATTCAATTTTACAAGGTCAACCTCGTTGGCGGTAAGGTAGGGTTGCAGAGGGCTGGCATCTTCGGCGTAGCTGGTATGTTTGGTAATAAAAGTAGTAAACAGTTTGGCCCTTTCTTCAAAACTGGCGGGGTAAGTTATTTTGCCCGTGGCGCTAATGGTTATGCCCCACTGTGTAAGCTCTTTAGGATTGTTTTTAAACAGCTTTTTTAAAAACTGTACAAATGCCTGCAGGCTGGCAAATGCGGGTGCAAACATATTATCGCGCAGGCGGCGTTGTGTTTCGCTGCTGCCGCTTAGCAACAGGCGGCTTTGCTCGTGCACGGCTGCTTCTTTGCCTGCAAGTACCGCCTTTGCAAGGTCAATATTTTGACGGGTTAAAAACGGGGTTAGTACACTTTTGGTACCATCGGCAGTGTGCTTTGCGGCAATGCCATTTAATAACTGTTGTTGCGCAATAAAAGCTTCGGGCAAAATGTTGCGTGCCATGTTAGTCTTGAATTTTGTAGGTGTATTAATTGGGTTTGTTTGTTGCAGCAATATATAAAAAATTGTTTTTACAAACAATGGGTGCTAAAAATTTTTAACCATATGGTTAATGGCAACGAGAATAATAACAAAACTGCCCTGTTGAAAGCTTCAACAGGGCAGTTTGTAAAGGTTTGTAAAAAATTTATCTGGTTAATATAGCCCATCCGCCCGGAGTGCTTGACTTATCTTTAATTACAAGCTTGTTACTGGTTAAAGAACTAACATGGGCAGTATCAGGTGTACTGTTGTTATACTTGGTTATAATCATGCCATTTGCGTAAGTGTAGGTTCCATTTTCAGTGTAAGACGAACCAGCACTTGCAGATACTGAAAGATAGGTATTATCGCTTTTAAAATTAATGGTGTTAGTGCCAGAACTAGCAGGTACAGGGGTGGTTTCGCCGGCATCAACTGCATTATTATTATTGGCATCAAAACCAAGTTCAGTTAAGGTCCATGTACCAATCAAAGATCCACCACCAGAATCATCCGTCTTTTTGCAGGAACCAGCAGCTAACATTGTACAAAGGGTAAGGACTGTAAAAGAAAAATTTTTAATTTTCATAATTAGTTGTTTTGGCAAAACAAGGGTTAAAAGTTAATATAAACAATTAAAATATATAGTTGTTTAATTTCTCCACCGCCCCTATTGCTTTCTGCAATCTTTCCTCATAGGTACCACTAATATCTACCCACGGGGTTTGCTGGTTAATCAATAGGTCTTTATACATACGGTACAATTCCTGGCGGGGCAGTTCATCGGGGTATTCGCGTAGGTCATCTTTAACCCAGGGCAAGTCTATATTGCAAAAAAGATAGAGGTGGTATTTGCGGGTAACAATTTCATCTAAAATAAACTGGTGGCAGCGGCCAAATACATACTCGCACCAAACTTTCATAACGTACATATCAGTGTCGATGAAGAGGAGGGGTGAGGGGTGAGTGGTGAGTGGTGAGTGATGGCCTGCGATTGGTTGACTGTTAGCGGTTGGCGTTTGACAGTTCTCACTATTGACTATTGACCATTGACTATTGACTTCCTCTGTCATTTTATCTTCCAACGCCAACTGCCCTTTTGCAATGGCAATCAAGTCATCAAAAGTATAAGCAGTACCATGTGCTACTAAATATTCCCTGGCATATTCAGGGCAGGCAAGCGTGTTAAAATGCGCCGCCAGTTGTTCTGTCAACGTGCTTTTGCCCGTGCTTTCAGGGCCAATAATTACAATCTTTTTTACAGCGCTTGGTTCCATGCAGGATTTGCTTTGATAACTTTAAGATGTACGGGGCAGCCCGCACTATGTGCACCTTTTAAATAGCCTGTACTCGTTAAAAACTCGTTTACAATTTCGCCGCCGGTAAATTTAAAAGTGCGTTTAAATATTACGGTCCATTCTTTTTTTGTTTTAGGGTGGTGACGGTTAAGCCATGCCCTGAAAGAACCAAATTCTTCTTTTAAACCAAGTATTATATTGGCGTTGTAAATAGCAGCATTTATTTTTAAACGGTTGCGTATAATGCCTGCATCGTTCATCAAACGCTCTATATCGGCTTCAGTATAGGCCGCCACTTTTTTTATACTGAAGTTATCGTAGGCCTTACGAAAATTATCCTGCTTAGTAAGAATGGTAGTCCAGCTAAGGCCAGCCTGGTTTATTTCAAGCACCAGGCGGCAAAAAAGTTCATCATCTTTAAGAATGGGGAAACCATAATGGTTATCGTGATACAACTTATGCAGGTTGGTATTATCAGTTAAACTGTTAACAAAATCGCAGTAGGTTTTAGGGGCATCCATATTATAGGGTTTAAGCACATGGGTTTTGTATTACCAGCTAAGTTATGCCGCTGCTGCAATTTCTGCTATTCAAAATTTTAGTTAAACCGAATTGTAAAAATAAATGTATAAGGCTTTATTTATCCAAATAGTGATGACAAGCTAAAAAATGTGTCAAATTTTTTATTGATAATCAATTGTTTACAAAGTGTCTCTAAAAAATATCCACAAAATAGCTTGGTGTTTTCACTCATCTGCACTTACCTTCGCCGTCCATTAAAAAAAGCTGGTGGGATAGCACCAGCAAATAAATTAAAGTTTACAATGAGCAAATTACATTTCACAACCAAACACGCCAACGCGGCTACCGTTACACACAACTGGTATGTTGTAGACGGTACTAATCAAACCGTAGGACGCATCAGTGCTAGAATAGCCGCCGTCCTTCGAGGAAAAAACAAAACATATTACACCCCTCACGTTGATTGTGGTGATTATGTAGTAATCATCAACGCCGATAAAGTTCTTTTTACCGGTAACAAAATGGAAGACAAAATGTACATCAACTTCTCTGGCTACCCCGGTGGTAAAAAAGAAGAAGCTGCACAGGATTTAATCAAACGTCGTCCTGAAGTTATTTTAGAAAGAGCTATCAAAGGCATGCTTCCTAAAAACCGTTTAGGCCGCAAGTTGATCAAAAAATTATTTGTGTACGCTGGTGACAAACACCTTCACACTGCACAACAACCTAAAGAATTAAAATTCTAATTTAAAATTCCATCCCCTTTAACAGGGAATCAAATTAATATAAATGGAAAAGCAAAAAAATGCTGTTGGTCGTCGTAAAGAAGCTGTAACCCGCGTATTCATTAGCCGCGGCGAAGGCAAGATTACCGTTAACGACAAAGATTATAAAAATTACTTCCCTTTGGTTTATTTACAAAACCAGGTAGAAGCCCCTCTTAAAACTGCTGATGTTGTTGGCAAATTTGATATTGTTATCAATGCACAGGGTGGTGGTTTAAAAGGCCAGGCCGAAGCTGCTAAATTGGGTATTGCACGTGCATTACTTGAAGTTAACGGCGAATTCCGTCCTGTATTAAAAGCAGCCGGTCAATTAAAACGTGATCCACGTAGCGTTGAACGTAAGAAATTCGGTCATAAAAAAGCACGTCGTAGCTACCAGTTCAGCAAACGTTAATATGGATGATAGATGTTGGATGGCAGTTGACGGAATGTTTCGCCTACTGTCAACCGCCATCTGCCAGCTATCAACTAAATATATTTTAAACTAATAACATCATACACAATGGAAGCTAACACTTCATTACAACAACAGCTACTTGAGGCCGGTGTACACTTTGGTCACCTGAAGAAGAAGTGGAACCCTAAAATGTTGCCTTACATCTTTGCTGAAAAGAAAGGCATACACATCATTGACCTTAACAAAACCGTTGACCATTTACAGGAAACTGCTGCTGCAATGAAACAAATTGCAAAAAGCGGTAAAAAAATCATGTTCGTAGCTACTAAAAAGCAAGCGAAAGAGATTGTTACTGAATGTGCACAGCGCGTTAACATGCCTTATGCTACAGAACGTTGGTTAGGTGGTATGCTTACCAACTTCAACACTGTTCGTAAGAGTGTTAAAAAAATGCAGAGCATTGAAAAAATGCTGAACGACGGTAGTGCTGAAAGCCTTACCAAAAAAGAGCGTTTAACATTAAGCCGCGATAAAGATAAAATGGAGAAAGTATTAGGTGGTATCGCTCAATTGGGCCGTTTACCAGCCGCTTTATTCCTTGTTGATATCAGCGTTGAGCATATTGCACTTGCTGAAGCAAAACGCCTTGGCATTACTACTTTCGGTATGGTTGATACCAATTCTGACCCTAACAAAGTAGATTTTGCAATTCCTGCAAACGACGATGCTACAAAATCAATCGCTATTATCACCAATTATTTAACTGCTGCAATTGCTGAAGGTTTAGCAGAGCGCCAGGCAAATAAAGACGAAGATGAATCAGTAGATGATGCCAACAACGAAAACGAAGCCAAAGCAAGCCGTCTTGAAAAAGAAGCGCAGGCTGAAGGTGCACGTGGTCGCAGAGGCGCAGGCCGTGGTACTGATGCAAATGCAGCACCAGCAGGTGGACCAGGAGGTGCACCAAAACGCCGTGTTCCAAGCAACAACCGTCGTCCGGGCGGTCCAGGTGGAAGATAATATACCCTTCGGGTACATTGTTTTTGGGTGACGGGCAGCAGTTTTTCAATTTAACTGCAGTTGTCCGCAGGATTCTGCGAACGTCGCACACTGGAACAGTAAGTTAATCATCAACAATTAACTATTAAATAATAATATCAATGGCTGCGGTTTAAAAACTTTGCAGCCATTGTAAATAATAAAATCGCCCCTTTTGGGGGCAGGAGGAAAAAAATTATGAGTACAGCAGTAGCTATTACAGCCGCCGATATTAATAAACTTCGCCAGGCCACAGGTGCCGGTATGATGGATTGCCGCAAAGCTTTAACTGAAACTGGTGGCGATTTTGAAGCAGCGATTGACTGGTTGCGCAAGCAGGGACAGAAAGTTGCCGCAAAACGCAGCGATCGTGAAGCAAAAGAAGGTGTTGTTATTGCACAAACTTCTGCCGACAACAAAATTGGTTATGTACTAACTATCAGCAGCGAAACAGATTTCGTTTCTAAAAATGCTGACTTTATCGCTTTTGCGCAAAGCATTGCTGATGCAGCAGTTGCCAACGATTCTAAAAGTGCAGAAGAACTGAACGAAGCCACAGTAAACGGTACAAAAGTTTCTGAACTTATCAACGATAAACTGGCTTCAATAGGCGAGAAAATAGGTATTGCACGTTACGAAAGAGTAGAAGCTCCTTATATTGCTTCTTACATTCATGGTGCAAACCGTATGGGTGTATTGGTTGCTTTAAGCAAAGAAGCTGCTGAAGTTGGTAAAGATGTTGCTATGCAAATTGCAGCAATGAACCCACTTGCGGTTGATGCTGACAGCGTACCTGCTGAAGCTATAGAAAGAGAAAGAGCAATTGTGGTTGATACCATGAAGGCTGATCCTAAAATGGCTGGCAAACCAGACGAAATGATTGCTAAAATTGCTGAAGGCAAATTGAATGCTTTCTTTAAAGAGCAGACTTTACTGGCGCAGGCATTTGTAAAAGATGGCGGTAAAACCGTAGGTGAATATGTAAAAAGCGTTGACAAAGACCTTACTGTATTAAGCTTTGTACGTGTTGCATTAGGTTAATTTGGTTTATAAATCATATAAAAAAGCCGCTTCAATCAATTTGAAGCGGCTTTTTAGTTATTATACAATATTTGATATAGCTCTCCTGCCAACCATCTCTTTTTAAAAGGAATACGTAAAATGTGTTGCCTGTAGCTCGTTAGAGAAAAAAGTTGTTCTGTAAAAATTTACAGCTTGTGTATCATCTGTTTCTGCTTCAACATAGACCTCTTCAAAACCATTTTCTTTACAATAATCATTCAAATAATCAATCAGTTTTTTTCCAATGCCATTTCGTTGGTTATCTGGCAAAACGCCTACATCGTATATATATGCACTTGGTTTTTCAGAGTAATAACGATGAAGAATGTAAACCGTCAATCCGCCTACTATTTTGTTGTTATACTTTGCCACCAAAACAAAAAAATCTGGCTTGTTTAAAAGAAATTGCAAATGCCCGTTACTGGGTATTTTAAAATCACTCATTTCAAAAACTATTTCAAAAATTTTAATGAGTTCAGAAAGGTCGTTTACGTCTTGCGGTGAAAGCTTTTTTATTTCAATTTCCATAAATTATTTCTTTGTATAAATAAATGCGTGAATTGTATTATGGTCATTTTTTGAAAACCATCTATGCCCTATTTTAAAACCATAAACCTCGCATTAAAACAAATTTATTATTATCATTTCGCATTAAATACGCCTACAAGCCACTGCACCAGAAATAATTATTTTTTTGCTTAACCCCATACTTCAGGCATAGGCAACACAGTTACTTACATTTGCAGCATGACGTTAAAACAAACACTTATTGAAGCTACCAACGCTGGTGCCGCGGTAATGAAAGAATATTTTGACAAGCAGTTTATCATCACCAATAAAGAAGGTATTAACAACCTCGTTACTGAAGCAGATTTTAAAAGTGAAGCTGCCATTTTCACTGCTATTAAACAGTATTACCCAGACCATTTTATTTTAAGCGAAGAAGCTGGTGCCTTAGAGCAAAACAGCGAGTACAAATGGATTATTGACCCCATTGACGGTACCGTAAACTATGCCAACGGCATACCTATTTGCTGCGTAAGTATTGGCCTGGAAAAAAACGGGGTTATGGAAATGGGAGCAGTGTACAATCCTTTTTTAAGCGAATTTTTCTTTGCAGAACGTGGTGTGGGTGCTTATTTAAATGATAAAAAAATAAACGTTAGCAGTAAAACAAATCTTGCTGAAAGCTGCATGGTTACTGGTTTTCCATACTCTTATCTTGATGAAGAAAATGGCCCGCTGCAGGTGTTTGAAAAACTGATACGCAACGGCATTCCTGTACGCCGTTTAGGCAGCGCAGCTATTGATTTATGTTGGGTAGCCTGTGGCAGGTTTGATGGTTTTTACGAACACAAACTACAGGCCTGGGACAGTGCTGCTGGCTTTTTAATTGTAGAAGAAGCTGGTGGAAAAGTAACCGATTTAAAAGGCAATAATTACAATCCTTATCAACCAGGCATTGTGGCTACCAATGGTAAAATTCATGAGCAGATTGTTGCTGTAATTAATGGTGGCGAGGTGGCGTAGGTGAACTTAAAAAACGAATATGTCAAGAATTTTTTTACCTCTATTGCTGGTTATTTTGTTTTGTGGAGTTGCATGTAATTATGTTACCTATACGCCAAGAAGCAGCAAGAACAAACAAAAGGAAAAGCCTTCGATAGTTTTGTATGAGCGGATTATTGATTTCAGAATTGAAAACAATTCTTGGCCAGTTTCTAAAGAAGATTTTATAAGTAAGGGAAGAAAGTACAGTGAGGTTTTAAAAGGCTTTCCGTATACCACCCTTTTGTTTAAAATTAAAGACAGCAACCATATGGTGTTCACTTACATGGACCATGTAAAGGACGTAGAGAATTTTAAACAAACCGAAAAGATTGATTTGAACAGTTATCAGGGAACGGTGAAGTTTTTTAAAGAAAATAACCGTTTTATCTGGAAAATAAATTAGCATAACAATGAGCGAAAGAACAGAAATAGAAAGTTTGGGGGAGTTTGGCTTAATAGAACACCTGACCAAAAACTTTGAGATACATAATGTTTCAACAGTGCTTAGCGTAGGTGATGATGCCGCCGTAATTGACCATTTTGGCAAACAAACCGTAATTAGTACAGATCTACTGATTGAAGGAATTCACTTTGACCTGATGTACACACCCTTAAAGCATTTGGGCTACAAAAGTGTAATGGTAAACCTGAGTGATATTTATGCCATGAATGCCACGCCAACACAAATTACCGTAAGCATTGGCATTAGCAACCGCTTTGGTCGTGAGGCTTTAGATGAATTTTATGAGGGTATTTATGTGGCCTGTGAAAAGCATGGAGTTGATCTTGTTGGTGGCGATACTTCCTCTTCTCAAAAAGGGTTTATAATTTCTGTAACAGCCATTGGCGAGGTAGCACCTGATAAATTTGTTAAAAGAAGTACAGCCCAAAAAGGCGACCTCATCTGCGTTAGCGGCGATGTTGGTGGTGCTTTTTTAGGGTTGACTTTAATGGAACGTGAAAAGAAAATTTACCTTGAAAACCCGCAAATTCAGCCAGACCTTGAGGGCGAAGATTATATTGTAGGCAGGTTATTAAAACCTGAAGCAAGAAAAGATATGATTGAATTTTTTGCCGCCAATGATATTGTTCCTACTGCAATGATGGACATAAGCGATGGCGTAAGCAGCGAGGTGTTACACCTGTGCAGACAAAGCGGACTTGGCTGTAATATTTATGAAGAGAAACTGCCAATTCATGATGCTGCGCGCAAAGCGGCTTTTAAGTTTGGCCTTGACCCTACCGTTTGTGCCCTCAATGGTGGTGAAGATTATGAACTGATGTTTACCCTTAAACAGGAAGATTACGACAAGATTACCCTGAACGAAGAAATTGCTGTAATTGGCTACATGACTGATATTGAACAGGGCTGTAAATTTCTTACTAAGGGTGGCAGTACTTTTAATATAACGGCACAGGGGTGGAATGCTTTTAATCCATGATCTTTTGATGATTGAAAATGATTTGCATGAAGATTTGTAAGAGGTTAAAAAACTGCTTTATTGTTTTTATTTCGTTTTGCTTTTTTATCATTCAATCCTGCACTTCATCCAAACTATCCAATTACCACTTCAATCAAAAAACAGCAGCACCGCAACTGAAAGAAGATATTGCACTGCTAAAAAATATCCTGGAAGCAAACCACCCAAGCCTCTATTGGTACACGCCAAAAGACAGTATTGATGCGGCTTTCAGCAATGCCATCAATTCTATAAAAGACTCTTTAACTGAAGTTGAATTCAGGAATAAGGTTGCTGTAGTAATAAGCAAAATACGTTGCGGCCACACTGCCGTTCGTTTTTCAAAAAATTATAGCAAAGAAATTGAAAAGAACCGCTACCCACAATTTCCTTTGTTTATAAAAACATGGGGCGATAGTATGGTAGTGCTTGGCAGCCTGCTGCCCAAAGATTCTGTTTTTAAACGTGGTACAGTCATCACATCCATTAACCATAAAACCAACAGGCAGTTAATTGATTCTATGTTTCAATTAATAAGCACTGATGGTTATTCTAACAACTATAAAAGCCAGGTATTCAGCGGTAATTTTCCTGTATGGTATAAACTTGCATTTGGCAGCGATAGCCTTTATTCTATTGATTATATTGATAACGCAGGCAATCCAAAAACAAAAGTCATCACTTTTTACCAGCCTAAAAAAGATACTGCTGTTAAAAAGAAGGACACACTGAAAGTACCACCTGTTATTGCAACAAAAACACCCTCAAAGCGCGAGATGAAAAAACTACAGTTGTTAAGTAAAAGGTCAATGTTTATTGACAGTTCGCTTAACACTGCTTTTATCAGGCTGGCAACTTTCAACAGTGGCAAGCTGCGTAAGTTTTACAGGCAAAATATGCGTACCATAAAGCAGCAGAAAATACAAAATGTAGTGATTGACCTTCGTGAAAACACAGGTGGCGAACTGAACAAAAGCAACCTTCTTACAAAATATTTTATTAATAAGCCTTTTAAAACAGGCGATACCGTTGCAGCCATCAGCCGCAAATTCAGATACCTGAAATATTTTCCGCAGGGCATTTTATACTGGATGCCTATGCACACATTTTTTAATCGTAAAATGAGCGATGGCAGGATACATAACCGCTATCTTGAAAAACATTATTTCCATCCAAAAAAAAACAATCATTTTAATGGCAATGTTTACTTAATGCAGGCTGGTTATACTTTTTCTGCGGCAACTATTTTCATTTCAAATTTAAAAGGCCAGCAAAACGTAACTGTTGCCGGCGAAGAAACAGGTGGTGGTTATTACGGCAATTCTGCTATGTTTTTACCTGATATTATTTTGCCCAACAGTAAGCTGCGTGTGGTGTTGCCTTTATACCGTTTGGTAATGGACAGCACCAGGACAAAAAATGGCCACGGCATAATACCAGATGTTTTAATTGAACCTTCATCTATAAAAATCAAGCAGGGCATTGATATTAAAATGGAGCGAATTCGCGAAATTATTACTGCTAAAAACACAAAAAGTAACGCAGCCAACTAAATGTACCTCTAAAAAAAATACCGCTTACCTAAAATTAATATACGGGTTTAGGTGCGGGTTTAACTTTACCAATAATTCAAAGTCGTTACACGGCAAATATTTACATGAGTTTAAATTGTAACCAACACAAAATTTTTTTAATAACTACTGTGCTGGTTATGTTTTTTAATGCTGCTTCTTTTGCGCAGGATTCTTCTCATATTATTCCAAAGAAAAAACTTGTTATAAAGCCAAATACCGATTTTGACCAGCGTTTTTCATTTGTAGAAAAACAGGATGTAAATATTTGGGGCTACCGTATTGGTGTTGTGGTAAACGATAAATATAAAACAGGTATTGGCGGTTATTTTTTTAATCAATACACCAATGGTGTAAGATTGGATGCCGATGGCAACCCCCTTAATAAGCTTCATAAAAGATTATATTTTGGTACCGTTTATTATGAGCCCTATTTGTTTAAAAAAGAATTGGTTGAAATGAGCATGGTGTTTGAACTGGGTTATGGCAAAGCCATACTTGACTCTACCAATAAAATTCGCCAGAACATCATTGAAAAAGAAGAAAAACAAACTTTTATTCCTGCTGGCGTAGGTGTTTCTTTCAACTTTAAAGCACCTGAAATTAAAGGTCTTCACTTTTTAACCTACGTGGGTATCAATACTATGATTGGTCTTCGCAAAACAATTTTTGAAACCGACTTAAAGTACAATTACGATGGTTGGTACTGGAGCATTGGCGGTGCTTTTTTTGTTGATAAAGTTTTTGCTGACATGAAAGCAAGAAAGCAGCAAAAATTAGCTGCACAAAAAAAACCGTTGAATTGATTTTTTACTTGGCTGGTTAAGAAATTACACTCTTTTAACCTGCCTTTTTCGCAGGCAAGTTTGCAAACCCTTAAAACACACATTAACTACTATTCTTTTACTGCCACCACTGGCAACAGCTTAATATAATTTGCTTTGAACCTTTTGTTTACCACCACGCCTTGCACATTTACTTTACGTATGGCATTGCAAAAACCATCTGCGGCATGGGCATCGCCCAGCGAATCTATATGTACGCCATCTGCAAAATAGGCTTTGCCATTAATTCGTACCGCCAGGTTACAGCCTTTGCCCGCCAGTTTAAACTGGCACTGCCCACAGGCGGCTTCTGCGTTTATTACAGGCTTGTTTTTATCAGGCATTTTTTGCTGCGCAATGATGGTGTTTATTGTAAAAAGAAGAAGGAAGGAAAGGTAAGTTTTCATGTGTAAAGCGTTTTTGTGATAAAGATATGGCTGCGATCTGTTTAATCGCTTTATAACATCCGCTACTACACTATTAACACAAAATCCTTTACAGATTAATGCGTAAAGGGTTTTTTATTGATGTACAATAATTAGTTTTTTTGCCCTGCTTTAATACCCTGCCCTGGTATTTTATTATAAGCAAAATCGTGAACGGTTAGTTTTTCTTCACCTGCGGTATGGCTGATACGCACCCATCCATAATGTGCTTTACCATTTAGCATCGGCTTTATTGCCAGATAATAATTCTTCTTATTCAGCCAAAGGCCATGATAATTCTTTTGCTGCTGTGCATCTTCACTTACATCCAGCAGATACCCCTTTTCAAGAAAATTGTTCCAATGACTGCCTGCTGCC
The DNA here is from genome assembly GCA_031424995.1 of Chitinophagales bacterium. Lineage (GTDB taxonomy): Bacteria > Bacteroidota > Bacteroidia > Chitinophagales > Chitinophagaceae > Parasediminibacterium. Next base: position 6,037 of record JANPIP010000050.1, on the reverse strand, counting down.
GGTGTTTCGGCTATAACAGCAGCAGAGTCAATAGGTTTGGCCCATAAACCACCCATGATAACTTCCGGCTGGCTCTGCACCATAATTTTAGAACCCTGTGCTGTAGAAGCTGCTGCATGCAGTAACAGGTGCCCTATATTGTTTTCAACCACAAGTACGCTGTTAAGGTAAAAATCGGCAGTACCATCATTATTTACATCAAGTACCACATGTTTATTGTATTGCAATGTACTGTCAAGCGTTTTAAACAAAATATCGGGTGCAATAACCGGGTTGTTTTCTTTTTTGCAAGATTGAGAGAAGATAAGTATTGCCGCAGGCAATAGAATTTTTGTAAGTACTTGTTTCATTGTGTTTGTATTGATTGTTTATGTTTAATTAGGCTTATGCCATTTCAAGGCTTCGGGAAAATGCTTTGCTTACTATACTAAAGCGGTTAGGCGGCAATTCGGTTTCTGCCATTTCAAAAAAAGACTGGAACACATGTGCTGGTGCCGTCTGCTGAATACCTTTTAGCCAATTAATAATTTCCCTGTTACTGATGCCCCGCATCATCCACTGGCTTTCTACATACATTACTTCAGGCGGTATGGTTGCTATAAGCTTAGCCTGTATTTGTAAAATCTCTTCGTCAGTATAATTTTCCCAAATAAGCTCATTAAGTACGGTTTCCTCCCTGTTCATATGGTACAGGTTAAAAGCCAAAAACTCGTTGAAGTTTAAAAACAGGGTTTGTCCTGCTGCAAGCCTTTCTTCATTATCATCCGCTTGTTGCCAGGTACTTATATTGTTTAATAATTGGGCAGAAAGGCGGCAGTCTTCCTCGTGCTCTTTTTCAAAAGCATCTATAAAAGATGTATTGTAAGCCGCTATCGCGGGAAGAATAAACCTGTCTTCGTGTTCAGCATGTTCATCAAAAAAGTGAACGAGTTGTTGTATTTGATCCAATAAAGGGGTAACCTCTTCTTTTTGGTCAAAATCTGTTTGCTGAATTTGCAATGCGGTGTTATAAAGCATGGCTCTTAAACCCTTGTGAATTTGGTTAAAAGCATTGTAACGGTTGTGTGTCATTGTGTTTGTTTTGTATTCTTCTTTTATCTCAATTGCAGCTTAATGCAGGATTGTAACGTATTTGACTCAAGAATGTTACCAATCATTGCAGCCTTGTGCAATGATTTAATAAAAATCAAGTGTTTTTTCTTAACGTAGATTATTACACAGCAAATGTGGAATTGATAAAAACAAAAAATCATGGCAAATGCCATGATTTAAATTGAAAGTATTTAAGGAGGAATTTCAAGCAATCAAAGTTCCTTTTCCATATAAACAACACCAGGTAATGGATTGGCGTAATAAGCAGTAGCCTCAATAAAGCCATATTTTTTATACAGGTGTATAGCGGGCTGCAATCTTTCCAGCGTATCCAGTTTCATTTTGGTATAGCCCAGTTGTCTGCCATCCAACAATAAGGCTTCTACAAGGGCGGCGGCAATTTTATGTTTGCGGTATTGTGGTTGCACGTAAAGGCGCTTCATTTCGCAGCCACCATTTTGTAAAGGTTGTAAAGCAATGCAGGCAACGGGCTGGTCATTATAATAAGCTAGAATCAATGACCCGTGCGGGTGACCGTATTTCTTCAACGGGTCTTTCAGTTCATCATCAAAGCTTTGAAAGCAGAGATTTTCCTGCAACTCAGCCGCATATTCACTAAAAAGCTGCCTTGCAGTTTGCAGGGCAGCTCCTTCTTTGGTAATATGTTGTAGTTTTAACAAAGGAATGTGAGTGGTGAATAATAAGGGGTGAGTGCTGAACAATTAACGCCTGCGCTGCTGCATGCCGCCAGCAAAAACACCAGGGTTATTGTGAATGTATTTATCTACTTCTTTTATCTGGTCAAGTACTTGTTTGGTTTTTGGTTTACATTCTTTTGCCTTACGGAAAAAATCCTGTGCAGGTTTAAACTGGCGCTTGTTCATAAATATCTGGCACATGCTTAAGTAGGCCACGGCAAGGCTTTCGTTGTCAGAAATACCAAGGCGAATGGCTGCACGTATATAAGTTTCGCCCTGCTTAAGGTCACCTTTCTGCATCGCCATCATACCAAGCTGTAATTTGTTAGCACCTTCTGCTTCAGGCATTGGGCTTCCCAAATCATTGCTTTGTTTCAGGTATTTTTCGGCAGAATCAAAATCCTGCTTCATCATACTCATATTACCTTTAATAGTATAATAGGTGCTGCGTACAGGTTTGTACAAAAGGTTGGGGTACCAAATGGTGCTTAAAATTCTTTCCACTTCTTCTACATTACCGGCTTCCATGGGTTCCTGTATCAAACGCATTGGGCCAATAACAAAATGGCTTACCAAACCAATTACGCCAACAAAATACAGAGGAAACACGGGCCAGAAACCTGAAACACCTGTTACCTGTAAAATAATACCGCCAAAAATGGCAACAAGGCTTAGCCAGAAACGGTACTTGATAAGGGTATTATAAAACTTCATAAACTGCTTTTAAAAAGGAGCGCAAATATAAGCCTTATGCGGTTTGCAGCTTGTATATGATTTGATGTAAGGAACCTGTCGTGTGGACACAAGTATTGGAACACGGATGACACAGGTAGAACGGATATCTTCTACTGTAAAGCAACAAAAATATCCAGACAGAATAATACAAGTGTTAGTATATGAAAAAATCTGTGAATATTCCTTAAATCCGTGTTATCTGTGTTCCCATATTTTTTGCTTTGCAGATAACTGATTTCTTTTACTTTTGCAGCCCTTGGTCCCGTAGTTCAATGGATAGAATAGGCGTTTCCTAAACTCTAGATCCAAGTTCGATTCTTGGCGGGACCACACAAAGCGGAAAGAACTGTCTTTCCGCTTTTTTTATAAAGTAAGTGGTGGGTAGTAAATTTCTGCGCTTTCAGCGTTTTCCGCGAAAAACAAAAATCGCTGTGAAGCAGGCAATTTACTTTAAGTCAGTCGTAGATTCTTCTGCGTTTTCCGCTTTTTCTGCGAGAGATAAAAAACTTCTGCGAAGCAGAAATATTAATACTTTTTTGATTGAAAACAAATGTTGTTGAAGAATATGGAGAAACCGTTTTTGCATACCGTTCTTTCGCCACGGCTGCTGGATATTTATGATTGCAATAATACCATCGTTGTAATTATTGATGTGTTTCGTGCCACAAGCACTATTGCCACCGCTTTATACAATGGCGCGGCTAAAATTATACCTGTTGACAGTGTTGATAAATGCAAGAAAATTGGCCTTGACCTTGGTGCTATTACCGCTGGTGAGCGTGATGGTAAAGTAATTGAAGGGCTGCAGCATGGCAACTCGCCCGCTGAATATCCACGCAGTTTTATTGAGGGCCAAACACTGGTGCTTACTACCACTAATGGTACCAAACTGCTGCACATGGCTTTAAATGCCGGTGCTGCTGATGTTATTACAGGTTCCTTCCCCAATATAAGTGCAGTATGCGATTACCTGGTGGCACAAAACAAACACGTACTGCTTGGCTGCAGTGGCTGGAAAGATAAATTTAACCTTGAGGATACCCTTTTTGCAGGTGCTGTTATCAGCCGTATAAAAGAACATTTTACCATTCACTGCGACAGCAGCTTAATGGCAGAAAATATGTACCAACAGCATAAAGATGATATGCTGCGTTTTATAAGAAACCTTACACACTGGCACAGGCTTGAAAAGTTTGGTTTGCAGAAAGACCTTGAATACTGCGTTACACCAGATGTTGCCAATGTGCTGCCTTTATATAAAGACGGTGCATTGGTAGTGTACAAATAACTGTACCTATGCACAGGTTATTTATTTAACAGAAGCAGGTACTTTCACAAAAATTATTTCATGATTTTAGTTACAGGGGCCAGTGGCCTTGTAGGTTCTCACCTTATACCCTTGCTGCTTAATAGTGGCGGCAGGGTAAGGGCGTTATACCATACAGGCAAGCCGCAGCTTGTTCATGAAAATATTGAGTGGGTGCAGTGCGATATACTGGATGTAATTGAACTGGAAGAAGTATTTGAAGGTATTATGCAGGTGTACCATTGCGCTGCCATTGTTTCTTTTGATCCCAAAGAAAAACAGCAGTTATACCAAACCAATGTAGAAGGTACCACCAACGTGGTAAACGCCTGCCTGGATGCCAATATTACCAAACTGGTATATGTAAGTTCTGTGGCTGCCCTTGGCAGGATGAAGAAACAGGAGCCCATTACCGAAAAGATGAACTGGAGCAAGGATGATGGCAGCAGTGTATATGCCAAAACCAAGTACCTGGCCGAAATGGAAGTATGGCGCGGCATTGGCGAAGGACTGAATGCTGTGATAGTAAACCCCACCATTATTTTAGGCAATGCAGACTGGAGTAAAGGTTCTGCGGGTATTTTTAAATCTGCATTTGATGAATTTGCCTGGTACACGGAAGGCACCACCGGCTTTGTAGATGTTGCAGATGTTGTTGATGTTATGCAGCAGTTAATGAACAGCAATATAACCAACCAGCGTTTTATTGTAAACGGCCACAATATTGGCTACAGGCAACTCTTTACACTTATTGCAAAAACTTTTGGCAAACGCCCACCTTATAAAAAAGTAACCCCTTTTCTTGCCGCCGTTATCTGGCGTATCGAAGCGCTTAAAGGCATTTTTACAGGCAGCAAACCCCTGCTTACCAAAGAAACTGCACATACTGCACAGGCTAAAATTGTGTACGACAATAGCAAACTTTTACAGCAACTGCCTGCATTTACGTACACCCCCATTGAAAAAACAGTGGAAAGGATTTGTGGTGAATTGAGGGAAAGGTATGGGGTGTAATTGTATGGTTAGTATCTTTCTTTACTTAACAATCTCTAAGATTTTAGAAATGGATCCAGCTTTAAAAATATAAGTACCCGCACTTAAAGACTGGGTATTGATGTAATGTTTCTTCATAATGATTTTGCCAGACTGTACAATCTTTCCACTTAAATTAATGATGGAAAAAGTTATTGGTCTTAATGGTTGTTTCGCAAGTTCAACAATAAAAAAATCTTGTACAGGATTAGGATATACAGTTGCAGTAATGTTTTTATCAGGGCTAAAACTTCTTACAATACTATAAGTTGTTTTACCATCCTTATCAACCTGCTGAAGGCGGTAAAACCCGGAACGCGGCAAAGAAGAATCAGTAAAACTATACTGCCTGCCGCCTGATAAAACTTTGCCTAAACTTACCCAATTGGTTCCCATCCCGTCGTAACTGAATTGTATATTAAAATGGCTGCTGTTTATTTCATTAGCAGTTTCCGATTCAAGCAGGGTATAGTTCAGCAAAGGTTTAACAGTAAAAGAGATGAAAGTAACAGGAAGCGTGGATGGAGAAACTTTTCTGATTCTGAATAAATCAAGAAAATAAATGTTCTGTTTTTTATCCATGATAAGCTTGCTTGCGTGTAGCTGTGCCAAAGTCGCTATAACCCCTTCGCCGTTATAACCATCGATCCCGGTTCCAGCAACTGTTGTAATAACCCCATTAGTATTATTTATTTTTCTTATCCTAGAATTTGCCAAGTCACCAATATAAATATTACCCTCAGCATCTGAGGTTAATCCAAATGGAGAATTTAATTGGGCAGTAGTTGCAGGTATCCCATCACCATTGTATCCATTGGTGTTGTCACCAGCAATGGTAGTAATAGTACTGGTTACGGCATCTATTTTCCTTATACGGTTACCATTGATTGCATATATATTATTTAGATGATCAACACAAATCACATGATTCTCATACAATGTTGCCATAAGTGCGGGTCTCCCATCCCCGGAAAAACCTGAAGAAAATTTACTTGTAGTATCGCCCGCAATACTATTGATGATACCAGTTGTCATAGAAGCTGTTTAAACTTTTTTTGAGTTGATAATATTTGTGTGGTTTTGACAATAAAATATGATCCCCAACAGTTAAAGAAGTTGCAAAAAATCATATAAAAGTGGGGATCATCAGCGAAGATAAAGTCAGTAAATGGAT
>JANPIP010000049.1:0-4712 GCA_031424995.1 Chitinophagales bacterium | reverse complement strand
ACAATGGTTTCATAATCTGAAGCCGCTGTACGCAGCCCGGTAGAACGTCTTTGTGTTTGCATAAAATTGTATTTATTACAAAACAAAGCTTGTCTATTCCTGGACGGGCTTACGAACTACCGAAGGTTTAGTACAACAATGTGGCAGGTGAACCATCTTTGGAACCAATCACCAATAACAGTACTTATACTGCATGTTACAGTGGTAATAGTGATGGTGTTACCGACGGTGAAACCTCACCTGCTATTTATACACCTGTTAGCTATGCTGTTAGTAATAGTAGTGCATATGAAAATATTGGTGTTAATACAACTGCTTCTTTCTCTCCGGTAGAAACGCCGGCCGTAGCTAAAAACAGCCCGGGTAATACGGAAGTACATAATTTCCTGCCTCCCCCGGCAGATCCCATTGGTATCAGCCTCGCCTTATCAACCGATGGTAAACAGTTAAATATTAACTGGACCAATGATGCTTCCCATTCAGAAGGCTATGATGTTGAGTGGACCTTTATTGACAAGAAAAGTGCTGCAGGTATTGCAATAAATGCCAGTGCTTCCTGGATTAATAGCCGCATGGCGGATATTATGAAGAACAACAGTACCCGTATTTCTACCACCGTAAACAGTTATTCTATTAACCTGCCTTATGAAGATGGGTATGTTTTAGTGCGCATACGTGGTGTTTACCTTTCTGCTGATAATGTACGCCTAACCACCAACTGGTCGTATCAGGAAAACGGGACTACCGGTGCTTTCCTGTATAAAGAAATCACCAATTTCCAGCCAGGCCTTAACTGGCAGTACACCGGATCTTTTGCAGAAGAAGGCAAGAGCAAGGAAGTGATCTCTTTCTTTGACGGCTCATTGCGCAGCCGCCAAACCGTAACTTACAACAAAGACGGATCAAGGGGTATTAACGACAACGGTAAAAGGGCCATTATTGCAGAAACTATTTACGACAATATGGGTCGGCCTGCGGTAAATATATTGCCCGTGCCAGCCAATATAGAAGAGACCTCTTTGAATTACCACCCGGGGTTTAACAAAAACAGCAGTGGCCTGCCGTATAGCTACAGTGATATTAACAATACCACCTGCTATATTACTGCAGGGCCCTTGTTAAATACCAGCGGAGCCTCACAGTATTATTCCCCTTCCAACGATTATTTAAGTAAGGTAAACAGTGGTGATGTAAGACTGGCTAATGATATTACCAGCAAATACAAATACATACCCGATGCCGCCAATTATCCCTATACCTTAACAGAGTATATGCCTGATAACACAGGCAGGATACGCAGGCAGAGCGGTGTTGGTACCACTTTTAAAATGGGGAATGACCGTGAAACAAAATATTTTTATGGTAAGCCACTGCAACGTGACCTTGACAGGATGTTTGGAGTAGAAGTGGGCAATGCATCGCATTACCTTAAGAATATGGTGATGGATGCCAATAAGCAGATAAGCCTAAGTTATATAGATGCCAATGGTAAAACGGTGGCTACCGCATTGGCAGGGGCTGTACCCGCAAATCTTGATGCGCTGGCTTCAGCAGGTACAGGTGCTGTTACAAAACTGCAGCAGAACCTGCTGAAATCAGAAGATTTTACACGGGATGCCACAAGTCTTAGCATGCAGGGTACCGCTACTTTTCTTGCGACAGTATCAGGTGGTTTTGAATTAAAATATGCGGTAAGTCCGGTTGCGTTTTTAAATGCCAACAAAACAGGACCTGTGGCATTTTGTACCAACTGTTATTACAGGATGGATATAAAAATAAGAAATGGTTGCGGTGACCTGCTTACCATTCTTACCGGTGTTTCGTCTTCTATTTTTAAGGGGGATGAAATTGAAGCCTGTAGCAATTCTACAATTGAAAATACGATAACTTTTAATGTTCAGGAACCAGGAGAGTACACTGTTACTTATACGCTTGAACTTGATAAAGATGTTATAAAAAGGCAGGAAGATTTTTATATAGAAAAGAATATTGACCTGAAGCAACTGCAGCAATTTTTTGAAGAGGAATTGCCCAAAATTACATTAGATGATTGCTACCGTGAGTGCAGTACCTGCGCGGAAAAACTGGGTACCAAGGCTGAGTTTACCACAAAAATGAACGCGCTTCTTGCAGCTCAGGCTGGAGAAAAATTCCCTTCACCTAAGTTTACACTGCTTACCAATACAACGGCTATTACCAACTGGATATCTGCTACTTATGATGCCCTGAAAGCGGCATGTACCGCAGCACAGGCAGGTTGCAGCAATATCATATCCCCCTGCGAACAGAAATTGCAGATGCTGAAAAAAGATGTGTTACCCGGTGGACAGTATGCTTTATATACCTACAATGTTGCCACGGATGTATATGCTATGGGCGAATCTACCATAAACGTGATGCGCTTTTACAATAAACAGTTGGCACCTGATTTGTTCCCCGATATTTCTTATGTTGATGATAACGGGGCTACATTATATATTAAAAATTTAACAGTATCTGAATTTATAAGGGCGTATATTAAACACCCTGAATGGGCCGACAAGTTTGTAGAAAAACATATAGAGTACTGCAGCTACAAATGGTGCATAGATGAATCTTATGGTACAATTACCAAAAACAACGAGGTAAGTTACAAATTTGATGAAGGCATTAATAATTTAAACAAGGGAGCAGATGCCGTAGCAAAACTGTATTACAAAAGAGACTACACCAATATTTACACAGATGCAGGATATACTGACCAGTTGTTAAAACAAGACCCCTTTTTTAATGGAGGCCGGGGTGGCAGTGGATCTGGTACTTATTACACAGGTATGCAGAACGACCTGAATAACCTCTCAACCATTTTGAAGTTCAATATTCGTGATGATGTAACCGATGATGTGCTTCCTAAAAAAAATATACTGGAATTTATTGACTGGATGCTGTACCGTAAACCTGCTGCTTATAGCAGTACTGCAACTGCTGATTTGGTCAACTCCTGGAAAGATGCCACTACCATACCTGCATCCTGCCGTTCTGTAAGCCGTGAGTGGGACCTTTACCGCATGTATTACCTGCAGGTTAAAAGCAAATATTTTCAGTTGGTAAAACAAGCACAAAATCCAGAATGTAAAAATTGTTTTATTGGCACTGATGGGACACCTTCATCAATTGGTGCCTGTATTGCTGATAATCCTGTTGATGGATTAGGACGATGCCCTACGGCCAATGATTTTGAAACTTTTGAAACTGAGGTGCAATATTCAATCATTCAGTCGTCAGGACCTTACATATATTACCAAACAACATCATACGCTAAGATATTTCTGAAAACTAAAAACGGCCTTCCATTAGCACGCAACATGAAAGTATATGTTGACCGGTACTCTCAAAATTGGTTTGATACAGGCTACCCAACTTACTATAGGGATAAAAGTCTGCCATGTATTATTGATTACGATGGTACAACACCTGATAACCCTGTCCCCGAAATAATATTTCCTGCAGGTGCCACAAAAGTGGAAATTGGATCGCGTTATTACTACAATGAATATTCAACTCCATCACATTATATAAATCATTATATTAATGTAGATGTAAGTGTTGGTTATGGCAATATAGACGTGTTTAAAAATATTGAATGTGTATCTTCAACTACCGCTTCGCCTGCTTCCAGTTGTCAATCAGAAAGCTATGCAGACTACAAATACAAAACCCGTATATTTAATGAATATGTAAACATGGATGCAGCTTTAGGCTGTAATGCGGGTGTAAATACCGGGGGGGTAACAGCAGACGACGGGGCGGCAGCCAAAATAGCCATTGATACCAAAGCTGAAACAAGCCTGCAGGAACTACGCAACTTTACCCTTACTGATCTTGAGGCCGCAGCCACTAACTGGTCCACCAGGCTAAAAGCGGTACGCGATGAAGAAAGCAATTTTACTACCATAACAAATACTACTATTGACAATATTGTTGTTAATCTTAAAGATGTAGCCACTGTATACATTAATGCCGCCACAACAGCCGATGAAATAAGGATTGTAAGTACATTGCCTGCGGGACTATCTACAGGTTAAGGTGCTGCAACTTTCACTTCCTTTAAAGATGTATTTAATTACCATATCGGTGCTACGTCGACATTAGGCAGGGCTGGCTTTACAGCAGAATTATTGGACAATCCGTACCCCTACGATGCCAAACCCTATACGGTTAAACCTGAAGTAACAGAGGTAAGCGCAGGCAATGTATGTACTAACCTTGCAGCCCTTAAAACCGCTTCGGGTACAACAGTAACTGATCACAGCGCTTTTAACACTTACCTCAAAAACCTGCTGGATTATGATTATACCCTAAAAACCAACCAGTTAATTGACCTGCAGAATAAGTGTGCAAGCACCTGTACCGTTAAGTTACTGGAAGAGCCATTAGCATTGCCGGTGGCCCTGGTAACACCAGCCAGCAGCACCAGCCGTAAACTGGCATGTACAGATGTAAGTACCGCCATAACTACGTTTGAAGGTATTTATACAACTGTTTCAACAACCTCTAAACTGTACCAGGTGTTATTGACCAATTATCTTAACCCACTATCATCCTAACATAAGTTGTTCATACTCAATTGATTTGAGTTTAGTTCTTTGAAATTCTGTTGACAGGTTAGCTGAAACAGTTGATTTAACTGAGTTTTATTGAGTAACGTAATGCTCAGGATTTGTAATATTTCG
>JANPIP010000048.1:0-32168 GCA_031424995.1 Chitinophagales bacterium | reverse complement strand
GTACAATGGTTTCATAATCTGAAGCCGCTGTACGCAGCCCGGTAGAACGTCTTTGTGTTTGCATAAAATTGTATTTATTACAAAACAAAGCTTGTCTATTCCTGGACGGGCTTACGAACTACCGAAGGTTTAGTACAACATAAGCTTCGCCAAAGGGTATTTAGTGTTAAAAAGAGTTCTAATCATTTCTTTTTGTACATTTAAATCATGGTAACATTTGCACTCTACAACTTAAAAGGTGGCGTTGGCAAAACCGCTACAGCAATTAATCTTGCTTACCTTTCTGCACAGGAAGGTTATAACACACTTGTTTGGGACCTTGACCCACAAGGTAGTTCTTCGTTCTTTCTTGGTGTGGAATCATCGGTAAAAAATGAAAGCAAGAAGCTTTTAAACAGTGAGATAACCCTTGCAGATGCCATACAGGCATCGCGTTACGATAACCTTAGTGCCATACCTGCTGACCTTTCTGCAAGGCAGGCAGACTTATTACTGAATGAATTAAAGCAATCAAAAAAAAGAATTGGTTCTTTACTATCACCTCTTAAAAAAGAGTTTGATATAGTGATATTAGATTCACCGCCGGGTATTTCTTTACTGCACGATAATATTTTTAATGCGGCCGATTGGGTTTTGATGCCCAATATTCCCACCACACTTTCTATACGTTCTTATAACACGGTTGCTGCATATTTTGAAGAACATAGTTTGGATAAAGAAAAGCTAAAATGTTTCTTCAGCATGGTAGATCACCGCAAAAATCTTCACCACGAGGTGATGAACCAGTTTTATAAGGATAAGGTTTTCTTTAAAAATTACATTCCTTATTTAAGTGACGTTGAGAAAATGGGCATACACGAAGCGCCGCTTGAAACCTTTGCCCATAACAGCTTTGCAGCCCAATGCTATAACGAATTATGGAAGGAAATTAAGAAAACCTGCTTTTAAAAACCTACAGTAGATTTATTATTTATTCAGTAATAATTGCTGTACCTCTTATCTTTCCAATCCATTTAATCATCCAAAATCTCCGTTCAGACAACATGAAAAAACATTTTACATCCTGGCACAGTCCTTCTTTAAATAAAGAAATGCCTATTGTTAGTTATGGGCATTTTGGTTTTGCATTATTGCTGATACCTACTGCCGCTGCTGATTATTTAGAGTATGAACGTTTTAAACTGATTGATGCGTTAGCACCAATGATAAATGCAGGCAAACTAAAAGTGTATAGTATTGACAGTATGAACAAAGAAAGCTGGATGAACAACCAGATGCTGCCTGAACACAAAGCCATTCGCCATAACCAGTTTAACCATTATGTACATAACGAGGTAATACCTTTTATACGCAACAGCACCAGCCAGCAAACTTTTATTTACACCTGCGGTGCTTCTTTTGGCGCGTTGCACGCTATGAACCTGTTTTTAAAAAGGTCTGATATTATTAACGGAGTAATAAGCATGAGTGGCGTGTACGATCTTACTGAGTATACCAAAGGCTTTTGGGATGAGCAGGTGTATTATAACAGCCCCATACATTATATTCCCAACCTTACTGATGCGCATTATATTGATAAAATAAAGGCCAGCCACCACATACATATTTATACAGGCAGCGGCGCACATGAAGACCCTGAAGCCAATAAGCGTTTTTCAAAAGTGCTTTGGGAGAAAGGCATATGGCACGATCTGCAGGTTTGGGGCAACGATATTAACCACGACTGGCCAACCTGGCGCAAAATGCTGCCCATGATTCTTGGCCAAAAATTTTAAAGTAATGCTTGTCATGGAAATTTAAAATCCTTTTATCGGTGTACATCAATTTAATCAGTGTCATCCGCATTTCCATCACCATCAAATTGCAAAAAACAGTTAATAAATGTAACTGGTGTTTTTGTAAGGCATTAGTGCTTTAATATTACAACATCATAATTGTATCAATTGAAGAAACGGCTACACTTCCTGCTTTTAATAATTACAGTACTTGGTTGCCTGCATACTATTCAGGCACAAATGGTTACAGTTAGCGGAAGGGTATTTGATATTTCTGCACGCAAACCGCTGGAAGCTGTAAGTGTATTAAGTAAATCTGGCCGTGGTACTGTTACAGATTCATTGGGCAGGTATAGCATTGTCCTTTTTAAAAAAGATTCTATCTGGTTCAGTTTACTAAATAAATCAACACAGCGTTATGCTGTAGACACCATCAGTAACCTTGATAATTTTGACATCAGCCTGCATGTTTACGCAGCCTTGCTGCCAGAAGTAAAAGTGCGCAATAAAAACTATCATCTTGATTCTTTGCAAAACCGTAAGGACTACCAGAAATACTTTGACTTTAAAAAGCCTGGTATTTCCCTTAGCAGGAATAATGGCCTGGCACCAGGCACAGGTGGTGTAACGGTTGGTTTAGATTTGGAGGAGTTTATAAACATGTTCCGTTTTAAACGAAACCGTAACTTAATGTTTTTGCAAAACAGGCTGGTACAGCAAGAGCAGGATAAATATATTGACCACCGTTTTAATAAAGTATTTGTAAAAAAGATAACCAAACTACAAGGTGCAGAACTAGATACTTTCATGAAACAATACAGGCCAGGCTACGAAACTTTACAAATATTGAACGAGCTTGAATTTGGCTATTATATTGAAAAATGCTTTGAAGAATATAAGATAAGAAAGTATAAAGGCAGTTTGAGAAAGAATGATGAGTAGATGTTACTCTGCTGCTTTAATCACAATCCCACTTCTTTATTTCACATTTTGTATTTCCATCAGATCTGTACTTATCAGTCTCTCCCCATTCCATTCATAGCCATAAACTATCAACCAATAGTAAATAACAATTTAAAACTATCGGTATAAGCCTGCACATTTGCAATCTGTAACAACGATTGCGGCCAAAGACGAAAAAAGCAACATCATTATTAATTATAAAAACTACCCTCATGAGCAATCGTGTTTTATCTATTGGAAGCCAGTTTCCACAGTTTAAAAAGAAAGCAGCAGTATCTATTGAAAAAGGAAAAGAATTCGTAGAAATTACCAACGAAACTTCTGGTAAATGGACAGTTATGTTTTGGTGGCCTAAAGATTTCACTTTTGTATGCCCTACCGAAATTGCTGAATTTAATAAGAAGGCAAATGATTTTTCTGACCGTGATGCAGTTTTAATTGGTGCTTCTACTGACAGTGAATTTGTACATGCCGCCTGGAGAAGGGATCATGCTGATTTGCGTGACCTGAAATTTCCTATGCTGGCTGATACTTCAAAATCTTTAGCTGAAGAGCTGGGTATTTTAGATGCTGAAGAGAAAATTGCCTACCGTGCTACTTTTATTGTTGACCCACAGGGAATTGTACGCTGGGTAAGCGTTTATGACCTTAGCGTAGGCCGTAACGTACAGGAAGTTTTACGAGTACTGGATGCTTTGCAAACAGATGAACTTTGCCCTTGCAACTGGACCAACGACCAAAAAACATTAACTCAGGAATTAAGCATGAACTAATTGTTCATAACTAAATAAGGCATGAAAGCTCGTGTGATAACACTTGTTTTTATGCCTTGTTTTTAAAATAATAAAGAAAGACTATGAGCACAGCGGCCGCCATACAAAATGAAACATTTGTAAACCTGTTAAACGAGTTGCAAATACCCAATTACCAGCCATCTGCAAATGCGCAGGCATTGCTAAACACGGATGCAAGGTTTATTAAAGACCTGAAAATAAACGTAAGCAACGTTTTAAGCAATACACAATATCTTAATAGAAAAGAGGCGTTATTGCTTGCTTTAAGCATTGCTGTAAATGAAAAATTCGACCTGTTGAAAGAAAGCTTTACAAGCCTTGTAAAAGAGGCAGGAGCTACCGATGTTGAAATTGCTGAAATTATTGCCTGTACTTCTTTAATGAATACCAATAATATTTTCTACCGTTTTCGCCATTACATTAAAAAGGATTTTTACAGCAACCAACCTGCAGGCATCAAAATGAGTATTATGATGAACCCTGTTTTAGGCAAAGAATTTTTTGAGTTGGTTAGCCTGGTGGTGTCTTCTGTAAATGGTTGTGAAATGTGTGTTACCTCTCACGAGCAATCTGTTTTGCAACATGGCAGCAGCGAAAGCCGTGTGTTTGAAGCCATTAAACTTGGTGCCATTATTAAAGGATTGATTACCGTTTTGGCTTAAAAATTATTTTATTACCCCAGTGAAGAGTGAAAGAGGCTGCCTTGAAAGGGCAGCCTTTGCTTTTTAAATTTCTTAAGAAGAAGATTGGTGAACATGAAAAAAGCCGCTACAAAGTTGTAGCGGCTTTTTTCATGCTGAATAATGTTATGAACGTAAAAGTGTTCCGATAGTTATCGGAAGACACTCACAGAGTCCTGCGGACAACAGGCGCTGAATAGAAATCCCAAAGTCCGTCCCAAAAAAACTACTCTTCTTCGCTACCACTTTTACCAAAACGGCGTATAATGCCGCGGCCGCTTTCGCGGATAAATGTTACAATTTCATCACGCTCATCGCTGGCAATCAGGTCTTCTTCTATAAAGTCAATGGCTTGAGATGTATTAAGGCCTTTGTTATAAATAATACGGTAAATATCAAGAATATGATTAATCTGGTTAAGTGTAAAACCACGGCGTTTTAAACCAACGCTGTTTACACCGCCATAACTTAACGGGTTACGCACCGCTTTTATGTATGGTGGAACATCTTTGCTCACCAAGCTGCCGCCTGCAACAAAAACATGCTGGCCAATATGTACAAACTGGTGTACCGCACTTACGCCACCAATAACGGTCCAGTCGCCAATAATAACGTGGCCTGCAACCTGTACACTGTTACTTAAAATACAGTTATTGCCAATAATGCAATCGTGCGCTATATGGCTGTAGGCCATAATAAGGCAATCACTGCCTACCTTGGTTTTACCACGGTCTTCGGTACCACGGTTAATGGTAACAAATTCGCGTATAGTAGTATTATCGCCGATTTCAACAGTAGTTTTTTCACCACTGAATTTTAAATCCTGAGGAATGGCACCAAGTACGGCACCAGGAAACACACGGCAGTTTTTGCCAATAGTGGTTCCTTCCATTATGGTAACATTACTGCCAATCCAAGTGCCCTCGCCAATGGTAACGTCGCCGTGAATTACAGTAAACGGGTCAATTTTAACATTAGATGCTACTCTTGCATTGGGATCTATGTATGTATAGGGATGTGTCATCCGCTTTAGTTTGGTTTTTGGGGCCTCTTCTACAACTACTTCTATTTCCATAATGGGACTGTTGGTAGTAAAAAAGATGCCAAAAGTATTTTTTTAGCTGCACCGTGTGGAAACTTTGCTATGAATTTACGTTTCTTTTAACTACTTGTGCTACAAGATTTGCTTCTGTTGCAACTTTTCCATTAACGTAAACTGTACCACGCATTTCGCAAATTCCGCGCCTGATTGGGCCAACAAATTCCATTTTAAGAATCATGGTATCGCCAGGAACTACTTTTTGCTTGAATTTACAATTATCGATTTTTAAGAAATATGTATCGTAAATGCCTTCAGGCATTGAGTTAATACAAAGAATACCGCCTGTTTGTGCCAAAGCTTCAATTTGCAGTACACCAGGCATTACAGGGTTATTTGGAAAATGCCCCTGGAAAAACCATTCGTTAAAAGTTACGTTTTTTATACCAATAATGTGCTTATCTGTAAGTTCAGTAATCTTATCAACCAATAAAAAAGGATAACGGTGCGGTAAGGTTTTTTCAATTTTTTCAAGATTGAAAACCGGCGGCAACGAGGGGTCATACACAGGAACATCTTTAACATGTTTATTCCTGCGTATGTATTGTTTTATCTTTTTTGCAAATTCAACATTGGTGCTGTGGCCTGGCCTGTTGGCGATAATTCTTGCTTTAATAGGATAACCAATCAATGCAAGGTCGCCTACAACGTCAAGTAGTTTATGCCTTGCAGGTTCGTTGGGAAAGCGAAGCTCAAGGTTATTTAAGTAACCTTCTGTTTTTACTTCAATTTTATCGCGGTTAAAAACCTTTGCCAAACGCGCCATTTCATCGTCAGAAATCTGCTTATCAACCACCACAATGGCGTTATTAATATCACCACCTTTAATCAGGTCGTTATCAAGCAGCATTTCCAGTTCGTGTAAAAAACAGAAAGTGCGGCAGGGAGCAATTTCACCGGTAAAATCCCTCATGGTTTTAAGGCCAGCGTGCTGCGTACCCAAAACAGGACTATTAAAATCAATTAGCGTAGTAATCTGGTAATCCACCGCAGGTAAAGCCACCATTTCTACACGCTTGCCTTCATCGTAATGGTAAATATTTTCATCAAGGCTGTACCATGCTTTTGCAGCTTCCTGCTCTGCAACGCCAGTATTTTGAATCAATTCAATAAAAGGCTGGGAGCTGCCATCCATAATAGGAATTTCAGGGCCGTTCAGTTCAATCAGCACATTATCAACACCCATACCCACCAATGCAGCCAAAACATGCTCAACTGTACTCACTTTTGCATCACCTAATTGCAAAGTAGTACCACGGCTGGTATCTGTAACCAGGTCGCAATCTGCTTTAATAACGGGCTGGTTTGGCAAATCAACGCGTTGAAACTGAATACCAAAACCAGGGTTGGCTGGCTTCAGCGTCATATCAACTAAAATACCGGTATGCAAACCTGTGCCGCTAATACTTGCTGCACTGCTTAAGGTGTGTTGCTTATCGGGGTTAAAATTCATGTCCATTTTTGTCTGTTCTTTTTATGTAACCAGCTTTCGTTGTTAGTTCATCTTCGTTGTCCGCCAGACTCTGTGAGTCCACGGGATCTTGCGGACGTCGCACCGCCGATAACTATCGGCAGGAGCGCTTTGATACATTACCCAGCTATAATGACGTTTTTGAAAGCAAATTATTGTACCTAAACCAGGGGAATCATAAGCAAATGCCATCTTTTTCTTATCCTGCATTTACAAATAATCCCGCGAAAATAAGTGATACGCACAAGATAAGAGCAACTTATGCATTTACCTTATCTGCCAATAACTGTTGCACCAATTTTTCAAGTTCCTGAACACGTTTTTGAAGGTCGGGTAAATTACGGCTTAATGCCTGGCTGCGAAGTGTGGCCGTGTATTCGTATGCAGGGCTGCCTGTAACAGTTGTATTGGGGGTTTTTATAGATTTTGTAACGCCGCTTTGCGCATTTATTTTACTTCCGTCTGCCAGGGTTATATGGCCTACAATACCTGCCTGGCCGCCAATCATGACACTATTGCCTACTTTGGTACTGCCGCTTACACCAGCCTGTGCGGCTATTACAGTGTTACTTCCTATTTCGGCGTTATGGCCAACTTGTATCAGGTTATCAAGCTTGGCACCAGATTTAATGATGGTAGCACCCATGGTGGCCCTGTCAATAGTTGCATTGGCTCCAATTTCAACCCAATCTTCTATTATAACATTGCCAATTTGGGGTATTTTCTTAAAAGTTCCATCCGCCAAAGGCGCAAAACCAAAACCATCGCTGCCTATTACGGTGCCTGCATGAATGGTTACGTTTTTACCAATTACACAATCCTGGTAAATTTTTACACCTGCATGTAAAATGGTATTATCGCCAATAACTGCATTGTTGCCTATTACGGCACCTGCAAATAATTTTACGTTGTTGCCAATGGTAACATTATCACCAACATAAACAAAAGCAGCCACAAAAACATTGCTGCCAATTTTAGCGGTAGGAGAAATATAAGATGGTTGCTGAATGCCGCTAAGCTGCTGGGTTACAATTTCCTGGTATTTTGCCAGTAAGGCGGCAAAAGCGCTGTAAGCATCTGTTACACGAAGCAAGGTTGCATTAACGGGTTGTTTTAGCTCAAGCGCATCGTTTACAATAACAATGGAAGCTTCAGTGATATATAAATAATCTTCGTATTTGGGATTTGCCAAAAAAGCAATCTGACCTTTTACAGCCTCTTCAATTTTACCAAACGAGCCTACAGAGGCCGTTTCATCTCCTTCTACTTTGCCATTGATAATCATGGCTATTTGCGCCGCAGTAAATTGCATAATATAAAATTAGTCGCTGGGTCATCGGTCATTTAAGCATTGCGTCACTTTCTTCTACTTAATAAATGACTTACTGACTATTGACCTGCTGACTATACATCAGCTTAATGAACAAATGTAGAATTTTTTAATGGGGGCAGAAATTGTTTGATGAATTAAAGGATTATCAATAGCGGAAATATCTTTAACAGAACCATCTTTAAACAGGATATTTATTTTTTCGTCATGCGTTTTATACATCGTGTTGTCTGCTTCGCCAGTAAAAACAAAGTAGCGTGCGGCTTCTTCGTCTATATTCAATGCTTCGCAGGTTTGCTTAATTTTTTCATTTACTATCGCTTCGCTGAAAGGCTCTGCCTGTACCCTGATTTTAAATAACTGCCTGTTTAATAAACGGTTGCATAGCTGATTTAGTATAAAGTCAGGATGTTTACTCCATCGTTTTACTGAAAAAGAAAAATCCACATCATCCAGTTCACAAAATTTTTCAAGGGTTTGCCTGTTCATTACACCATCAAACTGGTATAAAAAAAAGTCAGTAGCTCCGCCTGTGGTTAAACCTTCTACACTGGTTTTACTAAGTTCACGTACCCTTTTAAGAATATTTACCAGCATTTTTTCTGCACTCAATACCGTTTTGTGTAAGTACACCTGCCAGTACATTTGGCGCCTGGCTACAAGAAATTTTTCTATGCTGAAAATCCCCTTTTCCTCCACCATCAGTTCACCCTTGTTTACAGTGAGCATTTTTAAAATTCTGTCGTACCCAATTACACCTTCGCTTACGCCTGTAAAAAAACTGTCGCGGGTTAAATAATCCATACGGTCAACATCAAGCTGGCCGCTTATTAACTGGTGAAGGAATTTTTTAGAATATTTATCTGTAAAAATATCAATGGCAAGTTGCAGCCTGCCGCCAAAATCTTCATTAATTACCTGCATAATCTGCAGGCTGATGTCTTCATGATGAACACCCTGCAGCATCTGGCTTTCAAGTGCATGTGAAAAAGGGCCATGGCCCACATCATGCAGTAAAATGCCTGCTTTTACCGCAATTTCTTCATCGTGCGAAATGCTTACCCCTTTTGAACGAAGTTCACTTACCGCATTGCACATTAAATGATAAGCACCCAGCGAATGATGCAGCCTTGTATGCACAGCACCAGGATACACCAAATAAGCCAATGCCATTTGATGTATACGGCGAAGGCGTTGATAATAAGGATGGGAAATAATATCGAAAATTAACGGGTGGTTAATGGTGATGAAACCATACACAGGATCGTTAATAATTTTATGCTTTTGAACCATTAATTGCGGCAAATTTTTTTGAAACCAGTTTTCAAATGTAGTGAATAGAAAATACGGTTGCTTTGAATGCAGGGTTTTGGTAAAAGATTAGCGTTTATAAAAGTGGAAGAGCTAGTCAAAAGGATGAAGCCTAATTTTATAGGAGTAAGCTTTACTGCATTTTAAGGGATGCTTTATATACCATACATAGAGCCACCCCTCTTAAAAGGGGTATTGAGGAATAGAAAGCTTTATTACACAAAGGGTGCTTTTGCCACTTTTGCTTTTACAAGCCCATTTCGTATTTCTATAAAAATCTCACTGTCAATTGCTGCATAAGGTGTAGCAACATAACCAAGGCCTACGGCTTTATTTAAACCAGGCACCTGTGTGCCGCTGGTAACTTTGCCAATGGTATTGCCTGCGGCATCTTTTATTACATAATCATGGCGCGGTATGCCACGTTCTATCATTTCAAAACCTACCAGCTTGCGGGTAATGCCTTCGGCTTTTTGTTTTTCTATTATTTCCCTTGCAATAAAGTCTTTAGTAAATTTAGTAATCCATCCCAATCCACCTTCTAATGGCGAAGTGGTATCATCAATATCATTGCCATACAGGCAATAGCCCATTTCAAGGCGCAGTGTATCGCGTGCACCAAGGCCAATGGGTTTAATATTCAGTTGCATTAATTTATCCCAAATAATATTGGCTGCATCGTTTATATCTTCAAAATAAATTTCAACCCCGCCAGCGCCAGTGTAGCCTGTGGCACTTATTAAAACATTGGGCACGCCTGCAAAAGTGCCTTTTACAAAGGTGTAATATTTAAGGTTTAAAATGTCTTCGTTAACCAATGGCTGCAGCAGTTTACAGGCATTGGGCCCCTGTATGGCAAGCAGGCAGGTTTTGCTGCTTATGTTATGCATCTCTACATTGGCGGTATTAAAACTGCTTATCCAGTTCCAGTCTTTCTCAATATTGTTGGCATTTACCACCAGCATATAGCTTTTGTTTTCTTCCAGGCAATACACAATAAGGTCATCAACAATACCACCCTGTTTATTGGGCAGGCAACTGTACTGTGCTTTGCCGTTGGTTAGTTTACTTGCATCGTTGGTGGTTACCTGCTGAATAAGGTTTAAAGCATTTTCACCTTTTAAAACAAATTCGCCCATATGGCTTACATCAAAAACACCAACGTTGTTACGTACGGCAGCATGTTCATCATTAATACCTGTATAACTTATGGGCATGTTGTAACCTGCAAAGGGTGCCATTTTTGCGCCAAGAGCTATATGTTTTTGTGTAAAGGGTGTGTTTTGCATGTGGTAAATTTACGTTGTGCAATATAATGCCTGTTGCAGTACGGAGCAGGTTTATAACATTAACGGCAAATAAAAAAGGTTGCCATTAATGGCAACCTTTTTAAAAATTTATAAGCGAATAGTATTAATTTAAATAGGTATCTAAATTAGTGGTAGATATTGGTTTTTCGAGAACGCTCACCTTACTACCATCCATAAATTTGGGTGGATTGGGATGAAAAGCACTGATGAGATTTATTTTTGTTTCAGGATATTTTAATTCAAGTTCTGGTGCTAATTCCCAGCCTAAACCATCGGGTAAATTATTATCAAGAAATAAAATGTCGGGGTGCATGGTATTTAAAGTACTCAAACCATCTTTAAGGTTATGGGTAAATTTTACATCAAAGTTTTTACGTTTAAGGTAACTATACAGTAACAAACACAAATCAGTTTCGTCGTCTATTATTAAAACTGTTCTCTTTTTCATAGCGCGTCATTTTCTTTCATAATTAAATAGACAAAAATATTACCACGATTTTATTTAATTTATTGAGCAATTAAATCCACACATTTAAGTATATTTAACGGCACATCTTTTTTAAAAAAACTCATATAAAACGTAACAATTATGGCAACAACTACCACAAAAATTATTTTAGGCATTGCAGGTGCAGCAGCAGCGGGTGCCATTATAGGTTTATTACTGGCTCCTGAAAAAGGTGCCGACCTTAGAAAACGCCTTTCCACCAAAGCATATGACTGGGCCGATTCTTTGGGCGATTTAATTGACAACAGTAAAGAAAAACTGGATGGTTTAAAAGCCGATATCAACAAGTCAGTAAGCAATATTGAAGAGGAATACGCTTAATTTATTTTAATTAAACAGGCTGTAACAGCACCCTAAATGTGCTGTTTGCAGCCTGTTAACCATATACCAGCATGGAACAACCAACATTAAAAGAAAGAGCTGAACAAATTGGCGAGCATATTGGCGATTTTATTGATGCCCAAAAACAACTGGCTATTGCAAATGCCACACTTAAAGGCAGCGAAATGGTATCATCGGCTGCACTTGGTATTTTAATAGCTTTTTTTACTACCATCTTTATTTTGTTTGGGGCTATTTCGCTTGGTTTTTGGCTAGCTACCGTTTTACAAAGCCAGGCACTGGGATTTTTGGCGGCAGGTTTAATTTTTCTGTTTATTGGTATCCTCTGTATTGTTCTTAAAAAATCTATTACAGCTTATTTTAAAAACATTGTAGTAAAACTTGTTTATGACAACAGCAATAACCACGTATAAAGACCTTTGTGATGAAAAGAAGCGTCTTACATTATTGGTTGAACAAACAAAAGCAGTAATTAAAGATGATTTTAATGCGTTGCGTGAAGGAATACAGCCTGCTGCCGATGCATTATCTGTAATGGGCAAACTAACCAGCCGCGATAAAACCAACCCATTAATAAACTTTGGGGTAGATTTTGTGGTAGATGTACTGGTTAAAAAAGTATTACTTGCTAAAGTTGGCTGGATACCAAGAATTGTGGTGCCTTTTGTACTTAAAAACTTTGGAAGTAATATTTTGGAAGAGAATAAAAAGTTTGGATTTCTTAAAAATCTTACACTTAAAAATTTCAATTTATCCTCACTATTTTCTAAGAGGCAATAAGCGCATGTGTAAGCCAGTAATTGCGTATATCCTGTACAAATTTTAAAAGCAGATCGTAGCTAACAGGTTTTCTTATGTAGGTATTGGCACCCAAATCGTAACAGCGGTGTACTTCCATCTCGTTTTTAGTAGTTGAAAATACAATAACTGGTATTCGTTTATATTTTGAATTTTCTTTCAGGTATTTTAAAACTTCCCTGCCATCTTTTCTTGGCATATTTAAATCAAGTAAAATAAAACCGTAAAAGGGTTTATCGCCCAGTTTATCAAGGTATTCAATCAATTCAACCCCATTTTCGGCAAATTCAAGGTGTTCGCTGCTGCCGCAATCTTCAAAAGCTGTTTGCAATAAAAAACGGTCATCGGCATCATCCTCCGCAACCAATACTACAAACTTGTCCATAGAAATATTTTAATAAAAGTAAGCTAAATCAAGGCAAAGCTAAATAGTTATTTACATAACACTAATAGCTGCATATATGGCAACGAAAAAAAATTACTGGTACTTAGGTACAATTTTTATTGACATGTATTATAATAACATCAACAAAAAACTCATTAAAATTTAAAAATAGAAAAAATGAAACGCGTAAAACAAATGCTATTTATTGGTACAAGTGTGCTGGTGGTGTTAACAACCACATCGTGCAGCAATTTAAATAAATCTCAAAAAGGTGCCATAATTGGTGCAGGTGCGGGTGCTGCTGTTGGTGCAGGTGTAGGTAAATTAGCAAAAAATACTGCCCTTGGTGCCATACTTGGTGCAGCCGTTGGTGGTGTAGCTGGTGGCATGATTGGTAAAAAAATGGACAGAGAAGCCAAAGAACTTGAAAAAATTGCAGGTGCAGAAGTTAGCCGCGTAGGCGAGGGCATCAATATTACCTTTAATTCGGGAGTGTTGTTTGGTTTAAATGAAGCCAATTTAAATGAAGCTTCAAAAACAAATATGCGCGAACTGGTAACTGTGCTTAACAAATATCCTGATACTTATGTACGTGTAGAAGGCCACACAGATGCCAGCGGAACTTCAGAACTTAATATGTCTTTATCTGAAAAACGTGCAATAGCAGTAGCAAGTTTTTTAAAAGAACTTGGCGTAAGCGGCAATCGTGTTCAAACGGCATGGTATGGCGAAACACAACCAAAATTTGGTAATGATACACAGGACAATATGGCTAAAAACAGGCGTGTAGAATTTGCCATTTTTGCAAACGAAAAAATGAAGGAAGAAGCTAAAAAAGAATCAGCTACCAATTAATATTTAAAAAAATATGTTTACAAGAGGCTGGCATTATTGCCAGCCTCTTGTATTTATAGTTAGTATGATAGTATAAAGACATAAACGAATAAAGGTGCGGCATTGCCGCACCTTTATTCGTTTTAACAACATTGGTTAATGTATTATACTGATCTTCTGCCAGTAAACAGCGATACTACAAAAAGTACCAAAAACAAGAAAAAAACTACTTTAGCAATGCCCACGGCACCTGCTGCAATACCACCAAAACCAAATATGGCCGCAATGATGGCAATGATTAAAAATGTGATTGTCCAGCGTAACATAACATAAGTTTTATTTGATAAATAATTTTTATTAGTAATTAAAAAACAGTGCCTTACAAATAGGGTAAAATTTGAGAAATGAATTACAAAGACGTGCAATTTGTTGCTCAATAAAAATGGAACAGAGTTTGTAAAAATGTACTAAAACCTACAGCCATATGACTATCCATTTCAGCATGAATTGCACTGACCTTAACCAGCAGGGTTGCCTGTCTCTATTAAGAAACTTGTTAGATAAATTAGAAAAAACGGTAGGCAGCAATCATTTTAAAAGCGTAGAACTCGAACTTGATGAGCGATATGCCGATGCTGCCAACAGCAGTAAAATGGCATCTATAAAAATCAGCTCTGATACAGAAACTTTTGCAGACCAATCAGTATCAAAAAACTGGCAGGATGCCATGTTGAATGCTTTTGATTTTGTGCAGAAAAAAATTGAATTGGCACTGGTAAAACCAATTACAGGAATTGCGTAAGCTTTGAAACGTAATTTTAAAAGGCGGATTATGGGAGGAAACTCTCAAATTCGCCTTTTTTGTTTTATGTTGTGTGTATTAAGTTCTACACTTTGTTAAAAAATTATTATTTTGCTGTTGAAATCCTGGCGCAGAAAATTAATAAATAATTGATTATCAGTTGGTTTGAAGAAATTTTGCTTTTTGGTTTAAGAATGGCTTTGTAGTTGCTTTATATAGTTGCTTACAAATCTGACAATTATGCTACAACAGAACCTATCACAAAAACAGAATTTAAAAATTTTACCTCAGCAAATACAGTTTCTCAACATCCTGCATTTAACCAGTCAGGAGTTGCAGGCAAAGCTGCAGAATGAACTTTTAGAAAACCCTTTTTTGGAGGTGGATAAACCTGCAGATGAGTCGCTGGATGCAAAAAGCAGTGAAGTAGAAGATTATAAAGATTGGGAAGAATACGCCTACGATGATACGCCTAACTATAAACTGGAGCATCAGAATTATTTTGCTGAAGAGGATGCACCATGTATGCCTTTGGTAGATATAAAAGACTTTAGAGAAGACCTTAAAGACCAGCTAAAAATGAAAGGTTTAGATGATGAAAAATATGCAATTGCAGATTTTATTATCAACTCGTTAAACGATGATGGTATGCTTGAAACAAGTATTGAGGACCTTACCGATGATTTTAGTTTCAGCAACAAAAAATTTGTAACAGAAGCCAAGTTTGTTGAGGCACTTAACATTATACAAACCTTAGAGCCAGTAGGCATTGCAGCGCGTACATCGCAGGAATGTTTGCTGTTACAGATCAAAGCAAAATCTAAGCAAAATATACTTGATAAAAAGTCAATCCTTCTTCTCGAAAAATATTTTCACCTTCTTAAATCTGCACAGTTTGATAAACTGCACGAAGTGTTAGAAGTAGATGATGAAGAGTTTAAAATGATTGTTGATCATATCGCCTCTTTTAAGTCAAAACCAGTAGTTGGCCATACAGGCGGCATTGTACAAAAAAACACTGTAATACCAGATTTTATTGTACGTAACGAGAGCGGTGTTCTGCACGTTTCTCTTGCCAACGAATTTGCATCTACCCTGCGCATAAATACTGATTGGCAAGAAAGCATTTCTTCTCAAAATAATCTTGATAAAGAAGCCAAACAATACATTAAAAACAAGCTTAACAGTGCTGAATGGTACATACAGGCCATTAAGCAAAGAGAAGGCACCATGCTTAGAATAATGAGGGCTATTGTAGCTATGCAGCCTGACTATTTTGAACATGGCGATGGCAACCTATTAAAACCAATGGTACTTAAAAATATTGCTGAAAAAGTAGGCGTTGATATTTCAACGGTATCAAGAATTACCTGTAATAAATATGTTGATACACCCTTTGGAATGATTTTGTTAAAGAATTTATTTACAGAAGGTGTGGTAAATAAAACAGGCGACAGCATCAGCAATAAAGTAATACAAATGGCTATTGCTGAAATTGTAAAAATGGAAGATAGAAAACAGCCTTATACAGATCAGCAATTAGTATCGATGCTTAACAATAAAGGAATTGATGTTGCCAGAAGAACAGTAACCAAGTACAGGGAACATTTACAAATACCAATGAGCCAGATGCGAAGAATGTGGGCTTCTTAAAAATATTTTAAGTAACCACAATAGCTTTAAACTTTTTACAATTGTAACAAACTCTAAAATAAAAATACAGGAATGGCCAAAAAAATTTTAGTGGTAGATGATGACGTGGATATGTGCAGTTTACTAAACCGCTTTTTAACCCGCAATGGTTACGAAGTTGCAGTGGCGCATACAGGCAAAAATGCTACAGAATTACTACCCAACTTTAATCCAGACCTGGTATTGTGCGACTACAGGTTAGATGATATTAATGGCACCGACCTGATGGCTAAGTTTAAAGAACATAGCTACCAATTGCCCGTTATTATCATTACGGGCTACAGCGATATTAAAACCGCGGTAGAAGTAATGAAAAGTGGTGCTATAGATTATGTTACAAAACCATTATTTCCTGATGAGATTTTGCTGACTATAAAAAAAGTGCTTGATACAGATGCAGCACCCAAAGCGGCACCGCCTAAAAATGTAAATAAAAAAGAGAAAGCGTATACCAATAACGAATACGTATTTGGCAACAGCCCCTCTTTTACAAGAATTATAGAACAGATAAAACGCGTTTCGCCCACTAATTACAGTGTAATTATTTATGGCGAAAGTGGTAGTGGTAAAGAAGTAATTGCCAAAGAAATTCACCGCAACAGTAAAAGAAGCGGCCAGGCTTTTATGGCTGTTGATTGTGGTGCATTATCAAAAGAACTTGCTGCCAGCGAATTGTTTGGCCACGAAAAAGGGTCTTTTACAGGCGCCGTTGGCGAGAAGAAGGGCATATTTGAACTGGCCAACCAGGGTACCGTTTTTTTAGATGAAATAGCCAATTTATCATACGATGTACAGGTAAGTTTACTGCGTGTTGTGCAGGAACGCAAAATGCGCAGGGTAGGTGGAGTTAAAGATATTGAACTGGATGTACGCATTATTGTAGCAAGCAACGAAAAGTTGCTTGATGCCGCCAAAAAAGGCAAGTTCAGGGAAGATTTGTACCACCGTTTTAATGAGTTTAGTATAGATGTACCACCATTGCGCGAAAGGCGCGAAGACATATTAATGTTTGCAGGCTTTTTTCTTGAAAAAGCAAACGAAGAGCTTGACAAGAATATTAATGGCCTTGGTGCAGAAGTAGCAAATATTTTTAAAAACTATATCTGGCCAGGCAATCTTCGCGAAATGAAGAATGTAATAAAGCGTGCTGCATTACTTACAGACGGTAATTATATCGAAACTTCTTCTCTGCCGTTTGAACTGGTTAATTACAGCAGGCTTCAGTTTGAAGCACCTGTTAATCTTGTGCCTACACCACAGCCACCCCCACAGCCTACACATTTTGAAGAATATCATACAGAAAATTTTACTTATCCATCCCAACAGGATCCTGTAATTATTTACAAAGAAGTGCAATCGGCACCGCCCGTTATTTTCGATACTTCTTACCATTCATCCAATGCTTACCAGGCAAAAAAGAATTTCCCTTTAAATGAAAAAAGCCTGCGTAGCGCCTCGCTTGATGCAGAATATGAAACCATTGTTGCCGCATTAAAGGCTGCCAATTTTAATAAAAGTAAAGCAGCCAAAATTTTAAATGTAGATCGCAAAACCCTCTATAATAAAATGCGCCAGTTTAAAGAATTTAATAGCGAAATATAGCAGATGCCAACTGAAAGCAATGATCCGCTTAAAAAATTACGAACATTGTTCCAAAACGATGATGCACATGATGTTTGTAATACTTTGTCTGATTTTATTCCCGGTATTGTTTGCGTGTACGATACAGGCAGTAAAAAGCTTCGTTACATTAACAAAAAAGTTACCGAACTTTTAGGGTTTACCTACGATGATATTGATGCCTGGCAGGATGACTGGAAAAATTTAATTTTTGAAGAAGACAACGAATTTGTTACCTCTCAATTACAGCAATTTTTTGAACTTGAGCAGGATAAAAGCCACAGCTTTAACAGCCGCCTTAACCACAAACTAGGCAACTGGCGTTACTTTAAAACGCAAGGCACCGTACTACGCCGGGGCGAAGATGGTAAGGCAGCATCTGTATTACTAATAGCGCAGGATATTACAGAACACCAAACTGCGCTTGAAGAAAATATTAAGCTAAACGAAATATTAGAGGATACCCAGCGAATGCTGGATTTTGGCGTTTGGACGCTTGATTTTGCAACAGGCAAAGCACAATGTTCAAAAGGTTATTACCGCCTTTTTGATTATGCTGAAAACGAAACACCCGAAGTAACTTTTGAAAGCCATATGGCTCATATTCCTGACCCTGAAAGAAAACGTGTAACTGCCCTTATAACAAAAGCAAAAGAAGATGCTACAGAATTTGAAACAGAGCATGTAATTATTACACAAAAACAGGAAAAGAAAATTGTTTTATGCAAGGGAAAATTTGTGACAGATGAAAATGGTGAAGTAGTTAAAATGATTGGCAGCACCATGAATATATCAAAAGTGCGCAAAACAGAAAAAGACCTTGACACCAAAATTGAAGACCTTAACCGCAGTAATAAAGACCTGGAAGAATTTGCCTACATAGCTTCGCACGACCTGCAGGAGCCGCTAAGAAAAATAAGCACTTTCAGTGAACGGCTTTCTATGAAATTTCAGGATGTACTGCAGGAGGAAGGCAACGTTTATATTGCAAGAATGATGGCTGCCACCGAAACCATGCGGCAGTTAATAGATAATCTTTTGGAGTATTCAAGAATAACGCGCAACCGCCAGGTATTTGAAAATGTAAACCTGAATACTATTGTAAAACAAGTGCAAAACGATCTTGATTTTATACTTGATGAAACGGGCACCACTATTCATCTTAAACCATTGCCTGTTATTAAAGCAATGCCTTTACAAATAAAACAACTGTTCCAGAATCTTATCAGCAATGCTATAAAATTTAGAAGAAAAACAGTACCAGCCATCATAAGTATTTCTTCTGAAAATTTAAGTGCCGATGAATATGCAACGCATGGCCTGCCTATTGATAAACACTATTATAAAATAGAGGTAACTGATAATGGCATTGGCTTTGAAAAAGAATATGCCACCAAAATATTTATGATTTTTCAACGCTTGCATGGTAAGGCAGAATATCCAGGCTCTGGCATTGGCCTCTCTATCTGCAAAAAAATTATGGATAACCACGAGGGCCTCATCTATGCGCAAAGCAAACCTGGTGAAGGCTCAACATTCACAGTCATTCTTCCCCAATAAATAACCATCTTCTTACTATGATAAAAAAGAATGAGTTACTTAAAATACTTGTGATTGATGATGATGAGGATGATTACTTTATTATAGCCGATTATCTAAAATCTTTTACCAATTACAATTTTGTGGTCGACTGGTGCCACTCATTTGATGATGGCTATGAAAGAATTAAAGAACGCCAGTATGCCATTTACCTTATTGATTACAGGCTTAGCATAAAAACAGGTCTTGAGCTGATTGCCAAGGCCATTGCTTTTGGATGCGAAGAACCCTTGATATTATTAACAGGTAAGGGTAACCCTGAAATTGATATGGAAGCCATGAAAGTGGGTGCTACAGATTACCTTGTTAAAAGTGAATTAAGTACAGAAAAGCTGGAGCGTTGTATACGTTATGCCATAGAAAGAAGCGGAAATATTAAGCTGATAAAAGAAAAAGAAAGACGCTTCCGCAGCATATTTGAAAACAGTACCGATACCATTTTTACCACTAACGAAAATGGCATTATAAGGCAAATGAACAGTGCCGGCAGCAGGCTGCTGAGCAAAGAAAAAAATAAACTTGAAGGTAGTAATGTTTTTAGTTTTTTGCATGATGAGGCGCAGGCTGCAACACTGTTAAAGCAATTAGCTAATCATAAAGAGATTAAAGATGTTGAGGTTGAAATTGTAAATGCAGAGGTTGGCATAAAGTCCTGCCTTTTATCGTTAAGCATAGAAACAGATGACCAGCAGCACGTGTACCTGCAGGGTATGCTGCATGATATTACTGAACGTAAAAAAATTGAAAACAATGTACTGCAGATAGAAAAACTTGGCGCCGCAGGCAGGTTTATGCGCACCCTTGCGCACGAAGTACGCAACCCGCTAAATAATATTAACCTTGCAGTAGAACAATTGCAGCATGATAGCGAAGGAAATGAAGATGCCATTATGTTTCTTGAAATCGTACAACGCAACTCCTCTCGCATTAACTCATTAATTACAGAGTTGTTGCAATCGCTTCGTGAAACATCTACAGAGAAAAAAGAAATTGCCCTGAGTGAAATTGTAGACGAAGTAATTGAGATAACCAAAGACAAAGCAGGCTTGAGGAACATTAAATTAAAAAGCAATTACACTACTATTCTTGATGTTATTCCTGCTGATAAAAACAAAATGATACTCGCTTTATTAAACCTGGTAAACAATTCAATTGAAGCTATGAATGGCGAAAGAGAAGGTGTTATTGTGTTTGATATAAAGAACGATGATAAACTACAGTTGATTATTACAGATAATGGCAGTGGCATGAATGACGAAAACCGCAGGCGTTTATTTGAACCTTATTATACCACCAAACGCAATGGTATGGGGTTGGGTATGGTAAGCTCATTAAATATATTGCAATCTCACGACGCTACCATTACGGTTGAATCAGCGGTTGGTGTGGGTACAAAATGCGTGATAAGCTTTAATTAGGCAACGTTTTTTGCGGCCGAAAAACTACGTACCAAATAGGCTGTTAAAGCAAGGCCAGAAAGTATGAACGATACACCAAACGTAACATCAATTACTGTAGGTGCATCAATTTGTAATAAGGTTAAAACTGTCATGATTTTAATTTTAGTGTATGATTATTTTCGTTTGCCAATTGATGAAATAAGGTAAATAATAACACCCACTACAGCCGCAACAATTAATACTCCTGTCCAAATACCTGCTTTAAAAATATCGCCAATAAGCTGGCACGAACTGAAGGTTACCATAATAACAAATGCTGCTATAAAAAAGGAGGTGATTTTTTTCATTGTATTAAAGTTTGGTTTGTAATGGTAAAATAAGCCACGCTAAAGACTTATGTTCCTTATTAAAGCCAGCGTGGCTTATCTTTTATTTTTATTGATGTATAGTAAAAGCAGTGGTTACTTTTAAAAAGCAAACCCTACTGTTAAAGAAATTACACTGTGCTTTGAGTTTTGTAAAGCATTGCCTGAAAGGCTGCCATCTTTACCAATATTTTTAAGACCGTAACTATACCGCAAACCCAAATTGGTATTTTCAATATCAAACCCAATACCACCAACAAGGCCATAATCAAAAGATTGAAAGTTGTCCTTATTCAATTCTGTTATACCATTTACGTTACCATTCTGGTCAACATCTTTAACCTTAACTGAAGAAAGAAAAGCGGCATAACCACCAGCCTGCAGGTTAAAGTTTTTGGCCAGGTTAATTACAGCAACAACAGGCACTTCTACATAATCAAAATTATAACGGTATTTGCCGCTGCCGCCTAAAAAGCCGTTGTAATTAATTTGTGCGCCCTTCATACTGTACAAAACTTCTGGCTGTATGGATAAGCCTTTTACTATAGGAAGTTTTGCATAAACACCCACTGTTCCACCCAATTTCCAGTTTTTATCCTGTACATTATCAACGTATAAATTAGATAAGTTAACACCACCCTTTACGCCAAATTTTGGGGTAAGCCTGCTTTCAACACTTGTTTTTTGTTCCTGTGCAAAACTTGTGGCTGTAATGCCTGTAAATACCATGCCTACACTAACAGCAAGCAAGTTTTTCCATGTTTTTTTCATAACCCGATTCTTTAAATTTTTTCTAATTAACTTATACATGGATACTTTAAGAAAAAACATGCCAATGCATTTTTTGGGGAATTGTTTACACTATACAATACCTGATAATCGGCTAAGGTTCAATACTGATAGGCATTTCAGCTAATTTAACAACAAAAAAATAACTTAACACATAGGCACATAGTTAAAGCCGAGGGAACATAGGGAAAGAATAACTGTCTATGTTTTCTTTTCCTTACTATATCTCTATGTGTTGAGAAAAAGCGCAATGCTGATTGCTTAAAGCAATAACATTCCTTACAAGAACATTTAACACATAGGCAAATAGTTAAAGCCGAGGGAACATAGGGGAAAGAATAACTGTCTATTTTCTTTTCCTTACTATGTCTCTAAGTGTTGAGAAAAAGCGCAATGCTGATTGCTTAAAGCAATAACATTCCTTACAAGAACATTTAACACTTAGGTACATAGTTAAAGCCGAGGTAACATAGGGAAAGAATAACTGTCTATGTTTTCTTTTCCTTACTATGTCTCTATGTGTTGAGAAAAAGCGCAATGCTGATTGCTTAAAGCAATAACTTTCCTTACAAGAACATTTAACACATAGGCACATAGTTAAAGCAGGGGAACATAAGGAAAAGAATAACTGTCTATGTTTTCTTTTCCTTACTATGTCTCTAAGTGTTGAGAAAAAGCGCAATGCTGATTGCTTAAAGCAATAACTTTCCTTACAAAAACATTTAACACATAGGCACATAGTTAAAGCCGAGGGAACATAGGGGAAAGAATAACTGTCTATGTTTTCTTTTCCTTACTATGTCTCTATGTGTTGAGAAAAAGCGCAATGCTGATTGCTTAAAGCAATAACATTTCTTACAAGAACATTTAACACTTAGGTACATAGTTAGAGCAGAGGTAACAAAGGGAAAGAATAACTGTCTATGTTTTCTTTTCCTTACTATGTCTCTATATGTTGAGAAAAAGCGCAATGCTGATTGCTTAAAGCAATAACGTTCCTTACAACAACATTTAACATATAAGTTACGTGGTTAGAGCCGAGGGAACATAGCAGTAGGGAAGTTTTGCCATGTAAGGTTATAACCTGTATAATTAGCTATGTTCTCTTTTCTTAGCTATGTCTCTATGTGTTAAAAAAAGCAAAAGAGGATACAATCACTGCATCCTCTTTTTATTACCTGTTAATCATAACTTTTATTTCACTTTAATTTTTCCATGTTCGCCATCATCGTAAATCTCTCTGGTGGCAATGGCTTTTAAAATATTGAAAAAGTTAATCATTTTATTGCTGCCCGCATTCCAGTAGCTGGCTTCTTTCATTGCCACTTTTATTAAGCAAAGCTTTGGGTCATCCATACCTAAAGGAAACCAGGCTTTTAACATGGGGTGCCACAGTTCTTTAATTTTTTCTTTGCTTAAAACAACGGTTGAGGAACCCCTTATGTGCGCATAAGAATTCTGACCAGGATGACTGTAAATAAGATCTACGGTATTGTCTTTAGATACATCGTGAATGGCTTCAGAATAATCGTTGGTAAAAAACCATATATCGCCGTCCGGGGCAATTTTAATGGTAGTCATGGGCCTGCTGTTAATACGGTTCTTATCGTCAAGCGTTGTGAACATGCATATTTTAATAGGCTCAATTATTTCTTTCAGTTTAATGATCTGTTCGTTGATGGTGAGGCTCATAATTAAGAATTTTTTCAAAAAGAATTTGTAAAATAATCATGCCACTAAAACATATACGGCCATAATT
Organism: Chitinophagales bacterium; assembly: GCA_031424995.1. Taxonomy (GTDB): domain Bacteria; phylum Bacteroidota; class Bacteroidia; order Chitinophagales; family Chitinophagaceae; genus Parasediminibacterium. Next base: position 8,542 of record JANPIP010000048.1, on the reverse strand, counting down.
ATGGCCGTATAATACTTGTTACTTTAAATTGATTTTTAACTCTTGATCACTTTTTGTGATACCCATGTTTTACCATCATAAATGCGAATGATGTAAATATCTGCGGGTAATTCGGCGATATTTATTTTGTGGGCTTTTATATCACCACTAAGCTTTATTTTTTTCTTTAAACTGCCTAATTTATCGGCTACCTGTATTTCTTTAATGGTATATCTTTTGTCTTTAGATTCTATTTGAATCTCACCTGTTGTTGGGTTGGGTGATGCGGCAAACCTGCCATTTATACCTTCATCTTTTGAGCATCGGCATTGTAGAGATTCCATGGTGAAACTTAATGGAGAACTACTGTTGCAATTATTACTGGCTACTACTTTTATCTCAATATCAATACAATCGCCAGGTATACCACCACTGAGATAATAATAATTTAGAGGCCCGTCTTGTTTTAAAATAAAAGATCCATTTGGTAAAACCCGCCTATACCATTTATAATTGGTTGCTCCTTCACCACCAATTACGGTATACTTATCAATAGGTACATAGCAGTCATTGGTAATATCAATTAGTAAATCAAGCCCTGTTATAGCACTTGGTTGCCCTGTAATTAATTGTGGCCGGCCTGTAACTTCTTGGGTGTTGTATGAAAAAGACAGAGGGCATCCTGTAGATGAGATATCGAAACTGAGGTCTCCAACGCCATTTGTTAACGCAGAAACACTTGTACTTGCTGCATTAGCGTTAGAAAAAGATACCAGCCCACTTGGCGTAACGTTCCAACTTAAATTGGTAAAAACAGATGGTAAGCCATTGGCCGTATATGTTTCTACACTGCAAATTGGGTTTACGGCACTAAAGGTTAATGGCGGCTTGGGTCTAGAAATACCAATTTGTGTAGGCTGTTGAACATTCAGAAGCCCACTGCCACAATTATTGGCAGGTCTTATTTTAACGGTCATGCCATTGCCGTTTGAAATATCCGTTGTGATAGTAACGCTGTTACTTCCAGATATCCAATTAGTTCCATTAGAGACATTAGACCCGATAGACCAGCCGCTTGGCAATTGATATTCATAATTGCTTATAGTGCCAAAGCAAAGGGTAGGGCTTTCAAAATTGGTAAACCATGATACATTATTAAAATTTACTGGGATGTTTACAATTTGGCAAGGTGCTGCAATAATTGTACTTAGATTCGGCTGAATGGGAGAACAATTGTTTTGATAAAACAAGGATTTTATTTTTTTGAAAATTATATTGTATGTTACTGATCCTGTGGTAGTTGAATAATTCACAGCAAAGGTTTGAGCCTGATTTACATCTCCAAATTTTCCTTTAAAACTAAAAGTATTGTTTCCCCCAGAAGAAGAAAAATTGTAAGGGGCTTGTGTAACAGTACATCCGGCATTACCTATTATACTTGAGTATGTACCTGGTATAGTTACATTAAAGGTATATTCAACCGTTGGACAATACTCATTATTGTTTGAAGGGGAGACCCCTTCTTGAGCATAACTAAAGCTAATCAAACCTAATAATAATAAAATAAAAGTTGTTTTTTTCATAAAAATGTTTTTATTTTTTTTCTAAATGAATTTGAAAACCAATCGAAACCTGAAAACCATTGCGTTTGTCTTGGTACCCTGTTTGACTATCAATAGTTTCTTTAGTGATTTTGTAGCCTAAAAGAATTTCCATTCCTACTGAAGAATTAAAAAATATTTCTGGCCCAGCCATAAAAGAAAAATTGCTTAGTGTACCTTGTTCTTTTGGTGGGAATGGTATTTTGTTTATTCCAAACTGATATCTGATATCCGCTAGGATATTGAACTGCTTGTTTGCATTTAAGAAATAATATCTAGCAAACGGACCAATATAAAATTTGCTAGGTCTTGCAACTGTTCCTGATACAACACCTTGACTGGCAACTTCCCCTTTATAATATGAATATGAGGGAATTATTCCTACTACTAATTTATCAATAACAAAATATCCGATGGAGGCTGAGAGGTCAATATTTGTGTATTTAGCAGTTGTATTGTTACTTGCTGAAGTATACGTTTGGTTATATGAATAAAAACTACCAGAACCACCTAAAAGCCAATTGCCTTCACTTAGTTGTGCTTTTGAAAAAAGAGAAATAAAAAGGAGGGCTAGAATTGTAAATAAAGATTTCATGTAACTATTTTTAGTTGAGAGATAAAGACTGTTTAATATGGGCATTGGTGGGCTGTTTGAGGCAGTTACTTTGTGTTTCATAATTACAATTTTACATTATTCTATTTATTAAAAAAAAATAAAAAGATTAAATCTTTAAACACATTTTCTATTTTATGATTATATCTAAAGGGCTAATTTTAAAAAAAACAATAGCTTGTCGTTTCACAACGGTATTATGTTTTAGTTTGCTGATAGGCAAAATATTTCTACTACACCATACTAAAAATATTTATCTACATTAAATTTTTAATTTATCTTCCCTCTATAAAAAATCATTAACAAACCAAAAACAACACACACTATGGCAACATCCAAAACTGCCCCACAGCGCAACTACACCGTTGCAGATGCTATTATGCTTACCACCTGCGCTACCATTGCGAAAAACGCTACAGTCAACAAAGCTTTTTTAATAAGCAAAAGGCCTGGCTTTAAAGACCCCTTTTTTGCCAACCTTGAAAAAAGGATTGATGATGCCATTAAAAAAATACTTGGTATAGACAATGCCAAAGAACAACGCGAAGCCACTACCAAATTGTTGGAGCTGAGTACAGTAATAGAACCTTTGCTGGGCGAGTTTAAAATTCAGGTAGAAGTAGATTTTGAAGATAACAAACGTGAGAAAGAAATATTAAAACAGCTTGGCTTTGCACACTATGCCAAAGTAATAAAAGGCAACCAGATGGCACTGCTTGAACTGCTGGCAAAGTTTAAAGAAAATATGAGCCCCCAACTACAGGCAGAAATTACAGACGCAGGCACAGACGAAACTTATATTACCCAACTATCTGGCTATGCAGCAACCGTGGCCAAGCTTAACGTAAACCAGGAATCACTTAAAAAAATTAAGAAAACAATAGTTGCATCGGGCATTGAAGAAATGAATGCTATTTACAAACAAACTATTGGGGTGGCCCAAATAGCGGCAAAATTTTTTGCAGCTGATGCGGCAAAAGCAGAGCTGTTCAGTTTTAGCAAAATATCTGCTGCAATAAGTAATAAAAGCACCGCAGCAGAAAAATCTGTGGTAAACCCATCGCCCAAATAAATCTCACCATAAAAAAACCTTGAAGGTGTTTTAAAGACCTTCAAGGTTTTGTAAAAGACACACTGTTTTTTAAAGCAGCGTGCTTTACGCATTTGCTTATAGTTAAAACCTTTCCACCCCCGATAAAATACCTTGCCCCATAGTTAAACCCACGGCGTCTGTAGAAGTTTTCCCGAAACCTTTAGTTGAATGTTTTCCATTGGCAGAAGTTGTTCTGCAGCCCACAGTAAAACATATTCCATCGGCAGAAGTTTTCTCGGAGGCTATAGTTGAATGTTTTCCATTGGCAGAAGTTGTTTTGCAGCCCACAGTAAAACATATTCCATCGGCAGAACTTCATTTGCAAGCTACAGTTGAAAGAATGACGCCTACAGATAATAATAAGAAACCTACAGTTGATCATCTACGATAGGCAGAAATTTACGCCGGCTCTTCATTATCTGCGCGAACCAAATTACTAATCCTCATCTTCCAAAAAAGTCTTTGAAATTTCTTTGGCCTCTTGTTTTACAATATAAACGGCGGTTTCGTTGGGCCTTATACCATTGCCCCTTGCATAGGCATATACTTTGGTAAACTCTGCACCAATAAACAAAATAACGCTGGCATAATACACCCACAACAATATAATTACAACGGCAGAAGCGGCACCATACGTAAGGCTAACCTTACTTTGGCCAAGGTAAAGGCCAATTACAAAACGGCCCACCATAAATAAAAGGCTTGTTACAAAAGCACCTACCAGCGCATCTTTCCAGCGCATAATGGCATCTGGCAATACTTTAAAAATAATGGCAAAAAGCAGGGTGGTAACGGCCAATACAAGCACAATGTTAATGGCATAAGTAAGGTAAACGATGGAATCTGAAAGGTATTTGTGCAGTTTATCGCTCAGCAAATCTACAAGGGCGTTAATAAAAAGAGATACCAGTAAAATAAAGCCCATACCAAGAATTAATGAAAAAGAGAGCAGGCGGTTGGTGATCCATTTAAGCCAGTTTTTTTTAGGCTTCGCCTTAATGCTCCAGATGAAATTCATAGAATCCTGTATTTCTAAAAAAACACTGCTGGCGCCGATGAAAAGAAAAATAAAACCAAAGGTGGTACCCACAACACTCTGGTGGCTTTTGTGCATGTTTTTAATTATGTCTTCTATTTGTTTGGCTGCATCATCACTTATTAAATTTCTTAATTGAAGATACACTTTGCCCTGCACGGCATCTACCCCAAAAAAAAGCCCGGCAAGCGAAATGGCAATAATTAAAAGTGGTGCAATAGAGAAAACGGTGTAGTACGATAATGAGGCACTTAGCTTCATTCCATTATCATCAGAAAACTCGCTGAAAGTTTTCGTTATCATTTTCCATACTGTCATGTAAACATCTGTTTGCGAACAAGATAACAAGTTTGTGCCGCGCGAAACTACAGCTCTTTAAAAATTAAGATAGAAATCAAACTACCAGTGAGTATTATTTTCTACACCACGCCCGTTTTATCACAATTATGGATGGTATAATTGTTTCTTGTTAAAGAAAAACAAACGTTATGCAAAGTATACTCTACATCCTAGCCGTAATATTAATTATTGGGTGGCTTTTGGGCTTTTTTGTGTATAGCCTTACAGGCATTATACATATTTTGTTAGTGCTGGCAGTAGTGGCTTTATTATTAGGTATTATACGAAGGGCTTAAAATAATTATTGCCCGCCGATGAAAATGAGAAAAGCAGGGGGTGATATTTCTGCGAATCTCAGCTAAATCTGCGGGCAATTTTTTATCCTTTTTTCTTTTCTTCTTCCTTGTATTTTTTTTCGGCTTCTTTGGCTTTTTCAAAGTCAAGCACTACACCATTTATGCAAAAGCGTAAACCTGTTGGCGGTGGGCCATCTTCAAATACATGCCCCAAATGTGCTTTACAACGGCCGCATTGTGTTTCTGTACGCTTCATACCATGGGTATTGTCGGGCGTATAAATAATGGCTGCCTTATTTATAGGCTCATAAAAGCTGGGCCAGCCACAACCACTTTCAAATTTGGCATCACTTTTAAACAATGGGTTGCCGCAGGCTGCGCAATAAAAAGTACCCGCTTCTTTAAAATTTTCGTACTTACTGGTGTATGGCCTTTCTGTGCCTTTTTGCCTGGCAATATAATATACCTCAGGGCTAAGAATTTTTTTCCATTCTTCTTCTTTTAACGCCACTTTACTACCATCTGTTTTTGAATAAACAGGGTTGTTGCTGTCACTCATATTTTCTTTTTTTGGTTTTGCCTGTTGCGAGTTACAACTTAGCAGGCTAAAGGTTGCTAAAGTGTAAAAGAATAATCTCTTTATCATATAACGGGTTTATTTGTATTAATTAAGACGAATTTATTTTTAAATACTTACTAATTATATGGATGATTGGTTTGTTAAAATATATTTAAACGCATAACTGTATATTTGTCCTTCATCCAAAGTTATAAAGCCCCGATGTTTAATATTATTTTGTTTGGTCCTCCTGGTAGTGGCAAAGGTACCCAAAGTGAAAAACTGATAGCAAAATATGGTTTAAAGCATTTATCTACAGGCGATTTATTACGAAGTGAAATTGCGGCCAGTACTCCTTTGGGCGTTGAAGCTAAGAATTTTATGGATAAAGGTCAGTTGGTACCTGATGAAGTGGTGATTGGCATGATAAGCACTGCCCTTGATAATAACCCTGCAGCCAAAGGTTTTTTGTTTGATGGTTTTCCCAGAACTACAGCGCAGGCTGAAGCCCTTGATAAATTATTAAAGTTGAAAGGAACAGCCATAAACCTTGTACTTGCACTTGAGGTTAGTGAAGATGAACTGGTTAAACGTTTACTTAACAGAGGTTTAACAAGCGGACGCAGCGATGACACCAGCGATACTGTCATACGTGCAAGAATTACTGAATACCATCTGAAAACTTCTATTGTTGCAGACTATTATAAACAATTTAATAAAGTTCGTTCTGTAAAAGGCGAAGGTACTTTAGAAGAAATTTTTGTTTTACTGAGTGCTGAAATAGACGCTCTACTGTAAACCAAGCAACCCATACCAACCTGCTGTATCCCGCTCCTTTAAAAGACGCGGGATTTTTTATGCCTTGTATTGCCGCACTAAAATATTATACCAACAAAAAATCCCGGCTTGCGGCCAGGATTTTTACATTTATATTTTAACAGTAATTATTTTGCTTTTCTTGCTATTACTTTTTCAGCAGCAGCAATAACATCTGGAGTATCTAAACCATATTTGGTTAGCAACTGCGCAGGTGTACCGCTTTCGCCAAAAGTATCTTTAGTACCCACCAGTTCAATAGGTATAGGGAAGTTAGCAGCAGCAACATGTGCAACACTTTCGCCCAAACCACCCAAAATATTATGCTCCTCAACAGTAACAGCACATTTTGTTTTGGTGATGGATTTGATGATGGCTTCTGTATCTAAAGGCTTAATTGTGTGAATGTTAATTACTTCTACACTGATGCCTTTTTCTTCCAAAGCTTTAGCAGCTTCAATAGCTTTCCAAACCATAAGGCCGGTAGCAAAAATAGATACATCTGTACCTTCAGTTAATTGCTGTGCCTTGCCAATTACAAAATCACTTCCATTAACAGCGGTAAAGTTTGGCCATTTTGGGCGGCTGAAACGCAGGTAAACAGGCCCTTCATAATCAGCAATTGCTTTAGTAGCAGCTTTTGTTTGGTTAAAATCGCAACCAACAATTACTGTCATGCCTGGCAACATCTTCATCATACCAATATCTTCTAAAATCTGGTGCGTAGCACCATCTTCACCTAAAGTTAAACCAGCGTGAGATGCACAGATTTTTACATTTTTATTGCTATAAGCTACACTTTGGCGAATTTGATCGTACACACGGCCGGTGCTGAAGTTTGCAAATGTTGTTGTGAAAGGAATTTTACCACCAATGGTTAAACCAGCAGCAATACCAATCATATTTGCTTCTGCAATACCCACCTGTACAAAACGGTCAGGAAATTCTTTAATAAAAGGGGCCAGTTTAAAAGAACCTGCAAGATCTGCCGTAAGGGCAATTACGTTCTTGTTCTCTTTACCCAATTCATAAATACCTTCACCAAAACCTGCGCGTAATTCTTTTTCGTTTTGTACCTGGATGTCTTTTGCTTTCATCAGTTTATATTTAAGTGGTGGCCTGGCAAACCCAAAAGTTTACCTTTTTTGTTAGATGCTTTTTAAAAAGTTGGGCAATTTAATCAAAAACAAGTTTAGAAAACGATTAGATTTTAGAAATGTATATTACTTAATATATCGTTACGCAATCTATTGCATTTTGCTTGTTTTTGTTAATAAATGCCGAAATGCCCATAAAAAGGCTGCCTTTTTAGTGCAGTCTGCTCAAAAGATTTATTTATTTTTTGCTTACCACCTGCCATCACCATCCATTAAATTACCAAGGCCACCCAAAATGCTGCCTTCTTCTTTACGTGTGGTTGTAGCATATTGTAAAATACGACCAGCCAAACGGCTTATGGGCAAACTCTGTATCCAAACTGTGCCAGGCCCCTGTAGTGTTGCAAAAAAAACGCCCTCGCCACCAAACAATGTATTTTTAATACCACCAACAAACTGAATATCATAATTAACGCTGCTGGTAAACGCCACCACACAACCCGTATCAATTTTAATTATTTCTCCAGGCTGTAATTCTCTTTGCTGTACATGGCCACCTGCGTGCATAAATGCCAGCCCATCACCTTCCAGTTTTTCCATAATAAAACCTTCGCCACCAAATAAACCAGTACCCAGTTTGCGTTGAAACTCAATGCCAACACTCACGCCTTTGGCGGCGCATAAAAAAGCATCTTTCTGGCAAATGATGCGGCCACCCAAACGGTACAAATCAAGCGGAATAATTTTACCAGGGTAAGGTGATGCAAAACTTACATGGCGTTTACCATGTGCCACGTTGGTAAAAGCAGTCATAAATAAACTTTCGCCCACCAGCATGCGCTTACCTGCGCTAAACAATTTACCCAATATACCACCCTGCTGCTGGTTGCTGCCATCGCCAAAAATGGTTTGCATTTGTATGCCATCGTCCATCATCATAAACGAGCCTGGCTCTGCAATTGCGGTTTCGTTGGGGTCCAATTCAACTTCTACATACTGCATCTCTTCACCCAGAATGCGGTAATCTATTTCGTGGTTCTGTATCATTTTACGTTTTTTAGTTGGCATAAAAATAAAGGAAAACTTTAACCACATAGATTCTGTGATATGCGC
>JANPIP010000047.1:0-20238 GCA_031424995.1 Chitinophagales bacterium | reverse complement strand
TTATCCATTTACTGACTTTATCTTCGCTGATGATCCCCACTTTTATATGATTTTTTGCAACTTCTTTAACTGTTGGGGATCATATTTTATTGTCAAAACCACACAAATATTATCAACTCAAAAAAAGTTTAAACAGCTTCGGTACTTACACAGCCATTGGTGATGGGGGGGCTAATTATTGGTCGGCCATAAAAATGGACAGCAGGGGTGGAAATACCGGCGACATAGCTTTTTACTCTAAAGAGTCAGTTGGCGGTAACAGTTATGATATAACAGAAGCAGCTATTGACGGGTATGAGGTGGCAAGATTTCATAAAGGAAGTTTATTAATAGGGGCTTCAACAGCTTCTTCAACCAACTATAAACTTGTGGTAGAATGAACTATTGGCGCTAAAAAAATAAAAGTCACACAATCTGGCTGGGCAGACTATGTATTTGCACCAACCTACAAATTACTTACACTTAAAGAAGTAGAAGATTATATAACCAAATACAAGCACTTACCAGAGGTGCCTTCTGCTGAAGAAGTACAAAAAGACGGCCTTGATGTGGGCGGTAACCAGGCGGTATTGTTGAAGAAGATAGAGGAACTGACGCTATATGCTATTGAGCAGGATAAGAAATGGCAGGCAACCAATACCCGAAACGATAAGCTGGAAAAAGAAAATGAGATGCTGAAACAAAGGCTGGATAAAATAGAAAAGATGCTAAGTGGTACCCCAAAGCGATAGTACATTGATTCATCAGTGCAAAGGGTTTCAGTAAATTAATGCTGAAACCCTTGTATTTTTTATGCAGTACCGAATTTTAACCAGCAATGACTTGATTAACAGTTAAGGCATATGACCCTTTATTTTTTATTTAACGAAGCCTGAAATATTTGGATACTACCCTTGCCATTATTATACAGTTTAATAATAATATGTACAACGCTATAATGTTTATAAACTGTGGCATTGTTTGTAACCTTTAGCCAACCAGATTTTAATTGTAATTATATGGGCCACCCAAAAGGTGGCTCATATAATTTAGTATAGTGTTTGTGATTTAAACCTGTATCCCTTTGCCGGTAAGGGTTTTGGAAGGGTAGCGCTACCCCTGCTACCTTTTTTGCTTTGTAATAATTCTTCCTTTTGTTGTGCAGTTGATACTGCTGCTAATTGATTAGTATGGCTTAAACAATGATGTGCCTGTGATACCCATGGCCATGGATACACGAAACATCAATATTAAATTAAAAATTAAACATTACAATTATGGCACAACAAAAAGGGATTATTAAATTAAAAGGAACCATTGGGGATATTACATTTTACAAAAGTGGTGATACCTATATGGCAAGGGAGAAAGGGGGCATTGATGCCAAAAGAATTGCCACTGACCCTAACTTTCAGCGAACCCGTGAGAACGGAGCGGAGTTTGGAACGGCTGGAAAGGCAGGCAAGCTTTTGCGAACAGCTTTTCGCGCCCTGGCGGTGAATGCTAAGGACCGTTACCTGGCGGCAAGACTGACAAGGGATTTTATTAAGGTGCTGCAACTGGATATGACTAACCCACGTGGAAAGCGGAACGTGATAGATGGCGAAGCAGAATTACTAAGAGGCTTTGAGTTTAACGAACAGGATAAATTGAGTACTACTTTATTTGCCCCAGCAACTTACACCATTAACCGCGTTACGGGGGTACTGGAAACTGTGTTTGCAGCTTATGTGCCCGCCAATGTAATAAGCGCACCGGGGGGAACTACACATTACAAAATTGTTTCTGCCGGGGCTGTTATTGATTTTGAAAATGCCAGTTACACTGTAGATACAGCAGAGAGCAATATACTGCCCCTTAACAATGTGGCTACCGCGGCCTTAACCCTTACCAACAACGTAACTGCGGCTTCGGTACCGCCGTTGTTTCTTGCAGTAGGTATAGAATTTTACCAGGAAGTGAACGGTAACCAATACCCATTGAAGAACGGGGCTTACAATGCTTTGTGCATTGTAAAAGTAGATGGCGGAGTTTAAAGGTGGGCTGACATTTGACGATGTATGGATTTGAAAATTTGAAGATGATGAGAAAATCGGCAGCTGATGTTTGACTGACCGGACTACCGTTGACCGCTTACCGACTACCGTAGTGGAAATATGATTGTTGATGGATGACAGACGGAAGTAGGTTAGTGGTTGACAGTTGGCCGAAGATAAAACCTGAGCACTGACACACTGCGGTAATTATTTATTAATTAACAGAGCCGGTGCGGCTTTTATACCGTGCCGGTTTATTTTAAATGAACAAATATGAATTTAATTGAAAGAATAAAAGCCCCAACACCCCCTTTTTTTAAGCGGTTACGCAATGTTGGTTTGGTATTGACAGCAGTTAGTACGGCAATATTAATGGCACCTATTAGCCTGCCAGTTTTTTTGACAACTTTTGCGGGATATGCCACCATTGCGGGGAGTGCTATAAGTGCGGTAAGCCAAATTACGCATGTTGAAAAAGACAAACGGAAGCGGTTAAACAAAAAGAAAACAAGTAAAGAAAGAGTTGGTATGCCAATAAAAAAAGGAGGTGGCCATGAGTAACGAAATTAAGGCAGGCACGGCGGGTGGTACTTTACTAACTATTGGTTTAAACCTGCAAGAGGATATTTTTAAAACGGCTTTACTGGCAGCAGTGGGGGCAAGTCTGAGTTTTGTTGTATCGCTGTGTTTAAAGTTGCTTTTTAAATGGATAAGAAAATAGTTGATTACTGGTATAGACTGCACTAATACCTACCAAACCTTTAATGGTGTATTAAGTCTGTAATCGCTAATTGGTTACATTGCTGTCTGATACAAGTACGGCTTATTTGTAATGAAGCGAGCAAGGACACAGTGTAAGCATTACCTAACTAACATGTTGTTTTTTATAGCCATAAATTCTTAACGTATTACAGATTGTGATTTGGTGAATTGGTTATTTTCTTTCCCTCCCCCAACTTTTTTAAAAATATTTTTCTTTTTTACCCAACCCTTTTATATCCACCAGGGGTATTACTGTTATAAAACAATTTTTAAAACAATAAAAACATCAAACAAATGAAAAAGGTATTTAACAAATTGAGCATCGTTATGGTAGTAGCAGTAGTAAGTTTTTTTACATCCTGTAAAAAAGACGAAGTTGTTGCCCCACAAACACCTGCACAGTCTTTACTAAGTGCAAAAACCTGGCAGATGGAAGAAGTGACAGATTATTATGGCGGTATTGCAGATAAGATTTATAAAAAAGGGGCTTCCAATAACCAGGATGATTATTCTTTGGTGCGTCAAAAATTTAATGCTAATGGCACCATTACTTATACTGACCAATTTGGCACACAGGGCAGCGATGGCCTTTGGGAACTGCAAAGCAACAACACCAAAATAAAATTAAGTTTGCCATCAATGGGTTTAACTGTGCTGTGCGATGATTTTACAGTTACTGCAAATTCATTCAGCTATAAACTAAAATCATCAGCCACAGAATACACACATTTTATTTTTAGTGCTGTACCATAAATACCTGTTACCAAAAATGCTTTTATAACCTTATACAGCCTCTTGGCTTTTTTAAAACATTTTATGAGAGTATTACTTTTTATATTGGTGTTCCTGTTTTTTGCCATTGTTACAGGCAAGGCGCAAAAAACAACACCACCGCTTAATATGAAGCTGCAGCCTTTTCGCATGGTTGGGCAGGATAATCCCCTGCGCCGCAACCTGTCTTTCGATAATTATAAAACAAGCAGCATCCGCAGAACACTTGGTTCTTATTTTTCTTTTGGCAATTTTTCATTGTTAAATCCCATTCTTGAAGTAGGTGGGGTGCCACTGTACAAAAAAGATAAGAACCGTTCAAAAGATGTGTTTCGTTTTGAACTGGAAAAAAATGATACCCTTGTAAGTATAACAGAATGCAGGGCCATCATGCGCAAGAATGAAACCTTTCATTTGTTCAGTAAACAGGATTCTTCTTTTTTTGGCGCCAATAATACCGACCTGCTGGAGGCAAGGATACAGCTTGGTCAGGATACCTCAAACATTTGGCAGGTAGTTGGCAGCAATTTAAATGGCAGTAAAGAGGAAGAACAAAAAGGCATTGTGTGCAAAGGAAATGAATCTATCAACTTTGTTAAAACAGTATTGTTGCTTCGCGAAAAATCAGTTGACAGAACAGAAATTGAAGGCATGATTGCTACAGTTAATCTTGTTTATAGTTTTACTTATAACAACGAAATAGTAGCAGCAGTTAGCTTTAAAGAAACTGATCGTAAAATATGGTTTAAACAGAAGCTTGATGAAAACATTAAGACGGTAATTGCAAGCACTGCCTGCATCTTGACACTAAGAAGAGAACTCTATTATTAATTATAGCAACCAAACAATGAAACATTTTTTACTTGCTGCATGTTTAATAATTGCGGCCACATCATGTACCTCAATTAAAGTAGCCATGCCAACACAGTTTAGTGAAGGCGCTACACAAATGCCCGTTAAAGGCCTTGATGGATGGATGATAAATCAGAAACTGACCTTTGGTAATTACGGCACTTCTAAAGTAAAAAAAGGCTGGAATGTAACCAGCACAACAGCAGATAAAACAAGCAGTGTAGGTACTGAAGAACGCCTGCTTAAAGTGTTTAAAATAAACCAGCAGAACAATACCGTAAACCAGCGCAACAAATACCAGTACAGTATTGGTGATGGTAAACTTAGTGCTGATATTTTTTGCATGGAAAAAATGACAAGTGAAGAACTGGTAGTAAAGACCAACAATAGAATTTTGGGAGATTTTACTAAGCTTAAGAATTCGCAATACTCTTTTTCAGCCGCCATTTTGCCGCAAACCCTTACCAGCGATGAACCCTGGCAGGTTGTGGTGTACAGTATTTATGATGCAGCAAAAGATACTGCCAGAAAGTTTTTTGATATGCCTTATAAAGAGGAAGAAGGCTATGCTACCAATGGTAAAGAAACCATTAACATACGCCCTTTGCGCATACAGAATGTGACTGCTAAAAATGGTAAAGAAACTGTAATGCCTTTTAAAATACCTACTGGCTTTGAGTTAAGAATGGACGATGGTGTAGTGGCCGTTGTTGATACTTTTGGTAAAAGCGTTTGGATATACAACGACCTTGATGCACAAACAAAACTCATACTGGCCTCAGTAGCTTCAGCTTTAATGCTTAAGAAGATTGAAAACAATGGTATATAAAAATTGAAACACATAGATACATAGTAAAGAAAAGAACACATAGAATAGTCAATTAGCTTTTGTGCTGATTTTTTATGCAGAAAATATGGTTAACGCTATGTGCCCTTTGTTTCTAACTATGTACCTATGTGTTTAACAACATGTTGCAGGAAACAGAAATAGACATATTATCCGTTATAGAAGGTTGCAAACAAAACAACCGCCGCTCGCAGCAAATGCTGTATAGGCACTTCTATGCCTTTGCCATGTCTGTTGCTTTGCGCTATTCGCGTGATGAACACGATGCCGCAGATATTATGAGCCTTGCATTTGTGAAGCTTTTTAAAAGCATACATAGCTACGATGCATCCAAAGGAAACTTTTATTCCTGGTTAAAAAGAATTGTTATAAACGAAGGGCTTGACCATATAAAAGCACGCCATAAGTTTATTACAGATGTTGAAATAGAACTGGTAGAAGAACCATCCATCAGCAACGCAGTAATTGAAAAAATGAACTCGCAGGATGTGATGACACATATCCAAAAACTACCACCCGCCACCCACGCCGTATTTGTTTTATATGCGGTGGAAGGGTACAACCACCGCGAAATTGCCGAAAAGCTTGCCATAAGCGAAGGAACCAGCAAATGGCATGTAAGCGAGGCACGAAAAAAACTGCAGCAACAATTACAACATTTAAAATAAACCATGAACGACAACCCCATATACGAGCAATTGATAGCGCAGAAGCTGCAGCAGCTTCCTGTGCCTGATATGGCCGACGCTATATGGGCACGTATTGAAATGCAGTTGGATAACGACATGCCAACTGACGATACCAACAATTCACCATCCACACCACCATCGCCCATAAAGCCATTACGCAAAACGATGGGCTGGCTTACCGCAATTATAGCAGTAATCGCAATCATCGTAATTAATAAGCAACGGCAGCAAACACAGCCTGCACCAACACCGTATGTAATAGAACAGCAACAAACTATACCATCTGCACAAAGCAATAAACCCGACAACCCTTTACCAGCACCTGTAAATAAAAACACTGTTATGCCAGGTGTAATAACGCCTGGCAATGTAGATTCTGTAAGTAGCCAGCAAAACATACCTGCACCAATTAATACAGTGCTATTAAACGACAGTGTAAACAATGTATTACCACCTGTTGTAAATCAACAACCACAATTAATACAAGCTCCTGTAACAATTGATTCAACGCCCGTAAAAAAGCGCAGGGGCGCACAGGGCATTACAGATAAAGATTACAGGATTGTACCTGACCCCAAAAAGCCATAGCCTGTAAATTTTATTTATTGTATATGAAAAATAGTCACCTCAGTTAAACCAGTGTATTCTGGGTTTTAACAATCCAAGGGGGCGGCAATGCATTACTGCATCATCTAAATGATTTTGAAAATACACAATGTAAGCGCCATACCTGGGGTAAATACCTTTTTTTAACCTTAAACACAGAGTAGCATAGAAGGTTTTGCACATAGCAACGCAGCGGCTCTTTGTTTCTTTGTCTTCTTTTTTCCGTTTGTGTGAAACTTTCCTGCGGTTCTCTCCGCAATCTGCGGGTAACCTTCTTTCTTCTGCGTTTTCCGCGCTTTCTGCGAGACACCTCAATGCCAGCGCAGCGCAGCATTCTTTCTGCGTTTATCCCCGTAATCTGCGCGACACCAATGCCAGCGCAGCGGCGCATCCCTTCTGCGTTTATCCCTTCAATCTGCGCGACACCCTTGCTTCAAAAGCACCGCGTGAAGCCATGATGTTCCTTCCATTTATTGTGGCTTCTACTTTTTGCCATTGCCGCAAAAAGTAGCAAAAAGGGCTAGGCAAGCGCGAAGCCGCCGCCTCTGCCTTGCCTTGCCAGCGCACAGCTTAGTGCAGGAGTGAGAAGTGTTTACTGTGCTGCCCAAGCCTGGATATGATTCTTATTTCAGGATGGCGCTGCCACTGCTTTTTATCCTTACAAAAAATAGCCTTCGGATTTTTTGTATCAGCCTGCGGCTGACCAGATAAAAAAAGGTGGTGCACAGGAGGGTCGATAGGTTATAATTGATTACAGGTAGTTACTGATTGATTAAAAGAAAGGCCGTCTTAAACAAGACAGCCTTTCTTTTATTCGTATTCTACAAGAATTTCCTTCTGCGTTCATCCCCGTAATCTGCGCGACACCCTTCTTTCTTCTGCGTTTTCTGCGCATTCTGCGAGACACCTCAATGCCAGCGCAGCGGAGCATTTCCTTCTGCGTTCATCCCCGTAATCTGCGCGACACCTTTTCTTATTCTGCGCTTTCTGCGAGACACCTTACTTCCCGCTTGCGGGAAACCTCCTCTTAATTATAATCCTCATTAAACGCATTACCCTTCGCTTTTAGCTCTGCCAGTTTTTCTTTACTGTAGGCCAGTTTAGAGATCAATACAAACAATACAGGAACAATAAATATTGCCAACAATGTAGCGGCAAGCATACCACCAAATACGGTCCAGCCAATGGTGCTTCTTGCCACGGCACCTGCACCTGATGCAAATACCAATGGCAGTACACCCAGTATAAATGCGAGTGAGGTCATGATGATGGGCCGTAGCCTTAGCTTCACAGCTTCCATAGTAGCAGGAATAATCTCCATACCACTGTCAACCCACTCTTTGGCAAACTCAACAATCAAAATAGCATTCTTCGCCGCAAGGCCAATAAGGGTAATTAAACCAATTTGTGCGTACACGTTATTGGTTAATTTAGGTAATAATGTTAGCGTTAAAATGGCACCAAATGCCCCAATCGGTACCGCTAACAATACAGAGAAAGGAACGGCCCAACTCTCATACAATGCCGCAAGAAACAGGAACACAAATACTATAGACAAGCTGAAGATGATAACGGTACTGGAGCCTGCATTTATCTCTTCACGGCTAAGGCCTGAGAATTCATAACCATAGCCAGCAGGCAATACTTTTTCTGCCACTTCTTTTAAAGCTTCTAATGCCTGTCCGCTGCTGTAACCTTCTTTGGCACTACCGTTTATTTCAGCGGTTCTAAAAAGGTTATAGTGAGAAATTAACGGTGCATTTTCTGTAAGCCTGTAAGTGGTTAATGTACTTAACGGAAGCATGGTGCCTTCGCTATTGCGTACAAAATACTGCTGCAGGTTTTTAATGTCGCCACGGTATAAACTGTCTGCCTGTGCTACCACCCTGAAGTTCCTTCCATAAGTGGTAAAGTCGTTTACATACCGGCTGCCCAAAAAGGTTTGCATAGTGCTGTACACATCACTCAAACTCACGCCAAGTTTCTTACATTTTTCCCTGTCCACATCTACCTGGTAACCTGGAGTACGTGCCGTAAAAAAGGTAAAGGCGCGGCCAATGGCAGGATGCTTGTTGGCCTCTGCCACAAAGGATTGTACTACTTTTTCAAACTGCTTAATATCGTCGGTACTTTCTTTCTGTTCCAGCTCAAATGTAAAGCCACCGCTTTGCCCAAGGCCAGGAATTGCAGGTGGAGATATCACCAGAATATTGGCACCTTTTATGGATGCAAATTTCTTTTGCAGGGTAGCCATCATGCCTTCCAACTGTAAGGCTTTATCCTTACGTTCATCCCATGGTTTTAAAGAGGTGAATACCGTACCGCTGTTGCTTTTGCTGGAGAAAGTAATGGCGTTTAAGCCGCCCAATGCAGCAAAATGACCAACACCTTCTGTTTGCTTTAAGGTATCCATAATGGCATGCAGTACTTCAAGGCTTCTTGCTGTGGAAGATGCTTCAGGTAGCTCAAACGTAACAAATACGCGGCCTTCATCTTCCGTAGGTATAAAGCCGGTAGGCTTGCTTTTAAACAGTAAGCCCGTACCAACAAACAGGCATATCAATGCTACTACAACAAGTGGTGCCCTTTTTATACATGCCCTTACACCTTTTGAATAACTGGCGGTGGTTCTTGCAAACCATGCATTGAATTTGAAGAAGAATTTATCTAACCCTTTTGAGTCCTTACTCAGCTTCATTGGCTTTAAGAAAAGTGCACATAAAGCTGGTGTTAATGAAAGCGCGATAAAGGCTGATATTAATACAGAGATTGCGATGGTAATGGCAAACTGCTGGTATAATCTGCCCACAATGCCGGGTATAAAACCAACGGGAACAAATACGGCAGCAAGTATCAAGGCGATGGCAATAACAGGGCCTGAAATATCTTTCATTGCTTTGATGGTCGCCTCTTTGGAAGACAAACCTTCATGGTCCATATAGTGCTGTACGGCTTCTACCACTACAATGGCATCATCTACCACAATACCAATGGCCAATACAAAGCCAAACATGGTAAGTGTATTTATTGTAAAACCAAGTGGTATGAACAATGCAAACGTGCCTATAATAGCCACCGGAATTGCAAGTATGGGTATCAGCGTTGCACGCCAGCTTTGCAGGAATAAGAACACCACCAAAACCACTAACAGCAAGGCTTCTGCCAATGTGTGTAGTACTTCTTTTATAGACACCTGCACTACAGAAACACTCTCAAAAGGCACGATATAATCTATATCCTTAGGAAAGGATTTTTTCATATTGTCCATGGTGGTGATAATGCCTTTGGCAACATCAAGGGCATTGCTGCCGGGTGCCTGGTACACCAGCAGGTAAGAAGCCCTTTTCCCATCTACAAACGAGTTGCTGTTATAGCTGAACTTGCCCAACTGCACACGTGCCACATCTTTCAGGTACACAATATTCCCCTCATTCGGTTTGCTTCTTACAATAATATTATTGAACTGCTGCTCTGTATTTAAGCGGCTGTTGGTAAACACGGTATATTCAAAAGCCTGTAAACTATTTTGAGGCGGCGCACCAACCGAACCTGCTGCAACCTGTAGGTTCTGTTCCTGCATGGCGGCCACCACTTCATTGGCAGTAATGCCAAGCCTTGCCAGCTTATCTACCTGCAGCCATATACGCATACTAAAGTCATCTGCCCTGGTAAAAATATCACCCACACCAGGCACACGTAGCAAAGCATCTTTTACAAAAATGTTGGTATAGTTATCTACAAAAGTTACGTTGTGTGTACCGTTAGGACTGTACATGGCAACCAGCATTAATATGCTTGGGTTACGTTTACGTGTGGTTAATCCCAAACGTTTTACATCATCAGGCAAACCAGGCGTAGCAATGCCTACACGGTTCTGAATATCAAGCGCAGCTATATCAGGATTGGTGCCTACTTTCAAAATAACGTTCACGGTAGTACGGCCATCGTTGGTACTGTTGCTTTGCAGGTAAGCCATACCGGGTGTACCGTTTATCTGGCTTTCAATAGGCGTGGTAACGGTCTGTTCAACGGTTTGTGCATCAGCACCTGTAAAGTTGCCTGTTACCTGTACGGTGGGCGGTGTAATATCAGGATACTGGCTAACGGGTAAACTTAATAGTGCCAGTATACCCACCAGTACTATCACAAGCGATATTACTATGGCGGTTACCGGCCTGCGTATAAAAGTATCTGCGATCATAATTTTATTTCTTGGTTATTACTTTGGTCTCTCTCTGAAGCCATTTGGTTGAGTACGGTTTTCATCCCTGTTTCGCAGGAATGTCTATCTCTCGCAGAAAGCGCGGAAAACGCAGAAAGAAATAGACGCTTTGCGCCCATTTAGAAGCCCATCAAAAGCAGGATCAAGATTCATCTTTCACTTTTCACTTTTCACCTTTGACCCTTCACCTTTCACCCTACGCCCTACGCCCTTTACTTTTCACCTCTGCCTCCTCACTTCTTGCCAACATTTACCTTAATGCCGTCTTTCAGTTTCTGTACTCCATCAATCACAATTTTATCATTCTCTTTCAGCCCTTCTTTTACAATTACTTTATCGTTAATCCTGTTTCCTGTAAGTACTCTTGTTTGAATTACTTTACTGCTGTCGCCAATTACAAACACAAAGTATTCACCCATCTGCTCAACCAATGCTTTGTTGGGTACCAGTAACTGGGTGCCGCTGCCATTGTTTTTTACTCTGAGGTTACAGCTCATGCCAACCCGTAAAAGCTTTTTACTGTTGGGGAATTCTATTCTTGTTTTTAAGGTTCCGGTTTGTGCATCAACAGCCCTGTCGAGTAAAGCAATTTTACCCGTGTAAGGGTACACTGAACCATCAGGCAACTGTATGGTAAAAATGGAATCTTTGGGATTAAATCCTTTCTGTTGCAACTGTGTAAAACGGTAAATCTCTTTTTCGTCTACTGCAAAATCAACAGCAACAGGGTCGTCGGTAGAAATGGTATTTAATATCATAGTGCCGGGCGATACTGCGCTGCCCAGCTTCACCTGTGAGATTCCTATGGTTCCTGTAAGCGGCGATGTTATGGTTGAATAGCGGATATTGGTGCTTACACTGTTTACGTTTGCTTTAGAAGCTTCTACCTGCATTTTTGCAGCCTGCAGGTCTGCAAGTGCATGGTCAAGTACCTGCTTTGCAATTGCATCATTTTTTGCAAGGTCGGTGTAACGGTCTGCATCCTGCTGTGCTTTTGCCAGGTTCGATTTTGTAACATTCAGGTTGGCAACCGCCTGCTGGTAATTGGCATTGTACAACTGCTGATCTATAGAATACAGTTTTTGACCCTTGGTTACCTGCTGACCATCTTTAAAATATACGCCTGTAATATTACCGCTTACCTGTGCCCTTAGTTCTACCTGGTTAAGGGCTGTAATGTTGGCAGGGTAAGCATCGTAGTAAGTGGCACTGCCAAGATGTACCTCGTACACATTCACCGCTGGTGGTGGAGGAGGTGCCTGCACTTTGCTTTTGTCGCTGCCGCAGGCAGCTACAACTAAAAAAACAGCATAGGTAAATGGATGCCTGTATAAGTTATAGTTCATGGTAAAGAATTATTGCTGGTTAATTAATATTTGATGTTGCCAAGTGCCTGCTGTACATCTATTTTGCTGGACAGTAACTGGTACAAAGCATTGGTATAAGTTACCTGTGTATTGCGCAGGTCAGTTTCTGAAGTGATGACTTCAAGATATGTTTTTACACCAGCCTTGTATTGCAACTGTATTGTATTGTACACTTCCTGTGCAAGGGCAAGGTTTTCTTTCAACACAATATAATCGTTGTAATTGCTTTTGTAAGCAGCCAGTGCTTGCTCGTACTGTGTGCTGATGGTGTTTTTTAACTGTAGTAAATCCCAGTCAACCCGTTTAACGGCAAGCTCTGCAGCCCTTGTTTGGTACACCCTTTTATTACCCTGAAAAATAGAAAAGTTAAGTCGCAGGCCCACAAATGAATTGGGGTAGTTCTGGTTGTAAAGTTTTGCAACTTCATTATTCAAAAAGTTGAAATTGTAGTTGCCAAAAGCTGATAGCGAAGGCAGGTAATTCCATTTATAGTACTGCAGGTTATCAAGCTGTAAACGCTTCAGGGTTTCCAGTTGCCTGTATTCTATGCGGTTGCTGTAGTTTACGTTTTGCAGGGTATCCAGTGCCATTTCCTGCTGCATCTGCAGGGTATCATACTGTAATTCAAAACTGTTAACCGGAGTGTAGCCCATTGCATTTTTAAGTACTGCAATTCTTGCTTTCAGCAATTCCTGCTGCCCCTTTAATTGCGCTTTTGCATTGTTGAGTAAAATGGTGGCCCGCTTATAATCTATCTTGTCTACAATGCCACCCTGGTATTGGTTGTAGGCATTCTTTAAACTTGTTTGCAAACGGTTAATGTCGCCATTTAAAAGGTCAGCCTGTTTCTGCGTAAGCAATACATCATAAAACGCCTTGCTTACGTTAACCGCAATACCTATTTTATTGTTTTCGGTGTTTTGTTTTGCCTGGCTGCGTACATCTATGGCGGAACGTTTGGCCAGCAGTACATCTTTATTAAATATGGTTTGATTAACTGAAAACTGCGCAGATGAAGTGTTCTTTATACCCTGCTGTACGGCATTGCCCTGAAAAACAATGGTAGGCAACTGAAAATTATGTTGGAGGTTATAATCAAAGTTTACCTGTGGGTACCAGTCGGCCAGTTTGCTTTTAATCGTGTACTCTGTAACCTGCTCATCAATAGCAGATTGTTTAAGTAGGGGCTGGTGTTGTAAAGCATACTGCACGCAGGTTTCAAGGGTTGCTGTCTGTAAAACAGAGTCTGTTTGCCCAAAGACTTTGGTAATAGAAATAAGATATAGTGCTGCACATACAGCTATAAGTCTGCTCGTCATTGATTAGGGTCAATTTGGTTAAACAATTGCAAAAATAAAGGCGGCGGTTTGAGGTTATGATGCGGCAGGTAATCGTGTAGTGAAAAAACAAATGTAGTAACATTAATATTTAAACAGTTGTTGAATTAAGGAACACTTAAAATTTATTGATGAGCGGTTTGCAATGGCAGAAGATTTAAAAGAAAAAATAGTTAGCTATGCAACTATTTTTCTTTTATTTTGTATCTCGCGCAGATGACGCGGATGAACGCAGATTAAAGGACAACTTATATGAACATTGATGAACTTACATATAAAATACGAGGTGTCATTTTTGAAGTGCATAATGAACTAGGTCCAGGGTTATTAGAAACTGTTTATGAAGCGGCATTATTGTACGAGTTTAAATCTCTTGGATTATCCGCTTTATCTCAAATAGCATTGCCTGTACCTTATAAGAGTGTGATTCTGGAAATTGGTTTCAGGATTGATATTCTTGTAGAAGACCAGGTTATTATAGAAGTAAAATCAATTGAGCAGTTGCAGCCTATTCACAAAAAACAAGTACTCAATTATCTGAGGCTAACAGGAAAAAGGGTTGGCTTTTTAGTCAATTTCAATACAGAAACTTTAGATAAAGATGCTCTTGTAAGGTTGGTTAACAATTATTAATCAATACTGAATGAGCAATTGCAAACAACATAAATTAACCTAAAAATTAATCCGCGCATATCTGCGAAATCTGCGCGACATACAAACCATATGAAACGTTCTATTAAAAAAGTTGCAGTTCTTGGTAGTGGTGTAATGGGCAGCCGTATCGCCTGCCATTTTGCAGGCATTGGTGTGCAGGTATTGTTGTTAGATATGAAGACACCCCCTGCCCCTGAAGGGGAGCAGAAAAAATACGATCCTAATACGATTGTAAATAATGCGCTTACTGCTGCCATCAAAAGCAATCCCAGCCCTGTATTTACTAAAGAGGTGGTAAAGCGTATTACTACCGGCAACTTTGATGACAACATGAAAGATATTGCCAGCGTTGACTGGATTATTGAAGTGGTGGTAGAAAGGCTGGACATTAAACATCTTATCTACGAGAAAGTAGAACAGTTCCGCAAGCCTGGTACACTGGTAACATCCAATACTTCGGGCATTCCTATTCACCTGTTAAGCCAGGGAAGGAGTGATGATTTTAAAAAGAATTTTTGTGGCTCGCACTTCTTTAATCCGCCACGTTACCTGCGTTTGCTGGAAGTGATACCTACACCTGATACTGCACCAGAAGTAGTTGATTTTTTAATGCACTATGGCGACCTGTATCTTGGAAAAACGACAGTACTTTGTAAGGATACGCCTGCTTTTATCGCCAACAGGATAGGGGTGTTCAGTATTATGAGCATCTTTCATATTATGCAGCAGTTGGGTTTAAATATTGATGAAATTGAAGCATTGACAGGCCCTGTAATTGGCCGACCTAAATCTGCTACTTTCCGCACGGCAGATGTAGTTGGTATTGATACGCTTGTTAAAGTAGCAAAGGGCGTTGCAGAAAATTGCCCTGAAGATGAAGCCAAACAAATATTTGCCATTCCCACATGGCTTGAAACCGTATTGACCAACAAATGGCTGGGTGATAAAACAGGGCAAGGCTTCTTTAAAAAGATGCCCCCTAATCCTAAAGGCGAGAAGGAAATTTATACCCTTGATCTGCAGAGCATGGAGTATAAGCCGCGTGTAAAATCAAAGTTTGCAACACTTGAAACTGCAAAACCTGTAGAAGACCTGAAGCAACGCATGAAAATGCTGGTTGCAGGTACAGATAAAGCAGGGGATTTTTACAGGAAGTTTCATTACTCATTGTTCTCTTACATCTCGCACCGCATACCTGAAATAAGCGATGAGCTTTACCGTGTAGATGATGCCATGATGGCTGGCTTTGGCTGGGAGATAGGAGCTTTTGAAACATGGGATGTTTTAGGTGTTGCGAAGACTGTTGAAGCCATGAAAACCGCTGGTGTAAAAGCGGCAGCTTGGGTGGATGAAATGCTTGCAGCCGGTATCACTTCTTTCTACAAAGTGGAAGGCGGCAAAAAGATGTACTACGATATCATTGCTAAGTCTTACAAACCAGTTCCCGGTGGTGAAGCGTTTTTGATTTTAAAGAACAGCAGCGATAAAATTGTTTGGAAAAGCAGTGCCTGCAAGTTGTATGATATTGGCGATGATGTAGTGGGATTAGAATGGAATACAAAGATGAACAGCATTGGCGGCGAAGTGCTGGAAGGCATCCAAAAATCAATCAACATTGCCGAAGAAAAGTTTAAAGGGTTGGTGATAGCCAATGATGGAGCCAACTTTAGTGCAGGCGCTAATGTAGGGATGATTTTTATGTACGCCATTGAGCAGGAGTATGATGAGCTTGACTTTGCCATAAGGCAGTTTCAGAATACGATGATGCGGGTGCGTTATTCTTCAGTGCCTGTGGTTACCGCACCCCATGGTTTAAGCCTTGGCGGTGGTTGCGAAATAAACCTTCATGCAGATAAAGTATGTGCTGCTGCTGAAACCTATATTGGTTTGGTAGAGCTTGGTGTAGGGTTAATTCCTGGTGGTGGCGGTACCAAAGAATTTGTGCTTCGTGCTTCTGATGAACTGCATGAAGACGAGCCTGATACCAATACTTTAAAGAAACGCTTTCTTGATATTGCTACTGCAAAAGTGGCCACTTCTGCACATGAAGCTTTTGATATGGGTATTCTTCGCAAAGGGCATGATGAAGTGGTGATGAACATTAACCGCCGTATTGCTGAAGCTAAAAAAAGCGTGCTGGCGATGTATAACGAAGGTTATGTAATGCCCGTACAGCGTACAGATATTAAAGTACTGGGACGCCTTGGGCTTGGTGCTATGCTGGCAGGTATCAATGGTATGTGGCGTGGCGGTTATGCTACAGACCATGATGCACTGGTAGCGCGTAAACTGGCTTATGTAATGTGTGGTGGCGACTTAAGCGAAGCCACATTGGTTAGTGAACAATATTTACTTGATCTGGAACGTGAAGCCTTTCTGCAACTCTGCGGTGAAAGAAAAACACTGGAAAGAATACAGAGTGTATTGAAAAGTGGGAAGCCTTTGAGGAATTAGGGATGGGGTATAATAAACCCTTACTTGTTCCACTGATAATAATAAAAGAAATGCGAAGCTCGTAGTTTCGCATTTTCTTTTATTTGGTCTGATACAGCTATCTTTATTTTAACTCACTTTGGCTATAAGCCGTACAAACCTTGTATTTATGAATTGGAAGTTAATAGATCGTCAATCAACTATGCCAAGAGTGATGATTATGTTTTTAATGGTTACTTTTTTTTCAAATAATGTTATTGCGCAAACTAATGTCTGGCAATGGGTAAAAGGTAGTGAGCCACTTGGCAATGTTTTCGGACGACCCGGAGTATCATCACCATACAGTAAGCCGGGGAAGATTTCTGATGCATGCACCTGGGTTGACAAAAAAGGTAATTATTGGATGTTTAGCGGATTTGGAGATTTGGCACCTTTAAATGAATCATCAAGGGCGGGTCATGTTTCAGATTTATGGAAGTATGATCCTACTATAAACCAGTGGACGTGGGTAAGTGGTGATGGACGAACAATGCCATATGAAAGAGGTGCAGATTATGGAATAAAAGGTGTAGCATCATTCACAAATTTTCCAGGCCCAAGACATGGGGGGGGTAACATGGGTGGATAATACTGGTGATTTGTGGCTGTTCGGTGGCTTTGGTGTGGCAAAATTAACAGCAGGCGTGCAGTTAAATGATCTATGGAAATACAGTATATCGGCCAATCTATGGACATGGATGGGCGGGGATACGGTTGGAAGTAGTTATGGCGTCTATGGAAATCTTGGGGTTGCTGATATTAAAAATAGACCGGGTAGCAGGTTTAAACCTGTGAGTTGGAAAGATAATACAGGTAATTTTTGGTTGTACGGCGGCGTCGGTCGTGGGCAATCGGGGCTAGGATCTGGGGGGTTGACTGATTTATGGAAATATGACGTTTCTACTAACCTGTGGACATGGATGAAAGGGGATTCTGTGATTTCACAATCTTCTGTTTATGGAATTAAGGGTATACCTGCTGATAATAATAAACCATGGGGATCTTTGAGTGGTACAACTTGGGTTGATAATGAAAATAACCTTTGGCTTTTTGGAAACGGAAAATATTTGAATGAATTATGGAAATTCAATCCTGCACTTAATCAATGGACATGGATACATGGTGATTCTGCAATTTCAAATCAATCGGTATATGGAATTAAGGGAGTGGCGTCGACTACTAATCATCCTGGCTTAAGGCAGGGTTATGTCAGTTGGATAGCTAAAGATGGGAATTTATGGCTGTTTGGCGGATTTAGATACGAAACAAAAAGTGGTCCATCCAACGATTTATGGCGATATAATTTTTTAACTGATAGCTGGGCATGGGTTAATGGTGATACCACCATTATGCAATCAGGCATTTATGGCACTAAAGGAGGGTTTGATACGCGAAATCAACCTGGGGGAAGACAAGACGTGATGGGGGGATGGAGTGATACTTCTGGTAATTTGTATTTAATGGGGGGCTATGGAATGGACAATGATCGTTTAGGAGATTTATGTGATCTATGGAAATACAATACAGTTACAAACCGATGGGCGTGGATAAAAGGTGACAAAGTAGTGATTGGTAAACAGGCTGATTATAACGAATATGGCACAAAAGGTATTGCTGATACTATAAATAATCCTGGTGCAAGAAGTGAGGCAGCTTTTTGGAAGGATAAATCCGGAAACTTGTGGATATATGGTGGAACTGGTATTGGTGCCATTAATGACATGTGGCAATATAGTCCAAACACTAATTCATGGCGTTGGGTGAGTGGGGATTCCGTATCAGGCCAGGGAGTTGCTTTTTTTGGTGTTGCTGGAGTGAAGAACAGCAAAAATCAGCCAGGTAGTAGAAAAAATAGCACTCTTTGGACTGATACATCTGGTAATTTTTGGTTGTTTGGTGGGTACTATAAAAGCGGTGAAATGAATGATTTATGGAAGTATGAGGTTACTTCTGGTCAATGGACTTGGGTACATGGTGATACAACAATACGGCAACGTGGGACTTATGGTAGTAAAGGAATTGCTGGCAGTAATAATAAACCGCAAGCACGAACCAATACTGTCAGCTGGATAGATAAATCCGAAAACCTATGGCTAATGGGTGGTTATAGTGCTTCTGGCTACTTAAATGATTTGTGGAAATACGAACCTGTTGCGAATAAATGGACATGGATACATGGTGACAGTATTGCCAATGTTGCCGGTAGGTACGGAACAGTGGGAACTGCAAATATTTTAAATAAACCGGGATCCCGTACAAGTGCTGCGTCCTGGGTTGACTCCACTGGGAACTTGTGGCTGTTTGGTGGTTTCGGAATGGCAGCGTCAGGTTTCGGTAGATTGAGCGATTTATGGAAATACAATGTTATTACCAACGAGTGGACATGGGTAAAAGGGTCAAGCCTTGCAAACGCCAATGGGAGTTATGGGTCACAAAATGCTCCCAGTTCTTTTAGTACACCAGGATCACGTACTTCACCAGCTACCTGGAAAGATATTAATAACAACCTTTGGCTTTTTGGGGGATATGGTAATGGATTTTCTTCTGATGCTGGTCCCTTGAGCGATTTATGGCGTTATAGCATTAATTCCAATCAATGGACATGGATTAGCGGGAATGCAGGAATAAATAGCAGGGGCATTTATGAAACGAAGGGTGTATCAAATAGTATCAACACACCTGGCTCAAGGTACAGCTCAATGTTTTGGAACGATGATAAAGGAAACTTTTGGTTATTTGGCGGTCAATATTTTGGTGGGGGGGTGTTGAATAATCTTTGGAAATATACTCCTACTGTTAGTGTACTACCTCTTAATATATTAAGTTTTGCAGGAGCTATACAAAATGATGATTGTATCCTAAACTGGCAAACCACCAACGAAATTAATACTAGCCATTTTAATATTCAGCGCAGCACAGATGGTATCAACTTCGTAAATATTGGCACTGTAGCGGCGGCAGGCAGCGGTAACAATAATTATAATTTTACTGATAAACAATTGCCCGCAACAACCACGGTTTACTATCGTTTGCAATCAGCAGATAAAGATGGCAAAAGCACTTTAAGTAATGTTGTTAGCGTGTCGCTTGCAAGCCAGAATATTTTCTTTACATTATCTCCTAATCCTGCAAAAGATATAGTTTATATACAGGCCAACGATCTTAGTGAGGTGACAGTAACAGATGCTTCAGGTAAAATAATTCTTAAAAAATCAGTAAGCGGAAACAAGGCTGCATTAAATATTTCCGCTTTTACCAGCGGCATTTATATGGTAACTGTAAAAGATAAAAATAATAATACAGCAACTAAAAAACTGGTTGTTCAATAATTTATTTCATACAGAATTGTATAATTGCCAGCCCAACAAAAGGCTGGCAATTTGAGTTTTTCACGCAGCTATACCAACGTTTAATTTGCATAATTGCAAACTAATTTATAAACATTAGTTGTGTGAATTGCTTTTGTGTAAGTTTGGTTTTTACACAGCCTGCTTTTACACAAGTTTGTCTTGTCCTAAAATAGGTTGACAGTAAAAACTGTAAACGTATGATAGATCCAGGATTAAAACAGTCTGCCATTAATGCCTATTTAGCAGGAGGTTTCAGCCTTCGTGGTTTAGGTAAAAAGTATGGTATCAATTACA
>JANPIP010000046.1:0-12615 GCA_031424995.1 Chitinophagales bacterium | reverse complement strand
ATCCATTTACTGACTTTATCTTCGCTGATGATCCCCACTTTTATATGATTTTTTGCAACTTCTTTAACTGTTGGGGATCATATTTTATTGTCAAAACCACACAAATATTATCAACTCAAAAAAAGTTTAAACAGCTTCTTTAAGAAAAGTGGTTTTACCTGTACCTGCTTTACCCGTAAGAAAAATGTTTTCATGAGTAAATTGTACGTAATCTGCCGCCAGTTGAAATAAAGTATTGTGTTCCGTTGCCATAACAAAGTGTACCATTGATTAAAGAGATTTGCATTGATTGCCATGATTAGTTACTTGAGAGTCTAACCAGGATATATTGCAAACCTGTTGGAATTCGATAAAAGTAAGTGAATTGAACAGATTGAAACAGCGGTAGGGCTAACACATAAAATTTGCCTGCGCCAAGTTCTATCTAAAAATGGAACACGGAATACGCAGATGCAACAGATAATCACGGATATTGTACTTACCTGTTATTAGTAATGCTATAGTAAAAGTTTAGCTATTTTAAGAAGAAATCCTGTAACATCCGTTTTATCCGCATTATCCGTGTTCCCATTTCCCTAAAATGGCATACCTTCTTTTTTTGTTTGCAGTAACAGCAATTCACTTACCTGCACTTCCGTTACGTAACGTTTAACTCCATCTTTACCGGTAAAGTTGCTGTGTACCAGTTTACCTTCAAGTGCAACTTCATGGCCTTTGTCAAGATATTTTTCAGCAATTTCTGCGGTTTTACCCCAGGCAATTACATTATGCCATTGGGTATCGGTTACTTTTTCACCTTTAGCATTGCGATAAATTTCGCTGGTGGCTACGCTAAATCGGGCTAATTTTTTACCATTATCTACCTGGCGTATTTCGGGTTTACCACCTAAATTACCAATCAACTGAACTTTGTTTTTTAATGCGTACATGATGTTTAGTTTGTGCTGACTATATACTTAACAGTGCAGCGGTTTTTTAATTTATTTATTCCAATCTTATAGGGTGGCCACCTTTAGTAAGACAGGGCAAAGATGTACTTCAGCAAAAACTGCAATCGGTTATTAACCGTTTATGAGCGGATATAAGTGTTTGTAAACGCTTGTACGTAGAAGAATAAATTGTATTTTGTGTCAGCTCATTGGTTATATGCCATAAAGTTTTCAGCACTTTATTATTGCAGGCTTGATTGACTAATCATTTCTTTTGATAATAAACGAAAATTTATCACAGGCTTTTCACGGTGATAATTTAGAATTACAGGGGTTAAAAACTCTTCAGAATAAACTTTAAATAATGACTGAAACTAAAACCTGCCTTTCGTGCAACAAAAGCATACGTGGCCGTGCTGACAAAAATTTTGCGATGATTATTGCCGCAATAATTATAATAACCAACTAAAAGCGGCTACCAATAACACTATTCGAAATATCAACAACGCGTTAAGTAAAAACAGGAGAATACTGGAAGAACTACTGCCGCCACAGGAAGAAATGGCTAAAGCAACAAAAGACAAGTTGCTGCAAATGGGTTTTCAGTTCAAATACCTTACACATACCTACACCAATAAAAAGGGAAACAGGTCAAGCCATTGACCACCCACCACTCATATTCCTACCATTCCAAAAATTCTTTTATCACCGCCTCCGTTTCTTTACAGGCTTTGTCAAGGTCATCATTTAAAATAATTGTATTAAAATGATGTTTGAAAGAAATTTCGTAAGAAGCTTTACTTACCCTTGCATGAAGGCTTTCTTCAGTTTCTGTACCACGGCTGGCAAGCCTTATTTTTAGTTCGTCTACACTTGGTGGCTCAATAAAAATACTCAATGATTCCTGCGGAAACTGTTGCTGCACATGAATGGCGCCTTTTACATCAATATCAAGCATTGGTGTTTTACCTTCGCCCCAAATCCTGTCAAGTTCGCTTTTTAAAGTGCCATAATACTTGCCTTCATATACCATTTCCCATTCAATAAAAGCATTGGTTTTTATTTTATCCTGAAAATCGGCAGCACTTAAAAAATAATAATCAACACCGTGCTGTTCTTTGCCACGGGGCTCTCTTGTTGCGGCGGAAATTGAGAAGGATAACAACGGATATTTTTGCAGTAAAAACCTTGTAATTGAAGTTTTACCTGCGCCAGAAGGTGCCGTTATAATGATCAGCTTGTTTGCCATCAGCAAATATTGGGAAGCTTTGGCTGATAGTGAAATAATGTTTGCTTAAAAATATCAATTTATCAAACGCATCTTCATTCTTACATCCTGTAATGGCCTGTCTGGTTGTTTGGTTTGCACTGCCGCAATTTTATCAATAACATCAAGGCCAGAAATCACCTCGCCAAATACGGTATAGCTTTGGTCTAACTGTGGTGTGCCGCCAATGCGCTGGTAAATTTCTTTTTGTGTGTTTGTAAACTTAAAGTTTGGGTTTGATGGCTGTACACGCTGCTGGTACACACCATTTAGTTGGGTACTGTCGTAACGTTTGCCCTGTACAATATAAAACTGGCAATTGCTGCTTGCTTTGGCAGGGTTTCCATCACGGGCTGCGGCCAATGCCCCTTTTTTATGAATAAGGTTAGATTGAAACTCAGCAGGAATGCGTTCTCCAGGCGCCATGCCACTACCAACAGGTGTAGTATCTGTTGCATTTTTGCTTAAAGGGTCGCCACCCTGAATCATAAACTCGCGTATTACACGGTGAAACAAAAGGCTATCGTAAAAACCTGTTTTTACCAGCTTTACAAAATTATCGCGGTGCAGTGGTGTGGTATTATAAAGCCTGGCAACCATAATACCAAAGTCAGTAGTTATTTCAACCAATTGTTCTTTTGGTATTGTGGCTAAAGCAACAGGTTTTGCAACAGGTGTTATTTTAGCGGCTGTTTTTTTTACCTGGGCATTAACACTCAACGAAATGATAAAGGCAATACATAAAATATACAGTTTGCACATTTTTTTGGGCAGTTTTAAATAAGTGTACAATATAAAAAGGTATGGTTGTTAAAAACCCATCTGGTCAAAATACATAAGCACATGGTCTTTTAAAAAACCTTCCTGCTCCATTAAGCTATAAGGCGGCATTTCTTTTACCTGTTTAAAATGCGGCCAGTTATCGGGGTCTTTACCTTCCAGTAAAAAATAGCCACTTGGTTGTAAAAGTGTACATACTGCTACATGCATCAGGTCCTGTTTTTGTTCTTTGGTAATTTTTTCTGCTTCAAAACCTGTTTCCTGTAAACCTATTAAAAAAAGGATGGCCTCCATATCGGGCTTTTTGCCAAAACGCTCTACCAGCTTTGCCTCAAGGTTCCACCAGCGTTGTTGTAAATCATCTGTTATAAACATGCCGCAAAGTTATAGTTGCGGTTAATTAGTTTGTATGCGACACCTACTTTAAAAGCTTAGGCACGGTTTTTTAATTATTGTGCAAAACATACAATAAACTAACCCAAAGCAACATATGTTGCCATATTGAATAAAACATTTTTACACGATGAACAGACAGACCGTATTAATTAAGAAAGCATATTATGCCTTTAACACACGTAATATAGATGCGGCATTGGCCGCCATGCACCAAGATGTAAGCTGGCACAACGGCTTTCATAATGGCTGTGTAAAAGGCCATGATGGGTTAAGGAATTTTTGGATGAGCCAGTGGCAATTGACTGACCCTGATGTGGAACCAGTAAGCATTAAAGAAGATGAAGAAGGGAATATTGTGGCAGAGGTAAGGCAAATTACCCGCGACCTGCACGATAACGTGCTTTCAGATGAAATTGTTGAGCATATTTATACACTTAAAGATGGTTTGATACTTTCTATGACAGTGAGGGGAGAAAGTTAAGTAAGGGTGATTCAATTCAGAACTCATTTACATTAGTATCAATAGAGCCTTTGCAATTGCAGGGGCTTTTTTATTTTATTAACGTTATATAAAGTAGCAAATGCTGCAAAAAATCAGGACTGTTTAGCGGATAAATACGCCAAGGACTTCGTTAGGAGGATCCCTCTGGCGTGGGTGTTCCACCGGATCACCCGTGATTGGGCCATAACAGGGGCTTGCCCCGGGCCATTGTTCGCGCAGATAGGGGCAGGTTTTAGGGTGGTTATAGTTACCTTTTCGAGCGCCATTGCCGGCACATGGGTATATGGCCTGATATGGGAAAAACTACCACACTAACAATGGTGCAATCTTAATATTGTAATACGTATGGATCAAACAAAAGAACCTGGCAACCCGGCAGACCACCTTGCCAATGAAAGAACATTTCTTGCATGGGTACGCACCAGTATCGGCATTATGGCCTTTGGCTTTGTGGTGGTAAAGTTTTCATTGTTCGTAAAGCAATTATCGTTAATGCTCAGCACAAGTATTGCGGTGTCCAACAAAGGATATTCAGTTATTACGGGCATCGTATTGGTTGGGTTTGGTTCCATCATGTCCATACTCTCTTTTATTAGGTACAAACAAACCGAAAAACAATTGAGGATGGGTACTTACCAGCATTCATCTGTATTGCTTACCGTACTTACGGCATTCATTTGCCTCATAAGTATACTACTGATCGTTTACCTGGCAGAAACCGCTTAAACCCTCTGTCGCGTGGGTATTCCACCTGATTACCTGTGACTTGTTAGTATGTCTGGAATTTAAAGCTATAAAAGCTGAACCTGTATAATGCCCTTGCTACATTTTATTTGTTATGAACAATACTATTAGATTTGCCGCCTTATTTAAATACCATGAGCATTGCTGAATTTTTGAATAAACTTCGTAACCAACCACAGGATATTGCATTTACAGATACTATAGCTGTTATAGAATTGCACTATGTTTTTACGGCCACAAGATTTAGTAATGGCGATGTAATAAATGATGCCGGCGTTAATTCAGGCTCGTGCAAATTGTTTGCCTTTGCACAGATGCAGCAGCTTACCGAACAGGAAACATTACACTGTTTTGGTGCTTATTACCGCGAAGATGTTTTACTGCATCCCGAAGCTACCAATCATGCCAATATCCGCAACTTTATGCGAACAGGGTGGGGTGGCATCCATTTCGATGGGGCTGCTTTGGCAGAAAGGAATTAAATGCTAGAGAAAATGGTGAAGGAACTCTGCCTGGCTCTTCGTGGATCTTACAAAGGGCATCGCGAAGTGTAAATGACACAGGTATTTTGCCTATAGTAATTTGATGCTTTTGTTTTTCAAATTCCGGATACCATCCAGCTCTTTTGTGCAGTCACGGGTACAAAACAGTTTTAACACTATTTACATAATAGAAAATCTGCATCATAAAGTTTAGATCAATCAATTCCAACACAGTTTCTAATATATAATCACATGACATTACAGAATTTCATCAAAAGGCAGATTCAATCATCATTAGCTTACATAATATTTTTTTTATAATGACAACCTAATTTCATTTTCATTCGTTTAGTGCTTTCAATTGGCTTTCATCTACCAAAAGCATTACAAATCAATTTTTAAAAACAAAACGATTACAATGAAAAAATTTTTTACACTCTCAATGTTACTGTTACTTGCCGTTGCGGGTTTCAGCCAAATGCGTTATTTCTACGCACCACTATCTGGCACTAACGAAGTACCATCCAATGCATCTACCGCAAATGGTATGGTGTTAGTGAAGTACAATTTATCTACCCGATTGATAGAAATTTCTGGAAACTACAATGGACTTGCTGCTACCATTACGGGATCACATATTCACACAGGTGCTGCTGGTGCAAACGGCGTAGTAATTATACAATTACCTAATACTGGTGGCAACACTGGTACAGTAACACAAACAGCAGTGCTTACTGCTGGTCAAGAAACAGATTTATTAGCTGGTAATTTATACGCCAATATACATAGCGGCACATTTACAGGCGGCGAAATTAGGGCTCAGTTATTAGCTACAACAGCAGGCCAAACTGAATTTGTAAATGCAAGAATACAAGGCGCACAGGAAGTACCACCAAATGCAAGTACGGCTTCTGGTGTTGCAAATGCCATTGTAGACAAAACCACTAATAAAGTGTATTTGACAGGTAGTTTTAACGGACTTACTACTGCTGCTACTGTTGCACATATTCACGTAGGGGCTGTAGGTGCTAATGGTGGGGTTGTGTTAGGATTAGTTGTTACTAGTGCAACTTCGGGTACAATACATGGTGAAGGTACATTAACAGCTTCTCAAATCAACAGTATAGCAACAGGTGGTGCATATGCTAACATACATAATAGCACATTTACTGGTGGCGAAATTCGTGGCCAGTTAAATAGTTTTGGTACACAAGAGTTTTTTGGTGGTAGATTCTCAGGTAATAACGAAAACCCTTCTAACGCATCAACTGCTACTGGTACCGTAATAGCTAAATACAATATGGCTACTCGTGAATTAGAAATTGTAGGCGACTATCAAGGGCTTAGTGCTACTATTAGTGCTTCTCACATTCACATTGGTTCGGCTGCAATCAATGGTAGTGTAATCTTCAACCTTACAAATACTGGCGGCACCTTTGGTACGCTTACTGCAACAGCTACATTAACTGCAGCGCAAGAAGATTCTTTGCTAAATAATAAGTTATATGCTAATGTGCATAGTGCATCATTTCCTGGTGGTGAAATTCGTACGCAATTGTTTAAAACTGCAAGCGGATCAACACAATATTTTAAAAATAATATCAACGGTGCGCAAGAAGTACCAGCTAATGCTTCAACAGCCACAGGTACTGTGACTGTAATAGCAGATAGAATTACAGGGCAAACTTATGTTACAGGAAGTTTTACTAACCTTACCAATAATATTTCTGGATCACATATTCACCGTGGACAAACTGGTGTTAATGGTCCAGTTATTATTAACCTTACCAATACTGGTACTACTAGCGGCAATTTTTCGGGTAGCCAAATATTATCAGCGGCATTAGTTGATTCACTTACCAACGGATTTGCTTATGTTAATTTACATACTGCACCTAGTTTTACCGGTGGAGAAATAAGAGGTCAATTAGGAAATTTAGTATTGCCAGTAAAACTTGCTTACTTTAATGGGTACAAGCAAAATGATCAAGTTGTATTAAACTGGCAAACATTGTCAGAAATAAATGTAAAGCAATATGAAGTTGAACAACAAAATACTACCAATAATACATGGGTAAAAAGAACAACTGTTGCAGCCATTAGCGGTTCTACAAGTAACACATATAAGGCTAATGATGTGCCGTTAGATTTTAATCAAACATTTGTAAATTATCGTCTTAAGATGATTGATAAGGATGGTAGCTTTGAATATTCACCTGTTGTAAACATAAATTTCAATAAAAAAGCAGCAACAGTTTCTATTGTAGGTAATCCTGTAAAAAATGTATTGAATTACAGATTATTTGGTAATAGTAATAATAGCAAAGCAACAGTAAATATTATTGATCAAAATGGTAGAACACTACATCGTGAAGTTGTTGGTGTTTCGGCTAATCGTTCAATAGACATCGCAAAGCTTGCTAATGGTGTGTATGTATTGTTAGTGCAAATTGATGGTGAGCAAGTTGTAAATCGTTTTATAAAACAATAACCATAAAAAAATTACGATAAAGAAGCAGGCGATTATTTGCCTGCTTTTTTATTTACACGAATATTTGCTAATTAAAAATCATGTTGTTATACCAATTTACTAAATAAAAGACCTGTTTATTGGAATGCCGTATGTATTTGTGTGAGTGATTGACTTTTATAGCATCCTTATTCAAGAGTTTATTGATAATGGGGTTCATAAATTCTTGTAATTCTTTATTTGCTGCATCCTCAAGCTACCAATCATGCCAATATTCGCAGCTTAATGCGAACAGGGTGGGGTGGCATTCATTTCGATGGGGCTGCTTTGGCAGAAAAGAAGTAAGTGTTGGAGAATGGTGAAGGAATTCTTCGTGTATGTTACAAAGGGCACCCTTAAGTGTAAATGACGCAGGTATTTTACCGGTTGTGCTTTGATGCTTTTGATTTTCAGATTCCGGATATAATCTGGTTCTTTTGTGTAGTTATGGGGTAATCCCTTTGGATGTTGTATTTAATCTAAAATATTGTGATAAAATATTTAGCAAAATTTTTATCATTTTCTATTTTTGGCACTATCTTTTGTTACCTTTCGCCCCATAAAATTCTTAAAAAAGTTTGGTAACTTCAGGGCTAAAATATCTATTAGAGGGCTTGGATTTAATCTCCAATGAAGCTGTCTTTTTCAGAAACGAGGAGGATGGTAAAATTTTTACATCATTTTCTGTCGAGACGCTAAAGAAGCTAGATATCATCAAACCTGATGCTTCATTTGTATTTAATAACCAACCCTATGTGCTATTTTTTGACTTAACAAATAATGCAAATGGTCAAAGAGAAAATGAAATACATAAACAGATATGGTCTTTCGATTATTCGCCAATAATTTTCATTGTAAAGGATAGCGAGATACAGATTTTCAATGCATTTAGTTTTGAAAAAAAGAGCAATCGCCTACAAGAAATTAAAATTTCCGAACAGGAAAGAAATATGCGGTTTTCTTTTTGGAATTTGCAAAGCGGGGAGTCTTGGAGATGGTTGCAGGCAGAATATTATGGAGCGGCAATTCAAAAGAAGCGCGTAAATCAAAAGTTATTTGAAAATATTAGGCTGGTAAGGCAAATACTGACAAGCACTGAGGGCATTTATTCTTTAGTTGAAGACGAAGCCAATATTCTGATCTTACGGTTAATATTCATCCGTTACCTTATTGATAGGAATGTCAGAATAGATGATTATTTTATTTCCGGTAAGACTATTGAAGAAAAACGTCAAAGTTTCATTGAACTAGTAAAGAAGCCTAGAAAACTTAATCAATTTTTCGAGCAGCTTAATAATAAGTTTAACGGTGTTTTGTTTAAGGACAGGCCGGTACAATTAAATAAAGAACAGGCAGTCAGACTATCTTGGATTTTTAGTGGTATTCCTGATCCTGGACAACCGAATCTTTTTGAAGATTTTTACTTTGATATTTTCGATTTCAGCATAATTCAGGTAGAAGTAATTAGTGGTATTTATGAGTCGCTGATAAACCCAGAAACCCGCAATGAGCAATCTGCCGTATATACCCCTTCTTTTCTTGTTGAATATATTCTTACCAATACCGTTGATAAGTTCCTAACCGAGAATCACACTTCCGAATGTAAAGTTTTCGACCCTTCGTGCGGTTCTGGTATTTTTCTAGTTCAATCTTTTAGAAGAATGGTTGATAAAGAAAAATTACTTTACGGCAATAAAATTAAGAAAACCCGCTTAAAAGAAATAGCACGTAAAAACTTATTTGGAATAGATGTAAACCGTCAAGCACTTAAAGTAACTTGTTTCTCTCTATACATTGCCATTTTAGATTATCAAGACCCTAAAACAATTCTTGATAATTTTCATTTTCCTAAACTGCTGGATGAAAATTTCTTTGAAGCAAATTTTTTTGATACTATTGGTGCTTTTAACAACACAATCAATTCAGAACAGCCACACTTTATTTTAGGAAATCCTCCTTGGAAAAGTAACAAGGATGAAATTCATCTTAAATGGCTTAAAGAGAATAATAAGATAACTGGACGTTATGAGATCGCACAGTCTTTCTTGCTGCGTTCTAAGGACTTTATGCAGTTTTCTACGACCACGGCACTAATTGTGACAAGTACGATATTTTATAATGTTTCAAAAACTACTAAACAATTTAAAAGAGACTTCCTAACACAGTTCTGCTTAGATAGATTTTTTGATTTATCGCCAGTGCGCAGATTAATCTTTGAGGAAAAGGATAGTCCTGCTGCTATAGTTTATTACCGATTATCAGATGGACAAAATCATATCAGCAATCTTGTTCATCATCAATCTGTAAAGTGGAATATATTTCTCAAATATTACAAAACATTAATTGTTGAGAAGTTTGATCAAAAGCAGATAGAGCAAAAATATTTTATTGAGAATGACTGGATGTTCAAAGTTGCCCTTTATGGTGGCATATTAGATTTACACTTATTTAATAAAATTCTGTCAGGTAGAAAAAAAATAGATGACATTATTGATAACAAATCTGTCTTATTTAAAGGTTCAGGCATTAAGGAAAATCCAATTACAGACACTTTTCCATTTCTAGTTGGACTCCCATTGCTGCAAAACAGCGAGATAGAACAATTTTTTACCCCTTCTTTTAAAGGAGCCACTATTACAGAAAAAGATATTGCCTTACAAAGTGGAAGACGAAAGGTATTATTTCAAGGAAGCCAAGTTTTGCTGAAAGCTCAAACAGAAAATGAAAGTGAAATAGTAGTATCATTTACTCAAAGTTCTTATGTATTTAAGCACGACGTTTTCGGTATTTCTACAACAAAAGATGAGAAATTGTTATTAGTGATTTATTGCTTGCTCCTTTCTAGGCTAAATACCTATTACCAATTTCTTTCAAATTGTTCTTGGGGTATAGCTACTCGCCCAGCAATTAGGTTAGAAGAGTATCTTTCATTCCCTTTTCCAAATTTAGCTCCAGTACAAACCGAACACTTAGTTTCTCTTGCGGGTGAGCTACTGAGTAGTTTTCGAGAACACTTCAAAGAGTTTAATATGGGTCTTCCTGCGGACATACATCCTGCACTGAAACAAATCAGTTCGGCTGTTGATCAGATCTTTGGTATTCAAGGATATGAACGAGATATAATTGACTATGTGCTTGATATATCTAGATACCAATTTCAAAGTAGTGAACATAAGCAGCAAAAGATTATTCGTAGAATAAATAACGATGAAGCCTTGTTACGATGCTATGTAGATGTATTTATTCAAGAGTTGCAAAGTATTTATGAGGACGAGCATATAAGCGTTGAAGTTTATAACTTGGATTGCTTCATTGCAATGAACTTTATCTTCTCTGAAAAAACTGTCTCAACTAATGTGAGACATGACAATCTGGTTTTCATATCACAAAACAGCGATGAAAAAGAGATTTTACAACGCATTGCCAGCAATGTGAGTATTTCTAAATTCATGAGCAGTACAGATCCAACAAAAAATATTTATATCCAGAAAGACATAAAAGGATTTGAGGAGAATTCATTTTATATAATCAAACCTAATGAGTACAAGTGTTGGCACAGAGCTATGGCCTGGTATGATGTGGCGGAAATCAAAGAAGTAATAGAACAGGCGGAACTAACTCATTTAAAAAACAGTAAAGAGATTCAATAAATGTCCAGTGCCACCGTCTTTATAAAGAACCGAAAGCAAATAACTGCAATCACTAATGAAAGGATTGGACATATCCTGTGGTATGTTGCGGAATGTTACAACATACATCAACAATCAAGGCCATTGCCAACTTTTAGTAAGTCTTTTGTATCTACAGCCACTACCCACAAGTTTGAAGATTTTTTAAAATTTAAATTCGTCAATGACTATTTGATCCCTAATAAATCACTGTTGCAAAATAGAGTTTCGGCACTTGAAGAAATTACTTTTCAGGCAGAAACTCAAAAGACCTATATTGACTCTACTGACGGGAAAGAAAAACCGGACAAAATAGACATTTATATAAATAAGTTAGGGCTGCAAAATGAGTGGAAGCAAAACGATGAACATGTTTATTTTGCAATAGAATGTAAGCGGATAAATAGCTCTCAAAGTTACGCTGGGTATGTCGGAGATATAGAAAAGCTTACGACAAGAAATCATACCAATTTAAGGTTGCCCTTTGAAGGAATGATAGGTTTTATAGAAGATAAAAACATTACCCATTCCATTGCATCTATCCAAGTAACAAATAGGCTAAAGAAATCTCAAACAATCGTTACAAGCCAATACCTCACTATAACCTTACTTCATAACGCATTTAATGCGAGTTACGTTTCAAAACATAATAAAAGCTTTGGTCCCGAAAGCCCCTTTACTTTGTATCATCTATTTTTTGACTTTAGCGAAAATATAGTAAACTAAAGTGGTGCCTGTAGTAAATTCAGGTTGAGGTAAG
Organism: Chitinophagales bacterium; assembly: GCA_031424995.1. Lineage (GTDB taxonomy): Bacteria > Bacteroidota > Bacteroidia > Chitinophagales > Chitinophagaceae > Parasediminibacterium. Next base: position 578 of record JANPIP010000046.1, on the reverse strand, counting down.
CTTCATTATTAAACATTTGCAGGGTACTTCTTATATGATATCCGGAGCCTGTCCTATCCCTACTCCCCCTCCAACTCTGCCTCACAAAGTTTTATACGGTGCTCAATTACAGACTGCGCCGCAAAGTCATTATCCTCTAAAGCCTTAAAAGCATTCGCCCGCAGGCTGGCGGTAAAAGCCAGCCGTCTTTCCATTTCGTTGGGGGTGGCGGGTGGCAATTGCAACAGGCGTTGTGCCAGTTGTAGTGCATTAATGGCCTGCTTGCAGCGGTGCTGCATTTGTGCTAATTGTTGTTGGGCTTTCTGCAGGCTGCGTTTGGCGGCGGCCAGCCGGCGGGCCTGTTGTTTTTCTACCAGTGCCTGGTCGGCATCATACAATTGCTGTAATCTGTTAAGCGTTTCTGCATCCAGCGCTACAGGTATATGGTGCAGCAAAGACCCCAGCAATAGCATGGCTTTGGCATTCATATCCTGCAGGCTGCTTTCTGCCCTTGATATGCTTGACTTTGAAAGCCCCAGGTAAACGCCCAGTGCTTCCTGTTTAATGCCGTAGGTGTCGCGTATCTCGTCTAACCAATC
>JANPIP010000045.1:0-71926 GCA_031424995.1 Chitinophagales bacterium | reverse complement strand
ATTAATTGATGACAATCTTCTTGACAGTCTTGCAGATGAGACAGATGTAGATTTCAACGTTAAGAAACTATTAGGTAAAGTTATTTTCAAGCTTTTGCTGATGACGATTTTAGACGATTCTAAAGCTAGTCTTAGAATAATGGAGAAGATTTATTCAAGTAATAAATTTAAGAAACTGTTTTATAAAATATTGTTAATGGATACTAAATTGTTTTTGTTCAACGTTTTTTCTAAAAACACCGAACATGCAAGTTTATCCATCCGATGTCAGCGATAGTGAATGGGAAATTATAGCACCTTACCTGCGAAACAGTTTGGGCAGGAAACGTACTGTCGATATCCGACAGGTTTTCAATGGTATTTTGTACTTGGTAAAAACAGGTTGCCAATGGCGCTACCTTCCCAAAGGGTACCCCAATCACAACACTGTCTTTTATCATTTCAATGCCTGGAAACATGGCGGTGTTTTTGAAAAGCTGCAGTTGGATGTGGCTTCTTTGGTAAGAAAAAAAAAGGTCGTCCCGAAGGGCCAACCGTTGGCATCATAGATTCCCAAAGTGTCAAAGCCACGCTTACAAGCACGGGCGGGGGCATCGGTTTTGATGCTGGTAAAAAGATTAAAGGGGTAAAAAGGCATATTGTTACAGATACACAGGGCAACCTTTTGGGGGTGCGTGTGCATAGTGCCGAGGTGCAGGACAGGGATGGGGCAATGCTTGTTCTGGAAAAAATAAAAATGCCTGGCACAATATCATCAAGGTATTTGCAGATGGGGGTTACCAGGGCGATAAAACAATTGAAAAGGTAAAGCAATTATTTGGGTATGAACTAGAAATAGTTAAACGCAACGAACTGAAAGGGTTTAAGGTTTTGCCGAAAAGATGGATCGTTGAAAGAACGTTCAGCTGGATTGACACGAACAGGCGGACGGCAAAAAGCTATGAGCGGCATAACAATACTGTTGAAGCCGTTACACAAATTGCAGCCATAAGGGGCATGCTAAAACATGTATAAAGGCGTTAACAAACATTTATTAAACAGTTTCTAAGCAATATTCAGGTTTAGGTAAAGAGGATTCAATTAAATTCAATAGTCTATCAGAGCGGCTTTCTTTGATTAAAGTATCTTATTTTGAAAAAATATTTGCTCACTTAATTCATAATTACAAAAGCAGTATCAGCAAAGATTTTGACAAGCATTTTATACGCCAGTTTGATTCTACAAGCATTAGTTTATCGGGCAAATTATTAAAAAAAGGCATGGTAAATGGATGGAAGAATAAGCAAAACGAACACACCCATAAACAAATAAAATTTACGGTAGGTTTATTTGATAATCTTCCATCCTCCATTCAATTTTATAACGAACAAAAGCACCTTGCCGAAGATGAAACATTAAAGCAAGCCGTTTTAAAAGATTGTATTGGTAGTAATGAAATTGCTGTTTTTGACAGAGGTATTAAAGCAAGGAAAACGTATCAGGAATTTAGTAGTCAAAAGATTCAATTTGTAACACGCATTAACCCTACAAAAAGCATTAAAATAATACAACAAAATGCCTTGCCTGTTGAACTAGAAACAGAAACTTTAGCCATCGTAAGCGATGAAACAGTGCATCTTTATTATGCAAAGAAAATGAAATTAAAAGAGCCTTTGAGATTAATAAAAGCCATCACGAAAGCAACCAATGAAACCTTATATTTTTTAACAAACATTGAGTATTTAACTGCCATTGAGATAACAGAAATATATAAGCAACGATGGGATATTGAAGTGTTTTTTAAATTTATAAAACAATATCTGCACTTTAAACACTTCTTCAGTTACAATGAAAATGGAATTAAAGTGATGATGTATATGATGATGATTGCAGCGATGTTATTACTGCTTTATAAAAAACAAAATGCAATAGAAGGCTATAAGATTGCAAAGTTTTGTTTCGTTGAAGAACTTGAATTGGAAATAATCAAAGAAATAGTGGTGTTTTGTGGTGGCGACCCATCAAAATCACCACTATTTAATACAACATAAACTTCCGAACAGTTGTGGTTACGAAACTTTAGAAGAAACACTTGATATAAAGCCCCAGGGCGCCAAACTTGAAATTAGTATTCCCAAAGAGTTTGCCATCAATGGCTTACTGGTCATTCTTTCAATAGTTGTCATTTTTCATTTACTGGTACTTACCAGTATTATTCCCTATCAAATTGTATGGGGCGGAAGGTTACAGGATGCATCACAAATGATGATGTTTGAAACAGTATCAATTGCCTTAAACCTTTTTATGCTTGCTGCTGTAGCGGTACATGCGCGGCATATAAAAATAAGCATTAGCCCTGTTGTAACCACTGTAATACTTTGGATAATGTTTGTGCTTTTTCTTATTAATACTGTAGGTAATTTATTCTCCAATAATCAACTGGAAAAAATCATATTCACGCCTTTAACATTTCTGCTGGCAGTGTTTAGTTTACGTGCTGCTTTAAAATAAAAATGCACAGGCATGCAGCCTGTGCATTTTGCATTATTAATTTTATTCTTACCAGCTACGGTTGCCAAATATTCTGCCAAGCATGCCGCCAGCACCACTAAAGCCTGTGCCGCCGCTTCTGTTGCCACCCAACAAGCCGCCTAATAAACCGCCGCCTAAGCCAGCACCCAGTAATCCACCTAAAATGCCGCCACTGCCGCCCAGCATACCACCACTCATACCGCCGCCAAACATGCCACCCATACCAGAACCTCTTCTGCGGCTGCTGAACATTCTTGCAAGCAGTATTGGCCCCATAATTCCAAGCGCACCTTTTAGCAGTGCATTTGTATTAATGCCTGCACCTTTTAATTTATCACCAAAACCTAGACTGTCTAAAAAACTGGTTTGAGTGGTTTGTTCGTTTTCAAGTGCCTCTGCCTGTTTGGGAACTTCCTGTACCGCTTTTTTGGTAAACTGGTTAAGCAGTGAAACCTGTTGCTGGTTTAAACCAAGGTATGCTGCTATTTTTTCAACATACTTTTTTTCTTCTTCTGAATAGGTTTCATCAGCTTCTGCAAAAGCTATAATATCACTTACTAATGAAAAGCGCAGCTCGCTTGTTTTAAGCACATCAAGGCAACGTTTTAAGTCGTCATCAGAAACTTCTGTACTTGCAGCTTCTTTTATTAAACTGCTTTGTTCTGCTGAAAGGTTGGCAGATTCGCAAAGTGCCTCTATATAACTTACTTCTTCTTCAGTAGCAGTATGATCAGCCATTGCAATGGCAGCTACGGCACCCAGGTAGGCACCCTTTTCCAGGTCGCTATAACCTTCCAATATGGTAATTTTTTGATCCATAAGTATGTGTTGTTTTTTAATTGTTTCAATAACAAAAATCCATACCACAAAAAGTGGGTAATGCCACTGCCTTTATAAAAGTACGGTATGTTCTAAATTACAGCTATTTTCAACGGGGCATATTATCTTCTATGCTAAATTATTTGCCATGCTTATCTCCCGCACCAAAAAAATGTAACGCTTAACCAGGGAATAGAAAAGATGAAGAAATAGTACTGCAGCATATTGCGCCTCCTGCGGTAACTGAACGGGTGTACTTGGCATGCTTAAGTAGGATGTTACACAGTAGCTTTCCAGCATTATCATTCCATCGTTAATTTTTGCGGCTACGTCAGATATATTAACAAAGCCGGTAGCGAGTGATTATATGCACAAAACTATTCCTGGTGCGCAGCTTGTTACGCTACAGCCCGCCGCACATATGGGGCTGGTTGAAAGACATGAAGAAGTAAACAATGCCGCAGAAAAGTTTATACGATCTTTCAACTAATGACAAATACTTATAATAGTTAAACATCTTTAGATTTACGGCTTAACATAACGCCTTATTTTGAGTATCGCTGTTACCATAGCCAAACGCATCGCCTTTAACAGGCAGCAATCTTTTTCAAGGTTTATCATTCGTTTATCGGTGGCAGCTACTGCTTTAAGTGTTGCTGCTATGATTATTACCATTGCTTTTGTAAACGGCTTTCAACAAACGATAGGTGAAAAAGTGTTTAGCTTTTGGGGGCATATACGTGTACAGCATTACGAGGGCAGTAAAAGCATTATTACTGAGGAAACACCCATTGAAAAAAACGATACTGTAGTTGCTTCTATAAAACAACAAAAGGGCTTTGAAAGGGTGCAAGCTTTTGCTACCAAAAGTGCTGTAATTGAAAAGAATAAAGAAATTGAAGGTGTACTGTTTAAAGGTGTTGAAGCTGATTACGACAGTGCGCAGTTAAAGCCTTTTATTGTTGCAGGAAGATGGCTAAAGTTTACTGATACTATGTACAGTAAAGAAATTATGCTATCGCAGATTATTGCCAACTCCCTGCGTTTAAAGGTGAATGATACGCTGCGTATTTACTTTGTTTCCAATGATAAAACGGTAAAGTCTGTGCCACGAAAACTGGTAGTGGCAGGTATATTTAAAATGGGTATTGAAGAGTATGATAAACTTTTTGCCATTGGCGATTTGCGGTTGATACAACGCCTTAATAACTGGATGCCCAACCAGATTGGGGGCTATGAAATTTTTGTAAAAGACCATAATAACCTTAACGCAGTAAATGAGCAACTGCTTGAGCAGTTGCCCCCTGAATGGTTAAGCAGAACCATTAAAGATGTGTACCCCAATATTTTTGACTGGCTAAATATTCAGGATACCAATCGCAATGTTGTTTTTATTATTATGGCCATAGTTGCCATTATTAACCTGGTTACCTGTTTGCTAATACTGGTGCTTGAACGCACAAAAATGATTGGTATTTTAAAAGCAATTGGTGCCAGTGATGGTACCGTGCAGCAAATATTTTTATACTATGCCTCTATTATTTCTTTAACAGGTATTGGTATTGGTTTTATTACAGGTGCAGGCCTTTGCCTGTTGCAGCAATACACACATTTTATCAGCCTGGATGAATCGTCTTATTATGTGTCTTATGCTCCTGTGGCCATCATTTGGTGGCAGGTAATTTTAGTTTGTGTGGTAACAGCAATTGTTTGTTTTATTTCTTTAATCATCCCTACATTAATTGTAAAAAGCATACAGCCTGTAAAGGCAATACAGTTCAGGTAAATGTTGTCTAAACTGTGATTTTTGTGATTAGAATGATTGCAGGTTGTCTTGTTCACTTAAATCAAATAAATCACACAAATCCTAATTCAGACCAAATGCGACACAATTATACCTGCTGCCACACCTGCATTTAAACTTTCGGCACCACCAATTCTTGGTATTGTAATGGGGTGGGTGATCAATTTCATTACATCATCGCTGATGCCTTTCCCTTCGCTGCCAATAAGTATAATGCCTTCTTTTATTTTGCCTGTGGTATAAATGCTCGTTCCATCAAGCAAAGCGCCATACACTGCAACATTACTACTACCAAGCGCTTCCGCTAAATCAGTGTAATAAATATTTACCCTTGTAAAACTGCCCATGGTGCTTTGTATTACTTTAGGATTGTAAAGGTCAGCTGTGTCATGGCTACAAATGATTTGTGTAATACCAAACCAGTCTGCAATACGAATGATGGTGCCGAGGTTGCCGGGGTCTTGTATGCCATCTAATGCAAGGGTTATTGTGTTGTTGAAAACAGCTAATAATGGTTGTTTCTGTTCTGCAATGGCCAGTACTTTATTGGGTGTTTGTACATTACTTATACGCAGCAGTTCATCATCAGTAACAGTAATAATTTCAGCAGTTATATTGCCGTTGGCAGCAATCCATTCTGCGGTAGCATAAATTTTTTTAATGCTGTAATTACTTGCCAGCAACTCTTCTATAACCTTTGGGTTCTCAGCTACAAACAGGCCTTCCTGCTGCCTTTGTTTTTTGTGGTATAAACTTTGAATATATTTGGCTTCATTCTTACTTAACATTCTCTATGATTTTAATGCGCAACAACTCTTTACTGCAAAAAATTGTTACCGCGTTTTGTTCTGCCTTACTGTTTACTGCCTGCGTTACTGTAAAAAATCCACCAGCAGGTAAACCCTTTGTATATGACAATAAAATAACTGTTAATGGCAATGTTGCCAAAGATGAGAAAAAACAGTTTACTGAAGAACTTGATAATTACTGGGATGACAGCCTGCGTGTACCCAAGGTACAGAAGTTTGGTTTTTTGTACGATATTAAAAGTCCGCCTGTTTTTGATACCTCCAATATCAGCCGTTCAACACTTGCCATGCAGGAATACCTGAAGTCACGAGGCTTTTATTACACTGCTATAAAAGATACTTTCAGCATTGATACTTCTACACATAAAGGCGAGGAACAGTTGCGTACTAGTGTTAACATAGCAATTGATCTTGGTAAAAGAATAACCATAGATTCTATTGGTTTTTGGGTGATGGATACCACTAATGGCAGAACGCCTGACTCAACACTGCAAAAAATAACACTTAAAACGGCTAACAGAACATTAATAAAAAAGGGTAAACCTTACACTAAAGCATTGGTTAGTGCTGAGCTTGACAGGCTGGTAGAAGAATACAGTAAAAACGGTTTTTATTTAATTACAAGAGATAATATTTATGCCGAAGCTGATACATTGGATGAACGCCTGTTAAAGCTTTCTTTAGATCCATTGGAGCAGGCTGCTATTGTAGATCAGGCGGCCCAAAACAGGATGGAGGACCCTAAATGGACGATTGTAATTAAACAACGCTCTTTGCCAGACAGCCTTAATGCAAGGCTTAAACAGTATTATTTTGGCAACAATTATTATTATCCTGATACAAGAAATGTGTACTACAATCCAGATTCTATTATCCTGAACAAAAGTTTTAAAGAAAAGGAGTACAGAAGCGGTACGATAAGATACAACGAAGACCTTTTCCGTTTCAGGCCACTGCGTGAACATACTTTTACCACAAGGGGAATGTTGTACAGCGATAGCCTGTATTATAAATCCCTCAACGCTTTTACACAAATAGGAAGCTGGAAGGAAGTAGATGCAAAAGTGTATTTACGCGGCGACAGCCTTGATGTACACTACTTTTTAATACCTGCACCCAAGCAAAATTTTACAGTAAGTCTTGAAGGAAGCAACAACACAGGTGGCAGCATAACTGGTGGCAACCTGCTGGGTCTTGCCACCAACTTTAGCTACCGCAACCGTAATGTTTGGAAGCAGGCAATACAGTCACTCACAAGCTTTCGTGCAGGTGTAGAATTTAACTTGGGTAATAACCTTGTAGATAATAACGATTTTGTGCAAACGCAACAGTTTACGGTTAATCATACCTATAGCATACCTAGGTGGATACAAATACCACCACCAATAATTCCTGGTCTTATATCAGATATCTGGCAATTATTGAGTAGAAAAAAAGATACTTCAGCTAACAGCCTTTTACGCAGAAGGTTTGTAAATAGTTTCGAAAATAAGCGTACTCTTATTTCGCTGGCAGGCTCTTATACCAACCGTATTACTTTTTACCAGTTGCGTTCTTTAAACTTTGGCTTGGGATATGAGGGAACTAAAAGGGCGGTTACTTACCAGCTAAAATTTCCTGTTCCAAATGTTGAGTTGTATAAGGTAGATACACTTGCAAAACTGATAGAGTTGTTTAAGAACAATCCTTTCCTGCGCAACTCGTTTCGTAATGGTAATGTTATTGGTTGGAGCGGATCGGCAAATGCCATTTTTGCAAGCCGCAACAATTCTCATATCAGCCATAATATCCGCTTTTTTGCTGAAGAAAGCGGTACGCTCGTAAACCTTGTAGTACCATCATTAGGCGATAAAATATTTAGTTATGTAAAGCTTGAGGGCGAATACCGCATGGTAAATAAGTTTGGCAATCACGAAGGTGCGCTACGCTTTTTTGTAGGCGCCGCACTGCCCAAAAGAGGGCAGGTTATTCCTGTGTTTAAGCAATATTCAGTAGGTGGCCCCAACAGTATGAGGGCTTGGGGCATAAGGCAATTGGGGCTTGGTTCTTCGCTGGCAAGCGATACCACCACCAGTGGATATACTGACCGCTTTGGCGATTTTAATATTGAGATGAACCTTGAATACCGCTTTTTACTTACCACTATTGCGGGTATAAAAGTGGGTAGCGCATTATATACCGATATGGGCAATATCTGGAATATTCGCAACGATATTAAGGACGAGACAGCTACGTTTACCTTAAACCGTTTGGGTAAAGATCTTGCCATTGGCATTGGTACAGGCCTGCGTTTTGATTTTAATTATTTCCTCTTCCGTTTTGATTTTGCTTATAAACTTAAAGACCCCGCACGCCAATACAACGGCGGCTGGGCCAGCCTTAAAAACTTTGAATGGACAGATACCCGCAAGGATGGTATGCAGGTAAAAAACTTCGCGCTACAGTTTGGTATTGGGTTGCCGTTTTAAAAGTTATGATGCAACAAAGAATATTACGTAGTTATCTATATTTGGTATATGGCCGAAATTGACTTTATAATTCAACATGATAATGACAGTAAAACCCACCTGCAGTTTGTACTGGTTTTTATGATTACGCATTGGTATGCAGGTAAATCGGGACGCATAGCCGATATTCACTTAGAAGAATTTGTAGACATTAAAGATGTTGAACAATGTTTCAAACTGCTTAAGGAAGCTAATGCTAAAGAAGGGGATGAAATAGAAGTGAACCTGGATTTTATGATGCTTGTATATATACTATGTGTGGTAATGAACAAGATACTGGTAAGTGACCAGGATGAAGAGCTATTGATGATATTTTTAAATGGAGCGGCTAAAGATAAAAACAAACCAAAGCTTCCGTTTGAACTTATACGGAATGTGCTTATACAATGGAATACGCAAAAAATGGAAATGATAGAAGAAATGGCTAATCCATATTTTAATTTTGAGACCCTTAAAGAGCAACTTGCAAAGTTTGAGGTGTAAAAGAACAGCCATGGATTGCTAATCCCATTGTACTTAGGGGGTATTATTGTAATAGTGTTAAGGTGAGTTGCTTGTTTTAAGTTTAAAACAAGCATTGTGTCAAGGTGAGTTGAGTGTTTTAGGCTTGAATATAGCATTGTGTCAAGATGACTTAGGTGTTTTAGCCTTAAATGTTGCATTGTGTTAAGATGAGTTAGTATAAAAAAAATCTGCGCTTTCCGCGTTTTCTGCGAGCCACCCCTTTCTTGCCAACCTGACAGTTTTTTGCTGCTGGTACTGTGTTTGATGAGCGGGAAGAAATTCATTGGCTGGTATTCTGCATGCCCAATAATGTTATGAACGTACAAGGGAGTGACACAACAGGGGAATCATAGTAGTACAAAAGCCCGTCAAACAAACAAAAAAATTAAAATAAATACCATTATGCAAAAAGGACAGATAAGGGTTGAGACAGAAAACATCTTCCCGATTATCAAGAAATTTCTTTACAGCGACCATGAGATTTTTTTACGTGAGCTGGTAAGTAATGCAGTGGATGCATCGCAGAAAATTAAAACTTTATCAGGCATTGGTGAAGCGAAAGGTGAGTTGGGCGAGTTGCGTATTGATGTGATTCTGGATGCCAAAGAAAAAACACTGACCGTTCAGGATAAAGGTGTTGGTATGAGCAAGGAAGAGGTTGACAAGTACCTTAACCAGGTGGCTTTTAGCGGTGCTGAAGAGTTTTTACACAAGTATAAAGATGCGAATATTATCGGCCATTTTGGTCTTGGTTTTTACAGCTCTTTCATGATTAGTGATAAGGTGGAAGTGCTTACACAAAGCTATAGAGATGATGCTGCAACCGTGTTCTGGAGTTGCGATGGCAGCCCTGAATTTGAGCTGTACGAAGTAGAGAAGAAGGCGAGGGGAACGAAGATCATTATGCATGTAAATGAGGAAAGCAAAGAGTTTTTAGAGGCTGACAGGATTAAGAGAATTTTGGAAAAATTCTGTAAGTTTTTACCTGTGCCTATTTTCTTTAGCGAAGCTGGTACCAAGGAAGAAGATATTAAGCAAATCAACAATCCAAACCCTATTTGGGCTAAAAAACCAAGTGACCTTAAAGACGAAGATTACCAGTCTTTTTACAAAGAGTTATATCCTTTTGGCGAAACACCTTTGTTCTGGATACACCTGAACGTTGACTATCCGTTTAACCTTACAGGTATATTGTATTTTCCTAAAATTAAGCAGAGCTACGAGATACAGAAAGACAAGATTCAACTGTACAGCAACCAGGTTTTTGTAACAGATGAAGTGAAGGATATTGTTCCTGAATTTTTGATGTTGCTGCATGGTGTGATTGACAGTCCTGATATTCCGTTGAACGTAAGCCGCAGCTATTTGCAGGGCGACCCTAATGTGAGGAAGATAAATAGTCACATTACCAAAAAGGTAGCTGACAAACTGGAAGAAATATTTAAAAACGACCGTACTTCTTTTGAAGACAAATGGGAAAGCCTTGGCCTGTTTGTAAAGTATGGTATGATGACTGATGATAAGTTTTTGGATAAAGCCAATAAGTTTTTGGTGATGGAAGATGCGGTAGAAAAGAAATTCTATACGCTGGAAGAATACAAAATGGCTTCTGAAACTTTACAGAAGAATAAAGATGGCAAGCAGGTGATTATCTACACCACTAACCCCATTCAACAGGATGCTTATATACAGGCTGCTGTTGACAAAGGATACATAGTTGTAAAGGCGGAAACCCTTGTGGATGCTGCATTTATTAACCATATGGAGATGAAGTGGGAGAATGTAACCTTTGTACGAGTGGATGCTGATATTGTAGACAATCTTATTGACAAGCAGGAACATAATGACAGTATTTTAAGCAAGGATGAAGCAGAGAATTTGAAGAAACTATTTGAATTTCCTGCAAGCGACCTGCACATAACTGTTGAAGTAAAAGGCTTAAGCAACAACACTGCACCAGTAGTTGCTACTCGCCCTGAGTTTATGCGCCGCATGAAAGATATGGGTGCGGCAGGTGGCGGTATGACAGCCTTCTACGCTCAAATGCCTGATGAGGTAACTTTGACTGTAAATGGTAACCACCCCATTTACCAGGAACTTTTAAAAGAAGCTGATACAGATAAACAAGGCAAACAGGTTCGTAATCTTGCTGACCTTGCGTTATTATCTCAAGGCTTGTTAAAAGGCGCAGAGTTGACCAACTTTATTAATAGAAGTGTTGAGTTGATGAAGAATTAAGTTGATTGAATTATAGTTTTACCAGGCCAGTCTGCAAAGGCTGGCCTTATTTTTTTGTATTTTTTTGAAGAATGTTTACTTAATTTAGTGTTATGGGATTGATTAAGAACAAGAAGCATCAGTTGCCGCCAAAAACGGCTATGGAAGTGTATGAAATGCTGCCTGAAGGAACATTGGCTGAAGTAATAAATAATACCATTTACATGTCACCAGCACCATCAATTCACCATCAGAAAACTGTATCCAAACTATTTGCACATATCTTCCTTTTTATAGAAGAGAATAACTTAGGCGAATGTTTCGTATCGCCGGTTGATGTTTTTTTTGATGGTAACAATGCTTTACAGCCTGATATTATTTTTATAGCAAAGGCAAACATTGAGATTATAGAAGATACTAAAGTACAAGGCGCGCCAGATTTTGTTATAGAAGTATTATCACTTGATAAAAAATACGACCTCGAAACAAAAAAAGCAGTGTATGAGAAGTTTGGAGTTAAAGAATATTTTGTGGTTGATCCTTTTAGTAAAGAAGTGATTACTTATTATTTTGATGGTATCAAATATAACCTACAGGAAAGTAAAACAGGTAAGTTAAAATCTAAACTGCTGAAGAAAGTATTTACATTTTGATAGCAATAACACCTAATTAAAAAGCCAACTTTTAAAGTTGGCTTTTTAATTTTATTTGTCAAGTACTAGCCTGAAACCCAGGAAGTTCTTTTTATAAGTTTCAGGATTATCTCCTTCACGGTTTGATACCCTTAAGCCCCATGCATCCTGCATAAACGAACCACCCCTTACCACTTTTAAGGCACCCACTTCAGGGCCATGTGGATTGGTTAAAGTGCTGTGTGCGTAGTAGTCGTCTGCATACCAATCGTTGCACCATTCAGATACATTGCCACTCATGTCATATAATCCCAAAGCATTTGGCTTTTTAGAACCAATGGGCTGTGTTTTAATGGCATTACTTTTATAAAAACCAACTTCTGTAACATCGCTGCTGCCTGCATATAAAAAGTTTTTTACTTCAGCCATGGTTTTACCGCCACGTGCCGCATATTCAAACTCAACCTCGTAAGGCAAACGGAATTTTTTACCAGAAGCTTTGTTCAGTTTTTCTATAAAATCCTGCACCATTTTCCAGCTTACCATTTCAACAGGGCAGGCAGGGCAATCTTTAAAAGCACTGGGGTTTTCATCATCCATAAACGTCATCCAAATTTTTTGTGTAAGCTCAAATTTGGTGATATAGAAATCGTTTACAGTTACTTTAATGGCAGGCCTTTCATCCGCAGCACATTCACTTGCCTGTTCTTCGCTGCAGCCCATGGTAAAAGGACCGCCTTCTACCAAAACCATGGTACTGTCAAGAAATTTAATAGCAGCCAGCATATCAGCAGTGCCATCATCAAGGTCATAACCTGCGGCGTTTAAAACATTTACTACTTCTGTTTTGTCGCCAAATTTTGAGAGTAAAAATTTGTTCTGGTCTTTCCTTTCTTTTTTGGTTAAACCTGTTGGATAAAACTGCGCTTTACTGGCAATAAAAAGCTTAATTACTTCTGCATCTCCATTCATGGCAGCATAGGCCAACGGCGTTGCATAAACATCTTTATTCTCAGGAAAACGTGTGCCAAAATTGGTAGGGTCTACGCCATTCTCAAAAAGGTAACGAAAAATAGAAGTATCACTTTTTACTTCAATAGCATAAGCAAGGGGACGCTTGCCTGCAAGTACAGGTTCGTCAAGGCTGTCTTTGGCAATAAAAAATTTTATGTCGCTGGCGCGTGATGTTTTAAAAGCAATCTGTACATTATTGCTGCTTGATACTTTGCCAGCCTGAACACCTGTTATAAACGCAGAGAAATTATCAACAAGTATTTTATCATGATCTGGTTTTATTTCCTTTAAAAAATTATCCTTTTTGTCTTTTAAATTGTAAGCAGTTGCAGAGTCTGAGTAGGTTTTAATGCTTTCAGTAAAACTGGCTTTGTTGGTAATAAATTTTTGATAGGCACCTGTAACCGCAGCATCAAATTTTATCTCACCTTTTTTTACATTTTCAATTAATAATTGTACTTGTGCTTTATCTGCCACATAGTTTTTAAGGTTGTCTTTTAAGGCAGTTTCTGTTTCTGTAAGCAGGCCAATACGCACCTGCCTTAATGCTTCATCAGCCTCACGCTGCTTGCGCAATTCTTCTTCGCGCTGTAGGCGCAATGCTTCATCTGCTTCTTTTTGTTTACGCAATTCTTCAGCTTTAGCTTCTCTTATTATGCGTAATTCTTCTTCTTTCTGTAAACGAATAGCTTCGTCCTGCTCTTTTTTAATACGCATTTCCTCAGCCTTTACAGCGCCATAATCCACCTCAGGAAAATTGACAACTATGTTCTTTTTCGCATCTTTATCTTCTACAATAAAAAGAGTGTCGTACTGGTTTCCCTGTCCATCGTTTAAAGAAATTCTTAATTCATCTGAGTTGTTAAGGGGGATTTTTTTAGACATTCCTGCCCTTATTTTTCCCGATTCGTTTTCATTAATATTTACATTAACTGATGATCCTTTATTGGCTTTGATGATAAGGTAAGTAAAGGTGTTGTCAACGGGTTTAACCGCCGGTTCTGCCTTAGGTTCATCGTCCTCATCTTTAAATTTTACTACAGGTTTTACGGCTGGTTTTTTCTTTGTTTCAGTTGCAGCAGGTTTATTGTTAGTGGGTGCTTTAATCATCTGCGCCTTTCCTAAAACACAAATCAAACCAAAGAAAGCGGGGAGTAAGAAACGCAACTTCATAAGATAAATTTTAAACCAAGTCAATCACAATGTTCAAAAATACACTAATGGTTTTTAAAAAGAATAATCATAACGTTTAAAAAGCTCCAGCAACCGGCTGTTGTTTTTAATAGCGTTATACAAATGTTCTGTATTTATTTTTTTTCTTTCGGCACTTGCATCTTCAGGGTATATCCTTCCTCCTGACTGTAGCAGAAATTCTATTATTTCATAAGCCTGGTTTTGTTTACTGGCAATCATTAAAGGGGTATAGTAAACTACGGTACCACTGTACACCCTGTTGTATTTATTGGGCCTTGCACCAAGCTGTATAAAATATTTTAGCGTCTCAAGTGAAGCACCCTGGCTTACCGCATATGGTATTAAAAAAACGTTGCCATCAGGTTTTGTTTCATCGGCATTTTGGGCATTTACAAAAAACTTTAAATCGCTTTTGCGGTGATATTTGATGGCTGTTTTAAGGCTGTCGCTTAGGGGTTGTTTATCGGCAATAAATCCTTCAAAACGATAACTTAGCTCAGTATCAACATATCGTATCCTTTGCAAATCTGCTTCTGCATAGTTTAAGTGCATTTCTGACTCTTGTATATACGATTGCGTTTTTTGTTGATCAGCTTCCTTTCTTTGAAGGATTTCTATCTCACGGAATTCAACATTTCTATCTTTCTCATTTTGTAAAGCGGCCTTTTTTTTCACTCTCATACTTTCAAGTGCAGCTTTCACTTCTTTATCTTTTATTTTCAGCACGTCTAACTGTTGTTTACTTTGCTGTATGCTGCTATAAAGCGTTTGTATTGGAATTTTATTTTTTTTAAGTTGCAAGTCAACCTCTTTTTTTAAATTAGAAAGATTGTCTGTTTTGCCAATCAGTTCATCAACAGTGCCTTTAGACATTTTAGTTAAATAATCCTGTGTTACCTGAATATCCCGCAGGGCTTTTGCAACGTTATCACGTAACTGTTTTATTTGATCATTTAATAAAGAAGCACTTTCTAAAATGGCTTTACTATCATCACCATAACTTTCTGCTGCAAAAACTTCGTACCTAAAGGGTGGCTTCTTGCCTTCTTTAATTAAGTCTGTAGGGTTAATAATGTTGATTAAGGTATCAAACTTATTGCCTTTAATATCTTTAAGTGTAAGTGTGTAAGTGCCAGGATCAAGAGGAAAAATTTTGGCACCGCCTGTAGTGATGGCTGCGGGATTTTTATTATCTACCAATGCAAGTACACCACCATTTTTTGAAGCACGCACAACAAGATAAGATTTTTGTGGTGCTGTATTTTGCGCTTTTGTACTACCGTATAAAATGCACAGAAATGGTATGATACGCAATGTGTTTAAAGCCATCTTCATAAACTCTTCTACAAATAATTGTTCAAATAAATGCCATCAACCAACGATTTTTGTTGCTGATAATCGTACTTGTGATTTGATTCTTTTCGTATAAATTCAAACTTGATGTCTTTACCATTATCAGCATTTTTAAGTTTTATACTGATGGTTCCGTTAAGGCGGTTTTCTATCATTACTTCTAAATAAAACTCAGACATAATTGAGAAAGGCCCTGCTTTAATGGTGCCTAGTTTCTGTACATCTTCCTGTGGGTCCCAATACTGGCAAAGCTCAATATTTACATAGTCGGTTTGCTGCGGGTTTATTTTATACACTTTTTTAGAAACCACTGGCAAAGGTGTATTTCTGTGTATCAATAAATCTATCTGGCGTTTGCTGTCATTATTACCTGCCATCACCAGCCCAATATTATAAGTACTCACGCTTTTAAGGTCAATAGGAGTGATTTGCGCGCCTCCACTACCGTTACCAAACGAGGCCGCATACAAGGCCGCACCTTTGGCAACACTGCTTAATGGTTGATGATAAATCAGTTCTTGTGTTGGGGCTACTTTTTGTTTCCAGAAATTGTACACCAGCTTACTGCTTGATGTGCCACCAATTAAAACAATCTTATTAATATCAGTAAACTGCATACCCAACGAACGTAGGCAACGGTTTACGGCTGTTTCAGTTTTGGCAATTAACTGGTTGGCTTTATCGGCATAAGTGGCGTAAGAAAAAGTTGCTTCAAACGCATCACGGCCCACCATAATCCACTTACTTATATCGCGTGGGGTTTCTGCATCGTTCAGCTCAATCTTAATATTTTCTGCAATTTTTTGTATGCGGTTGCCTGTCAATTTATCTACAGGAAACTGGTGGCCAAAAGCCTTTTCATAATTCTCTCTTATTGAATTATGAACGATTTCATCAAACTCTTTACCGCCCAATTTATTAACGCCATCTTTTGCAATTACGTTTAACTGGTTGCCCGATTTTGTAATAAGTGTAAGGTCGAAAGTGCCACCACCAAAATCATAAATCAATATAATTTCTTCATCAATTTTTTTGTTGTAGCTGCTGTAAAATAATGCTGCGGCAACAGGCTCTTCAATAATGGCACTTAATTCCATATCGGCAAGTCTTGCAGCTTCAATTACTGATTTACGTTGCACATCATTGTAATGCGCAGGTACTGTAATTACAGCCTGTTTAAAGCCATCAGGTAAGTATAATTCAGCATCGTATTTTACCTTTTTCAGAATTAGTGAAGCTACGGTTTCGCTAAACCAAGCGTTCTTATAATCATCAAAATAAACAGGGTCTTGTGTGCCAAAACTTCTTTTGAAAAAAGAGATAATCTGCTTGTCGGGTATTGACTCATACAGGCTTTCGGCGAAGCCGCCCGCATAAGCTTTTTTACCTTCAATCAACGCTATTGATGGCGTTATCTGCACATCTTTATTAAAAGCATCTGGTATCAAAACGGGGCTGCCATCCCTGCTTAAAGAGGCGGATACTGTATTGCTGGTTCCTAAATCTATCCCTAATACCATTACTTATAATTTTAAATCTTTTTCTGTTTCTGTAATCATATCCCTGTAACGTGTGGTTACCTGGTCGCGTACCCTTTCTGCAGACTGTATGCTGCGCAGCAAAAGCTCAACACTTTGCTGTTGCTTTTGCAACTGGGCTTTTTCCTGGTTCATGGCAGATACTTTTTGCGTCTGCAAATCTTTCATATTCCTTTCTATCTGGTTATTGATGTTTTGCATCGTGTCTTTTATCCAGTTAGAAATATTGCTGGTCCAGTCGCGGCTGCTGTCGTTAAACATCCTTTTCGATTCCTGTAGCAACACTTCTTTTGCTTTGCCCAGCTCTCTTTCAAATTCTTCAACACGTTTTAAAGGGATGCGTTTTCTAAGGTCATAAATGCCATAAAAAATCATCAATAAAGAAATGGCACCTGTAGAAAATTTTACTGAGTTGGCAATCTGTTTAAAGAAGGTGCTTTCGCTGGTAGATGCAACGATGGATAAGGGTGCCAGCAAGCCACCTACCACCATAATTAAACCCGTGTAGTCACGCAGGGCAACAAAGTATTCCATCGGCCCTTTTTTTATGATTTCGCCAGTATATGTTTTGTTGATGTAGCAGAAAGATTGTATGGTTCTTTGCCTTTCTGGAAAAGGGGGAAACATGGTATTTGAATTCAGCGTTTGAATGCCCTTATTCTTTAACTGCATATTTACCTGTACCAGTAAATCTTCAAAAGAACTTTTAATAAAAGCCTCGTCCTTGCTCAGTTCTGTTTTAATAGTTGTGGAAATGGAAGAAGTAAAATCGTTCAAAAATTCTTTATTAATGCTTGTTTCTACTTTCTCACTTTTTTCGGCAAGCGCTTTCTTTTCAAAATCCTGTAACTTACCGCTTTCCTCTAATCCAACTACAGAAAACTTGCCTGTATTAGGTTTATTCAGATCGTCGTATTTAAGCTTGTAGCTTTTTTCTAACTCCTGTGCAGCTTTTTGTATTAGTTGTCTCAGGTTGCTTGCAAGCTCACTGTTGTTAAGGCTTTGTTCTTCTTTACGACTGATGTTTGTATTTTGTGAATTGAGAAGTTTACGTGTATTGGCTGCCTTACTTTCAGAAGATAAAATGTCGCTTAAAAAACTAAATACAGGCTTTATACTGTTGAGATATGCGATCCTTTTAAGCTTCTCTAAAATCGGTATTTCAAAGTGGGCTTTTAAAATCTCTGCCACCGTTTTGTCGGCAAGATCTTCAGGCTTAACTGTTATTGTTTTTGTGCGGTAAGTAAACAGCCTGCTAAAATCACGAAGTGCATTTTCAGTTTGTAACATGTTTACCAAAAACACTACTTTGTACTGCTCATCTGTTTTTTTAAAATGCTGTTTTAAGACTTCTGCCTGCTGCATTTCATCATCTGCAAAAACAAAAGCAACGGATGGGAAAACATCTTCAAATATCCTAACGTTGTAATTAAGTTCATCCTTTATAACAATCTTAAAATCACCGTCAGGCGCAGATTCTTCGAAAGATTTTATTAATTTTTTTGCCTCAGAAGAGGTATTGGTTGTTTTGTAAACATCAATAAAGAAGGCGGTTTTGGACGCTATCTTTTTAATTTTTCTATTGGTTTCTTCCAAAAAACCTGCATAGCTTGATACAGGAATTTCCCTGCTCAAATCTTCAACCCTGTCTGCAATTGTTATTAATTCCCTCATAAGTAATTTGTTTTAGAAAATGTCTATTACAACTGTTTTCATATAATCGCTTTCCTCAACTTCCTGTACAATTTTGTGTATGCTGGTATTGTTTAAGCGAACAATCAGTTTTGTCATACCAATTTGTATGGTATCGTTCTCACGTATTGTAATACGCTTACTTAAACGTCTGTCATCGCCATTAATATAAGTGCCATTTTTGCTGGGTTTGCCACCGTTACTAGCGGCGTCATCGCTCACGGCAATTTGTAATGGGTTTATTTCAATTACATCCAGCAAAGCGTGAATACGGCTTACATAAGGGTCTTCATCAATAACTACTGCTGGGCTGCTTGTTTGAGGGTTGCGGCCAACAAAGTTTTTACCATAATACAAAGGAAAGGTAATGGCAGATTGATTTTCAGTATGCCTTACCAGCCATGCTACAGCGGTTTTATTTGGCTGCGGCACAGGTTTTTGCGGATAATTGTTGGAAGATGAGTTGCTTCTTGCCTGGCTGTTATTTACCACATCGGCACTTAACATCTGGGTTTGAAGGTTCTTTATTTTTTCTGTATTGGTAGTATGCAGCTTACGCAGAAAATCGTTTGGCGCATTTTCAGATAAACGCTGAAAATAGGTCAGTTTATCATTCATGCGCACACGAATATCATTGTCTGTGGCACTGTCAGGCAATTCTAAAAATTCCAATACTTCGGCTCTTGTCATAACACGTTAAGTTTTGTGGCTGGCTACGAAATCTGCTCAGCAAAAATCATTTTCTTTAATTGGTTCACCTGTTCTTTTAATACGGCAATTTCATTGTTCTGTTCCTTCAAACCCTGTAGCAGCAATATGTTCAGCCCAAGGTAGTTAACCGCTTTATGGTCAACACCGTTTGTGTTTGTATCAGTTACAAGGTGTGGGAATATCTTTTCAACTTCCTGCGCAATCAACCCATATTGTTTATTTGCAGGTAAATGCATTTCTGGAAAATCATTTGTCTTAAACAGGTAAGTAGCGGGATTTAAAGCCATTAATTTGGTATGAACGCTGCCTAAAGATTGCACCTGTGTTTTAATTTTAAGATCAGAAGGCCAACCACCTGAAGATGCAGCCCTTGAGGCAGCAGCAGCCTCGTGTGCAGAACGTTCTGCATCGTGCGCATGGTTTCTTGCAGCAACACAATATTGGTCTGCCTGTTGTGCTGCGTCATTGGCATAACCTTTTGCATCGTTGGCTTCCTGAGCGGCATCTTTTGCTTTTACAGAAGCCTGTTCCGCTTCCCGTGCTTCATCCTGTGCTTTTGTTGAAGCATTCTCAGCCTCCTTCGCCTCAGTTTGAGCTTTACTGGAAGCTTCCTGCGCCCTTGCAGAAGCAGTTTCAGCTTCCTTCATTTCCTGCTGGGCTTTTGATGAAGCATTTTCGGCTTCCTTAGCTTCCTCCTGTGCTTTGCCAGAAGCAGTTTCTGCTTCTTTCGCTTCGCTCTGAGCTTTTCCAGAAGCCTGTTCCGCTTCCTTCGCTTCATTTTGTGCCCTGCCAGAAGCTTGTTCCGCTTCGTTGGCTTCAGATTTTGCTTTTTCAGAAGCCTGTTCCGCTTCTTTTGCTTCAGCCTGTGCTTTATTGCTGGCTTGCTCAGCTTCTTTGGCTTCAGCCTGAGCCTTGTTAGATGCTGCTTCAGCTTCCTTCGCTTCTTCCTGCGCTTTGTTGGATGCAGTTTCAGCTTCCTTAGCTTCAGCCTGTGCTTTATTAGAAGCTGCTTCAGCTTCCTTCGCTTCTTCCTGTGCTTTGTTAGATGCAGTTTCAGCTTCCTTCGCTTCAGCCTGCGCTTTATTGCTGGCCTGTTCTGCTTCTGTTGCTTCTGCTTTCGCTTTTTCAGAAGCCTGTTCTGCTTCTCTTGCCTCCTGTTGCGCTTTGTTGCTGGCTTGTTCCGCTTCGTTGGCTTCAGCCTTTGCTTTTTCCGAAGCCTGTTCTGCTTCTCTCGCTTCTTGTTGCGCTTTGTTACTTGCCTGTTCCGCCTCTCTTGCCTCCTGCTGCGCTTTATTGCTGGCCTGCTCTGCTTCTGTCGCTTCCGCTTTTGCTTTTTCTGATGCCTGTGTTGCCTCGTTAGCTTCCTGCTTCGCTTTTTCAGAAGATTGTTGCGCTTCATTCGCTTCCTGTCTTGCTTTTTCAGAAGACTGGGCAGCTTCGTTCGCTTCCTGCTGTGCTTTATTGGATGATTGTTCTGCTTCGCTTGCTTCCTGCTTCGCTTTTTCTGAGGCTTGTGTTGCCTCATTTGCTTCCGCTTTTGCTTTTTCGGAAGCCTGTGTTGCTTCATTAGCTTCGGCTCTAGCTTTTTCTGATGATATGGTTGCTTCGTTAGCTTCAGCCCTAGCTTTTTCAGAAGATTGTGCAGCTTCGTTCGCTTCCTGTTGTGCTTTATTGGATGATTGTTCTGCTTCTGTTGCTTCTGCTTTGGCTTTTTCTGAGGCACTCTCTGCTTCTTTTGCTTCAGCCTGTGCTTTTTGCGATGCCTGTTCAGCTTCCTTAGCGTCATTTTGTGCGTCAGTCTTTGCCTTTTCAGCAGCCTGCGCATCATTAACTGCATCGGTCTTTGCTTTTTCAGCTAACTGTGCATCGTTTACTGCGTCAGTCTTTGCCTTTTCAGCTAACTGCGCATCATTAACTGCATCGGTCTTTGCTTTTTCTGCTAACTGCGCATCATTTACTGCATCAGTCTTTGCTTTTTCTGCTAACTGCGCATCGTTTACTGCATCGGTCTTTGCTTTTTCTGCTAACTGCGCATCGTTTACTGCGTCTGTCTTAGCCTTTTCAGTAGCCTGTGCATCGTTCATTGCATCAGTTTTCGCTTTTTCAGCTGCCTGTGCATCCTGCTGTGCTGCCTGTTTAAAATTTTCAGCCGCCTGTGCATCTTGCTGAGAAGCATTTTTAAAACCCTCTGCCTGTATGGCATCTTGTGATGCGGCGTTTTTATGTGTAGCAGCCTCTGTAGCTTCTGTTTGTGCTTTGTTTGAAAACTGTGTAGCCTCGTTGGCTTCCTGCTGGGCTTTTTGCGAGGAAGTGGTAGCCAGGGTTTCGTAGTTTTTGATCTTGGCAATCATGATCTCAATATCAGCCAGGCCAGCACGGGTCCTGGTTAACAACTGTTCTAATTCTAATTCGTATGCTGCTGTATCTACTGGCATAAGAAGAAATTTAAGGGTTGATAATTTTTATTATTTAGCTGAATCTTTTTTGGGTTCTTCCGGCCTTTTCATCATTATTGACTGTACTGTATCTTTTGAAGGCAATGAATCTACTTTCTTTACAGGTACTTCTTCTACTACAGGTTTGGGTTTTGATAATTGACTCCACGCAAACCATCCGCCAACGGCGAGCAATAAAACAACCAGTATTGGTACTATTATTTTCTTTGAAGATGCTGCCGCGGCAACTTTTTCTACATGCAATAAATACATGGAATAATTGTCTTTGGTTTTACCATAACAAATTTTTTCAATTACCTCGCTATAATTAGTGGCTGCATCGTATTTGTTCAATACCACAGCAAACAGATTTTCTGTAAACTGTTCCATCAATCCATCCGTACACAACAAAAACCAATCATCGTTCTGTATATCTGTAAGTATTTTAAAATCAATATCAGTGGGCTTTGTATTGGCATTCAGGCTGCGTGTTATAATGTTGCGCTGCGGGTGTGTTTCTGCCTCTGCTTCTGTAATTACGCCCTGTGCCACCAATTCCGCCACCAGTGAATGGTCGCTGCTTTTATAAACAGGTTTGCCATTGCGTAGTTGATAAATTTTACTATCGCCACACCAAGCTATATATGCTTTATTGTTTTGTAATACAATTAGTGTAAGTGTTGTACTGGTACCTGCGGCGCCTGCATTGGTTTCAATATAATCAGCAACTTTTTTTTGAAACTGTTTAAGGGATGCGTGAAGTAATCGTTCAAAATCTGCATCCTGTGCAAGCGTTTCTTTTTTAAAAGTTTCGTAAAAAGTTTTAGAAGCAATGTCAGATGCTACTTCGCCAAAACTGCTGCCACCAACACCATCACAAACCACAAAAATTTTTGCATCCTGCGGGGCAAATTTTTGCGGCATAATGGCATCTTCTACGTTCTTTCTGCCCCCAATTTCGTTTAATGAAAAGGCTTTAATATTCATAGCTATTTTCTTATGGCGGAAAATAAATTCTACCGTTAGTATTTTAATTAGTTGGTTGCTGTAGCAATATCTGCCGCCAGCCTAAAGCCAATATTTTTGTTACGTTTATTTACTACTTCTGCATTACGTGCTTTTTCGTGCGTGAAAAAAACATCGTTTTCATAATCGCCACCACGCAATACTTTACCCTGTTTTGGCGACTCCTGGTTATAAGGGCCATACCAGTCTTCGCACCATTCGTACACATTGCCAAGCATATCGTAAATACCGTAACTGTCAGCTTGTTTTGTTCCCACTTCGTGGGAAGTTTTGCCGGCGTTTGCGGCATTCCAGCTAACATTGTTTAAGGCTGCTGATTTATTAAGACCATTGATGCAGGCGTATTCCCATTCGGCATCTGTTGGCAAACGGAACTGTTTGATGTTAGTCAGGTAATCAGCACCTTGTTTCTTTTTTTCTTCTGCAAGCTGGTTTAGCTTGGTGATAAAAGCCTTGGTGTCATTCCATGAAATACTGTCAGCAGGGTAGTTGGCTAAAGTTGTATCATAGCGGTTGTCGTTCATAATGTTGTTCCAGTCTCCTTTGGTTACTTCAAAAGCGTTCATCATAAAGCTGCCCACAGTTACAGCGTGTTCAGGTGCATCAAAATTTCTTTTAGGGTCATTGGTTCCCATCATAAAATTGCCACCATTAATATTTTTAAAATTAGAAGCAATTTTTTGTAGTGCAATTTCTGCGGGGTCTTTTGTTTGCGTATTTGCTGCAGCGCCAGCATATTTTGTACAAGCAAAATAGCCACCAGCACCCAATAATGCAAGTACAACAATACTTATGATTACAGAGCCAGCTTTGCTTTTTGGTTTTATGTCGTCAGTTGGTTCAGCAACAGTTTCTGGTAGTGCTTTTTTTGTTGCAGAAACAGGTACCTGTATTTCCTGTGTACTGTCATCTGCAGCAGCAGTTTTTGCTTTTACGGCAGATGATTTTTTAGGGATTGTTATTTCCTGTGTACTGTCATCTGCAATAGAAGATTTAACAGGGTTGCTGGCAGTAAAATGAGTGATGGTGCCGCTGTTGGCAGAATCTTTAAAAGGGTTTTCTGCTTTTTTATATACCTGGCCTTTTAAAATAGCAATTAGTTCATCAATATCAGTGTTTCTTTCGTTTGCGTTTGATACAATACATTTTTGCAGCACTGACCTGAAAGGTTCATCAACCAGCAATAATTTTTGGTCTGTACCTTCTGCATTTACGATTTTACTTATCATTTCAGCAGCAGATGTATCGCCTGAACGTGAGCCAAACAAAAGATTGCCTGTAAGCAGGTAATAAGCCGTTACACCAAAAGCCCATACATCAACATTGTAGCTTATTTTTTTATTGATGCCATAACGCTCAGGATTGAACTGTTCAGGTGCCATATACTCAATAGTACCCAGTAAAATAGAGGCACTTGCCTGGTTTGAATCAGCCGATTTACTGATGCCAAAATCTGCAATTTTTGCAACGAGCCGATTTTGTTTATCGCGGCCAAGAAGAATGTTTTGTGGTTTGATGTCACGATGGATAATGCCTTCTTCGTGCAGGTATTTTAAGCCTTCCAGAATATCAATTAATAGTTTTTTTAACTGATCAAAACTTAAAGGGTTTTGACTCATGTACGTTTTTAATTGACCTTCCTGTACCAGTTCCATTACACCAATCTGTACTTCTTCATCCTGGCCATGAAAATTTCGGTTTACCAAAGTCTCAACTCCATAATATTTTACAATGTTGGGGTGAGAAAGTATAATGGCTCTTTTAATTTCATTGATGATAGTGTATTTGTTGGCCTGATCTTGTGGGTGAAAAAATTTCAGTGCCACAGGCATATCCAGAACTTTATCATAAGCTTTGTAAACAGTGGCAAAGCCACCTTTGCCCAATAAATCGTTTTGAGGGTCGTAACTATACTTGTTTAAGATTTCCATCTTGGGGGTTGAACTCGATTTAACAAAAAGTTATGGAAAAAAATGAACTTGCAATATATCTCTTTTTAAAAAAATTACCGCGCATATCGTTCATTTAATTTTATTTAAATAAACAATTATTTTATAACATGTTTGTAATGGCAAGTTGTAGTAAAAATTGTTACCTGAAAGTGGGTATTTGAATTACGGGATTTTGCTGATTAATCGAAGCTTAGTTTTATATCAATAACTTTTAATTGAATGGTTTTTTCTTCGTTCCATTCGTTAAGGTCCAGTGTATAAACAATATCAATAGGTTCGTTCATTTGCAGCAGGTGAAATTTTGCAGCCATGTTAAACCCAATACCTGAAACATTTACATTTTGCTGGCGTACAGAAAATTTTATATGCTGCTCTTTTACCAGCTTGCTAAAGCCTGTATCCATTACTTTTTTTGTGATGAAAACGGGGCGCATATTTTCTGGCCCAAATGGTTCCATCTGGGCAATTATTTTATAGAAGGAAGGGGCAATATCGCTAAGCTTTAATTCAGCATCAATTACTATTTCTGGTATTAAACTTTCTGCTGTAATACTTGCACAAACTGCGTTTTCAAAGGTTTCAATAAAACCATCTACCTGGTTTGGAAGCATCGTCATACCCGCGGCTGCAAAATGGCCGCCATAACCAAGTAAATGTTCTTTACAAGCATGAATGGCTTCGTATAAATTAAAGCCTGAAACACTTCTTGCACTGCCTGCCACAATTTCACCGCTTTGTGTTAAAACAACAGTAGGGCGGTAGTAAGTTTCAATTAACCTGCTGGCTACAATACCTACAACACCTTTATGCCAATGTGGTTGAAAAACAACAGTTGATTTACGTGAACGCATTGCTTCATCAGCTTCAATCATGGCAAGTGCTTCATCTGTAATTGTACTATCAGCTTCGCGGCGGTCAGTATTATCCAAATGCAGCATTTCTGCATATTCCAGCGCTTTGGTTATGTCTTTTTCAATGAATAGCTGTACAGCTTTTTTAGCGTCATCCATTCTGCCAGCGGCATTAATTCTTGGTGCAATTACAAACACCAGGTTTGTAATATGCATTTGGTGCGTTACATTAGATAATTGCATTAAAGCCTTAAAACCAGCGCAGGGGTTTTCGTTTACTTTTTTTACACCATAATAAGCGAGGATTCGGTTTTCGCCAGTAATAGGAACAATATCGGCTGCAATAGCTGTTGCAACAAGGTCAAGGTAGGTGAGATAAGTTTCTTCAGGCAGGTTAAAACGTTCACTTAATGCCTGCATTAATTTAAAACCAACACCGCATCCACAAAGCTCTTTGTACGGATAAGTACAATCTTTTTGTTTGGCATTTAAAATGGCAACAGCATCTGGCAATTGTGCATCAGGCATGTGATGGTCGCAAACAATAAAATCAATACCCAACTGCTTCGCATAAGCAATAAGTTCAATACTTTTTATGCCGCAATCAAGCGAAACAATTAGTGTAATGCCCTGTTCTTTGGCGTAATCAATACCCATTTTACTAACGCCATAACCTTCTTTATAACGATGGGGAATATAGAAATCTACACTAGAATAAATGCTTTTTAAAAACTGGTACATGCTGGCAACACTGGTAGTTCCATCAACATCATAATCACCAAAAACCAGTATTTTTTCTTCTGCTTTAAAAGCAGTTTGCAACCTTTTAACAGCCTTATCCATATCCTTCATCAGCCATGGGCTGTGAAGCTGCGATAATTGCGGCCTGAAATAATTTTTCGCCTTTTCAAACGTATCAATGCCACGCTGTACCAGCATTTTACAAAGTGTTTTGTGTACTTTCAAAACATCGTGCAGCACATCAATCTTGGCCTGTTCGGCCTGTAATATATTCCAGCGTTTTTGCATTTTTTTGTGTGGGGACAAGCGGCAGTGCTGCTGTGAGACATCGTTGCGTCGCACACTTGTACGGTTTGATTTTCTAAGCAGCAATGTAAACGATTATACAACAGATTGTATAAAAAAGAAAGGTAAAATTGCAAGGTTGACTAATAATTTCTGTCAGTAGTATATCTTACAAGTTCTTCAAGTGCTTGCCTTGTAGGGCTTTCGTCAAAACTGTGCAGAATGGCTAAAGCTTCATCCCTGAAAGCAAACATTTTTTTTGTGGCATAATCAATACCACCATTTTTGTTCACTTCATCAATTACATAAGCTACTTTTTCTTTATCAGTATTTTGATTTTTGATGATGTAGATGATCTTTTTTCTTACAGATGTATCGCAATTATTTAGTGTATAAATTAGCGGAAGGGTAAGTTTTTTTTCTTTTATGTCGTTGCCAGTAGGTTTTCCAATATCTTCATTTCCATAATCAAATAAATCATCTTTTACCTGGAAGGCCATGCCTACTTTCTCACCAAAAAGGCGCATTTTTTCTATGTCTTCTTCATTATCAAAAGTACTGCAAGCACCAACAGCGCATGTAGAAGCCAGTAACGATGCGGTTTTGCCTTTAATAATTTCGTAATAAATATCTTCTTCAAGATTGAGTTTACGGGATTTTTCAAGCTGTAGTAATTCACCTTCACTCATCAGTTTTATTGCTTCTGATAAAATCTGCAGCATTTGATGGTCTTTATTGTTTAAGGAGAGTAATAATCCTTTTGAAAGAAGATAATCCCCAACAATAACCGCGATTTTATTTTTCCATAAGGCATTTATGCTGAAAAAGCCACGGCGTTCATCTGCTTCGTCCACAACATCATCGTGTACCAAAGTGGCAGTGTGTAATAATTCCACAAGTGAGGCGGCGCGATAAGTAGATTCATTTATTTCTCCGCCAAGTTTAGCACTTAACAAAACAAACATTGGTCTTAACTGCTTACCTTTTCGCTTTACTATATATTGCATAATCCTGTCCAGTAAAGGCACACGGCTGCGTACTGCCTCTCTAAAGTGGTCTTCAAAAAGTACCAATTCTTTCGCTATAATTTGCTTGGCTAAATCCATAAATAAAGGTGCAATATACTTTTACCAATAAAATTTTACTTATAAAATTAAATGCTGGCTCATTATTTGTTAAAGGTTTTGACGGAAAATTAACATGGATATTTGGTTATTAAGCTACAAACTCTAATATTTGTAGAATAGTTTACACGAATACTCGATGGAACATTTTTTTAAACCATTTAAAAAATATTAAAAACACATCTATGGCAAGCAAAAAGTACACTCTATTAGCCGCTATGTTAGTCTTCTTACAATTAGCTGGCACGGCGCAAACAAAAACTGACTGGGGTTGGGATTGGAAAGATTCTTCTAAAGTTCCTACAAAAAGTTTACCTCAGTATAATGAATTTTTAAACAACCAGTTCCCTTATCCTCCAAAACCAAGAAATGCTTGGGAATTAGGAATCAGCGTTGGTAATGCTTTTATTCTGGGTGAAAGACCAATTTTTGCAAAAAATCAGTTTGGCGGTAGTTACACTGGTGGATTAGTTGCTGGTTTATCTCTTAGAAAAGCATTGGGTCACGTTATGTCAGTAAGGGGAACTTTAAACTGGTCAACAACTTCAATACCAAGTTACAATACAGTAGCAAACAAGCAAGTTGCAACTAAGAATAATACTTTGATGGGTTCAGTTGATGCGATATTTTCTTTAAATACTGCTAGTCACTATAGAGGTAATCCAAAAGTTAATTTGTATGTATTGGGCGGTTATAGCTTAATAGCTACACAATTTAAAGTTAGACAAGCAAATGGTGATTACAGACTTGCTTATTATAACAAATCTCAAACTGCTGGTATGATCCAGGATTTAACTTTAATTCATGGTGCTAATTTTGGCGGTGGTTTTGCCTTCAAATTAAGTAATAAAATTAATCTTGGTGTAGAACAAGTATTCACAGCACCATTATTCGGTAACGATTTTCTTGATGGTAATAAAGTTGGTTTATCAAAAGGTGATATGTACAGCTACTCAACAATTCGTTTAAACATTAATTTAGGTAATTAGTATTTTATCTACATAATATTCATTAAGAAAATACTTCATTCAAACTAATTTAGAAATATCATGGCAAAAAATAAATTTTTATTAATTATTGGCTTAGTAGCCTTTATACAAATTGGGTCAATAGCTCAAACAACTGGTAAAAAAAGAGTAGAACCACTTTGGTGGATTAACCCAAACAATTTCATTTACAGTGAGTTGAATTCTCCAAAACACATGAAATTGCCAAAACCAGTTTTACCTGATGCAGATGGTGATGGTATTACTGATCAATTTGATCTTGAGCCAAACACACCAGCAGGTGCTTCAGTAGATAACCATGGTGTTGCTAAAGATACTGATGGTGATGGTGTACCTGATTACAAAGACAAAGAATTATTGAGTTCTCAAAAATGTTTCCCTGTAAACGCTGATGGTGTTGGAACTTGTCCTGAGCCTTCTTGCTGCAAGGAATTAAGAGATGAGATTTCTACCCTAAAAACTCAGGTTGCTGAAGGTGGTGGTGGAATGGGCAATGGCGCATGTGCTATCAGTAGCTTACCAAGTGTACAATTTAAAGGCAATGCAAAATTGACCAAGGATGCACAAACAGTTCTTGCTTCTGCAGCTACTGAAATTAAAAATAACGCTGGCTGTAATGTTAAAGTAATTGGCCACACTGGTGCAACTGCTTCTAAGGCGGCTCAGCAATTAAGTTACGACAGGGTTTCTGCAGTAATTAAATACTTAGTAGAAAAACAAGGTGTTTCTGAAACACGTTTAATTTTCATCTATGATCAGGAAGGTGATGTTAACACAGTTGATTTACAAGGAACTAAAGAAAGCGGTCCTAATTCAGTACCAGCTCCACACCCACAATTAAAATCTAAAGGTTAATCCTTAGAATAATAGACTAGAAGGCTGTTTCAATTTTGAAACAGCCTTTTTTATGTTATCATTAACCCTTTGAAATTGATATTTCATTTCATTGTTTATAATTTGCCCGCAATTAACTAATTTCGCACACTTCTATGAACAGGATTTTACTTTTTGTTATATTATGGGTTGGATTTAGCTCTTGCTCTTCTAAGTTTGGAAAAATTCAAAAGAGCAAGGATTACGAGTATAAATACAAAATGGCAGAGCAATACTTTACTGACAAAAAGTACAGTTTTGCTCAATTGCTTTATGAGGATTTATCGCCTTATATAAAAGGGTCTGCGCGTTATGAGGATTTGTATTATAAACTAGCGTACAGTTATTATTACCAGCAGGATTATATTAATGCTGAAAACCTTTTCAAGACTTTTACTGAAACTTTTCCTTCCAGTAACCGCTCTGAAGAAGCAGAATATATGAGGGCTTATTCTTACTTTAAGCAATCGCCAAAAGTAGAATTAGATCAAACGAATACTACAAAAGCAATTGGGTTATTGCAGGCTTTTATAAATACGCATCCAACATCGCCAAGGGTAAAAGAGGCCAACGAATTGATGGATCAATGCAGGGAAAAGTTAGAGTTAAAGGAATATAAGAGTGCTGAGCTGTATTATAACTTAGGTTTCTTTAAAGCGGCAGCTATTTCTTTTGGTACCATTTCTGAGAATTTTCCAGATTCTAAAAGTGCTGATCAATATAAGTTACTCGTTATTAAATCATATTTCAAGTATGCAGAACTAAGTTTTGAAGAAAAACAAAAAGAACGTTTTGAAAAAGTGCTTACAGAAATCGCTGATTTCAACGAACGTTTTGCAACCAGTAAGTATTTGGAAGAGGTAAGTAAGTTTAAATCACAATCGAATAATATTTTAAAAACAATACAAGAAAATGAGCAAGCTAAAAAGACAATTTAATAATAGCAACGTGCCTGCGGTAGTTGAAACAAAAAGCCTAATTGACATTAAAGCCAAAACAGGTAACTTGTACGAGTCTATTGCAATTGCATCAAGGCGTGCCAACCAAATCAACATTTCTGTTCGTGAAGAGCTGCATAACAAGTTGGAAGAGTTTGCAAGCCACACAGACAGCCTTGAAGAAGTGCATGAAAATAAAGAGCAAATTGAGATTTCAAAAGCTTACGAGCGCATGCCAAACCCTGCAATTTTAGCAACACAAGAGTTTATGGAGGATAAAATTTACTATCGCAGAAACGATAACGATCTTTTCAGATAATTCTATCAGGAAATTATTGGTAAACGGCAGTCTTGGTACTGTCGTTTTTTATTATATTCAACTATTAATATGCTTGCAGGTAAAAAAATATTATTAGGCGTTACAGGCAGCATTGCTGCTTATAAATCTATTTTACTGGTGCGTTTGTTAGTTAAGTCTGGGGCAGAGGTTAAGGTAATACAAACTAATGCTGCCAAAGAATTTGCATCACCTCTTCTATTGGCCACATTATCTAAAAATAGAGTTTTACAAGATCTTTCAAGTAACGACGAATGGGCCAACCATGTTGCTTTAGGCCGCTGGGCCGATGTTTTTTTAATCGCGCCTTTAAGTTGTAACACACTCGCAAAAATGGCAAATGGCTTATGCGATAATTTGTTGATGGCTTCATATCTGTCAGCAACCTGCCCTGTAGTTGTTGCGCCTGCAATGGATGAAGACATGTGGGTACATCCTTCCACAAAAAGAAATATTGATTTAATTGAAAGTTTTGGAAATAAAATAATAAGCGTAAATAGTGGGGAGCTTGCAAGCGGGCTTTTTGGTGAGGGACGAATGGCAGAACCTGAAGAAATCATCACCTATTTAACGGAGCATTTTTTTAGAACAGATGACCTGAAAGGTAAGAAGGTTTTAGTAACCGCTGGCCCCACTTATGAAGCTCTTGACCCTGTACGTTTTATTGGCAACTATTCAAGTGGTAAAATGGGTTTTGCCATTGCAGAAGAAATGTATTTGCGTGGCGCAGAAGTAGTTTTAGTTACTGGCCAAACACATGAAACCCTTGCTTATTATGGCATTGAACGTATTAACGTAACAAGTGCAAATGATATGTACGAAGCTTGCCAAAAAGTATTTGAAGATATTGATATTGCAGTGATGAGTGCCGCAGTAGCAGACTATACACCTGTTGAAGTTGCTGAACAAAAAGTAAAAAAGAAAGAAGATACCTGGCATCTTGAATTAAAAAAAACAAAGGATATTTTATTAAGTCTTGGTAAAAAAAAGAAGCCGCACCAGTTTATTGCTGGCTTTGCTTTAGAAACCAGTAACGAGAAAGCAAACGCACTTGGCAAACTGAAAAATAAAAATGCAGACTGCATTATACTCAATTCGTTAAACGATACTAATGCAGGTTTTGGTTTCAATACCAATAAAATTACTATTCTTCATAAATCAGGGGAAGAACTGGCTTTTGAATTGAAATCTAAAAGGCAGGTGGCAAAAGATATTGTATCATTTATTATTGCTAAAATCAATGATTAAAAAATTCATTACGGCTGTATATATTTTGTGTATTTGCATCAATACAAATGCCCAGGAGTTACAAGCTAAGGTAACTGTAAATTCAAGCCGAATCAACACTACTGTTGATAAGAAAATATTTACAACGCTTCAAAATCAGTTAAACAATTTCATCAACAACCGTAAATGGGGTACAGACCAGTTTAAACAAAATGAAAAAATACAATGCAGTTTTTTAATTAACCTTGAAACGATTGCAGATGGCAATATTTATAAAGCTTCTATTATTGTTCAAGCGGCAAGGCCAGTGTTTAACAGCAGTTATCAATCAGCACTTCTTAATTACCAGGATGCAGATTTTGGCTTTAAATATGTAGAGTTTCAACCTGTTGAATTTAACGATAACCGTGTACAAGGCAGCGATGCACTTACAGGCAATCTCACTGCAACGCTTGCTTATTACTGTTACATGATTTTGGGGTTAAATTATGATTCTTTTTCGCCGAAGGCTGGTGATAAATTTTTTCAAAAAGCACAGAACATTGTAAACAATGCACCTGAAGGCAGCAATATAAGCGGCTGGAAATTATTTGACAGTCAGCGTAACCGTTACTGGTTAAATGAGAACCTTGTAAACAATCGCTATAATATCATTCACGATGTTATTTATTCTTATTACAGGTCTGGGCTTGATAAAATGTATGAGAATGAAACAGAAGGGCGCAGCAGCATTTTACAAACACTATCACAATTACAGGCTTTTAACCAGGAAAACACAAATACCATGTTTTTGCAGGTATTTATGCAGGGAAAAGCAAGTGAGCTGATAGGCATTTTTAAAAAAGCTTCAGCAACTGATAAAACACGAGCGGCAGAACTTTTATCAAAGCTTGATATTGGAAACAGTCAACGTTATAAAGACGAATTAAGATGAGGATGGCAACTATTTTTTTATTGTTGATGATAGCCATCAGTTGCAGGCAGGATGCTTCAAAAAAAATTATTGAACCTGAGCAAATGAAAGTGGTGATTTGGGATATGCTGAATGCAGATTCGTGGCATGAACAATTGAAATTAAGAGATACTTTGGTTAAGTATACAAATGAAAATTTTAAATTTTATAACCAGATTTTTGCAGCACACAACATAACCAAAGAGCAGTTTTATAATAGCTATAAATATTATCAAACCAACCCGCTTAAAATGCAGGCATTGCTTGATTCTGCAACTGCATATGGCGAAAGAATAAAAAATGCACCTGTAAAACCAAAGCTTCTTGATTCTTTAAAAGCAACTTTGCCAGTAAAAAAACTACTTAAAGCTAACGATTCAGCTTTACGCAAGCAGATTCCTGACACAATCATTAAACAACGATGAATAAAGTATTTGCCAACGCCAATGAAGCCATTTTTGATATTACCAACAACGCCACGCTTATGCTTGGCGGTTTTGGTTTAAATGGTATTCCTGAAAATTTAATTACCGCACTTGTGCTTAAAGGCATTAAAAATCTTACTTGTATTTCTAACAATGCAGGGGTAGATGATTTTGGTCTGGGCTTGCTGCTTAAAACTAGGCAGATAAAAAAAATGATGAGCAGCTATGTGGGCGAGAATGCAGAATTTGAAAGGCAGTTGTTAAATGGTGAGCTTGAAGTTGATTTAATTCCGCAGGGTACACTGGCTACAAGAATTGAAATGGCAGGCATGGGCATACCCGCTTTTTTTACACCTGCAGGTTATGGAACTGAAGTTGCCATTGGTAAAGAAGAACGGGAGTTTAACGGTAAAATGTATTTAATGGAAATGGCGCTACACGCAGATTTTAGCCTTGTTAAAGCCTGGAAAGGAGATACAATGGGCAATCTTGTTTTTAGAAAAGCCACGCGCAATTTTTCAACCTCAATGGCAAAAGCTGGCAATATTACCATTGCAGAAGTAGAACATTTAGTACAGCCTGGCGAAATTGATGCTGATGATGTTGATGTGGCCGGTGTGTACATTCACCGCATTTTCCAGGGAAGTAATTATGAAAAAAGGATTGAAAAAAGAACAGTAAAGATTTAAGAATATTGGTAGCTAAACTTCCATCTAAAATATAATATTAACCAGCAAAGAACATTCAGTAACGCATAACCTATTTCAAATGCCTTTAGATAAATACGGAATTGCCAAACGCATAGCACAAGAATTACAGGATGGAATGTATGTAAACCTGGGCATTGGCATACCTACATTGGTAGCAAGTTTTGTTCCTGCGGGAATGACAGTTGTTTTTCAAAGTGAGAATGGTATTTTGGGTATGGGTCCTTACCCAACTGACGAAGAAGTGGATGCTGATTTGATAAATGCTGGTAAAGAAACCGTTACCACAATAAAGGGAGCATCGTTTTTTGATAGTGCTGAAAGTTTTGGAATGATACGCGCCGGAAAAATTGACCTTACCGTTTTAGGGGCAATGGAAGTAAGTGATACTGGCGATATTGCCAACTGGAAAATTCCTGGTAAAATGGTGAAAGGTATGGGCGGTGCTATGGATCTCGTGGCAAGCGCAAAAAATATCATTGTGGCCATGATGCATACCAACCCCAAAGGCGAAAGCAAATTGCTGCCTGCCTGCACTTTACCTTTAACAGGTGTTGGTTGTGTAAAAAAAATTGTTACAGAATTAGCAGTGTTAAATGTTACAGCAGAAGGATTTGTTTTGCTTGAAAGGGCAGCAGGTGTTTCAATTGATGAGATAAAAGCCAAAACATTGGGAAGACTTATTATACCAGGTGACGTGCCAGAAATTGTGTTATATACTTAATCCACTCAAGTTTGCAACAAACGCAAGAATTTTTATAAATGTGGTAATTGGTTTATAAGTGTTTTAATTTCTAATGTTTGTATTCTGCCGCTATCCTTTCTGTCTATCAGTGGCTTTAACTGCATTAAGTACATCACGGCAAACACTTTCTGTAAAATATTGAGGCCATTGGTAATGCTTTTGGTTATACCATAATCTTTTGTGCCAATTTTATTGTGCCAAAATAAATTGACACAAAAATATTGGCACAAAATTGTGTCAAAAAAAACTATAATTATTTTTTTGGCACAAGAGAGTGACCTATATGATAAAGGGGTTGTTGCAAGCGTAAAAGTGTTTGAGGTATAATAGCCAAAAATAAAATAGCCAGGAATAGAAATTCCCGGCCTTTTTTTTTACCCCGAATTGTGAAATACTTCAGATATAGTTGAGGGTGTATGCCCCTTTGTTTTTGTTTACAGGTCAAAGTTAAAAAATACAATTCATTTTTTTTGCAGGTGATTTCTCCGTTTTGCGGTAGGTGATTTCTCCAGTTAAAACGGAGAAATCACCTATTGTTTTTTACAGGTGTTTATTGCACTTTTGATAGTCCTTAAAAAAACCCTTTCATCCCTTAAATTTTAAAGAATGGCAAATCAATTGCTTTTAACAAAAAACCGTTTAAAAAAATTAATGAAGTATGTAAAAGCCCACGGCGAGGAGAAGTGTAAAGGGCTTCTTATTTCGCTTGATGGCAAGCCAAGCATTTCACCCATTTTTGATAACGATTTTACACTTTTAACGGCTGGAAGTGCTATTACAAGTGATGGTAAAGAAAGTTTATGCCCATATCCGCCAGGTTGCGATGATATACCAGAACCAGACGAGAGTAAATAACCTGATTTAAGTAAATTTCGCTAATGACTCCAAGAATAATTGCTTTTGCTGATAGCTGGGTTCCTTTTGTAGTTTTAATAATAGTTGTTATACTAAATAATAAAAAACTCTATAAGGAACTTGGTTTTCTGTTTTTGTACCTTCTTGCACAATTTGTATTTAATACCTGGGCCAACTACCTGCCGTATTATTATTCTGATCATAGATACAGTAACACAACCAATAATTATTATATTTATCACATTGGTTTACCTGTTGCCTTTTTGGCATTAGTGTATTTTTTTAAAGTAAAGCAGAAAGATTTATTTTTCAGTAAAGCTTTCTTCCTTGCAGGGCTTTTTCTTTTTTTCTACTTTATTTTCAGTTCCTTTTTTGTGCAAACCATTGCTACGTTCAATTACATTTCCTACACAATTGCAAGTGCTTACATTTTGGCGGTTTGTATTAACTATCTGCAACGTATAGTACATGTTGATATTGAATTTGATATTTTAAAATCTCCAGTATTTTGGTTTGTAGCAGGGTTATTTATTTATTATTCTACATCTTTGGTTGTGTTTTTCTCATTCTCTATTTTCATTAAAAAACTCAATGAAATGGGTGGAACAGTTTGGTCTGTTCAAAATATAATGATGATGGTAGGATTTGCATTGATAACCAAAGGAATTTTATGCGCACACTCTCAGACGAAGCGTTAACCGTCATTGTTGCAATCATCACTTTTTTTACATTATCAAGTGTAATTGTTTTGTTTGTAATAGCTTTTCAGCGCAGGCAAATCAGGTTTAAGCAAACAACTGCACAACTGCAACTTGATTTTGAAACTACCCTTATACAATCGCAACTGGAAATGCAGGAACAAACAAGGTTGCATATTGCAGAAGAACTGCATGATAATATTGGTGCTTTATCATCCCTCATAAAAATTAACCTTAACCTCTTATCTGTTGCGCCTGACGAAGAAAGAAGAACACAGGTACTTAAAGAAAGTAAGGAACTTGTAAAAACTTTAATAACCGATGTAAAACAGCTTTCTATAAGTCTGCACACTAACCGCCTTACCAGCATAAGTATAACAGAAGCATTTGAATTTGAAATTCAGCGCATACAAAAACTCCAGTTGTTTACCATCAACTTTCAGGTAGAAGGCGAGGAGGTTGCCCTCCCTAATGACAAGCAAATTATTCTTTACCGTATTTGCCAGGAACTGTTGCACAATATTGTAAAACATGCACAGCCAACACTGGTTACTGTACGCCTTTTATTTACCAAAAATCAACTGCAGGTTTTTATTGATGACGATGGTGTTGGTTTTGATGTAGAGGCTGCAAAGCAAAAAGTAAACGGCTCAGGATTAATAAATTTGTACAATCGTGCCAAGTTAATGGGTGGAAGTTTATATTTGAAAAGTGATAGCGTTAATGGTACGCATTGCACTATTCAGATACCTCTACCCCCTTTTGAAGAATGACCAGCGTTAACTTACCTATTAGCATTGCTGTTACCGATGATCATGCCCTGTTTAGAAAAGGTTTAATAAGCCTTATACACACACTTGGCAGCAGTTACCATGTTGTTATGGAAGCCTCAAACGGAAATGATTTTATAGCACAAATGCAGCAGTTACAACAGCCGCCGCAACTTGTTATTATGGATATTCATATGCCTGGTAAAGATGGTTTTGAAACTGTTACCTGGCTTAATGCAAATCATCCAAAGATTAAAGTATTGGTAATTAGTATGGTTGATAACGAAGCAACTATAGTGCGAATGCTTAAAATGGGGGTTAAGGGCTACCTGAGCAAAGATGTTGAACCTGAAGATTTGAAAGAAGCCATTGATTCAATAAATGAAAAAGGCTTTTATTATACCGATTTTATTACAGGCCGTTTACTGCATGGCCTGCAAAAAGAAAGTATTACCAAGAGCATTAATGACCAATTGAACGACCGTGAAAAAGAGGTTTTGAAAATGCTGTGTACAGAATTGAGCTATAAAGAAATTGCTGCCCAGTTAAATGTTAATGTTAAAACGATTGATAGTTATAGGGATAATCTCTGTAAAAAAGTAAACGCTATTTCGCGTATTGGGCTGGTTATGTATGCCATGAAACACAAGCTTGTAGAAATGGTTTAGAATTTCTTATTTCTTGCTCTCGTAATAATCCCACATTACTTTAAACACTTCCTGTTTCAGATTTCTTGAATGGTTGCCAGGTTCTATTGGTGGTAAAAAATGTATTTCAAGACGTGTAGGCAAGAAATAAAATGGCTTGTGTATAGGCATCGCTTCTTTTGTGCCTAAAATAACCGCAGGAATAATCTGTGTTTTTGTATCAACTGCCAATTTAAAAGCCCCATCCTGAAAGGTAGCCAACGGGTCATTGGTTTTATTCCTCGTTCCTTCAGGAAAAATGCACATATGAAATTGCTCAGCCAGTGCAGCTTTCATCAAATCATAACTTTTTTTCCTGCTTTCTACACTGTTTCTGTTTACCAGCACAGACCCTCTTGCATAAAACCATCCAAACAACGGCACTTTTGCAAAACTGTCTTTGGCAATAGTTTGGTTGGGGCCTGGTATAAAAGGTGCAGATAATGGTACATCCAGTAAAGCATTATGATTGCAGGTAACTACATATGTTTCGCCTTTGGCGAAATTTTCCTTGCCTCTTACTTTTAGCGGGCAGCCCACCAAAAACAACCAAAAGCTCATCCATGCTTTTGAAACCAAAATAAACCAATACATTCCTTTTGGGTTTTTGATTAATTTGGTAGATAAAGAAGGGATCAGTATTACTAAAAAAGTAGCCACAAATGTCAGCAGTCCCCACAAAGCCCAAATTCTTCCAAAAACTTCTTTAAATATCTTCATACTATCGTTTTATAATGACCAGTCAATTGGATCAAAACCATCCTTCATTAATAAATTATTGGCACGGCTAAAATGTTTGCAGCCAAAAAAACCACTGTGGGCACTAAGTGGGGATGGATGTGCAGCCTTTAATACATGATGTTTGGTCTCATCAACCAATACCTGTTTTTCCTGCGCATAACGCCCCCAAAGTAAAAATACCACGCCTCTTTTTTCGTCAGATATTTTTCTTATCACCGCATCAGTAAAATTAGTCCAGCCAATTTTAGCATGGCTTGCAGGCTCGTTGGCACGTACGGTAAGTACAGCGTTTAATAATAAAACCCCCTGGTCTGCCCACTTGGTAAGGTTACCTGTTTTAGGTATGGGCATACCAATATCGCTGTTCAGTTCTTTGTAAATATTTACGAGAGAAGGTGGCGGTGGCACACCATCAGGTACGCTGAAACTTAATCCCATGGCCTGTTTGGGATTATGGTAAGGGTCTTGCCCAAGTATTACCACCTTTACATTGGTAAAACTGGTATGCTCGAACGCATTAAACATTAAACTGCCAGGCGGATAGATTACAGCACCTGTAGCCCTTTCTGTTTTAAGGTGGGTAGCCACCTGCAAAAAGTAGGGTTTAGTAAATTCCTGTTTTAATACAGCCTTCCAGCTTTCTTCAATTTTTACATCCATTTTTTTTGAATGTTTTTGGC
Source organism: Chitinophagales bacterium (assembly GCA_031424995.1). Lineage (GTDB taxonomy): Bacteria > Bacteroidota > Bacteroidia > Chitinophagales > Chitinophagaceae > Parasediminibacterium. The sequence continues at coordinate 32,566 of JANPIP010000045.1, read as the reverse complement.
GGATGAAAGTAAAAGAAAAAAAGTTATGATAAGCCTTGTAGTTTTTTAATGGCGTATTAGCATACAGCATTTTTTGAGTAGAAAATAGCTATTAAAGTTCTGTTACATTCTCTACCTTCTTAATAAATTTTTGGTAGTAAGGGCATACAGGTTTTAGGCCACATTGCCCGCATTTTGGGTTACGTGCTACACAAACATAACGGCCATGCAGTATCAGCCAATGATGCGCTTTATGTATCTGGTCTTTAGGAATGTGTTTTATTAATTGCTTTTCAGCAGCTAAAGGTGTGGTTGCTTTTGTGGTTAAACCAAGTCTTGCGCTTACGCGAAAAACATGCGTATCAACTGCCATATTTGGTTGTGCATCAATTACACTGGTAACAACATTGGCAGTTTTTCTTCCAACGCCAGGCAGTTGTACAAGTTCATCAACAGTCATGGGTACTTCGCCGTTAAATTTCTCTAACAGCATATTGGCCATGCCAATTAAATGTTTGGTTTTATTGTTGGGATAAGAAATGCTTTTTATTAAAGGAAACAAATCATCAAACGTAGCCTGTGCAAGCTTTTGAGGGTTAGGGTACCTTTTGAAAATAGCAGGCGTGGTAAGGTTTACACGAACATCTGTGCATTGAGCAGATAATATAACAGCAACCAGTAACTCATAAGGATTATCATAAGTCAGCTCCGTTTCAGGGTTGGCAATGGCATGTTCAAAATACTCAAGAACAATTTTATAGCGTTCTTTTTTTGTCATAAGGCTCAGTTATGTCTATCAACAAAAATTCCAGGCACCAATGTAAAATTTAATGGCTGTCTGGAATCTTTTTATTTAACACTCACTATTCACTACTCACCATTCACTTCTACACTGTCATCATCTCTTTCTCTTTTGCTGCAAGGTGTTTTTCAACCAGTACAATAAATTTATCAGTAAGGTCCTGTGCCGATTTCTCTGCATCTTTTGCTTCATCTTCACTCAGCCCATCCTTCTGTAATTTTTTAATTTGTTCAATAGCATCGCGGCGAATATTGCGTATGGCAATCTTGGCTTGCTCACCTTCAGCAGTTGCTTTTTTAAACAGTTCACGTCTTCTTTCTTCTGTTAATGGCGGCATAAACAAACGTATCTGAACACCATCATTTTGTGGTGTAACACCAATATTAGCACCCATAATAGCACGGTCAATTTTGGGCAGCATTGCCTTTTCCCAGGGTTGTATGGTTAGGGTCCTTGCATCCATAACAGTAACGTTGGCTACCTGGCTAACAGGCGTTGGCGCACCATAATATTCAACAGTAATGCCATCCAGCATACTGGGCGAAGCCTTGCCTGCACGCACTTTTACCAGTTCTGCCTCAAGGTGGTTAAGGGCTTTCTTCATTGTATCTTCTGCATCTTCCAGTATTAATTCTAAGTCTTCCTGCATGGTTGTTCGTTTTTTACAATGCGGCGAAATTAAGAAATGAAACGGTAACTTATAATTGATTAAAGTCATAGAGGAAACGGGTGCCAAATGATTTTACAACAAAATACAAGCAAGCGATTACGAATATCAGGCTGATGCTTTATTTTCAGCGTTCTAAAAAAGCAATATGACCCTGAGAATCCTGTCTGTAATTACTTGTTTGTTAATGATTTGTTCATCAAAGGCGCAGCCGCCAAAAGGTATTAAATGGGCCGCAGATGGCAACAGTTATTATGCCACAGAAGCTGGTGAAATTGTACAGTACGAGCTTCCTTCCTTCAACAAAAAAACAATCGTTTCAAAAAATAAACTGGTAGCTAATGAAACTGGTAAAAGTCTTGCGGTAAGAAATTTTTTCTTTAGTGAAGATGGCAGTCAGGTACTCATTTTTACCAACAGTAAAAAAGTATGGCGCTACGATACACGTGGCGATTATTATGTGCTAAACCTCAAAGACAACAGCCTTACAAAACTTGGCAATGGCAAGCCAGCATCGTCTTTAATGTATGCCAAGTTCTCACCTGATGGCAACAAAGTGGCTTACGTTAGCGGCCATAATATTTATGTTGAGGATGTAGCAACGCATACTATTACGCCGCTTACAAAAGATGGTACAGACAAGCTTATCAACGGCACTTTTGACTGGACTTACGAAGAAGAATTTGGCTGCCGCGATGGCTTTAGGTGGAGTGCAGATAGCAAGAGCATTGCCTATTGGCAAATTGATGCAACAAACATCAAAAACTTTATGCTGATAAATAATACTGACAGTATTTATTCTTTTACCAAACCTGTAGAATATCCTAAAGTTGGCGAAGATCCTTCTGCTTGTAAAGTAGGCGTGGTAAGCATTACAACAGGTAAAACTGTATGGATGAAGGTGCCAGGCGATGCACGCCAGCATTATATTCCGCGTATGGAATTTACCAAAACTGCTAACCAATTAATTATTCAGCAATTAAACCGTAAACAGAACGAAAGCAAATTGATGTTACTGAATACAACAACAGGTGCAGCACAAACTATTTACACTGAAAATGATAAAGCATGGATAGATATTAAAAGCCGTTGGGATGATGATAACCCTGCTGGTTGGGATTTTACTGAAGGTGGCAAATCATTTATTTGGGTAAGCGAAAAAGATGGCTGGCGACATATTTATAAAGTAAGCAGCGATGGTAAATCAGAGACACTTTTAACCAAAGGCAATTATGATATGATAAGCCTTGAAGCCATTGATGAAAAGGGAGGCTTTGTATATTTTACGGCTTCGCCTGATAATGCCATACAGAAGTATTTGTACCGTGTTCCTTTAACGGGTAATAGTAAAATGGAATTGGTTTCACCAGTTGCACAAAAAGGTACACATGGTTACCAGTTATCGCCTAATGGTGCATATGCTGAGCACCGTTTTTCAAGCCTGCAAACCCCGCCACTAAAAGAATGGGTGGCATTGCGTGACCATAAAATGATTAAAGAAAACGCTGGTCGCCCAACACCAGCAGGCGGTGCCTCAGGTACCAGTTTTATACAGGTTACTACCGATGATAATGTTACGCTTGATGGCTGGATGATAAAACCTAAAAACTTTGATAGCACCAAAAAATATCCCGTTGTTTTTTACGTGTACACTGAGCCTGGTGCAACCACTGTTAGTGATGCTTATGGCAGCGCAGGTAATTTTTTATATGGTGGCGATATGGCTGCTGATGGCTACATCCAAATAAGTCTTGATGGTCGTGGTACGCCGTCTCCTAAAGGTGCTGAATGGCGTAAAAGTATTTACAAAAAAGTAGGCATATTAAACGTTCATGACCAGGCAATGGCTGCTAAAAAAATATTGCAATGGAAGTACGTAGATGCCAGCCGTATTGCTGTTTGGGGCTGGAGTGGTGGCGGTTCTACCACGCTAAACCTTATGTTTCAACATCCTGAAATTTATAAAACAGGTATTGCCATTGCGCCAGTTGCTTACCGCCTTAGCTACGATAATATTTATGAAGAACGTTACATGGGCCTGCCGCAAGAAAACCGTGAAGATTACATTAAAGCATCTGCCATTACTTATGCCAAAGGCTTGGCGGGCAACCTTCTTGTAATACATGGTACAGGCGATGATAATGTGCATTATCAAAACACAGAATTGCTGATAAATGAACTAGTAAAATATGGCAAACAGTTCCAGATGATGAGTTACCCCAATCGTACCCACAGTATTAGTGAAGGCGAAGGAACTTTTCAGCATCTAAGCGGCCTGTACACCAGTTATCTTAAACAACACTGCCCTGGTGGTGGCAGGTAGTGTTTATAGTGAGCCACTCTTCAAGAGTGGCTCACTATAAACACTTAGGCAGCAGAACATTTATCAACTTTTTATATAGAAGAGAATGTTTAAAATAAACCGTTAATGAAAAAATTGTTTACTACAATTATACCGTTTTCATTTTGCTTAATTGTACAGGCGAATATTACTGATACATCTAAGCTGTATAACCCAAATGCCAATGCCGAAAAGGATATTGCTGCCGCTATTACAAAAGCAAAGCAGCAGGGAAAGCATGTGCTTATACAGGCTGGTGGTAACTGGTGTGGTTGGTGTATTGAGTACAATTATTTTGTTACAAATGATAAAGAAATTGCTACGCTGCTTAAAGCTAATTTTATTGTGTACCATTTAAATTACAGCCCAGAAAACAGGAACTACAGTATATTTAAAAAGTATGGGTTTGCACAGCGTTTTGGCTTTCCCGTGTTTATTATTTTAGATAGTAACGGCAACCGCCTGCATACGCAAAATTCTGCCTACCTTGAAGAAAATAAAAGCTATAACAAAAAGAAAGTGCTTGACTTTTAAAATGCCTGGAAGCCTGCCGCACTTGATGAAAAGAATTATACAAGAGAATATTAACTATGCCATATGAACCCAAATTTTTCCGCCTTTAAAAGCACCATGCTGCATCCTGTAAAATACAGGCTGTTTATGCTTACAAAATTACCAATGGGCTTTATGGCAGGGCTAAAGCTGTTGCAGTTATTGCCTAAAGAAGCCATTGTGGGTGTGGGTTATAAATGGCTGAATCAAAATCCTTTCCGCTCAATGTATTTTGCTGTGTTGAGTATGGCTGCTGAATTAAGCACAGGTATACTTGCATTTGGACAGGTGTATCAGCGCTTTCCTCAGGTAAGTATGCTGGTGGTAAAAATGGAAGGGGAATTTTATAAAAAAGCGGTTGGTGAAATTACCTTTACCTGCAGCGATGGCGAAGCTGTTATTAATGCCATTGAACATACCATCCTCACAGGCGAGGGCGTAACGGTACAATGTACTTCCAAGGGCCAAAATGCACAAGGCGAAACAGTAGCAAAATTTGTATTTACATGGAGTTTTAAGGCCAAAAGTATAAAGTAGGTAACTTAACTTTTATCAAACTACCATCCCGCACACAGCAGGTTCATTATTCATCTGTACAACTAATTCATTCCTTTTTTTCCAGTAATCCAACAATGGCCCGTTGCTACCATACAATGGGTCTTTTGCTGGGAGTGGTACTTGCTGAATATTAATATCGGCTGGTATCTTTTCGCTGTGGTTTCCAAAATTCAGGTCAAAATTATTTCCTGCGGGATAAGCACTGATGCAAACAAAATCTTCACTTGCTTTAAGTTTTTTATGTGCTGCACCTGCAGGCAATAAAAGGGTATCGCCTTTTACAAGATGAGCCACATTTCCGTTAGGGCCGCCAATAAGCAGAATACATTCGCCACTGCAAATACTTATTGCCTTGTGCGTATTGCTGTGATAGTGATGACGCATGTAAAGAGATCCCGTTTCGCTGTTACTCCAGCCATTGTTTCTTAACACCTGCTGTACAATATCTACAGAGCCCGCAATAGAAGTTTTAAATACATTTTTGTAAATCAAAACGGGAAGTTCTGAGTTGGGAAATATATTGTCTTCAGTTAAATAAAGGCAATTTACAAATGGCATGTTCAACCAGGGATAATCGTTCATTATTCTTAGTATTTTCTTGAGATTCGTTAAGTCATAATCCTTTTTTAAAAATTATGCCATAGCAAAAAACTATAGTAAGCATGGCAATACGGGTTGCTATTTCCTCAATAAAATAGGCTGCCTAAAAAGACAGCCTATTCTTATCATTCGCTACTCACATCTCACCATTCACTATTCTCACCACTCACCATCTAAAACTTAACATTCACCCCCAGCATAAAATTGGTACCAGCCATTGGGTAATAATAGTTTTCAGTAGTAAATGCACCGCCGGCAATATAGCTGAAAGTGTAACCATTAGAACTATACATTCTGTTGAACAAGTTGTTTACCTGTGCTATTAAATTCCATTCTTTAAACACCGTGTTTTTAATGGTATAAATGGCACGTATATCCTGCGTATAATAACTTCCTATCACACGGCCATCGTTTTGTGTATTGTCAAGGTATTGTTTGCCAACATATTTGCTGATTAAACTAAACTCAATATTTTTTGCAGGCAAAATATTTACAGTTGCAGCAGATACTGTGGAAGGCGAAAATGCAAGAGTAGTATTGTTACGGCTGGTAGCTTTTTGTGTGCCATTATCATAATCGTCAACCAGCTCTGTAAATGCATCAATCTTGTTTTTACTAAAGGTAATATTACCTGTTGCGTTCAGCCAATTGCTGAAAGTGTAAGCTGCCTGCAACTCAATGCCCATGCGGTAACTTTTTGGTACATTAATTCTTATAGGCTCACCAACATCGTTTACATTACCTGTTAAAGTAAGCTGGTTTTTATAGTTCATATAGTAAAACGTAGCACCATAATTATACCTGCTGTTTTTCTTTTCAATACCAATTTCAATGTCGTTCAGGCGCTCAGCTTTGGGCTGGCTGGCGGCATTAATGCTAAGGTCGTTGGCATTGGGTTCTTTATTGGCAACGGCATAGCTGGCATATACCTGCCAGCTTTTGTTGGTATAAGTAATACCAGCTTTAGGGTTAAAAAAATCCCAGCTTCTATCAACAAACAGTGTAGGTATTTTTCTAACACCGTTTATACGGTGCGATACATGCTTGTACTGCACATCTGCAAACAGTGTAAAATGGTTGCTTACCTGTGCCTGCCATTTGGCATAAACATTGGCATCGCGTTTAATTGATGGCAGGTTATACCATTGATAATCTTTATCAATACCACCATTTTTTGCCCATAAAACATTGCCATAGTGGCCACCTTCATAAGTACTCCAACCACCACCAACAATCAGTTCATGTTTATTTTTTTTGTATTGAAGGGATAATATCTGGCCATAAAATTTGTTATCCAGCCAAAGCTGTCTTACAAGATCTGTTTCAGTAAAAGTGGTAGCACCAACTACATAATTGGGAAGGCCATAAGAAGAGTACTTTTCATCGCTCCTGTATTCTTCATAATACCCCTTGCCTGGTGTAAAAAATGCAGCAGTATTTAATGATAAAGTATTGCTGAACTGGTGGTTAAAAAACAACTGGTAATGGTTTTGAATGTAGTTGTCTGTTTGATTGGAATAGGTAAAATCATTGTGCGTTCTATCTGTAGCAAGCAGGCTTTCAGATACACCATTCCATGCCTGGTAAGTTTTTTCTTTACCTGAAAAAATATTTAAACGCAACGATGATTTTTTATTGATGTAAGCAGCCGAAAAAGCAAAAGCCTGTAGGTCGCTGCTGGCCCTATCAATATAACCATCGCTGTTAATGCGGCTAAGCCTTGCATCCACGGTAAAGTGGCCGTTTATTAATCCTGTACCAGCTTTAAGCGTATTTTTCCAGGTGTTGAAACTGCCATAACTGTTATTGCTTTCTGCATAGGCTTTGTCAATAAACTCATTGGTTTGTAAGTTAATGGTAGCACCAAAAGCACCGGTACCGTTAGATGAGGTACCTACGCCACGTTGTATTTGCAGTGAGCTGACAGAAGATGTAAAATCGGGTAAATCAACAAAGTAACTTCCCTGGCTTTCAGCATCATTGTAAGGGATACCATTTAGTGTAACATTTATACGTGTAGCATCAACACCACGTATGTAAATGCCTGTGTAACCAACGCCATTACCTGCATCTGAAGTAATTACCGTTGATGGTGTCTGGCTCAGCATAAAAGGCAAGTCTTGCCCAAGATTGGTTTTTGCCAGTTGTTCTTTACTGATGTTGGTTTTGGTAAAAGGTGCTTTATCGCCTGCTCGCAATGCTTTTACTTCCAGTGGCTGTAAAAAAAGTGCATTGCTTTTTAGTTTAAGGGTAATGGCAGAAGCAGATTTATCTACAGTTACCTTCTGCTCACTGTTTCCATAACCAATGCTGCTTACAGTTACATCGTAAATGCTTGCTTTAATTTTGGTAAAACTAAAATTGCCGTTTTCATCTGTAATAACAATACTGTTACCCAGTTTTACTGTTGCAGCGGCAATGGGCTGGCTGGTGGTTTCATCAACCACTTTACCTGAAAAATTTGCTTTTTGTGTTTGTGAAAATGCGGAAAGGCTGATGACGGTTGCAGCCATTGTTCCCAACAAATGTTTCATTTCTTTTTGTTTTAAAAGTTTGAAAAATTGGGAACAGGGAAAATAAATTCGCTAAAAGGAGAGAACGACAGAATAAAGAAAGTGTACGCCTTCCCTTCGCAGGAATTACCCTGTTCAGGTTCTACGGGTGTTATCTCAGCCTTTGTTTTTTGTGCACCAAAAACATCAGCACCCCGAGGAATTATGCTGCGAAGCTAATAGAAAAATTATTACGGCACATGTAACTTATTTTGCCTTGCTGCGTTCAGTAGCAGTTGTAACTTTAATTACCCTTTAAAAACCAGTCATTGCAGGAATAATGACGATAAAACATTAAGACCATGAAGAAGTTAATTGCATTTGCCGCTATCATATTTCTTTCATTTAGCACACGTGCACAACAGGAAACCAAGAACATAGTATTTGATGCCAATGCAGAAGTGCGTAAAGTGGGTACTTTTTCTGGTGTAGAAGTAAGCGGTGCTATTGACCTGTATTTATCGCAGGGCAAAGAAGAAGGCGTAGCCATAAGTGGTAGCAGCGATGAGGTAAAACAGCGTATAAGAACTGAAGTGCGCGGCACTACGTTACATATTTATTTTGATGGCAAAGGCTGGAACTGGAAAAGCTGGGGCAACACAAAATCAAAAGCCTATGTAACTTTTAAAGACCTTAAAAAAGTTGAAGCCAGCGGTGCCTGCAATGTAGTAACCACAGAACCAATAAAAGTAAGCGATTTTAAAATTGATTTTTCAGGCGCCAGCGATTTTAAAGGCGATGTTACTGTAACCAACCTTACCGTTAGTGCAAGCGGTGCTTCAAACATTCGTATTAATGGCAATGCAGATAATGCCTCAATAGAAACGAGTGGTGCCAGCAATTTACGCGCCTACGATTTAAAGGCAGACTATTGTAAAACTGAAGCCAGTGGCGCATCTAACATACGCATTACTGTAAATAAAGAACTAAAGGCCGATGCCAGTGGTGGCAGTTCAATTTATTACAAAGGTGATGGTGTAATTAAAGATATCAGTACCAGTGGCGGTGCCTCTGTAAAAAAGAAAACAGATAAAGAGTAACAACAACCTGGTAAAATATAAAACGCTGAAAGCATTAAACCGCTTTCAGCGTTTTTTGTTTTTGGGTAACCAGCTTCTGTATTTCTAATGTTGCATCGTTGCGTCGCACTCTTGTACGCCTTTTTCTTTGTGCAGCTTGTAAAAAGTGTAACAGTTTGTTCCTTTCTTCCTTATTGAAACTAAAAAATAAATTTGGATAAACTAAATAAATTAGTATTTTGCGGCTAAATCAATTAGTTATGAGTTACGCAGGTAAAAATTTTCGCTACTTACGCAAGCTTCGCGGATGGACACAAGAGGAATTTGCCAATAAGCTAAATATAAAACGCTCTTTAATTGGTGCTTATGAAGAAGAACGTGCAGAGCCACGTCTTGAAGTGCTGGAAGCCATGTGCAGCATTTTTAAACTTAGTCTTGATGAACTGCTTTTGAAAGACCTAAGCGAAGCAAAAGGCAGCGATTACCTTGCGCAGCGTCGTAAACTTAAAATGGCAGCCCAAAGTGTAGATATTACGTTTGTGCCTGTAAAAGCAGCGGCAGGTTATTTAGCTGGTTATGCTGATCCTGATTTTGTAGATGAACTGAACACTTTTACATTACCAATGTTGGCACCTGGCCAATACAGGGCATTTGAAATTATTGGCGACAGTATGTTACCAACCCCAAGCGGCAGTGTAATTGTAGGCGAAAAAATAGAAACACTGGAAGATGTAAAAAATAGCAACAGCTACATCGTATTATCTAAAAATGAGGGTGTGGTGTATAAGCGCATCATGAAGAATAACCGCCTTAAAAACAAGATTACACTTATAAGCGATAACCCTATTTACGAGCCATATAATGTAAGTGAAGAAGACGTATTAGAGGTTTGGAAAGCAGTGTACATTCTTCAAAAAGCAAATTTGGTACAACGTTGGGATGTAAACCAACTGGCAGGCATGGTAAATAATTTGCAGGAGCAGGTAAGTACTTTAAAGAAAAAGATGAATTAATATTTAAGTTTTAGAAAAGTAGCAGTAGTAAAATAATAATCTTAATTTTTGCATAAAGCAGCGGCACTTCATTTAGTGCCGTTCTTTTATTGACTATTGACTATTGACTATTGACTATTGACTATTGACTATTGACTATTGACTATTGACTATTGACTATTGACTATTGTCTATTGACGATTGACTATCGTTTCACTTCTGCTTCTTTACCTGTATTTAAATATTTTTCAAGTATGCGCATTTGTGGTTTATCAATACCATTTTGTGGATGTACAGATAAAGGATAATCATTCCACCATTCGCCGGCAGCCCAATAATTTGCAGGAATTCCTTTTTTGGTAATGTAGGCTAAAAAGCGTTCCATGGCCTCCAGCCAACGGCTGTCGTTAGCTGGAACGCCAAATTCACCAATAATGCCTTTCTTTTTATATTTTTTTAGCCATGCTATAAAAGGTTCTGCACATTCAACGCCAACATTTGGGTTAATGCGGTTAATATATTTATCGTCATACCTGCCAGAATGGTCAAAATCAAAGTAGCAGTGTGCATCATAAATTATTTTGTCCGCAGGGTCTTTTAATTTTCTTAGCTTGTTATTATCCTTCTGCCAGTCGTAAGTAAAAGAACTGTTTTCTCCATCAACAATAATATTAACGTTCATATCAGCTTCACGAATACCATCAATAGCGGCTTGTGCAGCTTTGCGCCAGTGGCGGCCAAAAATATTACGTGGCTCGTTCATAATATCATACCCATAAATATTATTGTAGCCAGTTAAAGCGGCTGCAATTTTTTGCCACACATCTTTAAAATCTTTGTTGCTTAAACGTGCTGTGCCAAGGGTATATTCTTTACGTCCTTTAAAATATGCTGCAAAATTTTGCATGGTAAGCGTAACATTCATACCATAATTTGAGCAGTTTACAATAAATGCTTTTATCAGCTCAAGTTCCCTTGCATCCAGTTCTCCGCCAGGCTCATGCTGAATACGCTCCCATTTAAAAGGCAGGGTAAGCAGTTTAAAACCTTTTCGTGAGAAATAACTTATTTCGGTAGTAGTGGGGTAGCGATAATCTACATTTAAAGTACCAGGCAGGTTTTTTTCACCAAATTCAGCCCCGCATATATTAATACCAATAAGCGGTGATTGTGCATTTGCAATTTGTGGCAGGAAGGTACATGCAAACAAAGAGAGTAATAAAAGGAAGTGCAGCCTTCTCATTGATAGGTTATTGGGTGATAAATAAAATGAAAATAGTAAAATGATTTGATTGTATTGTAACAAATCAAATTTGCAGTGCACTTAAAAGTAAATTGTAGTTAAAACAGTTTGAAGTATTGATAGAAAAAATGGCACCTGTTTTTAGAATGAGCCTATCTGATACTGGAAAAGGTAAATTAATATTGGAATGATATCCCTGGTTTAGTCTTTAAGAAGTGTTTTAATATCCTTTACTAATTGCTCAGCTTCCAGTTGAAGTGTGCCATTGTAAATGCCCCTTATTTTTTTGTTACGGTCAACCAGTAACATATGTTCTGTGTGCAAAAAATCTGTACTGTCTTTTGAAAAGCCCAGGTCTTCTTCTGCAAAATATGATTGACGGGCAAGTTTATAAATTTCTCCTTTGTTACCTGTAAGTAAATGCCAGTTGGTTGATGTGATGGCATTATTTTCAGCATATTGTTTTAATCTTGGTACACTGTCCATCCAGGGCGTTACGCTGTACGAAAGTATTACCACATTAGGGTTGTTTTTAAAAGCATCATCCACCAGTTTCATGTGTTTTGTCATTACAGGGCAAATGCTACCGCATCTGGTAAAAATAAAATTGGCAACGTGTATTTTGTTTTCAATATCCTTTTGAGTGATTTGTTTGCCATTTTGATCAGTCATTGCGAATGCACTGATGGTATGGGTTATTTTTTGCTGCGCTTCCGTTGCTGAAGTAATAAATTGAGGTGTAAATTCAGGTGAGTTGTAATAAGGAAGTTTTATTTCCTGCTTATCCTGTGGCTTGTTTTCTGCGCAGGATATAATAAATAATATGCCCACAATAAAACTAATTCTTAAAAATACTGTCTGAAACATTGATGCAATTTTTTGTACCTAATAAACCATATCTTCTTCCTGCTACAATAGTGTAATTTGCTTTTATTTTTCCACTGTCGTACCACCATTGCTGGTGGCCATCTTCATGACCTTTTTTGTAGGTCATTACTTTATTTAAAAACCCTTTTTCGTTCCATTCTTTGCAGATGCCTTCATATTCATCAGCTTCAAAAAAATATTGCAGTTGTTTGTTGCCATTTTCCCACCAGGCAAGGTATTCGCCCGTTTTGCTGCCATCTTTAAAAAACCTTTTCTCTTTTAATTTTTTGGATGGATAGAATTTTTTCCATTCCCCATCTTCCTTACCATTAAAATAGTTTGATAACTCTGCAGTATCTGTTGTGCCAGGAAAAAGCGTAAAAAAAGTTCCTGTAAAAGGGGTATTCCCTTCCATCACTATTCCATTAAGTATTTTAAAATCAGCAGCTTTTTCTTTATTCACTTTTTTATTGTACAAATGCAAAGGCTCAATTGCTGTAGGTGCATTGCATGCAAAAACAGTGATACAGAAAAAGTATAACAGCAGATTATTGTGTAACGGTACCTGGTGTGCCATAATATCCATTGCCATTAATATAAGGGTCTGTATTGGTTACATGATAATGATAAATACCACCTGGGTAATCTGCTGTAACAGAGGTGTGACCATGATAGGCATCTAGACCAGTTACTGCTGCACCATTCTCTTCAGGACCATACACGGGGAAACCATCTAATAAAAATCCAAGTAAAGATGATTTGGTAACTTTTACAGTGGTAAGATATAATGGCTCAACATGATAATGATATTGCCCTGATGCTTGCGGATGCCCCCAATATTTATCAAAACTGGTTATTTCGTTGGTAAGCGGTTGGCTGGGGCCTGCATACTGGTTAAAAAATGGAACACCATTTATTGCAACCCCCATAGCACCCAATGGAGTTGCCGCATGGGTTGTTGCTGCAACGGGGTTTATCGGAATTTTGAAAGTATAATTCTGCGCAGCAATAGTATTTGGGTTTTTATTAAAAGTGGTACCGCCAAATGTAGTGCCACTAAAAGTTTCGTACAAGGCATTTGCCGTTGGGTAGTAAACGCTTTTATGATCTGGTGCGCCAGTTGTTTTTATGGTGATGAAAGTGCCATCTGATGTAATGCTTGTAGCACCATAAATTTTTGAATATACAGCAGGTACAGTTGCAGTAGTTGTACCAGTGGTAGTGGTTGAAGCATCTTTTTTACAGCTAACTGCCAAAACAGTTACTGCTGTAAAACCCGCAATTACAAAGCTTTTCAAATTTTTCATATGTTCTTGTTTAAGTTGTAATTTATCAGACGATAAGATTTCAATTTTCCTTTGCTGATATAAAAATTATTTAAGGATTTATTGACCGCCAATAGATCATTGCTGGTAATTTTTACCTGTTAATACTTCCAGGGGTTCCAAAAAAGCCATTTCCATTAATATAGGGATCAGCATTGGTAATATGATAATGGTAAATGCCATTTGGAAAATCGGTTGTAACTGAAAAATGGCCGTGATAAGTATCCAGCAGGTCATTGGTAACTATTTTTCCGTTTTCTTCAGGGCCATACACAGGAAAGCCATCTAATAAAAAACCAAGTAAAGCAGATTTTGTTGCTTTTACGGTTGTGAGGTACAAAGGTTCTACATGATAATGATAGTCACCACGCTGTGCAGGATGCCCCCAATATTGATCAAAGCTTGTCATTTCGTGTGTTAGTGGTCGGTTAGGGCCTGCATATTGATTAAAAAATGGCACCCCATTAAGTGCTATGCCAATAGGGCCTAAAGGTGTTGCACTGTGGCTGGAAGCCTCCTGTGGATTAACGGGAATTTTGAAAGTGTAATAATGCGCATTTATATTGTTGGGATTTTTTCTAAAATTATTTCCACCAAAAGTAACCCCGCTAAATTCTTGGTACAAGCTATCTGTTGAAGCATAATAAATGCTTTTATGGTCTGGTATGCCTTTCGTTTTTATAATGATAAACTTGCCATCAAATGAAATGCTGGTAGCACCATAAATTTTTTTATACACTTCAGGTATTTCGGCAGCCTCATCATTTTGTGTTTTAAGTTTATTAATAAATGATGGCGAACACATAATTGATACAATCGTGAAGGCTGTAATAATGAAGGATTTCATTTTTTTCGTTTTTATTCTTACCAGTAAGACTCTCATTGAAGAAATTCCCTTCATTTATTTTTAATTTTCTGGTATTAATCTGCCCCCTCTTTCAAAAGGAGTGTTGCTAGTAAATTTATTCTGCCAGCTAAACAAAAATTGGGTTGGTGAATTGATTTTAGGTAACATAAATTGATACAGATGGTAAGAAAATATCTGATATACTTGTAAAATGGCTTTTATCTGTGTATAATAAAACTATTTTTTAAAATAATCCACAAAAATATTTGCCTATTCGAAATATCCCCTTACTTTTGCAACCCCAAACGAAATAATGGGAATCCAGGTATGTCTCAAAGAATCAGAATTAAATTACAGTCTTACGATCACAACTTAGTAGATAAGTCTGCTGAAAAAATCGTAAAAACAGTGCGCAGTACAGGTGCTGTTGTAACAGGTCCAATTCCTTTGCCTACACACAAACGAATTTTCACTGTTCTTCGTTCACCACACGTTAACAAGAAAAGCCGTGAACAGTTTCAGTTAGCTACACACAAGCGCTTACTGGATATTTACACTTCTTCTTCAAGAACTGTAGATGCACTAAGCAAGCTGGATTTACCTTCTGGTGTTGAGGTTGAGATTAAAGCCTAATTGCCTCCATTCCGCTAAAGGGGTTGAAAAAAGTTCTTACAAATAAAATAGTCATCTGCCAACTTCTTCGGAAAGAAAGCAGCTCTGAATTAATAAACTTCAAGTCAATATCCCCCTTCAGGGGTTAGGGGCTTGATCAGACATATAAACAGGCCCTTCGAGGTTTGTTTACTTCCGGTACTTCCTCTTCTAAAAGCAATTTTAGAAAACCACGGAAAAGGTCGGCAGCAAACAGGGATTGAATTTTGGTTTCATCACCAGAATGTCCATTACACCTTAGCGGGGCATAAACCGCAACAAAAGATGAAAGGTATTATTGGTAAAAAAATCGGGATGACAAGCATCTTTGGTGAAGATGGCAAACAAATTGCCTGCACCATTATCGAAGCTGTTCCCAATACCGTTACACAGGTTAAGACTGTTGATAACGATGGTTACACTGCACTTCAATTAGCTTTCGGCGATAAGAAAGAAAAACACACTACAAAAGCCGAGCTTAATCACTACGCAAAAGCGCAAACTGCTCCTAAACGATTCGTAAAAGAATTCCGTAATTACTCGATAGAAAAAAATCTTGGTGAAACTGTATCATTGGATATCTTCTCTGAAGGTGACGATGTAGAAGTTGTTGGTACCACAAAAGGTAAAGGTTTCCAGGGTGTTGTAAAACGCCACGGTTTCTCTGGTGTGGGTGAAGCAACGCACGGTCAGCATGACCGTTCAAGAGCACCGGGTTCTGTTGGTGGTTCTTCTTATCCTTCACGTGTATTTAAAGGTATGAGAATGGCTGGCCGTATGGGTGGCGACAGGGTGAAAATGAAAGGCCTGAAAGTGGTAAAGATTTTCGCTGAGAAAAATTACATCCTTATCAGTGGTTCAGTTCCTGGCCACAACGGTTCAATCGTTTTAATCCAGAAGTAATCACTTTTAATTTTTTGATCAATGCAAGTAGACGTTTTAAATATACAAGGACAAAAAACCGGCAGATCGGTTGAGTTACCTGATGAAGTGTTTGGTGTTGAGCCTAATGATCACGTTATATATTTAGCTGTTAAGCAATATTTAGCTGCAGGCCGTGCAGGTACACACAAAGTTAAAACACGTGCTGAGGTACAGGGTGCAAGCCGCAAACTTCACAAACAAAAAGGTACAGGTGGTGCGCGTAAAGGTAATATCCGTAACCCTTTATACAAGGGTGGTGGTACCATCTTCGGCCCAAAACCTCACAAATATGATTTTAAATTAAATCGTAAAGTGAAAGACCTGGCTAAAATTTCTGCACTTAGCTACAAAGCAAAAGACGCAGCAATTATAGTTGTTGAAGATTTGGCAATGGAAACTCCAAAAACAAAATTCTTAGTGGATGTTTTGAAAGGCTTGAGTGTTGAGAATAAAAAATCAATCATCATCCTTCCTGAATATAATGATAATGTTTACTTAAGTACACGTAACGTTCCTAATGTTACCAGCACTTTACTTGCAGACATTAACACTTACGAAATAATGAATGCAGACGTGTTGATTTTAACAGAAAACACCGCCAGCATTTTTGCAGACAACGAAGTTGCTGCAGCAGAAGCTTAATTAGAAACGTATCAACATTTATAAGATGCAACTTACAGAAGTATTAGTAAAGCCTATTTTAACCGAAAAAGCCAACCTGCAACAGGATAAATTGCGCAGGTATGCTTTTAAAGTAAACCGTAAGGCTAATAAATTAGAAATAAAGAAAGCGGTTGAAACCTTTTACGGTGTTACCGTAACTGATGTTAACACTGCTGTTGCACCAGGCAAAAACAAAACTCGTCAAACTAAAGCTGGTTTGGTACAGGGTATGAAAGCTTCTTACAAAAAAGCTTTTGTTACAGTAGCAGAAGGTGAAAGCATTGATTTGTACGCAAACATGTAAGCCCATACCCCTTGGAGGGGATTAATTACGGGTTGATTGTTATAAAGTATGGTAGTTCAACTACCGCAAAAGTTGAAATTTTTCTTAACCACTTGCATTCTGAAAAGAAGAATAGTAAAAACAATAGTCCCTTTAGGGATTTAGGGTATGGCACTAAAGAAATACAAACCAATGACAGCAGGTACACGCTGGCGAATTGGTAACGCGTATGCTGAAATTACTACCAACAAACCTGAAAAGAGTTTATTGGAGCCTATTAAAAGAACAGGCGGACGTAATGCACAAGGTCGCCGTTCAATGAGGTACATTGGTGGTGGTCATAAAAAGCAATATCGTATCATCGATTTCAAACGCAATAAGTTTGATGTTGAAGCCACTGTTACATCTATAGAATACGATCCAAACCGTACGGCTTTCATCGCTTTGCTTACTTATGCAGATGGTGAAAAAAGGTACATCATTGCCCCACAAGGTTTACAAGTAGGTGCAAAAGTTATTTCTGGTAACGAAGCACCTCCTGAAATTGGTAATGCATTGCAAATGAAGAATATGCCTTTGGGTACTATGATTCATAACATTGAATTACAACCTGGTCAGGGTGGTAAATTGGTTAGAAGTGCAGGTACATCTGCTCAATTAGCCAATAAGGAAGAAAAGTATGCAGTATTAAAAATGCCAAGTGGTGAATTGAGGAAATTATTGGTGAATTGTTTCGCAACAATTGGTGTTGTAAGCAACAGCGACCATAACCTTGAAACTGCTGGTAAAGCTGGTGTTAACCGTTGGAAAGGCTGCACACCAAGAACTCGTGGTGTTGCAATGAACCCTGTAGATCACCCAATGGGTGGTGGTGAGGGTAGGGCTTCAGGTGGTCATCCACGTAGCCGTACAGGTAAATACGCTAAGGGTGAAAAAACAAGAACAAAGGGTAAAGCAAGCGATAAGTTGATTATCCAGCGTAAAGACGGTAAGAAGTTGTCAAAAAAATAATTCTTAATTGTTAAAATGTCCTAGTTAAACAGGAAAATAAACAAGCAAACCAATAAATATGGGTCGTTCGATTAAAAAAGGTCCTTATGTTGACGCTAACCTTGAGGTTAAAGTGTTAAACATAAATGAAGGAAAAGGAAAGAAGGGTGTTATAAAAACATGGAGCCGCAGAAGCACAATAACTCCTGATTTTGTAGGTCACACTTTCGCTGTTCACAATGGTAACAAATTCATCCCTGTGTATGTTACTGAGTTTATGGTAGGTCATAAATTAGGTGAATTTGCCCCTACAAGAAACTTCAGAGGTCACGCAGGAACAAAAAAATAATTCATTTCTAATTTGAAGTCAAGAATTTCAAATTTCAAATAACAAATAAAAATGGAAGCGTTAGCTAAATTAAATAACTATCCCACAGGCCCACGTAAAATGCGTTTATTAGCTGATGTGGTTCGTGGAATGGAAGTGGAAAAAGCCCTGGCTATTTTAGAATTTCACCCCCAGCACAATGCAGTGCCTTTAGCAAAATTGTTAAAGAGCGCTATCAGCAACTGGGAGCAGAAGAACGATGGTACCAGTGCCGCAGACAGTAACCTGGTAGTAAAAACGATCTTTGTTGACGGTGGCCGCGTTATTAAACGTATGCGCCCTGCACCACAAGGCCGTGGCTACAAGATACGTAAGCGCAGCAACCATGTAACAATAATAGTAGATTCAAAAAATTAATTGAAACCATAATATGGGTCAGAAAGCAAATCCGATTGGCAACAGGTTAGGTATCATCCGTGGATGGGAAAGTAACTGGTATGCCAGCAAGAACGATTACGCAGGAAAATTAGTTGAAGACCATAAGATCCGTACTTACCTTACTGCTCGTATCAGTAAAGGTGGTATCGCCAGGATCGTTATCGAGCGTACTTTAGGTAAACTGATTGTAACTATACATACCAGCAAACCAGGTATCATTATCGGTAAAGGTGGTGGTGAAGTAGACCGTATTAAGGAAGAGTTGAAAAACTTGACCAAGAAAGATGATGTTCAGATCAACATTCTTGAAATCCGTCGTCCTGAATTAGATGCAACAATCGTAGGTGATACTATCGCCCGTCAGATTGAAAACCGTATCAACTTCAAACGCGCTATCAAAATGTCAATTGCTTCTACACTTCGTATGGGTGCAGAAGGAATTAAAGTAAGAGTAAGTGGCCGTTTAGGCGGTGCTGAAATTGCACGTTCTGAAGAAATCAAACAAGGCCGTACCCCATTGCATACTTTCCGTATGGATATTGATTATGCCAACGTGTTTGCACAAACCGTTTATGGTAAAATTGGTATTAAAGTATGGATTTGTAAAGGTGAAGTTTTAGGAAAACGCGAATTGAACCCGAACATAATAGCTGGTGCTAAGGAAGGCGACAGAGGTGGAGAACGCAGACCAGGTGGTGATGACAGAAGAGGTGGTGGAGACAGAAGGGATGACCGCAGAGGTGGTGGAGACCGTAGACCGGGTGGTGGTGATAACCGTGGACCAAGAAGATAATTAAGCCCTAACCCTAAAGGGAATTAAGAGATAGGATTGGTTAATTTAAAGTGGTTTATATCATTTTCAAGTTTTCAAATTTTCAAATTAGTATAAATGTTACAGCCGAAGAGAAGCAAACACAGGAAGCAACAAAAAGGCCGCATACGTGAAGTTGCGAAGCGTGGTACTTATATAGCATTTGGTTCATTTGCCTTAAAAGCACTGGAACCTATATGGTTAACTAACCGCCAGATAGAAGCTGCCCGTCAGAGCATGACACGTGCGATGAAGAGGGAAGGTAATGTTTGGATCAGGGTTTTCCCTGATAAAGTAATTACTCACAAACCTGCAGAGGTGCGTATGGGTAAAGGTAAGGGTAACCCTGAGTATTGGGCTGCTGTAGTTGAACCAGGCCGCATCATTTTTGAATGTGATGGTGTAACAGAAGCAACAGCAAAAGAAGCAATGGGCTTAGCTGCACAAAAATTACCAATCGCAACCAAATTTGTTGTAAGAAGGGATTTACAGGCATAGAAATAATGTGCCAATTGGTTAATTAGCTGTTGTGCTGATAAACTATCAATTAGCAGATTAGCACATTATCAAAATTATCAAATAAAAAACAATGGCTAAGAAAGTAGAATTTAATAAAGATATTAAAACCCTGAACGAGGCTGACCTAAAGGCACGCATACAGGAGGATAGCTTACGCTTAAAAAAGTTGGAGTTTGCTCACGCAATTTCTCCACTTGAAAATCCCGTAAGCATTCGTGGTTTGAGAAGAGATATCGCCCGTTTAAAAACGGAATTAACAAAAAGAGCTTTGGCTTAATAAACCAGATAACATGGAAACTACGGTTGAAACTACGCTTGAAAGAAATTTGCGTAAAACAAGGGTTGGTATTGTAACCAGCAATAAAATGGATAAGACCATTACTGTGGCTGTTGAAAGAAAAGTAAAACACCCTATGTACGGTAAATTCGTAAAGAAGACCACCAAATTTCATGCTCACGATGAAAAGGATGAGTGTACAATTGGTGACGTTGTAAAAATTATGGAAACCCGCCCGCTGAGCAAAACTAAGCGTTGGAGACTGGTTGAAGTAATTGAAAAAGCGAAGTAATATTTTATCATGCTATGTTGCTTAAGCATTTGCCGCGAGCCTTAGCCTCTGAATATTTGTGATAAATAACCAATAGCAACAGCTAAAGGTGAAAAGCTTAATAAAATGATCCAGCAAGAAAGCAGATTAAATGTAGCTGACAACAGTGGTGCCAAGGAAGTACTTTGTATAAAGGTATTGGGCAACAGTGGTCAGGATTACGCAAAGATTGGTGATAAAATTGTTGTAACTGTTAAGGATGCTATTCCTGCAGGTGGTATTAAGAAGGGTACTGTTTCTAAAGCAGTTATTGTTCGTACCAAAAACAAATTACGCAGAAAAGATGGTTCTTATATCCGTTTTGATGACAATGCGGTTGTATTGTTAAACAACTCTGATGACCCACGTGGTACACGTATTTTTGGGCCAGTAGCCCGTGAATTACGTGATAAAGGGTACATGAAAATCATCTCCCTGGCTCCTGAAGTACTATAGTTGAAACGTGTTGAAGGGGGAGCTGAAAAGTTCCAGTGTGCGACGCAACGATGATACAATAAAGAACAAAAGCTGGTAACAAAAATATTTATCTGCCATAGGCAGAAAAAGACAAAAGGGTAACAAAAATGAGTACAAGATTCAAACCCAAATTTAACATCAAGAAAGGCGACAACGTTGTTGTAATTGCCGGTGATGATAAAGATTTGAAAAAGCCCCGTAAGGTGCTGGAAGTTATTGTTGACAAAGGCCGTGTAATTGTTGAAGGTGTGGCTATTGCAACAAAACATACCAAACCTACAGCGCAGAATACTAAGGGTGGTATTGTAAAAGTGGAAGCTTCTATCAACATTTCTAATGTAATGTTATGGGATGCTAAAGCTGGTGCAGCTACCAAAGTAAAACGCACAAGGGAAAGTGGTAAATTAGTTCGTATAGCAAAAAAATCAGGGGAGGTAATTAAATAATGAGTACCGTAAAATATTCTCCAAGATTAGCAGATAAATATTCCAAGGAAGTTATACCTGCTTTAATGAAAAAGTTTGATTACAAAACTGTAATGCAAGCTCCCAAATTAGAAAAGATCTGTATTAACCGTGGTGTTAATGGCGCTGTAACTGATAAGAAACTGGTTGATATAGCAGTAGATGAGCTTAACACCATCACTGGTCAAAAATCAGTTCCTACCTATTCTAAGAAAGATATCTCAAACTTTAAATTACGTAAAGGCATGCCAATTGGGGCAAGGGTTACTTTACGTGGTGAGAAAATGTATGAGTTTCTTGACAGGTTAGTATCTGTGGCTTTACCACGTGTACGTGACTTTAAAGGCATCAGCGATAAGGCATTTGATGGCCGTGGCAACTATACTTTAGGTGTTACAGAGCAAATAATTTTTCCTGAAATTGATATTGATAAGGTAAATAAAATTACTGGTCTTGATATCACTTTCGTAACAACAGCTTCAACCAACGAAGAAGCTTATGAGTTATTGAAAGAATTAGGTATGCCGTTCAAAAACATTAAAAAAGATAACAACTAATAAATAATAACAATGGCAAAAGAATCAATAAAAGCCAGGCAAAGAAAGCGCGAGAAAATGGTAGCTAAATTTGCTGAAAAACGTACCGCTTTAAAAGAAGCTGGTGACTACGCAGCTTTGGATTTGTTACCTAAAAACGCTTCACCTGTAAGATTGAAAAATCGTTGTCAGCTAACAGGCCGTCCTAGAGGTTATATGAGATACTTCGGTATTTCTCGTGTAATGTTCCGCGACATGGCACTGAACGGTAAAATACCAGGTGTTAAGAAAGCAAGCTGGTAGTAAGTAAATATGCTCAAGCCCATAAAGGGAACTAAGCAAATTAATTAAAGAACAGAATTAATATAAATAAACATGGTAACTGATCCTATAGCAGATTTTTTAACAAGGATTCGTAATGCTCAAATGGCAGGTCACAGAATTGTTGAAATTCCAGCTTCTAACTTAAAGAAGCGTTTGACTGAAATTTTGTACGAGCAGGGTTACATTTTGAAATACAAGTTTGAGGATGACAGTAAACAAGGTCTAATTAAAATAGCCCTTAAATACGATGCAACCAGCAAACAACCAGCTATCCGTTCACTGGAAAGAGTAAGCCGTCCAGGTTTGCGTCAATATGCAAAACCAGCTGAAATTAAAAGGGTAATCAATGGTTTGGGTATCGCAATTATCAGTACATCAAAAGGTGTATTAACTGATAAGCAGGCAAAAGCTCAAAACGTTGGTGGTGAGGTTCTTTGCTATATCAGCTAAATTAATAGCAATCTGAGATTTGAAAATGGTTTCAGGGTGTTTAATAAAGAAGTTGATTGATAATCTAAGCTATCTATACGGAAGCTGAATACAATCGATGGTTCATTTTTAAATTTTGTTCTAAATTTTCAAATTAAGTTTATGTCACGTATAGGAAAAAAGCCAATAGTAATACCAGCAGGTGTTACTGTTACAGTAGGTAAAGACAATATTATTACAGTAAAAGGCCCCAAAGGGACCCTTACTGAAACTATTGATAGGGATATTAAAGTAGAAGTTGCAGGTACTGAAGTACTGGTTACACGCCCTACTGACCAAATACGCCACCGTGCAATGCATGGTTTATACAGGAGTTTATTAAACAACCTGGTAATTGGTGTAACTGAAGGCTATAAGAAGAATCTTGAATTAGTGGGTGTGGGTTTTAAAGCAGTAAACAGTGGTAACACACTTGATCTTGCATTAGGTTATTCTCACAATATCATATTTGAAATTCCTAAAGAATTAAAGGTTACTACCTTAACAGAAAAAGGTAAGAATCCAATTATTTCTTTAGAAGGTTATGATAAACAACTGATTGGCCAGGTTGCTTCTAAATTAAGAAGCCTGCGTAAACCAGAACCATACAAGGGTAAGGGTGTTAAATACGCTGGTGAAGTATTAAGAAGAAAAGCAGGTAAAGCAGCAGGTAAATAATCTTAAACAATTGATTTCCGGCAGCATCGGAAATTGCAAATAAATAATCATGAATAGCAAATTAGTTCAAAGGCAAAAAATCAGGCATCGCATCCGTAAAAAAGTTGTAGGTACTGCACTAAAGCCACGTCTTTCTGTATTCAGAAGCAACGCTGAAATTTATGCCCAGTTAATTGACGATGATAATGGTGTTACTTTAGCCGCTTCATCTTCAAGAGAAAAAGATATTTTGGCACAAAAAGTTACTAAAATCGAGAAATCTAAATTAGTAGGTGCTTCAATAGCTTTAAAAGCAAAAGAACTTGGCCTTACTACTTGTGTTTTTGACAGAGGTGGTAATCTTTACCACGGCCGTATAAAAAGCGTAGCTGACGGTGCAAGAGAAGGTGGTTTACAATTTTAATTTCTATTACAACAAATAATATTTAGATAAATGTCTAAAGCAATTGATACTAAAATAAAAGCGGGTGGTGATGTTGAGTTGAAAGAGAAAGTTGTTTCTATCAACCGTGTTGTGAAAACAACAAAAGGTGGCCGTACATTCAGCTTTTCTGCACTTGTTGTTGTTGGTAACGACAATGGCGTTGTAGGACAGGGTTTGGGTAAAGCAAAAGAAGTTCAGGAAGCAATTACCAAAGGAATTGAAGATGCTAAGAAAAATCTTGTAAAAGTGCCTGTAATGCACGGAACTATTCCTCACGAGCAATTAGCTAAATCTGGCGCTGCAAAGGTTTTAATAAAACCGGCTGCTCATGGTGCTGGTGTAATTGCGGGTGGCAGCATGCGTGCTGTATTGGAAAGTGCTGGTATTACCGACGTTCTTGCAAAAAGCTTAGGTTCTGCAAATCCTCATAACGTGGTTAAAGCAACTATTGAGGCTTTAAAACTGTTAAGGGAACCTATCCAGATTTCTAAAACTCGTGGTTTAAAATTAAGCAAAGTATTTAACGGATAATCAAAAGTCAGTAAGTCAGATAAGTCAGTAAGTCAATTAAGACTAATGACGAATGACCAATGACACAATGACTACTTATCATGGCAAAGATTAAAATAACACAGGTTAAAAGCGGAATAGACAGATCTGAGCGTCAAAAACAAACTTTGATAGCTTTGGGTTTGAGAAAAATAAACGCTACCAAAGAAGTTGAAGCTACACCACAGATATTAGGTATGGTTAACAAAGTTAGCCACCTGGTTAAAGTGGAAGAATTAGCTTAGTTTGATAATACCTTAATTAGATAATGTGATTTGTTATACATTCGCTGCCTCTGATTATTAAATTATCGAATTAACAATTATCAAATTAATTAAGCGAGGGGTGATACCCCGGAAGTTCAAAATCAATTTAAGATGAAATTACATACTCTTAAACCTGCAGCAGGTTCTACACACAAAGAAAAAAGGATTGGCCGTGGTGAGGCAAGTGGTAAAGGTGGTACTTCTACACAAGGTAACAAAGGTAGCCAGCAACGTGCGGGTTACCAGCGTAAAAACGCTTTTGAAGGTGGTCAGATGCCAATTCAGCGCCGTATACCTAAACGTGGTTTTAAGAACAATAATCGTGTTGAATTTGTAGTGTTTAACTTAGGCCAAATTGAGCAACTGCAAGAAAAATATGCTTTTCCTGAATTTTCAGTTGAAAACTTATACATCAACGGTTTAATCAGCAAAACAGATAAAGTTAAGATATTAGGAACGGGCGAATTAACCTCCAAACTAACCTTTAAAGTCAACGCACTAAGCGCCAAAGCCAAAGAAGCAATTGAAGCGGCAGGTGGCAGCGTTGAAGTTGTAAAGTAATTTTAACGTAATTTGCCAGACGCATCAACGATGCGTCTTTTTTGGTTTTAGGGAATTAACTTTTAACTTAAGAGAATCAAGTGAAAAAATTCATAGATACAGTAAAGAATATCTGGACGATTGAAGAGCTGCGTAGCAAGATCATCGTAACATTGGCATTCGTTTTAACCTATCGTTTAGGTACGCATATTGTTTTACCTGGTATCAATCCAAATTTGTTAGATGCAGCTAAAGCAGCATCAGGTTCTAATGGTTTGCTTGGTTTGTTTGATACGTTTGCAGGTGGTGCCTTTTCGCAGGCTTCTATCCTTGCTCTGGGTATCATGCCTTATATTTCTGCTTCCATTTTTATGCAGTTGATGACTATTTTGGTGCCTCAATTACAAAAAGTACAAAAAGAAGGTGAGAGCGGACGCAAGAAAATTAACCAGTGGACTCGTTACCTTACCATCATTGTAACCATTTTCCAGGCAAGTGCTTATGTAGCTTACTTAAAAAGCCCTGGATATGCAGAAGCTTTGATTCCCTCTTACGCACCTTTCTTTGCATTTTCTACAATTGTTACTTTAACCGCAGGTACTTTGTTTGTAATGTGGTTGGGCGAAAAAATACAGGACAAAGGTTTGGGCAACGGTACTTCTATCATTATCATGGTAGGTATTCTTGCACGTTTACCACAATCTATTTTGCAGGAGTTTACTGCCAAAGGTGAAAAAGGTGGTGGGGGATTATTGATCTTCTTAATTGAGATTGGTATTCTTATCGCAATCATCATGGGGCTTATTATACTGGTGCAGGGCGTTCGTAAAATACCTGTCAATTATGCAAAACAAATTATTGGTAACCGCCAATTTGGTGGGGCCAGGCAGTTTTTACCTGTAAAGGTTAACAGTGCTGGTGTAATGCCAATCATCTTTGCACAGGCAATCATGTTCTTGCCAACTTTGGTTTCTTTTACCAATCTTGATGCTACAAAAGGTTTGGTACAAATATTCAGTGACCATAGTAATCCTTGGTACATGATTATTTATTCAGTAATGGTAATTGGTTTTACCTTCCTTTATACAGCATTAATATTTAATCCTAAGCAAATAGCCGAAGATTTAAAACGCAACAACGGTTTTGTACCTGGTGTTAAGCCTGGTCAGCCAACTGCTGATTATATTGGTGCTATCATGGATAAAATTACTTTACCAGGTGCTATATTTTTAGCAGCAGTAGGTATTTTACCAGGCTTTGCACAACGTTTAGGTGTAACACAAGGTTTCAGTACCTTCTTTGGTGGTACCAGTTTATTAATTATGGTAGGTGTTGTTTTAGATACTTTACAGCAAATTGAAACTTACCTTTTAATGCGCCAGTACGATGGATTAATGAGCAGCGGACGTGTACAGGGCAGGCAAACAACAATCAGTACTACAACAACTATTTAAGTTTACAACTGTTTGATATAACTGAAACCTGTTGGGCGTAATCCTGGCAGGTTTTTGTTTAGGTAGAACTGTGGTTTTCTTGTTATTTAGTTTCTCTTCTAATCAGGTAGCAATTGTAAGAAGTCTTTTCGTTAATGTAAGAATGGATTTCGCTTGTGTAAGATGAAATTTCGTTTGTGTAAGATGCAATTTCGTCAGTGTAAGCACTCGTTTCGCTTATGTAAGATGACATTTCGTTAGTGTAAGATGCATTTTCGTCAACGTAAGATGTAATTTCGTCAGCGTAAGCACTCATTTCGCAGTTGTAAGATGCCTTTTCGTTAGTGTAAGACTGGATTTCGCTTGTGTAAGATGCAATTTCGCAGTTGTTAGTGATGTTTTTGTTAATGTAAGAATGATTTGGCCTTTACAGGATGTGTTTTCAGTACCAGTTGCTGCGCTTCCTTTCCCAATATAAATACGCAGTTTAACTATGAGTCACACAAAAAATATGGTTTATTATAAAACGGAATCTGAAGTTGCTTTAATGAAACAATCAGCTACGCTGGTGAGTAAAACACTTGCAGAAGTAGCCAAAGTTTTAAAAGCCGGAATGACGACCATGCAAATTGATACGCTTTGCGCCACGTTTGTAAAAGACCACAAAGCCACATGTTCGTTTTACAATTACAGAAATAGTTACCCGCATAATATCTGCGCCAGCGTAAATGATGTGGTGGTACACGGTTTTCCTAACGATATACCTTTAAAGGAGGGAGATGTAGTTTCTATTGATCTTGGTGTAATATTGAACGGCTGGCATGGCGACCATGCTTATACTTTTGTTATTGGTGAGGCAAATGATGCAGTAAAGCAACTGGTTAAAGTAACCAAAGAAAGCCTGTACAAAGGCATTGAAAAAGCAATCATCAATAACAGGATAGGCGATATTGCTTACGCGATACAGGAGCATACAGAAAAGAGGCATAAATATGGTGTGGTGAGAGAACTTGTGGGCCATGGTTTGGGAAGAAGCCTGCACGAAGACCCACAAATGCCTAATTTTGGCACACGTGGCAGTGGAATGAAGTTGAAGGAAAACCTAGTACTGGCTATAGAGCCTATGATAAATATGGGTACCAAAGATGTGTTTACAGACACAGATGGCTGGACAGTAAGGACTAAAGACGGCAAACCTTCTGTGCATTTTGAACATGATGTTTGTGTAAAAAGAGGCAAGGCATTGATACTTTCTGATTACAGTATTATTGAAGCTGCAGAGCAATTAAACAGCAATCTTACACCCTCACCTGTTATCAGTTTGTAGAAGCGTTTTTATTAAATGATACGTGCCACACTAAGTAAAAAGTGTGGCATATTTATTTGCATTATGGCAAAACAGTTAATCGTTATTGGTGGTGGTGCCGCAGGTTTTTTCTGCGCAATAAATGCTGCCAGGCAAAACCCTTTGCTCAAAGTAATTATTGTTGAAAAGAACAATAAGGTATTAAGCAAAGTAAAGGTTAGTGGTGGTGGAAGGTGCAATGTAACCCACGCCTGTTTTGAGATGGACGAATTGATTAAGC
This sequence comes from Chitinophagales bacterium, assembly GCA_031424995.1. Lineage (GTDB taxonomy): Bacteria > Bacteroidota > Bacteroidia > Chitinophagales > Chitinophagaceae > Parasediminibacterium. The sequence goes on along the minus strand of JANPIP010000045.1, from coordinate 4,283 downwards.
GTTATCCCAGGGGAAAGAATTTTTTAAAGAAGGCGTTCCATTGGTTTAATACACAGGATACCATTAACTGGTTTGAAGAAAGAAATGTGCAGTTAAAAACGGAGGCTGATGGCAGGATGTTTCCTGACACTGACAGCTCGCAAACCATTATTGACTGCCTGCTTAAAGAAGCCAATAAATACGGTGTAGAATTGATGCTGAGTTGTGAAGTAAAATCAATCACAGCAACAGAAACTGGTTTTATACTTGATGCAGGCAGCAGGCAATTGCCTTTAGCCGATTATCTATGCATCGCTTCAGGTGGCTATCCCAAATCATCTCAGTTTGAATGGTTAACCAATGCAGGCCACACTATTGAAGCACCGGTGCCATCATTGTTTACGTTTAATATTCCATCGCATACCATTACAACTTTAATGGGTTTAAGTGTACCCAATGCTATAGTAAAAATAACGGGTACAAAATTGCAGAATAGCGGCCCTTTATTAATTACCCATTGGGGTTTAAGCGGCCCTGCGGTATTAAAATTATCTGCCTGGGCGGCGAGGGAATTGGCCGATAAAAATTATCATTTTACCATACTGGTAAATTGGCTGGGTGATATCACAGAAAATGAACTTCGTGAAAACTGGCCAACGCTTCGCCAGCAATATGCAGCACAAAAGCTGGCAGGAAAAAATCCGTTTGGTTTGCCCAACAGGTTATGGAATTATTTTTTAGAAAGCTGTGGTATCAAAGAGGAGATACGCTGGGCCGACCTTCCTTCTGCGCAGCAGAACAAACTAATACAAACCCTCACTGCGCAAAGCTTTGATGTAAAAGGGAAGACCACTTTTAAGGAAGAATTTGTTACCTGCGGTGGTATTAAGCTAAACGAGATTGACCCCAATACCATGCAAAGTAAAAAGGTTAACAACCTGTTTTTTGCAGGCGAAGTGATGGATATTGATGGCGTTACAGGCGGCTTCAACTTTCAAAATGCCTGGACGAGTGGATGGATTGCTGCGAAAGCGATTGCAGAGGCTGCAAAGTAAATTTCCGTCATGTCGAGGTACGAGACATCTAACTGAATAATAAGATTTCAAAGTTTGATTAGATTTCTCGTGCCTCGACATGACGTTCTATCCAAACACCTTCTCATACTCTTTCTCATCAAATCCAACGACAACAACGGTATCACTGTTTTCTATCACCGGTCTTTTAATAACACTGTTCTTATCAAGCATTAATTCAATGGCGGCCTTTTCAGTAGTAACAGCAGCCTTTGCGGCTTCATCAAGTTGGCGCCAGGTAGTGCCGCGCTTATTTACCAGCAGTTCAAAACCTTTTTGGGTATTCCAGGCTTTCAGCTTTTCTTTAGTAATACCTTTCTTTTTATAGTCATGAAATTCATAGGCTACTTTATTCTCTTTAAGCCAGTCAAGTGCTTTTTTTACGGTATTGCAGTTAGGTATTCCATAAACAGTGTACATAATAAGTTATTTTGCGTTTTTTTGCGGCGAAATTAAGCTTCTGCCGTTACCGTTTGTCCAAACGCAGCAAAGTCAAAAACATTTCCAACTACTTTTAAAGTTCAAGACGCACTTTAATGAACAAACTTTTAACGCTCGTCCTTCTTTTTGTTTCTTTTACAACCATCGCTCAAACATCAAACCTAAAAAAAGATGTAGGGCTTGTTATTGGCAATGTGCTGGATGGCGAAACAGGAAAGGCCGTGTCTTTCGCTTCGCTTACGCTAATCTCAAAAGAAGATACCACTAAAAAAATAGTGCAGGTAACTGATAAAAACGGTGCGTTTGAATTTGAGAAACTAAAATTTGGCTATTATAAATTAACCCTAGCCGCTGTTGGTTTTACGGCTATATCAATTGACAGTTTAAACATTAGAGAAGAGCGTTTTGATTTTAATCTTGGCGATGTAAAAATGAAACCTTCAGCTTCTTCAAGTTTAGATGAAGTAGTAATTTATGCTGAAAAACCTTTAATAGAAAATGCCGATGGTAAAATAACTTACAATGTGGGTGAAAGTGCTTTAAGCAATGGTTCTTCTACCGCAGAAATTTTGAAGAACATGCCGCTGATAAGCAATGACCCTACCGGCAAAATTTTATTGAAAGGAAAAGAGCCTAAAATATTAATTGATGATAAACCTACTGACCTAACTGCCGACCAGTTAAAAGATTTATTGGAAAGCCTGCCAGGCAGCAGTATTGAAAAAATTGAACTGATGACCAACCCCCCTGCACAATATGCTACAGAGCAAGGGGGTGTGATAAATATTGTAACACGTAAGGGTAAAGTAGGGCTTACAGGTAAATTAACATTAAGCAGCGGCACACGTGGTGAGGGCACTTTTAGCGGCAACGTAAGTTACCGCGCCAAAAAGTTTACCATGAACAATATTATTGGTATTACAGGTAATAAATTCAACGGCAACAGCTATTCAAAAAGAGAGAATATTTATAAAGATTCTACCAATTTTTTTAACACTACTACCAACTGGCGTAACGAGAACCTGCGCCCCAACCTTCGCTCTCAAATAGATTATGAGTTTAACAAACGCAGTAATATCAACTTCGTTTACCAGGGCAACCTTAATTATTTCGATAACCTTTCGCAAACGCAGTACGCCAACCTTAACCGTTTTAAAGATGTAACAAGGGTAAGCAACCGCGAAAACGGAAGTGACGGTAATGGTTACGGCCATAATATTACCACCACACTTACCTCACGTGGTACCAATTTGGCCACTGTTTTTCGTTTTACTTTAATTGCAGGTATTGGCAAAAACGATAATGGCAAAGATTATTTTCAGCAGTTTCTCAATCCTTTTTATCAGCCAACAGGTGTAGATTCAACACAAACGCAGTATTACGATTCTTACAATAAATCGCTGCAATTGCGTGCAGGCTACGATGCGCCACTTGATTCTGGCAAGCTGTATTTAAGCACTGGTCTTACTTACCAGTTGGGCAATCACCATAATACGCTTAATACCCGCTTCTTTAGCAAACAGGATAATGTGTTTGTTTCCAACGATTTGCTCAGCAACGATTTTCGCCATAATCAAAACATATTTACTGCAAGGGCTGCCATTACATGGATGCTTAATAAAAGTGTACGCGTTATTGCTGGTGCGCAGGCAGAGCATACATATATGGATTTCAGCTTTGCAAAAGGTAATTCTGCCGATGTAAAAAATGAGTACTGGAACCTGCTGCCAAATGTAACTATCCGTAAAGAGTTTGATAAAACAGTCAACACTTCATTAGTGTACAGGGCAAGCATACGCAGGCCTGGTTTAGGCGAACTTAACCCTAATATTGATTATAGTGACCCTTACAATATCCGCTTTGGAAATCCCTACCTCGCACCTTCGCTGGCAGATAATTTTGACTGGAATGTGAGCTTTATTAAAGGCAAATATTACATCAACACTTCCATTGGTTATAACAATGTAAAAAATGTGTTTTACCAAATACGCTCGTTAATTGATGCAGGTAAAACGCAGGCTACTTACCAGAATATTGCCAACAGGCAAGAGTATGAAGCCAGTGTTTGGGGCGGCTACACGGTATCGCGTAAGCTGCGTTTAAATACCAGTGTGGGCTACACGTTTAACAGGTATAGCGAGGCAGAAAAAATATTGTTCAAGTACCGCGATGGCGGCAGTTTTTACACCAGTTTCAACTACAGTTTTATGCCCAATAACCTGCTCACGTTCGAGGGCAATGCACGCTACAGCAGCTTTGCCGACCCGCAGGGCCGCAGCCGCAGCAATATTAACATGAGCTTTGGGGTGCAGCGTAAATTCTTTAATAAAAGGATTATTGTTAACTTCAACATCTTCGATCCCTTTACCACGCAGCAGTACACTACGTACACTTACGGCAGCAATTTCAATATCGAGAACTACAGTTCTACCACCACACGCAATTACCGCATTGCCATCAGTTACCAGTTAAACAAAATGGTAACCAAAAGCACGCTTACCGACAAACAAAAAAGAGCAGCCCTGGAAAGATTGCAAAAAAGAAATGGGTAAATTCGAAACAGTTGTAATTCATGATTGTCTCTCTTATTTACTGGCTGTAACATTTTTTTTGTGTCAATTTTAATTGATACATTTTTTTTGACACAAATTTGTCTTGTCCTAAAATAGGTTGACAGTAAAAACTGTAAACGTATGATAGATCCAGGATTAAAACAGTCTGCCATTAATGCCTATTTAGCAGGAGGTTTCAGCCTTCGTGGTTTAGGTAAAAAGTATGGTATCAATTACA
>JANPIP010000044.1:0-14447 GCA_031424995.1 Chitinophagales bacterium | reverse complement strand
GCAACAGTGCTGGCACAAGCTATCATCAGCGAAGGTTTAAAGAATGTTGCTGCGGGTGCAAATCCAATGGATCTGAAACGCGGTATTGATAAAGCGGTTTCTCTTGTGGTTGAAAATCTTAAAGGTCAAAGCCAAACTGTTGGTAACGATGCTAAGAAAATTCAGCAGGTTGCTACAATTTCTGCCAACAACGACGATACTATTGGTAAATTAATTGCCGAAGCTTTTATTAAAGTTGGTAAAGAAGGCGTTATTACTGTTGAAGAAGCAAAAGGTACCGATACTACTGTTGATATTGTTGAAGGTATGCAGTTTGACCGTGGTTATATTTCTCCATACTTTGTAACCAACAGCGAAAAAATGCAGGTTGAATTACAAAACCCTTACATCTTAATCTACGATAAGAAGATTTCTGCAATGAAAGACATTCTTCATATTTTGGAGAAAGTTGCTCAAAGTGGCCGTCCATTGTTAATTATTGCTGAAGACCTTGAAGGTGAAGCATTAGCAACATTGGTAGTAAACAAATTACGTGGTACTTTAAAAGTTGCTGCTGTAAAAGCACCAGGTTTTGGAGATCGCAGAAAAGAAATGTTAACTGATATTGCCATCTTAACTGCTGGTACTGTTGTTAGCGAAGAACAAGGCTTTAAATTAGAAAATGCTGATCTTACTTATTTAGGCCAGGCATCTTCTGTAACTATCGACAAAGACAATACAACTGTTGTTGGTGGTAAAGGCGCTAAAAAAGATATTACTGCCCGTGTAAATCAAATCAAATCTCAGGTTGAAAACACAACTTCTGACTACGATAAAGAAAAATTACAAGAGCGTTTAGCTAAACTTGCTGGTGGTGTTGCCGTACTATATGTTGGTGCTGCTACTGAAGTTGAAATGAAGGAAAAGAAAGACCGTGTTGATGATGCTTTACACGCTACACGTGCCGCTGTTGAAGAAGGTATTGTACCTGGTGGTGGTGTTGCTTACATCCGCGCTATTGAGGCTTTAGAGCCAAAAGTAAAAGGCCAGATTGCTGATGAGCAAACAGGTATGGCAATTGTTCGCCGTGCACTGGAAGCACCAATCCGTACCTTGACTGAGAATGCAGGTATTGATGGTTCTATCGTTGTACAAAAAATTAAAGAAGGTATAGCTGACTTTGGTTTTAATGCACGCACAGAAACTTACGAAAACCTTTTCAAAGCTGGTGTTATTGACCCAACTAAGGTTAGTCGTGTAGCTTTAGAAAATGCAGCTTCAATTGCAGGCATGCTGTTAACTACAGAATGTGTAATTGCTGACAAACCTAAGAAAGAAGAAGCTCATTCTCATGGCGCACCTGATATGGGCGGCATGGGTGGATATTAAGACATCCCTAATCCCTGAAAGGGGATGAGAAAAATAATAAAGTCCCGCTAACTGTTTGGTTAGCGGGTTTTTTGTGTTAAATTAGCTCTCTTCTCTATTCGATAACAATTAAAAATGTAGCCATGAAAGCATTGAACCATTTGCGTTGTTACCTGAAAAACTTTTGGAAAGCTTTATTTAAGAGTGATGAAGGGCGTTTGAAGAATCCCTTCATCATTCACTAAAAAAGCATTTTAACCCTCAGGCCCTACCAGATTTGGTAGGGCTATTTTGTTTATGAAGTTGATTAAAGATATTTTTTTACAATTTGATTTAATAATTGCATTTAGCTTTGTGCAAATTTTTAAGTTATGAGAAAACTACTATTTACTTCAATAGTTATTTTGGCAGCATTTACAGTACATGCGCAACCACCAGCAGGCAGTGCAAAACCAGGAGAATGGTATGGCGATAAAACCACCAAAGACGGTGCGATAAGTATCGCAGAAATTCCTGCAAAATTGCAAGGCGCAGAAACTGTTGAAACCAAGGTAAAAGCAAAAGTGCTGGATGTTTGCCCTAAAAAAGGTTGCTGGCTAAAAGTGCAAGTAAATGATACTACTACCGCTTTTGTAAACATGAAAGATTATGGTTTTTTTCTGCCAACAGCAGTTAAAGGAAAAACAGTAGTACTTGATGGTGAGGTAAGTTTAAAAACCACGCCTGTATCAGAACTACAGCATTATGCAAAAGATGCTAAGAAATCTAAAGAAGAAATCGCAGCCATCACGCAGCCAAAAAAAGAAATCCGCTTTTTGGCTAAAGGTATTTTAGTGGTAGAATAAGTACGCTAAAGTTGCATATCATAAAAAGGCTGTCTAAAAAGGCAGCCTTTTTGTATTTTGTATATGTATTTCTGATGGCGTATTTAAAGAAAACCTTGTATAGGCAACTGTGCCAGATAGCCTTTGTTAAACAAATTGCAGACAATCATAATGGTTTTGTAACTTCAACCATTCGGACGGAGTGAAGTTGCCAGTTTTAATATTTATCTATCCTGTTTGCAAACCATGCAGCAGGCAGGGCAAACAGCCCATATCATCTTACTAAAGAATATACATGACATTACGCGTAATAAGGAGCAATCAGCATATTTATCCAGATCATAAAAAGGTAATCCCAAGATTTTTTAATACAGGCAACGAGCGTTCAACACGTATTATCAACAGGCTTTTGCAAATGGATGAAAAAGAAACAGACAGATTGCTACAGGAAGTTTTTGCCGAATTTTCTGACCGTTACAGAAATATAAGACCGCTTTTTATAAAGCACTACGAACTGATAAAATATTTGATCCCTGTAGAATTGCAGGAAACACTTTCAGAAGAAAAAAAGTTACTTACGGGTTCTTATTTTACTATGGAATATTCTATAGAAGCTGCTGCATTGTTCAATCCGTCAATGGTGGCTGCTCCTGACCAGACAGGCGCAGGTGAAGGGCAGAAAAAAGTAATTGTAAGCTTCAGGGCCACAGGCGAAAGCCATATTTCTTCGCTGGTATTTAAAAGCGGTATCGTTGAAAAAAATGGTGCTGTTAATTTTGATCCTTCAGGTGAATTTATAGGAGAAGGAACACTTACACAGCAGAAAAAAGATAGCAAACCAACTTTTGCTGCCATGCTGGGTCAACTGGCACTACCCGCTAAAATTATTGATGCCATACTGGTACAGTTAAACGATATTTTTACGTACAAAGAAGTAGAGGTAGTACTTAAAAGTGCTTTGATGCAGGTTGCTTCAACGGCAATGCGGCACAAAATGCGCTATGATATATTGAACACAGTAAACACGAGTTATGAACTGCATTTTGCTCCCGGCTCACTGGTATCAGAACGGGTAATTTTCCCTGTAACGCGAAGCGAAAAAAATGGGATTGAAGATGCAAGGTTTGTGCGCTTTGAAGAAGAGGATGGAAGCATTACCTACATCGCCACCTATACAGCGTACGATGGTTCTCATATTTTGCCCCAACTCATAATAACAACAGACTTCCTGCATTTTAAAATTAAGCAGTTACATGGCAGGGCGGCCATCAATAAAAACCTGGCTTTGTTTCCCAAAAAAATAAACGGGCAATATGTTATGCTGTCGCGAATTGATGGTATCAACAATTATATCATGTTTTCTGATGATCTTTTTTTCTGGGATGAAGCACAACTGTTGCAATTACCAGAATATCCCTGGGAACTCATTCAAATTGGTAATGGTGGTTCGCCTATCGAAACAGAAAAAGGTTGGCTGATTATTACACATGGGGTAGGACCCATGCGTAAATATTGCCTTGGTGCTTCTTTGTTTGATATTAATGATCCTACCATACAGCTTGGGCGTTTAAAACAACCACTGTTGCTGCCCAATGCAGAGGAAAGGGAAGGCTATGTGCCCAATGTTGTGTATTCCTGCGGGTCTATGGTACATGGCGATAACCTTATTATACCTTATGCAGTATCAGATTATGCATCTTCATTTGCTACGGTTAATTTAAAAGAATTACTAAACGAAATATTGAATAATGAATGAGTGCTGAAAGTGGGCGGCTGTGGGGTACATGAAAAAGAAGTTAACAGCAACAATGCTATAAGCAGAAAAAGAAATTTTGTTTCATTTTAGATTTATGGGTTAAAAAAATCTTCTTTGTGTAGTGGCTCAACAACCACCTGCTTATTTCTAATATGTCCCTTCATATACCATTTTTCTTCTGTTTCGTTAGGGCACTAACCGGGGGTATCCAAAACTCACGCTATTTAAGATACCGCTCCTACTGAGCCAAACTGAGCGACATCTTTTTAGCTATTAAGATATTGCACCTACAGCGCAAACCTTCTTCCATTTTACTGCTTACTATTAGGCTCTTTTTTTTTTTCCTTCCTTTCGCCTTCCTGTCTTAGCGTCTTAGCGTCAAATTGTTCTTCAAATCAGCAACAATCAACCACAAAATAAAAATTGTATCGGCTATGCAAGGCTTATGCATAACCGATGCAAGGAGTGTGTATAGTCGGTACATGATACCTGTGCCGACTATACAAGGCGTGTGTTTAACCGACACAAGGAGTGCGAGAAGGCGGCACAAATATTACTTGCCGACTACATAAGATGAGTTTTGGGTCTTCGTAGCTCTTCGTACAGAACTAAAAATTTATTTCAGCTTTTCAGGTATAAAAGTACTAAAAGGTTCTTTCACTTATTGATTTTCAATTAATAATAATCCAAAACTCAATTTAAATAAAGTATTTATTTGAGTTGTTTATTACTGTGATATAACTAATGCGGTTGGGCGTACAGATTAGTTTTATTGGTGTTTGTCCTCACAGAGCCTGTCCTCATTTTATTTGAGGACATGGTTAGTGAGGACAGGGTTGTCCTCAAAGGCACCGTCCTAATTTAAATTGAGGACAGGTTTAGTGAGGACAACAATACTTTTTAAAACTATATAAACAACTTCCAGGTAGGGGATTCAAAACTTATATACTTCCGTTCTTGCGCAAAATTGTTTTGTACAATTTTATATAATTCAATGCCATTACACGGCCACTGAATTTCTGCATTGCATGAGCCCTGCAGTCTTCTCTTTTTATGGTATGAATATTTTTTACGGCAGCAACAGCTTCTTCTATATTTTTTACCAAAAAGCCTGTCTTGCCATCTGCAATCAATTCTGGCATAGAACCCCGTTCAAAGGCAATAACAGGTGTGCCGCACATCATGGCTTCTGCAACGCTAAGGCCAAAAGGTTCTTCAAAACTGATGGGATGCAACAATGCCAGCGCATTGCCCAGCAACTGGTTTCTTTGTTCAGGCCCAGCATTGCCCATATACACAATTGACGAGCCGTTAAGGCGGGGTTCTATTTTTTCTTTAAAGTATGGCTCATCCTGCACCAGCCCGCAAAGCACAATTTTTTTCTTTGCCTGTATGGCAATTTGTATGGCTTCATACGCGCCTTTGTGTGGATGTATACGACCAAAATACAACAGGTATCCACCTTCACCATTTCCAAAAGAAAATTGCTCTTCGTCAAGGCCATTGTACACGGTATCAAGGTACCGTAGTTCAGGATGCCTGTCGCTGTTACTTATGGCAACATAATGTGTTGTGGCATTATACTTTTTATATACAGGAACAATCTGTTCAGAAGAAAAACCGTGTATGGTTGTAATAACAGGTGTGCGTATGAGCTTTGAATAGGTGAGGGGTAAAAAATCGAAATGGTTATGTATTACATCAAAGGATGCAGCTCTTTCAATAAGGTTTGAGATATGCAGGCATTCTGCCACTTTCGCATCACCGGGGTATTCGCCCAGAGGTCTTTCACAAACCGCCTCCAGTTTAGCAGTGGTTACAGCATCTGCCGTTGCAAAAAGCGTAACATCCATACCTTCTTTAACCAGTGCTTCTGTTAATACCGAAGCCACCTGCTCCCATGGGCCATAATTTCTTGGTGGGCATCGCCAGGTAACGGGCGCTAAAACAGCAATCTTCATTCTTTAATTAATTCAGCGGCTACAGCCATATGAGATATCCAGTAGGCTAAAGTGCTTTCAGCCCCCTGGTTTTGGTTAATGCCTTCACTGTGCAAACCATCGGCGCAGCCACCTGTACTTTCATCGTATAGCGATAAACCAAGATCGTTATTGCCTAAAAACCACTGGTAGCTCATGAACATACGGCGCTGGTATTTTTTACTGCCCGTTACTTTAAAAGCCTGCTGGTAAAAGAGTACCATTGCCATGGCATCAATGCCCTGCTGGTCAAACGCAGCGGCTTCTTTGCCTTTTTCGCACCAGCCCTGGTTACCAATGGGGCTTAAAATACCGTCATGAAAAACTTTGGTTTCTAAAAATTCCATAGCCTCTAAAGCCACGGCCAGGTAAGAATGATCGTTGGTTATTTCGTAAGCATACAATAAGGCGAGAGGTAATATGGCATTGTCGTAAGTAAGTATGGGTTCAAACCAATGCCAGTTATTTTCTTTGTAGTTGTTGTACATAGCAACCATTTTGTCAGACAGCTTTACCACAAGATCCCTCTTAATATCATCTGGATAATTGTATTGTACAAACAGGCAAACTCCAACAATTGAATTAGCAATGCCGCGTATGGAAACCAGTTTATCTATATGTGGGTAAGCCTTAACAAAAATATCTTCACCCGTACTGATGAGTGCTTGTGAAGGGCCTTCTTTAACCAGGTAGCCCAGCGCCATAATTGTTCTTCCAAAAGAATCTTCTGAGCCCCTTTCCTCATGACAGGTTTTGGTATAGCTCATAAAATTTCTGAACTCGCCATTATCTGTTTGCATATAATGTACAAAGCTCAGGTACACCTGCAGCAGCCGTAACATTTTGCGGTCTGTTTTATCCTTACAAGCCAGCACTGCCAGTAATAATGCCCTGGCATTATCATCAATGCAGTAACCTTCTTTACGGTTGGGAATATTGAATATGGCATGTTGAATAATGCCTGTATCATCAGTAAGGTTATTGATGTGAAGAAAATCCTTTGCAGGCATCTCCTCAATATGTAAAATGCCGGGAGCGGAATCAAGTATGTGTTCTGTTTGCATAGATGTTTTAATTAGCTGATGAATACGCTGGATAATGGTGGGGTAAAAGCAGGAATGCCCATGATATTATAAAACAGGCCTGCATGTTTTTGACCTACTTTTTCCCAGGTGGTATTTCTTGTTTTAAGAAAAGCGTTTTCGCTGATTTGTTTTTTTAACCCGGGGCTTTGAAGGATCATGATCGCTTTTTCAGCCAGTTCGTTGTTGTTGCCTGGTGTAAGAATAATGCCTGTCTGTTCATCCAGCATTTCTTTGGCCAACACAAATGAATTTGAAATAATGGCGCAGCCAGCACTCATGGCGTATAAAAAGGTACCGCTTACTGCCTGGTTGGGATCTTTTGAAGTAAAGAGATAAATATCTGTAAGTGCCAGGTATTCCATCAGTTTTTTAATAGGAACATATTCATTAATCAGCCTCACATTTTGCTGCAGGTCGTTTTCTGCTATTATTTGCTCCAGGTAATTGCGGTATTTTTCGCCTTCTTCTTCCAGCAGGTTAGGATGCGTTTGCCCCAAAACAACATACACCGCATCTGGAAAAGCTTTGCTGATTTCTTTCATTGCCATAATGCCTTTTTCTATGCCTTTATTAGGACTGAGAAGGCCGAAAGTGGTAAGTACTTGCTTGTTGGCGAGGCCGTATTTAAATTTCAACTGGCCAGTTTCGGTGGTGCTGTGTGCATGGGTGCCATGCGGAATAATAACAATCTTGGCAGTATCAGTTTTGTAATCTTCTTTCAGCAGGTGAAAAGAGTGGCGTGTCATAACAATCACTTTGTCTGCCAGTAAACTTATTGACTGAACGATCTTTAGCATCTTTGGTTCAGGCCGTGGAAGTACGGTATGAAAACGAACAATAAAAGGCTTCTCAAGCAGTGCTAAAAAACCAAGCAGGTATTCGCCCAGTTCGCCGCCATACAGTCCAAATTCATGTTCAATACAAACCAGCTTTATGGTTGGGTCGCTGTTAATATGTGCAACGGCGGCCATGCAGGAATCAAGATCGTGGCCATCCATTGTCATGCTTACGGGAGCGTCGTATAAAAGGCCATTCTTCTTTTTATCAAGCGCACAAATAGTAATGCCTGTGTCGCCTGACATTTCTTTGTGAATGGCATTCACCAAATCCTGCGTAAAGCTTGCTATGCCGCATTTTTTAGGTGGAAAGGTACTGATGAAAAGAATTTTTGTCTGTGGTACTGTTACGGTCATGTTTTCAATTTAATAAGTGAATAAATCTACCAGGGCCATTAATAATTTAATGGTCACGATAGCCCCATGAGCTGTTACAGTGTTGTTAGCTGTTTGCTAAACAGGAATTTTAAGGAAGTGAAGTTGTTGTTGCGCAAGAATGAAATGTAAAAGAAGCCGCAAAACAAGATGAAAGCATTTAAAGATAGCCTGTTTGGGCGAGAGTGGTGGAAGTATTAAATGGGAAGGGGATGCAGGATAGTGTGTAATAAGAAAGCCATGTAGTGATGTATGATAAACTGGTTGTGTACAAAGTAAAAAGGAATAGGAATAGGCATCATTATTTCGCCGCTTTATCAATCAACTTTTCAAGCACTTTTACATCAATGTCTTGCAGCTTATTAATATAAATGCACCCTGCACCCGTTTTGTGTTTACCTAATTGTTGCAGCATGTCTGCATTAGCCTGTAAACTGATATTAAGGTATAACGATAAATTGGCTTTGCGTGGTGAAAAACCAATTATAAACCAGTCAACTTCTCTATCAGTAGCAGGGCTTTTATATATTTTGTTTCCAAAACCTATTATAGATGTACCCCACATTGCAGGCTTTTCGTTCATTGCTTTTTCCATCATTGCAAGCAGGGTATAGCTATCCTTACGCTTTTGCTCCTGCGCAATACTATCAATAAAACTTTCTACACTTACTAAAGTTGGCTTCGTTTTAATGTCTGCTAATTTGCCCATAAGGAAGGTTTTAAATTAATTTTTAGTCCAGATGTTTTGTATCCTGTTTTATTATTGTAAACAACATTTCCCATTAATTTACTGGCAAGCAATCTCTGTTAATTGCATAGAACTATCAAAATTCAAAGCATCCAGATTTTTAAAAATTGATTTATTATCCTGGTTCACCATCTCTCCATATCCCTCAATAAAAACATTGTTCTGTAATTTGAAAGCTACCTGCCTTACTGATGTAATACCTTCTGACATGAACGTATAATCTGCTATTAAAGTATTATTCTTTATAGCCCCCTGGATGGTGCCCATATTTTTATCCTTCTCTTTAAAATGATACACTAAAGTTCCTGTAATTGTGCTGCCAACGTGAATTACTTTCAATGTAATTGTATCGTTTGGGCTTGTGTAAGCATAACAATTTATTGGCGGCGGTGTTGCTGTATTTGCCTGTTGTGCTGTATCTTTTTCTGTGTCTTTTACTTTTGTGTTACAGGCCACAAATAAACTTATCGCTATTATAAAACAGATCATTTTCATGCGTGTAATATCTGTTTAAATTCTACATAAAGCTTCAGTTGCAAGAGGAAAAACAGCACAACTTAGTTTGCTATTATACAGGTTGGCTGATGATGCACGGGAAAATTTAAAGAGTTGGCGATGAAACATAATTCATTCGCTTTGCGGTGCAGTTCATTTGCTTTTTCTATCATTAAAATATCTGTAACAGTAACTGTGGGATGTAATGTTATCACGGTAAACTTTCCACCGCCATTTTCTGTTTCAATCATAGTGCCTGTTGCACTGTCGGTATAATCAGTTACAATAATTCCTTCTACAGCGCACAGGTGCAGGTACCATAACATGTGGCAGCTTGCTACAGAAGCCAGTAAAAGTTCTTCAGGATTATGTTTCGTTTTGTCGCCACGAAAGGCTGGGTCAGAAGATCCTGTAATGTCTATTTTATCATCAACAATAATGGCATGGCTTCTTTCATAATCTTTATAGCCAGAAGTGCCTGTTCCTGTATTGCCTGTCCATTGTACGGTGAGTTGGTAATTGTGTTGTCCGTTCATATTTTGAAAATTACAATGGTCATTCATTCAAAAGTCATTTGCAATGTCATGCTCTACAAGTGTATGAACAGAATCTGTAGGCTTTTCTTAAATTTTTTTCTTACAGTTAATCTCATAAACCAGGTTGGTGTTGTATTGTACAGAGTAAAGAAAAGGCCTGTAAAATACAGGCCCTTATTTTTTAATTTGCTTTCAACCTGCTTACAATCCGGTTAAAAAGTTCCTGCATCACATATCCATGATTAGCCGGTTTTGAGAGTGAACTGTTGTAGGAAACTCCGTAAAAAGGTTTCTCACCTTCTGTCAGTTCCAGTTTGCCGTTATGTGCAAAGTCGCCGGTAAATGTTGCCTGCTTGCCTGTAATTTCTACATCGAAATTAACGCCTTGTATGTTGAATAATTCCATCTGTAATTGAAGGCTTGATTAATACCCGCAGTATAAGGTAGACTTTTTTTCTTTATTCTGAATTAAGATTTACAGGATGAAAGGATTGAAGGATTTCTGCAACGCAAATGATGCTTCCTTCTTTGTACATCTTTCTCCCTTTCTGTCTTTGTGGTTACTCTCTGCGTTCATCTGCGCCATCTGCGCGACACCCACTTCAAAGCGCAGCGTGAAGCTAGGGGTTAGGGGCAAACGGCCACTCTTTATTGTACCCCGCTTTTATAATAAAAGCAACAAGCCCCAGCGCAATTACTGTTAATCCACCAAGCATCATTTTGGTACCGGTTGAATAAAAAATAAAGGCCCAGAAACTAATGGCAATCAATGCAGGCAGGGGATAGAGCGGCATCTTCCAGCTAAAATGTGCTTTGCCTTTTTGTTTTACAAGCAGTAATAAGCCAATAGCTTGTGCAATAAACTGTATCAAAATGCGCATGGCTAAAATAGCATCTATCACATCTTTTAATTTAAACAGCAGGCTGAACACAAAAGCAACAGCTCCAAGAAATAACAATGAGACGTAAGGGAAATTTTTTGTGGGGTGAAGTTTGGCAAATATTTTAAAGAAAGCACCATCCTGCGCAGCAGCAAAAGGTATACGGCTGTAACCCAGCGTTGCCGAAAAAACAGAAGCAAAAGCCACCCATAATATTAGTACCGTAGCCACTGTTGCAAAGCCAGGCCCTGCAAGCGTTTGTACAAAAAGGCTTACCACAAATTTGCTTTTTACAATCGCATCAAAAGGCAGTACAGATGCCACGCTTATGTTCATCATCAAATACAAAAAAGCAATACCGCCAATAGAAATAAACATGCTTCGCGGAATATTTTTTTGCGGGTTTATGATCTCGCCACCAAGGTGGCAAACATTATAATACCCCAGATAACTATACACTGTTTTAACGCTTGCAAAACCAATGGCCGCTGCAAATGCATGGTTCACGGTAAGTCCATCATTTATATGTTGTATGGGTGCCAAAAAGTTTCCGTGAAATAAACCGCCACCAATAATCCAAGCCATAGTAACTAAAACACCTACCCATAGCAACACACTTATTTTACCAATAGTTTCAATTTTGCGGTACAGCATAAGTACAATTAATATTACCACGCTGCCACTTACCATTTTACTTTCATTATCTGCCAATGGGTGTAAGTATTGAAAATATTGTGCAAAGCCAATGGCTGCAGATGCTATTACCAGCGGTGCTTGTATCATTGTTTGCCATACAAATAAAAAGCTCATCAGCTTGCCCCATTTTGGGCCATAACCTTCTTTTAAAAAGTTATAGCTGCCACCAGCCAAAGGATAGGCAGCACCCAACTGGCTCCACACCATGCCATCAAAAAAAGAAAGCAAAGCACCCGCCACCCAGGCATATAAAAACCAGGGGCCGTTCATAATCTGCGCCACAACGCTCAACACTACAAAGGGGCCAATGCCCACCATGTCTGTCATGTTAATGGCAGTTGCCTGTAAAAGGCTTATCTTTCTTTCTAACTTTATTTCACTCATGTTGTTGTGGCAGAAAATTGGTTGGGGAACGGTTATTTAAAAGTAAAATACGTTGAAAAACGGATGGATTGTTTGTTATTTGCGATAAAGTATGTGTGACATAGTAAGAACAAAAAAAGTTAACCACATAGGCACAGTAGGCACATAGTAAGGAAGAATAATAAATGAAAAATTAAAGTAGCAGTAATGCATATAATAGGTATCCCTAGTTTTCCTATTGTGCCTATGTGCCTATGTGGTTAATATTAAAATAAGCGACGATAAAAAATAAATATGAGCAGAGCATTTTCAACAATAGCATGGGCAAAGGGTAGCAATATTTATGAAGTAAATATTCGCCAGTACACTAAAGAAGGCACTTTTGCAGCTTTTGCAAAACATCTGCCGCGCTTGCGAGATATGGGCGTTGAAATTTTATGGCTGATGCCCATTACACCTATAAGTACAGAAAAACGCCTGGGTACTTTGGGCAGCTATTATGCCTGCAGCAGTTATGTAGATGTAAACCCTGAATTTGGTACGATGGCAGATTTTAAAGCCATGGTAGATGAAGCGCATTCGCTGGGCTTTAAATTAATTATCGACTGGGTAGCCAACCATACAGGATGGAACCATGAGTGGGCTTTAAATAATCCTGCCTGGTATTTAAAAGATAGTAATGGCGGTTTTACAGAACAGTATGGCTGGGAAGATGTGATTGACCTTGATTACCGTAATGATAATATGCGTGAAGCAATGATTAATGCCATGCAATACTGGATTAATGAATGCGGTATTGATGGTTTTAGATGTGATATGGCGCATCTTGTGCCGCTTGATTTTTGGCATGAAGCAAGAAAACGTTGCGATAATGTAAAGCCTTTGTTTTGGCTGGCAGAATGTGAAACACCTGTTTATCATGAAGTATTTGACGTTAGTTATTCATGGGCATTGATGCACGTTACAGAAAAGATGATGAAAGGCGAAGCAGACTTGAATGATGTGTATGATACATTGCATAGCTATTCGCAATACATGCTTGGTGCCGCCAAATTATTCTTTACCAGCAACCACGATGAAAATAGCTGGAACGGAACTGAGTATGAAAAGTATGGTAATGCAGCCAAAGCCTTTGCTGTATTAACTTGTACGTGGAACGCGATGCCGTTGATTTACAGCGGGCAGGAAAATCCTAACCTTAAACGTTTGAAGTTTTTTGATAAAGATGAAATAGAATGGCATGAAAGCCCGCAGCTTTATGGCTTTTATAAAACATTGCTGGCGCTGCATAAAACAGAAGCCATCGCCGCAGGCGAAACTTTTATATTGCCTACTAATAACCAGAATGTAATGGCTTTTTTAAGAAAAAAAGAGGATGATGTAGTGCTGGTATTGCTGAATTTTTCGAGCGAAGAAAAGATAAAAATAAAGGTAGCGCACGACTGGCTACAGGGCAGGTTCGTCAACGTATTTTCTCACATGAAATTTAATTTTAAACACGGTGAAACCTTTGAACTGATGGGTTATAATTACCTTGTTTATCAAAGCATATCATAACAATTTTTGTAACCCTTATCTTGTGCGCTTTAAGCAATCATAGTAACTGATGAAATTTAAAATATTACAGCTCTGTAAAGATTTTCTTTTATATACAGGCATCCTTAGAATTTTTTCGCCACTTAATCATGTATTCTTTTTTCTTAGCAATTTTAACCGTTTAAGTGCGTGGACGGCGGCCAACAGTAAAAACCTTGTACTGAATGATTTTTATAGCATAAGCAGGGATTACAATAAACGTTACCAATTGTATGGTGCCGTACTAAACCACTTTAAACTTGAGCAGAAAGAAATTATGTACCTGGAATATGGTGTGGCTAATGCTATGAGTTTCAGGTGGTGGACAGAAAACAATTTAAACAGCAGTTCCTCTTTTCATGGGTTTGATACATTTGAAGGTTTGCCAGAAGATTGGGGCGGCTATAAAAAAGGCGATATGGGGCATCCCATTCAGCAGTTTGATGATGAACGCGTGCATTTTTATAAAGGTCTTTTTCAGGATACTTTATGCGATTTTATAAATGATAATAATGTGGCTTTAAAGGCAAAGCAAAAAATAATTCATTTGGATGCTGACCTTTTTTCCTCAACCATATTTGTATTGTCGCAATTGTACCAATATCTTAATAAAGGCGATATTATTCTGTTTGATGAATTTAACGTAGCCAATCACGAGTACTTAGCGTATAAAATATTCACTGAAGCTTTTTATGTAAAACTAAAACCCATTGCTGCCGTAAATAATTTTTACCAGGCGGCATTTGTAGTAGTGTAAGAGGAACGACCTTGACAGCAGAAGTCCATCGTCCATCGTTAATTGTCTGAACTATGTACCGATAGATTCTGTGTTAAGCACCAAAAAGTTTTTGCATTATTTTTGTGTTTTAGGCGGTTTTTTAAGCCAGCCTGTTTAGTGGGTTGATTTCATTAGCCCACTAATTTTATACTGCCATTTTTTCCTGTATACTT
>JANPIP010000043.1:0-11914 GCA_031424995.1 Chitinophagales bacterium | reverse complement strand
TTAAGGTGTGCAAACACCTTCGTTAAGCCAAAACGCTGAAAAGCAAAACCCATATATTTTAAGAAGGCCTTTACCGCGCGGTTCCGTACAACCGATGCTTCATCGTTGGCCTTCCAGGCCCGACGAAGCCTTATTTGTTGTACGCAGATTAACGTTAACATGGTTCCATTCCCATTAGTTTTAGCAATGTACTTATCACTTTAAGAGGAATTTTGAACTCGTCTATCTTTGCTTCATTATAAAAATACTTGGGGCACTTAAAATTAACAGCCCACCGTTTTTCTTTTGTCAGTATGTGAACGGTATAATTTGTTGGACCTGAGTCTGTCCACATCCAACTATGCTGTCCCTTTTTATCCATAAGGTCATTAATTGTGTCACTGTTTAGTGTTAACAATCCGTCTTGGATAAGTTGATTATATAACGAGTCATAATTTAGTTTTACTGCTACTTGTTTATGAACGATAACGCTATCGTTGCGCCGAGGAAAGCTTGTAAATGTATAATAGCTTACGTCCCATCTGTCCTGCAACTTTGTAAATGAAACGAAGTATGCTGTATTAACTCTATTTGCGCCATTGTTGAACCACAACCTTATTTGAAAATCTCCATCATTTATTTTGACTGTGTCAACTTTATTTAAAAATTTTGAATAAAAAGACAAATAGTCAGCTTTTCCCCATGTAGAAGTCTGTGTCTTCCCGTGAAAGAAGCAAAAAATAAAAAATGTCGTGATGAAAACTTTATTCATTAGGGTGTTAATATTTGCATACAACTCAAAAATAGGCGAAAGTTTCTGACACCAACAATTGCAAAAACGAACTTTTTTTTGTTGATAATCGACAACAATACAAGCTGAGAAAGTTTCAAAAACATGCGCCAATACAATTTTCAGCATTGCTGTTAAGTACCGCTTACCTGTTACAACAGGTTGCTTATTTCAAGCTTAATATATACAACTCACCTTGACACAATGCTTGTTTTAAACTTAAAAGACTCAACTCACCTTAACACAATGCTTGTTTTAAGCTAATATATACAACTCACCTTGACACAATGCTTGTTTTAAGCTTAATAAATACAACTCACCTTGACACAATGCTTGTTTTAAGCTTAATATATACAACTCACCTTGACACAATGCTTGTTTTAAACTTAAAACACTTAACTCATCTTTACATAATAGCACTTACTTCTTAACAGGGTTTTCTCGTCGGTGCAGTAGCCTTGCAATCAAACCTGTCCAGCCGGTTTGGTGAGAGGCACCAAGCCCTTTACCTGTATCGCCATCAAAGTATTCATGAAAGAGAATATAGTTTTTAAAAAAGGGATCCTGCTGCTGTTTCAGGCAGTCTGCATAGGCAGGGCGGTTACCATTTTCATCGTGTAGTAAAAGCTTGCTTAAACGCCTGGAAAGCATATCCGCAATTTCATTTAACGATAACATGCAGCCGCTGCCTTTGGGGCATTCTACTTTAAAATCATCGCCATAATAATAGTGAAAACGTTGCAGGCTTTCAATAATCAAAAAGTTCATTGGCATCCATACAGGGCCACGCCAGTTGCTGTTGCCACCAAAAATATCGCTGTCACTTTCGCCTGGTGTGTACTTTACTTCAAAGGTTTCATCGTACAACGAAACGCGGTAAGGCTCACCATGATAAAACTTTGAAAATGAACGTATGCCATGCTCACTTAAAAACTCTGCTTCATCCAGCATACGCGCCAGTAGCTTCTTCATACGGTGGCCTTTTAAAAGGCTTAACAGGTGCTTTTCATTACTGCCCGTTATATCCCAGCGGGCTACCAGTTTTGCAAGGTGTGGTTTATTATCGTACAGCCACTGCAGCCGTTTGGTAAATTTGGGCATCGACATCAGCAGCTCATGGTCTAGCACTTCTACCGCAAAAAAGGGTATTAACCCTACCATACTACGCACTTTAAGCCTGGTATGCTGGTGGTTGGGCATACGTAGTACATCGTAAAAAAAGCCGTCTTCTTCATCCCATAAACCTGTAACACTATCGCCCATATTATCCATAGCTTCTGCTATATACAAAAAGTGTTCAAAAAACTTGGTGGCCATATCCTGGTACACAGGGTTGTACCTTGCCAATTCTAACGAAATGCGCAGCATGTTAAGCGAATACATGGCCATCCAGCTTGTGGCATCTGCCTGCTCTAAATGCCCGCCTGTTGGCAGTTGCGCACTTCTGTCAAACACGCCAATATTATCCAGCCCTAAAAAGCCTCCTTCAAAAATATTATTACCTTCACGGTCTTTACGGTTTACCCACCACGTAAAGTTTAGCAGTAATTTATGGAAGACACTTTCTAAAAAAGCAACATCAGGTTTACCACTCCTGTGTTCATCAATTTTAAAAACACGAAAAGTAGCCCAGGCATGTACAGGCGGGTTAACATCGCTAAAATTCCATTCATAAGCGGGCAACTGGCCGTTGGGCTGCATGTACCATTCTTTGGTAAGCAATTTTAATTGCTGCTTTGCAAAAATGGGGTCAATCATGGCAAAAGGAATGCAATGAAATGCAAGGTCCCATGAGGCATACCAGGGATATTCCCATTTATCGGGCATAGAAATAATATCGGCATTATTCAGGTGTTTCCAGTCTTTATTACGCCCATGTTTTCTTTGTTCAGGTGGCGCATTAAGTGCAGCATCGCCATTAAGCCATTTGCTCAGGTCGTAATAGTAAAACTGTTTGCTCCAAACCATACCTGCAAAAGCCTGGCGTTGTACATTTCTTTCATCATCACTGGTAATACCTTTCTGTATGTCTGCATAAAATTTATCAGCTTCTTTTTGCCTTGCGGCGAAAAGGCTGTCAAAATCATGAAAGGGCGATGATGAAGCAGTGTTGCTGCTGAGCCTGAGTTTTATTACATGGCTGCCACCTGCAGCAATTGTAACATCATAATTAACCGCAGCCTTTGTACCAGTATTGGCCCTGTTAACTGCAGTAACATCAGCATTTACAAGGTAGTTGTTAATACCATCTTTGCAAAAGGCCGCGTTGTTGGGCTTGCCATATATTTTTGCATGATTGGTTTCGTTATCGCAAAAGAGTAATTCTGTTTTTGTATCAGTGTACAGGGTATAACTACCCATTTTTTCGTGGTTTAATGCAAGGTTACCGTTGCCTGAAACAGTAATAGCTGGAATGCCGTTTACGGAACTCCATACCCAGCGGTTACGGAACCAGATGGTGGGTAGTATATGCAGCGATGCGTCTTCCTCACCACGGTTAAAGACAGTTATTTTTATAAGAATATCTGTAGTGCTGGCTTTGGCATATTCTACAAAAACATCAAAGTATTTATTGTCATCAAAAATGCCTGTATCTATCAGTTCAAACTCTGGTTCTTTCCTGCTTCGATTTCTATTTTCGTGCACCAGCGTATTGTATGGAAATGCCTGTTGCGGGTATTTGTACAGCATTTTCATGTAGCTATGACTGGGCGTTGCATCCAGGTAATAATACTGGTCTTTTACATCTTCGCCATGATTGCCCTCGCCATTGCTTAAACCAAAATACCGCTCTTTTATTATAGGATCTTTTTTGTTCCACAATGCCAGTGCAAAACAAATAAACTGTTTATCATCACTAATGCCTGCTATACCTTCCTCGCCCCAGCGGTAAGCAAGGCTTCTTGCCATATCGTGTGTGGTGTAGTTCCAGGCATTTCCATGCTCGCTGTAATCTTCACGTACGGTACCCCATTGCCTGTCGCTAACATAAGGCCCCCATTTACGCCAGGCTTCATCTAATAATCTTGTTTGTTCTGTATGCATCCATAATAATTTAGACTACTAATGCCTGCATTGGCAGTAATAGTATTGAAACAGATTTACAAACTTCGTTATTAATGGTTATAAAAAACTGTTTTTAGTATTGTTTGCCAACGCATGAATTGGTGCAGAAAAGAAATGCAAAGCCATAGGAACTTTGCGATTAAAAATGGAAGGCTGGTTAAAAGACTTCACGTAGAGAGGCAGCGTAAAATGCTGTGTTACTGCATTCCTAAAATGGAAACACATAAAGGTGCCTAATATGAACGATTGACTATTTAAACCTGAAGTTAGTTGTTTATTTAACCTAATAATTTACCGTTACCATAAACTTAACATCATCAATTCCTAATGTGGCAGCGGCGGCATTGCTCAAGCGCAGCAACAGGCCATTGTCTTCTTTTATATCGGGCAAAGGCCCCAGAACTTTAGCACAAATGCTTTTGTTATTGGCGGTTACACGTACAATAGTGCCCTGGGCAATATCATTTATCAATACATAATATTTCTTGTCGCTCCAGCCGCTGGTGGTTTTAAAAACGGCAGCATCACCACTGGTGGGATTGGTAGACTTATTTTCTTTACGGTTGAAAAAGTTGGCAAAATAACCCTCAGTATCAGCATATTTAGCAGCAGAAGGAATAACAGCAGGTTCATCTTTTACTTCAGCAACAGGCTTATTTTTAGCAGGCTCTGGCTTCTTTGTCACTTTTGCTGATGGTGCCGAAAGCGTTGGCAATTCATCTGAAGCTGATGCCGCAGTTTTTGCCGTTTTGGTAACTGCTGGCTGGTCAATAACACCTGCTGATACCTGTGGCTTCTCAGTAACAGGTATGGTACTTTTTGTAATGGGCTCCTTTCCTACTATTATCGTTTGCCCAATTTTTATTTTATCATCTTTAAACCCATTCCATGTTTTTAGCTGGGCTTCTGTGGTGTGGTTCTTTTTAGCAATGCTATATAGGCTTTCACCTTTGGCCACGTTATAAGTAACGTCGGTAAGTGTAGTAACTGTTTCTTCTTTTGGTACAACAGGTTTTGGTTTGGCTACTTCTTTTACAGGTACGCTTACAGGCACTTCAGGTTTAACAACTACACTGCCTTTGGCGGGTATTTTAATGGCTGCACCAATCTGTAATTTGCTGGTACTGTTCATGCCGTTCAGGCGCATAATATCGCCTACTGTGGTGTTGTATTGTTTTGCAATAGCAGACAAGGTTTCGCCCTGCTTTATAGTATGTGCCACAGGTGTTTGCGCAATTACAGTACTGCCAAAAAACAAGGCGGCTATAAGTAAAGAATGCCTGGTAATATTTTTATAATGCATGATAGTAAACAGCTTTATTTTGACAGGAGTAAAATTAGCCTTTTAAAATTCTCCACTCCTGCGGATAATAGTTATTGATGCGATTGGGCAAAACTTTCACCCAGCCCAAATTTAATCCACAATGCCTTACAAGGCACCAGCCTTTAGCGGCGTCAAGTTCCATATCCTTTCTTTTTAAATATTGCAGTGCGTTTGTTTCATCAACTTCTGCGCTGTTAAAATGCTGTGTTGGTAAAGTACTTAAAGCAAATTCGTGGTGCGGAATTACATCTTTACCCTTAATGGTGCCCAGTTCTGTACCTGCTTTTTTTATATACAATTGCTTCGCGATGATTTGCAGGGACGGCAGCCATTGCTGCTGTATCGCCTTAATACTTTCGCCCTGCTTAAACAACGAAAAACCATCCAGAATACCTGCAAAATCCTGTATCACAAGGCTTTCATTCTTTGAAAGCTTTGTCAGGTTTTGCTCTGCAAGAAATGATGTACTTCCCCCGCTATTTTTCTGCAAAGCAGCAATAAAAAAGCCTTCGCCTCTTAAAAGGTTCGGATAAAATCGATAACCATAAGCCTGCTTACTGTCAGACTGTGTTTCAACAATATTCCAGTCTTTATTTAATTGAAGTTGTATAGATAACAAGCCATGCTTTTCTGAAAGTTCATCCAATATATCTTCATCTTCCTGTTTACTATAAGAGCAAGTGGAATAAATAAGTATCCCGCCTTCCTTTAATGCAGGAAGCACATCTGCAATAATCCTTTGCTGGCGATGACTACAGAGGTTTACATTGTTTTCACTCCATTCACTAATTGCCTCATTGTCTTTCCTGAAAAGGCCGCTGCCGCTACAGGGTGCATCAACCACAATTACATCAAAGAAGTTGGTAAGGGACTGAAAATGTGAGGGATCGTTATTGGTTACAATTACATTATTGCTGCCCCATTTAGTAATATTTTCCACTAAAATACTGGCGCGTGATTTTATTACTTCGTTGCTTACTACCAATCCATCTTTAAAGTAAGAAGCGAGCAAGGTGCTTTTACCACCAGGTGCGGCACAAAGGTCAAGCACACGTAAATCTTTGGTGGCTTCGCCGATAGTTTGCTGTAAGGCATGCCACAAAAACATACTACTTGCTTCCTGCACATAGTACGCCCCTGCATGAAAGGTAGGATCTAACGTAAACGATGGACGGCTGGAAAGATAATAGCCATAAGTGCACCAGGGAATTTGTGAGTAGTGAGTGGTGACCCGATAGCTATCGAGTGGTGAGTTGGCAGGCAACGGTTGACGGTTGACGATTGACGGTTGACGGTTAACAGCTTTCGCCGGATTTAAACGTATAGAAGTTACCTGTTCGCCTGAAGCATGAACAGCTTTAAAAGCTGCTTCATCAAAGCCTTTAATATTGTTGAGTGATTGTAGTAAGGATGCCGGTAACTGCACAGTAATGGTTTGATAATTATATTAATACTCAAATCTAAAAGAATAAAACACCTGCTTAAAACATACCTATGTTCCCTTACAATCAGATGTCTCATTCTTCGACATGACGAAATTCCTAAGCCTGCATCCGATAACTATCGGATTCGAGGCACGAGAAATCTCACCTCAAAAAACTTTATACTAAAACCTGATAGTAAAATGCTGTGGTATTTTATTTTCTTTTCTAAAGAATACGATGCCAATAAAAAAGAGGTCGATGGTTAAAGTAACAGAAGGATGCTTTTTTATTTCTTCCCAGGCCTGCTCCATTTCTTCGCTCCAGTGTACATCATCAAAAATAATTACAGACTGCTCGTTTACATGCGGCAGCAACTGTTTAAAATAACGTACCGTTGGCTCGTAACGGTGGTTGCCATCAATAAAAATAAAATCAATATTAGTAGTAATGCTGTTAAGTGTGGGCTGAAGTGTGCTATCAAAATCTCCCAACACCAATTCTATATGTTTAAGCTGTTCTTTTGCAAAATTTTCTTTGGCTATACCAGCCACAGCTTCTGAACCTTCCATGGTAATTACCCTTGCCAAATCTTTGGCAGAAGCAAGGTAAGATGTAGTGATACCAAGGCTTGTACCAAGTTCAAGTATAACAGAAGGATTGTAATAACCCACCATTCTAAACAGTAACTGGCTGTATTTTTTTGGCTTTAAAGATGAGGCTGCAACATCAGCAATTTTGCGTTGTTTGGTCTTTATAATGCGGCTGCCTGCGCCAAAATCTTCAATGGTAAGCATGCGCTGATCAACCATTAAATCTTTGCGCAGCCGCTCGATGGTTTCGTAAGCATAAAAGCTGCGGCTATCGTTAAGTACATCTGTTATAAACTGGAACACAAATGGCGAGTGAACGCCATGCCCCCTACCATTGCTGGCTTTAATATAATAGTTGATGAACTTTTTGGCTAACTGAAACTTTGAATACATTCACTACTTAAATTGAAATGGTAACCGTTTAAGCAGCCAAAGTAAAGCATACATACCAACAAGCAAACTGAAATAGTTAAGGGCATACCATATTATAGGCTTATACTGCGATATTGGCAAAAGATAACCTTCGCTGTAAATGAGGGCGGTGAGAACATCCCACCAAATTAATACCAGCATTAGTATAGTTAAAACAATATTGCTTGATAACTTTTTAAAGAGAAATACCAATGGTAACAATAGCAATAAAATGTTCTTGGCTGCATAAATTTTATTAGTAGAAGCCAATCGCAGCAAGCCTTTAAAGGAAATTTCCATACCAAATATTTGCGCCCAGCGGTACAGATCGTAATAATTAAAGCAACTGTAAATAAAGAAGAATATCAACGATACGTTGGCCGTTGCCAGCAGGGCTTTACTGTATTTTCTTTCTTCATTTTTAGTTAACATCAGCAGCAGTAAGGGTGCGAGATAAGAATAACCAACATCAACAAACTTCATAAGTTACCACTGATTTATATTATTTGAAATGATTGTTACGATTAACTATTTGTTGGTGTTACTGGCACCAATACAGCCAATCCCCGCAAAATTTACTTCTTTATTTTCTTACCCATGTTTGAAAACTGTAAGCGTAGGCATGTTTGTCATCAGCCTCAAATTTCTCTTCAAACGTAAGCTGCCATTCTTTTTCGTTCAGTTCAGGGTAAGTAGTATCACCATCAATCACCGCTTCTACCCTTGTTAACAATACTTTATTGGTAATGGGCAGGCTTTGCTTATAAATTTCACCGCCACCAATAATCATCACTTCATTAAAATCCTGCTGTTTACAAATGGCGATGGCTTTCTCTAAAGAATCCACGACAGTAACGCCTTCTACTTTCACTTCCTCCTTTCTGGTTATTACAATATTATACCTGCCGGGTAATGCCTTGCCTTTAAAGCTTTCAAAAGTTTTGCGGCCCATCACCACGGGTAAACCCCAGGTTTTATTTTTAAAGAACTTCATATCATTGGGCAGCTTCCAAACAAGGTCGTTGTTCTTGCCAATAACATTGTTAAGTGATGCGGCTACGATATGGGTGATGGTCATGAGGTGGTGAATAGTGAATGGTGAATGATAGTCCATTGTCGATAGTCAATCGACCATCGTAAAGGCAATTAACGATTGACCATGGACGATAACCGATTAACGCTTACACGGCTACCGCTGCTTTTATCGGCTTATGGTGCTGATAGTTTTCAAGCGTAAAATCTTCAAACTTAAAATCGAAAATATTCTTTACTTCTGGATTAATGCGCATGGTTGGCAATGGATAAGGTACACGGCTGAGTAAAAGATTGGCTTGGTCAATATGATTGCTGTATAAATGCACATCGCCAAAGCTGTGAACAAAATCGCCGCATTGCAGGTCGCAAACCTGTGCCACCATCATGGTAAGCAAGGCGTAAGAAGCAATGTTAAACGGCACGCCTAAAAATACATCTGCACTACGCTGGTACAATTGGCAACTCAATTTACCATCAGCTACATAAAACTGGAATAAAGTATGGCAGGGCATTAACGCCATTTCAGGCAAATCTGCCACATTCCAGGCGCTTACAATAAGCCTGCGACTATCGGGATTGGTTTTTATTTGATTAATGACGTCTGTAATCTGGTCGATGGTAGTGCCATTGGCGCCCTGCCAGCTACGCCATTGTTTGCCGTACACAGGACCAAGCTCGCCGTTCTCATCAGCCCATTCATCCCAAATGCTTACACCGTTATCGTTGAGGTATTTTACATTGGTACTGCCCTGCAAAAACCAAAGCAGTTCGTACACAATACTTTTAAGATGTAGTTTTTTGGTGGTAACCATGGGGAAACCATCCTGCAGGTTAAAACGCATCTGGTAACCAAAACAACTGGTGGTACCTGTGCCTGTACGGTCAGTTTTCACACTGCCATTATCTAAAATATGCTGTACTAATTGCTGATACTGTTGCATGGATGCAAAGTAATTAACCTTGCAAACATCAGGGCAAAGAGGTTTTTAACATTGGGGGAAAGAGCGTTAACTACGCTTCCATTCTTGATACTTATCTCTCATACAATGCCCGCATGGCCTGAAACCTTCTGCAATGGCGTCGGCTTCATCTTTAAAAAACACCCTGTTCTTAATTTGCAGCCTTTTACCTGAATTACAACTTAGCAGACCGTAGATTTTTAGTTTTGGGTTTCCACCAAGAGTTATGGCACCCCGCCTGATTAGTGAACGCAAGGGTTTGTTGTTATTTAAGGCTACATCTGTATGTTGTATCATTGAATTTGTCTGAAAGTAATATTAATTCTTGGTGCTATTGCTTTGCTTGTTTTAGGCAACTGGTGCAGCCAGTGGTGCTGCGCACTTCCCTTCATTAACAGCAGGCTGCCGTGGTTAAGGGTTATTGTAATGGTTGATTTCTTTTCTGTTTTATGCTTAAACTGAAAGTTGCGGCTGCCTCCAAACGAAAAAGAAGCTATTACAGGATTGCTGCCAAGCTCTTTCTCATCATCGCTGTGCCAGCCCATACCATCTTTTTCATGCCTGTAAAAGTTTAAAAGTGCGGCATTAAACCTATGCTTTGTAAAAGCTTCTACCCGCTCTTTTATCGCCGCAAGGCAAGTATTAAAAGGCAACGGAATATTTATAATGCCTGAATAAGCATAGGTTTTTCCTTCATCGCCATACCATGCCGTAAGGCGTGGCAATGGCAATTGTTTGCCGTACATTTTTATATAATCCTGTTTCCAGCTAATGGTGGTTTGCAATTGTTCAAGCAACTGGTCACTTTCCTCAGCGGCAAAAAAGTTATCATACAAATAAGCTTCCCCATCAAAGGGCAGCAGGTTATTCTCTCCAAAAATGTTTAGCTGATTATTCATGATTGCAGTTTTGCGGCCTCCCATCCTACCAATGCTTTTTTGCGAATGCTTCCCCAACGGTATTCGCCTAACAGGCCTTCTTTACGTATTACCCTGTGGCAGGGAATTAAATAAGCAACTGGGTTTGCGCCAATGGCTGTACCTACCGCCCTTACTGCTTTTGGTGTGCCAATACTGTTTGCTATAGATTGGTAAGTAGTTAATGCGCCCTGCGGGATATTTAGCAGTGCTTGCCAAACCTTTAACTGAAAATTGGTACCCTGTACCAGCAAATGTAATTTATCAAGTGTGGCAAGATGTGGATTAAATATACGGTTGATATAATTCAATGTAACTGATTGATTTTCATTCATAACTGCAAAATTCCATTTCTTCTTCAGTTGCAGCAGTTCATTTTCTTTTGATGCTTCATCAGTAAAGGCCATGGCACAAATACCCCTTTCTGTTGCTGCAATAAAACATTCGCCAAACGGTGTGTAATGAAACCCATAAACAATTTCCAGCCCCTTACCCCCAGTTTTAAATTGCTGTGGCGTTACCGCTTCAATGCCGGTAAAAAGGTCGTACACCCTGCTTTGGCTTGAAAGCCCCGCCAGTTCTGCCGCCTCTATCAGGCTGCTGGTATCTTTTATTCTCTGCTTCAGATATTCTGCCGTATGAAATTGCAGAAACTTTTTAGGGCTAACCCCTGCCCACTCAGTAAACATGCGCTGAAAATGAAATGGGCTTACATGCACTTTCGCAGCCACTTCTTCCAGCGAAGGCTGCTGCCTTACATTTTCAGTAATGTATTTTATGGCCGCCTCAATACGCAAGTAATTGTAATCACCTGTATCCATCATAAAGTAAAATTAATGAAACGAAAGTAGCAGGAAGCAACTGTGCAGGCAACCCAAAACTTGCTTTTTTAACACATAGGTGCAATAGTGAGGAAAGGAAAACATAGGCATTATTAAGGTTCCGCAACCAAAACCGCACGCTTTCAGGAGCTTATATAGGCGGTATAAGCTCCTTATATAGTCGCTTTAAACACCTTATATAGGCGGGTTAAGATGCTTATATAGGCGGGTTAAGGAGCTTAACCCGCACGGGAGAAGCATCTTAACTAGTGGGGAGAACCACCTTAACTAGTGGGGAGAAGCTCCTTAACTAGTCGGGTTAAGGTGTTTAACCTACCGTTTCTATCTCGTAAAGGAATTTTACGCATCTTGAGAAGTCGGCACGTGATACTTGTGCCGACTTCTCACACTCCTTGTGTCGGTTACACATTCTCCCTGTACCGACTATACACACTCCTTGTCTTGTCCTAAAATAGGTTGACAGTAAAAACTGTAAACGTATGATAGATCCAGGATTAAAACAGTCTGCCATTAATGCCTATTTAGCAGGAGGTTTCAGCCTTCGTGGTTTAGGTAAAAAGTATGGTATCAATTACAA
>JANPIP010000042.1:0-32465 GCA_031424995.1 Chitinophagales bacterium | reverse complement strand
TGTAATTGATACCATACTTTTTACCTAAACCACGAAGGCTGAAACCTCCTGCTAAATAGGCATTAATGGCAGACTGTTTTAATCCTGGATCTATCATACGTTTACAGTTTTTACTGTCAACCTATTTTAGGACAAGACAATGAATGTGAGAAAATATTTGTGAGAAATTAATTTCACCGATATTTTTTCTCACAAAAGGTTTTTTCATTTGTGTTATATGAAAAATCTAAAAACGGCTTTGCCGTATAACCAAAACAAGAATAAATAAAATGCACCCGCTAAATTTGAACGATGAAATTGTTTTTGATTGAAAGCAAAAGTTCTGTTCGCAGAACCTGTAAAAAAATTCTTACCAAAATAAAAACGTACCCGCTATTTGTAATGGTGGTACTTGCAAATGCAGTTTGCTATGCTCAAACACCTGCAGTAGCTGTATCAGGACTAATAAAAAACAAAACAAATAAAGCTGCAATGCCGTTTGTAAATGCAGTGGTAAAAAAAGCGAAAGACAGTGCTTTTGTAACAGGCACCGTAAGTAACGAAGAAGGCAGGTTTACGCTCCTAAACATCCCGCCAGGCAATTATATTATCCAGTTTTCTTACACTGGTTTTTCTATAAAACAACAGCCGCTGTTGGTAGGCTCGCTCAGCTCTTTTTTAGATATGGGTATGATAGAAATGCAGGAACAGGCAACAACATTGAACGAGGTAACAGTTGCTACATCAAAGCAGGAAGATGTGAACAATAAACTGGATAAAAAAACCTATTCAGTAGCCGCAAACCTAAGCCAGGCAGGCGGTTCAGTATTACAGGCATTAAAAAACCTGCCTGGCATTACCACCAGCCAGGATGGCAAAGTAGAACTGCGTGGCAGTGATAAAGTAGCGGTATTAATTGATGGCAAACAAACTGCTTTAACGGGTTTTGGTAGTCAAACAGGGCTGGATAATATTCCTGCATCTGCCATTGAAAGAATTGAAATCATCAATAACCCATCCGCTAAATATGATGCGAATGGGAACGCAGGCATCATTAATATCATCTACAAAAAAAACAGGCAGGAGGGCTTTAATGGCAAGATTGGTTTTGCAGGAGGTTTGGGTGCATTATGGCGCAAAAAAGAAAACCTGCCGGGTATCCGCCCTCAATACCAGGCAACGCCAAAAATCAATCCCTCACTTTCTTTAAACTATCGTAAAAACAAAGTGAATGCCTTTTTACAGGCTGATTGGCTGTACACTGAAACCCTGAACAAAAATGAGTTTGTTACCCGCACTTATACTGATGGCACTATTATTCAGCAGCAAACAAAAAGAAACAGGAACACCCATTTTTTAAATACCAAAACAGGTGTTGACTGGAACATCAGTAACCAGGATATGCTTACCATTTCAGGGATGTTTGGGATTGAAAAAATTATTGACCGTGGGGACCAACCCTTCTTTAATGCCGACCTGAGCAAACGCAACAGGCTATGGCAATTTTTAGAAGATGAACTTAAAACAACAGCCGTTGCTTCTGCGGCTTACCAGCATAAATTTAAACAGGCAGGCCATGTGCTTAACCTTGGCTTTAACTATACTTTTCACAGGGAAGATGAGAAGTATAATTTTGAAAACATTATGCCCACTTATACAGGGCTGGATTCCTTTAAGCTATTGTCTGATGAACACGTAGCAGACTTTACCATTGACTATACCAAGCCTTTAAAATACGGTCGTATTGAAGGTGGCATCAAGTTTCGTTACCGTGATATACCTACTAATATGGAGTTTAAGCCAGGACTTAATTCGCCGCTGGATGTAAATGCAGGTGGTGCAGCAACGTACACAGAAGTAATACCCGCAGTGTATGGCAATTATGTGTATGAAAGTAAAAAAATAGAAGCTGAAGTTGGTTTACGGGTTGAATATGTTGACCTGCAGTATAAGGTAAACCCCAACCACAATACTTACAAAAGTGATGGTTATAACTACACGCAGCCCTTCCCCAATGTTAGGTTGGGCTATAAGATAAATGACCGTAATAAAATATCTTTATTCTTTAACCGCAGGGTTGACAGGCCCAATGAAGTTGACATCCGTATTTTTCCAAAATATGACGATGCAGAAATTATTAAAGTAGGCAACCCTGCGCTTCGTCCGCAGTTTACCAACTCATACGAGCTTGGCTATAAAACCACTATGGCCAAGGGGTATTTTTATTCGGCATTGTATCACCGCAGCACCAATGGAACTATTGTAAGAATTGCAACGCAGGTGCCACCATCTACCCTTATTTATAATGTATTTCAAAATGCCGATCGCAGCAGCAACACAGGTGTTGAAATGGTATTGCAGCAGGATTTTTCAAAGAAATTTTCTTTCAATACCAACATCAATATTTACAGAAACGTTATTGATGGCTTTACGGTACAGAACAAATATCCTGTGGCTTCTACTTACACAGCGGGCAGGGAAACGCTTACATCAGGCAATATAAAAGTGAATTGCTTGTTTCATTTTACAAAGCAAACCGACCTGCAGGTTACGGCTGTTTATTTAGCACCTGATATTATACCGCAGGGCAAAATTGGCAGCAGATTTTCTGTAGATATGGGCATAAAAAAACAAATACAAAAAGGTAAAGGCGAACTGTTTTTAAACGCCACCGACCTGTTTAATACACTGCGCATTTATAAAGAAACCAATGGCAACGGCTTTACGTTAACCAGCACTGATTATTACGAAACACAGGTGTTGAGAGTGGGTTATACTTATAAGTTTTAAACTACCAGACTTTTCATTGCTGCAGCTTGCAACTACACGTTACACTGTTTTCGTGGGTTTAACCAATAGCCAAACACTTTGAAGTAACCAATTAAATAGATAATGTGCCAGTAAAACAGGCAGCACTATACTGCCCACCTAACCTTTTGCCTGAGATGCAAAAATCTGTTCAACAACAAGTGGGTTTCTTTGGCTTACCTGCTCTGCTGTTTGCGTTTCATATTCCTGTTTGGCCTGGTTATAAATTTTTCTTGCAGACAGCCTGTTCAGGTTTCTGCGCATAGTTAACATGGCATCATATTCTGTTTGTGGCAGTAATAACTTCATAATACAGGGAATCAATTCAAACAATAAAAAAAGAAAAGTTATACCATAACTCATTCTTGCAGCGGCGCCTGTTTTATCATCTTCTTTTACCTGGTTTAACGTAACATATTTCGACAGCAGGTCGTAAGACTGCGGTATGTGCTGATTTATAAGGTTCTCTGAAAGCTGCGCCTGCATTGTATTTAACTGGCTTTGCACTACAGCAAGTTCACTATCGCATTTTGTAATCAGCTCATTGGCCTGTTCTTTGTTTTCTTTTGCAGAAAGGTAGGCATCACCTTTACCAGCAGGCCTTTGCTTTCCATCACGTATATTACCCACCACTTCTACATCCATTATAGTTGCCCAGCTTTGCCTTTCTTTTACTGCATTGTTTTTTAGTGCTAAAAGGGTATCCCTTCGCTTTTCTAAGGGCACCATTTTGTAATGTAATTGTTCTTCTAAATGATCATTATCTGCCTTTGCATTTTCTAATAATTTCTTTGTAATACGGCCTTCAAAAAGTTGCAGTTCAACAGGTACAGAAACAATAATACTGATGATAATGGCAAGTGGAATACGCAATATCACAGCCCATTTATTTGATGCGGCAACCACTTCTCTGTCAATAGCCATAATAAAAACGGTATACACCAATCCTATTAAAACGGCATACAGCCAGCCAAGCGGCTCCATTTGTGGTTTGCCCGTTAAAGCATATTCGTGAATAAACAAATTAGAAGCGGCATAACCGCCTGACAAAAATGCAAGTACACCTGTAAGCAACACAAAAAAGCCTAAAGTAAACTGGATATTGCGTGTGGCGGGCGAACAGTTGCGGATAATGCTTGTATCAGTTTTTGAAAGGAAAAACAAAAAGTTGGTCATGGTAATAATTTATAAATGCCAGTTATTTAAAGAAGACTACAGAAAAATTTTATATCGGCATGTTTGGTTCATCAGCAATTATTTTTTGCCCCGCATTTGAAATTAATACAATTGCGAAAATAAAACACGCAATAAGCAACAATAAAACATATTGATTATCAGCACATTGTGTGCTATTTTTTATCATTACAGGATCATTGTACAACATGGCATATAGTTTTATTGAAAAGTAATTTCTTTTTAAGCAATGCAAAGATGAGGATTATTTAAGTACCATGCAAAACAAAGTACCAATTTTATTAAGGTAATATGCTTTGTTATTTTATTTTTAAAAGTTGATTAAATCTTTACCCATTTTATTACTTTTTAAAAGAAAATGTGAAAAATTTACACACCCCTGTATTAGCACGAACTTTGGCACTATTATTTATGTTAGTCTAGTACAACAACGAAATTTTTTAACTCTCTCATAAGCAGTTAGTTTTGGTTGCGGCCCTTGTTTCCACGAGGGCCAATTTTTTTTATACCCTTGCCAAAACAATTAGTTATCAACCAGCCGCATACTTTTCTTGTATAAATCATTACTTTGTTGTTTTGATATATGCCAGTATTCATCACTTCTTTAAATTCAGGAAGCAACGGAAATTGCTATTACGTGGGCAACGAAAATGAAGCGGTGCTTATAGACGCTGGCCTATCCTGCAGGGAAACAGAAAAGCGTATGAAAAGGCTGGAACTTTCTATGGAAAAAGTGAAAGCTATTTTTGTTTCGCACGAACATTCAGACCATGTTACGGGCCTTCCTTCACTATCAAAAAAATACAGGCTGCCTGTGTACATCACCCCAAACACTTTTACCAACAGCCGCTTACCCATTGAGGAGGAACTTGTGTTTTCTTTCAGTGCTTACCAGCCTGTAAAAATTTGTAATCTTACAGTTACGGCTTTTCCAAAATGCCACGATGCCTGCGACCCGCATAGTTTTATTGTTACCTGCGGTGATATAAAAACAGGCATACTAACAGATATTGGTTACCCGTGCAGCGATGTTATAAAGCATTTTAAAGAATGCCATGCAGTAATACTGGAAGCCAATTACGATGATGATATGCTGATGAAGGGCAACTACCCTTATCATCTTAAAAAACGCATCAGCGGTAACAATGGCCACCTTTCTAACAAGCAGGCTTTAGACCTGTTTTTACAACATGGTAATAAACGCATGAGCCACCTTATATTATCGCATCTTTCAAAAAACAATAACTGTCCAAACCTTGTGCAGCAACTGTTTCAGCAACATGCAGGCAACACGCATATAAGCGTTGCATCACGTTATGTTGAAACCCCTGTGTACACTGTTAGCGCAGGTGCAGCAATACCTATTGGGGCTCTAAAAAAGGCAGGCAAAGTACAGGCACAGCTATCTCTTTTTTAAACATACCTGGTAATATATGAGTACTATCAACTTAACTATTAATGATGCAGGGCAAGGTGCTTTTTACCTTACTGAAGATGGCAAAACCATTGGCGAAATGGTGATTGAAATAAAAGGTAACGATCTTACTGTTTTTCATACAGAAGTTTTACCTGAACATGAAGGCAAGGGGCTTGCAAAAGAGTTGCTAACTTATATGGTTGATTATGCGAGAAAAAATAATCTAATTGTAATTGCACTATGCCCTTAGGTACACTTACAATTTAAACGCCACCCTGAACTGTATAATGATTTGTGGAAGAAAGAATAACATCATATCTACAATAACCCTGTGTAATTTAATTTACAAATAAGCATTTCAAAAACGGCACGATAATTTGATAATTTATACAAAATAAACCAGTTGCCGATGCAGTCGTATTTGTTGAGTATTTTGTTAGTTAATATACAGGATGTAATTACCGCTTTTACAATATTTATGGGCATTGCAATGGTGCTATTTTTTCTTACAGAAAAAGAAACCCTGAGCATGAGAAAGGTTGATACCAACGAGCAAAATACTGCTTCCATTTTTTTGATTAAGGCAATCACTTTTACAGCAAATACATTACAGGAAATGAATAACGTTGTGCTTATTTAGTCATACCTTTTTTTATAAGTCCTGCCCTCTTTTAAATATTCAGCATTACTGCCATCGCCCGTTCTAAACTTTGTAGCTAAGGTTTGCCTGCTGTAGACACCAGGTATAAAACAAACAAAATGAAGGTGCGGCCCTTTGGCAAAACCAGTTTTTCCGCTAAAGCCAATAAGGTCTCCCTTCTGTACAAAGTCGCCTACCTTCACCATTGCACCATTGTATTTTAAATGGGCATAATCGGCAAAAGTACCATCAGGGTGATAGATTAAAACATAATTGGCTTTCCACCTGCATTCCTCGCTAAAACATGATCCTATATTGCTCTCTACCACATCAACAACCACACCTTCCCTTGCTGCTAAAACCTCTGTTCCCTCAGGCATATCAAAGTCAAGGGCATTCTCATTCTGGTGCGTATCCTTTCCATCATAGCCTTGTTCAATCCTGTATTTATCATCTGTTTTATAAGGCAGGTCATATTCATAATCTTCGTCAAAATCTACCTGATTAATATTACCAAAATAGGCAGTATAACTGTAAGAATAACCAGCTTTTACCCGCTGTTTTATAGTGGTAAGTACTGTTAACCTTACTTTATCTTTCGTTTTGGGAATTACATAAATTCTGTCTGGCGCTTCGCTTGATTTCATATTGCGCAGGCTTAACTTTAACACCACTGATACAGGACACATTTCATTGTTCTGCATGCACAAAACCGTTCTGCCCTGTTCTTTTATGCTGAATATTTTAATGTTTTTTTGGGTAAAGGCCGTACATGAAAGTATGCAACCTAAAAACAGTATCATTGCTTGCTTCATTAAAGCAAATATTACATATATCATACCTTACTTTTAAAATAACCCTGGTAATTAAGTTCTGCTGCAATAATTTAACCGCCTTTCAATAACTTTACACCCTAATTCTACAACCAGATATGACAATTGATCACTTTAAGACGATGACTTTAGAAGAGAAACTTTCAGAAGTTAAATACCACGGCAACATTCTTGGCCCGTATGAAAGGCCAAATGAAGAAGGTGGAACAAAAGTGCCCGGAGATATTTATGAAGTACACGATTTTTGGGTGTACATAAGCGAAGACGAACAAACAGTAATACCTACCAGAAGAAGCCCGTTGGTATAAAGCGGTTTACTTTTAACAAACAGGCCTGTAAATTACGGGCCTGTTTGTTTAGCAGCTTTTCTTTAACTTACGGCATCTGTTTAAAGAAAAGGATAAGGCAGCGCATACCGCCACCTATGAAGAAATACATTTTATACCACATAGCAGCAGTAATACTTTTGTTATTTGCCTGTACAAAAATTACAGACACTGCAAAAGAACCTGAAGTTATTGTTGGCAGTACGGTTACCAATAAAGACACCACTATTGTAACCATTGGTGATGTGGTTATAAGGCATTATCAAACCACTCCCTGCTTTCCCTCAAACGAGGTATTTACTTTTACTGCAACCACTACAGCACCAATTCCATCAAATGCAGTGTACAACTGGTATTTTGGCGATGGCAGCCAAGCTGTGGGCGCTACCGTTCAGCATTCGTACAATGCCACTTCGCCTTATGTTGTATTGCTGAATATTACAGATGCCAATAAGGTTTTATTAAAGGCAGGTACTTTTTCAGTACAGGCATGGGGGCAGCAGATAAAGCCCGTTGCTATTTTTTCTACCAAACAAGACTTCTCGCAAAACGATAATTACATCACCTTTAACAGTGCTTCAAGTATTAATAAGGGTTCAATAATACAATACAATTGGGATTGGAACGATGGAAAAACAGAAAAATCAGCCGTAGGCTTAACCAGGCATGAATTTCCAAAACTTACCAGTGATAAAACTTATTTAGTAAAACTTACCATTACATCAAGCGCAAGTTGTACAGATGATACCACGATGCGTGTAACCATACCTGCCACCTATCCTATTACGGGCAGCTTTAACGCAGTAGCTTACGATGCCTGTACTAAGGAATATTTTCTCTTCACACCAACCGCCACTAACGTGCCAGGTGGTTCTGTTTATAAATGGAATTTTTCTGATGGAAGGGGCGATACAACCGCAGGCATCCCCATAAAATATACTTATAAATACATGAACGATTACGATGTAATTATGTCCATCTATTTAAACAACAGGCTTATTTACAAAACACATAAAATGGTAGGTGCCAAAGGCGAAGACCCAAAACCAATATCATTGTTTTATAAAACTTTTGTAAAAAGTGATGCCTCTACTGAAACATGGTCATTCAATAGTCAGTCTTTAATTGCACATGGCGGCATAGATGGTTATTACTGGGATTTTGGCAACGGCAACACAAACAGCGATTATAACCGTTACGTTGAAAATGTTTACCAGCGCAGCGCAACAAACACAACTTATAGTGTAAGGCTTATTACAACAGGCAATGGTTGTGCAGATACTGCGTACACCTCTGTATTAATACCAAAATAAAAACCATTTACAACAGTTAATCCATCCACGAAATAAAATAACTCTTCTTGCAGCTTTTAGCTTGTGTAACAGCTATATTTTTTGGTAGTTGTTTTTTGCACACCTTTACCGTTTTAACTTTTACGTACGCAGGCTCTGAAATTAAAACAAAAGAAGAAATCATTATAACAAACAAGGGTAAAGCAGCTAATTGAAACTTTTTCATAAAAAGGCAGTGGTTTAATTTTTGCAATCTAAAACTATATTTTATCCGTAATGCCTCGCTGCCATCTATACACTTTAACAATTCCTTTATGCTGCAAAAGCAAACCTGCTTATATAAAGGTATTCTTCAACATAACTTTCATTATGTTGAAGAATATTCACTAATTTACCTTATTATAATCAACCCAGCCTGCAACAATGAAGCTGCCTTTTGAAAAAAAGATATTTTTTTCTTTCATTTTTATTGTAACAGTTATTGCTGTTATGGGGGTTTGGCTTGTTAAAGTAATTCAGCCCAACCAGGTAATTACACCAGGCAATACAGATTACAGTACAGATAGTATTAATCTTCCGCTATACCTTTTGTTGCTTTCAATTACGGTGCTTGTTCTTATTACATTTTTTATTGTTAGAAACAGTATTATAACCATTTACAGAAAAGAATTATTACTACAGGAATTTAATGACGTACTTGAACAAAAAGTACAGCAACGCACAGAGGAAGCGGTACAGCAGG
Source organism: Chitinophagales bacterium (assembly GCA_031424995.1). GTDB lineage: Bacteria > Bacteroidota > Bacteroidia > Chitinophagales > Chitinophagaceae > Parasediminibacterium. The sequence goes on along the minus strand of JANPIP010000042.1, from coordinate 23,234 downwards.
AAAAGAAATTTCATGCTGTGGTTGAAAACAGTTTTGACATCATAACTATGTATGATAAAAACTTTGAGATCATTTACCTCAGTCCTTCTTTTGAACGTATTACAGGCTTCTCTGCTAAAGAACGTAAAGCTGGTAATGATCTCGACTTTACTCACCCAAATGATATTGAAAAAGGTAAAGAATTAATGCTATCAGCCCTTGCCAACCCAGGCAGGCCCCTGTTTTTTCAAAACCGAATGCGCCATAAAAAAGGTAATTATATATGGGTAGAAGGCGTTATCGTCAATTTTCTTGATGATGTTAATGTTAACGCCATCATTTCTAATTACCGCGATATTACAGAAAGAAAAAATGCAGAAGATGATGCTTCTCTTTTAATAAACAACACACAGGAAAGTTTTGTATTGGTTGATAAAGACCTGCAAATTGTAAACTTTAACAAGCAGTTTAAAGACACCTATATTAAATTTTTTGGAAAAGAAGTTACTAAAGGCGATTCTATACTCAATTACACAGAACCTGAACGAAAAACAATTTTAGAAAATATTTATAGTAAAGTACTTGGCGGCGAAACCTTTGAAACAGAAACCCCTGTTACTGAAAAAGAAACGGGTACCTGCTTTTATTTAAACACTTTCAGGCCCGCTTATAACGAGGGTGGCAATATTGCAGGTGTTTTTGTAACCTCTGTTAACATTACTGAAAAGAAAGAGACACAGCACAATATAATTAAAAGCGAAAAACGTTTTCGTGCCCTGGTTGAAAATGCTACAGACATTATTGCAATGTTTGATGGGCGCGGAAATCTATTGTACGCAGGCCCCTCTCTTGAAAAAATAACAGGCTTTAACCTCGAAGAACTGAAAATTCAAAATGGGTATATGTTGGTTCACCCTGATGACCTAGAACAATCAAAAAGCATAGAGCAACAATTAATAAAGGCGCCTGGCATTCCTGTACAGCGCACTTTTAAGTTTACTTGTAAAGGGGGTGGTTTTGTTTGGTTAGAAGGTACTGTAACAAATTTACTGGATGATGAAAATGTAATGGCTGTTGTTGCCAACTTCAGGGATATTACCAAACGTAAAGAAGATGAAGAAGAGCTGCGCAAAAGCGAGGAACGTTACCGTTACCTGTTTTACAACAACCCCATGCCAATGTTTATCTACGATTTTAAAACACTTGAAATTATTGAGGTAAATGATGCGGCACTAATAAAATATGGCTATACCGAAGAAGAATTTTTATCACTCACCATAAAAGATATAAGGCCTATAGAAGACATTCCCTTGATGGAAGCAGCCGTTAAAGACGAGTCATCTTACGAAAAAGTAAGGCGGCATCGCTGGCGCCATTTAAAAAAGAACGGCGAGCTGATGAATATGTTTATTACAAGCAACCTTATTGATTATAAAAGCCGCCGCTGTGTACTCTCTTTACTGGATGATATTACAGAAGAATTAAGAGCAGAACAACTATTACAATTATCGAATGAGCGGCTTAAAATGGCGCAGCAAATTGCACATATTGGTTATTGGGAAATAGATAAAACCACCAATATTTCTTATTGGTCAGAAGAGATGTACCGCATTTTCGAGTTGTCAACAACAGTCATGCCATCCCGCAAGGAAATAACAGACATGATACATGAGGCTGACAGGCAAATGTTTGAAGATGCTATCGCTAATTTTATACAACACGATCAACCCCTTAATATTGAATACAGGCTTGAAAAAAAATGGCGCACACCAAAATACCTGGTAACACGTGCCAACAAAATAAAAGACAGCAATGGCAAACTGCTGCGTATTGAAGGCACTACACAGGATATTAGCCAGCAAAAACAACTGGAACTAAGCCTCACACAAAGCGAAGCACGTTTCAGGTCTTCATTCGAATATTCTGCCGTAGGCATGGCACTGGTATCGCTTGAAGGTTTGTTTAAAGAAGTAAATGAAAGTTTTTGTGAGATTATTGGCTATGCAAAACAAGAAGTATTAAGACTTAATTTTAAAGACATTACGTATCCTGATGATTTGGATACAGACCTTAAACTGCTGCAGGAACTGGTAGAAGGCAAACGCAAAACCTACCAGATGGAAAAGCGGTATTTCCACAAAAATGGCGAAATTGTTTGCGTGTTACTTAATGTTTCAATGGTATCAGATGTTAATAATCAACCACTGCATTTTATATCGCAAATAAAAAATATCACTGAAAGAAAAAAATCAGAAAAAGATTTTATAAAACTTTTTGAAGAAAAGAATACTATTTTAGAAAGTATTACCGATGGCTTTTTTACTACCGATGCCAACTGGATTGTTAAGAACTGGAACCCAATGGCAGAAGAGCTTACAGGCATTGCCAAAAAAGATATACTAGGTACGCATTTATGGGAAAAATATGAAAAAGAACTGCCACCTGAATTTTATACTGAACTTACAAATGCCAACAACCAGCAACAGGCAACCCATTTTGAAACTTACCTTCCTTTATTAAATGCCTGGTTTAGTATAGCAGGTTATCCTTCGGAATTTGGCCTTTCAGTATTCTTTAGAAACATTACAGAACAAAAAAGGCTTGAAAAAATATTTACCCTTGAAAAAGAAGTGCTTGAGTTAAACGCTAAGCCCAATACCGCTTTACCGCTTATTATTAAACACCTGTTGCAGGGCATAGAAAAAATACATTCTGATAATATTTGCGGTTTAATGAAAGTTGAAAACAATAAAATTTACAACTGGCTATCATCACCCAAATTGCCACCTGCTTTTATAGATATTATTGAAGGGGAAGAAATTGGCCCCAACAGGGGTTCCTGTGGCACCGCAGCCTATTTGCAGCAAACCGTTATTGCCGAAGATATAAGCACCAGCCCTTTATGGGCCAGTTATAAACAGGTGGCTTTATCACATGGCTTAAAAGCCTGCTGGTCTTTTCCCATAATTTCTGGTGGAGAAACAATAGCCACTTTTGTAGTGTATAACACTTACATAAAAAAGCCTTCCGCCAGCGAAATAAATACCCTTGAACGTGCAAGAAACATACTGGTAACCATTATAGAAAATAAACGGTCGGAGAGAGAACTACAGGTAAGTAATGAGCGCTATAATATTGTTGCAGAAGCCACCAACGATACCATTTGGGACTGGGATATTGATAATGATAAAGTTTTCTGGAACGAAGGCACCAAAAAAATGTTTGGTTTTGATGTTATTGCAACAACCTCAAGCAACTGGTGGAAAGAAAAAATACATGATGAAGATAGGGACCGTGTAATGAACAAAATTAATTACCATATAGAAAATGGTGTACGCAACTGGTTTGATGAATACCGTTTTTTATGTGTTGACGGCTCTTATAAATACGTGTACGACAGGGGTTTTGTATTACTTAACAGCGAAGGTAAACCCATAAAAATGATTGGTGCCATGCAGGATATTACCGTACAAAAAAAGCACGAATTGCAGTTAAGCAAACTAAACCATACGTTACAGTTAAGGGCCAAAGACCTGGTAGATTCTAACACAGAGCTGGAACGTTTTGCCTATGTTGCATCGCACGATTTGCAGGAACCCCTACGCATGGTAAGCAGCTTTATGCAGTTGCTTAAAGTAAGGTACGATAAACAACTGGATGATAAGGCACGCGAATACATACACTTTGCAGTAGACGGTGCAGAAAGAATGCAGCGGCTGATACTTGACCTGCTGGAATACTCAAGGGTAAACACCATAAAAGCAGACTTTGAAGAAGTAGACCTGAACGAAATTTTCAGTGAGGTACACCTTAATATTTCCAATGTATTAACGCTTAAAAATGCCACCATACATGCTACCCCGCTGCCAGTAGTTAAAGCAATAAAAATACAAATGCTGCAGTTGCTGCAAAACCTGGCAGGCAATGCCATTAAATACCAGCATCCAAACCGCAAAGCACTGGTTTGCATTTCGGCTGCTGAACAGGAGCAGGAATGGGTGATTGCGGTAAAAGACAATGGCATTGGTATTGACCAAAAATTTGAGCATAAAATCTTCCAGATATTTCAAAGGCTGCATACCAAAACAGAGTACACAGGCACTGGCATTGGCCTCGCCATCTGCAAAAAAATAATCGACAAACACAGGGGCAAAATATGGGTTGAGTCTGATGGTAAAAATGGAAGTACTTTTTATTTTACTATCCCCAAATAATTAAAAAATTAAAAGCAATTTTTTGGGTCACCGCCAGCAGAATTTCTATCCACCGTCCCTTGTCCACCGAACCCTGCGGGCGTTGCACTTCCAATTGCTATCGGAAAAAGCCACTAAAGAATATTGTATAGGCTTTATGTAAAGCGAAACTTGAGGAATGAAGTACCCCGTATTTGGCAAGTGCGCAAATGAGGCTTACATTAGCTGTATTACCGCAATTCAGTTGCGGCAATACACGAGTAGCCGTTATTGCACTTGACCTCGTAATACTTTGAGCTTCCCCTTAGACGCAAAATAAATTCTTTCTAATTCGGACACATTCATTTGTAAAACAGATGCTAATTCTTCTTTACTATATCCAAGGTCAGACACATAAGCATTGACAATCTCTGTAATCAAACCAGGCTTTTCCATTGGTATAGACACAGGCTCATTTCTTCTATAACCAAGAGAACCCATTTGTATCCACAGATATTTGTATTGGTTTTGTGTAACCATCCCTAGCGTATTTGCATAACGCAAAAGTGCTTGCATTGACACATACCAATACGACTTTAAATCTCCTAACTTATCAATTGAAATTTTAGTAAAGTATGGACGAATGTTGCCTTCGGGAACAAGCAACTCAATTGCAAATTCGTAAGCTTCGATTTCCAAGTTTCTTTCTTGACTTACCTTATTACCAAAGTGAAAAATTATATGCCCCAATTCATGTGCAACAGTTAGTCTGTATCTATCAGGTGACAAATTACTATTGACATATATCACAGGAATGTTACCATTGATATAGGTACTAAAGCCCGACATTTCACCCAAATCCAAAGGAATAATCACGATACCATTATCTTCAATAAGCTTTGTCAAGTTTGTAACCCTGCCTTTTGGGATTTTCCAAAAATCTCTCAAATGCTTTGCACACATTGCAGGACTGCCGTCTTCGATAACATCCCAAGTTGGCAATCTTGTTTCGGGCATTTCAATTTCATCCATGAGTTTTAAAAAATGCCATTCTGCAATTGTCATTTGTGCAGCATATTGTTTCATCTTCTTTACAGGAGTTGAAATCTTTCTACGATAATGACCTTCAACAGTCATTACTTTTCTATCTTGATAAAAAAAACTAACTGGAAAGTCTAACGCTCTTGAAATTTTTTCTACTAGTTTATCATCTGCGGTTAAAATTTCTTTTTCAATTTTTGATATTGTACCCTGCTCGACACCAAGCATTGCGGATAATTCCACTTGAGTAATATATCTTGCTTCTCTTGCAAGTATTAATATTTCTGAATTGAACTTTTGCATAACAAACGTATTCTTTTGAGTTATTTATTAGTACCAGTTTTGGTATCGCCCTTTTTGCCACTTTTCAATTTAATTCTTTTCTCAATTTCTTTGAAAACGTCTTTATTATCAGCATCGAAATCTATAACAGTTTGTTCAGTGGAATATTTCCCAAATTCATCAACCCATTCTAAAACATTTCCAATCCAACAAGCGACATACACACCTTTTATATTTGACCAACTTTTATCAGGAATATAACCAGCAAATAACAAAGTTGGTTTTTCAGGAAACCCCTCAATTTGAGATTGCTTCATGTATTTAGAGTGCTGACTTGTTGGATAACTTCTTACAGAATATATTTCAATTAGAAGTTACAGGCAGACGGAATTCTATTGCCACCACTTCGGCAATACCTGCCCTTAGGGGCAAAAGCTAAAATAAAAACCCTAGTTTACAAAAAATTAAAAAAATGGAAAACCAATCTCTTATTAAACCCCATATTCTGGGTGTTTCTCTTTTAATTGGATTAACTTTATTAGGCTTCTTTATTTTTAAAGGCTTAAAGACATTTAGTGATAAAGACCGTATTGTAACAGTAAAAGGTTTAGCAGAAATAAATATTACCGCAACTTCTGCATCAATGTCTTTAAATTTTTCAGTTTCAGGCGATAATTTACAAGAAATAATAAAGCAGACAGAGGCGAAAAAAAATGCTATAACATCTTATTTAACAACTTTAGGATACGGCAAAAAGGATGTTTACACTAATAATATAGATATTGTTGATAAAGAAACATATTATGCAACTGAGTGGCAAAATGGACAACAAGTAAAGACAAAAATTGATAGGTACATAACTACCCAAACGCTAACAATAGAATCAAAAGATATTAAAGCAACAGAAGACAAAGCTGCTCAAATAAAATTAGACTTGATAAGCAAGGGATTAACTTCAACAATAACTACAAACTATTCATTTCCCGAATTAAACTCAGTTAAACCAAAATTAATAGCAGAAAGTACAAAAAATGCGAGAGTAGCTGGCGAACAATTTGCAAATGATTCAAAAGCTGTACTAGGTAAAATCAAAACAGCATCACAAGGACAAATTACAATTGCTGGAAAATACCATTATGATGAAGAAGGCATAGCAGATAATGCAAAGCCTACAGAACCATATATTCAAAAAGCTAGGGTTGTTAGTACAATTGTATTTTTCTTAGAATAAAAAGCCAAGCTACCAGCATTGGGTTTTGCATTATTCGTTAGTAGCATTATTCCCTTAAATTCAACACAACGCAATTTCCAGCCCTTGGCATACGGCTACATTTGCTCAAACAAAACCCACACACAACAGCCAACCTGCAAAGAGCCATATCACCTAAATCCTATGCAAGTAGAAACACATACTGCATACTTTTAAAAAAGAACTAATTATTATTAGGCTGGATTAAAAAAATTGCTTTGAATTATAAAAATTTTTATTTTCATGCTTCATAACTGTTTTATCCTTAAACGCACATTTCACAATCATCATTTTAAATTCTGTTTATGCCTAGTACATCCGAAAAAGGACACGCTAAAAATGTAGCCAATTTCTCTTTGCTAATAGAAACCTGCATTGGTTATGGCGCAGTTTACAATCCTTCAAAAGCAGCACTTAAAGTAGCCAACCTTACAGCAAAGCTCACAGCAAGCCAAACAAAGTTGCAAACCCTAAAAGACAAAGAAAGAGAAGAAAGTAATATTCGTAACACTCGCCAAGATGCTTTCAAAAGCAAAGGCACTTATTCTACCAAATTACTGGCAGCAATAAAATCAACCGATGCTACAGCAGAATTAATTACCGATGCTATTAGCATCAATAAAAAAATTCAGGGCGAAAGACTCACAGCAGCTAAAAAAGGCACAGAAAGCCCAAAAACAATATCAACCTCCCAACAATCTTATACAAACATAGCCGACCATTATAAAGTGTATAAAACTTTAATTACCGCAATGGGCGAAACTTATGCACCTAATGAAACAGAATTACAGTTAGCCACGTTAAATACATTTATCACAAATCTTGAGACATTAAACAAATCGGTTGACAAAGCAACAACAGCTACTGGCAATGCTTTAATAGCTAGAAATAAAGAATTGTACGACGAAAAAACAGGAATACCCGAGATAGCAAAAGCTGTAAAAGAATACGTAAAATCGGTATTTGCTGCAAATAGCCCAGAATACAAAATGATTGCTAAAATTCAGTTTACCTACCCACCTAAAAAAGACTAATAAAGGGCAGTATTCTTACAATAGGCGGCAGCATTTTTACAATAGTAAGCAGCAACCATACAACAGCAGGCAGCATGTTTACAGAAGGCTACAGCAACCATACAACAACCAGCAGCAACCATACAACAGCACGCAGCATGTTTACAAAAGGCTACAGCAACCATACGGCAGCAAGCAGTATGTATACAACAAAAAGCAGCAAGTATTAAACGTTAAGCAGTAATTATACAACAGATGGCAGTACTGATACAATAATCAACAGCCTTCATATTTTCGTAAGCAGTGGGTTTACAAATTAATACGAGTAATGGGGTAATTGAGTAAAGGCACATCGTAATCGCCCAATTTATCACCCGCCACCAATATTTCCGCGCCATCTGCGCCTTCTGCGAGCCAACAATTTATTCCACCACTTTCTTTTGATTTAGAAGCTATGAGTTGCTGGGAGGGATCATGAAGTAAGTGATTTACTCTTCCCCGGCGTCTTTTAAAATATTTTTAAAAACAACTTCAGAGAACCTAAAGTTTGTTTGCTGCACCAGTTGCAAAATTGGCTTTACAGCCTCAATAATACCAGCATCCCTTGCTTTTAAAAATATCCCAAAAGTTCCTGTAAAGTGCAAGTGAAGTTTAGTTGCAAGTTTCCTGGCTTTAAAATCATCCAGTATTAATAATGGTTTTTCAAATTCAAAGCTTAAAGCAATGGCACTTGCTTCGCCTGCATCCACTTCTACTTCTAAAATTTCCTGGTAATGTGTATCAGTTGCAGTTACAATATTTACCCAGGATGGAAGCGGCTTTCCAAATTCCTTTGCGATCGTTGCAGTGGTGGTTATGGTAGTAAATAATTGCTGTAATATTTCCAGCTTGCCTATCTTATCTAATAGAATAAAACAGGTAGTATCAGCAATCACCACATTATATTCTTGCAGCATCAGCTTTAAAATCAGTAATGGGGTAATTGATTAAAGACACATTGTAATCGCCCAATATTTCAGCAAAGGCAACTTTGGAAAATCCTGCTACCTCAGCAGCCTGGCCAAGAGATAATTTGCCAGACTCATACAATTTTGCCGCAAGAAATTTCACTGTATCCTTTGTGTCAAGTTCCACCTTATCAGGAATGGTTAATGTAATTATATTCATAACACTCTTTGTTCATAAAAGTAAAACTATTTCCTTATTGTCGATGTCTCACCGGCCACTAAGATTTCCGCGCCTTCTGCGCCTTCTGCGAGCCAACAATTTATTCCGCCACTTTCTTTTTTCTTCCTTTTTTAACAGGTGCTTTGGTTACCACCTCGTCTTCTACAACTACCGTTGGTACCCACTGAAAATCAAGCTGGCGTCTCTCAAGATTTGCGGCAACCACTTTAATACGCACTTTATCGCCCATCTTAAATTTGCGGCCGCTTCTTCTGCCTGCAAGGCTGTAATCACCTTCCACCAAACGAAACTCATCCACTTCACTCAGGCTTAAAATACTTACCATGCCTTCACATTTATGAAGCACCGTTTCAACAAAAAAACCAAAAGATGCAACGCCGCTAATAACGCCATCAAAGTCTTCGCCTACATGGTCACGCAAATATTCTACCTGCTTGTATTTGTTACCAGCACGCTCACATTCCATAGCGGCACGTTCACGCTCACTGGTATGTTTGCACTTCTCTTCCATCTTTTTATCCATTATGGTATTGCCTTCCAAAATACTTTGCAGCACACGGTGCACCAGCACATCTGGGTAACGGCGTATGGGAGATGTAAAGTGGCAATAGTGTTCAAATGCAAGGCCATAGTGGCCAATATCTTTTGTAGTGTAAGCCGCCTTAGCCATGGTTCTTATACCCAATTGTTCAAGCACATGCTGCTCAGGTTTACCCTGTACATCAGCAAGCATCTGGTTAAAACTTGCGGCAATTTTATCAGGCGAAGACACATTAAACTGGTGGCCATATTTTTTTGCATACTCAACAAAAGGCTGCAGTTTCTTTTCATCAGGCTGGTCGTGCACACGGTAAGGAAATGGAACAGGCTTGCCGTTTACTTCAGTTTTGAATACATTTTCAGCAACGGTTTTGTTGGCAAGCAGCATAAACTCTTCAATCAACTGGTGTGCCTCTTTGCTTTCCTTCACTACAATACCAATGGGTTTTCCTTTATCATCAAGCTTAAAACGTACTTCTGTTGAAGAGAAGTTTATAGCACCTTTTTTAAAACGTTCTTTACGAATGCTTTGCGCCATGCTGTTCAGCAGCAATATTTCATCTTTAAAAGGTCCTTCTTTTTTCTCTATAATTTCCTGCACATCTTCGTAAGTAAAACGGTGGTCAGAATGAATAATAGTCTTACCTAACCAATATTGTTTAATCACGCCTTTGGGCGTTAACTGAAAGATGGCAGAAAAGGTGCATTTATCTTCATGCGGCCTTAACGAACAAAGCTCATTGGATATTCTTTCAGGCAGCATGGGGTTTACACGGTCTGGCAAATACACTGATGTGGCGCGTTTGTAAGCTTCTTCATCCAGTATAGTTTCTGGCTCTACATAGTGGCTTACATCTGCAATGTGAACACCAATTTCGTAGTTACCACTTTTTAGTTTTCGTATAGATAAAGCATCATCAAAATCTTTGGCATCAACAGGGTCAATGGTAAACGTAAGTATGTCCCTGCAATCTTTACGTTTGGCTATTTCAAGGCTGCTGATTACATCAGGTAAACGCATGGCTTCTTCCATCACTTCGCTGGTGAATGATAACGGGAAGCCTGCTTCTGCAAGCAGTTCTTTCATAGCACCATCATTCTCATCATCGGCCTTCATCAGGCTCACTACTTCACCAATAGGCTTTTTATCGCCTTTGCCCCACTCTACCAATTTGGCTACCACCCTGTCTTTATGTTTTGCACCGTTTAGTTTATTCATCGGAATAAATAAATCGGGCATTGGTTTGTCTGTATCAGGAACAAAAAAAGCATAGTTGGTAGATAGCTGTATATGCCCAATAAATTCTGTTTGTTTGCGGGTAACTACTTCCAGTATTTTACCTTCTTTTCTTTTGCTGGATGGGTTTTCTTTTACCACTTTTACCACAACAGTATCACCGTTTAGGGCTGTATTAAAATCGCCCGGGCGAACAAGTACATCGCCACTTTTATCTTCTATCAGCACATAACCAATACCACTCCTTGTAATCTCTAACGTGCCTTTTAATACGGGCGCGGCAGAAGTATGTTTGGTTACTTTATGCTTGCTTTTCTTGTTTTTATCGTTTTTACTCATGATTGATTTTGTTTGGGAAAACGGCTGATGAAATCTGTAACCAAGCGGTTGAACGGTTCACTTCCATTAAATAAAAAGCTATGCCTTATAGGCAATACGTACATGGGTAGCGCCTCTAATTGTTCGGTGAATTTAGTGAAACGAACGGCATCTTTTTCAGTCGTAATAATTAGTTTTTGCGCAGCATCCATATCATCATATTTCGCTCTTATTTCTTTAAGATCGTCAATGGTAAAAATATGGTGATCGTTAAAGTTTTTTTGGTGATAGGTATAAGCCCTATCCAGCAGGTAATCTTTTATAGGTTTGGGGTTGGCAATGCCGCAAACAAGCAGCACTTCATCTTCCTGTGTTATTGTTCTTATGGTGTTATGAAATATATGATAAGGCTCACCATATTCAATCGTTGTAAAAAATACCTGCTGTGATGGAAGTGGTTTTAGTTCTTTAATTATTTTTTCTTTCTTTTCTATAGATAGATCAGCAGGGCACTTAGTAACTACAATAATATGGCTGCGTTTTACTGAAGCCCATTCATCGCGAAGGTCGCCTGTAGGCAGAAAGAAATCGTGCGTGTACAGGTTGCTGAATTCCGTAAGTAAAATATTAAGCCCGGCATTTACGGTGCGGTGCTGAAAGGCATCATCTAAAATAATGGTATCTAAGCTGGGCCTGTCATGAAGCAATTGCGGAATAGCTTCCAAACGCTCCTCGCCTACTGCCACTGCAACGCCAGGAAATTTTTTGTGAAACTGCATAGGTTCATCGCCAATATCTAAAGCCGTAGTGCCTGGATGAGCCAGTGCATAACCTTTGGTTTTGCGTTTATAACCACGGCTCAGTGTACCCACTTCATATTGCTTATGCAGCAGTTCTACCAGGTATTCTACCATGGGGCTTTTGCCTGTACCGCCTACGGCGATATTACCCACGCAGATTAATGGAAAATTAAAAGTGGCTGACTTTAAATAGTTTTTATCAAATAGCCAGTTCCTGAACATCACGGCTGCGCCGTAAAGCAAAGCCAAAGGCAGCAGCACCACACGAAAAGATTTAAGAAATATATTGTTGAAATTCATTGGTTAAAAGTTTCGCGCAGATAACGCGGATTTACGCAAAAAAAGTTAGATTTTTTCAACACATACACACATAGAAAAAGCAAAAATTATTTTTCAAGTCCACAGCATATTTAAATCAATACTATTTCCTTAATCATGGCAATCAATCAAATCATTTTTAATCATGGTCAAATTCATACACTTCATTCGGCGTGATACAAAAGCTTAAAGGTATGTCAAATTCATTTGTGTCACTGATGGCATCAATGGGTTCAAAATAACTAAAGCCCATCAACACTACATCTTCACGGCATTGCGCCAGGTAACGGTCGTAAAAGCCTTTGCCAAAACCTACTCTGTAACCCTTTTTATCGCAGGCTAAAAACGGAACAAATACCAAATCAATATCAATAGCATTTATTACTGCCCCTTGCTTTGGTTCTGTAATGCCATAAGTATTGGTAGTAAAATCAGTGTCTTCATCAACAATCAAAGCCTGCATGGTAGCATCTGTAAAATTGCTTACGGGGTAAGCCGTTTGCAACCCCGGCACCATAAAATTTAAATAACGCGAAAACAGGCTGGTATTGGGTTCTGCAACATTCTCCATGGGCCAGTAGGTAAGTAAATTTTGAATGCCATCAAAGCTGAAGGTTTGCAATTGCAGCAGCATTAAGTCATCCCATTTCGCTTTGTCTTTTGGTGAAATGTCTAGCCTTTTTTGGCGGTATATCTTTCTTAATTCCTGCTTTGTCATGGGCGGTAAAGATATGGGTAGAAGAAAAATGTTAAACACATAGGTACAATAGAAAAAGAAAGAAAACATAGAAAGATGGCTCGCAGAAAACGCGGAAAACGCAGAAAAAAAGCCCCCAACCCCTAATGGGAGCAAGGAAAGAACTCTGCGCAACTCTGCGAAAAACCTCTGTGCAACTCTGCGGTTAGCTAAAAACAAAACAGCCCCCATTCTTGGAGGCTGCCCTTGTATCTCAATTAAAGCTTTATTTCAAATCATCCACTTTCAAACCCTGGTTTACTTTCACGTCTGTAACAGCAAGCTCAATTTTAAACTGGCCGTAATCTATTACCACTTTTGTTGGCACCTGTACACCGCCGTAGCCTTTATAGTCTTTGGAGTAAACGCTTACCAAAGCCTTGCCTTGCGGGCTATCCTGCTCTGATACATTTTTTACCAAAAAGCCCGCAGCAACATCATAATAATTGGTGTATTTTCTGCCCTTTGGGCTGGTAATTTCTACTGCATACGCATCTTTACCATCTACCTGCTCAATACCTTTAAGGTTAAGCTTATAACCCTTTTGTTTAAGTATATAAGCTTCTGTAAAAAAGGCCCCATCTTCTTCCATCTTCTCTTTATCATCATCCTTCAATGGCAGTTCCTGCCCTTGTTGAGATTGATAATAGGTACCGTTTTTCATCAACTGCTTCATCATCGGCATACCCTGCATACTCATTACCTGCATGTAATTGTTGGGTAGGATTATCTTTTGGCTAAACCCAAGCGATTGGCCCATAACACTTGCAGTACCATTCATTTCTATATCTTTTGTAGCAGCCATTACAGCAGTCCCAGCCACTGCGTCAGCAGCTTTCAGCAGAATTTTTTCTGGGGTAATATCCGCACTTACTTTTTTGGTTTCAGGGGCTTTTACCTCGTTGCCATCAGTATCAAAATATTTCACCTCACCATACTTTTCAAGCCCTTTGCTTATTTCTTTGGCATTGCCCACAATAACAATGGCCAGGTTGTTTACGGGTATGTATTTTTCCGCAATCATTTTTACTTTGCCGGCATCAACTGCGGCCAGGTTTTTTAAGTAGTCCTGATAATATTCCTTGGGCAATTTGTAGCGTGCAATATTCAATGCAAAGTTTGCAATGGTGGCAGGGTTTTCAAGGCTACGGGCAAATGCGCCACTGCCTTCGTTTTTAATAAGGCTTACTTCATCTCCTGCAGGCAGCTCGTTACGCAAACGTTTAAATTCGTAAATAAACTGGCCAATGGCACTGTCTGTTTTCTCGTTACGCACGGCAGCAGTTGCTGTAAAATTACCCACCAACCTGTCATTTGATATAGAAGAATAGGCACCATAGGTAAAGCCGTATTTTTCCCGCAGGTTTTTGTACAACCTTGCTGAGGAACCGCCACCTAATAAACTGGCCGTAACGTTACCAGCAATAGCATCGGCCGCACCAGGCTTTAACTGTATGGGGGCAATTAAAGTAATATTGCTTTGTACAGAAGATGGCCTGTCAATAATAGCGATATATGTTTTTGCAGGCGGCTGCGGGGCTTTATAAACAGGTGTTGCCACAATGCCTTTTTGCCATTTACCAAAATTATCGGTTGCCAATTTTGTCGCTTGTGCCACGGTAATGTCGCCCACAAAAATCAGGTATGCTATATTGGGTTTCCAGTAGGTAGTGTAATAGTTTTTTACATCGGCAACAGTTACCGCCTTTACTGTGTTTTCGGTTTCAATTTCGCCATAAGGATGGTTTTTGCCATACACCAGTTTAGCACTCACATTCCTGGCAATGGTACCAGGGTCTTCTTTAGCCTGTGCCAAACCTGATAAAGTTTGTTTACGGATTTTCTCCAGTTCGTCTGCCGGGAAAGAAGGGCGCAGAGCAATGTCAGCCATCAATGCAACTACTTTGGGAAAATTATTGGTAAGCGAAGAACCACTTACACTTGCCGATGAAGTGCCGATGCTTGCTCCAAGATAATCAATGGCCTCATCCAGTTCTGCTTTTTTCATAGTGGTGGTACCACGGCGCAGCAACTCGCCAGCCATTTCTACAACACCCGCCTTATTGCCTTCTAAAACAGCCTCTCTATCTATGGTTAAAGTGGCCGAAACCCTTGGCAGTTTTGTGTTTTGCACAACAAATACTTTTAAACCGTTGGGCAATGTAAAAGTGGCCGGTTCGCCTACTTTAATAATGGGTGCCGGCCCTGGTTTTGGTGCTTTTGTACGGTCAACAGTAACCTGCGCCTGCAAGGCAAAAGGTGTTACTGCAACAAGAAAGAAAAATATTTTTTTCATGATTGTTTTTTTAATAATAACTCAAAATTTGATTGCTGATTTTGTGATTTAGTGATTGCTGATTTTGCGATCGCTTTATTTTGTGATTTAGCCAACTAAATCCCTACATCTCAAACTTCCTCAATTCCTTAATTCTCAAATTATTTCTTCGCTCCCTTTGCCACGTAGTACAGCACTACCCTATTGTCTTTGTTCAGGTATTTTTTGGCAACGTTCAGCAGGTCTTCACGGGTTACTTTATCAAACTTGGTTATCTCGGTATTTATCAAATTGGCATCGCCAAAATATACTTCGTAATTGGCCAGGGTTTCTGCAATACCTTCCATGGTGGCGTTGCGGGTAACAAACTGCGTGGTAGTCTGGTTTTTCACTTTTTGAAATTCCCTTTCGCCTACTAATTTTGTCTTAACTGCATCCACAATTGAGTCGATGCTTTGCTCCAATACTTCTGGCTTTACACCCGCATTGGCAATACCATAAGTAATAAACAAACCAGCATCTTCCAGTGCATAGTTGAACGCGCCGGAGGCAACGGCCAACTGCTTTTCATCAACAATGGTTTTATTTAACCGTGAAGAGCTGCCGCCAGATAAAATGGTGCTCAGCACGTTAAATGCGTAATACTCGTCGCTGCCCTGTTTAGGCGCACGGTAAGCTTGAATAACGGCAGGCAATTGTATATTATCTTCCACTACATCCCTAACCTCGCTACCCAATGGTGGCTCAATAACACTTGGGCGCGGAATAGCGTTTTTACCTTTGGGAATGGAAGCAAAATAGGTATTGATCTGTTGTTTGGCCTGCGCAATATCAATATCCCCAGCCACGCTCAACACACAGTTGTTTGGAACGTAGAACGTGTTGTAGAAATCAATAAAATCCTGCAGTTTGGCACGGCTTAAATGTTCAAGGCTGCCAATAGGCTGCCAGCGGTAAGGGTGCTGTTTAAAAGCGCGTTTAAAAACATTGCCAATGATGGTGCCGTAAGGCTGGTTATCTACCCGCTGGCGTTTCTCTTCTTTCACCACTTCTTTCTGTGTGTTTACGCCAATGTCTTCAATTTTCGCGTGCAGCATACGCTCGCTTTCCAACCAAAGCCCCAAAGCATATTGGTTGCTGGGAAACAGTTCAAAATAATAGGTTCTGTCCTGTGTAGTGTTAGCGTTGTTGTAGCCGCCAGCATTGGAGACGTACTTATCAAAATCGCCACGCCTTACATTATCACTGCCTTCGAACATCAGATGCTCAAAAAAGTGTGCAAAGCCTGTTCGTGCCGTGTCTTCGTTCTTGGAACCCACATGGTACAAGGCAGACACAGCAACTACGGGGGCAGATTTGTCCTGGTGCAGGATCACCGTAAGCCCATTGGGCAATGTGTACTTTTCAAACTGGATGGGTTTGCCCTGTGCAAAGGAAAGCTGCGTTGCAAACATTCCTGCCGAGGCCATTAGTAGCCATTTTTTCATGGTGTGTATGTTTTGATTTGTTTTTAAAATGAATCAGTTAGGGCAGCCTGTACGCTTTTTATCTGCTGAAAGCATTAAAACCACGGCTATCATTACAATAAAAAATAAAACTGCTACAGCAGCCACTGCATTTGCGGCAACACCTGCACCAGCAAAAACAGCAATTAAAAAAATGAAGCCCGCAGAAATACCAGCAATTAAATATTGATGGCGTAGAGGCGAGTTAGCTGATTTTTTCATTAGTTTAAATTAACATTCCAAACATAAGTTATTAAGCAATGCAGTAAAAAACTTTACACCAATATTGTTTTTAGGGATACGAACGCAGGAATTTAGTTATCGCAGCAAGGGAGGCGTGCTGTATAACTAGTTGTCTCTTTCTAAAATAGGGTGAAAATAAAAAACTGTGAACCTATGATTGATTCAGGACTAAAACAGTTTTTGTGATAAATAAACTTATCACAACCGTTTTATCATTATGTAGCTCACCATCCTTTTTTTTGTTAATGTTTAGGATGCAGGCTGCTTCAACACAAGTCATCACATTAAAGAACGGCGATAAGAAACTTGCCGTATTTCACCCTGTAATTGTCGCAATTGCACAGGCAGCCGCGGCAGGGCTTTTGTAGTTTTACAGTACATCAAATAAATAAATCATGCAAACACAAACCGCCAGTACCAGAACAAGTGGGTTACTCACCCTGTTCGATTATCAAACCGGCTTTTTTGCCAAAGTACTTGAAGGAATTTCAGCAACAGATATGCATAACCGCCTGAACACGCAGGCCAATCACCCGGCATGGCTGGCAGGCTCTTTAGTGGCTCAGCGTTTTATGATGACAACTGAAACAGGTACCGGGCAAAAGCAAACCAGGGAAGAACTCTTTAAAAACAACAAAGGCATTGATGCAGATGCCACCTACCCCACCACAGCAGAATACATTCAAGACTGGGAACGGATTACCCCTGAAGCACGGCAAGCACTTGTTAGCATTGATGACCAGAAACTGGACAGCATAATAAACATGGGCGGCATGAAGATGACTTTTTATGAAATGATATGCTTTACCATTTACCGCGAAGCCAGCATAATAGGTCAGCTTGCTTTATGGCGGCGTCTGTTAGGTTACCCAGCTTTAAAATATGATTAGGATTTGGAAGCTCTTTGATAAATATGCCTGCGTAAATATTCAGTTCGCAGGCATATTTAGATTAAGCTTGTATGCAACACTTCTTGCAAAATGGCGGGATAATTATTAAACCAATGAATGTCCTTGTCTTTTTTAAACCAGGTCATTTGGCGTTTGGCATACTGGCGGGTATTTATTTTTATTTGTTCGATAGCTTGTGGTAGAGAACTATTACCATCAAAATAATCGAATATTTCTTTGTAGCCAACAGTTTGTAGGGCATTCAGGTGACTGCATGATTGAAGCAATGAGACTTCGTTTACCAGTCCATCTTCCACCATCATGTCTACCCTTTTATTTATGTTGTTTACGAGTTGTTCACGTGGTAATTCAAGTCCAATTTTTATAATATTAAAAGGCCGTTCAACAGTATTTTTTGTTCTGTAACAAGTAATGGATTTGCCGGTAGTTTCCATCACTTCAAGGGCACGCATTAAACGCTGCGGGTTTTGCTGTTCGGCTTCGTTCCAAAAAATGGGGTCTTTTGTTTGCAGTTCTGTTTGTAACCAGCTTAAGCCTTGCTGGTTGTATTGCGCAATAATATTTTCACGAATAGTTGAAGGAATAACTGGCATTTCATCTATGCCTTCACAAAAAGCTTTAACGTACAATCCTGTACCACCAACCATTATGGCCGTTGTGTTGTGTTTAAATATTTCATCAGCAGCCTGTAAAGCATATTGTTCATAGAGGCCTGCATTTACTTCTTCTGTTACTGAATGTGAATTGATAAAATAATGGTGAACAGCATTTAATTCTTCAGCAGAAGGTTTGGCAGTACCAATGCTCATTTCCTTAAAACACTGGCGGCTGTCTGCCGAAATAATTTGCGTGTTAAAATGTTGCGCCAATTGTATGGCCAATGCAGTTTTGCCAACTGCCGTTGGGCCTGCAATAATGATGACGGTATTTTGTTTTTGTTGCTGCAATGAGTAAATAAAAAAGAGAATGAATGCCGTTGGCAATCATCCTCTTTATGTTTTTTGTGGTCAATTTAAAAAACTTCCTGGCTGTTTTCTTCTTCACCGCCAGCGTCTGTAGCATCATCGCTGGTATCACTTTCTTCGCCTTCGGTGCCAAATCCGTCAAGGCCTTCTTTAAGGTCGTACTTTTCTTCTATGTCGGCAAACTTATCGCCAAGCAAACTTTTGGTGCCATATTGTTGCGGGCCAATACCTTCTTTGCGTGTACAAAAAGGGTACACCTGCTTTGCATTTTCTTCTTTACTTACGTTGATGAGTGCTACAAGAAAGGTCCAGTTTTTGGCAAAATCGTACACGTAAATAAACTTTTGATTGGTGTCTTTAATTTCTGTGGCAATCACAGTTTCTGACATAATCAATGGTGGCGCTACATATTTTTTACTGTACTCCTGCAAACTGATTTCACGGCCGCGCAGCCAGTTATCATTACTGCGGTAAAAGGTTGCCTGGTGCTTATTATCAAACTCGTAGGCCTTTAGTATTGCAAAATGCAGTTCCTCAAAGGTTTGTTTGTGTTTAATTGCAATATCCCTGTACACTGCATCGTCTTCTTCTAAATAAATTCTGAATTTTAGTATCGCCATTCTGGTAGTATTTGTTTTGTTTCACGCAAAGAAACAAAGTTTACAAAGACACAAAGGTGTTTTACTTTTTTCGTTTCCTGCTGAACTTAGCGTTTCTTTTTTCCTTTGCGTCTTTTCGTGAAAAATCAGCAATTTGCTAAAATACAATTAAACGGGCTTCAAATTTAAAAGGATGCCCTGCTGTAACATAAAATTGTGCGCAGCATCGTAATTATTGGGGATAATTCCATCAAGAATTGCGTTTCGTATGGCATCTTTTATCACTCCAACTTCGCGGCTGGGCTTAAGGCCAAAGGTTTCCATTATAATTTCGCCTGTAATAGGCGGCTGCCAGTTGCGTATATGGTCGCTTTCTTCTACCTCTTGTAAGCGCTGGCGCACCATTTCAAAATTCTGTAGAAAGCGTTTTACTTTCTGTTTGTTTTTACTGGTTATATCGGCGTTGCAAAGCAGCATCAGCGCCTCAATATCTTCGCCTGCATCAAACAAAAGACGGCGAATGGCACTGTCTGTAATGTTTTCTTTGGTAAGACTTATGGGCCGTAAATGAAGCTCTACCAGCTTTTGCACAAACTTCATCTTCTCATTCAACGGTAGTTTTAGCTGGTTGAAAATTTTGGATACCATCCTCGCCCCTACCACTTCATGGCCATGAAAAGTAAAGCCGTGACCTTCTTCAAAACGTTTGGTGGCGGGCTTGGCAATATCGTGCAGCACAGCGGCCCAACGCAGCCAGAGGTCGTTGGTAGTTAGCGCAATATTATCAACCACCTGCAGGGTATGGTAAAAGTTGTCTTTATGCCCCATGCCATCTACATATTCAGCGCCATGCAGGGCCATCATTTGTGGAAAAATGATTTTCATTAAACCGCTTTTACTTAACAGATCGAGGCCAATAGATGGCTTTGCAGACAATAATATTTTGTTGAGTTCATCAGTAATCCTTTCCTGCGAAACAATTTTTATGCGATGGGCATTGTCAATAATGGCCTGGAAAGTAACAGGATGAATTTCAAAATTGAGTTGCGTTGCAAAACGTATTGCACGCATCATACGCAGAGGGTCATCACTAAAAGTTTGCAATGGCTCCAATGGCGTTTGAATGATTTTTTGCTGTATGTGCAGCAGGCCATCAAAAGGATCGAGCAGTGTGCCGTAATCATCTTTGTTTAAGCTTATTGCAAGGGCATTAATGGTAAAATCGCGGCGGTTCTGGTCGTCTTCCAAACTGCCAGGTTCAACTTCAGGTTTACGGCTATTATACGAATAACTTTCTTTTCTTGCGCCAACAAATTCTACTTCAAAAGCCCCACCACCCTCAATATGAGAGTCCGAAGGTTTATCTAAATCAAGTTTTATCTGTGCCGTGCCAAAGGTTTTAAAGAAAGCCACGGCTGGTTTCGGCTTGAAACGTTCGGCCACTTTATGCGCCAGCGCAATACCATCGCCCATGCAAACAATGTCAGCATCTTTTGTTGGGCGGCCAATAATTTTATCACGCACAAAACCACCAATAAGATAGGCTTCAACGTTTAGCTCTTCTGCCGCTGATGCTATCTTTTTTAGAAGGAATAATTCTTTTTCTGTACAAGGTATCTGAACCACTTATCTTTTTCTGTTATTTGGGAAGCGAATGTAACAACTGTTGATTAGTAATATGGTGCGCACAATTAAAATGGCCTAACGGACAAGCTTTGCGGCCATGCAAACCACAGGGGCGGCAAGGCAGGTTTGGCGTAACTTCTACAATAAATCGTGTATCGCTTAAAGGGCCATAACCAAAAGAAGGAATCGTACTGCAATACACAGCAGTTGTGGGCGCATTTACAGCAGAGGCAAAGTGCATGGGCGCAGAATCGTTTACATAATTCATTACCGCATCCTTCTGCAAAGCAGCAGACTGCAGGAAATTTAATTTACCTGCAAGATTTACAACATGTTTGTTTTGAGTAGATGATTGTATTTCGTCGCAAAGGGTTTTATCGCCCGGGCCACCCAGTAAAAAAATATGATAAGAAGGAGGCAGTTCATTAATAAATGTCATCCATTTTTCTTTGGGAAATTGTTTGGTAAACCAAACGGAAGCGGGTGCTATGCAGATGTAAGGCTGCGGTTTATACTGTGCTACAGCCTCATTATCTTTTGCAGATGGATAAAGCCGTGGTTTGGAAGGATACTCATCAGTAAAGGATTGTATCAGTTGATGATTACGTTCTGTTTCATGTAGAACCGTACCATCAGCTTCGCTGAAAATATGCTTTATTTTTTGGGTGAAGAGAACGCTGAAAGGATTTTTATCGAAGCCAACTTTTAGTTTGCCATTTGAAAATGCGGTAAGAAAACCAGTAGCCGCAAAACGTTGTACGTTGATTACGGCATCGTAACTATTGCTGCGGATAGTTTGCAATACCTGTAAAAGATGCCTGTATTTATGTTGCTTTTTATTCCATATTAACACCCTGTTTATATAAGGATGCTCCGTAAACAAAGCTTCATTGCCCTGCCTTACTAAGATATCTAATCTTGCCGATGGATAATATTGATACAACTTCTCCAGCAGGCCGGTTACCAGCACAACATCACCAATAAAAGCAGTTTGAATAACCAGGATTTTCTGCATGAAAGCAAAGAAAACTATTCGTACTCCAATTCATTGCAAAAAAATTCCCAATCAAACAGCAAATATTTGTCAGTAAAATTTTTAAAAGCGGCCAAGGGCTTTTTCTTAGGGAATTTTTCTGACGAAACAGAATGTTTATCTAATCCTAAACTCAGGATGCTTTGGAGGAAAGGCCTCATTTTTTCAGACGGAACGTCCAGTATTACGCGTGCCATAATTTTTTTGTTTTGCAGCGATTAAATAGGGATAACCTTTTCTGCAACACAAAAATTTTTCCAAAGAAAAGAATAGTAATAAAATTTTATTTATAAGCAGTTTACAGCAAACGCTATTCACAAAAAATACATTTTTTGCACATAGTTATAAACCTTTTCTTTTATGCACGAATGACAGTAAGTGTACCATCTTTTTCCCATTTTATTATGGAAGATGGCTGATGTGGGGATTCATCTTGCTGGCGATATTGTACCGTGTAATCAACACCTGTAATAATTGTTGGTTCAATATCTTTAAAATATAATGGTGAAGGCTGACCACTAATATTTGCTGAAGTACTGACAATTGGTTTCTTGAAACGTTTTAACAGGTGCCTGCAAAACTCGTCTTCGCAGATGCGTATGGCAATGCTGCCATCAGGCGAAATAATATTATCTGCAAGTCCAACAGCACCCTCATAAATAACGGTTGTTGGTTTGGTAACCGTTTTAAGATAATCGAAAACTGCAAGGTCTGGCTGCGTGGTGTATTTTAAAATATCCCTTTCAGAGGCAGCCAGTACAATCATCTTCTTTGCATCTTCTCTTTGCTTAATTGCGTAAATTTTTTGTACGGCAACAGCGTTGGTGGCATCGCAGCCAATACCCCAAACCGTATCAGTTGGGTAAAGAATGATACCGCCATTTTGCAAAACGGCGAGACAGGAATTTATGTCAGCAGAAAAATCCATGAGCAAAAATATATGGCTGCAAAATAAAAAAGCAATTAATCAAAAAGCTGTTTAAACTTAAAGAAGCAACAAAAATAATTGTGTAAAAAGCTCTTGTGTAAAAATCATATTTACACAACTCATATTTACACAAAACTGACCCGTCCTGAAAATAGTTGACACTTTTTAGAGGTAATCCTGTATTTGGTTTACAGGAAGGTGTTAATCCTACAATGGCTTTACAAAGAAGTTCAAAAATAGGGAACATGCGGGTTTGATTGATTTTGTTGTCCTTAA
>JANPIP010000041.1:0-77829 GCA_031424995.1 Chitinophagales bacterium | reverse complement strand
ATCCATTTACTGACTTTATCTTCGCTGATGATCCCCACTTTTATATGATTTTTTGCAACTTCTTTAACTGTTGGGGATCATATTTTATTGTCAAAACCACACAAATATTATCAACTCAAAAAAAGTTTAAACAGCTTCTTTTTAAATCCATCAAGGTTAGAGGCTTTGATGGATTTTTTATTACTTTATATATGGATGTTGTAAAAATGTAAAAACATCTTTACACTGCCTTATTCTTTTTCAACCTGCTTCTTATTTCTTTGCAGTACATTTTATACAAGTTAATAGCACTTAATATTACTGCCCTTCACTTTACCATGCCACACTTACTTTTGCGGCATGAACAGGCAACAACTGGTAAAAGAAATTCAGCAGAAACAAAATTTTCTCTGCGTAGGCTTAGATACAGATACAGCAAAGCTTCCAAAGCATTTAAGCAATGATGCTGATGGTGTTTTTGCTTTTAACAAAGCCATTATTGATGCTACCAAAAACTATTGCGTAAGCTATAAAATAAACACCGCTTTTTACGAAGCCATGGGGCTTAAAGGCTGGGAAGCCATGGAAAAAACCCTGCACTATATACCCAAAACACATTTTACTATTGCAGATGCAAAACGTGGCGACATTGGCAATACTTCAAGTCAATATGCAAAAACATTTTTTGAAGTACTGCCCTTTGATGCCGTTACTGTAGCCCCTTATATGGGTGAAGACAGTGTGCGCCCTTTTTTAGAATATGAAGACAAAGTGACCATTGTTTTAGGCTTAACTTCTAACCAGGGCTCTAATGATTTTCAAAGATTACTGGTAAAAAACAACGAGGCTGATACTGCCCTTGTACCAAGTATTATACAGCGCAATACAGAAAAAGAATTATACAAAACTGTGCTTGAAAAAGTGGCAGGCTGGGGTACTGAAAACAACCTGATGTTTGTAATTGGTGCCACACAAGCCAGCGATTTTGCAACGATAAGAGATATTATTCCCAACCATTTTTTACTGGTGCCAGGTGTTGGCGCACAGGGCGGCAGTTTGCAGGAAGTAAGTAAATATGGATTGAATAAAGATGGTGGCTTATTGGTAAACGCCAGCCGTGCTGTTATTTATGCAGGCAGCGGCGAAGACTTTGCAGAAAAAGCTGGCGAAGCTGCAAAGGCGTATGGGGAAGAAATGAGTGGGTATTTGAAATAGTACCATTTGCTTTTAAACGTAAGGGTATAGATTGTTAAACGTCATTACAAACGCAGGTAATGCTAAAAGGCATTTATTTGCAACCTCTATAAAACTAAATTATGAAACGGGTAGTTATAACAGGCATGGGCGCCCTTACACCATTGGGCAATTCAGTACAGGAATTTTGGCAGAATATTATTGCAGGTAAAAGTGGTGCAGGCCCAATTACAAAATTTGACACCTCGAAATTTAAAACACGCTTTGCTTGTGAGGTAAAGGGCTTTAATGCTGAAGAACATATTGACAAAAAGGAAATTAAAAAGTATGATATGTTTACGCAGTATGCCATTGTTGCCAGCGACCAGGCCATTAAAGATGCAGGGCTTGATTTTGCGGCAATGAGTATTGACCAGCTTGCAGAAGTAGGTGTTATCTGGGCATCTGGCAATGGTGGTATTGGTACTTTTGAAGAACAACTGCGTGAATTTCATTCAGGCGATGGCACACCGAGGTTTAACCCCTACTTTATACCTAAGATGATTGTTGATATTGCAGCAGGCGTTATCTCTATACGCAATAAACTGCATGGGCCAAATTATTGTACCGTGTCTGCATGTGCCTCTTCCAACACAGCAATTATTAGTGCGTTTGATACCATACGTTTAGGCAAAGCAAATATTATGATTGCAGGTGGTTCAGAAGCTGCCATTACACCTTCATCTGTAGGCGGCTTTAATGCTGCGCAGGCTTTATCTAAAAGAAACGATGACTTTGAAACTGCATCCCGCCCTTATGATACCACAAGGGATGGATTTGTTATGGGTGAAGGCGCTGGCGCTTTGATACTGGAAGATTATGATCATGCCAAACAAAGGGGCGCCACCATTTATGCTGAGATGGTGGGCGGCGGCATGGCTGCAGATGCCTACCACTTAACTGGCACACCACCTGATGGATTAGGTGCATCTTTAGGCATTTTAAAAGCCTTGAAAGATGCAGGCATTACTGCTGATAAAATTGATTACATCAATGCCCATGCAACGTCTACAGGCCTGGGAGATATAGGCGAACTGCATGGCATAAAGAAGGTGTTTAATGAACTGCCTGTACTTATCAGTGCCACAAAATCTATGACAGGCCATTTGCTTGGTGCAGCAGGTGCCATTGAAAGCATCATCAGTGTTTTAGCTGCAAAACATGATATTGTTCCAGGTACTATTAACACTCAAAATCTTGATGAACATATTCCCGCCGGGCTAAAAATAGTATTAGGCAAATCAGTAAACCATAAAGTAAATTATGTTGTGAATAACACTTTTGGTTTTGGTGGTCATACCGCTACTTCTATTTTTAAGAAGTATGTAGGGGATTAATGAAATACCCTACACAAATACAATTTGCTGGCTAATAGAATTGTCCTGTAAAATAAATAGGGATGTAGCTTACTTTAAATAAGGTGAGCAAAAGCTATGTGGTTTGCATTTATGGAGAAGTATGCTTATTGGTATTTTTTTACTGCACTATAATCTTTTTTGCAAATTTGCCTGTGCCGCCAGCTACTTCAACATGGTATAACCCTTTAGCAGCACTAATATCTAACTGCAACAGCTCGCAACTGCCACCACCATTATGTTGCAGGCTGCGATTATATATTTTTTGGCCTGCATTGTTAAAAACAGATACCGTATAACTACCTTTTAAAAGATTGTTCAACTGAAGATTAATGGCATTACCAACTGATGGATTTGGATATACATTAATGGCTGCAATTCCTTCTTTGCCTGAAAGTACATTTACAATAGCACTGTATTTTACGGCCCCATCGTTTTGCACAGCCCTTATGCGGTAAAAATTGCTGCCATTATTTATTACAGCATCCATCCAGCTATAAGCGGCTTCATCACCATTATTATTAAGCGGCGGCTGCACCTGGGCTTTGCTGAAAGTAATACCGTTTACAGATTCTTCTACCTCGTAGTGCTGTAAATTAAATTCAGTCATTACCTGCCATTCTACTTTTATGGCGTTACCCGATTTTACAGCTTTAACAGCGGTAAAACAGCTTGTTAAGTTATTTTTTTCACCTATTACAATTAAACTGTTTTGGGGCTTGTGTGCGTACGCTGTAAAAAGACTGGCACAAAGGAAAACAAACAGGCTCAACCTGAGACAATTATTCTTTTTCATAAAAACCTTGGTGTGTAATAAGATAATGGATTTCTTTTCTAAATATGGCAATGTCGAAATAAATATACACAAAGAAACATTACAGCAATAACTTGAGGTGTAGATTTTTGTAGCGAAATAAAGTAGTAATTTTTCTACAGGACAATGACTCGTGACTTCTACAATAGACCAATATAAAATAGCGGACAAAAAAAGGGTCCTTCCGTGGAAACGGAACGACCTCTAACGATTGCTTGCCATATGAAAAATTCTTAAAATAATGTTGTGCTGTTTACAGCTTTTAAACGTTTAAGTTGTTTTGGTATAACTTTCTTCGCTTGTAAAACAAATATAGAGCAGCTATTGCTATGGCGTTATACATGTTTTGTTAAAATTAATTATGGCTAAAAGTATATTATACCACACAAGCCTTACTACAACTGCATTACATTAAATAAGATGAATGATACCCACGGCAAAAATCACTTAGAAAAAATCAAAAAAATTAGTACGTGCATTGTAAAACTGGGCTGCACTTTTTCTTTTTGTGAGTAACATTTGTTTCAATTTCTTTTCAGACTGCTCCAATTCGCTTTCATCTGCTTTAAATTTTTTATTAGCCATGTTTACAATGATGTTACTGGTATTTATCTCGCTTAAATTCTGTGGTTGTATACCACTCATTCCCATCAGCCAGTCATCCTGCTTTTGCAGCTTGTATTTAAAAAAGTACACATTGCCTGTAAGATTTTTAAGTGCCACATAAGTTTTGCCAATCAGGTTTATATCCCCAATTTTTTCAAATGACCTGCTGCTTACCATTACAGAGCGCGCCATCATTTCCTGGGTTTTGTATTTTGAAGGAAAACGTTCTTCTTTTTTAAGCGTTTTAAGTTTGGTATAAAGTACTGATCTGTATTTATCATCTGCAGCTATGTATTCAAGTAAAGAATCAGGAAAAAGCCTGTTGTTTTTCATCATCAGCATGGCAATATTCATCAGCGTAGCATGATCCCTGCTTTTTAATAACTGGCTGAAAAATTTAGGTACAGCGGTATTTTTATCATAAAAAGGCATTAATAAAGCCGCATAATTTGTTATGGTAGAACCACTATTTATACCACCCCGCCCATACTCAGTATAATACCTTGCATTTGCAATTTCATCATCACCATTCTTTTCTTTCTTTAAACGTTCTGCTTCTTTTTCATCACGGCTTTGCAGTTTTTTTAACTGTACCTGTGCATCAAAGTAAAGCCGTGTATACTGGTCTGCATAATCATCAGCCTTTATATATCCACTATCAACAAGGCTATATAAAAGATTTGTTACAGATGCCTTATAATCATCAAGCGATGTTAGCTGCAATATTTGCGGCAACAATGTTTTTGCCAGTGCAAGGCTATCCTACAGGTTATGGAAAAGATTGGTGTATTCATAAGCCGTTTCAAAAACCACTGGGCTTTGAACAAGTATGTTTTTGAGGTGATGATAAGAAGCGGCTGTTTGTATTTGCGCCAACGACATTACCACAGCATTTGTAATAGAAGATGTATCTGCACCAGCATCATACAATTGCTTTAAATAAACCACACGATCATTGATGTTTATTGTGTCTGTTATTCTGCCAATGGCAGTGATAAAACGCGATTTGGATTCCAGGTAATTACTGCTGTCAGGATGCAGTTTTAAAACAGCCTTTTGTATGCTGCTTAAATCATTTCCTGAAAAAACAATAAATGGCAACGCTTCTCTTGCTGTTTTTTTTGTTACTGAATCTG
The DNA here is from genome assembly GCA_031424995.1 of Chitinophagales bacterium. GTDB lineage: Bacteria > Bacteroidota > Bacteroidia > Chitinophagales > Chitinophagaceae > Parasediminibacterium. The sequence goes on along the minus strand of JANPIP010000041.1, from coordinate 72,706 downwards.
TACTAAAAAAATCGTTTAAAAACAAGGGTGCCTTACTGTTAAAAACGGTATACCCATTGCTTTCTGCCAAAGGCTTAAAGCTGTTAAAGAAAGTTGTTATAAAACTGCTTTCTGTATCAAGATTATCAGTAAGCGTTAACACTTTATAAAGTGTATTGCCTTTTACCGTAGCAAGTGCTTTAATTTTTCTGTTAGTGTTGGTATCAAGCAAGGTATAACGGTAACCAAAAACGGAATCTTTCGTATTGGTGAAATACTCTTTTTGCGTAAGGGTCATATCTTCTTTTAAATACTTCCATCCTATTTCATTTTCCCAGAATAAAGAGTCTTTTTTATAATAATATTTTGGCAAGGCAGCTACCGTAACCTGTATGCTTTCGCCCGTTAAATCACTTTCAAAAACTGCATTTCTTGTTTTGGCAACATTGTTATACACTTCATTGCTGCGCTGAATTACAGGGTTGTACAGCATTCTTTCTTCCAAAGAATACAGGCTGGTATCTATATTTGGTTTTACAGGTGTTGATACGGAAAATTTAAGCGAAGAATCAATAAATGTTTCAGACTTACCATAGTTGTAACTGGTAAATGAAAAGCCGTTAAAAAACTTTGAGAAGTTATTTTTTGCATCCTTGCTTCTTGCCGTAAGCAAGTAATAAGCGGCGCCTTTTATAATGGCTTTTGCCTTTAAAATACCACCATCTTTAAGGTTAAAAAGTATATCAAGTGTGGTGTAGCCTTTCAGCTTATCAAACTTTCTTGATGTTTGTTTTGCTATAATATCAGACCCTTTCACACTTTCTTCTATAAGGCTCAAATCAAAAGTATCTTCTTCTATAAAACGGTAACTATTAATGTTCTTTTTTACTATCAAATAATTGTCACCCGTAGCATTGTCATTCGCTTCATAATACCATGTATCCAGTCGGTCTTCACCTTTTGTAAAGCTGGTTACTGGTTGTTGAGGCAAGGCAACTTTAAAACCTCCCATAGCAGGTTCATAGTTCGTCCACTGCTGTGTGCTTTCTTTTATTTGTATTGAATTAAAAAACGCATCTGCCTCATTTCCACTCACATAATCTTCATTACCACTCATTTTAAATACCAGCACTTCAAAAGCGGTAGCAATTATTTTATATCGCTGTACATCGCCACGGCGTGTTTTATTGGTAATATCAAAACCTTTGTACCCATTAACAGTAATAGCCTTTTTCTCCAGTATTTTACCAGGAATATTTTCGTACAAAAGGCTGTCTATCTTTTTCACCACATCACTTTCTTTATCGCCATTTATACCAGCATTGGTTTTAATACGGCTAAGCATATAGTAACTGCCATTTTCCATATCGGCATATTGCCAGCTTTCAATGCCATAGGCGTCATTGCGTTTAAACAATTGGCCTGGCAGTTTTAACTTTATAAAATTGTCGCTGGTGGTTGTCTCTTTAAATTCTACAGGCACTTTAAGCTTATCTACTTTTTCTTTTTGTGTGGCATTATTATCGGTCATTTTTATGGGTCTGAGATGGTAACCCATCCTGCGCAATGATTCAATAACACCTCTTTCACCTGCAAGGTGCGCAGCACCAACACCTACAAATAAGGATTGTTTTTTTATGATGGAATCAATGGATGCCGCTTGTATATCGTTACGCTTGTACAGAAATTTTTCTTTATACGCATCTGAAAAAGAAGTGAGTTTATCCAAAGAATCAAGCGTGTTCAAATCACCCTTGCGGTAGGCATCCTGTATCTTTTTTTGAATGTCAAAACTGTTTTCGCCTTCTGTAGTAAACCGCATTTTCCGCTTCTCTTTTGCCATGTCTTCAGAAGCTTCTATCATTATTTTTTGAGACTCTATATAATTCTCAACACCCATCGCTTTTTTACCAAGCCGCCTGCCTGTTTGGTACAGGTAAAGATCCAGGTAAGTGTTTTCCTGAAAGTCAGACTGCCCCTGGTAAGTGCGGTACAGCAAGCCATTAATAGCCATAGATTCTTCTGACAAGGCACGCTTTAATCGCTCATCATAATCCTTCTTTATCCTGAACGATTTTTCTGTTATGTAATCAGCCTCACTGCGTGCAGCGTACTGCGCCAGGCTCATCTGCGCCTCCTGTAATCTAAACATTTCGGGCTGCCAATGTTGAGGGTTTACTTCAAGCGAAACCGCATCGCAGCTTGCAATGGCATTATAGAATGAATCACTTAAATGAAAGGCCAGCTTATTGCTTACATGCATGGTACCAAACAGGTAAGATGGTTTTTTCAGGCCATTGCCTGTAATTTCCCACAAAAGGCTTTGGTATGATTTGTAAGGAACGTTTTTTTGTGCCGCAGCAGAAAAAAATAACAAGGCAAACAGGCAGACTGCCGTTAGTTTTTGCATGATGAAAGATTATTAGCTGAAAATGGTGCTTATTTATTTAACAGCAAAATAATTTAAAGCGGTTTGTGGGTAAATGCAGGGCTTTAACGTTTGTTTTAGAGAAGCAACTATGTGCTTTTAGAGTAATTTATAATTTAAGATTAGCATTTAGACATCTCAGAATATTGTTTAAAATTCCAGCCAACTCAAATAACGAACTTTTTTTATTGATTTTCTCTCACCGATACCAAATGCACCACTTAAAAATAACAACTCACTACTTTAAACCCATCACTCACCCCCCAAAAATGGCGGCTCAATAGTTAAAAAACATTCCTCAATACTTTAAAATGGTGGCTCACCACTTAAAACTCATTGCTCACTACTAAAAAATGGCAGATCAGTAGTGAGCTGCCATTTTTTATAGCTGAATTCCCGTTTTTTATATCTGAGTTATCGCAAAATCTTCAGGCGAAGCCTAAAAATTAACCCAAGGACGTAATTCCTGCCATTTTCTCTTAATTATTAGTTGCGCACTTTTGTATAGTTATATCCTGACTAATTTATCAACACACAATTTTTTTCTTCTGTGCATAAAACAAAAGTGCAATACCGCTGATTACCAATGCAAGCGCAATTATTTCTGCTTGTGTAGGTTGAAAAGGAAGGCCTTTGTATTTGGTGTTTACACGTATTTTTCAATTAAAAAACGTTCTGTACCATTTAAGATGAGGTAAATACCAGCAAGCTGATGCTAATTAGGGATATTTGAAATCAGTGAAATTGCATTTACATCCTTAATATCATACAACTCAACACCGCTTTTTACCATGCACACCAATAAATCGTTTAAAACAATTACATCATAAAAAGTATTGCCCTTTACAAATTTTTTAAACTTTGGCTTAAACGGATTTTTAATACTTATAATCGCGAGCCCACTATCCACGCAGGCCACAAATAATGTAGTGTCTTTATATCCTAAACCTGTAGGCATAGGAAGCGGCATTGTATCAATAGCAACAGGCTTGGTAATATCTTTTATATTATGGGTGTACAATCCTGATAAGCCAACACCACAATTACCGCTGCTGCGTAAAGTAACATAGGCAACCGTGTCTTTTGCCACAACAGGGTCGCAGGCCCTTACATGCCTTGCTTCACCAAGTTTTACAGGCTTTGCAGGATCAGATATGGAGTAAATAAACATACCCGTGGTAGAACCAATAAATAATTTATCCATGTAGGGATAAATGGTTTCTATACCAAAGCCGAGGTTGACAGTATTTTTAAGAACAGGGTTTGCAGGATTGCTTATGTCAAATGCTTTCAATGAATAATCATCTACCAGGTATAAAAAACTGCCACTAATGGTAAATCTTGCCAAAGAACCACCAGTGCCTGCATTACCAGAAGCGGTGTTTGAAGCACCCTCTTTAGTACACCCTAAATAAGTGGCAAGGCATGAAAATGCAAGTAAAAAGTATAGGTATTTGTTGCGCATAATTTAGTTTTTATAGCAGTAAGCGGTGATAGAATCTTTTTTCCAGCCAATAACAATGCCTTTATAAATATCAACACATTCGTAATACCCTTTTTCTGAAGGCTCTGGCAAAAAGCCATGCTGCTGAAAAACACCTTTTTGCCTCTTTACTTCTACAGGTAGTGTGATATTGGTAAGATCAACAGTAACCAGGTCGTTATAACTGTTGGTATAAAGAAAATTATTGCGGATGGATATTTCACTTGCGCCTTTAAGCTGTATAAAACCAATGCGCCGGGCTGTTGCGGGGTTTGAGTTGTCAATAACATGAATGCCTTCGCCTGTTTCACACTGCATCAGGTAGGTATTATAAGCATAAATTTTACCGGCAGATACAACGTTTCTCGCAGCTTCATATTTAGGTTTGGTTAACATGGTATCCTGGCTATAAACAGGCTTATTGCCCCATACTTTTCTGGGAACATATTCTGGCCCTTCTTTGCTAAACCGCCAGCATCCTGTAAAAAGAACAATTGCAATAATTAGAAGTAAAGTACATCTCATAGTCAATTTTTTGGGTATGACTTTACAGACAATACTATTGCTGCACTGTTAACTTATTTTAACAAAACGATGTATTACTTATCAAAAAAATTAACACGCAATCTTTTTCTTCTGCGCAAAAATTAAAAGGGCAACACCGCTGATTACCAAAGCAAGTGCAATGATTTCTGCCTGGGTAGGCTGCAAAGGAAGGCCTTCGTATTTTGTATTTACACGTATTTTTTCAATTAAAAAACGTTCTGTACCGTTAAGTATCAGGTAAATAGCAGCTAATTGACCAGCAAATTTTACCCTCGTTCTCAACATCCATAATACTAAAAACAAAATGCCGCAGGCAATTACTTCGTAAAAAGGTGTTGGAAAAACAGGTATAGGAAGATGGCTGCAATACTGGCCTGTGCAGCCTGCTATTTTAACGCCTTCATTTATTACATTATGTGGGTAGTTATAAGCAACCAGCCAGTTGGGCAAATGCCAGAAAGGCTGCACATTTAAGTGATGCGCTGCATCAAGCACTTTAAACTGCGAGGTATAAAAAGGTGCGTTGGCAACCAGTGCTTCATGAAACTGCGCTGGCGAAGAAGCTACTATCTGGCCAGTTGGTGTTGAAATAAAAGCGCTGTTTAAAATGCCCCAGTCGCCATCACCTGCCACCTGGCAACCAATACGGCCAACGGCATAAGCCAGCATCATGGTTGGAGCAAAAGCATCTGCGAGGTGAATGATTTTTATATTATACTTTTTAGCGTAAAAAGTAATAGCAATGGTAGCGCAAATTAATCCGCCATAAAAGGTAAGGCCGCTAAAAGAGATTAACGCATCAAGGGGGTTCTTTGTAAACTCATCCCAATTCTCTAAATTATGAAACACTTTTGCGCCTGAAAAGCCAAACAATGCTGCAAAAATTACCATATCCCCCACCCTGTCACTTGGCCATATTCTTATACTTCTTTGTTCAGGTTTTGCAAGTTTCTCCTTGTTTTTTTCAAACCATTTTATAACCGCAAAAACCAATCCTACCAACAAGCCTACAGGAAAACTACCCTGGGAAGAAAGTATAAAACCCTGGGGATCATTTAATGCGCCATCAACCACAACGGCACCTATAATTTTAAATCCGAAAACAAACCCTAATAAAAAATTTATGAGCAACTCGCTAAAAGACGCAGGCGCACCAACCATTATTTTTTCCTCAGTATAAGTAAGCAAACCTCTTTGCTGTTTGCGTTTTAATTCTACAGTTTGCGCCCATGCACCTGATAAAAAAGCAAGTGCCACAAAAAAACCAAATGAGTTTACCAATTTCAGCCAGTTCCATTCAACACCAAACAGGTCTTTAAATGCGTAATATAAATTGGGATACATATTTTTAAATTTCTTAGAAGTATTTTACAAGATAAGGCTGCAATGATAGTTAGAAAAACGGAGATGCTACTGAGGAGAATATAGAGAAGATTGTGGCAATGCAATACTTTTGGAAACAGGCGGTTACAACATCATTACTTTTTTTGGATAGCGTTCTACGTACATCCGCAGCATGCTTTTTAATACTTCATTTTCAGGATAAGCAGTTACTTTTTGTTTTAGCAGGTTTACATCTTTAGCCACGGTATCATCTTCTACCCTTCCCATACCATAAAATTTTCCATCTTCTACCAAAATATACTGGCAGCCATTTTCTTTAATAATAAAAGATTTTTTATCTGATTTCGCAGATGCGATGGCCTGTTGTATACAGGCATTGTGTTCTGCAACAGGCGGCAGGTTTGTAACAATTTTCTGCGTTTTATCTAAAAAACACAATGCAGGATGCAGGTTATACTCTTTTGACAGTTTCCATAAAGTGCTGTGTGCTTCTGCCATTAAACTGAATGACAGTAAGGGCTGCAGCAGTTTCCTTTTTTTATCAATACCCAGGCGAATATAGCCTTTTGCATCTTCAAACATAAAAATGCCGTACTGGTGTTCGTAGTGTTTCTGGCTTTTGTTGTAGATGGGCCACAGGCGTTTAATCTCAATACTTTCAAGCATGGCTGCAACAAGCTCACTATCGCAAATAGTGTGGGTAATGTTATGGATGTCTTTTAAAAAATCCTGTTTTTGCTTGTTTGGTTTATTATTGCTAAAATGCGAAACCACCCTTTTTTTGATGTTTTTGGCCTTGCCCACATATACCACCTTGCTCTGCTTGTTATGAAAATAGTAAATACCCGCCGCCATGGGCAAATTATCTACCAAATCACTGTTTACATGGGGCGGCAGGTACTGATTGGAGTTTTTTTTTACCATCTTCTGCAATTCGCCGCTGGTATCGTTCTGTAATAACATAGTAAACAGTTCTGCGGTTGCAAGGGCATCTCCTGCGGCCCTGTGGCGGTCATCGTTGCTTATATTTAATTCCCTGCAAACGGTACCCAACCCATACTTTGGCAGGTTAGGAAAGATTTTTCTTGTAAGACGAATAGTACATAACTTATGCGTTGTAAGGTCGTACCCTGCCTTAGCAAGTTCGTATTTTACAAAGCTGTAATCGAAATTTACGTTGTGCGCCACAAAAATTCTGTCCTTCAATAAATTAAAAATATTATCTGCCAGTTCACCAAAAGTGGGTGCTACGGCAACCATCGCATCTGTAATACCTGTTAACCCCTGCACGTAACGCTGTATGGGCATTTTTGGGTTTACAAGGGTGGTAAATTTGCCTTCAACTTCTTTACCATTGTGCAGTACAATGGCTATTTCAGTAATTCCATTTGCATTTGCGTGCCCGCCTGTTGTTTCTATATCTACTATTGCAAACATTGCGTTTTATCTTACTTTTTTTTGATTGATTTCTTGCCCTATACAATTTCCACAAACAAGTATCGTTATAATAATCGTTGCTTTATGCCAATTGCTATGATTAACCAGATGAAGTTATTATTTTTTATAACACTAAATAACAATGGTTATGCGCAAACAGCCCGCCTCTTCTTCATTTGACAAAGCCATCAAGAATTTTTTTATTGTTGCAGCTTTGTACCTGGTTATTGCATTGATTACTTATACATGGTTTAAAAGATAAGCCATGTAGCCAACTCAAGCCTGTTACAATAAAAATTGCAGCAGGCTTTATTTATACAAATATCCACCTACGCCCATATTCATTCACTTAAATTATTCTGAATTTTAAGTTTTAATTAGCTATTCATTCAAAATATTGTTTTAGCTTTATAGCAGAAATAACGATTCCCCCGATTGGCCTTCCTTCTTGCATGGTTTTAGCACAACATCACCCCAATTATCCTTGAAGAACATTTACCCCATTATTCACCTAAAATGTTTTTTGCCATGGAACACACACACTCAAACTCCGAAGACAGGTTTGCGTATGGCGTTATTATTGCCATCATGACCCTTGTGATTGCTGCAATAACCTTCACTGTACTTAACAGGTAATTTTGGTTTTATTTGCATGCATCAAAAAATCTCCATCTTTTTAAAACGATGGAGATTTTTTATTTTGTACCCCTTACAAAGCTTAAAACTGCCGCTTTAACTTTATGTAATATTGCCGCCCAAACCCTGCTGCCAAAAACAGGTAACCTAACTAAAGTTTTGAGAATTTACCAGATAAAATATTATTATGGAAACCGCACCAATGTATTACGGAACCTACCTGCAGCTTGAAAAAATACTTAACAGCCAGCACCCTGTAAGCTTTACCAAAGAAGGCGAAACACCTGCACACGATGAGTTTCTTTTTATAGTGATACACCAGGCTTATGAACTGTGGTTTAAACAAATACTGTTTGAACTGGATTACTGCATTTCAGTTTTTAAGAAGGACACGATCAACGATAATTCAGAAGACCTGAACCTTGTGCGCCATCGTTTAAACAGGGTCATAAAAATTATGCAGTTGCTCAATAACCAGGTAGATATTCTTGATACGATGACACCGCTTGACTTCCTTGAATTCAGGAACCTGTTAAGTCCTTCTTCTGGTTTTCAGAGCAAGCAGTTCAGGTTAATTGAAGCCACGCTTGGTTTACAAATGGATAACAGGCACCAGAAAGATTATTATAAAAGAGTGAATGAAGGCGGCTTTACCACCACAGATTTTAAATATATCAATGATACAGAAGCTGGTGAAAACATGCAGCAACTCGTAAACAACTGGCTGGAAAGAATGCCTTTTTTTGAAACATCATTATGGCAGGAATATCAAACAACTACAGCACAGGGCGTTCATGAACATCCTTTCTGGAATGATTACCACAATATTTATGCGGCAGGATTATCAGAAAGAGAATTACCAAAACTACAGGACTTTACTGCTATTTTTTTTGAAGCGAAATCCTCTGGAACCATTGATAAACAAGCAACGCAGCTTACCCATAATTTCTCCGCCAAGGCTTTGCGTTCAGCGCTTTTTATTATGCTTTACAGGGATTTTCCTTTATTTCAAACCTCTTACCAAATACTGGATGCTTTAATAGAAATTGACCACCTGTTAAGCAACTGGAGGCATAAACATTTAATCATGGTTAGGCGTATGATTGGGATGCGTGTAGGTACAGGAAACACTTCAGGCGCAGGGTATTTGGAAGGTGCATTAGGCAAGCATTTTATTTATAAAGACTTATCAGGCTTAGCCACTTTTTTAATTGAGCGAAAGAAAATGCCCAAACTACCTGTGGCATTAATGCAACACCTGGGGTTTGCAAATTTTTAAACCGCTGGAAGAATAGCAGCATTGCGGGGCGGATAAAGTGATACCGCTTTAGGAACTTCTTTGTGCAGCAATTGCACCATGATGGTAAAAAGCCTACCATTAAGGTTTGTGAGTTCTTTAAAATGAGATTTCATACGTATAAATGTCCTTATTAGTATTTTTTCAGCGGCAAGTTTATCTTCGCCCATTTGCAACAAATAGCCATACAATGCAGGCGAATAGGTATCATACAAAAATTCAAAAGCAAGTGGACTGCCGGTTTTTAAAGCAGCAACCAATTCGGATTCACTGTAAACAGTTTTCATATTAAAAGGTTACCAGCTTGCCTGCAATTACCATTCCTTTAAATGATACGCCTTTTAGCTATCGTATTTTTTGTTTTCAATAAATATAGAAGTCGTGAATATAAAACCCTTCGTCCTGATCCGCCCCAACTTCTTTAGTTTCTTAAACTCTTTTCTATCCCAAAGATTTATTGTCCATGATGAATCCGATGAATTCACAAGGTGAACTTGCGTTATTGGTTGTCCTAACGAGATGGGCCTTAACCCAATTTCCTTTTCCCGGGGTGCAATAAAATAATATGAGTCTTTAGAAGTGTTAACACGAAGCAATGAACTGTCAAACTTTGTTGAATTGCCTATACGGTTTAACAACAAAGTATCATTGTTAAAAAAGGTATTGCCTGTTTTTTGATAGGTTACATTAACTCTACCAGGTTCTCTATAATTGCGAACTGCAACATACATAGTGTAATCACAAGATGTAAAACCGACAACAAAAAAGAAAAGTATTATTACTTTGATATGTTTCATAAAGAAAGCGTAAAGGGCTTTGGCAAGATTAGAAAATAGCAATTCTTGGGCAAAATTATCTTTAAGAAGTTATCTGCCTTCGGGATGCAATTACGGCTTAAGATGATTAACCCCGACTAACCGAAAGCGGTTATTTAAGGTGCTTAAACCGCCTTGTTAATATACCTAAATCGCAAACAACTCCAAGTCTCAAAAATCTGCGCTTCCATCCACTATTCTGCACGCAACTTTTTTCATGCAACTTTTTTTTGTTGCATAAAAAAAGTTACGCCTGCCCGCAACTTTTTACGCGCAACTTTTAAAAGTTGCATGAAAAAAGTTGCGTGGTGCTTTAGCCTTTTTTATATGGCTTGTAGTAGCGCAGCAAAAGCAACCAAGCCATAAATAAAGCCTGCGTAAAGGTTGTACATAAGCACTTAATATGCTTTTTAAATAGCAGTTCTTTAAAGAATTAACCATATGGTTAATTCTTCACATTTAATTGCTAATAACAAATTGGCACACTACATTTGATTAAGTTTTTTAAGGGTTTAGGGTTGAAAAAGGGCCCTGATTTCTATCAGGGCTATTTTTATGCCTGTATTATACGTTTTCTACAGCATCATTTAATGAAATACCATACTATAAATGGTGCAGATGTCATCTTGCAAAAAAAAATTATTGCGTTCTGTGATTTTTAAGACCTTACTGCGAATAATATAGATAGGAATTTATACGCAATTAATGAGCAAGCAAAAAGTAAACAATAATTTTCTTCAGCTAATTGAGCAGAACAGGGGCATCATTTTAAAAATTTGCAACTCATATTGCCAAAATAAAAATGACAGGGAAGACCTTGCACAGGAGATTGTTTATCACCTGTTTAAATCTGGCGAAAAGTTTGACAGCACTTATAAATTCAGTACTTGGATGTATCGTGTAGCTTTAAATGTAGCTATTAGTTTTTACCGTAAGCACCAGCAGGTAAATGCCTTTTATGAATTGAATGAAGAACATACCTACAAAGCTGACACGCCAATTGATACAACAAATGATGCTGAAACAAAAAGCCAGCTACTGCAACAATTTATAAATGAATTAAAGGAACTGGACAAGGCATTGATGATACTTTACCTGGAGAGTAAAACTTACCGTGAAATAGCAGAAATATTAGGGATTACTGAAACCAATGTTGCTACCAAAATAAACCGCATTAAAGAAAAACTGAAACAAAAATTTTCATTCATAAATTATTAATAGCATGAACGAGTTAGAACTAAAAAGCATTTGGCAGCAATACGATCAAAAACTGGAAGATGCCCGCTTACTTAATATGCAGTCATGGGCTTTAAACCTGCGCTGCTTTGAAGAATTGCAGGCAGGCAAAGTCAAATCTAAATTAAACACCATTACCAGTATTAAAATTTTTGCAGTGATATTGGGAATTATATGGACTTGCTTACTAACTTTTCTCGTGTATCTCAACCGTTTTACTAACCCCTACTTTTCAGTCTCTATAAGTATTATAGCAATTATCACCTTAATAGCTGTTGTGGTTTATATTAAACAGGTTATTATAATAAAACAAGTTAATTATAATGCAGGCATTGTAGATGCACAGCAAAAATTAACCTGGCTGCAACTTTCCACCATACGTATTACACGAATTCTTTTTTTGCAAACGCCTTTTTACTGTACCTGGTTTTGGCATCCAAAAATGATTAACAACAACATTTATTTTTGGCTGATAGCTGTACCAATAGCACTTTTTTTTGCATGGCTATCTGTATGGCTTTACAGGAATATTGATATAAAGAATGTTGAAAAGAAATGGTTTAAAATTTTATTCAGCAGTGCAGAATGGGTAAACATAAGCAAGGCAAAAGCGTTTTTAAGCGAGATTGAGGAATATAAAAGAGCATAAAACAAAAAAGGCGCAGCATTAATGCTGCGCCCTCACATTGAATCTTAACTATCTTAATTATCTGTTTTTTTAACTACACGGCCAGTTTTTCTGTCTTTAGCACGGCCAATAATATAACCTGTACCAGCACCAACTGCACCGCCAATAATTGCACCACGGCCTTTACCTTTATCAATAATAGCGCCTGCTATACCACCTGCACCAGCACCAATTACAGTACCTTTTGCAGCATCACTCCAACCTTTTTTAGCTGGTGCAACACTTTCTTCAGATCCTGAACCTGAGCTTGAAGGTGTTTCACTTGTACCTGTATTATTGCTTCTTGAAGTTGTAGTTCTTCTTTTTACAACGTTATTATTTGATTGTTTTACAACCGCAGCTTTTGCACTTTCTTCTTTCATTACAACAGTTTTAATACTGTCTTTAATGCGTTGTTCCTCTATAATCCTTGCTTGTTCTGCTGCAATTGCATTGCGTTGTATAGCTGCAGAGTCAACAATAACCGCTTGAGTATTTTGTTTGTTACCGCAAGCCGCAAAAACTGCTGCTACAGCTATAAGAGTTACCATCTTTTTCATAATCTAATCTTTTACTGGTTAATTAAATGGGGGTTGAAATTTATTCCCATAAACAATAGTGTTTAAAAATCATGCCAGCATTTTATTCAACGAAATGGGATGTTGATTTACAAAACATCAACCAGCACAGAATTTTTTGCATCAAAGCCTTGCTACGACTGCATTACATTGAAGGAAGTATTTGCATTAACAGTTATAAAAGACAGTTTATCGTTTTGATTTACTGGTAAACAAACGCAGATTAATCTTTAATAAACGGTAGCTGTACTTTTTGGTATTCAGGCCGCGTTACATGAACCCTTAATTTTTTAAAAGTTTCCATGGGGCCTTTGGTAATAAACATATTATTTAACCATGCAGGCATAGAACCGGCTGGGTCAACCTGTAAAGTGTACACTACATTAATATTTGTTTTAGAAACGGGTGTTATTACCCACTGCCCAACTGAGTTGGTAATACGAACAATATCATTTTTAACTGCTACAAGCCCGCTAACATTTTCAGCATTCACAGTAATTATTTTGGTACGGGCATCCTGCCTGGTTTTAAGATGCGCCACAAAATCGCGGTTGCTTGCAGGCCAAGGCAAGGTTACTTCAGAGTAATAATAAGCTTCTGAGGGCGAAACCTGCTTTAGCAGCGTTGCAGATTTGGTACTGTACACCCACTGTGCAGACGTATTGATATCGTAAATAGCTGCTACAAGCTGTGTTGCAGAAGCGGCAATGGAAGATTCAATTTTTATGGCTTTAAACTTACTATCGGGTAACGATTTGGTGTACACTTTAATTCCATCTTTATCAACCTTCAGCTTCCAGTCTAACACTTGTGTATAGCCAGCAGTAACGCAAAATATTGTTAAAAGTAAACTGATCTTTTTCACCATAGTAAAGTCAAAATACTGCTTTTAATAACAGGTATAAGAGTTAGCATAAAACATGATACCTTTTGGTTTTGTAGAAGTTATACCACTTTAATAATCAGCAAATTATGGCATAAATTTTATTATAAGTATCGCAAGATTTATTGTGCATGAAAGAAGAAATAATTAAACGTTTAACAACCATTGGTACACAATCAATTATTGGAATTTCTATTAACCAGTTTTTAAAAAGTGAGAAGCCTGAAATAAAGCTGCATCAACTGGTGGGAGAAATTAAAGAACAGATTAACGACAACCCCGATGTGATGAAAAAAATCCTCAATCACGACAACTATACTTTTTTTAAGTTTCTTAATATCCGTACCCTTTCTGTTTAAAAAAAAACTGATGACTTTAACATTTATTATTACGACATTACTTTTTGCAGGGCTTTGCTTAACATGGCGTTTTTTGGCAAACAGCTTCTCATCTAACCAATATACTGAAAGCTACCGTGGAGATAATTCTAAATATGAAGAAGTGTATTAGTAAATAAGGCTATGCAGCTACGCGCTGCAATATTATTTTACAGGGAATAGAAGAAGTAATAGTTACATGATGACTGGCATATAATGGAATAGACAACATACTGCCCGCTGAAAGATGATGCACTTTATCTTCAATAGTAATATCGCAACTACCTTCTACAATCAGGAATTTTTCATATTCATCATGATGTACTTCCTGCGGTGCCATATGTTTAATCCAGGCAATTGCAGTTGTAACTTCAGGCGTAAAGCCAATAATTTTTGCATGAATATCTTTAAAATCAACGGGCAACACCATATCTGGCCTGTTAAGCCATGGCGTGTAATCTTCAATTAAAGAATTTTCATTTAATACTGGTGGAAAAGCAGGCTCTTCCCCATTTTGCAGCCGTTCAGTATAATCAATAATGGCCATTAAAAATGGCTTTATGGTAGGGTCTGGTGTTACGGGATTTTGTAACAATACATTTTCAAAAGTGCGGCTGAAACCATCAACAGCATCACGAACCTCTGCATGTTCCTGAGCCATTTGTTCCACTTCTGCACGCTCTGTATCTGTTGCAATACCCAGCACATAAGATTCAATAATACCCGATTCAATAAATGTTTTAATAATATTCATAATCCACCACCTCTCTTTTTACTTTTAAATCAACCCAGCAGGCTAAATATTTGTTCTTATGCAGATACGAAGATAATTGCCTTTTCGATTTTGTTTAAGATTAAAATCAGTTTAAATGGTTTTAAATTAAACAATACATTAACATCAGGTTATAAATATCTTTACAGGTTTTAAACACCGAATATAAAGCAAAGATTATTGCATTTTAATACTGCGCTTAATTTTAGTATAGGTGATATAACCACCATAAATGGTAGAACCAAATAAAAGCAGGTAAATATAAAAAGGGATGTTCCTTCCGGCAATTACAAGATACACATTAGCTACATTATACAATATAACGGCCAGTAAAACAGGTAGTAGTATGGGCTTTTGTTGCTTTTTGTTTCTTATTATCCAGGCAACGATAAGCAGCAAAAGAGGGGTAGCAATAATATGGATGGATATAAAAACAACAGGATCTACATGGTATTGGTTGGCAAGTGAAAAATAATATTGTTTAAGAGATTGCCAGGCATTCATTGTACTGATTTAAGAAATGAATATGGGCTTATTTAAAGTATGATTGAAGATTGGTGGTGTTATCAATTGTTTATCTTTTCTTGAAGTGCATATCTGTAGCACTCAACTAAATTGCCAATAACAAAAAGCCCCGCACAAAGTGCAGGGCTGTACTATTATACTAGTAAGAATTAAGCCAGTTTAGCCTGCAGGTTTGCATCTAAAGCGTCTAAAAATTCTTCCGTGTACAGGTAATGTTCCCCATGGCTTACCTTGTTGCCGTGAATACAAACAGCGAGGTCTTTGGTCATTTTACCGCTTTCTACAGTTTCAACACAAACTGCTTCCAGTGCATGGCAGAAATTAATTAATTGCTGGTTGCCATCTAATTTGCCACGGAACTCCAAACCACGTGTCCATGCAAAAATAGAAGCGATTGGGTTTGTAGAAGTTGGTTTGCCTTTTTGATGCTCACGGTAGTGACGTGTAACGGTACCATGTGCAGCTTCAGCTTCCATTACAGTTCCATCAGGTGTAACTAAGGTAGAAGTCATTAAGCCAAGGCTACCAAAGCCCTGTGCAACAGTATCGCTCTGTACATCACCATCATAGTTTTTACAGGCCCAAACAAAGTTGCCATTCCATTTAAGGGCAGAAGCAACCATGTCATCAATTAAACGGTGCTCGTAAGTAATACCCGCTTCGGCGTATTTGGCTTTAAATTCTTTTTGGTAGATGTCTTCAAAAATATCTTTAAAACGACCATCGTATTTTTTAAGAATGGTGTTTTTGGTAGACAAGTATAAAGGCCATTTTTTCTGCAAAGCAGTATTAAAACAACTGCGTGCAAAACCAGTGATGCTTTCGTCAGTATTGTACATAGTTAAAGCAACGCCATCACCTTTAAAGTTAAACACTTCAAACTCCTGAACAGTTCCATCTTCACCTTCAAACTTAACGGTCAGTTTACCTTTTCCTTTTGTTACAAAGTCAGTAGCACGGTACTGGTCGCCAAAAGCGTGACGGCCAATACAGATAGGTGCTGTCCAGTTAGGTACTAAACGTGGTACATTGCTGCACACGATAGGTTCACGAAAAACAGTACCATCCAGAATATTACGGATAGTGCCGTTAGGGCTCTTCCACATTTGTTTTAAACCAAATTCTTTTACACGCTCTTCATCTGGAGTAATGGTAGCGCATTTAATACCAACACCATATTCTTTAATGGCATTTGCGGCATCAATGGTAACCTGGTCATTGGTTTCATCGCGGTATTCCATACCAAGATCGTAATACTTAATATCAAGATCCATGTAAGGAAGTATAAGTTTGTCTTTAATGAACTTCCAGATGATCCTGGTCATTTCGTCGCCATCTAATTCCACCACCGGGTTGGCAACTTTAATTTTTTGTGGCATGTTGATACGTTTAGATTTTTTTTAGAAGTGTACAAATGTAGGTGTTTAACATTTTTGATGTAAGCAAACAATTATGCAAACGTTATCGTAATTATACATGATGAACAGTAAACGAATGAGCCTGCTATGCATTGCATTTTATACAGCCATAAACTTTATTAATATTGGTTGCGAAAAACAAAGCAATACCATGAGCAACAACCCTACCCCAACACCTGCTACACCTACACCTGTACCCCCCGTAACCACTAATACAAAAACATATCTTGCCCTTGGCGATTCTTACACTATTGGCGAATCTGTAACAGCGGCAGAAAGATTTCCTGCACAAACAGCAGCCCTGTTAAAAGGAATGAACATCAATATTCAGCCCATTACATATATTGCTACAACAGGATGGACAACTGCCAACCTGAGCAATGCCATTGCCGTACAAAACATACATGGGCCTTACGATGCGGTAAGTTTATTAATTGGAGTGAATGACCAGTACCAGCGTATGGATACCGCTGGTTACCGTACCAGGTTTACACAACTGCTGCAAAAAAGTATAGCGTTGGCAGGCAATAAACCAGCGCATGTTTTTGTGCTGAGTATACCTGATTATGGTGTTACACCTTTTGGTGGTGGTAATGCTGTAATTAGTAAGGAGATAGATGCGTTTAATGCCATCAACAAGCAAATTACAGTAAGCTTTAGTGGTGTTACTTATATTGATATTACCCCATCTACCAAAATGGCTGCTACCGATGCCACCCTTACAGCCAATGATGGCCTGCACCCCAGTGGTAAACTCTACGCTATATGGGCACAAAAATTAGCTGTTGAAATGGCGAAAGTGCTGAAGTGAGGGTAAGTATAAGTTTGAGGTAAATAAATTTAATAGAGGTGTGGTTGTAAATTTAGCTTAATATTTATACTTTAAGCTTTTTCCTGCAAACGAATTCTGCTTTATTTCGTGTAATAACCAAAACATCTATTGCACCGCCTACAGAAGGAAATTCTAACTCAAATCGCATTTGATTAATTGTAGTTAAAATTAGATGTTTAGAATAATCAATCGCATCTTGTAAGTTAAATAAATAAAATCTGGTAAATTGGGATGGTATCGAAGTAAGCAGCCTATCTAATATACTAAAATTTCCATCGTATTGTACATCATAAATTAATTTAGATTGAGCCAAATCATAATTAATTCTAACAACTTCGTCTTCAGCCACGCTTATTCTATATACGAATTGTTCCGCTTTTTCATACCCAGCAACGAAGAAAAATATAAAAGGTATAGGAGTAAATGCAGCAAAACAATTTTTTAATGAGATTGCCAAATCTTCAACTTTTCCTGTATCTGAATAATTTACTTCAAATTGTTCAATATAGTATTCAATTGGGAAATCATCAATCAGTCCATCACCACAGGCAGTGATTCCATATTTTTCAAAAACTAAAAATACTTTTGACTCCGAATCACTCGCAATAAAACCATTTGTATATTCAATATCCTTGCTTGGGTCGTTTGGGTCTGGGCTTTTAGTGTGATAAATACTAGTTGATCTACTTTCCCCTGATAATACAACTCCAGTCGGTATAAAACAGGCAACCACTAAACTCATAAAGTAATTTTAATTGTATATACCTTTTAGGATTCTAATTCCATTTTGTATTTCAACCTCAAAATCTCTTCCAATAAATTTTGTTAAATCAATACCCCCGAAAGATACACCACCACCAAAAGAAACACCTGGTGTCATAGTAACACCGTTTATATTAACCGGCACTTTTGGTGAAATAATATTGTTTTGACTTGTAAATAAGTCCGCAAAATTCAATCTCATTTTTTATTCTATTTATTGTAAAGCTAATTGATATTTTAAAAACTTATACCAGCACATGGGTTTGCTTTATCACTCCCATTACAAACACACTTTGTACATGACCAAGATTGCCTGCTTCGCTTAGTTTATTTACATGAAAGTTGTAATAGTCATCCATATTCTCAGCTACCACTTTCAACATAAAATCAAACTCACCGCTAATATTGTAGCACTCAACAACTTCAGGCAGTGCATGTATCAGTTTAATAAAATCTGAACCCGCTTTTTTATCATGCTGCTTTAACGAAACATAGCAAATTACCATCAGCCCCTTTTTTACTTTACTGGCATCCAGCAACGTGGCGTACTGTTTTATCACACCGTTTTGTTCCATACGCTTAATGCGCTCATGTACAGGTGTGGTACTTAAATGGATGGCATCGGCAATTTCTTTTACGGTTGCTTTGGCGTTTTGCTGTAGCAATTTTAAAATGGCAAGGTCTTTTGGATCAAGGGTCATAGTGTTAACGGTAGATGATTTTGTAAAGTAAGTGGATATTATTGGAACATGTATAGCAACACGGATAACACGGATTTAAGGGATGTTCACAGATTTTTATGAAGTAACCATTAATCACGACGTATGTTCTATTGCTTTTTCGAAGAAACCCTTCATAACCCTATGGCTTCAGCCTTGGGTTAGTACCGTACAATTTAATCCGTTCCTATCCTCTCCGTCCGCGTCATCCGTGTTCCATTTTTATTTTTCCTGCCTGCTATTTATCTATACCAAAATGTTTATATTCGGCTCACTAAAACTTAGTGTATGTCAAAAGCAATCAAAACTGTAAAACGAGTGTACAAAGGCGGCGATGCTGCTATGCTTACCTCACTGGCTGTGTTAATGAACGCAGCAGACAACAATAAAACATTTTTATTCAGCAAGCGAAGTAACTGGAATGCCGCCTTTTTTAAAAGCCTGAACGATGACATTAAAAGAGTGTTTAAAGACGTGCTGGGCATTGAAGGGCTTGGTGACCAGACCAAGGCCAGCAAGGCATTGTACGATGCCATGAACCAGGTGCTGCCCAAATTACGCAGCTTTAAAAGAGCGGTAGAAATTGATTTTACCGATGATAACCGCGAGCAGGAAATACTGAACAGTATTGGCTTCAGGTTATGGGATAAGGTGGAAAAGGGTAGCCAGGAAGCACTTGTTGAATTGCTGGCCACTTTTGTACAAAACATGACACCTGCACTGCAAACCGAAATAACCACTGCGGGTACTGATGCCAGTTATATTACTGACATTACCAGCTATGCCAATATTATCAAGGATAAAAACATTGCGCAGGAAACCAAAAAGAAAGACAAGAAAGTAATTACCAGTGATGGTATTGTACAACTGAACAACCTGTATAACAAGGTGATGAAGGTTGCCCTGCACAGCGCCAACCTTTTTAACGAAATAAAAGACAGCGCCAAGGCTGAACAGTTTAGCTATACCAAAACCCTTGCGAACCTCACTGCCGGCGAGGCTAAGAAAGGAACTGATGGCGGGGATGGATCAGAACCCAAAAAATAATTTATTACAAGATTACCAGTGTGAAGGTGGGTAGAAGCCCACCTTTGTTTTAACCCAAAACCATTGCCCGGCATGAAGAACCCATTACCACAAATATTTCTTTCTTATGCCTGGGCAAATACCAACACCGCCAATGCTATTGATAACGATTTTAAAATAACCCACGGTTTAAACCGTGGGCTATGGGGATACCACACAGACGATGAACCGTTTTAACGGTTTTTACCAACCATGATTCATATTTTAAACAATGGGCTATGGGTGAGGTTGCCCCCTATCAAAAACGAAATAAAAATTATTGAAAATCAAACCACGATAAACAAATGGATAAATCCATTGCCACCACGGATAATGCCACCCATAACCCATGGTTTAAACCATGGGCTATGGGAAATACCATATGAACCATGAACCGTTTTAACGGTTTTTACCAACCATAATTCATAAATTTAAACAATGGATTATGACAATTGCATCCGAAAACCAACCCGTTTTTAACGATTTTTACAATGCAGCAACAAAAAAATAAACATGCCACATTCATACAATAAAATATGGATACACGCCATTTGGTCAACCAAAGAGAGGATGCCTTTAATACACCATGCCATAGAGCAAAAAGTATCTCAATTTTTATCAGACCAATTGCGTGAGCTGGGTTGCCCCGTCAGGGCTATAAACGGCATGCCCGACCATATACATTGTTTGTTTCTGTTAAGCCCGCAAAAGTCAATTGCCGATATAATCAAACAAATTAAAGGCAGCAGTTCGCATTATATAAACCAGGACAACCTGATTGAGGAAAAATTTGCGTGGCAAACAGGCTATGCAGCTTATTCTGTTTCAGAATCTGTAGTTGATAAAGTTTTCAGGTATATACAAAATCAAAAACAACATCATGGCAAAAAATCATTTCAACAGGAATATGATGAATTTTTAAAATTGTATGGATTTGAAAATGAATAATAGCCAACGGTTTAAACCGTGGGCGAATGTTTAAATAAAGGGTTATATGTCGCATATGCCACCCAAAAAATACCTACTACCAGCTAAGAAAAACCTGCTACCGCTCAAGAAAACCTTACTACCAGTGCCGTAAATGCTGCGACCGGAACAGCTAACCTTACTACCGGCTAAGAAAACCCAGCGACCATTAAAGAAACACCAACTACCGCCCAAGGTAACCCTGCGACTGCCCAAGGTAACCCTGCGACCGCTCAAGGTAACCCTGCGACCGATGCCGCAAATACTACTACCGGGGAAGATGAAGTTGCGATGTGATTAGCCCGTCCTGCATAAAAGCTATTTATTCTGTTTACCTCAATTTTTGCGATACAAATAGTCATTATATTCTTTAAAAATTATCATTTATCAAATTCTATCCTAAATATTTTATTATTGAAAGAATAATATCCTGCCAATCTATATTTGCACTTCAAAATAAATACTATGTCTACATTAACAAAAACAATTGATTTTACGCTGCCTTACAAAGTAGCTGACATCAGCCTTGCAGCTTGGGGCCGCAAAGAAATCCGTTTGGCAGAAGCAGAAATGCCAGGCTTAATGAGCATTCGTGAAGAGTATGGTCCAAGCCAGCCGTTGGCAGGCGCAAGGATCGCGGGTTGTTTGCACATGACCATTCAAACTGCGGTTTTAATTGAAACTTTGGTTGCCCTTGGTGCCGAAGTTAAATGGAGCTCTTGCAATATCTTTTCTACACAAGACCAGGCTGCTGCTGCTATTGCCGCTGCTGGTATTGGTGTTTTTGCATGGAAAGGCCAAACACAAGCCGAAGCTGACTGGTGCATTGAACAAACTTTGTTCTTTGGCAGTGTTGAGCGTCCTTTAAACATGATTTTGGATGATGGTGGTGATTTAACCAACATTGTTTTTGACACGTATCCTGAATTGATTCAGAATATTAAAGGTCTTTCTGAAGAAACGACTACAGGTGTACACCGTTTATATGAGCGCATGGCAAAAGGTACTTTACCTGTTCCTGCAATCAATGTAAACGATTCTGTTACCAAATCTAAATTTGATAACAAATACGGTTGTAAAGAATCATTGGTAGATGCGATCCGTCGTGCTACTGATGTTATGATGGCAGGTAAAGTTGCTGTTGTAGGTAGTTATGGTGATGTAGGTAAAGGTTCTGCTGCTTCTTTGGCTGGTGCTGGTTGCCGCGTTATTGTTACTGAAATTGACCCTATCTGTGCTTTGCAAGCAGCTATGGATGGTTTTGAAGTGAAACCAATGCTGAAAGCAGTTGCTGAAGCTGATATTATTGTTACTGCATCAGGTTGCCGCGACCTTATCACTGAAAAACATTTCCGTGTTATGAAGGATAAAGCGATTGTTTGTAACATTGGTCACTTTGACATTGAAATTGATATGGCCTGGTTGAATGAAAACTATGGTGATACAAAAGATACCATTAAACCACAGGTTGATATTTACAATATTGAGGGTAAAGATGTAATCATTCTTGCTGAAGGCCGTTTAGTAAACTTAGGTTGTGCTACTGGTCACCCAAGTTTTGTAATGAGTAACAGTTTTGCTAACCAAACCCTTGCTCAAATTGAGTTGTGGACGAACCACGAAGCTTACGAGAACAAGGTATATGTATTACCAAAATCGTTGGATGAAAAAGTTGCCCGTTTACACCTTGCCAAAATTGGTGTTGAATTAGACGAGTTAACTCCTGATCAGGCATCTTATTTAGGCATTCCTCAGAATGGTCCTTTCAAAAGTGATATGTACAGGTATTAAGAAATAGTTGATAGTTGAAAAATGACCGTTGACAGATGTAAAAATCCCGTTCCAAATTTTTGGAACGGGATTTTTTGGTTTGAGTGAAACAGCAATAAGGTTTGTGAAAGCTGCATTCTATTTTTAAGCTATTTCAGTACACCAATACTGCTAAAAAGCGGCTGCCCATTAGCTGATGCAGTTACATAATAAGTTCCCTTTAGCCAGGTAAGCGCATTTATTTTTAGAATATTATGTCCTTTAATCAGCCCAAAGCTTTGCTGTAGTACTTGTTTGCCGTTGGCAGAAATAATATTCACTTCAGCTTTGTTTGAAGTGTTGGCATCAAACTCAAGGTATAACCACTCAGTTACAGGATCAGGATATGCTTTTACCTGGTAGCTTTTGCCAGCAGCAACCTCAATTACGGAAGAATACTGCGCGTTACCATTTTTGTCTATCATCTTCAAACGATAAAATTTGTTTGTTGTAACGCCTGCATCCTGCCATTGATACTGTTGTGGCGTACTGCTTGTTCCATTCCCCTTCGCAGCTATTAAAGCGGCATCGGTAAAACTAATACCATCAGCAGAACGTTGTACTTCAAAAAAAGCATGGTTAATTTCGGTTAGCGTTGTCCAGCTTAGCAAGTTACCACCGCCATTACTGTTTCCTTTCAAATTACTTAGGGTCACAGGCAAAGTAGAAACATACGCTATCTGTATAGCAGGTTTCATTGTAAACGTAGATAAAATATGCGCTGTGCTAGCAGGCAACGAGCCATTGCCATAATATAGAAGCTGATTGTCAGAACCACTGTAAATGGAAAATCCAACAGAAGTACTCGCACTTTGATCGTGCATAAATTCAATCATTAATTGCAGGTTTTCACCCGTATAAACAAAACCTGGATTTGCCCCAATGTTAAAAACAAGATTCTTTAAGCCAGTAGTGTTATTAAACAGGGTATTCACACTGCCTTCAAATACAAGAGATGCCCCCGCCAATTCAGCACCCCATGTGGTACTGGATCCCATCGGTAATTTATCGTTACGGTTTTTAAGGTACAGCCTGCAAACTGTTGCACCGTTTAATGTTATTCCTGAGTGCTGGTTTAAGGTGATACTTTTAATCAAAGCATTAGCAGGCATTGCAGTAAGCTCATCTTTATTATACACAAAAGTGCTGCGCGAATAGGTAGCACTTGAATTAGAAGTGTAAAGAAAAAGGTTTGAAGAAATACCAGTAAAAGTACCAAGCGTAATGGTTGATTGGCAAGTAGCATAAAGGCAACAAACAAAGAGAAGGAAGGTAAAGAAAGCTTTAGTCATATTTTTATTTTACCTTATGACTAAATACTTAATGCAATCATTGCATCATTGCAACATTTGTACATGCAAAATAAAAATCCCCATAACGCAAAGCGTTACGGGGATTTTATAAAACTATCAATTATTAATAACGTGGTCTGTCATTCCTGTCCCTATTATCACGGGGTGGCCTGCTATCCCTGTTTTCGCGTGGGGGGCGTCCGCCGCCACCTTCTTCATTACCACCTTCTGTTCTTTCAGGTCTTGGCATTAATGCTTTGCGGCTTAATTTAAATTTACCAGTACGTGGATCAACTTCCAGCAATTTCACTTTTACAGTGTCACCTTCATTAAATACACCATCCATGGTTTCTATACGTGCCCAGCTAATTTCGCTGATGTGTAACAACCCTTCTTTCTTAGGCAAAAACTCAACAAAAGCACCGAACTCCTTGATACTCTTAATAGTTCCTTCGTAAGTTTTACCAACTTCTGGTGAAGTTGTAAGACCATTTACCCAAGCCGCAGCCCTTTCAAGACTTTCTTTTTGTGGTGAGAAGATGCTTACTTCACCCGTATTGCCAACCTCTTCAATATTAATGGTAGCACCAGTTTCTCTCTGAATTTCCTGAATCACTTTACCACCTGGCCCTATTACAGCACCAATATATTCTTTATCAATTATGATTTTGATCATTCGTGGAGCATGTGGTTTCACTTCTTCACGTGCAGCAGGCATAGCTTCATACATTGCATCAAGAATATGTAAGCGACCATTGCGTGCCTGTGCTAATGCTTCACGCATTACTTCCATGCTTAAACCATCTACTTTAATATCCATCTGCACACCGCAAATACCTTCGCGTGTACCTGTTACTTTAAAGTCCATATCACCCAGGTGATCTTCATCACCCAAAATATCTGTAAGAATGGCGTATTTGCCGTCTTCGCGTGTAATTAAACCCATTGCCACGCCGCTAACGTGTTTTGGAAGAGGAACACCAGCATCCATTAAAGCCAATGAACCAGCACAAACAGTAGCCATTGATGAAGAACCGTTGCTTTCAAGTATATCACTCACAACACGTACAGTGTATGCGTAATCACTTCCTGGCATCATTTGTTTTAGGGAACGCATGGCAAGGTTACCATGACCAACTTCGCGACGGCTTTGGCCGCGCATCATTTTTACTTCACCAGTACTGAAAGGCGGGAAATTATAATGAAGGAAAAACTTGCTGTCAACAGATTTTGCAGCACTTTCAACCAGTAGTTCATCTAAACCAGTACCAAAGGTAACTGTTGTAAGTGATTGAGTTTCACCACGTGTAAATAAAGCAGAACCATGTGGCGTTGGTAAGATATCAACTTCCATAGCTAACGGACGAACCTGGTCAAGGCTGCGGCCATCTAAACGGAAACGGTCATCAATAATCATGCTTCTAACAACTTCCCATTGAAGATCAGCATAATATTTTTTGGCCAATTTTTTCTGAAGATCTGTTACTTCTTCACCAAGGCTTGCTAACAATTCTTCTTTCAAAGCACTGTAAGCATCACTGCGTTCGTGTTTTGCAGAACCCTTACGTGATATTTCGTAAATTTTATCTTTTGCAAACGCTTCTACTTTTGCTTTAATTTCTTCGTCCTGTGCAGGCTTTTTATAATTTCTTTTTTCAGTAACACCTTTCAGTTCACGAAGTTTTTCCTGTGCTTTTATCTGAATGCGGATAGCATCATGGGCTACCTCTAAAGCTTTAACAAGGTCTTCTTCGCTGCACTCTTTCGCTTCACCTTCCACCATCATCAGGTTTTTATCGGTAGCTGCGATGATAAATTCCATATCAGATTGCTCTAACTGCGTTCTTGTAGGGTTTACAATAAACTCGCCGTTTAGGCGGCTGATACGAACTTCTGAAATAATTTCTTTAATAGGAATGTCAGAAACAGCCAATGCAGCAGATGCAGCTAAGCAAGCTAAAGCATCAGGCATAACTTCAAGATCACTTGAGATAAGGCTTATAAGTACCTGAACATCACACAGATAGTCTTCAGGAAATAAAGGACGCAAGGCCCTGTCAATTAAGCGGCTGGTTAAAATTTCGTAGTCGTTTAAACGCGCTTCACGTTTAAAGAATGAACCTGGGATACGGCCTGCAGAAGAAAATTTTTCCTGGTAATCTACGCTTAAAGGGAAAAAATCCTGTCCGTCTTTGGGATCTTTATTGGCAACAACGGTTGCTAATAAAATACAATTTCCCTGCCGAACTGTAACAGCACCATCGGCCTGGCGGGCCATTTTGCCGGTTTCAATAATAACTTCAGCACCACTAGGCAACTGAAAACTTGATTGTATAGGTTGTGATAGCATTTTTGTAATGTAATAGTTTGATAATATGCGATAACCATAATGTGCTATCGCATTGTACTGGCAAGATTGGAGTGAAGCAATCCTTACTTAAAAAAAGGGATTAAAAACACAAATCCCAACATCAAAGAGAAGTTGGGATTTACATATCAATGAAATAAATTTCATTGTATATGAAGGCCTCCAAACCCCCCGATTTAGGGGAAAGGGGCTTATTTTCTTAAACCTAATTTTTCAATAAGGGCGCGGTAACCCATCAAATCAGTTTTTTGCAAATAGCTTAACAAAGCTTTGCGCTCACCTACTAAATGAATTAAACCACGCTGGCTGGAAAAATCTTTTTTGTTTGCCTGTAAGTGCTTACTGATATCAAGAATACGTTCAGTTAATAGAGCAATTTGCGCTTCAGTAGAACCTGTGTTGGTTGCAGCACCGCCAAATTGTGTAAAAATGCTGGCTTTTCTTTCTTTTGTAATTGACATTTTATTTTCTTTTTTAGCAAACGGTATTGCTAATTCTTAATTTTTTTATGGCTGCAAAAGTATAACAATTTTTGTAAGCAATAAAATTTTATAAATATTTTTTACTGGTGTGTAAAAAGTGTTGAAACCAGCCACCTTATATGCACATCAACTCTATATTTGTTAGTAAAATAACTGCTTTTGCCGCACATTGTTTTTACAGTTACCAACGACCTCAGTTATGATCAAAGAATGCAACGTATTTGCAGTTCAGTTTCTGGTGCAGGTTACAGTGCTATGCTTGTGGGCAGAAAACTAAAATCATCTTCTGCCCTGCCACTACAAAACTTTACTCAAAAAAGATTGAATTGCATTTTTACTAAGGGCGCTTTGTTATATTTAGAATATAATATACGCTTGTTTTTTTATCTGCTTTTTACAAAAGCAGATGCATTTTGTGCCATTGACCTTGACACTATTTTACCTGTATATTTCGCTTCTGCTGCAAGAGGAAAGAAAAGGGTGTACGATGCACACGAATTGTTTACAGAACAAAAAGAGATAGTTACACGCAGAAACATCCATCGTTTTTGGCTTGCCATTGAGCAGTTTGCCGTACCAAAATTTAAATATGGATACACGGTAAATCATTTTATAAAAGAAGAATTTAAAAGACGCTATGGTGCAGATTATACCATTGTAAGAAACCTTCCTCTGAGGCAAAACATCGGCGAAGCCATAAAAAAAAATACACCAACTATTATTTACCAGGGTGCCGTAAATGAAGGGCGAAGCTTTGAAACTCTCATTCCTGCTATGAAGCAGGTAAACGCAAAATTGCTGATTTGTGGTAAAGGCAACTTTTTTAGCCAGGCAAAAGCATTGATTGCAAAACACCAGCTTGAAGATAAAATTGAATTAAAGGGCGCAGTTGCGCCACATGCATTACAACAGTTAACACCCCAATGCCATATTGGTGTTACGTTATTTGAGGCCACAGGTTTAAACCAGTACCATTCGCTCGCAAACCGTTTTTTTGATTACATGATGGCAGGCATTCCGCAGGTTTGTGTTAATTATCCAGAATATGCATTAATACACAAGCAATACCATTTTTGTGAATTAATTGATAACACAAGTGAAGAAACAATTGCGCAGGCTTTGAACAAATTATTGCTTGATGATGTATTGTATAAAACTTTAGAAGCCAATTGCTTAACAGCCGCTGCCTTTTTAAACTGGCGGGAGGAAGAAAAAATATTGATTGGTTTTTGGAAAGGGATTTTATAAAGCCTATATACATTGGAAAAGCATCTTCATATAATATGTCTCAACGTTCCCTACCCTGTTGATTATGGTGGTGTATTTGACCTTTTTTATAAACTGCCATCGTTACAGCAGCAGGGAGTGAAAATTCACCTGCATTGTTTTGACTATGGCCGTGGACAGCAAAATGAGTTAAATAAATACTGCGAATCGGTTAATTATTACGAAAGAATAAGAGGCCACAAAAGTGTTTCATCGCGGTTGCCTTATATAGTTGCTTCGCGAAAAAATGAACAACTGTTTACCAATCTTTTAAAAGATGATTATCCCATTTTTATGGAAGGTATTCATTGCACTGCATTATTAAACGATGAGCGTTTTAGCAAAAGAAGAAAGTATGTAAGGGTTCATAATGTTGAGTACCAATATTACCAAGACTTATACAAGTCTGCCTCTCAAATATTTAAGAAAATATACTTTTTGGCAGAAAGCCGTTTACTTAAAAAATACGAACATTCCATTGCAATAAAAGCAACCGCTTTTTGGAGTGTTACACAGAAAGACGCAGACGTTTACCGCGAAAAATTAGGTTGCAAAAACATTGAATTGCTGCCATTGTACCTGCCTTTATCATGGAAGGTTCAAAGTCTTGAGGGCAAGGGAAATTTTTGCCTGTACCAGGCTGATTTAAGCGTAGCGGCCAACGAAAAGGCAGCGATATGGCTGCTGGAAAATATTTTTAATAAAACATCCGCCCCGTTTGTAATTGCTGGCAAAAATCCGTCAGATAAACTGGAGAAGATTGTTCATTCGCATACACATGCTTGCCTTGCAGCCAATCCATCAGAAAAAGAAATGCAGGATATGATAGCCAAAGCGCATATTAATATTCTGCCTTCGTTTCATAATACTGGTATTAAATTAAAATTATTAAACGCTTTGTATAATGGCAGGCATTGCGTTGTAAATACTGCCACTGTAGAAGGAAGTGGACTGGAATCGCTTTGCAATATTGCCGATACCGCAGAAGATTTTATACAACAAATTTCATCGTTACTTACTACCCCTTTTGAGCAAAATGAAATTAACAAACGTAGTAATTTGCTTACAACTATGTTTGACAATGAAGCGAATGCAAAACAGCAGGTAAAATGGATATGGGGTGAGTAATTACGCTTCAGTAGAAGCCATTGGCAATTTAATAATAAAGTGGTTTATTTTGGTTTCTACAGGCACATACAACAATACACCCTGGTGTAATTCTACAATTTTTGTAGCTATAGATAAGCCAAGCCCAAAGCCTTTTTTGGTCATTGAGTTTTTGCCACGGAAAAAAGGCATCTGCATTTTTTCAATTTCGGTAGATGATAATTGATTACCAGAATTGATAAAACAAACTTCAATAAGAGGTTTCTGAATTTTAATTACAATTTTTACCTTCTTGTTATCGCTGTATATGTAGGCATTTTTAATTAGGTTACGAAAAGCAGATTTAATTAGGGCGTCATTTGCTTTTATCATTAAATCGTTTTCATCTTCAGGTAAAGCTTCAAAGTCAAGATTAATTTCACTATTAACAAATATGCGCTTGCAGTTGGCAATGGTATCGTATAAAAGTTCATCAATTCTTTCTGTGGGCCAGGATTGAGAAAAGCTCATTTTCTCATATTGCGAAATCAATAAAAGCGAATTGGTTAATTCAATCAGGTCGCTTTGGTCTTCTTTTAATGAGCGTAAAACATTTTTATATCCCTGGGTATCAAGGTTACGGTTTAATGCCGCTTCTGTGTGAGAAAGCATTGTGGTTAAAGGGGTGCGCAGTTCATGCGAGGCATGATGTACAAAGGTTTTCTGGCTTTCAAATGCATGATTTAACCGCTTTCGCATAGCGTTAAAATTGCGAGCAATCTGGTTTATTTCTGCATAACTGCTTTTATCATCAATCTGCTCAGTAAGGTTGGTTGCCGTTGTTCTTTCCATTTGGCTGCTTAGGTTAACCAATGGTTTAAAAACACTTTCTACAAAAAAGAATGAGATAACAGCGGCAATTAATAATGCCCCAACAAAAACACCCAACAAAATAAACTTTAAGTTAGATAACTTTTTTAGCCCCGACCTGTCAATGGCAGAAACCAGTATATAAGCATTTGCTGCTTCCATATACATTCCAAGGCATTCCCTATCGCCATCTTTATAGCGGTATTCTGTTTGTTTGTTTATTTTTTGAAATAGTGCTACATCTTTTACCTGCAAAGCTGAATCTGCTGGTTCTTCATAAATAACCTCGTAGCTCTTGTTAAATAAAACAAGTTTTTCGTTAAAAAGATTGTTAGAATGTAACTGGTCAATAATATTAAGCGTGCCCGTGGTATCAGTATTTCCAACGGCATTAAAATCTCTGTATAAAATAGAGGCTTCACTTTTTAACCTGCGGTAAAAATCTTCTGTTCTATCAGTTTGATATAAATAATAAGTTACCAAAGAGGAAACCATTAAAATAGCACCTACCAGCAAAGTAAATAACAATGCAAACCGTAACTTAATGTTCATTCAATGTTATTTAATAAAATAACCAAACCCTGGCTTTGTATGTATCAGTTTATGCTCAAATGGCTTATCAATTTTATTGCGTAAAAAGCTGATGTACACTTCTATAGTATTGGTGCCGGTATCAAAACTTAAATCCCAAACTTTGGCAAGTATTTCCTGTTTTGAAATTACTTTTCCTTTGTTTCTTGCAAGTAAAGTAAGCAGCGCAAATTCTTTGGCAGTAAGAGAAATTTCAGTTTCGCCACGTGTAACCATTTTGTTTCCAAAGTCAATAATCAGATCATCTATCTTAATTTTCTCTGCATCATCAAGCGTGTTTTCAGCTCTCTTTAAAAACACTTTTACACGTGCAAACAATTCATCAAAATGAAATGGCTTAACCATATAGTCATCGGCCCCAAGGTTAAAGGCATCTACCTTATCATTAATCTCACCAAGGGCGGTAAGCATTATGATGGGTATCTTTTTATTCAATGCCCTAAACTCTTTACATAAAGCCAAACCGTTTTTATAGGGCAGGTTTATGTCCAACAAAACAAGCGAATAAGGATGCTGGTTAAACATTTTTTCTGCTACCATACCATCATATGCAACATCAGTATCGTAGCCTTGCCTGGTTAATTCTTCCTGAATTACCTGGCTAAGTTTTGGTTCGTCTTCAACCAATAAAATTCTGTAAGGTGTATCCATTGATGATTTTATCTTAATTTAAGCCCAAATTAAGGATTTCAAATGAAAAAATTAACTTTTAGTTTAATTGTGTTAATTTCTTTACATGTTAAAGCGCAAAAATATCTCACAACTTTCGAGAAATCAATGGGTTCTGAAACAACAAATTATTTTAGCTGCATTAACTTTTATAAAAAATTAGCAGCAGATTTTACAAATATTAAGATAACTACATTTGGATTAACCGATGCAGGTTACCCACTGCACCTGGTATTATTCAACAATAAAAAAAGTTTTGATCCACTTTTATGGCAGAAAAATAAAACACTGATAATACTAATCAATAACGGCATTCATGCTGGTGAGCCTGATGGCATTGATGCGAGCATGTTATTTATAAGAGATGCTGCTACAGGAAAAATTAAAATTCCAAACAATGTGGTTCTTGCCGTAATTCCTATTTACAATATTGGCGGCAGTTTAAACCGCAACAGTTTTAGCCGTGTAAACCAGGATGGCCCTCTCGCCTATGGCTTCAGGGGCAATGCGCAAAACCTTAACCTTAACAGAGATTTTACAAAGGCAGATACAAAGAACACCAGGGCATTTACTGAAATATTCCATTACTTAAACCCTGATATTTTTATTGATAACCATGTAAGCGATGGTGCTGATTACCAGCATACAGTTACACTTATTACCACACAGCCAAGTAAACTGGGCGGCACTATTGGCAACTACCTGCACGATGTTTTTGAGCCTACTTTATTTAAAGATATGGCGGACAAAAACCTGCCAATGACACCTTATGTAAATTTTGAAGAGAGTAATATTGAAGATGGTTGGGAAGCGTTTTATGATTCGCCAAGGTTTAGTACTGGGTATGCCGCACTGTTTAAAACTATTGCTTTTATGCCTGAGCTGCACATGCTTAAACCTTTTAAACAAAGGGTTTTAAGTAATTATGAACTGATGAAAACCATTATAAATGAAGGTTCAAAACAAGCGGCTGCCATCAAACAAAAAAGAAAAGAAAGCATTGATGCCGTAAGCAAACAACAGCAATTTGCGTTAAACTTTACGCTTGATTCTTCCCGTTTTGATACCATAACTTTTATGGGTTACGCGGCTGAAAAAAAGAAAAGTGAGGTTACAGGAATGAACAGGTTGTTTTATAATCATGATAAACCGTTTACAAAACAGGTAAAGTTTTACAATTATTATACTGAGGATAAACTAGTAACAAAGCCAAAGGCTTACATCATTCCACAGGGTTGGTATAATGCTATTGACTTGCTTAAAATGAATAAGGTAGCCATGCAGCAACTGCAAAAAGACACGTTAATTGAAGTTGAGGTTTACAGAATTGGCAGCTTTAAAACACGCACCACATCTTACGAAAAACATTACCCGCACTACAATGTGCAGGTGAGCCGCAGTAAACAAAAAATACAATTTTTAAAGGGAGATTATATTATTTATACAGGTAAAAACACAGACCGTTATTTGGTTGAAATGTTGGAACCTACAGGTGCCGACAGCTATTTTGCCTGGAATTTTTTTGATGCCTGCCTGGAACAAAAAGAAGGTTACAGCGATTACCGCTGGGAAGATGTAGCTGCTACTTATCTTAAACAACATCCTGAATTAAAACAGCGGCTGGAAGACAAAAAGAAATCGGACCCAGCCTTTGCTGCTTCATCTTCACAACAATTAAATTTTGTTTATAAAAACTCGCCTTATTACGAGCCAGAACATATGCGTTACCCTGTGTACAGGTTAAATTGAGAGGCAATTAATATAATACAAGACCTGCTTTGAGTTTGAAATAACGTATGAATGAGCCCACAGAGGCCATTTTATTTTTAAAATGACCAGTGTGGGTTCAACAGAGGCTATCTTATTTTCAAAATGACCATTGTGGGTTCAATAGAGGCTATTTTATTTTTAAAATGAGCAATGTGGGTTCAACAAAGGCTATTTTATTTTTAAAATGACCAGTGTGGGTTCAACAGAGGCTATTTTATTTTTAAAACGACCAGTGTGGGTTCAACAAAGGCTATTTTATTTTTAAAATGACCAGTGTGGGTTCAACAAAGGCTATTTTATTTTTAAAATGAGCAATGTGGGTTCAACAGAGGCTATTTTATTTTCAAAATGAGTAATGTGGGTTCAACAGAGCATACTTTCAATTTGAAAATGACCAGTGTGGGTTCAACAGAGGCTATTTTATTTTCAAAATGAGTAATGTGGGTTAATTGTGCTGTACGAAGTCTCTGACTTCGTATAGCGTATGTTCTTTAAAAGCCTCTTGGCTTTTCATCATTTGCAAAGGGTTGCAACCCGTAATAACATAAAACCTGTGAAACCGATAGCCATCGGTTCAGTGACTTCGCAGAGCTACGAAGACCTAAAACCCACATTAAAAAAGGCAATTAATGCCATGCAATAACACCAAACTGTTGTTCCAAACCTTGTGAATTATCATAAATTATCTGCAGCCATTCACGCCCATATTTGGCATAATAACCTGAAAAATTTTCAGTTCTTTCCTGCAAACTATCGTTGGGAAAAAGTTCCTGTTTTAATTTCTGTATTTGGTTTTGATGGTCTGTAAAATGCCTTTTTTCGGCACGAAGCATCTTCTTTTCAAGTTCGTTCAACAATTGCAAAGCCTTTGTTTGAAGGCTTTCAGTGTGGTTAGCCAACGTTGTATCTATTGCAGATGCAGTAAGTTTTAGGTGTTTGTAAAATGCGTTGGCAACATCTTTTTCTGTTTCAAGACTAACCTGTTTTAATGAGTTTCTTTTAACAAACTCATTTATTAATTCCAGCTTGTTTTTAAAAAATTCCTCAAGAGTAAATCCAAGCTTTTGCAGCCGTTGTTGTTGATGTTGATTTATAAAAAGAAAAGAATTGCGCAGCACAAGCATGGGGTAAGGCACATTGGCGGCTTCAAAAACATTCTTTAATTCAAGCCAGTAAGCAAGCTCACCACCACCACCAATAAAAGCAATGTTTGGCAATATCGTTTCCTGGAAAACGCCGCGTAAAATCACATTAGCACTAAATCGTTCAGGGTGTTGATTTAACTCGTTCAATATCCCGTTTTCATCCCACTCCAATCCTAAACTTTCAACACTAAACTTTGAACTATTAAGCTCAATTCGTTCACGTTTATCATCCAGCAAATAAAACAGGTTCAGTTCCCTGCCGCCTGCCTGCACTTTATAATGTTTGCCTAATTGATTAATGGTTTTCTCAACCTCTTTATGAGAAAATTGTGTGGTTATTTCTTTCTCAACAACCTTATTAAAACTTGCTTTAAGCGCAGCATTATCAGGTATTACAACCAGTAAACCATATGCCGCAAACAGGCTGTTAACCAGTTCTAAAGTTGCCTGCTGAATTGTTTTGCCAACAGTATAAGCATTTCTGAATAAGCCAATAAATTCATCACCAAATTCATGAACACCAACCTGGCCATAAATACTGTCAATCAGCGCTAGCAAAGCCTTATCAACTTTCATTCGCCCAACGGCGCCTGTTTGGTTGGTTTGCCAAACAAGTTTTTCGCCGCCAAGGTTTATATAGCCAAGTTCATCAAGGTCTGCATCTTCGCAACCCATATAAAACACAGGCACAAAACCGTATTGCGGTAATTGTGTTTTAAGCTCATCTGCCAGCTTAATAACATGCATTATTTTGTAAATAAAATATAGGGGCCCTGTAAAAATATTAGGCTGATGGGCGGTTGTTATAGTAAAGGTATCGTTACTTAAAAGTGCTTGCAGGTGTTGGTGTTGCTTTGATGAAAGAGGCAGATTTTGATATTGCTTTTTTAATTCAGTAACCAGCAAATCTCTGTCAGTTGCAAAGTTTTTTCTTGCTTCAATGGATGCTTCTATACCATCTATTGAAACGGGATGATGATAAAAAGCTTCAAGCTCTTTATTGGCTGAAACATAATCCAGCACAAGCTTTGAGAAGAAACCAGTGTTTTTATACGGAAGAAAGGAACAGTTATTTTCCATGTACTATGTTAAGGTACTACTATGATAGAGTACGAAGTACGATTTTTTATACATAACATAAAGCGTTACAATGAATAACTATCGTAATTCGTAAAACACACATTTAAGGCCCGCTTTACACCAACTCACCTTCTAAATCATAATCAAAAGCCTTGGTTATTTTAACCTGTACAAACTCACCAATAGTTAATTTCTTTTTACTGTTGATGATTACTTCATTATCCACTTCAACACTGTCAAATTCAGTACGGCCAAGGTAACGGCCAGATTCTTTTCTGTCAATAATAACTTTAAGCACCTGCCCTACTTTTTCCTGGTTTTTTTCCAGGCTTATTTCCTGCTGCACTTCCATAATTTCCTGCGCACGTTCTTCTTTTAATTCCTGCGGAATATTGTCTTCCAAACCATGAGCTGTGGTGTTTTCTTCATGACTATAAGAAAAAATACCAACACGGTCAAAACGGTGTTCCTTTAAAAATCCTTTCAACTCTTCAACATCGTCTTCCGTTTCACCAGGAAACCCGGCAATCAGCGTGGTACGTAAACAAATGCCAGGCACTTTCTCACGTATCTGGTTAATCAGTACACTCATTTCTTCGCGTGTAATATTGCGGTGCATGGCATTCAGCATATTGTTACTGGCATGCTGCAAAGGCATATCAAGGTATTTACAAATATTAGCATGGCGGTTCATGGCATCTAAAATTTCCAACGGAAATTTAGAAGGATACGCATAATGCAGGCGAATCCATTCAAGGCCAGGCACTGCAGCAAGCTCATCAAGTAAACGTGGTAATTCTCTTTTTTTGTAGATGTCCAACCCGTAGTAAGTCAACTCCTGTGCAATCAGCATTATTTCTTTAACGCCTTTTTTTACAAGGCTATGTGCTTCTGCAACAAGGTCTTCAATAGTTCGGCTAACGTGTTTGCCACGCATCAAAGGTATGGCGCAAAAAGAACAGGTACGGTTACAGCCTTCGCTTATTTTAAGGTATGCATAGTGTTGTGGCGTGCTTAATAAACGCTCACCTATCAGTTCACTTTTATAATCTGCTTCAAATTTTTTCAGTATCAAAGGCAGTTCCATGGTACCAAACCATGCATCCACTTCAGGCATTTCGCTTTCAAGGTCGCCACGGTAACGCTCACTTAAACAACCGGTAACATATACTTTGTCAAGCTTGCCACGGCGTTTCAACTCCAACTGGTCAAAAATGGTATTGATGCTTTCTTCCTTTGCTTTATCTATAAAACCGCAGGTGTTTACTACAACAATATTATGATCCAGTTTTTTGTTCTCATGCACCACATCAATAGCATTAGCTTGCAACTGGCCGCTCAGCACTTCACTGTCAACCAGGTTTTTACTGCACCCAAGCGTAATGATGTTTACCTTATCTTTTATACGTGTTCTTGCTTTCATAAGAGGGCGCGAAGGTAACTAAACGCTTTACTTAAAACGCTTAAAAGAGTTTAAAGTGATGGCAGAATTGAGGATAAACAAAAAGATGATAGAAATACTACCGCTGAAATCTACACACGTGCAGATAATTATCGGCAGAAGTAAAAAGCGGGACTATAGCTTAATTGTAATCCATACGCTTGTTTAAAAAACTTTCTATTTTTTTGCCAACACATAAACCACCGAACTGCAATTTTTAGCATTGCCCAGTGTTTTTATATTAGAAACAAGGCCATTCCAAATGGCGGCCAGCAAATTGCCTTTTCCATTTTTGTATTGCTCGCTTAACATGCTTACATAAAAACTATCAAACCACATGGGCTTGTAAGCCTTTACGGTAAAGCCTTTCAGCGAGGCAAGCGTATCTATACTTTGCGGTGAAAAATGATAAAGATGACGCGGCACATCGTATGCAGCCCAATGTTCACGGTAATGCAGAGCATCATAACTAGTATAATTAGGCACGGCGATTATTAAACGGCCGCCTGGCTTTAAAACGGCGTGAAATTTTTCCATATATCCCTGCAAATCATGCACATGCTCCAATACATGCCACATGGTAATGGCATCGAATTGCGCAGGTTTCAGATCATACAATTCCAATGGATTTTGTAATTGAAGATTGTATTTATCAAGTGCTACTTTTCTTGCAGTATCATCAGGTTCAAGGGCGGTAATATTCCAGCCACTTTGCTTCATGGTTTGAGAAAAATAGCCTGTACCTGCACCAACATCAAGCAGGCTGCCTGTTTGCAGGCCTGTTGCTTTTTGCACAAGTCTTTTCTTGCCCTGCAATGTATAATTGCGCACCATATGGTACACGCGGTTAATGAAACCTTCGTTGGTATCTGAATGTGAAACGTAAGCCGTTGACTGGTAATAAGGGCCTATATCATTTATAGAAGGCACGTGCTGTGTAAAACGCAAAGTGCAATTGCTGCAATGCCAAATATCAAAAACCTTGCTGCTTACGGTATAATCCTTTGCTGACAAGGCTTTGGTAATTGTAGCAATGCCACAACATGGGCACTGCTGATAATTTATTTCTAATGCCATTAAAGAAGAGGTAATTAAATATAATAGTACAACAATGCACCAACGCCCATAAGTGCAAGTATTAATGCATACACCCACCAATAGTCTTCATCTTTTTCTTTGATGATCATTTCCAGTTTATCATCTTCTGTTTCTTCTGTAAGAATAAGGGTATCACCTGTACTGTACAGCTCAACAAGATTTGCCTTACTATCTGTAGCTGTGCTTAGTTTTATATCATTTAAAAAAAGGCGCGTTGCGGCAGTTTCTTCCGTAAAAAACACTTCATCTGAAGCCGAATTTTTATGTAATTGACCAATGCCAGGTAAGGTAACTGGCTGGCTCTCATTAATACTGCCTGTAATTGAACTGGTAAATTCTTTGAATGCTTCAACCGCTTTCCACTCCTCCACTTTCATTTCTTTGGATAAATATTGTACGAGGCTTTTATCCTCAGCAGGTTGTTCATTGTGAGAAAAAAGCACTTTGGGCTGTGGTGCGTGTAAAATACCTGTAACAAAATCAATTCTTGCAGGGGTATTCTGCATAGCAAACACGCCCACACCAGGAATACAAACGCGCCTGTTTAAAAGAAAATATTTATACAACAATTGATACATCAAAAAGCAATTATTTAAAACGAATATACAGGGCTTAGCCCAAACGTTCAAAAATGAGCTAAAACGTACATTGTAACAACTGTTTGAGTGGTTTAAGTTTTAAACAAAAGCATTAAAAGGCGGTTAAACGTATTCTGTTAATGAAAAGTTAACGCCACAACAAACTTATCTGTGTAACTTTAAACAATTCAATATCTGGTAAGCTTCTGGCAATTAACGGTTACCAGCCATAAACTTTTAACATACAATTCAATGCAAAAGCAAATTCTGCTGCTTTGTCTTATTTTTTTTGCTGCATGTGAGACAACGCCGCAATCAACTATCGCTGCCCCTTTAACACAAAATGCTGGCAATACTGCTTTAACCAAAAATGAAATTGATACCACAGGTTTATGCTTTGCACCCATAAAAATAATGTCGCTTCATAGTTCTTCCCCACCCGCGCAGGGCCTTTATAATAATGATTTTAAAAACCTGTCTATTACTTTTAAAAACGTCTGTTCTAAAACAATTACCTCAATTAAATTTAAATGCTATGGCAAAGACACCGAAGGTAAACTTGTTGATGCAGGATACTTTATTGAGACAGGCCCTGGTAATGATTTGCCTGCCCATAAATTATCACCCAAACAACGTACCACGCACCATTGGTTGGTAAATACAGCAATTGTAAAAAAATTTACATTGATTTACCCTGTTGCTATTACGTTTGAAGATGAAACAGAATGGGCATTATCGTCTTCCAAAAACAGGGAAAATGATATAGTTTCTTATTAGCTTATTTCCCAAAATGATATACCGCACCTGCTAAGAATTGTAAGCCCAATACTTCGTACTGGTTCCAGCGCTGGTATTTATTGTTAAGAACGTTATTCAATTGCAGCCAAACATTTAACCTTGGTTGAACAGTAAATTCAGCACCAAGGTTTACATCCATTGCAGGGTTTAATTTTCCTGTTTGTAATGATTTTGTTTGGTAACGTGGCCCATCCCAAAAGTATACATCACTCTTTACGATCAAATCATTCAATACTTTCCAGCGCAAAGCGCCATTAATTTCCAAAGGAAGTAGTCCATATGCCTTATCATAAACACTCAGCTTTGTAAACTGCGTATAATTGGCAGAAGCGATAAAAGAGAATTTTTCCTGCTCAGTATATCCAATTTCGCCATGCAAACGAATGGCAGATAAGGAAGGCTCATACACCGTTTTAAATTCCTGTGTTTTTGTAGTAACAGTATCATTTACAAACAAAGCGGCATTATCCATTTTTAAGAAAGAAAGCCTTGCATTGTAGGTAAAATGTTTGCCTGCACTGCCTTTAAAGCCTGCATATTGTTCACGAACTTTTGTATTAAACAATGCATCTGGCTGGCGTATATATGGGTTAAACGCAACCAATGACTGAAAGGTATTTTTGTTTACATAACCTATCCATCCTGCCTGTACCACAAATTTTTCTTCATTAATTTTTGCTTCCGCAGAAATATTGGGCAGTACAGAAAAAGTTTGGTTATCCCAAGTTGGTTGAATACCAACATTTAATTTAAAATTGGGCGTGTTAAACTGAACTGTTGGATTGATATAAAACAGGTTGTTTTTTATCGTAACAGAGCTTGGAACAAGCTGCCTTTTAAACGTAGTTATATCTGCGGTGCCTGATAAATCAAAAGCAAACAAACGACCAAAGGCTTTATTCACAGGTAGTTTAGCCATAAGGCTTATTTCATTACCATCGCGGTTATCAAAAAAAGTATTGACCCTTAGTTGGGGATGATAAATAATGCCGTAATTATTGGGACTTTTATTCTGAAAACCAGCTTCAAAACCTACATTGTTGTACGCAGCTTTCAAATCATCTTTGGTAAAAACAAGCGTCGATGGCTGGTAACCATAACGATATTGGGTACTGTTATCCCAAAAAGCCTTTGCTGTAATTTCATTATTGGCTGATGTATTAATCGTTCCCAAAAAGTCAATACCGGTTTTACTAAAATCCTGGAAATCAAGTTTGCCTTTTGAAGAAGTATGCTTGCCATGCAGGCTGAACATTGTTTTCTTTCCATCACCAAAAGATATGGCTGCCTCAGCATATGGACTTGCATAATTGCCAAAGCCCGCTTTTACATAAGCATCATTTTGCCACTGGCTGCTGGTATCAACAAACAAAGCAATTGGCCTTATTGCAACAGGCTGGTAATTAAAAAACAAATTAGAGGATGGAATATTATAGGTAAGCGGCAGTTTTGAAGTATCTAAAATGGGCGTTGCAGCAGTAAAATTTACTTTGGCTGCATTACGTAAAGAAGGCTTAAAAGAAGATGTGATAGTAACCTCTTTCGTTGGCAGTGAAGTATCTTTTGAATCAGCCTCATTTCTTTTAGAAACCTTTGCTGACGTGGCATTCAGCGATGGTAGCTTTTCGGTTAACGGTTGACGGTTAACGGTTGACGGCGTCTTTGCCTTGGCTGTTTTTGCTTTACCAACAGTTTTCTTTTTAGTAACAAGCTTTTTGCTTTTTGCTTTTTTTGAAGAACTTTTGGCCTTTTGCGTGGTTGCTGCCTTCTTCTTTTTCTTCTGTGCATGCAATGCATTAAAAGGAAGCGAAAATGCCAGTAAAAGCAAAAATATATTTTTAAGAGTATTCATGATAATAACGAATGGCTTGTTAAGAAATGTCAGCTTTATTGCGGGGTTTCTACTTTATTAGTTTTTTCTTTTTCTTCCACTACCTGTGCCAGTTTTTTAATGGCTTCGTCTTTCAAATCAGCAATGATGGTATTTTCAGATACGCTTTTAAACGTGGCTTCTGCATTAAACAAATCCTTCGATTTAAAATAAATATCACCCAACAAAATATAGCTTTTGGTAACCCAATATTCGTAAGAACCAGCTTTCTTAATTACATCAAAAGCCGCCTTTTCAGCTTCGCTGCTTTTGTTTTGAAGGAAGAGTATTTCTGCCAAACGGTAGTGCGCTTCTGCACTGTATTCACTCTTACCCAAACCAACAACAGCCTTGTAAGCAGAAGAAGCTTCTGGCAATTGATTATCTGCCTGCGCACTTTTTGCAACTACCATATTGGCCATCATTTTATCATCTGTAGCTGCACCTTTTTCCTGCAAAATATCCTGTGCATTGGCAACAGCTTCTTTGTATTGTTGTGATTTATACTGGCAACGAAGCAGGCCACGCATGGCTTCCAGCTTATTCTCCTGCTGGGTAGCAATGGTTTTTAGCTGCGCGAAATATTTCTGTGCATTTACATAATCCTTCAAATCAAAATAATAAATCCTGGCACTTTGTAATGTAGCACGCTCTGCATACTTGTTGGGTGCCTTTGCTGCAACAGCATTATAGTAAGGTAATGCTGCATTAAAATCTTTATTGCTAATATTTATTTCTGCCACAAAATAATTGCCTTCTATATTGTACTTGCCATCAGGAAACCTTGAAACATAATCTGCAAAACCAGTTTTGGCAGATGCCATATCTTTTGCATCGTAACGCAGCATGGCAGAACGGTAAGTAAGACTGTCTTCTTCAGTGGTAGTAATGTCTTTACCGTTCGTTTTCATGAAGTTTACAAACTCGGCTGGGCGCTGGTTCTCAACAAAAATATTCCTGATATATTCGATGGCTTCATCACTTTCAGGCGCATTGGGATATTGCTTTACCAACTGGGTAAAGTTTACAAGGGCAGCTTCATTTTTATCAGTATTAAAATAAGCAACACCTGTTTTTAGATACGCTTGTGGCCATAAAGCGTTCGCTTTTTTATCTTTCAAAATAGCTTGCAACGGCGTCAGGGCAGCATCAAATTTTTCGTCTGCCAGGTAAGTGTTGGCTATTTCAAGATTGGCATCAGCGTTTAAGCTTGAATTAGGATAACGCTGTATCAGTTGCTGCATTAAAGCAATCTTCTCTGTGCCTTTGTTGGATGCACCTGCAATCACTGCTTTTTGGTACAAGGCATAATCAGCACTCTTCAAATTCAGGGCAAGTACTTCTTCATACATTTTAGCCGCCTGCTTAAACTGCTTGTTCATAAAGTAACAATCAGCACTGCGTATATAAGCATCCTGCGCAATTGCTGAAGATGCTGAAGACACGCTACTTGTCACCTGCTGAAAATAACCATTGGCGGCTGAATAATCCCCACGCTTTAACAGGCAATAACCAAGGTCATAACGTGCGTTTGTTACATTTACTTCACCATTGATTTGCGGTGCTTTAAGGTAATTGGTAAGATAAGTTATCGCATCATCAAGACTGCCTGTACGGTAAGCAATCTCACCTTTCCAAAAGTAGGTAAGCGGCAACTGCGCTGTATTGTAAGGCAGTGTAAGTACACGACTCAACAACGGATCTGCCTTCTCAATCTGCTGATCATTGATCAGTTCAACTGCACGGCCAAATAATATTTTGGGATAGATTTTCTTTACTGTTTCACTCTGCGCTTTCAGGCTTTCAAACATAACCAGTGCATCTTTATAATTGCTGGTATTGGCAAGTACACCAACCAGCAGTTCCTTGGCTTCCTGTGTGCTTTTACTGTTAGGATAATCTATTAAAAACTGCTGTAGTTCTTTTAAAGCAATATCTAAATAGCCTAGCTCATAAGACAGCTTTGCATAGCTAAACGTAGATATTTCTTTTTGCCCTGCATTGCTGTTATTGCTTGCGCAGAAAAGAAACGCATTGCGTGCATTTACCTTTTGCCCGGTTTTTAAATAAGCATCTGCCAAAAGGTACATACTATTCTGCGCCAGCGAATCTTCCTTGCCACCAAGCTGTTTAAAGCCCTCAATACTTTTTTTCCATTGACCAGCTTCGTAGTAAGTATAACTCAACTCATACAAATCTTCACGGCTTACCTTTTCTGTCTTGCGCACATATTCTTCAAGGTAGGGCTGCGCCTTGCTAAACTGCCTCTTATCAAAATATAAATGGCCTGCCAGTTGCTTTAATTGTAACTCATAATATTGACCACCTTTTTTAATTAATTTCTCACTGTAATCAAGTGCTTTATCACGGCTGTTGTTAAAGTAGTAAATCTCTGCAATGTAGAACGGTACTACGTTTGCGTAGCTGGGGCTATTTTCTGTAATGGTAAAAGCAGCCAAAGCCTCGCTGTAAT
Organism: Chitinophagales bacterium; assembly: GCA_031424995.1. Classification (GTDB taxonomy): domain Bacteria; phylum Bacteroidota; class Bacteroidia; order Chitinophagales; family Chitinophagaceae; genus Parasediminibacterium. The sequence continues at coordinate 29,255 of JANPIP010000041.1, read as the reverse complement.
TTTTCTCGTAAAAGCTAATAAAGCCGTAGTAGTAATTGGCATCAATATAATTAGGATCAGTAGGTATTTGCCTTACAGCGTTGAACAGTGGCTTTGCCTCTAAAAATTTCTGTAAAGTAAATAAACCGTAAGCTTTGTGAAACTTCATTTCAGCCACTTCGCTATTACTTAAATTATCAATCCCAGCCTTGGTGTAATAAGTAATGGCATCAGCATAATTCTTTTGCCTGTAATAATATTCACCCAGTTGAAACGCCATCATTTGTATACGTGGTTCATGGTGTTCCAGCTCAATAAAATCAATGGCTTTACGTTCTGCCGTGGCCTCATTTAATCGCAATGCGCAGGTAATATAATAGTACTTGCTTTCCAGTTGAACGGTGGTTGGATAATTACTGTTACCAATACCATTGCTGTACAAATTTTTAAAAATGGGATAAGCGAGGCTGTATTGTTCTTTAATAAAATATTCTTTCGCCAGTTTGTAGTTTGCATCGGCATCGTTGTTAACCATGGTGTATTGCGCATTGGCAAAAAACAGGGTACAACAAAAAACGAGGGATGCAATTATTTTAATTTTCAGGTGCATGGTATGTGTTGTGCGTTTGGGGCAAATATGTAATTTATGTTCTTAACGTTGTGTTTAAATTTCTGTTATGGGATATTAATATCACAACCAGCTAAAGATAAATTGAAGCCCCGTAATCAAACACCGTTCCAATCACATGTGCATAAACAGCAAATGCACATAAGTTTACCAACATAAAGTATCAATATAATCTGTAGGTAAGGCATTTCTCCACAGCATACCATAAAGAAAAAAACTTACATCCTATTTTACAGTTCCACATGTTTTTCAGGGTAAAGCGCATTAATAGCATTAAGCACATCGCTGCTTTGCCTGTACCCGCTTACAAGAATAGCTTTGCCATTTGCTGCGCGAATTATCAACGTAGGAAAACGGTTGATATTATGATAGCGAACCTGCTGCATATCTTCGCGAAAGGCTTCAAGCCCTGCATCATTTACAAGGTCTGTTTTAAACCTTTGGAGATCAAAATCAGTATCTTCTTTTGCAAGCACTTCTGCCGCTTGCAGCAGCATATTTTTTTTGGCAATATTCTTTTCTTCAGCCATACAAGCTGTACGTAACAACCGCAAATATTTTTCGCCTGCGGCGGATGATTGTAACTGTGCACATTTAACCGCAATACATGCGGGATAAGAAGAAGCAGGGGGATCTTTTATCCATAACTGGTGGGTTATAGGGCGATTGGATACCTGGCCTGCGTGCATCCATACTGGCCCCATTTGGGCGGGCCTGCTTACTGAATTTATGGGATCATGAAAATTAGTCCAGGAAGGCAAAAGGCCACCCATGCGGTATTGCAGGGTGGCATTATTACCAAGTAACATTTTAATTTTATCCAGCTCTGGCTCAAAAGCCCAGCTCCAGCAACAAAGCGGATCTGTATAGTACGTTATGTCAATACGTTGATCCGCCGCCTGATGAATTACTGTACTGGTACTATTTTTTATTTTTTGATTTTGCACTTTCAGTTAATTTTTTTTGCCCCGCTTCTTTGGCTGTTACATTAGAATCACCTCCCTTAACAGATACGGCATTTTTTGAGAATACACCCGCCGCATTTTCCATATCTGCCTCAGGGTCATTCCATGCCTGTTCGCCCATTGAGTTGGCAGAAATTACCTCTTCACTTCTTATAGCACTCATTTCTTTATTCAATGCCTGTACTTCTTCTTCTGTTCTGTCAGTACCTGCTGCCTCCTGGTTTAACAGGCCATTGGTTTCTATAACATGTTTAATTGGGTCTTCAATAAACTGGAAAGTTTCACCTAACTGTGTGCTCGTGCCTTCGTTCCATGGGCCACGAAAATCGTTGCCGCTTGACATGTTGAAGTATAAATTGCTATAACGTGGATCGCTTTGCAAAATACCTGGTGGAAAGTTTGGTTCAATGGTAGCAAGTGCCGCCTCAAACATTTGAAAGTGAGCTACTTCCCTTGCCATAAGAAAACGAAGCGTTTCTTTTACATAAGGATCATCCGTGAATTGAAGTAGGTACTCATACACCATTTTAGCCCTTGTTTCAGCACCAATATTTGAACGAAGATCAGCGGTAAGATCACCCTGAACATCACCATTAATGTAGGCCGCTGTCCATGGTACTCCCTGGCTGTTGGTATAAGCTGGGCCACCTGCAGTACCAACAAAAAATTGCGGTGCCGTCATACCCTGGTGAATCATTTGCTCCTTGGCGGCTTTGCCATCAAGTAATTGCATGATTTCAGAATTATCGGCTGCATTTTTTAGATCGCCATTAACACCAGTTAACAACATTTGAATGGTAGCACCTACAATTTCAAGGTGACTAAACTCTTCAGTAGCAATGTCCATTAAAAGATCATACTTGTCAGGATACGGATTTTTAGCTCCGAAGGCTTGGCCAAAATAACGTAGTGCTGCTGCCAACTCGCCATTGGCACCACCAAACTGCTCTAATAATAAAGTAGCAAAAGCTGGATCTGGTTTTGAGACCCTTGCATTGAACTGTAATTCTTTTACGTGGTAAAACATAATAGCTTTTTTTAGATGGAAAATGATTTTGGGAAGCCACATCAAAATCATGCCCCTTGCTATTAGATGCTATTATTTACACAGTATGATTTTTTACATAGAAAAAAGTAAAGAAGAAGAGCCTGAAAAAAGCAGTTTTACATCAACTGTAGAAGATAAAGACGAGTTATAGAGAATAAATTACACAAATAAAAACACATTTTGGTTTGATGATTGATATAGCTTAGAACATCATATCTTTTAAATTACTACTAAAAAAATTAAAGAGGAAATATCTCAAACTCGCAGATGGCTTTATTGAGGACAAAAGTAAAAAAGGTTGTAGATTCAACTTGCTTACGTAACAGCATAAATTTACATTATTGATATTTTTCTAAAATGGTGGGTCACTTAACAGGACGTATAGAACACCTATAGTAATTGTAGACATTAGTGCATTGCTCTTATCTGTATGGCCCATTTTTCCAGCACGTTCACCAGTTCGTCAAGCTTTACGGGTTTGCTCAGGTAGTCATCCATGCCAGCTTTTAAACATGCTTCCCTGTCGCCCTGCAGGCTATTGGCCGTCATTGCAATAATTATGGGCTGCGTACTAACGCAAAGACGTATCATCTGCGTAGCCTCAAGACCGTCCATTTCAGGCATCTGCACATCCATCAGTATCAGGTCGTAGTGATTGTGTTTTACTTCTTCCAGTACTTCTTTTCCATTATTACTGATATGTGGTTGATAGCCCAGCTTATTGAGTATTTTAGCAACCAGCAACTGGTTAACGGTATTATCTTCTGCTACCAGTATTCTTAGTGGATTTTTCCTGGCAAAATCAACTGACAGTTTTTGCTTATTGATTGTTCTTACCAGCATTTCATTTTTATGCCGTAAAGCAGCTATCAATTGCGAAGCAAGTATATGTTGCCTTACTGGCTTATTTATCACGGCAGTAAACAAACCGCTGTGCTGCATATACGATTCATCACCTGTTTTATTCAGCAGTATTATGGGCAGGCTGGGGCCGTATTGCCTCATCCAGCGGGCCATTTCTATACCGCTCATTATCGCCATATTCTTACTGGTGAGTACAATATCAACAGTTTCATCCTGTTCAAGCAACTCAAGCGCTCTTTTGCCATTTTCAGCCGTCAGCACTTTCACGCCCCATCTTTCCAACCGTTTCTTCAGGCAGAATGCAGCGGTTTTGTTTTCGTCTACGATCAATGCTTTTACGCCTTCATTAATCATTTGCTGTGGCAGCTTATCCCTTAATTCGTTATCCTGCTGCACCACATCGGCCCACATAGTAAAGCGGAAATCAGTGCCATGCCCCTCTTCACTTTTAAAATACATGGTGCCACCCATCATCTGTACGATTTTTTTACAAACTGTAAGCCCAAGGCCGCATATTTCATTATTGTCAACCCCGTTCTGCGATATATCCCTTAACAACTGCGCAGCTTTTTCAGTAACCATCCCTGAACCTGTATCACTAATTTCAAACTCAAGTTTTATCCTGTTATTATCATCCCTTTCAAGCAAATGCAATCCAATAAAAACTTCGCCTTCTTCTGTATGGTTTACTGCATTTTCTACAAGGTTCATTAATACCTGTCTTAGCCTGTGGTTATCAGCCGCAACTTGTGCAGGTATAGTATCATCAATATAATACAGCAACTCTAATTTTGGCTTTTGCGTAACCTTTACTGCAAATACGTCAAGTACATCTTCAACCGCACTGGTAAGGTTAAACTTACAGGGGTACAACTGTTTGCCAGCTTCTGCCTTTGAAAATTCCAGTACATCATTCAGCAGTACTTCATTAATCAGGGCCAGCATGCTTTCACCCGATTTTACAATTGTGCCCGTATATTCCTGTTGTTCGCCATCCTGCATGGTTTCATTCAGCAGCGAGGCCATTCCCATCATTGCGTTAAGTGGGGTACGTACTTCGTGGCTTATCTTCGTCAGCAGTTCTCCCCTGCTGTTAATGGCCATATCGGCGGCATTTTTTGCATTTTCTTCACTTCGTTCAGCACGTGCAACCAGCTCATTACGGTCATGCAGTTGCCTGAAAAAATCAGCCTTTATATTTTTAAACTGTTGCACCATAAAATAATGGTAACAGCATATTAGCAGTAATGCTGCCAACAGTACAATTACAGCCAGCCACCACTCTACAGGTAATGTGGCAACGAGTAAAGATTGTTTTAAAAAAACCAGCCTGGTTAGTAGCATAGTAAGGGCATTTACAATGAACAATGGGTTATGATAAGCATTTTTTTGAAGTTGGTTGAAGTGCTTTTGCGTAGCCAGCGAAAGCTGTGAGAAAATATTACGAATACATTTCCTACTACTACAATTACAAAACTATCAATGCTTTAAGGCAAGGCTTATAGAACTTTATTGATGGTAATGTAGTAGTGCATTGCAGCATTTTGTAGAAAAAGCACTACTGGGGAATTGACCAGCCCCCGCTCTTTAATTTCAATATCTCTTTGATAGAAATGAAACTGGTAAACAAAAACCGTAATTAAACATTTCATACAGGGCTTGCATTTATTTAAGCAACGCGGGTAATTTTAAGCTGATTGCAAATCATCAACGTTTATTACTATTTTCATTATAGGTTAGGCATGCTGGGTAAAAGCTATTTTCAGCCCTTTGCTAATACCAGATATTTTGTTGCAAGCTTAAATGACCACAGTGGATAATCAACTTAAACTTTTAATTTCCTTTTATGAAGAAGAAAAGGTTAGACTTCAAAAACTTATTAATGGATGTATAGCTGAAACTGAGTATTTAATGGCTCATTACCACGCACAATGTTTAAATCAGTTAAATAGCAGATTGTGGACTTTAAAAAATATTGACGACAACCTATTTGATGAGAAAAATTTTAAACAAAGGAGAATTGACAATTTACAAAACAGTATAGATACTGAAAGCTCTGACTATATGAAAGAATGGTACATGAAGGAACTTATGCGTACCAAGGAAGAATTGGAGAAGATAAATCAAATTACAAAACAGGAAACACTTGCTGGTACTGAAACTTTGCTGGACGAGACTCTTAAAAAGCTGGTAGATAAAAAAAATAAAAATCTAAAGCTGATTCTTAAAAAGACAGACAATTTACTCATAAGGTTTAGCTATTCAAAAAATGTACTAAAAGTAACGTTGCCTTATGTTAAACAGCATACCAAAAAATGGATACTTAACGATGAAAATATAAGCTCTTTTAAAAACCTGGGCTTTTACTTAGCTGAAAATGAAAATACACTTACCCTGATTATTACTGGCAATAAAGAAGTTATTTTAAATAAAGTGAAAATAATTTTATCAAAAATTGTATTCGAAATTTTTTATTTTAAAAACTTTGACCAAGACAGCTACATTACATTTACAGATAAAACAAGCAGTTAATGTTTAGGTTGCTTGTGTTGCAGAAAACGAGTAAAAATGAGCAAGAAACATCAAACCAAAATATAAGTGCGATGATATTTTTGCAGTATGAGAACAGACACCAAACATGCATTTCTTGAAAGCATAAACAAAGCCATTGCCTACATTTAGAACAATGTGGCATCTAACATTCAACTCAACAACATCTCACTAAAACAGGGTTTCATGCTTACCCTTTTTTATTGAGGGGTTTGTAACAAGATAATGGTTGAGATTAAAATTTGTTACAAGTTTGTAACAAGTTAAACTGTAACGAATAAAATTGTTACAACAAAAATTGTTACATTTTTAGAACAATTTTAATTGCAACAAAAAAAATGGTTGCAAAAAATATTGTTGCATTCCTGCAACTATTTCTGTTGCAACAAAAAATATGTTGCAAAAAATATTGTTGCAAATAGTTACAGTGTTTATTAGCTTGAGAATATTACAACAGGAAATGAAAAGCAGGTTTGTTTAAAGAGAATTAATAGTGCTGATAAGGTATTTTTGCAACATGGCAACTGAATATAATCAGCCGATAATTTTATTTGATGGGGTTTGCAACCTTTGCAACGGAGCCGTACAGCTTGTAATAAAGCATGATAGAGAAGAACGCTTTTTATTTGCCTCTTTACAAAGTGCATTTGGACAAAAAATATTACATGAACAACAACTTTCTGTACAGGTTTTTAATTCGTTTATATTACTTGAAAATGGAAAAGTCTACCAGAAGTCTACCGCTGCTTTGCGGGTAGCAAAATATTTATCAGGCGGCTGGGGCTGGTTATATGGTTTGATTGTTTTTCCCAAATTTTTTCGTGATTGGGTTTATAATTTCATTGCACGCTACCGCTACAAATGGTTTGGCAAAAAAGAAACCTGCTGGCTTCCGTCAGCAGGTTTAAAAAAAAGATTTTTAGATTGAGTATAAAAATGGCAGAAAAGACACCAACATTGTATACTATTAAGCAAGACGTTTAATACTAAAAAGCAGCTAACTTATGGGACTATTTGACAATCTTTTTGGCAAAAAAGAACAAGAAAATCAACAAGAAAAAATCAACAATCCTATTCACGAAGAAGAATGGGATTTTTACTTAAGCAATGTTGAAAGTGTTATTGGCTCTTTTTATATTGATTTAGGCTTAATAACTATCGCCCCTATAAATGACAAACCTAATTTAGTCTGGATTTCGTTAAAAATGAATTACCCAGGCGAAGATGGCTTATCATCAAATGAAGAATTCGATAAACTTGTAGAAATTGAAGACAGACTTAAAGAATTCATTTCAGTTAAACACAACTCAATTTATGCAGGACGTTTAACAAACAACAATCATCGGGATTACTTTTTTTATTTTGAGGATACAACAATCTATGATAAAACAATTTCAGAAGCTTTGGTTGCATTTCCTTCGTACCGTTATGAATTTGGAACCAAGGAGGAGCAAAACTGGGAGACTTATCTTGATTTTCTTTACCCAGACCCAAGACAATTTCAAAGTATCCAAAACCGAAGAGTAATAGAAAACCTTGAAGAAAATGGGGATCTTTTAACAAAAGAAAGGCAAGTTGATCATTGGATTTATTTTGAAACACAAAATGATAGAGCACAGTTTCTAACAAAAATAAAAGGCGATGGATTTCAAATTGTTAATCAAGACTTCGAGATAGAAAGCTCAGACTTTCCTTATTCATTGCAAATTGCAAGGGTAGACAAGGTTGACATTGATAGTATTGACGATTGTGTGTTAAATTTATGGGAGTTGGCAGAAGAATGTAATGGAAACTATGATGGTTGGGAAACCTCTGTTGAAAAAGGATGATTAACACCACCCGCCAAAAGCCTCACTCAGAAATTTAAAAGTGTAAAAACGCTATTATATTCATTTAGGTGTGTCTCACACACCGAAATGAATTAAAATTCTATTTCAACAACTCTTTTAACTTCTGCTGCAATTCTTCTCCACGCAAATCTTTACCAATAATTTTTCCATCGGGACCAATTAACATATTGGCGGGAATGCTTTGAATATTATACATTTTAGCAACTGCATTATTCCAGTATTGCAGGTCACTAACATGTGTCCAAGTAAGATTATCTACAGCAATAGCCTTTAGCCAGTTGTCTTTTGCCTGATCAAGCGAAACACCAAGCACGGTAAAATTTTTATCTTTAAAAGTATTATACGCGGTTACCACATTTGGATTTTCCATTCTGCAGGGCCTACACCAGCTTGCCCAAAAATCTATCAGTACATATTTTCCTTTAAAAGAAGAAAGGCTTACAGGAACATTGGCAGTATCATTCTGCGTAAAATTGGTAGCCATAGTACCTATGCCGCCAACTTTAGAAGCCGAAATAATCTTTTCAATTTCCCTTGCATAAGCAATGTTCTTGGCTGAAGACTGCAGGGCATTATATTTTTCTTCTACAACAGCAGGCTCGTATAATTTATTTAACTGGAACAGTACAAAAGAACTAACCGCAGAAGCAGGTTTTGCTTTCAAAAAGTTATCAACCACCGCGCTTAACTTACTACGTGTTGCAGTAAATACAGCAATTAAACTGTCGCGTTTTTTACCTTCTTTTTCAGCATTAATCAATGGCACCATTTTGCCAAGTTTATCACTCAGCGGTGTAAAGCCTGAAAGAAAAAACTTATAATCTGCATGCAGTGCAGAACCAGCTACCAATGAAGATTTCAGCTTCGCGGCTTCGCCTGTAACAGTTACATTTTCATTATTAATAAACAACTCAACATTGTCTTTATAGCCAATAAAACTTAACTGAAAAAGGTCTGGATTATCAAGCTTGCCTTTTAATGTAAACAAACCCTTTTTCGCATAATCCTGTGCAATGGTAGCACCCATGCCATTTTGCAAAAACACAAGGGTACTGTCTTTCAACCCTTTAATATTTCCTTTAACGCTAAAACCGTTTTGTGCAATAACAAATGCCGGCAAAAGCAATCCAAACAACAACAACTTCTTCATACTATTTTTTATGTCTTTTTTGTAAAACCTCAAAAACTTCCTGCAATTTAAATCCTTTGGCGTTAAGCAACAGCAAATAATGAAACATCAAATCGGCTGCTTCACCCAAAAACAATTCCTTATTATCATCCTTGGCTTCAATAACCAGTTCCACAGCTTCCTCCCCCACTTTCTGCGCTACTTTATTTATTCCACGGGCAAGCATTTTAGCTGTATACGATTCCTCAGGCGAAACCTTACTTCGTTCTTCAATTACCTGTTCCAAAAACAACAGAAAATCGCTTTGGGTGTTCGTTTCGTTCCAGCAGGTATCGGCACCAGTATGGCAAACAGGCCCTACAGGATTTGCTTTTACCAGCAGCGTATCATTATCACAATCCACCGCCACACTTACCAGGTTCAGAAAGTTACCACTCTCCTCGCCTTTCGTCCACAGGCGTTGTTTACTGCGACTGTAAAAAGTTACTTTACCTGTTTCATTGGTTTTTGCAAGGGCCGCTTCATCCATAAAACCAAGCATCAACACTTTTTGCGTAGCGGCATCCTGCACAATTGCAGGTACCAGGCCATCACTGTATTTTTTAAAATCGACTGTCATAATAGTTACACGAATTAAATTTTCAACACGAATTCAGGCGAATTACACGAATTATTCTTACAACCTTAGTATTCGTTTTCTTTTTTTGGTGACCAGCTTTTGGATATTAATTGAACATCGTTGCGTCGCACACTTGTACGTTCATATCTTTATTGAGCTAACAAATCAATCCATTATCAATCACCTTTAGTCAAGAGCGAACTTAAATATTCTTTTCTCAGTTGATTTAAACTATCCCTCCGCTCTTGGTTAAACTCGCGTCTTTTTTTATTGGACGAAAATGTAAAACGCATCACTATTACAAGTGCAATAAGTGCAAAAGGAAAATAGTTTGTCATATGCGAACATTTATGTTTTGTACTCTTAAATAACTTTTCAAATCAGGTATTGCCACTTCTTTAAAATGAAAAATGCTTGCAGCCAATGCTGCATCTGCTTTACCTGTCATAAATACATCCACGAAATGTGGCATGGTACCACCGCCGCCGCTTGCAATTACAGGCACAGGCAGGCTTTCACTTAAACGGCTGGTAATATCCAGTGCAAAACCCTGTTTGGTTCCATCATGGTTCATAGAGGTGAGCAAAATTTCACCTGCACCAAGTTCAACAGCCTGCTTTGCCCAGTCAAAACATTTGGTATCAGTTTTAACACGGCCACCGTTTAAATATACATACCATTCGCCATCATCTTCCTGTTTGGTATCAATTGCCAAAACCACAAACTGGCTGCCGAATTCTTTTGCTAAATCATTAATCAACTGCGGATTTTTATAAGCTGCAGTATTGATGCTTACTTTATCCGCACCATTTTTCAATAACACAGAAGCATCTTCTACACTGCTTACACCACCACCAACCGTAAACGGAATATTGATATTGCGTGCAATGCGGCTTACCAGTTCGCTAAGCGTTTTACGTTTTTCGTTGGTAGCAGTTATATCAAGAAATACCAGTTCGTCTGCGCCTTCTTTAGCGTAGAAAGCACCCAATTCTACAGGGTCACCAGCATCGCGAATATTTTCAAAGTTGATGCCTTTAACGGTACGCCCATCACGTATATCAAGGCAGGGGATAATTCTTTTGGTGAGACCCCGTCCTTCTGCCTGCACAGTGCTATTATTTTCAGTTACACTCATTATATAAACCCTTTTAAATCTTTTAAAGAAATCCTGTTCTCATAAATGGCCTTACCTACAATGGCACCGCTGCAACCAATTTCCTGTAAGGTAATTAAATCATCCAGCGTTGCTACGCCACCACTTGCTATAAAATGCAGCTTAGGAAATTTTTGAATGATGTTCTTATACAATTCCGTTGAAGGGCCTTCCAGCTTGCCATCTTTACTTACATCAGTGCAAAACAACTGCTGAATACCTTGCTGTATATAGCTTTCAATAAAATCGTATATCCAAACATCTGTGGTTTCCAGCCAGCCGCCAACGGCAATCTTTTCATCTTTCACATCAGCACCCAATAAAAATTTTTCTGCGCCATATTGCTGCAGCCAGCTTACAAAAGTAGTTTTATCTTTTACTGCAATACTGCCAACAGTTGCTAAAGCGGCACCTGATTGAAACACAATATCAACATCGCTGTTTGTTTTTATGCCGCCACCAAAATCAATCACCATATTGGTTTTTGAAGCAATGGCTTCCAGCACTTTCCAGTTTTTAACAGCGCCCGCTTTAGCGCCATCAAGGTCAACAAGATGCAGCCTTTTTAAGCCTGCATCTTCAAACTCTTTGGCAACTTCCAAAGGGTGTTCATTGTAAATTGTTTTCTGCGAATAGTCGCCTTGGGTAAGGCGAACGCATTTACCATCTATGATGTCTATGGCGGGAATAATTGTCATGCTTTTATTTAATTCTTATCATGTTAAAGCAGATGTCTCGTGCCTCAACATGACGTCTATAGGGTAATAAAGTTTTTTAAAATTTGTTCTCCAACATTCGAAGATTTTTCAGTGTGAAACTGAACTCCGTAAAAGTTATTCTTATGAATAGCTGCACTGTAAGGTTGCACATAATCCGCAGTGGCAATAGTGTATGCATTTTGAGGAACATAATAACTATGCACAAAATAGCAGTAACTGTTCTCTTCAATACCCTGCATTAATGGTGACTTGAGGTCATAAATATTGTTCCATCCAATTTTTGGAACCTTTAAAGCATCAGCAGTAGTTGGCTTGAACAATTTTACAGGCTCATCAAAAATGCCAAGGCATTCAGTATTGTTTTCTTCTGAGTATTTACACAGCAACTGCATGCCCACACAAATGCCAAGCACAGGTTGTTTCAATTCTTTAATAAGTGCATCAAGGTTATTTTCCTTTAAACTGTTCATGGCGCTGCTGGCCTCGCCAACACCAGGAAAAATAACTTTATCCGCAGCAAGAATTTCCTCGTGATTGGCTGTTACAGTAGCATTTATACCAATACGTTCCAGCGCATACAAAACGCTTTGGATATTGCCTGCGTTGTATTTTATAATGACGATACCCCCCCCGCCCGCAGAAAGGGGAGCCTGGGAGAGCTTGTTATTTTCGTCTGACATCTTTGTAGCGATTTATATTACTCCCTTTAGGGTTGGGGTAAAATTGTTTTTAAAAAATCTTTTGTAGCCGCTGCAACATCTTCTTTTCCTTCCAATGCTTTAATATAAGCTGAACCTATAATTGCACCGTTGGCGTATTTGCAGGCACTGGCAAAGGTGGCTTTATCTTTTATACCAAAACCAACCAGTACAGGATTCTTTAATTGCATGGATTGCAGGCGTTGCAGGTAGGCTTCAACAGCATTAAAATCTTTTTCGTTACCAGTGGTTGATGAAGAAGAAACAGCATATAAAAACCCAGTGCTTAATGCATCAAGTTTAAGCAGCCTTTCTTCACTGGTTTCTGGTGTAACAAGAAAGATAAAATCAAGGCCATATTTTTTAATGATAGCACCAAATTCCGTTTCAAATTCATACTCAGGAAGGTCAGGCAAAATCAACCCATCAACACCAACAGCAGCGGCATCTGCACAAAATTTTTCAAAGCCATATTGTAACACAGGGTTCATGTAGCCCATTAAAATCAGTCCGCCTGCCCCTGAAGAAGTATTCTGGGAATCCCGTATTTCTTTCCATCCTTTTAACTGCTCAAAAAGCACTGCGATGGTCATACCATTTTCAATAGCAATAGCACCGCTAGCCTGTATTACTGGGCCATCAGCTAAAGGGTCGCTGTAAGGCATTCCAAGCTCAATAAGGTCTGCGCCATTATCTAGTAACGACCGCATTACAGTTAGAGTACTGTCAAGTTTTGGATAGCCTGCCGTGCAGTATATGTTAAGTATACCATGGCCCGCCCCTGAAGGGTTGCTTGTAAAGAGTTCAGTTATTCTACTCATTTTTTTAGTTGAGAATTATAGGTTGATTTTAATTAAAACCTGTAGCTCAATAAAGTATTAAAACGTACAAGTATCCGCCTTAGGCGGAACGAAGCTTCATAATGTTATTTAGCTGACCTCAAAAAATAGCACACAATCTTCGCACCAATCGTTCCCCTTTAGGGGTTAGGGGTATCCATTACCTTCATATATGTTGCCAGGTCTTTATCGCCACGACCGCTTAAGCAAATAACCACCACATCTTTTGGAGTTAATACCATTTGATGCAACGCGGAAAAGGCATGAGCTGTTTCAAGGGCGGAAATAATGCCTTCGGTTTTTGCCACATGAAAAGCTGCTTTAAGGGCATCCTCATCGGTAACACTTAAAAACAAACCACGACTACTTTTAAATAAATTGGCATGCATAGGCCCTATACCAGGATAATCCAAACCTGCTGAAATGCTGTGTGGCTCTACTACCTGGCCATCTTCTGTTTGCATTACAAGGCTTTTGCTGCCATGCAAAACACCGGGTTTGCCCAATTGCGTTGTTGCTGCACTAAAGCCAGAATTTACACCGTGACCAGCCGCTTCTACAGCTACCAGTTGCACCGTAGGTTCGTTTAAAAAATGATAAAAAGCACCTGCTGCATTACTGCCACCACCAACACAGGCCACTACATGCGTTGGCAATTCACTACCCGTTTTTTCAAGCAATTGCGCACGCATTTCTTTGCTGATAATACTTTGAAAACGCGCTACCATGTCAGGATAAGGGTGTGGACCAACCACACTGCCAATAATATAATGTGTATCGTTGGGGTTGTTAATCCAGTCGCGGATAGCTTCGTTGGTAGCATCTTTTAAAGTTCTGCTGCCGCTCTTTGCAGGTATTACGGTAGCACCAAGCATCTTCATACGTGCAACATTGGGAGCCTGGCGTTCAATATCCACTTCGCCCATGTACACAATACACTCCATTCCTTTTAATGCGCAAACTGTTGCAGTGGCAACGCCATGCTGACCAGCACCTGTTTCTGCAATAATGCGTGTTTTACCCAGCCTTCTTGCAAGCAAAATTTGGCCAATGGTATTGTTTATTTTATGGGCACCTGTATGGCAAAGGTCTTCGCGTTTTAAATAGATATTAGTATTGAATTCTTTACTTAAATTATCGGCATAAAACAATGGTGTTGGCCTGCCTACATAATCTTTCAATAACTGCCGAAACTCTTGCTGGAAGCTTTCTTCAGCCATGATAGTCAAATACTTTGACTTTAATTCTTCTACATTTTTGTGCAGCATTTCGGGTATGTAAGCACCACCAAATTTGCCGTAATAACCCTGTGCATCAGGGTTTTGAAAGTCTGTTGCTGATATAATTTCCGCACTTGTCATATCTAGTAGGTTGAATTTTTTAAAATTTTGTTGACCGTTTTTTGTAGTGTAATGAAGCTGTAGTTGTCCACAGAACTCTGAGAGCGTCGCATTCGCAGAATCTTTTGGATACGGGAGCTTTTGGCTGGCGATTGAGCTTTATTATTTACACCATCGCCAACTTGTGTTGCCTGCAAAAGTAGAAGCCTGATGCACTATTGCGTAAGGGATAGCAGTGGAAAGCCCGCAGTGCAGCGAAGCGTAACGAGGACTTGGAACGGATAGCCCGACCCGCAGGGTTACGCCCTTGAATTTTTCAATTCCTGTATTTAAAAAGATACATGCTTTTTCGATGTTGATTATCTCACATTCACTAACCATAATTATTGCTTTAACAGCACCAGTGCATTTTTGTCCATGCTGGTAATATTGCCCTGGTAATCGTATGAAATTTTACTGTTGCCAATTTTATCAACAGTTCCGTTGTAATTATATGTAATAGGCGTATCGCCCACTTTTTCTATAGCGCCATTATAATTATAAGTTAAAGGCATGGCGCCTACCGCAGATACACGCCCTTCGTAATTATACTGCAAAGGCAGGCTGCCCACAGCATCTATTAACCCTTTATAATTGTAGGATGGTTTACCGCTGCCACCATCTGAAGGCATGGCAAAATCGTTCACTCTGCCAAAACTTGTAACGGTAACACTGCTGCCTGCTGCATTAAAAACAATGGTGTATTTGCCATTGGGCGACATATAAAACTTGTAATCTGTTCTGCCGCTTATGGTGTTGGTATTGTTGCTTTGTGCTTGATTAGTAACAGGTTTATGATTGTCTTCACGCACTGTAACTGTGTTTGATGAAGATGGCCTTGCTGCTGCCCTTTCTTCATTTTGTTGTATAACAGCAGGTGTTTGCTTTTGTACCACAGGCGCAGGAAGGTTAAACTTTTTTTCAGCACTCTGCTGCTGCATCACGGGCTTATCTGCTTGTTTTCTAACTGATGATAGTTCCTGTTTATCTTTTAATGTAGTTCTTGACTTTATTACCGTTTCGTTACTGGCCGTTTTATCAACAGTTACATTGCCAGTTTCTTCAAAATCTTGCAACACATGAGAACCTACAGGTATTGACTGTATGTTTTCAGTGGAAGATTGTTTTACAGGCATTGCAAACCTGTACTTTGAATCGTTTGCAGATGCAGAATTTTGTTGTGATTTTTCGGCCGTTTCTTTCTTGTTCTTGTTTGATGAACGTTTTGAGTTTTTTGCAGGCGCATCAATTATTTCTGGGTTTGAGTTAATATGCCTGTTAAAATCTGACTGTAACTGGTCTTCTTTCTTCAACTCACGAATACTACCTGAACCAACCTGGTGGTTAAAATCTTGCTGCAACTGCTCTTCTTTGCTTAATTGACTTGTTGCCTTATAAGATGAACCTTGATTTTGTTGTGTTTGAGTTTGTGCAGTTTGTTTTGCAGCCTCCAGCTCATCCCTTTTTTGCTGTTCAATAGCTTCCAGCTCAGAAGCTGGGACTGGCAAAAGCGTGATGGCCTTTTTAGGTTCTGCTTTGTACATGCCCTGTATAGTGGGCGATTTTAATCCATTTGCAGGTACGGGCGGCGGCCCATATACGAGGCCATACGAAACTTCAGGCTCTTTTGTATTAACTATTGATGTAGTACCTGTCTGTTTTGCGGGTTCCGCTTTTTTAACAGGTGGCTCTTCATATTTTAATATGCCTGAAAAAGGTGATTTGTAATTACTGCTACTATTAGATTCAGGTATTAATTGCCCTGGCGTTGATGATACCTGCACGGAAGGTTTTGGAAGATAAGTGGTTCCTGCTGCTAAGGTTGTACTTTTTCCCGCTTCTGCATTAAAGGTTGATGATTGACGTTTGGCAGCATTTGCCTGTTCATTTTTTGCTGGTTGCTGATTAGAAACAGGTTGCGAATTGCTTGAAGCTGCACCAGTATTTGACTGTATCACTGGCTTGTTAAATACAAAACCACGCGTAGGCTGAATGACATCATCTTCCTTTTTTTGTGGCTCTGCTACGTCCATTCCTATAATCTTATTGGGCAAAACAGTGATTGATTTGTTTGGTTTGGCCAACAATGTGCCTGTTATCTTTTGCGACTGTGCATCAGCAGAAGACAACACCATTATTAGTGTTACCAATAAAACAAACTGTTTCATGTGCTATATAAACGTATCAACCCTGTTTTAATTGCGAAACAAAGGTCTTAACTTTTTCCATGTCTTTAACTCCTGGGGCTGTTTCAAATCTGCTGTTCACATCTACCGCAAACAAATCCTTAGCTACAGGGTCTTTTTTAAACTCACGCAAAGCTGCCACATCATCTGGCTGAATGCCACCACTGAGAAAAAAAGGTTTGTTAATGTTCAATCCCAACAAAGCTTCCCAGTTAAATTTTTTACCTGTTCCACCATATCCAACCCCCTCAGTATCAAACAAAAACATATCCACCACTTCTATATAATCTTTTATCTTCCAGAGAATATTATCCCCTTCTGACAAACGAAATGCTTTAATTACAGATACATAGTCTGAAATTTTTTCACACTGCCTTGCACTTTCATCCCCATGCAACTGCACAAGGTATAAACCGCAATCATCTACCGTCTTTAACACATCTTCAGGCTGGGGGTTTACAAAAACACCCACCTTATTTATCTTGCCCTTAATTTTTTTTATGTTGATGGCAGGTATATGTTTAAAAACATACCGCGGACTTTTTGGATAAAAGATAAAGCCGCAAAACTCAACGCCAAGGCTGTCAAGCTGCTTTACCTGTTCCACATCCGTCATGCCACAAACTTTTACTCTCATTACAGTTTCGTTTTCAGTTCAGTTACAAAATCGGCAAACGCGATTGATGGCTTTGTTTGCTTCATAAAGTTCTCGCCAATCAAAAATCCTTTGAAGCCAGCATTGCGTAAAGTTACGATAGTATCTGTATTACTGATGCCACTTTCGGCCACAGCCACTTTTGAAGCAGGAATATGTTTAATCAGCTCAATAGAAGCATCAATATTTACAATAAAATCTTTCAAATTCCTATTGTTTACACCCACAAGGTCTACTTCATCGCAAATATGTTCCAGTTCTTCGTGGTTGTGAATTTCAAGCAACACTTCAAGACCAAGATTTTTTGCTACCATCGCCAATTCTTTTACCCTTTGGGGAGATAAGCAGGCGGCAATCAGCAACACCACTTCTGCGCCATGGGCCTTCGCTTCAATAAACTGGTATTCGTCAATCATAAAATCTTTGCGCAGCAAAGGCACTTCGTTGATGGTGGCTGCAAGCAAATCCTGCAGGCTTCCGCCAAAAAAATGGTTATCTGTAAGTACAGAAATACCTGAAGCACCATGGGCAGCATAGGCTGCAGTCACCTCTTCAACAGTTGTAGTATTATTAATGATGCCCTTTGAAGGCGATTGACGTTTATATTCAGCAATAATGCCTGTCTTGGTTTCATCCAACAGAAACTTTTTCAGAGATAAAGTTGGCTGCGCGAAAAAATGCATTTTCTCTAACTCACTTATGCTTGTACGGGCTTTGGCCTGCGCTACTTCTATTTTTTTATGGGCGATGATGGTGTCTAAAATGTTCATGCTTAACTATTGTAATGCAACTAATTTTTGTAATGATTGATAGGCCGATTTGCTTTCAAGACTTTTAACTGCTGCACTGTATGCATCTTCATAAGTGACATAGTTACCTGTACAATGCAAGGCCATAGCCGCATTGGCAAGTACCACGGCATTTTGCGCCCAACTACCCTCACCTTTTATAATGGTGGTGAATATTTTGGCAGCTTCTTCTACGGTATTGCCGCCGTAAATATCCTGGGCTGTTACCATACGTTTGCCTAACTGCATTGGTGTTTTGATGCTCTCGCCTTCGTTGGTAATTACTTTGGTATCGTTGGTGAGCGAGATTTCATCATAGCCATCAAGACTATGAATTACAGTAAACGGCTTACCTGTTTGTTGCAGCAAATAGTTGTAGATACGTGCCATTTCAAGATTGTACACACCCACCAATTGGTATGCAGGTGAAGCTGGATTTACCATTGGCCCAAGCATATTGAAGAAAGTTCTTACGCCAAGATTTTTACGAATAGCACCCACTGCTTTTAATGCAGGATGAAATAACGGCGCATGGAGAAAGCAGATATTAGCTTCGTCTACTTCCTGTTTCAACTTATCATTATCGTTCTTGAATTTGTAGCCCAATTGCTCCATTACATTACTGGCACCACTAATTGATGAAGCACCATAATTGCCATGTTTGGCTACTTTTTGCCCTGCGCCTGCCACAATAAAACAACTTAGTGTTGAGATATTGAAAGTGTTTTTTCCATCACCGCCAGTGCCAACTATGTCCATTACGTTATAACCATCAAGGTCAACTTTTACACATAGCTCAAGCAATGCATCGCGAAAGCCTTGCAGCTCTTCTATAGTAATGCTGCGCATGAGATAAACTGTCATGAAGGCAGTTACTTCGTGTTCGTTGTAAACACCTCTGCCAATATTTAACAATACTTCTTTCGCAGAAACATAATCTAATGTTTTATGCTCAAATAGTATTTGGAGTATTTTTTTCATTGCTTTTTGTTAATAAGTTGATTTAAATATGCCCCCGAAGCCGTTTTTTAATGCTGAGCTGCCATTTTCAGTATTGAGCTATCATTTTTCAGTAGTGAGCTATCATTTTTCAGTGGTGAGCTATCATTTTTCAGTATTGAGCAACCATTTTTCAGTAGTGAGCAACCATTTTTGAGTGTTGAGCAGCTACTTTTAAGTAGCGAGCAATCATTTTTAAGTGTTGAGCAGCCTCTTTTTATTACCGAGTAACCACTTTCAGTGCAGCACAACCATTTTTAAGTGATGCACAATCAGTTTTTTGAAGCGTTCGATTTTTTTATGTCTGAACACTCCAGCCAATTTCTCATAATTTTCTCCCCTTCTGGTGTTAATACGCTTTCAGGATGAAATTGTACGCCCTGCACATCATAAGTTTTATGTTGTAATGCCATAATGAAGTTGTTTTCATCTCTTGCAGTTACTTCCAGCTCTGCGGGAAAACCTTCATCGTTTACTACCCAACTGTGGTAACGGCCTACGATGATTTCATCTGGTAAGCCATTGAAGAGCCGACGGTTGACGGTTGACGGTTGACGGTTGACAGTTATAGGAGTTGCCACACCATGATACACAGAAGACAAGTTCGTAAGGGTTCCACCAAAAGCCTGGCCAATGGCCTGATGACCCAAACATACACCCAGTATGGATTTGGTGGCGGCATAACATTTTATTAAAGGCAGTAACAAACCTGCTTCTTCAGGAATACCAGGCCCAGGCGAAAGGATAATTTTATCGTATTTGTCTACGTCTTCCAAAGCAATTTCATCGTTACGGAAAACATCTACTTTTTGGTGGGTTATCTTTTCTACAAGATGTACCAGGTTGTAAGTGAAGGAATCGTAGTTATCGAAAACGAGGATACCCCCAGCCCCTGAAGGGGAGCTACCCCTAACCCCTGAAGGGGAATTTTGAACGGTATTATTTGATATATCTATATTTTCTTGTGACATTTTTGAAGTTGATGTGTTGAATAATGTTATACAGTACAAGTGTGCGACGCCTATGCAGCTTAATAGAAATCCTGCTGCTGGTGACCCAAAAAACTACACGCCAATATCATTGGCAAATTCAATTGCTTTTTTAAGTGCGTTTAGTTTATTGTTCACTTCCTGCAATTCACTTTCAGGGTTTGAAGCGGCCACAACACCAGCACCCGCCTGGTAAAACAAGGTGTTGTTTTTACTTAAAAAAGAGCGTATCATAATGGCGTGGTTGCAGCTTCCATCAAAGCCCATAAAGCCAATGCCGCCGCCATAGTAACTGCGGTTGGTGGTTTCAAAACTGTCTATTAAATGCATGGCTTTTATTTTTGGCGCACCGCTTAAAGTACCTGCAGGAAAGGTTTTAGCCAGCAGCTCAAAGGGATTGCTATTGGGGCGAACGGTGCCATTTACTTCGCTTACCAAATGGATAACATGGCTGTAATATTGCACTTCGCGGTAATGGCTCACACGCACTTCATCGCACACACGGCTAAGGTCGTTACGGGCAAGGTCAACCAGCATTACATGCTCTGCATTTTCTTTTGCATCAAGCAGCAAACGCTCAGCAGCTTCCTGGTCTACCACATCATCGCCAGTACGTTTAAATGTGCCTGCAATTGGATGAACAGTTGCCTTGCCGTTATTAATTACCAGTTGGCTTTCAGGCGATGAACCCATTAATTTATAGTCGCCATAATCGAAGAAAAACAGGTAAGGTGATGGATTGATATTGCGCAAAGCACGGTACACATTAAACTCATCGCCAGTAAAACTTTGCTGAAAACGGCGGCTTAATACAATCTGAAAAACATCGCCCCTGAAACAACTTTGGATGCCTTTTTTCACCATTTCAATATAGGCTTCATTCGTGATGTTGGAAGTTTCAGAACCCTTTACAGCAAAGGGATACGCAGGAACGTCTTTGCTTTTGATAAGGCTTTCTACCACCATTATATCGCTGTCAACCCCATCAATTTTATTCTCACATAAAAACAGCTCGTCTTTATAGTGATTGATGGCGATAACGTACTGGTACAAACGGTAACGCATTAAGGGAATAGCAGTGAGTTGTGCGTTGTGAGTTGTGAGTTTTACGCTATCGAAAAACTGAACGGCATCGTAGGTGGTGTAGCCATATAAACCTTGTGCAAAGCCCACAACGGCCCCCGCCAAACCTCCCCCAACAGGGGTGGCTTCAGAAGCCTTCGTTGTAAAGCGGTTCATAAAGTTCCAAAGCTGGTTGGGAACTTCGCTTGTATTGTTGATGGCAATACGCTCAGGCTGTTGGGCTGGCAACTTGAATTCGATGCTTTTGGTATCGGTAATTTCAATGCCTGCAATGGCGTTGATACCTATAAAACTATAGCTGTTTTCTGCTACGTGATGGTCTGTACTTTCCAGCAAAATGGTATCGCGAAAGCGATCCCTCACGCGCAGGTAAATACCCACTGGCGTGTACACATCGGCAAGCATTTTTTTAATGGTGGTTGTTATTTCAATTTTTTTCATACCATTATCCCCTAAGGGGGACTATTGTGTTTGTTTAAAATTTATTCTCATCAATTTTCTGCATAAAAAAACCCCGACAAACTGTCGAGGCTTTTCAACTTTATGTTGTTGAGTACTGGCAACGCCACTACAAGCCTCTGTTAAGGTTTGTATGCCACCACCACTGAATATTTATTATTAATTGTTTCATTTTTGAGTTGCAAATATGGGCTGATTGTTTTTGACGGCAAAATTTATTTTAACATACTGTAATTAAGCCAATGGTATTTTTATTTTTAAAATGGCTCCATCGCCAGGTGTACTTTCTACAACAAGTTCACCCTTTAAAATCTGTACCCTTTCCTGCATACCCAATAGCCCCAGCCTGTTTTTTTCCCTTACTTCGTTTTTATTAAAGCCTATACCATTATCCTGTATGGCAAGCTGCAATTCAATGCCATTGCACATAAAATCTACATTCACTTCTGTTGCGGCAGAGTGCCTTGTAATATTGGTAAGTGCCTCCTGAAAAACCCTAAAAATACCAATACCAATGGAATGGTCTTTTATCTCGTCATCGCAGTGTTCTTTAAAAAAACACTGAATACCTGTACGCATAGAAAAGTCGTTGCTGTACCATTGCAGCGTTGCTTTAAGCCCCAATTGATCAAGCATTGGAGGCCGTAGCTGAGAAGCAATTCTTCTTACAGAAAAGATAATTTCTTCTGCCAGTTTTTCTGATTCAGTGATCCTGCTTTTTATAATTTCATCCTGTAAAGGGAGCCGCTTTTTAATAATCTGCAAATCCATTTTCAAGGCAGTAAGCAGTTGCCCTAGTTCATCATGTACTTCGCGTGAAATATCGGCACGTTCTTCTTCACGCACTGTTTGCAAATGCGATGCAAGGCGTCGCAATTCTTCTCGCGAAAACTTTATTTCTTCTTCCTGCTTTCTACGTTCAGTAATATCCATTAAGGCATTAATTAACCTTATGGGTTTGTTTTGATTATCTCTTAAAACATAAGCTCTTTCAAGCACTGTGCGGTATTTGCCATCTTTTAGTTTAAAGCTAAATTCATCTTCCCACTTGTTTACAGTAGTTTCCTTAATGTCTTTAAGCCTCGTTGTTATTCTTTGCCTGTCATTATCGTGCAGGCTTAAAGCCCATTCATCAAAATCAGGTATTGGCTTTGATGGATCGTAGCCCATTAACTTATAAAAGTTTTCATTCACCCAAAAATCATCCGTTAAAAGATCCCAATCATACACTGCATCATGTGTTGCTTTGGATACACGCTTAAACCTTTCGTTAAATGTTAACAGGTCTCTTTCGTTTTCTTTACGCAGGCTGATATCGCGAATAAAAGCACAGAAAAATTCCTCTTCGCCCTGTTTTATGGGCAGCACAGTTAATTCAATAGGAAACTGTTTTTTTTGCCTGTTGATGGCAGTTAATTCAAGCAATACATTAAGGGCTGGGCCATGACCTGTTTTAAGATAATTTTCCATGCCTGTATCGTGCCTTAAATTGTAGGGCGAAGGAATAATTATTTCTGAAAGTTTTACACCCATCACTTCATCCTCCTTCCAACCAAAAATCTTTTCTGACTGAGGATTCCAGAAAGTAATTAACCCTTTTGTATTTATACAAATAATGGCATCAAGCGCAGCATTCATTATCAACCTTCGCTTTTCTTCACTGTCGTTTATAAGCTGTTCACTTTTTTTGCGGTTAGTAATGTCTCTTAGTATGCCATCAATACGCAGCAACTTTCCTGCTTCATCAAGCGTGGGCGTAATCATATCTTCCACCCATCTTATAGAGCCATCTTTATGTATAATTCTGAATTGCGAAGAAGCAACTTTATTGGCCGAGAACTTTTTATGTTTATAATCTAACACCCATAAATCGGCAGGATAAATACAGTTTACCCATAGCTGGTCATCTGCATAAAATTCTTCTGCCGTGTAACCGTAGATATTTTCGCATGCAGGCGATATATTTATGTTTTTGAAGGTGGTCATATCTACTGATATGAGCATCTCTTCTACATTATCAAAAAGCCACTGCAATTCTTTACTGGCATGTTCCAGTTTTTCATCTGCCACCTTACGGTCTGTAACATCATATACAATGCCTTCTACCTGAGTAAATACACCGTTTTCTATAACAGGAAAGGCTTTTATTTCTATCCACCGTATGCTTTTATCTTTATGAATAATGCGGTAACGGCTATGTACAGGTTCGCCTTTTTTTAGTTGGTCATTTTCATAGCCAATGATATTTTTATCGTCAGGATGAATTACCTCAAACCACAACATAGGATTTGCAAAAAACTCTTCTACGGTGTAGCCGTATATTTTAGGACACCCAACAGATAAATGCAGGTATTTATTATTGATGACATCTTTGGTATAAACACCTTCATTAACACGCTCATAAATCCTTTCAATTTTTTGTGTTGTATTTTTTAATTTTTGTGCGGCCAAAACTTGTTCAGTAACATCAATACCAAAGTATAAAATGTATTCAACTTCGCCTTTTGCATTGCTGAAGGGTTTGTAAATAAAGTTTAAATAACGGTCAACCATTTTGCCGTTCACCATCACCTTTATAGGCATTTCTTTGCCTTCAAATGGCTCCCCTGTTTTATAAATATTATCAAGTATTTTTAAAAAACCCTGCGATTCAAGTTCAGGATACACCTCTTTTATAGAGCGGCCAACCAGGGCTGTTTTTCCTGCATGTTGTATACAGTATGGATTAGCCATTTCAAACACAAAATCTCTTCCTCGTAAAACACAAATGGCTGTAGGGGCCTGCATAAACATGTCGTAAAACAAGTGCAGGTCTTTAATAGATGAGGCATTTAACAGGTAAGAAGGTGCAGTAGAATGATTAAAATCCGCAGCCTTATACTCTTCAGCAGCATAAACAGTTTCGCTATTTTTTTCATTACCTATACGGCGAACAATGACTGAATAGTATTCAATTTCATGCGCTGCATTATAATAACCTGTAAAAGAAACAGCCACAGAAAATTCTGTTTTATTTGCTGTTACCCAATAACAAATGGTTTTAAAATTGCCTTCGCCAGCATTTGTAATATGCTGCTGTGGCAAGCCTGCTAAAACATCTTTTTCAGTATAAAAAAAAGAAATATGCCTGCCAGAAATATCGTCTTCTTTGTACCCAATAAAATTTTCAGCACCTGTATTCCAGCTAACAATATATCCCAACGGGTCAATGGCAAAAACTGCAATATCATCTACACTTTGCACTAAAAGGTCAAACTGTTGTGCCAGCATCCCTTCGCCTGAATTATTATTTATATGTACAGTTTTAATGGCCTGCATACGATTGACCTTTGTTAGGTTTACATAAAGATTATTATAAAAAAAAGATTTACAATATTTCTTTATAATATCTTAATAAACAGGTGAAGATTTAAGCTACAGTTTATAACATAATAATTTAAACCCATAATAAAGGCTAACTTTTTGCAGTTCAAAAACAATTTCAGTATTAATATTTATATAAGGGTGCTAATCTCTTCAAAATGCCCTTGTACGTGCTAAGATCGCCAATGACAGCGGTATCAGAAATTGTAAAAAGATATGGAAGAATAGAGA
Organism: Chitinophagales bacterium; assembly: GCA_031424995.1. Taxonomy (GTDB): domain Bacteria; phylum Bacteroidota; class Bacteroidia; order Chitinophagales; family Chitinophagaceae; genus Parasediminibacterium. Next base: position 4,079 of record JANPIP010000041.1, on the reverse strand, counting down.
ATAAAATACATTATGGTTGCTTTGCTATTACAATAAAGCCATGTGGCCTATCCCAATGGCAGCCCTTTACTAAATGTAAAAGGGATTGAAGACCGACGCTTGCACACTCCTAAAAAAGATTGACAGATTTTGGGGTTAAATAGTAAATGTGATTGACTTATTTTTTGTTACTACTGCTACAAGGATACTGCTTTTATAGTTACTGGTACAACTTGTTTACACAGCTTTTCTTACCACTTGTTTTGCTTGTTGGGTTGGTGCTTTATTCCTAGTCATGGCGACTTGTTTTTTGTTATTACTAAATAGGGTTTACAACTCGCTTTATTAAAAACTACCTTTGTTGCATAATTTAATGGCAGCGTACTATGACTTTTGATGATTTAAACCTTAATGCACCTTTACTTGACGCACTGAACGATCTTGGTTATAAAAATCCAACCACCATACAGCATAAAGTTTTTTCGGTAATGATGAGTGGCCGTGATGTTTGCGGCATTGCACAAACTGGTACAGGTAAAACCTTTGCTTACCTGCTGCCCTGCTTAAGGCAATGGAAATTTTCAAAAGACAGGGCGCCGCAAATATTGATTGTTGTACCAACAAGAGAATTGGTGGTACAGGTGGTAGAAGCCGTTGAAAAACTAACCACATACATGAATGTGGCAGTGGTGGGTGTGTATGGTGGTGTAAATATCAACACTCAAAAACTGGCTGTTGCGGAGGGGATGGACGTTTTGGTTGCAACACCTGGCCGCTTGCTTGACCTGATGTATGATGGTGCTTTTAAAACAAAATCCCTTAAAAAATTAGTGATTGATGAAGTGGATGAAATGCTGAACCTTGGCTTTAGAACACAGCTAAAAAACATACTTGATTTACTGCCTGAAAAAAGGCAGAACATGATGTTCTCAGCCACTATTACGGCTGATGTGGAAATGCTGATGAATACTTATTTCAACGATCCTGAACGCATAGAAGCCGCACCAACAGGCACTCCGCTTGAAAACATTGTGCAAACAAAATATGAGGTGCCCAACTTCTACACCAAGGTAAACCTGTTAACTTTACTGCTTTTGCAGAATGCAGAAATGAGTAAGGTGTTGGTGTTTGTTGCTTCCAAAAGTTTAGCCGATGAATTGTATGAAGAGTTGAAGGCTGAGTTTCCTGAAAAGCTGGGCGTAATACATTCTAACAAAGAACAAAACCACCGTTTTAATACCGTAAAACAGTTTCAGGAAGGCAATTACCGTTTTATTATTGCCACAGATATTATTGCCCGCGGGCTTGATATTTCTGAAGTAACGCACGTAATCAATTTCGATTTACCCGAGGTACCAGAAAACTATATTCACCGCATTGGTCGTACCGGCCGAGCCGATAAAAAAGGTATTGCCATTAGCTTTTGTACTGAAAGGGAAAAAGAAAACCTTGACAGGATTGAAGCCCTGATGAAATTTAAAGTTCCTGTTACACCTCTGCCCGAAGGGCTTGAAATTTCTGAGGTTTTAACCGAGGATGAAAAGCCGAAAGTTAAAATGAAAACCTACCTGGTAAAGCCGCCTAAAAAAGAAGAAAGCGGCCCTGCTTTTCATGAAAAGAAAGAGAAAAATAAAAAGGTGAATGTTAAGGTGAATTATAAAGATAAAATGATGAAGAAGTATGGTAAGCCAATAACAAGGGGTGCAAAAAAGAAATAAGCAGCTACAGTAACAGTTTTTATACCATACGCCTTTACCTGTTATACAAATAAAACAATTGTTATGGAAATCAGTACCAATAAAGAAAACGCCAGTGTGTTAAACCTTTTGCAATGCAAATGCCCAAGGTGCAGAAGAGGCGATATGTTTAGTTATTCCAATCCTTATGATCTTAAAAACTTCATGAAGATGAATGAAGTATGCCCTGTTTGCGGGCAGATATTTGATATTGAAGTAGGCTTTTATTACGGTACCAGCTTTGTGAGTTATGCACTAACAGTGGCTTTCAGCGGTTTTACCTTTGCAGTATGGTGGTTTTTAATTGGCTTTGGGCTTGAAGATAACAGGATATTTTACTGGCTTGGTGCAAATGCTCTTTTATTGCTTGCTATGCAGCCTTTGTTCATGCGTTTTTCAAGAACTTTATGGCTGGCATTTTTTGTACGTTACGATGCTTATTGGCGCATACATCCTGCAAAAAAACCTGAAAGAACTAATAAAGACCAGATGAATGCGTGGTAATATGCCAACGCATATTTTGTAAGAATGAACTGAGAACTGCAAAAAGGAACAATCTTTGCTTATACTGCTTCATCAATTCTTAAACATGACCACCTTAAACAAAAAAAAATTCGTTTTTACATTTATCTTTTCACTTTTCACGCTTTTAACATACGCCCAGCAACCGCTTAAAGTGGCCGTTTTTGCACCTGTTTACATTGATAGTGCTTTTAACCGCGATACTTATAAACTGGGTAATGGTTTTTTACCCAAAAACATTTTACCTGGTTTAGATTTTTATAATGGTGTAATGATGGCGGTTGACAGCCTGCAGGCAGAAGGCAAACCACTGGAGGTTTTATTTTACGACAGCAAAAGCAATGAAAGTATTTACAACATTGCGCACAGCCCCCAGTTTGATAGTGTTGCCATGATTATTGCCTGCTTTAATAGTCGTAACGAAGTAAAGCCTTTGGCAGATATTGCATTGAACAGAAATATACCGCTCATTTCTGCTACTTACCCCAACGATGGAGGCGTAATTGCCAACCCCTACTTTGTACTTATTAATACTTCTTTAAAAACGCATTTGGAAGAAATTTACAGGTACGTACAGCGCAATCATTCAACACAAAATATTATCTATTTTAAACGCAAAGGCGCTTTGGAAGACATGCTGATGGGCATCTTTAACAACATGAACCGCAAAACAGCTTCACTTGCTTTAAAGTATAAAACCGTAGAACTTTCAGATGATTTTAGCAACGAATTACTGGCCACTTATTTAGACAGTACCAAAAACAATATTGCCATTTGCGGCAGCCTTAACGAAGCCTTTGGTATTAAGCTGGTAAAAAGCCTAAGCAGCAATAAAAACTACAATGCAACCGCCATTGGTATGCCAACATGGGATGGACTGAAAGAGCTTGACAGAAGCGATTGCAACGGTGTAAACCTTGTATATACCACCTGTTACAATTATCCAAAAAATGCGCCGTTATTGGCATCGCTATCGCAGCGTTATAAAAACAAACTCAATGCGCGCCCAAGCGATATGTTTTATAAAGGGTACGAAAGCATGTACCATTTCAGCAGCCTGCTGGTAAAAAACCCAACGGATGTTATCAATCACCTGTCTGATAAAGATTTTAAAATTGCTAACGAGTTTGTGATAGAGCCATTAAGCAGCAAAACACCAAACACTATGATTGATTACCTGGAAAACAAAAAAATCTATTTCATAAAAAAGCTGGATGGTGCTTACCGTTAGCCTCAACACTTTACTTCGTAAAAAATAAAGTCGTCTACACGTTTCCACCCATTGTTCTCATAAACCTTTTGCGCTGTGTAATTGTCTACCATAGTTTGCAGCAGCATCAAGTGGCATTTGTACAATTTAGAAGCTGTGGGCGTGTCCCTGCAGGCCGTGCTATCCGCTCCAAAGCCGCCACGAAGCCAGCGCACAAAACCTTCAGCGTGTTTTCCGCTGCTATCACTCACGCAATAATGCATCACGCCGAAAGTTAGGATAACTGTTATATGTACACTAAGCACTTACAGTTTTGCAACAAAAAACATCTAATGCATAGTATATAGCAAGGTTTACATGGCCCGGCCTTATTGTGTTGGCTTGATTAAACTGTACTAATGTAATATGCCAGCCTTACGGGCGGCGGCCTGTGTAAACTAAAAGCCGCCTCTTTTGTGCCAAAAAAATAATTTTAATTTACTTTGACACAAATTGTCTTGTCCTAAAATAGGTTGACAGTAAAAACTGTAAACGTATGATAGATCCAGGATTAAAACAGTCTGCCATTAATGCCTATTTAGCAGGAGGTTTCAGCCTTCGTGGTTTAGGTAAAAAGTATGGTATCAATTACA
>JANPIP010000040.1:0-12716 GCA_031424995.1 Chitinophagales bacterium | reverse complement strand
GTATTCATTTGGCAAACTTGCCATTCTGGCATTTGCTAAAAAATACAAATTGCTCAAATCGTTTGAAACTCAAATCTGTCCAAACCCTTTATCAACAATATTTTCAAAGATCTTTATACTAACTTGTTAGGACGCTAGTGTAATATTACCTATTGTTAAAAATGTTTGTGGTCCACCAGTAGCAATGCCTGGATTAATGTCTTTAACTAAGCTGGTACCTGCAGTTGTGCCATCAGTTTTCCATAGTTCATTGCCATTAACTTCATCGGTTGCACCAAACAATAAATTATTGCCGTTAACTGATGATGAAGCTGTAAAAAAACCTAGGTCTCCAGATGTAGTTGAATTCATATCTTTTAGCAAAACCGTACCATTTGCGGTTCCATCAGTTTTAAAAAGTTCAACGCCAGAAGTCCCATTATTGGCTCTAAACAATAAAGTTGAACCATTTAATGATGTTAAAAAGACTGGTACACTTGAATTATTTGTTCCCGTAAAAATATCTTTTACTAAAACGGTACCAGCATTTGTACCATCACTTTTCCATAATTCAGCACCATTAATAGTGTCATCAGCATAAAAATGTAACGCATTATTAAAAATTGTTAGAAACTGTGGAACACTTGACAAATTACCAGCAGCAATGTCTTTTACTAAAACGGTACCATTTGTTGTTCCATCAGTTTTCCATAGTTCGCTTCCTTCGTTATTTGTAAATGCCCTAAAATAAATAGCATTATTATAAAATAAAAAATTAGTTGGGCTGGAACTATTAGGGGTTGAGTTTGAGTTGCCACTATTAATATCTTTCAAAAGCTTTGTACCGGCTATGGTACCATCACTTGTCCATAATTCTGTGCCGTTTACACCATCATTAGCTGAGAAATATACACTACCACCCAAAGCAAATAAATTATTCGGAAATCCACTAAAGGTACCAGGATAAATGTCTGCTACTAAAATTGTGTTTGCGGCTGTTCCATCTGTTCTAAACAGTTCGGTGCCATTAGTTGCAGTTGTAGCAGTAAAATAGATAAAGTTATTGCTAGTAACGGCAAAATTATTAGGGCTAGATGATGCTGATCCAGCATTTATATCTTTTAACAAAAATGTTCCGGTAGTAGTGCCATCACTTTTCCAAAGCTCAATGCCATTAATGCCATCGCTGGCTTGAAAATATAAATTAGACCCTACTACCACAAACCTGAGGGGATTAGATCCTTGGCCGCCAGAGATAATATCTTTTACTAAAACAGTACCATTGGCGGTGCCATCACTTTTCCATAATTCTGAACCGTTAATACCATCGCTTGCATTAAAAAACAATGTGCCATTAAAATTTATCAATGCTGTTGGGCTACTACTACTGCCCGTAAAAGCATTAATATCTTTTACTAACACAGTACCGTTTGTAGTACCGTCGCTCTTCCAAAGTTCAGTACCATTAATACCATCGTTTGCTGTAAAATAAATAGTACCATTTACGTTGGTTAACCAGCTAATAGTAGAATTTAAAAAACCTACATTAATATCTTTAATTAAGTACGTGCCTGCATCTGTTCCATCGGTTCTCCAAAGTTCTTCTCCATTTATACCATTATTAGCAGCATAATATGCAATACCATTTACTACTAAAAAATTGTTATTGGGCAAACCTGAGTTTGGTAATGTAGCTGCTGTTCTTGGATTAGCGTCCTTACCTAAATTTATATCTTTTAATAATGTGAAGTTTTGTGCCTGTAATGTTTGCCCAAGTAATAGCAAGAATAAAATTACATACGATTTTTGTGAAAGCTTTTTCATGGTTTGGTTTTTTAGTTTTTTGCCTACTCTACAGTTACCGTTTTCGGCTACCCGGTTTAATTTTTATCTCATAAGCATATATGAAAAAGCAGTATATATTAGCCAAATACTTGGTTTTTAACACCATTGGCACCCTAACAGTAAGTTCTTCTTAAATTTTTTTTACTTTAACATTTATTTGTTGAAACAGTTTTCAATTTCAGCTTTATTTTTTTCATTTGTTAGCACTAAGTTTTGTCTAACTATATATATCCCCCTCCATAAGCTCCTTTTTGTTGAATAAGGTTCACGTATTAAATTTGGTTTGCATAACTAAGCATGTTCCTTTCATTTGCCAATAATTCAAATTTTATCTTACTATCTTTAAAGTTAAACCCCAGTATATATTTTTCATTTATATAGTATATATTCTTTACTATAAATTTAAATTCGGCAGTAGTTACCCCCATTTTATGTCCTCGAAAACGTATGTAATCACTATTTATCTGTGTTTCGATACTATTACGCTTAAATTGATGCTTTTACTTAATGAAACTATAGGTTTAATCATATAATTGTTTGGCACTTAAGTTTACAGCGTAGATACTAATAATGGGTTTGGAGGTATCCAAACCCATTATTAGTCCATAAAGTGTAAGGGTAAACTTTTTTGCTTGTAACGAGACGGGGGGCTAGAAATAGGGATAAAATTAACTTGTTCATTTTATTTTGGGGTTGATATAAAAATATATAGTGATTGCCTATTCTATGGTTGCTTAGCATAGGTAATCTCATCGTTATTACTTAATTTCTTTAGTTTTAACGTAGTTACATTGTAAGTATGCTATTGTAATTGGTTGAGCCATAATATCCGTTTGTACATCAAATGTGCTATAGTAATTAGTTTCGTGATAGTCTATTTTCACACCCTTATTTATTATGCGTACTTACTGGATGTTTTTTACTATATCACCTTTACCCGCATGGTTTCCCTTATTTAAATACAGCTCTTCCAGATGTCGCAAAGCGGCATCCCGAAGTTTAAATAAAAAAGGATTTGAAATCCTTTGCTGCACTGCCGTCCTGTCATTTGCACAAAAGGTTAAAATAGACTTGGAGTATAGCTTGAGTATACCTTGAGCGAACCTCTAGCATACCTTCAGTAATTTAAAAGGTATGCAATAATGGCAGTTTAAAGCGGCATTTTCTTACCAGGAAATGTCGCTTTTTGGATTAAATCTTTCATTTTTTGGTTTAAACATGCGCCCTTACCTTTGCCGCCTTAACAATTTTGGAGTATTGTGTGCTTTCTGTTTTACAGTTTGAGTTAGACTGCAGCCTGTCTTACCGCTCGTGTGGTAAGAACGTACAGGTTCTCTATGCAATGGAAGCCAGATAAGTGAATAAAGAGCAACTACCCAAAATCTAAAATCTTAGTTCAAGATATGGCAATTAAAAGAGACAATCGTCCAAAATCAACATTCTCTCAAATCACCATTAGCCTTGCTTCGCCGGATAGTATACTGGAAAGAAGTTTTGGCGAAGTGCTAAAGCCTGAAACCATTAACTACCGTACTTACAAGCCGGAACGTGATGGTTTATTTTGTGAAAGAATTTTCGGCCCGGTAAAAGATTACGAGTGCGCCTGCGGAAAATACAAACGTATCCGTTACAAGGGTATTGTTTGCGACCGTTGCGGTGTAGAAGTTACCGAAAAGAAAGTTCGCCGTGAGCGCATGGGCCACATTAAGTTAGTGGTGCCTGTAGTGCACATCTGGTATTTTAAAAGTTTACCCAACAAAATCGGTTATTTATTAGGCATGAGCTCTAAGAAATTAGAGACCATTGTTTATTATGAAAGGTATGTGGTGTTGCAGGGTGGCATTAAAGAAAATTTAAACCCGGGTGACCTTCTTACCGAAGAAGAATATTTGGATTTACTGGATACTTTACCAAAAGATAACCAGTATTTACCTGACGAAGACCCTCAGAAATTCATTGCTAAAATGGGTGCTGAAGCGGTGTACGGTTTATTAGAAAGGTTAGACCTTGATGAATTAAGCTTCTCTCTGCGTAATTCAGCCGCAAATGAAACTTCTCAACAACGTAAAGCAGATGCCTTAAAGCGTTTGAGCGTGGTAGAAGGTTTCCGCGACAGCAGCGAACGTATTACTAACCGTCCTGAATGGATGGTAATGCAGTACATTCCTGTTATTCCACCAGAATTGCGTCCATTGGTTCCTTTGGATGGTGGCCGTTTCGCGTCATCTGATTTGAACGATTTATACCGTCGTGTGATCATCCGTAATAACCGTTTAAAAAGGTTGTTGGAGATTAAAGCCCCAGAAGTAATCTTACGTAATGAAAAACGTATGTTACAGGAAGCCATCGACAGCTTGTTCGATAACTCACGTAAGTCAAACGCTGTTAAAGCAGAAGGTGGCCGTGCTTTGAAATCTTTAAGTGATGTACTTAAAGGTAAGCAGGGCCGTTTCCGTCAGAACTTATTGGGTAAACGTGTGGATTACTCTGGTCGTTCTGTAATTGTGGTAGGACCAGAATTGAAAATGCACGAGTGCGGTTTGCCAAAAGATATGGCTGCTGAATTGTTCAAGCCATTTGTTATCAGGAAACTGATTGAAAGAGGTATCGTAAAAACAGTAAAGTCTGCCAAGAAACTGGTTGACAGAAAAGAAGCTGTGATTTGGGATATTCTTGAAAATATATTGAAAGGCCACCCGATCATGTTAAACCGTGCCCCAACATTGCACCGTTTATCTATCCAGTCTTTCCAGCCTAAACTTGTTGAAGGTAAAGCGATACAATTGCACCCATTGGTAACTGCGTCTTTCAATGCGGATTTTGATGGTGATCAGATGGCGGTACACGTTCCATTGAGCAGTGCTGCAATCCTGGAAGCTCAGTTATTGATGCTTTCTTCCCACAACATTTTGAACCCGCAGAATGGTACGCCAATCACCCTACCTTCACAGGACATGGTACTTGGTCTGTATTACATCACCAAGGGTAAAAAATCCACTCCTGAAGAACCAATTAAAGGAGAAGGAAAAGCATTTTACAGTTTAGAAGAAGTTATAATAGCGTATAACGAAGGTGCTGTTGATCTTCATGCCAACATTAAGGTACGCACCATGGTGCGCGAAAAAGCAGTATTGGTTAAGAAATTAATTGATACCACTGTAGGCCGCGTATTGTTTAACCAGTTTGTACCTGCCGAAGTTGGTTTTGTAAATGCACTTCTTACAAAGAAAAGTTTGCGTGAAATCATTGGTGATATCATTAAAATTACCAATGTTCCTAAAACAGCCAAATTCCTGGATGAAATTAAAACACTCGGTTTCCGTATGGCCTTCCGTGGTGGTTTAAGTTTCAGTGTAAATGACTTATTGGTTCCAGAATTGAAACAGCAATTGCTTGAAAGTGCAAAAGTTGAAGTAGAAGAGGTTTGGGAAAGCTACAACATGGGTCTTATTACCAATAACGAGCGTTACAACCAGGTAATTGATATTTGGGGCCGTGTGGATATGCGTATTACCGAATCTTTGATCAAAGAAATGGCAACTGATAAACAAGGGTTCAACTCTGTTTTTATGATGCTTGATTCTGGTGCCCGTGGTAGTAAAACACAGGTTAAACAGTTGGTTGGTATTCGTGGATTGATGGCTAAACCGCGTAAGAGCGGTTCATCAGGAAGCGAGGTTATTGAAAACCCTATCCTTTCTAACTTTAAAGGCGGTTTGAACGTATTGGATTACTTTATCTCTACCCATGGTGCCCGTAAGGGTCTTGCGGATACGGCATTGAAAACGGCGGATGCGGGTTACCTTACCCGTCGTTTGGTTGACGTTGCACAGGATGTGGTTATTGCTGAAGATGATTGCGGTACTTTACGTGGTATTGCTACCAGCGCATTAAAAGATAACGAAGATGTGATTGAACCATTGGCAGACAGGATTGAAGGTCGTACTTCCCTGCACGATGTAATAAATCCTATAACTGATGAAATATTAGCGGTTGCAGGTGTTGAGATCAGTCATGATACAGCAGTTGCAATAGAAGATGCAGGCATAGAAACGGTAGAAATACGTTCTGTACTTACCTGCGAGGCAAAACGTGGTGTGTGCGTTAAATGTTATGGTAAAAACTTGGCAACGGGTTACCTGGCACAACGTGGTGATGCCGTTGGTATCATTGCAGCACAGTCAATCGGTGAGCCTGGTACACAGTTAACATTACGTACCTTCCACGTGGGTGGTGTTGCGGGTAGTGCTTCAATTGAAAGTTCATTAAACGCTAAGTTTGATGGTACAGTACAATTTGATGGTTTACGTACGGTAACTGCTACAAATAATGAAGGTAATAAAGTTCAGATAGTTATTGGCCGTACCGGTGAGGTAAGGATTATGGACGTGAAGAACGACCGTTTATTAATCACCAACAACGTACCTTATGGTTCTACCTTACAGGTTAAAGATGGCCAGCAATTAAGCAAAGGTGATGTGATTTGTACATGGGATCCGTTCAACAACGTAATTGTTGCTGAGCAAAACGGTAGTGTACAGTTTGAAAGCATACTGGATGGTATCACTTTCCGCGAGGAGAGCGATGAGCAAACAGGTCACCGCGAAAAAGTGGTTATTGAAACAAAAGACAAAACCAAGATACCTACCATTATTGTTAATGGTAAAGAAAGCAAGCATTACAACTTACCTGTAGGAAGCCACATTGCCATTGAAGAAAATGACGAAGTGAAAGCTGGACAGGTATTGGTAAAAATACCACGTGTACTTGGTAAGCTTCGCGATATTACGGGTGGTCTTCCACGTGTAACTGAATTATTTGAAGCAAGAAATCCTGGTAACCCAGCCGTTGTTTGCGAAATTGATGGTGTTGCAACCTTTGGTAACGTAAAACGTGGTAACCGTGAAATTTCTGTAGAAAGTAAAGATGGTGTAATAAAGAAATACCTGGTTCCATTGTCACGCCAGATTTTGGTACAGGATGCTGACTTTGTAAAAGCAGGTGCGCCTTTGTCTGATGGACAGATTGCACCAGCCGATATCTTAACCATACGTGGACCATTCGCCGTACAGGAATATGTTGTGAACGAAATTCAGGAAGTGTATCGTTTACAGGGTGTACGCATCAACGATAAACACGTTGAGGTAATTGTTCGCCAGATGATGAAGAAGGTTGAAATTGTTGATGCCGGTGATACCAAGTTCCTTGAAGAGGATTTGGAAGACAGGTTTGACTTTATTGACGAGAACGACAGGGTGTACGATAAGAAAGTGGTAACAATTCCTGGTGACAGTACTAAATTCAGGGCTGGACAAATTGTTACTTTGCGTGACCTGAGAGAAGAAAACTCTATTCTGCGCCGTGCAGATAAGAAACTGGTAGAGGTACGTGATGCTAAACCTGCTACAGCGCAACCAGTGTTGTTGGGTATTACCAAAGCATCTCTTGGTGTACAAAGCTGGATATCAGCCGCGTCGTTCCAGGAAACTACCAAAGTACTAAGTACTGCTGCAATACAAGGTAAAGCAGATTACATGTTAGGCTTGAAAGAAAACGTTATTACCGGTCATTTAATACCTGCGGGTACTGGTCAGCGTGAATTTGACAACCTGATTGTAGGAAGCAAAGAAGAGTACGAAGTTTTATCAGCAACCAGAGAAGCCATGAGCTTTGATGATGATGAATAAGACCTAAAACAATTTTAGATTTTGTAATATAGAAGGCAGGAAGCATAACAGCTTCCTGCTTTTTTTATGCGCTTTGCTAAACGATTTTACAAATGTTTCTGGGGAGCTTATCAACCTTTTTTCTGGTATCGTTTAATTCGTCTTCTTATCTACATTTACAACATATTCGCTATCATTTATATTTTATGCCTGATACCTGTTGCAAAGGGGGTATTCCAGTTTTTTTACCTGCGCAGCAAAAGCAAAAGTTATATTAAAACCAAAAGAGTGGTAGTGGGCAACCATGTTGATAGTATGGACAGTTTTCATGCTGGTGGCTACACGTATTATTATCCTATTGTAGAGTATCAAAATGCAGAAATGATTCATAGTTTAATTATTAAGGTTGCAAAAATGTGGCGTAACAGGTGGTGCAGCAACCGCATATTCATGTGTTTTGTATTACTGTTTCTGCATGCAGTATTACTTCTTATCACATGCTTCTTATATTAATTCGTTGTAAACCCTTGCATTTTTAAGTATCCATTTGTATTTTTCGCATTCATCAAAAAAAACACCTTACATGAAACGAGTTAAAGTAATGTTGGCCGCTGTAGTTATTCTTGCATCCTGCAATAACGCCGCTACTGAAACCAAAGAAAAAAAAGATTCTACCCCTGTTAAAACAGAAGAAGCCTTTGTACCTGTTGATTCTGCCACTGCTGCAAAAAACTGGCAGGCTTATATGACACCTGGCAAAGTACATACAATGATGTCTTCCTGGGATGGGGTTTGGGCTACTGAAACAAGCACCTGGATGGAACCCGGCAAGCCACCTATGCAAAGCACTGGTACCATGACTAATAAAATGATTTTGAATGGCCTTTACCAGGAAAGTGTTTATAAAGGCAATATGATGGGGATGCCATTTGAAGGCCGCGGTACAATGGGCTACGATAATGCAAAGAAGGTTTTTGTAAGTACATGGATTGATAATATGGGCAGTGGTATTATGAAGATGGAAGGCCCGTGGGATGATGCTACCAAGTCAATTACACTTACAGGTATTGGTGTTGATGCTGCTACAGGTAAAAATTGCAATATGCGTGAAGTATATAAAGTAGTTGATGCCAAAACCCATGCTATGGAGATGTATGGCCCAAGCCCAGTTGATGGAAAAGAGACAAAAATGATGGAGATTAAGTTTACCAAAAAGTAAGCATAGATTAGATATTCAGTTAGTAATAAAAATGCGGCTTCCCAAACTGGAGAGCCGCATTTTTATTCGTATCACTGATTAAAAAATATCATTTACCAAATCCTGTAATATTTCTTACATCTGTTTTTAGCCAACATAAATTATTGTACAGAGGTATTGTATTACCTCAAAAACAATTCAATTTCTACACGCCTGTTTTTTGCTCTTCCTATAGCTGTGGTGTTAGTTGCTATTGGCATAGACTCACCATAGCCAATGGCTTCCAGCCTTGAAGAAGAAATGCCCTTGCTTACCAGGTATTCTTTTACTGCAATCATACGCCTTTGCGATAAACTGATATTATAACTGTCGGTGCCAACATTATCAGTATGGCCACTAAGTCTTACTGCATAATCAGGATATTCATTAATAATGCTCAGCACTTCATTCAGCATTTTGTACGATACGCTTTTAATAATGGCTTTATCTGTTTCAAAGAAAATGCCGCGTGTGGCAAATTCAAGTCTTCGTTTTGTTTCAGCTTTTATTTCAGGGCAGCCGTAATTGCTGGCAGGGCCATAAGTGTACGGGCATTTATCCCTGTCATCAGTTAAGCCGTCGCCATCGCTGTCTTTGCGGGGCACAGTGGTAATTGTTGTAGTTGTTGTTACGGGGCAACCATTGTTAGATGCAGGGCCATAAGTATCAGGACATTTATCCCTGTCGTCTGGCACACCATCTCCATCTCGGTCCCTTACAGGTACAGGTTTATATTTTGGTGGTTCAACATACGTAGTTTGTGTTTCAGGGCAGCCTGCCAGCCTTCTTAATCCTTTAACATCAGGGCATTTATCGTCAACATCCGGCACACCATCGCCGTCACGGTCTGGGCAACCACGGGTATAAGCAGGTCCATAAGCCAACGGACATTTATCTTCATCATCAGTAATGCCATCACCATCTTTATCATTGGGGCAGCCATGCCTGTCTACAGAAGTACCTGGCGGAGTATTGGGGCAACGGTCACGTTTGTTGCCAACACCATCGCCATCATCATCCGCTGGCCATCTTAAAGTAACCAGTAAACCTGCGCTGTGCTGCAGGTACATATTGTTGAATTTCTTCACAACGCCATCCCATCCATCGTAAATGGGCATGTGTAAAGTATTAGAAATGTCAAGGTTAAGCCAGTCAGTTAAACGGATATTAACTCCGCCACCAGCAGTAAGATTACCAGACAGCGCATAGGGCAAAGAGGTATAGCGACCCTGGGCAAAATAGGTTGACCTTAAATAAGTAGCACCACCACCCGCAATGAAATAGGGAGCAAATAAGGCACCTTCCTTTAAAATATAACCATTGTCAAACCTGTATTTCAACATCACATTCAGCGAAAAAACATCAGCATCAACGCTGGCAAGTTTATCAGGGGTTTGGTATTGAACGCCATTGTAGGTAGCCATTTCAACAAGGCGAAGGGAAGAGGAGAGGTATTGATGAAGAGAAATTCCACCGCCTGGTTTTAAGAACCTGAACTTATATATCTCATAGTTTTTATCATTCAGGTGGCCAAGATATTCCGTCATGGTTGCATGAAAGCCAATCTCGCCCCTTTGCGCAAAAGCAGCAAAAAAGCCAAGGTTGAACAGGAATATAAAAAGCAGCTTTTTTAATGTCATGAAAATAGAGTTGTGTTGCCTAACCTGTAACGGAAAATAGTGCATAGTTATTTGATACACCTGTAGCAATGTGTAAAATTAAGTGTATGCGGCAGGGGAGATTGCCCCTTAAAGTAGGGGGGTAGGTTTAGGTGAATTGCGGCTAACGAAAAATGCTTGGTGTTTGTGGCGACGGATTCATCCTTCAGCCGACCAAACGAAGCTTGGGTTTGTTGTATTGTTCAAATACAATTCAAATGTTGGGTTGCGTTACGTCACGCAGATACGGTACGCAAAATTGAAAAGCAAAAGCCAGATCCGTCAAGCCATAACGCAGTTCGTATTGGTAGCAGTGCTTTTACGCAAACGTTTTTTGACGTTTTGAAGAAGTTTGTCTTTGTTTAACTTTAGAAGATGTTGAAGCTGTTTTTCTTTGTTTAAAATAGTCGCTTAAAGCTTTTGCTTCTGCTTGAGTTAGTCCACTTTGTCCACCAATAAAGTCAACGTCTAACTCTATTTTCTTAGTTTTCATTTTATTGATTTTGAAAATATTTATTAATAAGTTTTAATGCAGCTTTTGTCTCAATAATCATAACTCGTCCACCAAAATAAAATGCTCCAAGTGTTTTCTCATAGTGTTCTACAAGTTGAGTTTTTGAAAGAAAGGAAACGTTGCCTTCGTGTCCACGTTGAAATGAGAGTTTGCAAGCAAAAGCAACTAAATTTCCTGGAACTCCTGAATAAACTTTTGTCTTTCCTTTATTGAATGGGGCACTTTCAACCAAGTGCATATAAACGTGGTCTGATTTAATTTCTAAACTGATAAGTCCTTGAATAATTGTCGAGTTGTTCACGATAGTCAATTTATAAACATCTCTTTCTGGTTGGCTAAACTCTTCTTTCCAATTGAACTGCCATTTATTTTTCTTACTAACATTCTTTAAGTCTGTACTTTTCAAAATTGAAATGTCAGTTGCAAAACTGTCACCAGTAAGCACATTTTCAATTGAATTTGTGAGTTTATCAATAATAAAATCAAGTCCTATTTCTTCATTAATTTTCACATTGCTAAATTACGAAAAATAAAAAAAAATTCTGCCTTGTTTTTTGATGAGAATGCTTCCAAAACGAATTGCTACCAACGAAAAGTCTTGGAGTTTGTGGCATTTATCTGGCAGCCCAGTAACCGCAGCTTGGATTTGTTGTATTGCTCAAATATAATTTAAATGTTGGGTTGCATTACGTCGCGAAGAGACGGAAGGCAAAATTGAAAAACCAAAAATTGAAAGCACATTCGTCAAGCCGCCATACGGCCAAAACTCATGTTGCGCGTTCGCCTTTTTCTTCTTTAGTCGTCAAGGTCATTTTTGTTAATGTCGAGTTTTACTGCTCCTAATTCCGTTAATATTTTGTCCAAATTTAATAATCTGTCGCGAAGTAAATTTTCATTTTCAAGGTCTTGTTCTGTCAGGTTTATGAGTTATCCAACTAATAAGTCTTCTCTGAAATTGTGCTCCTTTTTTAGTATTTCTTTCAATTCTTCATTGTCTGTGAAGTCTATTAACGGTATGATTTCAACTTTAAATTTCTTTAGGTCAGGGTCAATGATATTTAGTCGACAGTAATATTTGTCAATTTTACCTAAAAGGAATGTTTCCAGTTCGCTTACTATACTTCCTAAACCGTCAAGTCTTCCATAGAAGTCGAGTTTTTTAAATGCTGGTTTGTCAAATATCCTTTTCCTGTCAACAAGGTTATTGTAATTATGAAGCACAGAAGCAACTACCACTATAAATGAAAAACCAAAAGCATAAAGAGTCGAGTCAGGAATTCTTTGCAAAATACGTTGTAAAGTCCAACCGTAACTAATAATTGTCGGCAAGAACGTGAATGGAAAAACAAGTAAAAACGAGATTGTCAGTCCACGAAAAAGTGTCTGTCTTTCGGCAATTATTATGTTTAGCAGGTCTTTCATTAAAATGACGCTCAACGCATTCATTTGCGTTAATATATGCAATATAAAACATTCCTTATCCATCCCCTTTTTGTATTCTTATTAGTACAATCCTTTTCCTTTCTGTATTGTTGTCACCAATCTTTAAAAAAAACGGTAATGTTTAAGTAAAGCTGCGGTTCGTAGCAAACATGCACAACCGATGCAGGGAGTGTGTGTAGTCGGTACAAGGAGTGTGTATAGTCGATGCAGGGAGTGTGTGTAGTCGGTACAAGGTGACCCGTCCTGAAAATAGTTGACACTTTTTAGAGGTAATCCTGTATTTGGTTTACAGGAAGGTGTTAATCCTACAATGGCTTTACAAAGAAGTTCAAAAATAGGGAACATGCGGGTTTGATTGATTTTGTTGTCCTTAA
>JANPIP010000039.1:0-136471 GCA_031424995.1 Chitinophagales bacterium | reverse complement strand
GTATTCATTTGGCAAACTTGCCATTCTGGCATTTGCTAAAAAATACAAATTGCTCAAATCGTTTGAAACTCAAATCTGTCCAAACCCTTTATCAACAATATTTTCAAAGATCTTTATACTAACTTGTTAGGACGCTAGTGGCAAGAACTAGTTGCTTACATACAAGAGGTAACTGTTTAATTGTAAAACGTAATTGCTTTCATGCAAGCTGCTATTGTTTGTGTGTAAAATGAAATTGCTTGCTTGTAAAAACTATTTGCTTAAAAGTAAAAACAAGGTTTCATCAGCATTTTGCTATTCTTAAATACTTAAATGTGAGGGCTCTATAAAAAACCATGCAAACACACAAAAGCCTTTTTTTGCATTAATTGATACAATAAACCCCTAATTTCACGCTTCTTTTAAACGTCTGCTTAACATTTATTATTCTAACTATCTGAAGTCCCTGCTTATGAATCTTGCCATAGGTGTTGATATTAACATCAAACACATAGAAGTTGCCATTATAAATCTTAATACAAAATCTATTGTTGAAGGTACTTCCGTTTATAGAGAGGTTGATTGTAACGGTACAGCAGACTATTTGATTGCTGAATGGAGTAATGCTGTCAAACAGTCTCAAAGTAAATGCCCTCTTGTAGTAAAGCGTCTTGGCTTATGCATACCCGGACCTTTTGATTATGAAAAAGGCATTTCGTTAATGCATAACCAGCAAAAGTTTGATGCCATTTACCAGTTGAATGTAAAAGAATTGCTTGCAAAATCGCTGGAAATAACTATTGAGAATATTAAGATGGACAATAACACCTCTGGTTTTTTATTAGGAGAAGTGATGGCAGGCGCAGGCAGGGGCTTTAAAAATATATTAGGCTACACGCTTGACAACGGTTTTGGAACTGCCCGTTATGGTAATGGCCTGGTAGAAGATTTAAAACTGTGGGATGCTCCTTTTAAAAACGGTATTGCTGAAGATTATTTTGATATTAAATGGATTGCCAGCAAGTACCGGGATTATCTTGATGTTAAAGTAGACAGCCTTAAACACATTACAGAACTTACAAAAACCGATGGAGGTATAGGTTGGTTAGTTTTTAATGAATATGGCGAAAATTTTGCCAGCTTCCTTGTTCATTATATTAAAATGTACTGGCCAGAATTGATTATTATTGGTGGTAACAGCGATGCCTGGGAGCTTTTTATTCCTCATGTAAAAGACAGGCTGTACGATAAAAAGCTAGAGCTTCCCATCCGCAAGTCTCAATTGGGCGATAAAGCCACTGTAATGGGCGCTGCTTATATGTGGGCAGATTAATTACAAAACATATATACCTGCTTATTGCGCAAGAGTTTGTTAAAAAGCTTACATTAACAGGCTTTTGCCTTGTACAAAGGCCTATTTTTGAGGCCTTACTCAATTACTTTATGAAACGTTTTTTTATTCTGCTTTCTTTTATCAGTTGCTGTTTTGCTGCTACTGCCCAAACCCAAAAAGTGGTGGCAGATAAAATTGTTGGCCAGGTAGGTGATAAAATAATCCTTCGTTCAGATATTTTAAATGCTATTGCCGATTACAAGAGGCAGGGTTCTGAAGCGCAGTTGCCACCCAACCCTGAATGTGCTTTTTTAGAAGGTCAGTTAATACAAAAAGCAATGGTATTACAGGCTGAAAAAGACTCTTTACCTGTAACTGAAGATGAAGTAGATGCAGCACTTGACCTGCAAATACGCCAGTTTATTGGTAGCTATGGCTCAAAAGAAATATTGGAAGAAGTGGCAGGTAAAACCATTTACCAGATAAAAGAAGATTTCAGGCAAAGCTTTAAAGAACGTAAACTGGCAGACCAGATGCGTGCAAAAATTCTTGAAGCAGTAAAAATCACACCTACTGAAGTAAAGGCGTACTATAATAAAA
Source organism: Chitinophagales bacterium (assembly GCA_031424995.1). Lineage (GTDB taxonomy): Bacteria > Bacteroidota > Bacteroidia > Chitinophagales > Chitinophagaceae > Parasediminibacterium. The sequence goes on along the minus strand of JANPIP010000039.1, from coordinate 134,559 downwards.
TACCAACTGACAGCTTACCTTATTATGAAAGCGAGATTGAAGTAAGCCAGGTAACAGCCATACCAAAAGCCAGTAAAGAAGTAGAAGAATATGTGATTAAGCAATTGTATGAATACAAACGCCAGGTAGAAAATGGCGGTAAAAAGTTTGAACAATTGGCCAAGTTAAATTCAGATGATAAAGGCACTGAGCAACAGGGCGGCACACTTTCTATAAACCGTACCAGCAGAGATTTTGACCCCACTTTTACAAGTGCTGCTTTCAGGTTAAAAGACGGACAGATCTCGCCAGTTATCAAATCAAAATTTGGGTATCATATTCTATACATGGTAAGCCGTTCAGGCGATGATGCTATTGTACGCCACATCTTAAAAATACCACCCGTTACTGAAGATGAAATAAAAATTTCTGTTGAAAAACTTGACACTGTAAGGGCAAAACTAATGAGCAAAAGAATTGATTTTGGTGAGGCTATTAACAAATTCAGCGAAGACGAAAACAGCAAATTTAACGGTGGTGCTGTTACAGCGCGTGATGGTAATACCTACATTAATATAGATCAGTTGCCTGATAAAGACATGGTGATTGCATTGAAGGACATGAAGCCTGGCGATATTTCTCAGTCGCAGGTATATACCAATGAAAGAGGAACCAAAATGGTACGTCTTCTGTATCTTAAAAACCGTACACAACCGCACCGCGAAAACCTGAAAGAAGATTATAACCGCGTAGCTGCAAGGGCTTTGGAAGAAAAGAAACAGTCAACCCTGGAAAGCTGGTTTAAAGAACATTTACCTAACTACTATATATCAATTGATAAAGAATTTGCAGAGTGCAGCAGTCTTAAAGACTGGTGGAAATATGCAGCAACGGCAGGTAATTAATTCAGTTTAAAAATCTTACTACAATCCCTTCACATAAAATGTGAGGGGATTTTTAGTTAGTGAAATTTAATTTGGCGAATTAGATGTATGTACATACATTTGTGTTGTAAATGAAATTAGAACAAGCGATACAGAGTACAAAATTTAAGAGCGAAGTGCACAAAGCAACGTTGAATATACTTTATACCGCCTGGTGGTTAAAGACGATGATGAGTAAAGAACTAAAGGAATTTGGCTTAACACACGAACAATATAATGTGCTTAGAATTTTGAAAGGTAAATACCCTGAGCAGCTATGTGTAAGAGATATTGCAGGCCGCATGATTGAGAAGAGTTCAAACGTACCAAGGATTATAGATCGTTTAGAGACCAAAAAACTGGTAAAGCGTGCAACCTCGTTAGAAGATAAACGCGAAACAGTAATTACGATAACACAGGCAGGTATTGCAGTTTTAGATGCCAGCACACAAATGGTTGAAAAAATGTATGGTGATGCTTTTACAATAAGTACTAAAGAAGCCGCCGAGCTGAATATTCTTCTTGAAAAAACAAGGGAAAAAGAGGTATAAAAAATTTACTTTAATACGTGTACATACACGTATTAAAATTAGCAAATAATAAAACAAGTAAAATGAAAACAATAATTCACAAAGCAAACACAAGAGGCCATGCCAATCATGGCTGGTTAAACAGTTACCACACTTTTAGTTTTGCAGGTTACCACAACGAGGATCGTGTACACTTTGGTGCACTGCGCGTTTTAAATGATGACACTGTAGCTGGCGGTATGGGTTTTGGTAAACATCCTCATGATAATATGGAAATCATTTCCATACCAATAAGTGGCGATTTAGAGCACAATGACACCACAGGCCGCCATGAAATAATTAAACAGGGCGATGTACAAATAATGAGTGCAGGCAGCGGTATTGCCCACAGTGAAAAAAACGCCAATCATAATAAAGAAGTAAAATTTTTGCAGATATGGGTGTTTCCTAAACAAAGAAATATTGCCCCACGTTACGAGCAAAAATCATTTCCTGTTGCGGAAAGAAAAAACAGCCTTACAACTGTTGTAGCACCAGATGAAGCCAACGCAGTTTTAATTAACCAGAATGCCTGGTTTACACTTGGTAATTTTGATGCTGCACAAACAGCCACTTATCAATTGCATAACAACAAAAGTGGCGTTTACGCTTTTGTAATAAAAGGCGATGTAACCATTAACGGCGTTGAATTAAATGAAAGGGACGGCCTTGGAATTGAAGACACTGAAACGCTTGCTGTTACAGCGAACAGTGACACTGAATTTTTGTTGATGGAAGTTCCCATGCAAATAAATTAATCATTATGAACAAGTTAAGAACTATAAAAAGCATCATTTATGCGCAAATGATGGACATGGGTGGGTTTCCTGTAAGGCAGGCATTCCCTTCCCACAAGGCAGACCAGGTAGACCCATTTTTATTACTGCATCATGCCAATATAAAAGTACCTGCACATGTGCCTGTGTTGCAGGCTGGCGTTGGACCTCACCCACACAGGGGCTTTTCACCTGTTACTTTTATTTTCAAGGGTGGCGTTCATCATCGCGATAGCCGTGGCAACAACAGTGTTATTTATGAAGGTGGCACACAATGGATGAATGCAGGTCGTGGTATCATTCACAGCGAAAGGCCGCCAGTAGATATTCATGACAAAGGTGGTGTTCAGGAATTGATACAGTTATGGGTGAATTCACCTGCAAAAAATAAACTTGACCAACCGGCATATATTCCTGTAACCAAAGAAGAAACACCTTTCATACAAACAGAAGATGGCCTTGTAAGAATAAACATTGTTACAGGAGAATTGAACAACGTAAAAGGGGCAATAGGAACGCTATCACCTGTAAATACGTTTACCGTTGAAATGAAAAAAGGTGGCAAGTATTCATTTGAAATTCCTGCTACACACAATGCTTTTGCTTATTTACTAGATGGTAAATTAAATATAAATGGCAACGATGAAGTGCTTGCCAATTATGTAGCCATATTTAATGAAGATGGCAGTAGCATTGAGCTTGAAGCTTTGGAAGATACACGTTTACTTATTGGTACAGGTAAACCTTTAAACGAACCTGTAGCATCTCATGGACCTTTTGTAATGAACAATCAAACCGAACTATTAGAAGCTTTCAGGGATTACCAAATGGGTAAAATGGGTGTACTTATAGAAGAAGAAACCCCTAGCCCCTAAAGGGGGGAAGAGAAATTTAAAGAACAATTATTAATAACCGCTTCCATTATAACACCCTTTTAAAGGGATGGGGGCAAAAACCTAACAATCATGGCAACTTACAAAATTGATGCAATGCACAGCGAAATCACTTTTAAAGTGAAACATTTAATGATAAGCACTGTAACTGGTAGCTTCAGCAGGTTTGATGCAACCATAGAGTCTGAAAAAGAAGATTTTACTGATGCTACAGTTAGCTTTAATGCAGAGGTAGACAGTATTTCAACAGGTAACGACCAAAGAGACGGCCACCTTAAAGGCGAAGACTTTTTTGATGCTGCAAAATATCCTGCACTTGCTTTCACTTCTACTTCTTTTAAAAAGATTGATGGTAGTGATTACGAATTAACAGGCGACCTTACTATAAAAGATGTTACCAAACCAGTAACCTTAACAGTAGAATATGGTGGCACAATGACCGATTTTTATGGTCAGTTTAAAGCTGGTTTTGAAATAAGCGGCAAAATTAACCGTAAGGATTTTGGCCTTACATGGAGTGCAGTTACAGAAGCTGGTGGCATTGTTGTAAGCGACGATATTAAGCTGGTGCTTTCTGTACAAATGGTAAAACAAGCATAGTGAAAAGGGAACACGGATAACACTGTTTTGACGGATGAATGCAGATATTATGATTCAGAAACACTACGGTTTAAAGAATAATAATCCTTTAAATCCATTCAACCATTTTCATCCGTGTTCCATTTTATATTCTGTAACTACGCTTAAATAAACATCTGCCTATTCTTGTGTGCAGAATGTTTTGTTTCTCAATTCAACACTGCAAAGAATTTTAAAATCTTTTCTTTGCCTTGTGCAATAAATACCTGCGTATGAAACATACTATTTACAAAGCCCACGAAAGAGGCATAAAAGATATTGGCTGGCTTAAAAGCAATTTCACGTTCAGCTTTTCATCGTATGCCAACCCATTAAGAAATGGCTTTGGTTTGTTGAAGGTTTTTAATGATGATTTTGTAGAAGCTGGTAAAGGTTTTGGCCTTCATGCACACCAGAACATGGAAATTATAAGTGTTATGCTCAACGGCAGCATGAACCATAAAGACAGTATGGGCTACAGCGATGTGGTTACTAAAGACTGGGTGCAGATTATGAGTGCTGGCAGTGGCCTTAAACACGAAGAATACAATATAGGCGATGATGAAGTGAATTTTTTACAGATATGGATTGAACCTAAACTTCAAAACATAAGCCCACGTTACCAGCGCAGGTATTTTGCAAAAGATAAACGCATTAACAAACTGCAAACTATTGTAAGTAACGATGAAGGGTTGGAACATTGCTGGATAAACCAGAATGCCAAACTGAGCCTTGGTTATTTTACTGAAAAAACAGAAATAACGTATACGTTAAATCCTGTAAACAAAGCCGTATATGTATTTGTAATTGAAGGAAAAATAAATGCCTGCGGCGATGATATTAATAAACGCGATGCAATTGGCATTTGGGAAACAAATACAATTCCACTGCATGTTGAAGAAGGAACAGAATTTTTAATTATAGAAATACCGATAAATTAATAATGTGAAAAGTAAAAGGTAAAAGTGAAACATAAACTCTTCACTTTTGTCGTTTCACCTTTCACTGCTCACAACTCACCATGAATATAGAAATCGTTTCATCAAGTCCAAGAAAGAACAGCATAACAGCAAGAGTGGCCGTTTACCTGCAAAAATATTTGCAGCAGCATCACAGTGAACATACAATTGGTTTAATAGATGTAAGGGAATGGAAGCTGGGTTATCTTGAAAATGTGTTTAATTCAGTAGAAAATACACCAGATACTTACAAGCCTTTAACACAAAGAATGTTTGCGGCTAATGCCTTTATTATAGTTACGCCAGAATATAATGGCAGCTATACTTCTGAAGTAAAAAACCTGTTTGATCATTTTCCCAAACAGTCGCATAAAGCCTTTGGTTTGTGTACGGCATCTACAGGTGCTTTGGGTGGTGCAAGAAGTACTCAATCTTTATTGTTACTGGTGCCTGCGCTTTTTGGCATTGCCAGCCCAAGTATGTTAATTGTACCTAATGTAGATAAGAAATTTGATGAAAGTGGTGCTTTGACAGAAGCTTCTTTTGAAAGATCTATCCACAATTTTGTTACTGAATTTATATGGTTGGCAAAGCAGTTGCAGCAACATAATTAAAATTATAAAGGGGCGGAGTTGTAACTTCGCCCCTTTTCTTTTACACACAACTATGAGCGACGATATAAAACACGAATGTGGCCTTGCTTACATTCGCCTGCGTAAACCTTTCTCTTATTATTTACAGCAACACAATACGGTAATGTATGGCCTTAACAAGTTGTACCTGTTAATGGAAAAGCAGCATAACCGTGGCCAGGATGGTGCAGGTATTGCTTCTGTTAAATTGAATGTTGAGCCTGGTTATTCATTTTTATCAAGGTTGCGCAGCAATGCGCAACAGCCAATTGCAGATATTTTTGCAAGAATAGGTGCAGAGGTTCAGGAACTGAAAAAATACCAGAACGATATTACCAATCACCCTGGTTTAATGAAGGGCCATGTACCTTATTTGGGCGAATTATTACTTGGCCATTTGCGCTATGGAACACAGGGAAAAAACAATGTTGAATTCTGCCATCCTTTTATAAAACGCGATACCCAGCCAGGCCGTAATCTTGCCCTTGCGGGGAATTTTAACCTGGTAAATACTGATGAATTATACGACCTCCTAAACATCAACCCAGGTGAATTTCAAAAGCAAAGTGACCTTGCTGCGATGATGGAAGTGTTACACCATTTCCTCGTAAAAAGTGATGAACAGTCACCTAATAATGCCAACCTTGTAGAAGTGTTGCAAAAAGCAGTGCCGTTGTTTGATGGTGGCTATACGATTGGCGGTTTGGTAGGCAACGGCCATAGTTTTGTAATGAGGGATGCGCATGGCATTCGCCCTGCCTATTATTATGTAAATGATGAGGTAATTGTTGCGGCAAGCGAACGTGCTTCCATTCGTACCACTTTCAATGTAGGTGAAAATGAAGTTTTAGAGTTAATGCCTGGTATGGCATTGATTGTTGATGATAAAGGCAATTACAGCATAGAAAAAATTGTTGAACCAAAAGAACGCCGCGCCTGTAGTTTTGAGCGCATTTATTTTAGCCGTGGCAGCGATGAAAAAATATACAGGGAAAGGATTGCATTAGGTAATCACCTGAGTAAACGTGTACTGGAAGACATTAATTACGATCTTAAAAATGCTATTTTTTCTTACATACCAAACACTGCAGAAGTTGCGTTTTATGGCCTTGTAAAGGGCATGGAAGATTACCTGAACTTAAAGAAAGTAGAGAGGATATTAAGCTGGGGAACTGATATTACAGAAGATAAACTGCAAAGCGTTATTAACCGTAAAATAAGGCAGGAAAAAATTGCTATTAAAGATGTTAAACTGCGCACTTTTATTACACAGGATGATAACAGGAACGAGATGGTGCAGCACGTGTACGATGTTACTTACGGCACTGTTCGCAACCACGAAGACACTTTAATTGTGATAGATGACAGTATTGTACGCGGTACTACTTTAAAGGAAAGTATTGTAAGGATGCTGAGCCGTTTGAAACCTAAAAAAATTATCGTTGTTTCATCTGCACCGCAAATACGTTACCCTGATTGTTATGGTATTGATATGAGTAAACTGGGCGATTTTATTGCCTTTCGTGCAGCCATTGAATTATTAAAAGACAGGGGAATGGAGAATATTTTAACTGAAGCACAGGAGAAAATTAAAGAGTTGCAGCGTACCAACCAACTGCATACAGAAAACGTAGTAAGGCAGGTGTACAAACCTTTTACACCAGAAGAAATATCGCTTAAAATAGCAGAATTAATTACACCTGCTGATATTACTTTTCCTGTACAGGTTATATATCAAACTATTGAAGACTTGCACGATAGTTGCCCAACAAATACAGGCGACTGGTATTTTACAGGCAACTACCCTACCCCTGGTGGTAACCGTGTTTGTAACAAAGCCTTTTTAAACTATATGGAAGGAAAGAATGTAAGGGGTTATTAATATCATTGATTGAAAATAAAAGAGTATGAAAAAGATGTTGTTTGCACTTGCCGTAATAGCTGGTGCTATGTATATGGTTGGTTGTGGCAAAACACCTGAATTTATTGCAGGATGCACAAATAGAAAGGTAAGTGAAGACTCAGCAGCTTTAATAACTTTTGCTAATGCAAAGGGTATTACGCCAACTAAAGACGACACAGGCTTATATTATCAAATAATTTCAGCAGGCACAGGCACTACAACACCAACTGCAAGCTCAAGAGTAGTGGTTAGTTATCAAGGTACGCTTTTAAATGGGGCTATTTTCGATTCAACAGCTACTGGCGTAACAAGAACTTTCACTTTGGGTGATTTGATTCCAGGCTGGCAGATTGCAATTCCAAAAATTAAAGCAGGAGGCCGTATTAAGATGTTGATTCCTTCAGCATTGGCGTATGGATGTAATGGTGCGGGTAGTGCTATACCTTCTAATGCCCCAATTTATTTTGACATGACGCTGGTAAGCGTACAATAAACAATACATAGTACCTATTTTTAGCGCAGGTTTGCCTTAACATTTATTTTTTAATGCAAATTTTTACGTTAATCACCTAAAGTTTTACTTTACCCTACGTAAAATTTTACGTACCAGCATATGAACGTTTGGGTACTTGATGCAAATTTTTACGTCAACAACCTAAAGTTTTACGTCACCCCACGTAAAATTTTACGTACCAGCACGTAAACGTTTGGGTACTTGATGCAAATTTTTACGTCAACAACCTAAAGTTTTACGTCACCCCACGTAAAATGTTTACGTACCGGCACGTAAACATTTGGGTACTTGATGCAAATTTTTACGTCAACAACCTAAAGTTTTACGTCACCCCACGTAAAATTTTACGTACCAGCACGTAAACGTTTGGGTACTTGATGCAAATTTTTACGTCAACCACCTGAATTTTTGCGTAAGCCTACGTAAAATTTTACGTACCACTATGCAAACTTTTGGGTTATTTATCCAAACCCTTATGTCAATAATCTAAAAATTTAGTTACAAGTGCCAATAATTTTACTAGTTCACCTAAATCTCTACATGCTTTAACCAAAATTTTAATTGCAATACATTGGCTTAGTAAAGCTTTTTTTGCCTATTATATCGCCTGTTTCTTATAAAATATTGCATTTTTAGACTACCTGATAATAATTGCGCTGATAGAAACGGTATGTATTAAAGCTTTAACTACTTTTAGCCAGAAACAAGGTCATCTTTGAATGAAACAATTACTTATTATACGCCACGCAAAAAGTAGCTGGGATTTTTTAACGCTGGATGATTTTGAGCGTACGTTAAATGAGCGTGGCCACAGAGATGCGCCTGCTATGGCAAAACGCCTGCTTGACCAGAATGTTGCTATTGATGCCTTTATTTCAAGCACGGCAGTTAGGGCTTTTACTACAGCCAGTTATTTTGCAAAAACTTTTGGCCTGCAGGAAACTAACATTATAAAAGTGCCTGAGTTATACCATGCAGCACCACCTACTTTTTATGATGTAATTGCAAAAGCAAATGATAGTTTTAATACAATTGCTATATTCTCTCACAACCCCGGTATTACTGAATTTGTAAACCAGCTTACCACTACACGTATTGATGATATGCCTACCTGTGCTGTTTTTGCAGCTAAAATAAATATCACTTCGTGGAAGGATTTTAAAGGAGCCAAGAAGGAATTTTGGTTTTTTGATTATCCAAAAAATGTGTAAAGCGCTTTCTGTATGTAACAGTTTATTATTCAGTTAACAACTTTGCACTATCCGTGAGGGATTGCAGTCGAAAACCCGTTGAGGCCTTTGCAGTAAAGCTTTGTGGCGGTCCCGATAACTATCGGGATGAAACGGAAAGCCCGGCCGAAGGACACGCCCTAATTATTCTGCCACAGTATCTATTGCCTGCTTTTTATTGCCTATAAATACTCCACCAAATATTAAAGATGCTGCAATAAGTTTAATTAAAGAAAGATGCTCGTTAAATAAAAGCATGGCTGTAATGGTGGCAAACACTGGCTGTGTGTACACATAAGCACCTGCAACTGAAGCGCCCAGTTTTGAAATACCAAACACTACAAAAAGGTAAGCTATAAAGGTTGCCCCAAGTACTACAAACGCAAGTGAAAACCAATGATGCCATTGAAAGGCCGACCAGTTGGTGTGTGAAAAATCGTTGAAACCAATAGGAATGATTATGAGCGCACCAAATATAAATACCCAGCGTGTTACGTGCAAAGGGCTATAGCGTTGCATTAGCGGCCTTACAAGTACCATATAAAAGCCATAAGAAACTGCATTAAGGATGATGAAGATGTCGCCCAAAAGCATGTCATTGCCTTCTTTACTGGCAATGCGTGAAAGTATTAGTGTACCAGCCCCGCTGATACCCAGGGCTAATCCAATAATTTTATTAATTGTAAGTTTTTCTTTTAACAACCAGGCTGCAATTACCGTTATTGCAATGGGCGTACTTAATGCCAATAAGGATACATGAACAGGGCTGGTTAACGAAGCCCCTTTTATAAACAATATCTGGTTGATGGATACGCCACAAAATCCGCATAACATAAAGCGTGGAATATCTCTTTTTTCGATGCCAGCTTTGGATGGTTTAAACAATAACAGCAGCCAGAACAAAATAAGCGCAATCGTTACCCTGGTTACATTAACTGCAAACGGCGGCATTACAGAAGGGGTAATATGTTTTACAGCAGCAACACCTGAACCAAAGAAAAAATTTGCTATTAATATTGCTGCATGCGCCTTGTATTTACTATTCATTGAATGGCAAAAGTAGCCATGTGGTTTATTATAGCTTTTCTAATGCCGTAATAATATTGTGTTCAAGATCATTATTTGTAAAAATGGGCAACTGGTAATTGAAAAATTTTGCCTCATCTACTGCTTTAAGCAGGTTAAAATGTGGTTGAAAAATTGTAAAAGCCCAATGCTGATCCATGAGTTTTTTGCCTAAATATTCCTGTTCAGTTTGGCCAGGAGTTGGGATGAGAATAGATTTTTTTTGTAGTACCAACAATTCCATTATGGTAGAATAACCACTACGTGAGATGATATATTCGCTTTGGTTAAATGCGGCTTGCATAGCTGCCGCAGGAAGGTGGTTTTTGATGGTTACAGTTGCTTTTGATGTTATCTCTTCATTAAGATTAGGTTTACCCCTGATTAAAAGTGTATTCCCATCAAGTTGATGAATGTTTTTCAATACCAGTTTTTCCAGTGCAGTTCTTTGCGGTTCTGGCCCGCTTAAAACAATGCAGTAATTATACTTTATAGGTAAGTTTTCTTTATTTATTCTTGACAATGGGCCAATATAATCAACAGGCACTAAAGGCATTTTTTTAGGATGTGAAAGCAGGCCTGCAATATTTGGCTCATCAGCGCAATCAGGCAACCAGCAAGCATTATAACGGTTTATATATGAGTAATTAATAGCCTGCAACCATCTTTCTAAAAATGAAAAGGGTGCCTTTATAGTTAGCTGGTGTGTTATAAATATGCAGGGTACTTTTGAGGTATAAAGCCCAAACCTGTTATCTGAAATTACAAGATCTACCTGGTACTCAATTATAACTTTTTGCAACCATTCCTGTTCATTTTTGATGCTTTTTTGTATAGAAGGCAGTTGACTGAGAATTTTAAAAGGCATTAAAAACCTGCTGTTGGCATAGGTGATGTTATACCCCTCAAGTTGCAAAAAGTGCAGGCTTTTAAACTCATTTTGCAGTAATTGCTGTTGTTTTATATTGCAAGCAACAATTATTTTACAGCCTGCATTGTGTAGTAGTTTTATTACAGGTATGCAGCGGGTAACATGGCCCAAACCCCAATCCAGCGGGGCTATAAGCACTATGTTAAATTTTAATTTAATCATTCTTAAAACTAGTGTTATAACAATTGTTCCGTTAACTTTATGTTACCATTATGAAAAATAGGGTAACCAAATAATAATTCTAGTGTTATTACTTATAGGTTTTTTGGTTTCATGCAATGGTTCTTCGAAGTTATCGTCAAAGAAACAATGTATGTGTCCCGAAAGAAAAGTTGTTGGTTAATTATCAAATTTTAAAAACAAAGTCACCCCCCTTTGTTATGAAAACAGGAAACAGAGATTTGCTTGTCTTAATGAAAGATAATGCACTAAGCGAAGCCGCCATGGAGCATGAAGTTGAGATTTTAAACAATATCCTCTACAATGTTGAAAGCCTCCACAGCTTTTGCATTGCCAATGAAGTTATTGATGTAAACAAGTATAAAATTATTAAGAAGCCGCACCAGATTCAGCAGGCTATACGCGAAAGAAGCCACAAGCCTTTTGTATTCATCTGCAATAAAAACTAATTCAATTCATCACTTTATTACTTTTAATAACTTCCTGTTCTCAGGTTGTTATTTTACTATTTTCTTTCTTTTATTAATATAATTCCACCACAACAAATATGTTGCAATGGTGCGGTAGGGTTGCCATTTACCAGCAATCATTAACACATCTTCTTTCGTAGTATTTATAGGCAGATTTTTTACTTCTTTAATACTTTTTATTAAAGCAATATCACCAATAGGAAAGAGGTTGCACCTGTGCAAAGCCATCATCAAAAACACATCCACTGTCCAGTCGCCAATGCCTTTGAGTAGCTTTAATTTAAAACGAATGTCTTCATCCGTCATCAGTGCCAACCCATCAAACGAAAGTTGTTTTGCAACAGCTGCATGCGCTGCAAGCCTTGTGTATAAAGCCTTTTGACGGCTGAAATAACAGGCCTTCATTTCTTCATCACTCAATAACAATACATTTTCGGGTGTAACGTCAGTGATCTTTTCTTTCAATTTGTTTAAAGCGGCAAGTGCAGATGCAAGCGAAACCTGCTGCTCTAAAATAATATGTACCAAGGTCTCAAACGAAACAGTACGGCTCCAAAAAGTAGGATAGCCGTACTGTTGAATAATGTTGCCTAAATCTTCGTCCTTATCTGCCAGCAAATTGCATAACGCTATAAAATTGTGTTCATTGAAAGTTTCAGGCATACTTACAGCGAATGAGACTTTTGTTTAAATTTTCTAATAAACTCTTTACTGTGGTCGCTTAATATAAGTTTACCGCTTATAGCAGCACGCTCTTTTAATAAAGTATCCCAGTTTTCTGTGCCCTTCCATAATACCTGCTTTAACTCTTTCATAGCTAAAGGATGATAGTGCGATAAAGAAGTAGATAAGCGGGTAATGCCATCATCCATACCAGCTTCATCCCTGTGCAGTTCAGCATACAAACCCTTGCGCTGCGCCCAGTCTGCAGGCCTCCAGTGCGAGGCATCAATAGCCAGTTGCGAAAAGGCAGATACCCCAAGTTTTCGTTCTACAACGGGGCCAATTACAAAAGGGCCAATGCCAAACGAAAGTTCACTTAAACGTATATCGGCACCATCACACGCAATTGCATAATCCGCCGCTGCTGAAAGCCCAACACCGCCGCCTACGCATTTGCCCTGTACACGTACAATAATCATTTGGGGTGCTTTGCGCATTGCGTTAATAACGTTTGCATAGCCGCTAAAAAACTTTGCCCCCTGTTCTGGTGTTGTGATGGTTGTTAATTCATTAAAAGAAGCACCACTGCAAAACACATCAGTACCGCCTGAACGAAGGATAATTACTTTGGTATGGATATCGGCGGCTTCTTTTTTTATTTCGTGCGTTAGTGCATCTAAAATCTCTGTAGGCAGTGAATTGCTTTGCGGATGAAAAAATTCAATGGTTGCTATGCCATGTTCTCTTTCTGATTTTACATAGCCATCCTTTATTTGCTGAATCATAATCTTTTCTTTTTTAATGGTTTAAGATGAGCATTTTGCAATTATTATTCCTGCAAAGCAGTTATTACAAATTTAACAATTGTTATGTTTTGGGTTAACAAGAATTTTATTTGTAAAACACAGATTTTAAATATTGGCTGCCTGCTTTTTCATTTTGGAACATCACTAAAAAAACAAGTTATTTGCAGCAATTTAAATCTACTATCATGCTCCCTAAGTACAAACGTATCCTTTTGAAATTATCTGGCGAAGCGCTTTTGGGCGAACAAAGAAACGGTGACCCGTTTAACCCAAAAATTATTGAACAGTATGCCCAGGATATTAAAATGGTAACAGATATGGGTGTACAGGTAGCCATTGTAATTGGCGGCGGTAATATTTACCGTGGCATGAACGAATCGGAAAGTGGTATTGAAAGGGCACATGGCGATTATATGGGTATGCTTGCCACTGTAATTAATGCAATGGCAATGCAGGCAATGCTTGAAAGGATTGGTGTTTATACAAGGCTGCAAAGTGCCATAAATATGGAGCAGGTAGCAGAACCATACATTCGCCGTAAGGCATTACGCCACCTTGAAAAAGGCCGTGTGGTTATTTTTGGTGCAGGCACAGGTAACCCTTATTTTACTACAGATACAGCAGGCAGTCTTCGTGCTATTGAAATGAAGGCAGATGTGATTTTAAAAGGAACAAGGGTTGATGGTATTTACACCGCAGATCCTGAAAAAGACCCCACTGCTACCCGTTTTGAACAATTATCTTTTCAGGATTGCATCAGCAAAAACCTGAAAGTTATGGATATGACCGCCTTTACACTTTGCATGGAAAATAAACTGCCGATTATTGTGTTTGATATGAACACGCCAGGCAATTTATTACAGGTGGTAGAAGGTAAAAATGTTGGTACGCTGGTACGTTAACCAACCGTTGATGTAATTACTGTTTGCAGCTCATCTGTGCGTCAATAACTTCAATTTTATGACGAAGCAATTATTGGTACTTGCTGGTTTTATGTCAGCAACTATTTGTTATGGCCAGCAACGTTTATCGTTACAGGATGCGGTGAATACAGCACTTAAAAACAGCTTTGATATTCACCTTGCTAAAAACAACGTTGAAATAAGTTCCATCAATAATAACTATGGCATTGCAGGTGGGTTACCACTTGTTACAGGTAATGCAACAGATAATGAGCAGGTAACCAATATCAAGCAAACCTTTTCAGATCCAAGTCGTAATGCTACTGCGAATAATGTTGGCTCAAACACAATAGCAGCAAACATTACAGGCACCATGCTATTATTTAATGGTTACAGGGTTGTTACTACAAAAAAACGTTTGGAAGAACTGGAAAAACAGAACCAGCAGCTTTTAAACGCACAAATACAAAATACCATTGCTGCCGTAATGACCAAGTACTATGATGTTGTAAGGCAGCAGAACTATATAAAAACCATCGCAAAATCAATTGAAGTTGCCAACCAGCGTTTAAGTATACTGCAAACAAGAAAAGAAGTTGGCCTGTCTAACAATGCAGACCTTTTTCAGGCACAGCTTGATGTAAACGGCTTGCACCAAACCCAGCAAAGCCAGCAACTGGTAATAGACCAAAGCAAAACCGATTTGCTTAACCTAATTGCTGCAAGCCCAGACAGTATTGTTGTTATTGCGGATACTATTATTGTTGATGCAGGCCTGCGTTTAGATAGTGTACGCACTTATATAAGGCAAAACCCACAGCTTATTTCTGCTGATCAGCAAATACGCATTAATGAATTGATTGAAAAAGAAACCTCATCGCAACGTTATCCTGCCATTACAGCCAATGCAGGATACCGTTTTAATAATACCGCCACTGCTGCGGGTTTCAGCCGTTTAAACCAAAGCCACGGACCTTTTCTTGGTGTGGGGTTAAGCATACCAATTTATAACGGCGGTATTGTAAAACGGCAGGAGAAAATTGCAAACATAAATACCAAAAGTGCCATCGTTCAAAGAGATCAGCTTTTGCTGAATTTTGAAAACATCGCAGTACGCACCTACCAGGCATATGCCAATTCGTTACAGCAACTGCAAACACAAAAAAGCAATACCGAACTTTCTACCAAATTGTTAGATCTCGTACTGCAACGCTTTCAGTTGGGGCAGGCTACCATAATTGAAGTAAGGCAGGCGCAGGAAAGCTTTGAAAATGAAGGATACCGTTTGGTAAACCTTAATTATGCTGCCAAGGTGGCTGAGATAAGCTTGAAACAAATAGCGAATAAGCTAACTTACTGATACTAAATTTCTTGATTCATAAAACAAAAACCCCTTTTATCATATGCGATAAAAGGGATTTTTATTTGTAGTGAAGAAGGTCTACCCCATCATCACACCAATCTTTTTTCCATCCCATTCTGGGAATAAAACCTTATCGTTACTGATGTTCAGGTGCCTGTCAGCCACTTCACTAAATACACTTCTAAAGTCTGTGGTAACTGGTACATCACGTTTGTCTTCCAGGTTTTCTATGGATAGCGTTGGCATATTGCCGTGCACCATTCCGCCTTTAACATCGTTGCCTAAAATAAACATGCAGCTTCCGCGGCCATGGTCTGTACCGCCTGTGCCATTTTGTTTTACGGTGCGTCCAAACTCTGTCATGGTCATCACATCTACCTGGTCGTGATAGGCTTCAATATCATTCCAAAATGCAGTAATGCAACTGCTAAGGTCATTTACATTTCTTGCAAAAGCACCATTTTGTGTACCCTGGTTATAGTGGGTATCCCAGCCGCCGCTTTCAGTAAAGGCAACTTCCAAACCAATATCCATTTTAATTAGCTGCGCCATTTGTTTTAACGAGTTGCCCAATGCTGTCGTTGGGTACACCACGTTATTGGCAGGCTTGTAATTTTTGGTATCTGCTTTCTGCAGCATTTTCACCGCATCAAAACTTTCCTTTCCTGTTTTACTTAATAATTCTGAAGAAGTCTGGTCGTACAACCCTTCAAAACTTTTGGCTGCAACATTGGCCCCCATTGGGTTTCCGCGAAGCTGGATAGAAAAATCCTGCAGGTTGCTGATGGCCATGGTAGCGTTATCTCCATAAAAAGAACGTGGTAAAGAAGACGTGATACTTACCGCCTGGAATGGTGTTGCAGCTTCATGACCTAATAGCCCAACGGCACGGTTTAACCAGCCACTTGCAGTACCCTTGTTAAAAGGAGTTCCTGCTTCCATATAATCCTGCGCATCAAAGTGAGAACGTGTGCTGTTTGGTGAACCTACTGCATGAACAATGGCCATTCTTTTTTCCCTGAACAAAGGTTCAAAACTGCTCATAGAAGGATGCAAGCCAAAGCGTCCATCCAAATCTATCAATGGGTCTGTGGCAGATCCTTTTGCTGCAGACATAAACAAAGTAGGCCTTGCCGCCTGCAGGTAAGTGTCAGTAAACGGTGTAACAGCCATCAGGCCATCCATCGCACCGCGCTGAAAAATACATACCAGTATTTTTTTCTTTTTATAAGGGGAAATAATCTTGTTTGAATCTGCGGCACGCGCAAGAAAAGAAGGTACGCCACCAATGCCTGTAGCAAAAAGGGCCAATGCACCTGACTTTAAGAAACCTCTTCTTGATGATGACATGATATTATGAGTTTAAAAGTTTAATTAGTTTAACTAGTTTGTAGTTTAGAAGTTTCGCGTATTCATTTTCAAATCTTCAAATCCCCACATTATAAAATCATTTACTTCCTCTGAAATTCAGGTGAACCAATAATGATACCTGTAACCTGCGACAGCATAGTGTTGTTGCCCGCATACATTTGCAGTTGCTGCATAGAATTGTTTGGGGCATTCTTTTTACCAGGATTTTCTTTTATTGGCTTTAGTTTTTTATTGCCTGCCTCAGCCATCATCATATCATCGCCGCCAGCCATTGTTTGTTGATCCATTGCTGTTTGTGGTACAGGTGTTTTATCGGCGGCAGCAATTACTTTTTGTGTAAGCTTTGGATCATTAATTAATGGTGTAAGGCGCTTTATAGTTTCGCTTAAATCTCTTTCGGGCATTAAAAGTTTGCCATAAATTAATAAAGCAGCTTCAGTGCTTTCAGGCTCATGGTTATTGTTTAAAGTTGCCAGGCTGAAACTGATACCAGGTATACGCTGGCTTGCAAGGGCCAAACCAAAGTTCATGCGGTTAAGTAAAGAGCCTGTGTTTATCCAGTATTGTCCCTTATCAGGAAAACCTGTAGGTGCCTGGTAGTAATACATTCTTTCACCCATTTTTGTAATCCAGTTATACAGTTGAAAGGGTTGCTTTACTTCTGCATCTAAACTTCTTACCGCACTTATAGCAAGTTCAAAAGGCGACTTTGTTTTCTCTCTTAAAGCCTCTTTGCTCCAAAATTCAGGTGAGGTTACCATTGTTAGTAATACTTGTTTTATATCGCCGTCTTTTTCTAAAAATGTCTTCGCCATTTTATCTATCAAAACAGGCGATGGGTTATCATTTACAAAACGTATGGCCATTTTTTTAGAAATAAATTTTGCTGTTGATGGATGATGAGCCAGCATAGTAATCAGCTTCTGCCCTTCTTCGTAACCACCATTTGCACTAAACTTTTCATTTAAAACAATCTTTTCTGTTTTATCGTGTTTGTTGGCAGCAAACATGAAATCACCATCATGTACAAAACCCTGTTGTTGCAATCTTTCTTCACCAACTCTTTCTAACATTTTGCGTACGGCCTGGCCGCCATAAGCATCATTCATAGGGTAAATAGTCCAGCCTGTAAGCACTTTGGCAGCATTGGTAACATCTGCCTGCGTGTAACCACCATCAACACCTAGTGTATGCAGTTCCATAATTTCGCGGGCATAATTCTCATTAAGTCCCTGTGTATTTTTTGCCTTCTGCAGTTTGTTAATTATCTGTTTCGTAGTGCTGTCCTGCATTTGAGATTCCATCTGCTTCATATAAAACTCCTGCACTTTTTTATTGGCTGGTGCAGGGGTATTATCACTTGCCACACTCCTGAAATTATCAAGGTAAGTAAGCATTGCAGGTGATTTTGCAGTAGCCAAAAGCAGTGTTTCAAATTTTGACATCACATTTGGCCTTATCACATCTCTTTCGTAAGAAGTAACAAAACTGGCGCAGTCGTTTTTGGTAAGCGATACATTAAAATGGTTAAACCAAAAACTGGCAAGTACTTCCTGCAATTGGTTATTGCTGTATGCTGCGCGTAATATTTTTTGGTTAATAAGCTGCCTGTATAATTCTTGCTGTGGCTTTAATCCATTTTTTTGCATATAGGCTGCTAACTGGTCGCGGTACTCTTTTCTGTCACCCTTATCAACTGAATCCTTATTAACAAAGCCATCTTTAACCGCCATTCGCAAAATTTGCCCGCCTTGCGGAAAAGTGTTTACGATGGTTGCATTGCTCATAGTGAGCGTTTCGTAAGGCACTAGCATTTGCTGTAAAGAGTCGTTTGAGAGATTGGCTTCCAGTTGGTTGGCAAACCATTTTTCAAGACCCGTTTTTACAACTTCATCAATTTGGCCTGGAGTTGCGCCAAAAGTGAAACGGCTAAGCAAGTGTGCTGCGGCCTGGCGTTGCGTTAAACCAGCCTGTTTGTAAGGAAAGCGGAATTTAACTTTATCATTCTGCTCCATAACAGTATAAGAAGAGAATAATAAACCAATTGAAATGAAGGCAATAAAGATGCAGGTGATTTTAAAAAACTTTTTCATGAAACAACTTTTAAGTATTGGTGGTAGTAACAAAGCAAGCGCTATAAAGACTTTTTGTTTTTAATTAAGTTTAACAAAAGAAAAATTAAGTACAAGCAACTTTTAAATTAGGGTAGATAGCCCAATTGCTTTACCAATGTGTTTCCTATATGATAAAACATTCTTGCTCCAAAACTTATAGAAACAACTGGTTATTACCCGTTATGATACGTTTGTTTTTACATTTGCCCACATGAACAAATTTTTAATTGTTGGGCTGGGAAATGTGGGAGCTGAATATGATCATACGCGCCACAATATTGGCTTTGATGTACTTGATGCTTTTGTTACTAAAAACAGTGGTATATATAAACTTGACCGACATGCGTACATGGCTGAGGTAAAATGGAAGGGCAAAACTTTTATTTGCATTAAACCCACCACTTATATGAACCTTAGTGGCAAAGCCTTTAAATACTGGATGGATAAAGAAAAAATTGCGGTTGAAAATACACTGACTATTGTAGATGATCTTGCCCTGCCATTAAGTAAAATAAGGCTGCGCGCCTCTGGCAGCGATGCAGGGCATAATGGGCTGCGCGATATACAGGCAACCCTTGGTACAGATAAATACCCTAAACTGCGTTTTGGTATTGGC
This sequence comes from Chitinophagales bacterium, assembly GCA_031424995.1. GTDB lineage: Bacteria > Bacteroidota > Bacteroidia > Chitinophagales > Chitinophagaceae > Parasediminibacterium. The sequence continues at coordinate 115,083 of JANPIP010000039.1, read as the reverse complement.
AATAATTATCCAAAAGGCATGCAGGTTGAGTTTGTATTGGGCAAATGGTTTAAAGAAGAAGTGCCTGTTATAAACCAAAAAATTACCAAATGCACCGAGATTATTGAAAGTTTTGCTGCCATTGGTATAGAAAAAACCATGAACCTTGCAAATACTTTAACATTTACACAATAAAATACACTTCTGCACAGTTATAGTAGCGTAATATAATTTATGTAACGGGTTATACCACCTGTTATATAGTTGTTATTGTAAAGCTACACTCATGAAAATTTTCTGCGTAGGCCGCAATTATTCTGAACACGCCAAAGAATTGGGTAATGATGTGCCTGAAGAACCGGTTATTTTCATGAAGCCTAAAAGTGCTTTACTGCAAACAAATACTCCGTTTTACTATCCTGAATTTTCCAACGAATTACACTACGAGGCTGAGATTGTTTTACGTATTTGCAAGAATGGCAGGTATGTAGAAGAACGCCATGCCAGCAAATATTTTAATGCCATTTCTATTGGTATTGATTTTACTGCCCGCGATATACAGGCCGAATTAAAAAAGAAAGGCCTTCCGTGGGAAAAAGCCAAAGCATGGGATAATTCTGCCGTGGTTGCACCGTGGATAGACATAAAACCAGAAGCGTTAAAAAAATCAATTGCCTTTTCCCTAAAACAAAATGGTACAATAGTACAGCAGGGAAATACTAAAGACATGATTTTTCCGTTTAATAAAATTATATCTCATATTTCTAATTATTTCTCTCTCAATATTGGCGACCTGGTGTTTACAGGAACCCCCAAAGGTGTAGGTGAATGTGTAGTGGGCGATTTACTGGAAGGGTTTATTGAAGATGAAAAAATGTTTGAGCTGGAAATTAAATAACCTCTTGAAAATACCTTGAAAACTAAACGTATTACATCATGCTAAACCGGGATACATTACTGCAGGCGTATAAACTTATGGTCACCGCAAAGGCCATGGGCGAAACGTTTGAGGCTAATAACCAGGTGTGCAGGTATGCACACTCAACCTCTCGCGGGCATGAGGCCATACAAATAGCAACAGGCATGCAGTTACTGCAATGCGATTGGGTAAGCCCTTATTACCGTGATGACAGCCTGCTGCTTGCAACAGGTTTTTCTGTGTACGAATTAATGCTGCAGTTGCTAGCCAAAAAAGAAGATCCTTTTTCCGGCGGCCGTTCTTATTACAGCCATGCAAGCAATAAAGATGGCATCAGGCCATCTATTATGCACCAGAGCAGTGCAAGCGGTATGCAGGCCATACCAACAACAGGTTTGGCACAAGGCTTACAGTTTTTAGAACAAAGCAATTCATCCTTACTTAAAAAAGGCGCCAACGGCGAAAGCCCTGTGGTGGTTTGTTCTTTGGGCGATGGAAGTATTACAGAAGGTGAAGTGAGTGAAGCTTTTCAGTTTGCCGTGTTAAAACAATTGCCCATTGTTTATTTGGTACAAGACAATCAGTGGACAATAAGTGCTACCGAAACAGAAACAAGAACATCAAACGCATACGAATTTACCGCAGGTTTTAAAGGCTTTAAACGTATGCAGTGCGATGGCAGCGACTTTTTAAGAAGCTTTGAAACACTGCAGCAGGCCATTGCCTATGCAAGGGTAGAACGTAAGCCTGTACTGGTGCACGCAAAAGTGCCATTATTAGGTCACCATAGCAATAGTGTTAGAAGAGAATTTTACAGGGATAGGGAAGACTTACTTAAGCATGGCCTGTACGACCCAATTCCAAAAATGCGCTTGCTGTTAAATGGTTCAGGGTACAGTGAGCATGAAATAAATGAAGCAGAATCAAGTGCATCACGTGAAGTGCAGGAAGCTTTTGAAAAAGCTGCTGCTGCCGCAGAACCAGATGCATTAACAGTTGAAGAACACATATTTGCACCAACAACCGTTAAAGAAGAAAAAGGAGAAAGAAGCCCACGTGGTAATGATAAAGTAATGATGGTAGAAGCTGCCATACATGCTATTGAAGAAATTATGGACGACCACCCCGAAGCTATTTTATATGGCCAGGATGTAGGAAGAAGGCTGGGTGGTGTTTTTCGTGAAACAGCAACACTGGCAGAAAAATTTGGCGATAGCCGCGTATTTAATACTGCTTTGCAGGAAGCTTATATAGTAGGGTCCACAGCAGGCCTCAGTGCCTTAGGTGTTAAGCCAATTGTAGAAGTTCAGTTTGGAGATTATATACACCCAGGCTTTAACCAGTTGGTAAGCGAAATATCAAAGTCAAACTACCTTACCAATGGCAAATACCCTGTAGGTATGGTACTGCGTGTGCCAGTTGGTGCAGCAGGTGGAGGTGGCCCTTATAACAGCGGAAGCATAGAAAGTACCTTACTTTCCATTAAAGGGATTAAGATTGCTTATCCATCAAATGCCGCAGATATGAAGGGCTTGATGAAAGCTGCCTTTTACGATCCAAATCCTGTTATAATGCTGGAACATAAAGGATTGTACTGGAATAAATTACCAGGCACTGATGAGGCAAAGACCATTGAACCATCTAGGGATTATATTTTCCCTTTAGGTAAGGCAAACAGTGTTTTACAGGCAGAAAGCGAGAATATAAAACACGGTGAAAGCATTTGTATTATTACTTACGGTATGGGTGTTTACTGGGCGAAAGCAGCAGCTAAAAAATTTCCTGGTAAAGTAGAAATTATTGACCTGCGCACTTTATATCCGCTTGATGAAGAAATGATATTTGAAGCTGCATCAAGGCATGGTAAAGTAATTGTGTTAAGTGAAGAACAACAGAACAATTCTTTTGCTGAAGCCCTATCTTTGCGCATCTCAAATAACTGTTATTACTTTTTAGATGCTAAAGTAGAAGTGGTGGGAGCCTTAAATTTGCCAGCGGTGCCAACAAATATGCTTTTAGAAGCAGCCATGTTACCAACGGTAGATAAAGTAATACAGCGTATAGATAAATTGCTGAAATATTAATAAGAACTAATTTAAAAATAGGTTTTTAAATAGAGATTCAGATAGTGGTTGATAGCATCAGCCACTATCTGTTTTTAGGGGTATAGCCATTCAATTTTAAAATAATTTTTTGCCACAGCCCCTCTCTTGCACTTAACAATTATAAACATCCTATATTTGCAGCCCAAAATGGCGAGGTAGCTCAGCTGGTTAGAGCATCGGATTCATAACCCGAAGGTCGGCAGTTCAAGTCTGCTCCTCGCTACAATATCATCAAACACTTGATTTAAAAGTCCGTACAACTCAATGTTTACGGGCTTTTTTGTTTTCTGCTCATCCCCCTTAACCTCATTCCCCTCAATAAAAAGGTCGCTAATTCGGTCGAAGTACCTCAAAACTGCGCTACGAACCCCACCTTTTTCACTTTCTACTGAAAGCCTTACCATTCTTCACTTTCAGATCAAAAACATCAAGGGAAATTTACGCTATTTCCAAACAAAATTCCACACCCAGTTAGTATGTTACATTACTGCTTTTTTGCTCTGCAAATATTGTATAACAGAATGGTAAAGTGAAAAAATGTAACACAAGACAAACATTGTTGCAGGAATAATAAAAGCTCTGTAATCGAAAAGTTCAATTGGTACAGCCGTCATCCGTTTAACAATTGGCGAAGCTAAAAGCGTAAAGCAAAGTATATCTAACAGTAAAATTTTTAAAGTTCTTTTTAAGTTAAGTGTTATAAAACTTACTACCAAGCCAACAATACCTAAAAAAGCAAAGGGTTGGTCAATATTACCAAAGTTAAACATGGTAAATATTAGCCAAACGCAAAATGGAAGCCCAATCATTTGCCCTATAAGAATTATGAGAAGGTAAGAAATGATTGCAATTAGTTTAAAGATCTTTAGCGGTTTCAATTTTTTATATGCTTTTACGTTACGCTTTAAGTTAACTGGCTGAATAAGAAATGAGCCAACTTTAAAAAATGTATTATGGTATTGATTTAAAAAAAGCTGATTGCAATAGTTATCTTTTGGTTTGTTTACTTATTAATCACTGCATAAATTTCAAAGTAAACCAACAAACTTATTACACCAATCTCAAGCAAAAAATAAGCAAATCCTAAAATGGTTAACTGCTGATAATAAAAAAAGAGTAGCCATAATGTGAAACAACAATAAATAAGGTTAGCAATTATTATAACTTTTAAAAAGGGTTTCCAACTTTTATTTACCAGCAAGAAACAACTTATAGAATAGATACAAAAAGCCAATGCCAATATTGAAAGAGCCGTAAATACCTTTTTTGGCATTCCAAAATATTCATTCAAATTCCGCAAAATTGCAAATAATAAAAATGCAGTGATAAAAGCACCCAAGCCATCCATTAAAAAAAGCCTTTTTGTGTTTAATATCCATTTATCAAACATCTTTTGCATTATAATAGTCTTTTAAAAATTCGCTTAACTTCAAAAATATTACTGTTCTCTGTATAAAGCGCTTTGCTCATTTTTCTTTGCAATGTTTATTTACCCTCTTTATGTACGTCATCACTGCAATTTGCTGCTGCATGTTCGTTTTATTTACTTACTTTCGCCGCCTAAAATTTTTAAACAATGAAAACAGTTACAATCGAAGGACAATTGAGGACCGAAACTGGCAAAAAAGCTGCCCGTCAGTTGCGCTCTCAAGAACTGGTGCCTGGTGTAATTTACGGGGGTGCTACCGAAGTTACTTTTGCTGCTCCTGCAAAAGCATTTAAAACGTTGGTTTACACAGGTGAATTTCAGTTGGCCGAAGTTAAAGTAGATGGCAAAAGCTATACTGCTATTTTAAAAGACTTACAGTTTGATAAAGTAAGCGACGCGTTAATTCACGTTGATCTTTTAGAACTTGTTGGCGACAAAAAAGTAGTTGCTGATTTGCCTTTAAAATACGTTGGTGTATCAAAAGGTGTTAAAGAAGGTGGTAAACTGGTTACCAAAATGAAGAGTGTTAAGGTAAAAACCTTACCTCAATACCTGAAAGAAGTAATTGAAGTTGATATTACCAACCTGGCTTTAAACGAAAACTTACGTGTACAGGACATAGTTGCTGATAACATGGAAATCATGAACTCACCACGTATTCCTATTGCATCTGTAGTAATGACGCGTCAGTTAAAACAGGAAGAAGCTGCTGCGGCAAAAGACGAAAAGAAGAAATAAGAACCACGGTTCTGGAAAATATAAAAAAGCCTTTCGTACATGCGAAAGGCTTTTTTGTTGGGGGTAATTGAATGATTTTGTTTGCTATCGGGCGCGTAAAAAAAATACACCCTAACTCTAACAAAAAGATAGGCTATCTTCTTCCACAACATAAGCTATCTTCTTGTATAACATAGCTTATCTTCTTGTATAACATAGGCTATCTTTTTATTAAACATAAGCTATCTTTTGCCATAACACTGTTGCTGGTATCTTTTATTACTTGCAATACTCAACAATTACAATTTTCCTTCTTTATTCAACAACGCAAACACGGCATCTAGTTTTTTACCCGCGGCTTCTTCAAAAGCTGCCTTCATATCTTCAGGTTGTGGATGCTTAAATTTCCATTTGGCAAAATAGTTTTTAAAGGCTGCATCTGCCGTTTGCCTGCTGGTACTTGCTTCAATTATATACATCCATATAGCAGCTTTTACATAGCTAACAATACCATACTCGTTACTGGTGGCAAACTTATAGGCTGGCGTTTCAATAGCAGGCTGCATAGGCAGGTTACTGTTCATGGCATTGTATACCACAGCTAAAAAATCTTCCGCCGATTTTTCTTTCAGTTCTTTTGGCAATGCATCGCCAAAAATAGAATTGATGCGGTATTTATCTGCCTCGTACCTGAACTGAAAATAGCTGTTCATCCCTTCATCCATCCAGGTATGCTCTCTTTCGTTGCTGCCAAGCATGGCCATAAACCAGTTGTGGCCAACTTCGTGCGTTATTACGGCATCCAGCGTTTCCTTCTTTGCATCAGGGCTGGTAATTAATGTTATGGTGGGGTATTCCATACCGCCGCTTGAATTATTTTTTGGTCCTTCCACCGCCTGCACCACAGGAAAAGCATATTCGCCAATAGCACTGCTGTAATAGCGTGTGCCATCCTTTATATAATCAATACTGTTGTTCCACAGGGTGTTTTTTTGGTTATGGTAAAAACTGTATACGTCAATGATTCTGCCTGATTGCAGTTGCAGTGTATCATATTGTATCACAAAGTTTTTATCTGCAAACCATGCAAAGTCAGGCACACTGTCCTGTGTGTAGGTTAATGTTTTATTACCGCCTGCAGCGGGAATGTAAAGCTGTGGTTTACTATCGCGGTTAGCTACATTTTTGGCACCGATAGATTTGTAAGCATCCAGTTCAGTTTTGGTTTGCAGCAAACCTGTGGCACCAACTATATAGTCAGATGGAAGTGTAATATTTACTTTGTAAAAAGCATACTCACTGTAAAACTCGCCCATATCAAGGTAAGGAAATTCGTGCCAGCCAAGTTTATCGTACACCGCAGGTTTGGGATACCACTGGCAGGCCATAAACTCACCATCAGCAAAACCAGAACGTGAAAAATAAGAAGGCAGTTTTACTTTAAACGGCGTGGCAATAGTAATTGAAGCACCAGGCTTTAAAGGCTGCGGCAATACCAGTTTAATCACATCAATATATTGAGGATTGGGGTGCGCTTCTGTTACAGCAGCCTTGCCATCAACAGTAAAAGTAAGCCCTTCAATATAACCATAAGTAACCTTATCCATTTTCTTTTTGCGTTCCTCATCCTTGCTCAACTGTGTAAACAGGGCGGTAGTTTTGTCTTTATAAGCATTGGGCCAAATATGAAACCAGATAAAATCGAGCGTTTCAGGCGAATTGTTTTTGTATACAATGGTTTCTGATGCAGTGAGGGTTTTGTCTTTATCATTCAGTGCAACATCAATCGTATAACTAAGGCTTTGCTGCCAGTAGCCATTTTGTGCGGCAGCACCTGTAATTGCAAACAGCAACGCAACCGTAAAAATATTTTTCATTAATAGAAGTTTTGATGAAAATAAAGGATTGGGAATTATGAAGGAAAAATATCGTTTTATTTTACTAAATATACCCAAAGGAAGGTATTGTTGCACAACTAACTGTAAACCTATATTTGAAGAAGGAATACTTGTTTAAAATAATAGTTTTTACATACAGGCATCAACATCAAACTAACCCCATGGTTAAAAATACTGTAGTACTGGTTGCTTTTGTTTTGTTAAATGTTTCAGGTGCTTTTAGCCAGGATAATGAAAAAATAAACCTTTTAAAAACCAAGCTTGGTAAAGAAAAAACAGATACGGTAAGGGTAATGCTGTATAACGATCTGTTTGTGCAGTACAGGGAATATGACAGCACCATCGCAATGCAATACGTTAATGAAGGAATTGCATTAAGCAATAAAACGGGCTTTAAAAAAGGAGAAAGTTTACTGTTGATGAACAAGGGCGTTTTCTTAAATCTTAATGGAGAAAACGCAGAAGCAGAAAAACTAATAAGGCAATCTTTAAAAATACGGGAAGAAACAAATGATTATGCAGGCCAGGGTTATTGCTTACGATCGTTGGGCAATATTGAATACGACAAAAACAACTATGAAGCTGCCCTGAATTTATACCTTACCGCCGCTGACAAATTTGAAAAGGCCAACGATAAAAAAGGGTTAGCTGGTGATTATATATGGATTGGCAATGTATTTAACGAAGGGCTAAGGCAGTTTAATAAATCAACCGAATATTTTACCAAAAGCCTTGCGCTTGCTACCGAACTTAACGATTCATCATTAATAAGTTATAATTACAATAACCTTGGACAAGCATATTATTTTCAAAAAAATTATCCAAAAGCGCTTGAATTTTACTTTAAAAGCAAAAGCATAAAAACTCTTTTAAATGATAAAAGAGGAACAGGAAATGCCTACAGCAATATCTCTAATGTATATTTTGATATTAAGAAAAATGACAGTGCCCTGCTGTTTAATGATAGTTCGCTTTTTATAAGAAAAGCACAGAATGACAAGAAGGGTATTGCCACCAGCTACCTTAATGGTGCCAACATATTTCTTATTCAAAAAAAGTTACCCGAGGCGCATGATTATTACCAAAAGGCATTGGCTATTGGAAAGGAAATTGATTTTAAAGAACCTATAATAGAGTCGTACAATGGGTTGAGTAAGTACTACGAAGAAACAGGCAATGTAACAGACGCCTTGAAATATTTTAAATTGTACAAGGCTGCAAATGACAGTGTTTTTAATGATAACGTAACTAAGCACATAAGTACACTTGAGGCGAAATATGATAATGTAAAAAAGAAACAGCTTATAGAAGAACAAAGCTTTGAATTGGCAAAACGCAATTACTGGATTGCAGGCATCTCAGTTTTTTTTGTTTTAAGTGGCTTACTGGTGTACTCATTTTACCGCCGTTACAAACTACAGCAGCAAACCAAATTACAGCAGGAAATTTTGAAACAGCAAGACCTTGCTACCAAAGCAGTTTTGGCAGCAGAAGAAACAGAACGTAAACGTATTGCAACTGATTTACACGATGGTGTAGGCCAGTTAATGAGTGCTGCAAAAATGAATTTAAGTGCTATTGAAAGTGATTTGAATTTTACTGATGCATCTCAAAAGCAGGCTTACGATAAAGCCATGGCATTGGTAGATGAAGGCTGTAAAGAAGTACGTGCCGTTAGCCATAATATGATGCCCAATGCCTTGCTGCGTGCAGGTTTGGCAAGTGCTGTACGTGAGTTTCTTGATAACCTTAACAGTCGTGTATTAAAAATAAACCTGTACACTGATGGCTTGAATGAGCGAATAGACAGCAATACAGAAACTATTCTTTACCGCGTAATTCAGGAATGTGTGAATAACGTAATTAAACATGCCAATGCCAGCCAGCTTGATATTTCTATTATAAAAGAAGGCGAAAATATTAGTGTTAGTATAGAAGACAATGGCGTTGGCTTTGATAAAAAAATAACGCAAACTGGCTCTGGCATTGGCCTTAAAAATATCGAAACCCGTATGTCGTTTTTAAAAGGCTCTGTTGAGTGGGAAAGTGAATCAGGTAAAGGCACGCTGGTAATGCTGCATGTTAAAAGCTAAAGCTGTATTATTTATTGGCAACTGTTTAAATTGCTATCTTGTTACGCAACCAACCTGTTACTATGCCCTTTTTTACATGTAAAAAATATATTGGCACATTTGTGCTGCTGTTAATTTTTTGTGGCAGCAAAGCACAAAATACAAAAGAGCTTGACAGTTTAAAGCAGCAACTTACCAAACCAAAACAAGACACTGCACAAATAAACCTACTTAACAGCATTGCATTTAAATATTCATCTACCGATTCTGCAAATACATTTTTGTATGCAGGGCAGGCACTTGAAAAAGCAAGGAAAATTAATTTTAAAAGAGGTATTGCAAAATCATTGGAAGTAAAAGGCAATTACTTTCTCTACCGCTCAAAACCTGCCAATGCCATCACATTATTTACTGAGACTGCTGTAATATGGCAGGAGTTAAAAGATGAGGAAAGCTATGCAGGCGCACTGCGTAACATTGGCCAGGCGCAGATTACAGCAAACAGGTTTGCTGATGCTATTGCAACTTTACAAAAGGCCGAAACTATTTTTTCTAAATACCAGAATAAAGTGGGGCTTAACGCAACTTATCATTCATTGGCATTTGCTTATGGCGATAAAGGTGATAAGGAAGAAGCTGTGGTTTATAACTTAAAGTCGCTTAAACTACAGGAACAAATTGGTAATATTCAGGAGCTTGGTTCTACACAAAATAATCTTGGCAGGCTAATGTTTGAGTTAAAAAATTATCCTGAAGCTATTAAGTATTTTAATCAGAGTATTGCCAACGCAACCAAAAGCAGCGATTTTAGAACGGCAGGTATTACTCAGTTAAATATTGCAAATATCTATATTACACAGGTAGATTATAAAAGTGCCATTAACCTGCTGCAAAAAGCCCTTGCCAATTTTGAAAAAGCAAATTTTAAAAGAGGTGTTCAATCATGTTATAATAACCTTGGTGCCATAAATATGAGGGCTGGCAATTACGATACAGCGCTTATTTATCTTAAAAAAGGCATGGCTATTTCTAAAGAGAATGCCTCACAGGCTGGTGTGGCATTGGTAGAGCAAAACATTGCCTACACCTACACGCTTCAAAAAAAGTACAATGACGCATTAACCTGGTTTAAACAGGCAGAAGCAACAGCAGAAAAGTTTGGAGCAGATGCTTTTGCCTATGGCGAAATTTATAACCACCGTGCCTCGCTTGATTCTGCAATGGGCAACTACGAAAGTGCTTTAAAGTACCGTACTAAATTCCAGGTAATAACAGATAAATCACTGAATGAGAAAGTAACAAAGCAGGTTGCTGAAATGCAGACAAAGTATGAAACGGAGAGAAAGGATTTCCAGATCACCCTGCTTGGCAAAGCAGATTCTATTAAGTCGTTACAGATTGTAAACCAGCAACTTGCCATCAATACTAATCTTTATAAAATATCGCAGCAACAGCTTGCCCTTGCCGACGCTGACCTCCAGATTGCCCATGACAGTTTGGAATTGCGTAGTAAAAATGAAATCATTCTTCAAAACAAACTTGATTCAACCCAAAAAGAAGAGCGTATCAGCAACCTCAGTAAGCTTGCAAGAATCCAGGAACTTGAGCTGAACAACCAGAAGCTGGAGGTAACGCGCAGAAACATTATCATAACAGTAATAACCCTTTTGGCCGCCATGCTGGTATTGCTAGGCTATTCATTTTACCGCCGTTATAAACTACAGCAGCAAACCAAACTACAGCAGGAAATTTTGAAGCAGCAAGACCTTGCCACCAAAGCTGTTTTGGCAGCAGAAGAAACGGAACGCAAGCGTATTGCAACTGATTTACACGATGGTGTAGGCCAGTTAATGAGTGCTGCCAAAATGAATTTAAGTGCCATAGAAAGTGACCTGAAATTTACCGACGCCTCGCAAAAACAGGCTTACGATAAAGCCATGGCATTGGTTGATGAAGGCTGTAAAGAAGTACGTGCTGTAAGTCATAATATGATGCCCAATGCCTTGCTGCGTACAGGTTTGGCAAGTGCGGTACGTGAATTTTTAGATAACCTCAACACCCGCGTATTAAAAATTAAATTGTACACTGATGGTTTAAATGAACGTATTGACAGCAATACAGAAACCATCCTTTACCGCGTAATTCAGGAATGTGTGAACAACGTAATTAAACATGCCAAAGCAAGCGAACTTGATATTTCTATTATAAAAGAGAACAACAATATCAGTGTTACTATTGAAGATAACGGGGTTGGTTTTGACAAAAAAATAATGGAAAGTGGTACTGGTATTGGCCTTAAAAACATTGAAACAAGAATGGCTTTTTTAAAAGGATCAGTTGAGTGGGATAGTACACCTGGTAAAGGAACGCTTGTGGTTTTGAACGCAGATTGCTAAATATACTCTAACATGAGTTTTATATTTTCAAAGTAAAATAGCTGGTGTTATAGTTAGTACTCCCATAAACAACGGTAAACATTTAATAACCCGTAGCCAGTAACCCGCCTGCTGCTTTTACAGAACAATGCTGGTATTTACTATATGCTACAGAAGCCCTGTGATGTACCTGTGCATCTGTTTCTTTATTCAGCCAGCCTGTAATTGCGGCATCTAAAGTATATGCTTCAGGACACATTAACTGGGTTGTCCACAACAATGGCTTTGCACCTGTTTGTTTAATAATACCTATGAAATATTGTTTGCTTTTACAGGCAAGAATGATAGTTTCCCTTTTCCTGCCATCTTGTTTTTCAGGTGTGTTTGCAAGCCTGAAATCCATCAGGCCATCATGACCAATATAAGCTACAACATCTGCATTGCCTGCAATGCCAATAGTGTCTTTGGCAACTGCAATATTCTTGCTGGCACCTGCACAGGCATCAATAAAATTAATGGTACACTGCTTTATAAAAGCACCATCCCAGGCATCAGCCACCACATAAGCATTGTGTTTGGCATGCCTGAAGATGCAGCGTTCCAAAACATTGTTTTGAGGATTTCTTCGTGACGCAACCAGCTTCCACTCAGTTTTATTTTTAAAGAAAGTCTTAATACCAAAGTCGCAGCCTCAGTATAAATTATTGGCCGCATCCTGGCCATTGCCTATTGCTTTAGGCACTGGAACAATGCCCTGGTGAAGATTATCGCACAACGCCACATATGCATGAATGACCTTACTTTTGTTTTTAAAAACAATATTGTTATTTGTTATTGCAGGTTTGGTTGGTGGTTGCTTTTTAACATCCTGCTTTCCGCTGCAGTTGGTGCATAAGAAGAAGGGCAGAACTGCAATGATATGCAAGAGGGGTATTGCGAGCACTACTTTAATAGGAAGAAGATTTTTATGTGTCATAATGTACTATCTATTGCTATGAAATCAGCCAGCAATTGATCTGTGAGTATCCTTTTGTTAACTAATATCCAACCACTTTTATTATCCGGCAATCCATTTCTACAATAACCAGCTTTACTCTCAAAGTCAAAAACGGCATGACAATAATCATTTATCACGAGGAAGGATACTAAACCATTCCCACTCCAAAATATTTTTATCTCAGATTGCGTGCATCTGTCAACAACATCCTCAACATTATAAATATGTAAAGCATCCAGAACCTCCATATCATTATCCTGATCAACAGCATAAAAATAGCCAGTAGTCAAATCATCTTCAAACAATACACAATAAGAGTTTTCAGGCGAACACGCATCAAAAAGATTTTCTTCACCAACTACAAATAATGCTTTACTACATTCTATCATTTGAGGATGTTTGAGAGGATATTTTTGCTAGAAAGTTAGCATAAGATCATTATACATTTCAAATTATGCCTCGCTTTTAATAGCCAATCACTTTAATCTCACCAGTTAAACCCGCAGGCAGCAAAGGTTTGCCTTCAAGCCTGTAAGGCGCAGTAGTAAACGTAAGTTGCTTATCCTTTGGTAGCGCATGGTCACCAATAAGGCGGTTACGCCAGGTGTTAGTTACTTCAATTTCTATGGTATTATTTCCTTTTTTAACTGCGTGTTTAATATCAAGCATAAAAGGGGGTGTCCACAATGTGCCGCAGTCTATGCCATTTATTTTAACAGTAGCTAAATCGTGAACGCCTTTAAAACTTATATATACATTATCAGTGTAATCAAGTACAAAATTATTGCTGTAAACAGCCGTACCAGAATAATACTTTATTCGCAAGTCTGAATGTTTCGTCCAATCTGTAAGCGATGTAAATGTTACTATTTCTTTTGGCCCGCCATAGGCAGTATCAAATTTCACCTTCCAATCTTTACTTATATCGGTATCCCACACCAGGCAATTCCAATCGTTCAACTCATTTTTAAGGGAGTCGTTTTCTTTGAAAACGATGAATATGGATGCACCTGGATAAAGCCCCAGCGAAACCTCAGTACGATTATTAATATGTTTGTAAGATGGGTAACTGATTTCTTCACCAGTTACTGCATTCCATAATTTAGGAATTCTATTACCAACCCTAAAAGACACACGGCACATATTCTCTTTGCTCGACTGGTTTGAAACAAAATAAATGTCTGTATCCTCTATTTTCCTGTGTGTGTATGCAACAGCTAGCAACGAATCATCTTTAAACAAAACTTTAAAATCTTTTTCCAACCCTAAAGCTTTAAAATCAGTTGCTGTGTACGGCGTTAAAACAAATTTTCCTTTACCAAAAACAGAGATAGAGACATTACCTGTGTCTGCTATAAAACTAAAGCTCACGCCACCGGCAACAAAGGCTCTTAAATAAACACTATCCATTAAAACTGTTGCGCCCTGTTGTACCAACTGAATAATCTTTTTTACTGAAGCATTGCTGATAATATTACCAGGGTTCATCTTCATGGCCGCAGGCAACACCAGTAATTTATAACTTGCCCCACCAGGTAAAACAATCCTGCCATCTTTTACAGCAGCTAAACGTAATAGTGCATCAGGATTAAAAGAATCATAAGCATATCCATTCAGTGGGTTTACCCAATCTTCAGGGTCGGCCATGTTAGCTGAATGGTTTACACCATCAGGTATACTGCGCATCGGCTGGCCTTCATTGGCCAAACGTTTCTTTTCAGCGGCTACCCTATCGCCACCAAAAATGCCAGGAAAAGTGTTTACCAGCCTGTCAGGTAATACTGAACGGCGTGGCAGTTCATCGCCTGTAAACACTGCTATGTCTGCAACAGGTTTACCCATTTGCAATAATGCCTGGCACCGCTGAATATAATATAGCCAGGCTTTTGCCTGTTTAAACCATGTCTGGTCGCGTTGAAAATAAAGCCCTACGCCATCGAGGGTCACACCAGGCTTTTTATCTATCCATGGGTTATGGGTAAATACATGAAATACCAAACGGTTTATGCCAAGCGCAAAGTTTCTGTCGCCCACAGTTTTTAACATGCCGGGATGTTCATCCCATGCCATACGAAGTTCTGTAAAGCTTTCTGACTGTATAATATTTTTACCGTAAACATGTGCGCCTGAAATGGCGTCCATCATGTCGTTGGGCTTGTCATGCGTTGGGCTGCGCAGCCAGAATTCACCCATAGGTACATCAACACTGCCATAATGTAACATGCCATCACTCATCATCGTAGGGGCTACACTTTCAGCAGTAACGTTACAGCCTTTCTCATGCGCCAGCTTAGTAAGGGTTTTATAAAACACATCATTTACAAGTTCTGCAATGGTTTCACGAACATCATGTAATACCTTCTCACTCTTTGCTGCATTATCTATTGGAATGCCCGCCATTACTGGCAGATAAGGCAAAAGGTCATAGCCGCGGCGCTTTTTAAATTCTGCCGAAAAACCTGCAGACCAATTTTGACTGCCGCATTCCCAGCTATCAATATGAAAGCCTTTCAATACTTTTTTAGCCAAAGCTTTGCCCACCATTTCAAATGTTTTACCAAACCAACTATTGAATTGCAGGGTAATAGATTTCTCACTAAACTTATCACATTCCAGCCCTTTGCCGCCACCTGCAGTTTCATTTTTGTGGCCTGTGGAAGTATGACCCATACGTATCATAGTCCAGTTGCCTGCGGGTACTTTCCAGTTAAGCTTACCATTGTTATAGTAAGCTGTGATATTGATAAGTTTGGAAGATGGTACACAATCTTCAGAAGGTAGTTGTTGATTTGTAGATGGCAAGCTAACACGCCATACTTCACCATTCTTACTCTCGTACTGGTTAACGACAGGCTCGCTTGATAACTGAATGCCACGCACTTTTAAAACAGGTTTCCATTTGGCTGCATCAAGGTCTTCTGCGCCAGGCTCTGAACCTTCCCTGTTGTACACAAAACGAAAATACTTTGCAGTGGTTGCAGGAATAGAATGTGTTACATCGGCATCCGTATCCTGCCAGCCATGACGTGGTGGCGATAATGGCTGCACTGTAGTAAAGTTGACACCATCATCACTTGATTGCATAATAAGACGATGTGAAGGATAATTAGTACCGCCCGTTTTTATAAGTATAGAACGGCAGGTAAAAGGCTGCGTAAAAGCATACTGTATCCAGCAGGAAGAATCGCCTCGAAAAGATTCTTTAGAAGTTTCTTTTATCAAAAAATCCGCATTAACACCAAGCCTGCTTGTAGTAATAACAGGTATTACGGTTTGTGTTGTAACGGTCTTGCCTGTTGGGTTTGGATAAGCGTACACGGCAATATCCTTATAATAACCTTCAACAGTTTCAGGCTGGGGAAGGCTGCTATTAAAAGTAGTACCGCCCTTTGCATTTATTTTACTCCATACCAGTTTTTGCATAGAAAGTTCAGGCGTTATCCACGGGCCGCCAGCCAGTGCAAAACCATCGCTTACGTGCATGGCAAGCTGCAGTCCAAGCCTGTCTGCTTCCTGCATGGCAAAACGTACCATTTGCCACCAGGCTGCACTTAACTGCCTTATTGCAGGAGTTACAAGCAATGGATTGAGGGTATCTTGTATAGGCATTAAATAGGCACCGTCAAGACCAATTTCTTTCATAGCCTGCAAGTCGGCAGTGATGCCAGCTTTTGATACGGCTCCATGCATCCAGTACCAAAAAGTCCAGGGCTTGGCAGATTGCGGAGGGTGCTTAAAGTCTTTTTCTATGGTACTGAAAGTGGTTGCTTTTTGCTGCGCAAAAACAAATTGTGTTATAGCAAATAAGGCCAGGAATAATAAAATATATTTTATCAATCTATTTCTTTCCCTTTCTTTCAAATATAATTTTTTCAACTCCATTTTCCAGTTCATATACTTTGATCACTTCTTTACCTTCCTTGTCAAAAAAGGTTTTACGTTTCTTTTTACCATCATTTTCAAACGAATATTCCTCAAATATGTAACGGGTATCATTACTACCATATTCATTCTTCCCCACGACTTTATAAATACTAACCTCTTTTGTTATGCCATTAAAATGATAAGTATGCTTTATATAAAGTTTATTATCGGATTCGTAATTTATTTCCGCAGCTAAGCTGCCATTCTTATAGTATTCGAGGAGATGAAGCAAATTTCCAAGTGAATCACTTACAGTTAGCCGTTTCAATTGCCGTATACTATTCCATTTTTTTATGCTGTCAATGCTAATACCATCGCTAAAAATCAGCATATCTAAACGTGCTGCAACAACTGAAGTATCAATCGAATACCAACTAAAAGATGAATCAGTAGACCTGTTATCCCTGTAGTTACCAAAACTTGTAATGTTGCCAAACTTATCCCATGTTTTATGAGGTCCATTAAACTTATCGTTTGCATAAGTGAAGAAGTTTTCTTTTTTACCGTTTGGAAACCATGTTTCATATAAGCCATGCAGCAAACTGTCCTTATAGTGACACCGCCTGCGCATCTGCTTATCAGGATACCAAATGATACATTCCCCCGATAAAACCCCTTTGTGATAGTTTGCTTCAAGAGCCTTATTGCCATTGGAGGCATACATTATTAGCTTGCCCTCCAACATTGCATTTTTGTAACTGGCAGTATAAACATCTGTAGCATTCAGATTTTTTTTAACAACCGTTACTGTCTCTGGTATTTTATTAAAAGATTGCTGTAAGAAAGTAAATCTCTCAAACCCTTGCAAGCCAATAAATTTAACATCATAGCCGCAGGGGAAAATAGCTTGGTAATTACCCCAATCATTTGCAAATACGATCCAATAATCATTTTCATCTACTCCCATATCACAAGATGACCTGACAGAAGTGACAAGGATTTTTGTAAGAATTGATCCTTTGAAATTTTCGATTGTTTCCACCTCTGCTTCCTGACTATTTCTTCCCCAAACACTATCTAAGGAAACATTTTTCAAACTTTTATCTTGACTATAGAAATGTATTTGTAATTATTTAAACTTTCCTTTGTTAAAGGCTTCTCAATGCATGTACATGCAAATGAGTCTTTGCTTACCCATAAAATAATGATAAAAGAAATGATTTTAAGACTTTTGACCATAAGTAAAATTAACACTTAATCATCCGTAATTATACAACTTAATCAGTGTTCCACATTCCCATCCACAGGCCTGCGCCGCCAGTAATTGGCAAGGATAGAACCAGAAATATTCATCCACGGGCTGAACACTGCGGCAGCCAAACCCACTGTACCAAGTTTGCCCATACTGCCTGCAAGTCCGCTGGCCATACCACCGTTTTGCAGGCCAACTTCAAACGCAATGGTGCGGCTGCTGTTTTTATCCATACCAAACAAACGGCTGAGCCAGTAACCAAAAAAGTAACCTGCGGCATTGTGTATTACAGAAGCAATGAACAACAGTGCGCCTACCTTCATCAGGTTATCCCGTCCTGCGGCAGTGGTAACAGTGGTGAAATAAATGATGCCGAACATTGAAATAAAAGGCATCGCAGTATCTACCATTTTAAACTTTGAAGAGAGCAAATGATATAGCACACCTGCGATGATTGCACCTGCAATAAAGCCACTCATTTCTATCGATTGCTGCAACGCATGGCTGCCCATGTTTTGCAGGAAAAGCAATACCACCATGAGCCACAGCGCAGCAACAGCAGTTATTATATAGACCTTTTTCTGTTGCGCAGAGCTGGCTGATTTTAAATAATCATGCAGCAGTGCAGCACCAATTGGTACCAGTACAATTTTGATGATTTCCATCATCATGTCAATAAACTTTATTTCTATTAAAGTGCCAGCAAGGAGCTTCATTAACAGTGGCGTAAGAAAGGGTGCCACCAATGTTGCCATGGCTGTTACAATTACGCTCAACACAAGGTTTGCTTTTGCCAGGTACACCATTACATTGCTTGCAAGACCGCTGCTGCAACTGCCTATCAATATAATGCCTGCGGCGATTTCAGGCTCAAAGTGAAAGACCCCTGTGAGCAAAAAACCCATTAATGGCATTACGCTGAAATGACAGAACAATCCCACAGCAACGCCTTTACCAGTTGAGCCAAGGTTGTTAAAATCTTTCAGGCTCATGTGCGTACCCATGCCAAACATTACAAGCTGAATTATAATAAGTATGAGTTTTTTGTCACGCAGGTTAACACCACCCCAGTTTTTAAAAGCTTCAGGAAATATCATTCCTGCCACCACGGCGGCAATAATCCATGTTGTGTACTGGTAACCTTTTAAGGATGGAATGGCACCAATGCCAATGGCAAAGCTTACGGCAACAGTAATGGCGGCAGGCCTGTACCATGCTGGATTGTTCATGCCAATGCCTGTAAGCAGCAGTACTGCTGCAATGGCTGCAATTACAAGGAATATTTGCTGAAGTTTTTTCATATCGGTATTTGAACCACGGAGGCACTAAGGTTAGAAGTTGCACAAAGAGTATTGAGCGTCTTTTTCTTAGTGAATCTTCATGTTCTTTCTGTCTTTGTGGTTCATCTGTTTAATACCTCTGCCAAGTATTGAATGGCGATTGTTGGGCTTGCTAAAATAGGCACGCGTTTGTCTGCTTCATCCAATGTATCAACCACTCTTGCCATCGAAGCCTGCGCCAGCAATATCACATCCACCTCTTTCGATAATTGCTTTAATGCTGCACCAACCTTGGCATCATGCGTTGCAGCATCACCGCTCATTAATGCTTCAAAAGCTCCTTCGCACAATACAGGTTTCAGTTCTATTTGTTTACCTGCAATTGCAGCCCTTCTTCTAACCAAATCACTCGTTGGCTCAAGTGTAGTTGAAAGCGTTGCTATCACACCGATACGTTTACCCGCCTGCACTGCTTTATCAGCCATGGGCTGATCGACACGCAACACAGGCACACCTGTTAAGGTTGCCGCAGTTTCTACAGCAGCACCTATTGAAGAGCAGGTAAACAGGATATAATCTGCTCCAGCCTCTTCAGCGGAAGTTGCATAATTTACTACGCGCTTTGATGTTGAGTTTGTGAGTTCGCCGCAGGCGATGGTATTTTTTATAAGACTGTCATCTACTATATTGAACACTTTTATGCCAGGCAGATACTCATTACATAAAGCCTGGAAAACGGGTACCAGCGTTGCTGAAGTGTGTATTAATCCTAATGTTTTTTGCATATACTTTTAGTTTGTATTTTATTTCTTGGGAACCACAAAGGCACCAAGTAAGAAAGGTTCACTAAGTTTTTAATATCTCTTCATGTTACTTTTTATTCTTTCTGCTCTTGGTGGTTCACATGTTCTTCTGCCTTGGTGGTTCATTTTAAACCTGCACATCCATTCTTCCTTCCAACAAAATACCGAAGTAATTCTTATCCCCTACTTGTCCGCCTTTAAAGTTAACCTCCAGTCCATCAATTGATGAACCTTGTGCAACAACCCTGCACAGTGGCGCGCCGGCTACCAATGGTGCAATCATTTCAACTGCTTCAATACCCATGGCCCTTGCGGCATAACTGCTGGTATCGCCGCCCGCAATAACAATACGTTTTAGTTTGGTTGATGCCGCGGCACCCTTTGCAATAACTCCCAACATAGTACCCAACTTTTTAGATGACACACTCTGACTTCCTTTATCTGTCGCATTGGTATGCAGTACTACACTTTTTTTCTGTTTCAAAAAACCAACCACGGCACTCAATGCCTCTGCCATTAAAGCCGACACATCCTTTGAACTACAAGCCTCTTTGGCATTGATAATTACCTCTTTAAATCCATGACTCTTAGCCCACTCTACCTGCCCTGTTGTTACAGGCGAACAACTGCCTGAGATAACCAACAGTGGCTCTGCCTTGCCAGGCACCGGCTATTGTTCTACCGGCTGTAATAATTGTTTTTTTGACCAGTATTTACTCAATGCCATTTCCACCCCTGAAGAGCCAACAGAAAACAATGGCAGGAAGGGTTTCACCTGCCTGTCAAGCATTTTGCCAATGGCAAATAAATGATGTTGATGCAGGGCATCTATCAGTACAATTTCGTTTTTAATTGTTGCAAGATCTACCAGCAGCAGGCTTAATTCATGCTGTGATTTTTCTATGTCCAGCACATCAAGCAAAGCAATTTTTTTTGTAGTTTGCTTGGAAAGGTGCAAGCGTAAATCGCTTTCATCCATTGGTGTTACAGGATGTTTGCTCATAGATGGATGCCTGTCGAGCCTGTAAATACTGCCATTGCTGCCAATACCCATTTTAGCAAACAGGTTTCCAAATACACAGTAACGCCCCAGTGATGGTGCAGCTACCAGCAATGGCACCAAGCCATTTTTAAAAACAGCAGTGCCAACATCTATTGCCTTACCAATACTGCCAACCTTTGGTGATGAATCGAAAGTGGAACATACTTTATAATGCACATGCCTGGCACCAGATTGCTTTAAAGCAGTGAAGGCGGGCAGCAATACTTTCTCCATATCGGCAGGGTTCATACTGCGCGTCATGCCTGCCACGCCATAAGCGTCCAGCTGAGGATAGTTAGCCAGTTGCTTTACCGTTGGCGGTTCAATAAACAGCATTACAGAAGCACCTGCACTTGTAAGTACTTCCAGCGCATCTGTTGAGCCTGTAAAATCATCGCCATAGTAGGCCAGAAGTAACTGTTTGTCTTCAACCATTTATTTTCTTTATCAGTTACGTGAACAATAAATTATTTTATAGAGGCCTGTTGTTTTAAGTCCCCCTTCGGGGGATTTAGGGGGCTGAACTTTTCTACCGACTTAGCAAACTCAGGATACAGCTTTGCCGTTTCCTCTAAATTCAAGCCATCAACCGCACCCTGCCATGCCTGTTGCAGGGCTTTTACGCCAGCCGCTGCACCCATAGGATGCGCCATAATACCACCACCAGCCATATACAATAAGTCAACAGTATTTGTACGGCGATAAGTTTCAAAAGCCTGGCCGCCCCATTGCCCTGAAGACAACACAGGCAATACTTTTTTATGGCTGAACATTCCTGTAAGACAGGCTTCAATTGATGCCACTACACTGTCATCGCCTTCCCAGAATTTATTAGCAATACCATTAACATGCAACTGGTCAACGCCAGCCAAACGCCACAACTTTTGATAGGCCCTGAAATCTATACCCAGCAAAGGATGCCTTGTTAACATGCCCCAGCCACTGCGGTGCGCATGAATGGCAAGCTGCCCATTGGCACATATTTTTTTAACGGCAGATAACCCAACGCTGTTGATGCTTATCATAGCATTGGTACCGCCACTGTTCACTATCTTTTCATAACGCTGCTGCATTTCATCAATTTCGCCGCTGATATTAAAGGCATACATCACTTTTTTACCAGTCTTATCTGCATGTGTGTTGATGACATTCATAACAGCATCTACCCTGTCGTCAAAAGAAGAGTTAGCTGATGAAGAAAGCAGCTCATCATCTTTTATAAAATCGATACCTGCTTCTGCAAGGGTGTGAACCATTTCAGCAGTTTGCGCAGGTGTAAGACCTATGCTTGGTTTAATAATAGTACCGATCAATGGCCTGTTATAAACATTGGTCAGTTGCCTGCAACCTTCAATGCCAAAAGCAGGGCCGCGAAAGTTTTCACCGAAGGAAGCAGGCAGTTCAATATCCATCAGCTTAAGGCCTGTAAACTGTGTTATCTCGTACAAATTACCTTGCAGGGTAGAAACCATCACAGGCAGGTTATAACCAAAGTTTTCTATACTCCACGACACCTTAACTATGGCACGATGATACACACCTGTTTTACTTACTGCCCCCAGAATGGCAGGCTGTGTAACGGTTTCAAGCAATTCAACACTTTCTACCCTTGCTGCAAACCTGGCTTTCAATTCTTCTGTTTCGCCTGGCACAGCTACAAATGTTCCTGACGATTGCTCACCTGCAAGCACGGCTGCTGCGGCCACAGGTTCGTAAGGTGTTTCTATAAAATAAGTAGCGGTTATTCTTTCCATGTAATTATCTCAAGTGTTTAATCCATTGCGCTTTTTTGGCTACAGTGGTTGGTATTATATAAAAACTGTAGCTGTAAGGCTGCGCCTTTATTTGATATTTTTCCAGTGGTGCGGCTACATCGCTCCAGCTATCATTGCCACCAACGCCCATTTGTATAAGGTCTATATTCAGTGTAATAAAACCAGCGTCTTTTAATTTATTGGTATGCTTTGCATTCTGCACGTTTTCATCGGTGTATGGCGAAGCACCCATACTCAATAAACTATCAGCGACAACCAGTAAGCCATTCTTATTGTTTGATAAAAACATCCAGCGCACATCAGTACGGTTGCCATTTTCCTGCGGAACCACGTAGTTTTCCATGAAGTCTTTTATTGGAAGATTATAGATACCTGCATCGGCCCCATAGTTCTTATCAATATAGTTTTCCATAGGACCTTTACCAAACCATTCTATGTTGTCGTAGCTTCTTTCAATGCCCATTTGCATACCAACTTTAGGAATGTTGGGAAGGCCGGGTTTGACTTGTAATGAGTAATCGACATTAATGATACCGCTATTAAAAACAGTGTAAATAATTGAAACATCCGCACTATCGCTAATTAGTGAATATTCATAGATTACTATCACTTTTGTCATATGATTATCAACGCCGACGTTCTTTAATTTTAAATCATCATTATACCATTGTTTTAATTTGCGCTGTGGCTTCCAACCGCGTTTATCATTATCTGTCAATGGTCTTGTAAAATGAGGCAGTAAAGTTTGTTTAAGTTGCTCTTTATCATTGTATATATATGAATTTAATCCGCCCCTTTTCATTTTGTTAAACCCAATAGAAAAACCCTTTCCTTTAACCGTAATCGTTTTAGGCGTTTCATCTACCAACAAATTAGTAGAAATAACACCTAATTTTTTGACTGTTGCTTTTTGTATTTGAAACTGATTACCCGCCACTTCAAAACCTTTAGCAGCCCAGGTTTCATCCTGCTTTAATGAGAAATGTAACTCTGCGTGGTATTCATTGCCAGCGTTCATTTTTGGCAGATGAGATGCAATATCCAGCATCATGTCTTTACCTGCTTCCAGGTAGATGGCTGGCAATTTATTCGTTAAAATACTATTGCCATCTTCTTTCACGACCAGTGTTACGGTATATTTATCTGTATTGGTTACAGCACTCCTATTTATGATATGAACTTTACCATCTTTCCACTCACTTTCTATTAACTGAAACACCCGCTTGCATTCATACATCACACCCTTTGGTTTACCATCCGCATTCACCACACCTTTAATCGTGAAATTGTCAAAATACTTCTCGCCATAGTCGCCGCCGTAAGCATAATACGCAACACCTGCACTATCTTTTTTCAATAATCCCTGGTCTTTAAACTCCCATATACAACCACCTATTATACGTGGTGTATTTCTCCATTGGTCCCAGAAGTCTTTAATGTTTCCACCACTGTTACCCATAGTATGCGCATACTCGCAGAAGAAGATGGGACGATGGTCGCCATTGTTTTGATTGGCCAATAAAGGTGCGGTGTACAGGGCAGGATACATGCGGCTTACCACATCTACATAATACTGGTCAAGCGGGTTTTGTAAACGGTGACTATGGTCATTGGACTTCAGGTAACGTGCATCTGAAGGGTCAATATATCCTTCTTCTTTAGGGCTGCCCATAGCTGGTTCGTAGTGCAGAGGTCTTGTAATGTCGAAGTCTTTTATCCATCCTGCCATGGCTGCATGATTAGGGCCACTGCCTGCTTCATTACCAAGGCTCCACATAATTATAGAAGGATGATTTTTATCACGCAAAGCCATGCGGCTTACACGTTCTACATAAACACCAGCCCATTGTGCATCATGATCAAGCTTACCACCAAGGCCATGTGTTTCAAGGTTGGCTTCATCAATTACCATAAGACCGTATTCATCGCAGAGGTCAAGTAAACAAGGCTCGCTGGGGTAATGACTTAAACGCACACAGTTAAAATTAAACTGCTTTATGGTTGTAATATCCTGCAAAATATCTTCCCTGCTTAAAGCCTTGCCTTTTGTTGGATGATGGTCTGGCCTGTTAACACCATACAGGTAAGTGAGTTTGCCATTAATAAGCAGCTTGCTGTCTTCTTTCCTGAACTCAATGCTCCTGAAACCAAGCTTACAGGTTTTTACTTCCAGCAGCTTGCCAGTACTGTCTTCAAGACTAAGCACCAACTTATACAGGTAAGGTTCTTCTGTACTCCA
This sequence comes from Chitinophagales bacterium, assembly GCA_031424995.1. GTDB lineage: Bacteria > Bacteroidota > Bacteroidia > Chitinophagales > Chitinophagaceae > Parasediminibacterium. The sequence goes on along the minus strand of JANPIP010000039.1, from coordinate 90,337 downwards.
CTTTTTAGGGTTTGTAATATTGGTTTCCAGTAAGCCAAACTTTACCCTGTCAAGCCTTGGGTGAATTTCATTAATAATCTCATCTGCCTTTCTGCTTAAAGGCTTGGCCAATACAGGTTTATTCTCTGCATCAAACAACTGTGCTTTTAAAATATAACCCGGCATTTCACGCCCTGAGAGATTCTCTATTCTTGGTCGTATGCTTAACAAAGCATCTGTATAGTTCTTATCTAATTTGGTTTGATAAGAGAAGTCAGCGATCCTCAATTTTGGCTCTGCATGTACAAATACTTCACGGTGAATACCGCTCATGCGCCATTGGTCCTGGTCTTCCAGAAAGCTGCCATCACTCCAGCGTATCACCCATACAGAAATTACATTTTCGCCTTCCTGCAGGTAAGGAGTAATGTTAAATTCAGAAGGAAGAAAACTGTCCTCAGCATATCCCAAGAACTTACCATTTACCCATACTTTATATGCAGAGCTTACGCCGCCAAAGTGTAAAGTAACATTCATGTTTTTCCATGCCGCAGGCACGGAAAAGCTACGCTGATAACAACCAACACCATTGTAATCCTTTGGTGGATATGGTGGTTTTACCGGACGAAATGGATACACCGCACTCTTGTAAATAGGCTTATCATAACCCTGCATTTCCCAACTGGAAGGAACGGGTATTTTCTTCCACCCACTGACACGACTTTTGTAAAAGTCTTTGGGTTCATCGCCGGGCTTTAATGCAAATGCAAAATCCCAATCGCCGTTTAAAGACATATACCTGCCACTCTTTGTTCTATCGCCAGCAAGGGCTTCTTTTTCACTTTCAAATGAATAAGCTGTTGTCCTTGAAGCATCCCTGTTAATGCCATTCACCAATGGATCTTCATAAGGCTCTCGACCATACACCGTTGGCGCCACAGGAATGGCAGCAGGGGTCTTGTCCACAAGCTGGGCATGTGAAAAATGAATGGTGAATAGTGAAAATATTAAGAAAGCGAATTGCTTCATATAGTCTGTTTTTTTGCTTTTGAACCACAAAGGCACTAAGTAGAGAAGCTACACAAAGTGTTATACATGTGGCCAGCTTCTTTGTGTTTCTTACTGCCCTTCCTGTCTTCGTGGTTCTAACTCTTTGCGCTCTTTGCGTGAAACCATTTCCAAAGCGAAGCGTGGAAACATTTTCTGCGTTTTCCGCGCTTTCTGCGAGAACCACCTTTCAAAGCGAAGCGTGAACCACCTACCGCATCAACGGCATCCACACAGTCATATCTGTTAAGCCCCTGTTGGCCCATGCATAGTAAGGCACCAGTCTTATTTTTACCGGCTGTGTTTTTGTACTTACTTCTTTATACAAACCTTTACTAGTATTGCTTTGTAGCAACCTCGCTTCACCTTCCAACGCCATAACATTGCCCTTGTCAATGGTCATTGGTTTGGGCTGTAATTGTATACCTGCTGGAATGGCTACATCAAATACCTTTTGTGATGATTGCAGATCAGCAGATTCAAGGCAATAAACTACTGGGCCACGTTTAACAGCTACCTGGTTTCGTGTTTCTTCTACTAAAGAATTTGCTTCAAGAAGCGTGGCAGGCATATCCATCTGTAACTCAATTTTATCACCAGCTTTCCAGTTTCTTCCTGCAATCACGTAGCCATTTTTTTTATCAATTACTTTAGGCGTTGTGCCATTTATTAGCAACCCGTAAGACTTACACCATTCCGGTTTTCTTAAAAATATGTTCAGCGATTTTCCTGTTGCTTCTTTCACAACAAAAGTTACGTTTCCATTCCATGGATAATTTGTTATCTGTTCTAACTGAACTGCAGAACCATCTTTCAATTTTGCTTTCAAATTACTTCCACCATACAGGTTCACATACAATCCATCATCACCCACACTGTACATATAATTGTTCACTTCTGCTATAGTACGTATCACATTGGGCGGACAACAATTGCTCTTGCTGATATACTTTGAACGGCCACCACTCCAACGCAAATCATAAGGATACTCTTTGGAAGCAGCCAATGGATTGGTATAAAAGAATTTATTGCCGTCCATACTTATGCCGCTTAACACAGCATTATACAGTTCCAGTTCAATCATGTCTGCGTACTTAGCTTCGCCTGTCAATTGCAGCATACGCCAGTTCCATAATACATTGCCAATATTGGCGCAGGTTTCATTGTGTGCAGTGAGATTGGGCAACTGGTAACGCTTGCCATAAGCCTGCTGTATTTTCTGTATAGAATCTGGTTTATAGGAAATGGCTTCCTGCGATAAACCATCGTACAAAGCACCACAACCACCTGTTACATACAGCTTATGATTGGTCACATCATCCCACATTATATCCAGGGTATTCAACAGGGTTTTATCACCCGTTTCAGCATACACATCAGCAACACCGGCAAACAAATAATTGGCACGTACCGCATGGCCATTCACTTCCTTCATCTGCCTGAAAGGAAGCCTGTCACTGTTATCATCACTGCCTTCGCTCATGCCACGTATATCTATCAGCTTCTTTGCAAGGTCAAGGTATTTTTTATCGTGAGTAGTGCGATACATTTCTGTAATGCCCATATAATGCGAAGGGCAGATGGCATTTCTTGCCTGCTCAGGTGTGGCTTTGTTATAAAAGTGAATTAAAAAATCGGTGGCCTTTTTAGCCGCTTCAAGTAAAGTGGTTTTACCGGTGGCCCTGTAGTGTACACAAGCAGCCGTCATCAGGTGGCCAAAGTTGTAAGCTTCAAAACTCAGCTTGTCATCAAACATTTCGCCCTTGCCATTCTTCTTTTGTTCAATGATTGATTTGGTGTACACATACCCATCTTCCCGCTGCGCTTTGGCAATCACAGCAATGGCATCATCCATCATCTTATCCAGCTTTGCATCTTTTGTTGAAGCGTATAAAGCGGCAACGGCTTCCATTGTTTTATAAAAGTCTCCATCATGAAAAGATGGCCCACGGAAACGCCCTGTATCCAGCCCTGCTGCTACCCTGAAATTCTGGAAAGCATAGCACACGGTTTTGGTGGTATAGGTTTCCCACAAATGCGGCACCATCGAATCTTTACATACCTGGAAACGTTCAGACCAAAAGCCTTTGGTCCATTGCACATCGTTTAAACCCGTACTGCTAAGTTTAGCATGTGGACTGTGTGATGTGTTAACAAGGCCATCCTCCTGTGCCGCTGCAAACTGAACAGCGATAAGGCTTATAATAAATATAGTTTTAAATAAGTTCATCTTTTTCTTTTTAGTGAACCACTAAGACACCAAGACCATAAGCTTCACTAAGTTTGTTATGATGCAAGGATTACACCTTGGTGCTTCTTCCCGTTCTTCGTGTCTTTGTGGTTCAATTGCTTTGCTGTTCGGTTTAAAGCTCTGTATATCCAACCACATAACTCTTTCCTTTTTCAATCGCTATTTCATACACATTATTGCCCTTCTCTGCTACCGTTGCACCTGTTGGTTTGGTTTTGCTTTTAACCACTAAAGTTCCTGTACCTGCCGCGCCTTTTATTTCTATTTCTGAAGTACTTACACGAAGCTCAATATCACCATTTGGTGTTGGCACTTTACCCTCTATCCATTTCAGTCCACCAAGGTTGGGTTCAATGGTATAAGTAGCATAACCTGCTGAAGTTGGTTTTACACCAAGGTAATATTTGCCCAACAAGTAAATGGGACTTGCACCCCAGGCATGGCATAGACTTTTACCAAATTCCCTGCCATACATGGCCAGGTGTTCTGCGCCTTTTTTGTTGGGATTATATTCTTCCCAAAAGCTTGTAGCACCCAGTTTCAGCATTCCACCCCAATAGTCTTTCATCTGCTGCGTTACATAGGTTTGTTCGCCCATAGCACACAAAGCCTCCAGTTCATAAAAGCGCATGTATGGAGTGGTGATCTTTTGAATATTATCGTTCAGTAAAACAGATTTCTTAACCGCATCTTTCTGCTGCTGGTTAAAGTAGTCAAAAAAGATAGAAAACATATTGCTGTAACGGGTTACATTCTCTGTTTGTTTCCCATCTACACGGCTATGCACAAGTGCCTGTTTGGTCTCATTCCAGTAAATTGAAAAAAGTTTTGTTTTAAGGTCGGTAGCGTATTGTTTGTACCTGCCTGCATCAGCTTTCTCGTTTACCATATCAGCGCATAATGCCATGGTTTCAAGGCTGCGGCAAAGCAGCAACTGTTCAAAACTTACTTCACCTTTCTTGCTTAGCTTATCTGCCCAGTCAATGAATATCCAGTCACCAGGCAACCCTTCCATTAAGCCATCTTTATTACGCCTGCCAAGGCAGTACTCCATCAGGCTCTGCATGCGTGGATAAAACTGTGTAATAAAAGTTTTATCGCCTGTGTACAGGTAATAATCATAAATGCCAAGGAACCAGTAAAAAGTATAATCCATGATGGTATTGATATGGCCTGTTACGGGATCTTTACCGCGCAGCGCAGCCAGCGTTCTTGATACTGTACCATTATCAAAATACAGGTAGTAATTCATCAGGTAGCTTTGGTAAGCATCACCACTCCAAACCCAACGGTCACGTTTAATACCATCTATAAAAAACTCTCTTGTATTAAGGTGAAAAGTATACTTCGCTACATCATAAATGCGGTTGATTTCTTCATCAGAGCATTTGAAACTGCCACGTTCTTTTACATCTGCATATTCGTACAGCATGGTAACAGAATCAACAGTAACCGTACCATCTGTTACCAGGTTTACATAACGGAATGCTTTTGACAAAGGCATTACAGAATCCTTCTTTACAGCCTTCTGAAAGGAAAGCCTGTCAAGCGTTACAGCACCTTTTTCGCTTAAAGCCTCTTCTTTGCTTTCGCCATAATATAAACTGATGTTTCCTTTGCCTTTGATGCCGTTTAGTTTTATAAAGCCAAAAGTTTCTTTGCCAAAATCAAGCAACTTTCCAGTACTGCTTTTGGTTACCGCCGTTGCCTTCATTGGTGTTACAGGCAGCTTAAAAAAAGATGGCAATTGCGAAGGCTTATTAAAATTCCAGCTACCTGCGTTGAGCCATTTGGTGGCAGAGATATCAGAAGTCTTGCCTGTTTCATCAATCCATTCTTTGTCTTCAAAAGTTACGAGCCATGAAGCATCTGACACTACCGTTTTACCTTTTACATATACAGCAGGAACGTTTGCCTGGTTAAATACTTTTACATTAATCTTATGCTTTCCCACAGGAATGGTAATGCTTTTTGGGGTCCCTTCAAATGGCTGGCCATCCAGCTTTACATTGTATTTCCCTTCTGCATAAATGATTACTTCTTCTGGTTGTGAAAGGGTGAACTCTTTATGAAAATCCATTAAAGGATAATGACTGTCTACCTTCCAGAACACGGGGAAGAAAGTTTCGCGGTCGGTGCGGCGGTTTTGCATTTGGTTGCTGAGCCATATTTCGTAATCGCCGGGGTACCATATCCAGGTGGCTTGCTGGGCAGAGGGAGTGAACCACAAAGACAGCAAGACTGAAAGAAACACGAAGGATTTTCTTAGTGAAACTTCTTGACTTTGTGGCTTTGTGGTTTTCCTTGCCCCAGCCTGTTCTGGACGTACAAGTGTGCGACGCAACAGACGCTCAATAGAACTATAAAAGCTGGTATCATAAAAATACTTTTTCATAATCAATGGCCGTTAAAGATGATGTACAGGGCAAGGATAACCAGCCCCAATAAAGTGAATAATATTTTTACCTGTTTATCTGTTTTGGGCAATGCACCTTCCTGAATGTGCGCTTTTACTTTATTGTTATCAACTAATGATATTACAATGGCTGCGATGAATAAAAACGCAAACAATGAAAATGAAATCAGGAAATAGTGGGGCCACCATGTGTTTTCGCCCGTTTCTTTATTGGGTGGCAGCATCCATAAATTCAACATTCCTGTAAACAGGCTGATGGCTGAACCAACTGATAAAATCAGGTTTACCGCAAGCCTTGTGGTACCTTTCCAAAAAATGGTTAACAGGAATGTAACGGCCAATGGAGGAGCCAGGTAACCAAGGATGGATTGGAAGATATCGAAGAGGGTTTTGCCTTTTACATTATCTAATGCAATGGCCATTAATACTGCTAACACACAGCCAACCACTACCACTATTCTACCAACATTGATTTGTTGTTTAACAGTTGCACTTTTATTAAAATTGTTTACATAAATATCTTTTGTAAAAACGGTACTCAATGCATTTAATGATGAGCCGATGGTGGCAACCAATACAGCAATCATTACACATATTACCAAACCATTTAAACCAGTTGGAAAAAGGCTTGTGACCATTGTCATGTAAGCTAATTTATCATCACCCATATTTGGGTACAATACATAACAAATAATGCCTGGTAAAATAAACATAGGCAATGCCAATACTTTTAACCAGCCAATAAAGTTTACCCCCAGTTGACCCTGCTTTAAATTACGTGCCCCCAGTACACTTTGCACCATGCTTTGGTCTGTACAGAAAAAAGCCACCGCAGAAACAGGATAGCCCAGTAATATGGCATGCCAGGGATAACTGGCATCAGAAGCAGAATGTGTAAGGTTCCAGAAACCGGGTGGTGTTTTACTTAGCAATACAGCAAAACCTCCAATTTTTTGTAAGCCCAGGTACGAGAGCGACAGGGAAACTACAATCAACAATATCATTTGAAATACATTCACTTTTGCCATGGCCTTTAAGCCTCCCATATAGGTGAACAATCCTGAGAAAGTTACCAATGCAATTGTGGATTGCCACATGGGTATCCCCAGGATTTGCCTTACCAAAATGCCCCCGCTAAAAAGCCCTAATGATAGCCAGCTAATCAATATTTTAATCAATGCATACCCAGCTAAAATATCCTGTGTGCTCTTGCCATAACGCAGCCCCATATACTCGGGCATGGTAGATACTTTTGCTGCGATATACCTTGGTGCAAATACCATTGCCAGTAGTAAAAGAAACACGAATGCATACCATTCAAAATTGCCCCCAACAATACCGGCAGTATATCCAATACTTGCAAATGCCAGCAAAGAGGAAGGGCCAACATTGGTACCCCACATGTTAAAACCAATGTTGTACCAGTTGAGGGAATTGCCAGCAAGAAAAAGGGTTTCGTCTTTTCCCTTTTGCCTGGTATTTACCCAATAACCAATTGCCAGTAGTATGAACAGGTAAATGCCTACTATGGCAAAGTCAAGCGTTGTAAGCTTATCGTAAATGGTGTTCAAAGTATTATGAATTATGAGGTAAGAATTATGAATTGCAGGTTATAAATTTTATATGCACAGGTTATTGAAGATGCCCCATCTCACTCATAACCTATAATTCATAACTACTAATCATTACAGTCCGTACTCTTTTAAAATATCCGTTACTTTAACAGGCATACCGGTTTGAAGACTTTTATCCATAGCCTGCATCAAAGCCACAGTACCAATACCTTCTTTCAAATCAGGGTATGCTACAAAGTTCTGTTCAATACTATCGGCGAAATAGTCAAGGTAGTTCTGGTATTCACCAGCATGGTGGCTTTGCCCTTCAAAACGGAAATAATGTTTTAGCGTTGCATCACCCCAGGTAATTATTTTCTCTTCCCCTGTTTTATCAGTTATGGCATAACGCAATTCATGATAATCTGCCTGGCTTGCACCTTCTGTACCACGAAGAATGCAACTCATACCACTTTCACGTTGTACAGGCTGTGTTGGTGAAGTGTACACACCACTTACACGTGCAATGCGGCCATCTGTTGCTTTGAAAATGAAATGCATGGTATCTTCATTTTGCACACCAGCAACTTTAGCGTTACTACTGATCATACCATAGCCCATAACTTCCTGAATGTTTGGCAGGTAGTAACGTATAAAATCTACCGGGTGGCTTAAACCACCATACAACCATTTGAAAGATTTTTCTCTTGCCCATGGTTTTTCTAAAAACCAACGGTGGTCTGCATTGTAATGACTTTCAACTGTAATCAACTCTCCAATTTCACCTGCTTCAAAATCCTTTCGCTGACGTTTATATGGTTCAAAGAATCTTGAGCTTTGACCAACAAAAACCCTCTTGCCAGCTTTCTTTTGCAGGCTTAACAATTCTTTTGCATCGGCCAGATTATCAATCAATGGCTTGGTACAAACTACATGCTTGCCATGCTTCAATGCCATTTTAATGTGCTCAGCATGCAAATGATCGGGAGTATAAATAGCAATAATATCAATCTCTTTATCATCCAGCATTTCCTGGTAGTCAGTGGTGTAGTTATACACTTTAAACTCATCTGCACGATGCACTGCCAGTTCTTTATTGGCATCACACATCATTTTCAAATGCAGTTTCTTACTGCTTAATGCAGCACTAATAGTGCTGCGGCCTTCACCTAAACCAAGTATTCCAATGTTGAGCATAATTTTGCTTTTAAAGTTGTTTTAAGAAAACCCAGGTTTCACCCTTTCTTGTGCCTTTAATGCCTTCCTGGTATTGCCCCATTTGCTTATTCCAGGAAATCATAGTTGGATTATTCTCTGTTGTTTTGGGATTAAGTTTATTGAGGCTTTCCCCTTTTGGAATACTGATAACCAGCATCAGCTGTCTTCCATTTTTAAACAATAGCAATTCCTGAAAATTTGCATTGCAAAACCCCTTAGCAATTTGTGGCAACTTATCAAATTGCGTAGCATGGGTCTGTAAATAAGCCTGCTGCTTTTGTTCATCTGCCACAAGGTTCGCCGTTAACAAAATATGATCCCATTGCCGGGCAGTTGCAGTATCTGTGCAGTGTTTCTTTTTGCTGTATTGATAAAACATATCATGATATACCCTGACTGTTGCTTCCGGAAAATTGTTTTGCAACCTGCCCTGCATTACACCTATGTCAACTACCTTATCAAAAATCACGTAATGGTTTTGCCATTGATAAATGGCAGTGCTATCCATTTTATTTTGAGCCAGCAATTGCTTCAGCTTAGAAAGATTCAATTGCTGACCCTGCTTAACCACCAACTCTATTACTTCATTGTGTTCTTCATTGATGGGTTGTTTAACCAGTGATGAAGTTCTTTCTTTAGTTAAATATTGGTATGCCTGCTGCAAGCCTGCTTTTTGCTTTATAGCTATATCAACTTGTTTACCATTGTTCTCCCAAACATTGCCTGAACCATTAGCATTCTGCAAATACTTCGTAGAAGGTGTCCAGTTGTTTTTTACAGTGAAGTAAGAAGAGCCTTCATCTGTATAGAGATAAAACCAATGACTTGGCAAATGGCTATAAGGCGCTTTATAAATACTATCAATATAGTTTTCTGCAATTAAAGAATTGGGTTGCGCACTTAAAGTATAGATACCGGCACAATCATAATTATGCTTTCCGTAATGATTAATTTTATCGCCAAAAATCCTGTTATTCTTCATTGGGTTTGGTGCTGGATTCCACCCCCAACCAACACTGATGCCTGAGTAGGAAACATTCTCCACTTCATTATATTCAATAGTGGTATTACGAACATAACCAGCAGCAATACCTGTACAACTCCAGTCTTCATTAGTACCATCTGTAACAAGATTGTTTGTGACAATCATAGAATCACAAACCTCTCTTTCATCTTTTGGTTGATAAGCTGAATGAATCTCCTGCGCTTCTTCTGAAAACACACCGGCAAGAATTGAAGTTCCCCCAATATCCTTAAACAAATTTCCTTTTACCGTATTGGCATGAACAGCTTTGTTATAATCCAACCCTGTTGAAGCTAAATGCTCAAACCTGCAATTCTCAAAAGAAGTATTAGTGGCATAGTTTAATTGAACAGCGGCTGATGGCCTGCCAATCCAGGCCTGATTATCAAGGCCAGGTTTTTCTTTTGTTCCTGCTGGTTTCAGCCTGTAAGCTTCTGTCATGTACATGCCTGTTTGGTGCGGCACATGCCCCTTCTGCGAAGGACGCAACCAGCCTGTATGCTGAAACGATATTCCTTTAAAAGAAATGTTTGAAACGGGATGATCTACAGTACCCTCTACCTTAACAAGTGTTTCAAGATAAGGTGCAGTTACAACAGCCGTTACAAGGTTTTCATTATCACGCGGCCAGTAGTAAAGCTTTTGCGCTTTCCTGTCAAGAAACCATTCGCCAGGCTGATTTAAAAACTGGATAGCATTGGTTAAATAGTAAGCAGAGTTACCCGTTTCTTTTGAAATCCATGGCGCAGGCCAGGGATGTTCAGACTGTACGCGGCTTTCAGGCTGGTAAAAAGAAAGCCTGGCACTATCGCCCTTAACTTCTACAGATTTAATACGCAGTATGGCAATGGCCCACCATTGATGGATGAACATCTCCATACCAACTGCTTTGGTTATGTCGCTGGTTTTGGGCTTGGGTATCCAGCATTGTTCAGTTGCCTTATTCCAGGAAAGGATACGGCTCATGCTGTCGATATCGGTATCTTTTGCCCTTATGGCTTTTACATTATTAACCCATAACTGTCTGAAGTTGAACATATCTCCGCCAGGGGTAGGTACATCAGCTACCCATACTTTTCCCTTTGCTTCTTTGGGTAAACCTTCTACGCTTGCTGCTATTTTTTTCCAGCCAGTAATATGTACACCGCCACTAAGTACAGGTTGTTCGTTAGGGGCTGCTTCTATAATTGTTGGGCTTGTTGCAGTACCGGCATCTTCGGGGCGTATAAATACAGGTTCATTTAATTGATATAAACCTCCTTTAAGAATAATATGAATACCATCCTTCACTAATGGATTATTCAGCCTTCTCATTTCCCTAACCTGGCGTAAAGCAGCAGAGAGCGTAGCCTTTGGCTTATCAGGAGTTCCTGCATTTGTATCATTTCCATTTGGTGCAATATATAACTGCGACCATCCCACAAAGGGGCCAAAAAGAATCAGAAGAAACAGGAGTGCGGGCAATCGTCCAGGCATTATCAGGGCTTTGATTTTTCGTGCCGTTTAAGGCGTGCAAACAAGATGATAAATGTATTGACAGCCCAAACCCTAGAGAATGTTCCTATCAACTTTAATGATGGAATATTTTACTATTGAGGATCGTAAGGACGATAAAATACTTCACTTAAAAGCTGCATTATTCAGTTGCAGGAATAACAAACCAATAACCACCTGCCAATATTGCATACAATTTTCAGGTGCTGAAGGTATACTAAGGGTATACTCAAGGTATACTCCTCCTGTACTCAAAATGCTCTTTGACATTTTTAAAGTAATGCCAGAAAGACAGGCTTGCGATAGCTTATTAAATTCATTATCGCACCAACTGTTTAAACAATTTATCAAGCGTGGCCGCCGCATCCACACATAAACCGGGATGGGCATTAGAGGTTTGGATAATAGTACTGCGGTTGGCAGTAAGCCAGCGAAAACGGGTTACGGGAGTAAGCTGACCAATAGAGCCACCTTCTTTACCACCTGCGCATACCTGGCTAAAAGCAGCCAGGCGGCATTCAACTTCCTGTAAATCAAGCAAGGGTGCAAATGCAGTGATCCTATCTTTATCCAATAGCGTTTTGGCCTGCAAAAACTTTTGTGCAGCACAAAAGAGTATCACACCCACATTTATGAATTCCTCACGCTCAACACGCGGCACTACGCGTATTACCGCATACTCAAATAAGTGCTTCTCTTGCATGTTGGGCTTCTTTTACAAATATTGCTGACTGTGAAATTCTTGTATTTAAAAACTGTTCGTACACTAATCTTTTTTCTTCTGAAGATTCGCTGGTTTCCTGGTCTTCCAGCCACAGTGCAGGTATTAATGCAACAATGGTTTTTATAACATAAGGGGTTAATATTGCTTTTGCTGCTGCATCTATCGCATCCAATTCTGTGGCCCATTGCAGCAGCACATGATCTTTAAGCTGGGGGAATGGCTTGGCCATCTTTAAAGGCTGGCTTGGCCAGGAATGATGAAAGTAAAAGGATGCCCCATGGTCTATCAACCACAATTCTTTATGCCACATCAACATATTGGTATTACGTGCGGTGCGGTCTACATTGGTTATCAACCCATCCAGCCACACAATTTTTGAAGCCAGCAAAGCATCCACCTTTGTTACAATAGAATCGTAAGTTACAGCACCTGACAGGTAATGTATACCAAGGTTGAGGCCTACGCTGGCTTTAAGCAAGTCCTGTATTTCTTCATCTGGTTCTGAGCGGCCAAAGGCAGCATCCAGATTGGCGAATACAATTTCAGGCATTTTTAAACCAAGCGCACGGGCTATTTCACCGCCCAATAATTCTGCAATCAATGCTTTAATGCCCTGGCCTGCACCACGAAACTTCAGCACATACAAAAACTCATCATCTGCTTCTGCAAGGGCGGGCAATGAGCCACCTTCCCGCAGGGGCATTACATACCTTGTTACATTTACAGTTCGTATTTCGGGCGGCGTATAACTCATGAGATTAACTGTGCCGAAAGTAGGTTGTTTTGAGAAATAAGTATTAGTACAGAATTGAACATTTTATTTAGCTATTTTAGAAGCTGTTTGAGTTAACTAAAGACCATCTACCATCACGAATGAAATTCTTTTTAGTCAATTGTCTCCTTCTTATTTCATTTAGCTGTTTTTCTCAACAAGCATTGGATACAGTTTTTAAAAAGGGGAAAATCACTGGTGTTCAGATTGTAAGTACAGATAACGGTAAAGAATGCTTTTATGTTTACGGAAAAATACGGTCTGATGAAACTGATGCAGTAAATGCCTCTACTGTATTCCAGGCAGCATCTTTAAGCAAAACGGTACTGGCGTATATTACCTTAAAACTGGTTGACAGGAAGCTGATTGCCCTGGATACACCTCTTTATCAGTATTACCAATACAAGCGTATTGGCGCAGATGAGGCGGCAAAAAAAATTACTGCAAGAATGGTATTGCATCACCAAACAGGCTTTGCCAACTGGGCCGCAAACCCTACAGGCAAAGGATGGTCAACCTCTGAATTAAAAACACAGCATACCCCTGGCACTTATTTTACTTATTCAGGCGAGGGCTTTATGTACCTGCAGTTATGCATTGAACATTTACTTAAACAGTCACTGGAAGACATTGCTGTTAAAGAAGTTTTCCTTCCGCTACAAATGACATCAAGCAGTTTTTTATGGAAACCCTCTTTTGAAAATACCGGCACTTTTGGCCACAATAAAAATGAAGAAGTTACAGACCGTACAGAGTTCTTTTTACCCGCAGGCGCCTACTCTTTACTTACAACTGCCACAGACTTTAACAGGTTTTTACAGGCATTAATGAACGGTGAAGGCTTAACCAAACAAACACACCAACTGATGCTGAACGATACCGTGAGCGTTAGGAAAAACAGCCTTGCTACAAAAGAAGCCACCAGCCATATTTTCTGGGGGCTGGGCGTTGGTATTGAACAAAACGCGTTGGGTAAAGCAATATGGCATTGGGGAGATAACGGCGACTTTAAATGTTTCTTTATGGCGTTTCCTGAACAGAAGAAAAGTATTGTTTATTTTACAAACAGTGAAAATGGCTTAAAGACTGCACCTGTTGTTTTAGATTATTTCTTTAGGAAGAATACCTGGTGGGCTTTTAAGTGGCTTGATACTGAATTTTGATTTTATACTTGAACCTATGCAACCAACCATTACCACAAAACGACTTATTTTAAATCTTGTTACGACTGATGACCATGCTTTTATACAAACACTGGTTAATAGTAAAGGCTGGCTGGAGTTTATTGGTGAAAGAAATGTTCACTCACAGCATGATGCGATAGCCTACATTAACAGGATAAATAATACTCCCGATTTTACCTATTGGGCGGTACGGCTGAAAAGTGGCAGTATCCCCCTGGGAATTATTTCTTTTATAAAGCGCAGTTACCTTGAAAACTTTGATATTGGCTTTGCATTTTTACCTGAGTTTCAAGGCAGTGGTTATGCTTTTGAGGCCGCCAGTGAAGTGCTGGCAATTGCAGGAAGGGATGCTGCTTCTTCACCTGTACTGGCTACTACTTTACCTCATAACACAACATCCATTAAACTCCTTGAAAAACTGGGATTGCGATTTGACCGGGAAATTGAGGAAGACCATAAAACATTGCTAGTATATACCAGTGCAAGGTAAGCTTGTAACAATTAATTTCTTTGATGTAAAATAATCCTGTTATTTATAATTACACTCATGCATAACTTATATTTGACCTGTACATAAATTGTAAGCGGTTGCAAGTGCTTATATAAACCAGGAAGTTGCTAAACTAATTATTTTAATTACTTATTTAATGCTGAAGAAATTACTAACCATACCCCCCACTTTTAAAAATTTTGGTGATGAATATTTTGCCGATAAAAACTACTTTTTTTGTTCCGATCCTGCATCAGGTAAAATAGGCTCAGGTGGCGGAACCGTTAACCTTTTGTATGAAGCATACAAAAGCGAAAACGCAGGCGGCAATATTAACGAATGGCTTGAAAAAGAAAGCAGGCTTATTATACACGCGGGCGGTCAAAGCCGCAGAGCACCTGCCTATGCAGCAGTAGGCAAAGTGTTTACCCCAATGCCCATTTTCAGGTGGGAACGGGGACAGCAGATAGACCAATCGCTGATAGATATACAGGTACCGCTTTACGAGGATATATTAAACAATGCACCCAAAAACCTGAACCATTTGGTAGCCAGTGGTGATGTATTGATACGTACAGAAGGCGTATTACCTGAAATTCCTGAAGCTGATGTGGTATGTTTTGGTTTATGGGAGCAGGCGGAAAAAGCCTCCAATTTTGGGGTTTTCTTTTCTGATAAAAATTCACCCAATGAACTGGCTTTTACGTTACAAAAACCAGATGCACAGCAACTACAGGATCTGAGGCCAAGTCATTTATTTTATATTGATATAGGAATATGGCTGTTTTCGCCTAAAGCAATGAAGCTTTTATTTGAGCGTTGTGGCTGGAATGAAACCACACAAACTTTTGCCAATGGGACTTCATCATTTTATGATATGTACACCACTTTTGGGCAAGCCTTGGGTAAAAACCCGACCCTTAAAGATGATGCGATTAACCAACTTAAAGTAGCTATTGTTCCCTTACCAAAAGGCGAATTTTATCATTTTGGCACCAGTGCCGAATTGATAGAATCAACCAGCAAATTGCAGGAACTTACCAAAAACCAGGAAGCCATCTGGCATAATAAAATAAAGCCCAACCCTGATCTTTTTGTAATGAATGCTGTAACCAAAGTAAATATTACCAGCCAGAACAGCCATATATGGATTGAGAACAGCTATATAGGCCGCCAATGGGAATTGCAAAACAAACATATTATTACAGGCGCACCAGAAAATGACTGGAAACTGAGCCTGCCTGCACAAACCTGTATTGATTTTATACCCGTTGGGGAAAGCACAGATTTCTGTGTAAGGATATATGATTTTTATAACCCGCAACTACCAAAACGTGGTGTAAATGCAGACCATAAGTTTCAGGCAGGGGACTGGTTTTATGAACCAGTGTACCAGGTATTTGATATTACTGAACTGACTGAAAAAAATATCCAGTATTTAATAGATAACCCATTCAGTTACCTGGATACTACACGCAGGCGCATTGGTGCGGCTGATGTTGCCAGTGAGGTAAACCTCTTTAGGCAATACGGGCAACGTAATGCTTACCGTAACCTTAATATGGCAGCCATTGCCAACAACTGGAAACATTCTGTATTTTACCAGTTAGACCTGAAACATGCTGCCTCAATATTTAATGAAGCCTCTCTGCCTTTGCCACAGGCATTGCCTGCCGATGCCCCGTTACTTACGCAGTTACATGACCAGATGTTCAGGAGTGAAGTGCTGGCCAGGTCTGGTGATGAATCAAAACTGGCAGCGGCAAAATCATATGAAGCAAGAGCTTTCGGTTTGCTGGGGGAAACACTTATAGAAACAGCCAAACAGGAACGGGCGGAACCACAACTGAGTGTTATGTCTGACCAGATTGTTTGGGGACGAAGCCCTGTGAGACTTGACCTTGCAGGCGGATGGACAGATACGCCACCCAATTGCCTTATTAATGGTGGCAAAGTATTAAATCTTGCAGTAGAGTTGAATGGCCAACCACCATTGCAGGTATTTATAAAGCCTTCAACGGAATATGCTATCATATTACGTTCTATAGACCTTGGTGTTAAAGAAGATATTACCACTTACGAACAGCTAAAGAATTATAACACGGCAGGTTCAGCCTTCAGCATACCAAAAGCGGCTTTATGCCTTGCCGGTTTTAGCCCAGATTTTTCAACCATCCATTACAACTCGCTTTACGACCAGTTAAAAGCTTTTGGTATGGGCATAGAAATATCCCTGTTGGCTGCTATACCCAAAGGCTCTGGTCTGGGTACCAGCTCTATACTGGCAAGTACAGTATTGGGTACACTTAGTGATTTCTGTAATTTAAAGTGGGACAAGCATACTATCTGTTCACGCACCCTGGTGCTTGAACAAATGCTTACAACAGGTGGTGGCTGGCAAGATCAGTATGGTGGTGTTTTTGGCGGTATTAAACTGCTGGAAAGCAATCCCGGCATTATACAAAAGCCGCTGGTAAGATGGGCACCAGAACATATATTTAACGATGCTGCTGCAAGGTCTTCAGTACTGCTATATTACACAGGCATTACCCGTATGGCCAAGAATATACTTACAGAAATTGTAAAAGGAATGTTCTTGAACGGCAATAAATACCTGAGAATATTGCAGGAAATGAACCATCATGCTATAAAAACCTACGAAGCATTTCAATATGGCAACCTGCAAAATGTTGCATTTGCAGTAGGTAAAAGCTGGGAATTAAATCAAAGGCTTGACGGCGGTACCAACACCCCTGAAACCCAGGCTATTATTGATTTGATTGAAGATTACATTATCAGTTGCAAGCTACTTGGTGCAGGTGGTGGTGGCTATATGTTCATTTTTGCCAAAGATGCTGAAGCGGCTTCACGTGTGCGTACCATTCTTACTGAGAACCCTATTAACAAAAGGGCAAGGTTTGTAGACTGGTCTATTTCTGCCGATGGTTTTAAAGTTTCAAGAAGCTAGCAGAATATCACACAAAAAAGCAATGAATACAACGAACACAAAGTATTTTATCCATTACAATAAAGGCAGCCAATATTGGCTGCCTTTATTGATTATTATCATTGCTTACCAGCTTATAGTTTATTACCATCTGCATCAAGCTCAACAATTTCATAACCCAACCTTTTCAGGCCAGGCAATATCAATTCCTTATCGCCTACCAGTAAAATATTCATCTTATTTACATCAAGGTATTTTTTGGCAATGCCATCAATATCTTTTTTGCTGATGTTTTTTAAGATGGTATTCTGCTGTGTTACAAAATCAGCAGGCAGGTTGTAGTTAAGAATTCTGCCAATAAAGTTTGCTTTTTGTATACCCGTTTCATAGTTACGTGCATCACTCTGGCCTATAGAACTTTTCATGAAAGCTACTTCTGCATCGTTGGTGCCGTTGGCAGCATAATTCTTAATCTCTTTAATTACTTCGTATAAAGCGCTGTCTGTTGCACCTGCCTTTATACCACTGCTGAAGGTAAAAGTGCCTGTGTATTTGTATCCTGCAAAACTGCTTCTTGCGCCATAGGTCCAGCCTTTGTCTTCACGCAGGTTAAGATTAATACGGCTGTTAAAAGCCCCGCCCAAAGCATAGTTGCTTAACTGCGCTTTATAAAATTCACCTGTGGCATCGTACTTTAAACCTGTAACATTACCCACCCTGAATTCTGTTTGTGCTGCTTTAGGAATATTTACAAGATAGATTCTTGTCTTTTCAATAACTGGTGCCGCAGCAGGCACAGGCACTGTAAATGATTTAACAGGAAGCTTGTTTAAGAAAGCAAGTTTGGGCAATATCTCTGCTTCCTTTACATCGCCTACAATCACAATCCTTCCATCTTCTGCAGTAATGTAATTGTCGTAGTAAGTCTGAACATCAGCAAATACAATATTGCCAATGGTTTCAGCAGTACCACCCTGTGGCAAACCAAGAATATTATTGGTACCAAAACTTAACTTATCGTACACTACAGATGCAACCCCCGCAGCCTGCGTTTTGCTGTTCTGTAAACGCTGTATTAACTGGCGTTTGGTACGGTTAAACGCCTCCTCACTAAACTTAGGAGAAAGCATTCTTTCTTCCAGTAAAGCCAGTGTTTTATCAAGGTTCTTTTTAAGTGTTTGAATGGTGAATACCACACCATCATCTGCATCGTTTACACTAACACTGCTGCCCAATTTTTCTAACTCAGCAGAAAACTGTTCGCTGGTATAATTCTTTGTGTCTTCGTTCATCTGCGAAGCAAACATACTTACCCAGCCTGCTTTTGAAAGATTATTTGCCTCAAGCAGCCTGCCACCTTTTAAAGTAATACTTAACGTTACTGTAGGAATTTCAGTATTTTCTGTGCCAATTAATTTCATTTTATTAGGTAAAGCAGCCGTATAAAAAGCAGGTACTTTAACTACAGGATTTGCACCGCCAACAGGAACTTTAGACCTGTCGAAACTATCTTTTGCCTTTGCATATTTTAAGCCTGCATAACCATAGTTTGGAGCCTTGTATGCTGAAGCATCTATAACATAATTATCTGCGGCAGCTTTAAGATTTTCGCCGCCTTTTGTTAATGCACTTACAATAACATGGTTTTTACCTTTAATGTACTTGTTATACACACGTAACACATCTTCTTTAGTTACCCCCTGGTACATAGCAAGCAGCTTACCTGTCATATTGGGTGTGCCTGCAAATGTTTGAAATGCAGCAAGTTGGTTTACCTTACCTGAAACACTTGACAAACCATTGATGAGCCTGCTTTCATAAGCACTTTTAAATTTTTGAATATCTTCCTCTGTAACACCACGTTTTTCAAATTCAGCAAAAGCCTGGTTTACCAACTGCTCCATTTCTGCCAGATTTTTTCCTGGAAAAGGTGTAACAGCAACTGAAAACTCTCCTGCCAATTCGCTCAACTGGCTGCTGGCACTGGCCTGTAGGGCTTTTTGATCTTTTATTAAAAACTGGTAGAACACAGAGTTACGGTTACCACCGCCACCACCACGGCCGCCTCGTCCCCCACCGCCGCCGCCACCAAGCACTTGTGCAAGGCAGGAAAGCGCAGCCATATCCTCGTGGTACTCAGGCACAGTTGGATACACCATTCTTAACTGTGCAGCCCTGGCATAATTATCAGTATAACTAACATAACGGTCTTTATCAATAACAACTGGAGCAAGTTTAACAGGCTCAACTACAGGGCAACGTGGAATGGTACCAAAATATTTCTCTGCCAGCTTTACAATATCAGCAGCATTAACATCACCGCCAACTGTTAGTGTTGCATTATTTGGGCCATACCAGCGCAGGAAGAAATTCTTGAGATCGTTAACGCTTACCTTGTTCAATTCTTCAATATAACCAATGGTTAACCATGAGTAAGGATGCCCGTAAGGATAAAGATTTTTTGCTGTCACTTCGCCCAGCAAACCGTAAGGCTGATTATCATAATTCTGGCCACGTTCGTTTTTTACTGTGGCACGCTGAACTTCAAACTTTTGTTGTGTAACAGCATCCAGTAAAAAGCCCATACGGTCAGCTTCCAGCCACAACATTTTTTCTACCTGGTTGGCAGGAACGGTTTCGTAGTAATTCGTTCTGTCGCGATTGGTAGAGCCATTTAAGGTACCACCAGCTTCTGTTACCACTTTAAAATGCTGCTCATCAGCCACATGGTCGCTGCCCTGGAACATCATGTGCTCAAAAAAGTGAGCGAAGCCGCTTTTACCAATTTCTTCGCGGGCAGAACCAACATGGTAAGTAATATCAACATGCGCCACGGGATCGCTATGGTCTTCATGCACAACAACAGTAAGACCATTGGGCAATACATATTTCTCATAAGGTATCACAAGCTCATTGCCTTTTCTTGTCACCTTCTCAACCAGCTTTGCCTGCGCCCAGGTAGCAGATTGCTGAAACATGGCAGCAGCAATAACCAGTAAAATTTTCTGTTTCATCATATGGGTTCTCTGTTTAGTTTTTTGAAAGGAGGAAAGATAGCGGCTATTGTACCTTCGGCAAAGCCGCTCATTGAATTTCCTTTGCCGTTCACCGATTGCAGGGAAATTTAAATATGTGAAGGTCTTTTCCGCAAGCGGAAAAAATATGGCTCGCAGAATGCGCAGAAAACGCGGAATTATGTTGTAGTAAAAAACAGATTTATTGCTAACTAAAAGCAAGCTGTAGTTACAAAGTAGGCTGAAAAATTGATTTTAAATAAGCCGTATTGGCACCATAATTTCCTTTCACATCTCTTGGTTTGGTAGCATCGCGTGAACGTTCAATTACCAGCCAGCCGCTCCACTTCATTTTATCCAGCGTTTTTTTTACTTTCTTCATGTCAATTTGTGGGTCGTTCTGTAACGGGATATTGTTCCAAAGCCCACCTGAAACTGCCTTCACCAGCATCTTTTAAATTAGTAACAGCAGCTACTTTACCGCCACGGCCACCTGTAGCAAACTTGCCAAAACCTTCTGCACCAGGAAAGGCGATTTGCTGGGCAATTGCGTTTGATACACTACCCAATAACAATACTGCAATAAAGGGAAGAAAATAATATGCTGATGTTTTCATAATTACGTTATTGTATGTCACTCATTTTTACAGAACCATTCTCACTGCTTTTATAAGCAGCTTCTACACAAGCCATAGTGTACAAGGCATCCTCCACACTGTTACCTGGTTTCACAATACTTCCTTCGGCGGCAAGCATAACCTGTGCCATGGTACCAATAAATGCATGGGGAAACCAGCCGCCTTCAATAGCCACTTCTTTCCATTCTGGTGTTTTTCCTTCTTCCATTATCACGTATTCAAACTTATCAGGTACGCCGCGCGGATAATCAATCAACACACCCATATTTATTTTAATAGCACCTTTAGTGCCCTCAAATTTTATATAAGATTGCTGGTTCTGGTATCCAAACTGGTGGCAGTGATTGGTAAGAATATTTGCCCTCACCATCTCGCCATAATCCATAATAATATTGGTACGAACTGATGCCAAAGCATTCATAGAAGGGTGCTTGACCGTTTTTGCATACATACCTTCTGGATTGCCTAAAAAGGAACGAACAAGGTCGATGTAATGGATGCTGTGATACAGTATTTCAATGCGCGGCTTGCCGTGCATGAAGGTCCATAAATGCCAGGGTGTAAATACATTTACATGCACTTCAATATCGTACAACTCACCAATATCGTTACGTTCTATAATTTCCCTTGCTGCATTTATAAAAGGTGCATAGCGAAGCTGAAAGTTAACACCAGCCTGCATTTCCTTTGCACGGGTACAATCAAGTATTTCCTTTGCTTCCTCATAATTGGTACCCATTGGTTTTTGAATCAGCACCGCTGCACCATGAGGTAACAGCTTTAAAACAGGTATTATTTCTGAAGCAGGAAGTGCAATATCAAACACTGCATTTTCATTATCGTTAATCATTTCAGGCAATGAACCGTATACTTTGCAGATGCCAAATTTTTGGGCCAGTGCTGCAGCTTTTTCATGGTTCATATCATAAATGCCTGCTACTGTAAATCCTGCAATTTTATACGCAGGCAAGTGGGCATCGTTTACAATGCCACCCGCCCCTATAATACAGATTGGAATATTTGTTTTAGGTAAAAGCATATCGCCCTGCATGTCTATTTAATTCCTCCAAGATAATTTCCGTAAGTTAAAAGTAACACGGCCGCTATTAGCACAGCCAATGCCACCATCAGCAAACGCAGTGTTTTTGCACTGCACATTTTCCAATCCTTCATTATTAAACCAGCTACAGCACTGAACAAAACCAGCATAATCATGTGTATGGCCCAGCTTGAAAACTGGTAATCGCCCAGGCGTATATGCCCCAGCCCATAAAAGAAAAACTGGCCGTACCAAAGCAGGCCTGTAAGTGCTGCCATTAAGTAATTGGGAATAAGTACCGTACTCTTTTCACCGGCAGGTGATGCATATTCTTTAAACGTTTTTTGTTTGCTATGCAGCCAAAGGCAGTACAGCATGGTGCTTAAAAAAGCACCGGTATTTGAAAAGATGTAAATCACATTTTGCCTGTAGTTGCCTGCGCCAAATTTTTCTGCAACATCAGCAATAGGCTTTCCTTCATCAATGGCGAAGCCATAAAAAGCAGACAATACACCTGCTACTAAACAAAGCGGCAAACCCTTGGCCAGAGAGAAACTGCTGCTGGCTGCATCACTTTCCATATCTTTTTCTTTGTTACGGCCAGCAATACCACAAACGCCAATACCAGCAGCACCAAGCAATACACCTGCCACAATATATCCAGCGCCAGTATTGTGAAGAATGCCGCCCAATGTTCCATTCATAATTGGGGGCAACAAAGTACCCAGCACACAGGAAATACCAACCGCTATTGCATAGGTTAATGAGTAACCCACATAACGTATGGCCATACCAAATGCAGTACCGCCAATGCCATAAGCTGCACCCAGCAAAAACGAGTGCCACATGGCACTTGAAGGCGCTTTATGCAAAACTTCAGCAAGCGAAGGAATGGTAAGCCAGGCCACCAGCAAAGGCAAAATCAGCCAGCAAACTGCGGCCTGTGCCAGCCAGTAGGTTTGCCATGACCAGCCTTTTACTTTTTTCTGCGGCACATAACACAATGCAGCGCTTGAAGCACCAATTGCATGAAACAAAATACCACCGGCAAGCTGCATTATAAGGCTGTATTAAAGATGATAAAATTGATACGCGTTGTTGTAAAATATATTGCCGGCACCTTCTTCATTTACCAAAGAAGCAATAGCATTTTTGTAATTGTGCCAGGTGCTTACATAAGTACCTGCAAGTAAACACAGGGGCCAGTCGCCGCCGCAAAAACATCTTTCTGTACCAAAGTTTTGAATGGTAAAATCAAGGTAAGGAATTATGCCATCAGCCGTCCAATCCTGCTTGCCGGATGTAATACCAAGCCCTGAAATTTTAGCATAGAAATTAGGATGCTGCGCTGCTTCTTTCATTAATGTTCCCCATGCACCAAAATTTTCTTTTGATTGAATGGGTGGCTGATTCAAATGATCAAATACCATTTTTAATGAAGGTATTTTTTCTGCCACTTTTAAAGCAGTTTCAATATGCGCAGGAATGATGCCAACTACATCGTAGGGAATACTCTTTTCAGCAAGTAACGTTAAACTTTCCAGTACCTGCGGCTGTAGAAGCCATGCTGCATCGGGTTCGTTATTAATCAAATGTCTAACTCCTTTGAAGTAAGGATTGGCACCATATTTATTCAACGCTGCTTCAGTTGCTTTTGCATCCATTAACGGAAGCCAGCCTACCACGGCTGTAATCCAGCCGGTTTGTGCTGCTGTTGCAAGCATTAGTTCCGTATCTTCAAAATTGTTGGAAGCCTGTACCAGTATGCCTTCTGAAATGCCTGCATCAAGCCTTGGCTGTACAAGTTCATCAATACTATAAGTTCTGTTTAAAATGGAAGTATCGCCGTTCAGCCATGGATAGGAAACTTTATCAAGGTCCCAGATATGAACATGTGTATCAATTATTTTTTGTGGCATTGTAATCGTTCAGTTTTAAAAAAGGTCTGCACCTGCAAGTTCTTTCTTTTTTGTAATGCTGAACTGCGTTTCTATAACATCATTATGCTCACCAAGTGTGGGTGCGCCTTTATCTGAAGTAAATGTTTTGCCATCCACTTTAACGGGGCATCTTGTGGTTGTAATTGAAAGGCCATTGCTTGTCTTTACCACAATTTCCATGTTCAATACAT
This sequence comes from Chitinophagales bacterium, assembly GCA_031424995.1. Classification (GTDB taxonomy): domain Bacteria; phylum Bacteroidota; class Bacteroidia; order Chitinophagales; family Chitinophagaceae; genus Parasediminibacterium. The sequence goes on along the minus strand of JANPIP010000039.1, from coordinate 66,416 downwards.
TGTATGCTTCTTCCTGCATCAGCATACTGTAATCCAATACCCTTGCACACCATATATCGGCAGGCTCTAAAATAGAAAGCCAGTAATCAGTTGATTTTGTTATCAAATGTTCTGCTAGTATTGACTTGATTTCATCTCTTTTACTAAACCATTCACTGCTGTCAATATATACTCCAAGACTTGTGCAATCCAGTAATTTACAAAGGGTTAAAATATTCCCCATGGCCAATGCCATATAACCGTCAGCCGTGCTGTAAATACCATAAGGTGCGGCAATATATGCGTGGGCACCATTTATAGCGCTTCTAACAGGCAACTGCCTGCCATCGTTGTAATAACAGGTTAGCACTTCAAATTGAAAATCAAGAATACTTTCAAACATACTTACCTGCACCAAAGCACCTTCGCCGGTAATTGTTCTTTTATATAAAGTGGCCAAAATGCCCTGCGCAATATGTGTACCTGCAAGTATATCAACCACTGCAACGCCCATTGGTGTTGGGTTTTCTGTATTGCTGTTGCTCAACCATGTTAGCCCTGAAGCTGCCTGCAATAAAAGGTCCTGGCCTGGCAAATCTTTCCATGGGCCTTCGCTGCCATAACCACTTATTTCAGCATAAATTATTTGTGGGTTTATTGGTTTCACTGCTTCATAATCAAGCCCCAAACGTGCCATTACACCAGGGCGAAAATTATGTAGCAGCACATCAGCCTTTGCAATAATCTGTTTTACTTTTATTAGGTCTTGTTCGTTTTTTAAATCAGCAGCATAGCTTTGTTTATTGCGGTTGATGGCGTGGAAAATTGTTGACTCACCTTCAATCATCACATCAGAAACATACAGGTGCCTGCATATATCTCCTGTGCCTGGCTTTTCAATTTTTATTACCTGTGCGCCCATGTCTGCAAGCCGCAAAGCAGCAGAGGGACCAGATAAAAACTGGCTCAGGTCAACAACAATTATATCTTCCAGTAGCTTCATTCTCTTGTTTTTATAGTGCCGCAGTTATAGCTGCAGTATGCTCACCCAGTTTGGGTGCCGCTTTTGATGAAAAAAGTTTATTACCATTAATGCGTATAGGGCATCGTGTGGTAATCACTTCTCTGTTATTAATCTCTATTGGCTGCTCCATCTGCAATACTTTGTATGCATCGTTTGTCATCATTTCGTGCCAGTTATTTACCTGCATGGCCCATAATTTATGGTGATGGAGTTTCTCAATCCAGTATGCTGCTGTTTGCTGCAGCAGATGATTGGTAAGCAGGGTTTTTATTTCATCCCTGTTTAAAAAAGAATGCTCCTGCGTATATGTTTCAAGGGCATTACACTCTATCACGTTGGCAAGTACCTGTATATCCATCATGGCAATTGCAATATACCCGTCTTTTGTTTGATAAATGCCATAAGGTGCCCCCAGCAAAGGGTTGCCATTACTGATATTGCTGCGTTTTAATTCACGGCCGCTATTGTAATAAGTGGTTAGTAATTCAAACTGAAAATCAAGCATGGATTCAAATAAACTTATCTCTATTAATACACCTTTATTTGTTTTTTGCCTGCGTATTAAAGATGCCAGTATGCCCTGCACCAGTTGTGAACCTGCAAGATAATCTGCAATGGATAAGCCAAATGGCATGGGTGCATCTGTGGCGTTGCCTGTGGTATAAGTAAGGCCGGTTACGGCCTGTAATAAAAGGTCTTGTCCGGGCTTGTTTTTCCAGGGGCCTTCTTTACCATAGCCAGATATTGCGGCATAAATAATACGTGGATTAATGGCCTGTGTATCTGCAAAGCCCAGCCCAACTTTCTCCATAATACCGGGGCGGAAATTATGCGTAAGCACATCTGCTTTGGCAATTAGTTTTTTTACAATTGCCAGGTCTTCCGCATTTTTTAAATCGGCAGTAAAACTTTCTTTATTGCGGTTGATGGTATGAAAAAGAAGAGAATCATTTTCATCGGCCCAAAGATTTTTAATAGCCAGTTTACGGCAGGCATCACCACCTTTTGGGCGTTCTATTTTTATTACCCTTGCGCCAAGGTCTGCCAAACGCAAACCAGCAGAAGGGCCTGAGAGATATTGGCTGAATTCCAACACCACCAATCCTTTTAAAGGAAGTTCCATCATCATGCTGCCAGGTTGGTTTTATCTTTTAATAAACTCTCTTTATATATTTTGTTCATCTGCTGTAAAGCATCTTTAGCAGGTATTTCACCCTTTAAAAAATGCTGCACAGGGTCACCTGCATGATCCTGAAAGTGCAGGTAGCCATTGTACCTTGGCCTTACATAACCTCTTTCCATTAAAGGAAGTGTGTTAGTAAAAAAGTTATTGGCAAGATGATTCGCATCTTCATTTTTCCATGCGGCTAAATGGCCAGGCTGACCACCATGCTGCACATACAACGTTGATTGACAAGTATTGGATACCACCATTTTTGCAAAAGCAACTGCCTCTGTTTTATGTTTACTGAAAGCAGAAACGGATAAGCCTGTACCACCAATTGTTGTAAGTAATTGCTGCCCATTTACAGTAACAGTATCGCCATAAGTTAGCAGGTTTTTAGCATACCCTAAACGTGCATAATTGGAATAACAGTAAGCGAAGGGACAATACCAGTACTCATCCGTTGAACTCATTAATTCAGCCACAGCTATAGGGTTGCAACTGAACATTTTCTTATCTACCACTGAATACAACTGGTACATAGTTTCCAGAGCTTTGATGCCTGTTGCTTCATCAATCACTTCTTCTTCATTTGCAAATGGATGTTTGCCATGTACAATACAGAAGGAATAAAAATTCATTAGGCAATCAATTGGTATAGCAGGCACGGCCACTTTACCGTTTTTTGCAAGTACGATCAATTCATCCCACGAAGTGGGAATAGTACTTTTATTTTTCTCAAACAGGTCTTTACGAAAACTGGCGGCAGGCGTAGCTGCATCAATTGCCAGTGCCCATTGATGGCCATTGTAATTATAACTTAAATGCGAATAACCAACGGAATTAACCAGTTGGTCATCCAGGTATTCTTTTGATAAATATTGCTCTAAAGGAAGCACACATGCTGTAGCTGCCGCACAACCCACCCAGGGATGGTCTATAATAAGCAGATCGTAAGTTTCTGTTAATTTCTCAATGGGGAAATCTGCAAACTCCTGTAAGGTCCTTTTTTTCCAGTTTATATGTATGTGAGGATTCAACTCTGTAAAACGCTGTGATGCTGCAAGCAATGGAGTTATACCCCTGCTGTGCCCCCATGTAATTCCATTTAAAATAATATCAGGCATCAGGAGTTTCTTTTTTATGGGCAAGCAAAATATGTTCGCAAACCATTACCAGTTCTTTGTGCTGGTTATACACTTCAACAAACTCACTCACCAAACCAAAGCCAGGCTTTTTATGGTCTTTCTTTTCTTTAATGGTAACGGTAACTTTTATGGTATCGTTAATAAAAACCGGTTTTGTAAAACGAAGGCGTTCATAACCATAAGTCATTGCCACTTCGTTAATAATATCTGCCGTAAGGCCAACAGCTACTGTAAAAATTAAAGTGCCGTGCGCCATCCTTTTTTTAAAGGGCTGTGTTTTACACCATTCTTCATCCATATGATGCGGAAAAAAGTCGCCTGATTGCCCTGCATGAATAACAATATCTATTTCAGTTATTGTTCGCCCTTTTGTGTTGCGAACACTTCCAAGTTCAAAATCTTCAAAATATTTTCTATGCTCCATAAACAGTAGCTAATGCATTGATAAACCCATCTCTAAATGAAGACACAAATGTTGCGGAAATGCTTTTATTGACATGCAGCTTATGTTTTCATACAGCAATCATAAAACGCTTTATTTACCAGGCAATCATTAAAAGACAGCGTACTAAATTATATATCGAAAGTAGATAATAGCCCTGCGAACTGAAATGTCAGGTTTCACTATAATGATGGAATATTTTACTATTAAACTAGCTCATAGCCAAAACACGAAACTGCTGAAATGCAGTATTTACAAGCAGTTTGCTATTCAGCAAGCGGGCAGGTCCAGCTTTTGCCAAGTATAGAAAACCCGCAAAAATAACCACGCAGTTTTAACTCTTTGCCTTTGTGTAAAATGGTACCACAATAGGTTTTTCCATTGGCGGGGCTGTACACAGTTCCATTCTCGTAAAGGTTACTGTCTGATGCGCTGCGGGTAAACCCTTTTAAAATAACAGAGTTTATAATGGTTTGCGATTGCAGTTTTTTATCAGGGTTAAACTTGTCAAGCTTTGGCTTTCCATTGGCTTCCAAAGGCCGTATAAGCCAAACTATTTTCCCATAAAAAATTCCATCTGCACCTTTGTATATCTGAATCTTGGTTGTTTTTTCTTCATTATACCACACACGCTCCAACTTGTCTTTTTGTGCAAAAGAAAATTTGAAGAATAATACAAAAACAAAACACAACAAAATTTTCATGCGTTGATAAATGCCTTTACTGTTTGGCGCCTTTACAGGCATTGGCTAAGGAGTAAATCAAATATAGTTTTTAATTGAAGCCTTAGCGTAGTTTAATACTAAAGAAAACTTAAAATATGAGAAGAAGGCACTGAATAAATTAATGACTATTAACGTTTTATAGCGTTTCATTTTTATTATTAGGTTTATACCACAGGTAATAATACGCAAGCAGCAGTATACCCATTGTAAAAGGAATGATGGCAAGATGCTTAAAGGTGTACACACCAAACAGGTGTTTTTCATCAAAACCAAAAAACTCGCTTATCATCCAGTAGCTGTTGGCACTTATCCAAACTGTAATGGCCAGGTTATGACATAGTTCTGATACCATTTGCCTTGTTCGCCATGCAATAATTACTGAAATAATAAGTGTGGGAAATATCATTGCAATACCCAACGGTTTCCAAACCATACACCATGCAATATCTTTAAACAACCAGAACACAATGTGCAGGTTTTCCATTTTGCGGTAACGCAATGGGATGTGGTAATTTGTTTGATCTTGATTGGGTTGGGTCATGCGCTTAATTTGTGAGGCTAAAATAAGAAATGGATGAGTGATTAAATGATTAGACTGAAAGGAATTATTTGGGAAGGGACGTAATATCTTAATAATTGTTGCACATGATTTTGATTAGATTTCCCGTGTCTCGAAATAACGAGCCAAACTTTGCGTCACTTTGCTTCTTTGCGCCTTTGCGTGAAACTTCTTTTGCCTGAAACCTTACTTTGCGTGAAACCTACCTGCTTAATATTTTGGTAAAACGCTGCACGTTGGCCAATGGCTCAATGCTTTTACCATTAAGCAAATATTCAGTTAACTGGTGTGCAAAATAAGGCGCCAGCGAACAGCCTTTTGTACCCATGCCATTCAAAATTCCAATGTTTTGGTGAACAGGATGTAAGCCTACAAATGGACGACGTTCAAGATTGGCGGGCCTTTCAGCAGCCATATGGTCAACAATTTTGTAGGGAAGTTTTAGCCAATAATTTAACTGCTGCTCCACTTTAGTTCTAAACTCAGGCGATGGTTCAAGGTCTTTGAAATCCCATTCATACGTTGAGCCAATCCACCACAAGTCATCTTTCCAGGGAACAATATTGATACCCTGTTTATAAATATTAGTGCGTGGCAAATCTTTTATTTCTGCAATAACAGCCTGCCCTTTGTTCTTAGCATAAGGCAGTAGTTTAAAGAAGGGATTATCTGCGCCTTCTGCACCATCGCAAACGATGATTTTTTCAGCAGAAAAACCGTTGTAGTGAATAGTGAGTGGTGAGTGGTGGGTAAGATTGCTAATATCAAACTTCTCTTCCAGTAATGCGTTTTGCTGTTTGAGTTTTTTGCGCCATTCTGTTATTAAAAGGTTTACATCAATTAAATAACAGGGTTCAATTTCGCCAATACCAAAATGATAATTAAAACTGGCTTTGTACACTTCATCATTTGAGGGTACACGCAGGTATTCATTCTCTACTGGAAGCCTTTCCTCAAAGGCAAGCATCATTTGTGGTGAGGGATGAAAATCAAGTATATTTTTTTGAGAGATGACAGATGCATCAATGTCATTACCAAACTTAGTATAAGCATCAAATGCAAAGGGCATAAGGGTTTCAATCATCCAGGTACGTACAATTCTTCGCCCCGTAACAGGGTTAATAACACCACTTGCTACTTTTGAAGCAGTGAACGGCTTGGCCTCATCAATCACTAAAACTTTCTTTCCTGCATTCATTAAATACCAGCTTAGAAAGCTGCCGCTGATGCCTTGGCCAACAATTATATAGTCGTAAGTCATAAATTAGTTATTATGTCAAAAGTCATTGGTCATTGAGGGAGCTTGTACTGTTTGTTTGCCCTATGCTTTTGATATAAGCGTTTAACAACTTATGCAATACTATTTGTTTATTATTTATAACCACAAATTGCTCTTCAGTAATAAGCTTTCTTTTATTTGCTTTAGCAAGAGCAGCTTTAGTTTCCATATTAGAACCACGTGCAAAGTAGCAGAAGTTCTTGTTCTCTTTAAAGTGAAACCTGCCATAGCCTTCAGCAATATTGAGACCAATTGAATCAGCCTATCTTGCTATTTGTTTACCCAATGTATCCTTTGCAAAGAAAGGCCAGTTATCAACAAGCTGCCATATATCTTCGCCAATCTCCATAGCTAACTGGTAAACTTTTAAATCTTCCAATGCTATCATAACAGGTAATTTACTTTACTCAAAAAAATACAGACCATTAACTTAATGACCAATGACTCACTGACCAATGACACGAATTTTCATCCCCTCACTATGACTTGTAAATTCTGGCGCATACATACATTGAATATTGGCAATGCCAATGCTGAAAGTGCCGCTGTGCGTGATGTACACAGGATACTCAAACACATACGTTCCTTTACGAATGTTACCAAAGAAGAAGTTGGTGCTGGCATCTTTGGTGGCTTCATAATACCCAAGGCCATCCTGGTATTTATAAGTGCTTAATACATTTACAGGTTCCATAGTGGAAGCACGCATATCTTTTAAATGCACATAATCCATATCTCTGTCGCTTTTCAATATCAGTCTTATTACAACCTTATCACCAATTTTTACTTCATCATTATCGTTTACAGGTGTTAATACTTTACCGCTATTACTGTTCATTTCAATAAACAACTTTTTGCTTATTGCCAATGGCGATGCAGAGGGTGTTATTTTATCAAGGTCTTCAAAATATTGCCAGTAAACGCTGCCGTAGGAAACAGCCCCCTTTAATTCCCCCAAAGGGGGAAGATTGGATGGAAAAGATTGGCTGGTAGTTGTTACTGTGACATTACCCATGGCAGGTTTTATTTTGCTGCCTTCTATGCGTTTTTTAAAGTAGCCTGTGGCTGCTTCTGCTGTTGATAATTCGCTGCTGATGATTAAACTTCCCAACTCAATTTTTACTTGCTTTTCACTATTCAGCATGGCATCATTGCCAGCAAGCAAAGCGTAGCAGGCATCTGCTGTTGCAACCGTAGTACGCCAGTTATTGGTTTGCTTGTTTAATATTAACCATGTGCGTATATCATTGATTTGTTGCGTTAATAAAGTACTTTTTTGCTGCTGGTTTATTTCATTCAATAAGTTAATCATCGCACTTTCAAACTCAACAGGGCTTTGATACCATGATGAAGTGTACATATCTTTCCAATACATGCCTTGTTGGTTAATAATAGCATTTTCTGTTATTGAGGGAAGGATGTTTTTAACTGCAAAATCAATCTCACCATTACGGCTGAACATTGCGCCCAGCAATGATTGATGATACAGGTTTTGCTTTACCCAATATTGCTTTGCCTGCTGGTAATAATAGTTGTATGCTTCTTTGTTTTTAAGAGGTTGATTAGTAAAGAAGCTATGCAGGTACAGGTATTGAATTTCAAAAGAGCTTATATGCTGTAATTTCATGTCAGGTTTATTGTTTAGCAAACGGTTGTAGTCCTTAACAATCTCATTGTCAAGATAGCTGAGTGCCTTTTGTATGATGGTGTTCAACTTGTCATTTTCTGCTTTACCCAAAGCGCCCATCTTTTTTAATTTACCAATGCCTGTAAGAATATAACTGGTAATATTCCTGTCTTCATACCCACCTTTAAACCAAGGAAAAGCACCATTATCCATCTGCATTTGTTTCAGCTTTTCAATGGCAGCATTTGTACCGTCAGCCATCTTAATCACATCAAATAACAGGGCAATATTTTTCTTTTGCTGTTCTTCATTTTCAGCCTGTAACACCCATGGTGTTTCCTGTAATAACACCTGCTTTAAAGCCGCCCCTAAATCCCCTCCAAAGGTGGGGACTTTAGACGCCGAATTTTGTAGCCCCTTACTATTTAAACTACTATCCTTTACCCATTGTTCAAACACTGCTTTTATACGTAGATGTTTGCCTGTAATGTACGCTGCCAAAGCATTTGCATAAAAACGGTTAAAGATTTGCTCCGCACATTCGTAAGGGTATTCCATTAAATATGGCAATGCCTGAACTGCATTCCAAATTGGGTTTGCAGTGTACTCAACAGTAAGCGATTCATTGGTTAAAGACTCGCTTTTGTTATTCAGTAATTTATCAAATACAAACTGTTGTACGGTATCACCTTTTACAAGCAACGGAAGGCTTTCAGTCACCAGCATCCTGTTCGTAACCACAGGTATTATTTTTTCTTCGCCATCGCTGTAATTGCCAGCTCTTGCAACCACGCGCCACAGTAATGGTTTATTGTAATTGAAAGGGATAGCAATGGGAAACTTTACCGCTGTGCTTTGGCCTGCCACCACTGTAAAATATTGTGATGGGAACATATTTTGAAACCATCCATCTACAGAAGTATTGGTAACTGCATCTACCAGTTCCAACTGTACCTGCCCTGTCAATTCCTTATTGCTAAGGTTAGTTATTTTGGTACTGAATTCCATGTTATCACCTTCACGTACAAAGCGTGGTGCATTGCTTTGTACCATCAGTGTTTTTTGTGTAGTAACAAGTGTTGATGCTGCACCAAACTGCAAGTTTTTAGTGTGCGCAAGGCTCATCCATTTCCATTGGGTAACCGCATCTGGCATAGTAAATGAGAAGGAATAATTGCCGCTACTGTCTGCGTATAATTGAGGAAAGAAGAAAGCGGTTTCATTGAAGTTGCGGCGGACTGTTACGGGCTGCTGTGATTTTTTAGCACCCTTTTTTGTGGTAATAATAATAACCCCATTTGCTGCTTTACTACCATACGATGCTATGGCAGCAGCATCTTTAAGTATATCTATTGAGATGATATCTGCGGGCGATATTGTTTCTATATTATCATCAGCAGGCACACCATCAATTATATATAGCGGTTTATTTTCGTTGGTAATACTGTTATTCCCCCTTATGATAATTTTTGTAGATGCACCAGGAGCACCTTTTGCCTTTGAATAACCAATAATATCATTATCACCGAGAGAATTGTTTACACCTGCTACCCTGCCTGCCAAAGCCTGATCGAAAGCAACCATTGGAGCTTTTTTATAAAACTCCGCAACAGCAAAGAAATGGTCGTATTCTTTTTCAACCTGCCTGTATATTATGCTACTATTGGAATGTGTATTAGAATGCTGATTAAAAAAACTAACCCTACCACTAAAATTATTATAGGTAATAACACCTTGCCATATTGGTGGCGCAGCTAACTCATGTTTTACAAATGCATCCAAAGAAGCATCGTACATTGTGGTAAGCAATTCAGCGGCGGCTTTTTCACCTTTACTGCCTTTAATATTTACCGTCCATTTTTCGTCGCTACCAGGTTCTGTTTTATCACGGTAAGTAGTATAATTTACTACCAACTCTTTATTGGTCCATGGTATAGTAATATTATAAGAATTGGTGTAAATACGGTTATCAAAAACAAAAGCTTCCTGCAAACCAACATTGCCCCTATCAGTTTCATCTGCTCTATAAGTTACCAATTGTACGCCCTTTGTGCGGTTAATATACTGGTAAGTCTGGCGCTGTTTACCATTTAATGCAGGCCTTATTTTTTGTTGAACCACAAACAGTTTATCAGCAAAAGAACCTGTTATAAACTGCGCAGTTTGCCCAGGCTGTACATAATTATTAACGATGTAATTAAACTGGTATTTAGGATAAGGCAGGCTGTTTCTGCTAAACAACTGCATATATTTAACATCCTTTACTTCTTTGCCATATTTGTCTTTTGCGATGGCTTCTACTTTATAAAAACCGCTTGTTAATACCGGCAATTGTAATTTACCGCCATCAACTGTATTAGTGCTTTTACTAACTGAGGTTGCAATAACCTGCCAGTTTTTATAGTTATTATCATCACTATAATCATCGTTGGGAAAGGATTGCAGGTACTCACTTCTCGTCATTACAAACTGGTCTGGCCTTTGCCAAAAACGATTTCTTATTAAACGTTCAGGTGCCTGCAGTTTATATATCTTAACATCAACCTGTGCAGGTTCTTTTTCGCCGTTCAGGTTTTTTGTAGAAACGATTAACTGCTTTAAACTATCTGCTTCTGCAATGGGTGGTACGTTAACATTTACCACCATACTTTTATAACCAACGGTTACCTGCGTTTTACTATTTCTTGTTTCGCCACCACCATCAGTAATATCTGCTGTAATATTAAAGTCGAACAAAGGTTCTGTGCTGGCATTCACCAAACTATCTGGTGTTGCTTTAAAACCAATGCTGAACCTACCATCTGCACCTGTGGTAATTTCACCAAAGCTTACCTGTGTATTGCGACTATACGGTCTTCTTTCAGTCCATAACCAATCATAAATAAATCTTGCACTTCGCTCTACATTAAACTTAATTTTTGCGCCATCAATATTGGCACCTGCATAAGATTTTGCAAAGCCAGTAACAGTTACAGAATCATTTAAGCGGTAAGCTGTTTTTACTTTGTCAAACTCTACATAAAACGTGGGGCGTTTATATTCTTCTACACTAAAGCTGGCTGAACTTTGATAACCAAAGCTTTTGGCACTAACAGAAAAATAACCCGTAAGCACATTTTGTGGGATACTAAATTTTCCGCTGAAAGAGCCGTATTCATTCATTTTAAAAGAAAGTGAATCAACAGCTTTACCGTTCATATCACCCAAAAAAACCTTTATGCTGTCTTTAACAATAAATAGTTTGCTCTGCCGTGTTTTAACATCTTTGGTAATGGCAATGCCTTTAAAGTAAACCGTTTGGCCGGGGCGGTAAATGCCCCTATCAGTAAAAAAGAAAACCTTAGCCTTTTCTTTTTCATAGTCTTCGCCCTCATCTTTTTCATAGTCATCGTCGTCATCACCGTTAGGGTTATAGCGGTTATAATTGTAATCATCTTCTTCTATTTGTAAAGAATCTTTTGGCATATGGAATGAAAAACGATAGCCATTATTGCGGGCAGCTTCCTCCTCTTTTACAATATGGTACAACCCTGCACTGTTGGTTTTTCCAGCTTCGCGGATGATATCGTTTTTATGAGTTTTGTTATTGTAACGCTTACTCATTACAGTTACTTTCACCCCTGGGAAAGGCATGCCTGTTTGCCTGTTCAGAACAAAAATATCTTTTCCATTCCTGATATAACTTATGTTGGATACATACACATGCTGCAATGCAAGTTCATTGTCATGATGTTGTAAATCTTGTTTGCTTGTAACCAATACTGCATATTCGCCAACAGGCAACGCATCAATTTTTATCTCCACACTATGGCGTTGATAATCTTTTGTAAGAGGCAATACCTGCGTAAATGATTTGACAATTTTTACTTCACTTAAATTTTCCTGGTAAGCATAATCACTTGCATCATCATAAAATTTATGCTTCTTATCTTTTTTAATTACTGTTACAAACAGCGTATCAATATTTCTGTAATGCACCAGCATTCTAAATGGTTTTGCAGGAATATTTACTTTCTCTGCCTCAAGGCTCAATTCTTTGTTTTCAATTTCATCAATAAGGTTTAAAAGATTGCTATGCCCTTCACCCTCTTTATCTGAAATTGTAAGCCCTGCCAATGCCATTTGTTTTGCTTTTACATAAGTATAGCGGTTGGCCGTATCTACGTAAGCATTATAAGTGGCAGCTTTATCAGCCAAATCTTTTGCCCATAAATACCAGGCCTGTTGTGTGTTAGGGTGTGATGAATATTTTTTTATGATAGTTGACAACGCTGCCGTCTTTAATTGATCTTTACCATCTGCTACTAAATGGCTATGCACCCACTGTATCCTTTCAATATCAACGTCTATTAAAGCAGCAATATCAAACTGGTGAAGCTTTACCAGCTTTTGAAATAACTGTAATGCCATCAATAAATGAGAAGCAGTATCAATGGAAGAAAAGGAGGCTTCTGCAAATTCATTTATGGGCGCTAATGCTTTTACATCACTAATTACAAAAGCATAGGAAGGGTTTGTAACATAGGCTTCGCCTGATTTAAAATAATCAAGGGCTTCATGCGCCAGCAGGTCAAAAAGTGTTGGCCGCAACTGCCTTGTATTGCCTTTTACAATAACAGCATCGTAAGCTGCAATTGCCGTTTGCTGTAGTAATTTTTCAGGCTGTAAAGACTGCAGGTAATGGTAAGTAATGGCTGCATTAAAATCGTTGTTGCCCCAGGTAAGCATATCGTCTTTTACATAATTTACCGTAGCAGTTCTGTTATAAAATTTCCAGCGGTTTTGGTTAAAATAGGTAAGGTAATGTTTTGCCTGCAGCGAATGAATTATGCTTTTGGCTGCCATATCTTTTACTTCCTCTATTTCTTTATTTAACAACCTGCTGTAAATATTGGGTTCGGTTTCTGTTACTTGTTGCTCTAACTCAAGCTTATAAAGTAAGGCTTTTACCTGCTGCGCAGGAAGCTGTAATTGTTTTGCCTGTACATACAAATCGTTCACTTTTACCAACGCCTGTTTGGTTAGGTTTTTTGCAATGATGAGCGTATCAATTTCAGCCCACTGTTTAGTAAAGGAAGTATCTCCATTTTGTGCCTGGGCAGAAAGAGAGAGTGTACATACTATTGTTAAAAGAAGGTTCTTCAAATTCATTGCCTGCCAATTTTTGGGGAAGATAAAATGATTGCGGCAATATGATGCGTTAAGAAGAAGGATTACACAATGCACTAAAAAGTAATGCCTTAAATGCTTTTATCTCAGTGAATAAAAACTTTATCTTTCGTTGATGGAATACGTAAAGCACCTTCAAAAAGATAAGAAACTTGCTGCTGTTTTAGGCGATACCATACACGAATTAAAACTGCATAATAATATACCAGTACAGCTTATGGCCAGCATTATGGGGCAGCAATTAAGCACCAAAGTAGCCGCTGTTATCCTGCGCCGTTTTCTTGAATTATACAATGGCAAAGAGCCCAAACCACAACAGGTTTTAGATACGCCTTTTGAACAATTGAGGGGCATTGGTTTAAGCAACAATAAAGTAACCTACATACAAAATGTAGCCAGTTTTTGCATAGAACATAAAATTAATGACAAGAAGCTTTTAGCCATGCCCAATGAAGACATTATTGCTTTGCTTACGCAGATAAAAGGTGTTGGCCAATGGACTGTTGAAATGCTGCTGATGTTTACTCTTGGCCGCGAAGATGTGTTTGCAATAGATGATTTAGGCATTCAGCAAGCTATGACCAGAATTTATACTCTGGATGCTACAGATAAGAAAGGGATGAAGGAAAAAATGCTCCTCCTCTCTTCCAAATGGAAGCCATACAGAACCTATGCCTGTTTGCATTTATGGGGCTGGAAGGATGGGGGATAAAAAAACTGGCTTTCCAGTTAAGGAAAGCCAGTTTAAAAGCAAATAGAGAATTTATTTAATAGCCTGGATTTTGAACAAGGCTTTTGTTTGCATCCATTTCTCTTTGGGGAATTGGTAACACAAGTTTAGCATCATTCCACGGGAAAGCCCCAGAAGCACTTTTTAGCCTACGTATATCATGAATACGTAACCCTTCAAAGGCCAATTCAAGCCTTCTCTCATTTAAAACGTCGTTTAATACTGGTGCAGCAATAGGCGTAAGGCTTGTGCGTACAACATTGCGTACCTGTGCAATATCTGCCGCAGGGGTAGCACCAACATTACTTCCTAAACGCAAATTAGTTTCCGCCCTTATCAAATACATTTCTGCAATACGAATCACAGGAATATTTTGACTAAAGCTTTGCCATTTGCCGCAATATAAATTTCCTGGTCGTGCACCTGTACCAACATAATACCATTCGCTTCGTCTTAGGTCGCTAGCAGGATAAATATTTAAAAAAGTAGTGTTCATCCTAATATCGGCTCTGCCTACGCCTGGTAAACTTGAATAAAATGTAGCCAATCCATCATTAGATGTACCAGCATTATTTTGGTCATTCTGCTGAATTTCAAAAACACTTTCTTTTGTTCCCTTGTTAGTAAACGCTGCAAGCACAGCTGCGTTCATTTGATATTTACCACTGGAAATTACTGCATTAGCAGCTGTTAATGCATTTGCATAGTCAGCTTTCTGTAAATATACCCTTGCTAAAAAAGCCTGTGCAACAAACCTATCAATACGTGTGCTATTAGCTGTTGGCAACTTTCCAACAGCCGCCGTTAAATCGGCAATTACAGCGTTATAAACTTCATTTACAGTATTACGTGCCGGATAGGTAAATGCATCAGCTTCGGTTTTTGTAGACTTTGTAATAATAGGTACTCCTAATTGGGAATTTGAAACAAGCGGGTCAAAAGGCAAAGCATATAATCTTACCAATTCAAAATGCATTATTGCCCTTATACATAATGCTTCCCCTTCTAGTTTAGATTTTTGCGTTGCACTAGTAACAAGCCCTAAATTATCAAGTACCGTATTTGCCATGTTTATGGCATTATATCCAGCAATCCAGGTACGGCTTGCTTCACTATTATCTCGCAACATTGTTTTATTGGCCACCTGCCTTGGGCCAACAAAAGTCCCTCGCCATGAACAATAATTATCAGACGCCAACAGTTCAGGTAATGAATTTAGATTTGTTCCATAAAGTTGCCCGCCAGCGATAATGGAATAACATCCTATCATAGCACTTTCAATATCATCCGCTGTAACAAGGGCATTTGCAGCATCTATTGTTTGTTGGGGTTTTTGATCCAACTTCTTATCGCAACCTGTTAGCAGTGCGATAACCATAATAATAAAGCAGGTTTTTAAAAAATATACTTTCATACTAAATATTTTTGAATGATAAATTATAAACCGATGTTTAAACCAATAGTTATAGTTCTTGCCTGAGGAGGGGTATAAAAATCATGACCCAAATTTAAAGAACCAGTATAAGTTGCATTTACTTCTGGATCGTAACCTTTATATTTTGTAAAAGTGAACAAATTGGATGCAGCCACATAAATACGGGCATTATCAAATTTCAACTTAGTTAACCAGGCACGTGGCATATTATAACCAAAATTTACGCTTTTAACCCTAAAGTAAGATCCATCCTGTACCCATCTGCTACTTTTACCAGCACCATTACCTGCATATAAACGAGGCTGTGGAATATTGGTTATATCACCAGCTTTTTTCCAATAACCCATTTGGTCAACTGTTTGATTATCAAAATAATCACCATTAACACTTTGAAAAAAACCAGCTATATTATAAATGTCGTTGCCGCTCACAAATTGGCATTGCACATCTAAATCAAAGCCTTTATAACTAAATTTATTATTAATACCACCATAATAATCTGGGTTTGGGTCTCCAAGAATTTGATCTTGTGCAGTACTGTAGGCACTTGTAGCCTTACCATCTGCTTGAAGATACAACGCATCACCATTTGCAGGATCGACACCTGCATATTTACGTCCGTAAAACTGTCCAAATGGTTGGCCTACCTCTAACCTCCCAAGTGTTCTTGCACCAGGTGCAACAGGTACAGTTAATCGTGTTACCTTATTTTTATACGTTGAAACATTAATAGAAGTTGACCAAGTAAAACTTTTTGATTGGATATTGATTGTGTTCAGTACAAATTCAAAACCGGTATTTTCCATATCACCAATATTTTTGGTTATAGTAGTAATACCAGATGTTGCAGGTGTGGTTACATTTAAAAGAAGACCATTTGTTTTCTTTGAAAAATAATCTACTTCACCCGATATGCGGTTATTTAGAAAACCAAAATCTAAACCTATATCAAATTGGTTAGTTGATTCCCATGATAAATCTGGGATACCTATTTGGTTTAACAAAATACCAGAAAGGCTGGCATAGGCAGTTGCGCCAAAAAGACTTAGGCTACTAAAATTACCAATCTCAGCATTACCTGTTTTACCATAACTACTACGAATTTTTAATAGGCTTAATGCTTTTGAGTTTTTTAAAAAACCTTCTTCACTCATAATCCAACCTGCAGAAACCGCAGGAAATGCACCATACCTTTTGCTTGCACCAAAACGTGATGAACCATCAACCCTAAAACTTGCACCTACCAAATACTTATTCTTAAATTTGTAGTTAGCTCTTGTAAAGTAAGATAGAAAAGTGTAAGCTGTCTGTGTGCTTGAACCGTTTTCAATAATAGCAGCACCAGCTATCTTCTTGAACTTATCGTTAGGGAATCCAGAACCACTAACATTTGCACTTGTTGCATTGCCATATTGATATTCCATACCACCCAAGGCATCAAAATCATGATCCTCACCAAATTTTTTCTTAAAATTTAGGGTGTTGGAATTAGTAACAATGTAAGAGGTAACCTGATTATTATACCCTCTACCAGTGGGGGCACCATCTAAGGTTAGTTTACTGTTGAAGGTTTCTTCCTGATAATTATTCCAGTCTATCCCAACTTGTGAGCGGGCTATTAAATTAGGAGTTATAGTCCATTCGCCATAAGTGCTTCCTATAGTACGGTAGGTAACACCTGTATTTTTTGACGCAACCTGATCAATTAGATTATTATAATACAGCGTAGCACCGTTAGGTTGACCACTTGCATCTAATAAAGGCTGAACTGGTGGTAAAGCATTTAACTGTAAAGGATTAGAAAACTCATTATCTGCACTTACCCTAAAATTCATTGATCTGTTTAGATTAAGGTTCATACCAACTTTGAATTTTGTATTAATAACATGGTCTACATTAATCCTGCCTGTTACCCTTTGAAGCCTGTTACCGATAATAATACCTTTTTGATCGTTTAATGATGCACTAATTAAAAATTTGGTTTTTGCATCACCCCCATTAATTGAGAAAGTTGCCTGGTTAATATTACCTGTTTGAAAAGCCTGATCAGCCCAATTAACATCATTGGTACTATTCCAATCATCAGTTCCGGTTTCTGCTTTAAACTCATCTGCAGCAACATACCCTTCATTAACTGCCGCAGCGCCAAAAAGCTCTTTGTATTGTGCAGCATTTAAAAAAGTTTGCTTTTTTGTAGGTTCGCTTAACCCAGTAAAATAACCCAATGAAACCTTTGTTTTACCAGCCTTTCCACTTTTTGTCGTAATAAGTAACACCCCATTAGAAGCCCTTGAACCATAAATAGCAGAAGCCGCTGCGTCTTTTAAAACTTCAATTGACTCTATATCATCTGGGTTAATAGTTGCCAAAGGATTATCTGCCTCACCAACTGAACTTATAGGCCTGCTAACAACAGGCACACCGTCTATTACAATAAATGGCTGTTGAGCTGCGGAAATAGAAGAAATTCCTCGTACCCTTATTAGTAAGCTTTGCCCTAATTTTCCACTTCCCTGATTCATAAAAACACCACTTGCCCTGCCTTGCAAAGCAGATTCAATTGAGTTTAAAGGTATATTTTGAAATTCTTTTGAAGTAACCTTTGCAATAGAACTTGTGATATCTTTTTTAGATTTTGTTCCATATCCAACAACTACCACTTCGCTCAAGGATTTAGTATCGGTTACTAATTTAATACCTGAAACCGAAGAGGATGAAACCTCCTGATCTTCAAAACCAACAGCAGAAATTTTGATTGTGGACGCGCTGCTTTTTACTGCCAAAGAAAATGTTCCATCTGCCTTTGTAACAGCAGCACTTTTAGATCCTTTTTCTGAAACGGTGGCTCCTTCTACAGGAAGCCCTTTGTCATCGGTAACTTTTCCTGTTACCGTTACTGTTTGTGCAAGTGCCTGCATGGTAAATAATACCAAAGCACAAAACCCGAGGTAGAGTTTTTTTCTCATGTTTGCTTGTTTTAATTAAGAATTGGAATTGAAAAGAAATTTGCTTTGCTTATTGTTCTTAAGAAAGAATGGGGTTACGGTATAATAACCCTTAGTGAAGTATTTTCTCATGTTATATAATTAATTGATACAAATAAGCAAGTAATTAATTCTCCCTTGCTGCCAAAGTAAATGCAAATATGAACATTTTAAAACAAAATGTTAAAATAAGAGAGAATTTAGTATTTAAAAGCTGCATAAAATGACAAAACATATTACATATAATTTAAAATAATATAAATTAAACTTTCGCTATTCATTAAAGCGCATAAAAAAAGGCCTCATTAAGAGGCCTTTTTTTAATTAATAAAAATTATTTCGGATTTTTAATTGGTGCGCTTCCAGCTGCAGGTGGGTTATATGCAAGCTCATTACCTGGCACATCCCAGTAGTCCAAGTAATCATATTCAATAATTCCATTTGTACTAACTACACCTGTGCTACTAACTAAAACTGCACCAGTACGGCCGCCACCTTGGCTAATAGCATTAATAACACCCCAACGTCTTGCGTCATAAAAAGAAAGTCCTCTAAATGCACATACAATTCTTCTTTCCCTTCTAAGTTCTTCTTTTGCTTGTACTAACGACAAACTTGTACCAGATACTGCTGGTAAACCAGCACCTTGACGAACACGCAGTGCATCAATTAATGCTAACCCTTGGTTTATTTGGTTTGTATAAATTAATGCTTCTGCTTTCATTAACTCATTTTCTTCATAATTACCAGCCGCATAAAGTTCGTAAGCACTTGCAGTAGTATTTGCATAAACAGCAACACCGCTTAATCCATTACCACCATCCAGCAATGCATAGCGAGTAAAATGTGCATTACCACGATCTGCTTGACCTAAATAAGGTACACCAATTTTTACGTTCTGATCTTTACGTAAATCGCCTGCTTTAAACTCTTGCACCCAACGCTCACTAAGTTTATAAGTGGCTCCACCTGGCGCAACTGATTGGGTTCTTCCCATAACAAACTGTCCTGAAGTAAATAAGTTACCAACAGCGTCAGTTCTTACAGTAAATACATTATCAGAGGCTGTAATACCTGCATTGGCTAAAGTTAATACGCTTGTCCAATCGCCTGCTGTCATAGTAGCAACAGTTTTATTAACAAGTATATTTCTAGCCTTTAAGGTACTTACATTCCGTCTCAACTGATCTGGTGTGGTAGGAAATCCTTTGCCAGCCTGAAAATTACTAGGAATAATTTGCCCCAGCAGATTTGTAAACTCTACAGCACTTGGTGCAGCTGTAGCAGTGGTTACAGCCAAATCAAGATTCCTGTTGGCTTCTGTAATAATGGCTTCTTTGGTAACATAATTACCGTTAGTTGTAAATGAACTGTTAAGAATTAAACCAGCATAATACATAGATCCAATTCTACTATAGGCATAACCTTTCCACCAATATGCCCAAGATTTAATGGCTGCTTTTTTAGAAACAGCATCCCCCGAAAAAACAACCGCATCTGCTTTTTCTAACATCAAATTACAAGCACCGATCAGGTTATACATGTAAGCCCACTCGTAATACAAAAAATTATTTGCACCTTGTTGGTTAGTATTAGCTTGGCGCACTAAGGCAATTTGAGTATTTGGTGCACTTGGATTTAATACAGTTGTACCATTATCAAATGTAATTTTATTAGGACATCCTAATTGATTGATAAACGCATTTGCTGCATCTGCACCAATCACATCGCCCATTAATTCATGAAAACCAAGTGCACCGCTCCAAAATGGCCCATAAACACCGTCGGTATATTTCAGACTTCTGAAACCGGTAATATAAACACCACCTGTTGCAAATGCTACAATACCAGCTTCACTATTTAATGATGAAGGGGTAGGTAAATTTGGATTTTCGACAGCTAAGTCTTTTTTGCAACTGCTAATTGAAAATGCTGCAAAAGCACAAATTAATATATATTTTTTTAACATAATTATTAGTTTTTAGGTTAATTAAAAGCCAACGTTCAAGCCTATTTGATAAGTTTTAACGTTTGGAATTGTGTTATGATCAACACCTCTATCCCATGCTGAGTTTACAGTACCAGAGCTAACTTCAGGATCGTAGCCAGTGTATTTAGTAAATGTTACTAAGTTTCTTCCTGTAAACAATAATTGTAGTTTACTAATCCCTTTAATTGAAACAAGTTTAGCAATATCAAAACCTAAAGCCACATTTCTTAACCGTAAAAATGAAGCATCTTCCATAAAGTAGCTCTTTGTACCATTTGCTTGACGACCAGCATAAACACCCCGATAGAAAGCAGACCAAGCTTGTGTTTGACCATTAATGGTAACTTCTTTATCGTAATCATCATGAATACCATCACGATACATCCAGCCTTTTGTTTGATTATAAAGATTGCTACCGTTTAGCCAATCCCATTGAAAGCCAAGTGTTAAAAATCCTTTATAAGAAATATCATTAATAAACGACATATTAAATTTAGGATTTGGATCACCTAAAGAATATCTACCGGCACTTAAAAATGGTTGTTTGGTTGTTTTATTTACAACATAGCCATTACTTGCCACCTCATACAAGTTTTGACTGGCTTTTGGAATAAATTCTACACCTGATGGATCTAATTGGTCAACTGCTGTTAAATTTATGTAACCATACAATTGACCAATTTGCTCGCCAGCCCTTATGATATATTGAGAACTACCGGCAGCAGACTGCTTAATAACTTCTGCATCTAACAAAACTTTATCAACTTGAGAGTTTTGTTTACTGAAGTTTGTAGTAAAGCCCCAATTAAAATTTTTTGTAGTTAATACAGCAATGTTTAGAGATGCTTGTACACCATTAGATTTCAAGCTCATTGCGTTTGTTAACTGACGACCGATACCAATACTAGGGGCAACGTCTACTATATCAATTACGTCCTCAGATTTTCTTGTCCAGTATGTAAAACTTAAATTAGCTGATTTAAACCAAGAAGATTTTGATATTTTAAAACTAACATCAGTACCTAATTCAAGTTCTTTGTTTACCTGTACTCTTAAATCTGGATTAGCATTAGTAACAGGTGTTGCTAATGCAGTAGATGAGCCAGCAAGTGCAGTTGTAAGAAAAGGAAAGCGATCGTAATCACCTGGCTGAATACCAGCTTGACCATAGGCTACTCTTAACTTCCATTCAGATACAACATTGCTGATACCACTTCTTTGAAAGAAATTAAATGAACTAGGACGTAAATACGCATCGGCTCTTGGAAAAGTAAAAGGCTTAGAACCTTGACCGAAAGCAGAAGAATAATCACTTCTAAAACCAACACTTGCACCACCCAATTCACCCCAATCGAAACGCTGATTTACTAAATAACCATATGTAGCAAATTCACTTATCCTATCACTTGCTACTTGATAATTTATCATGCTTGCAGTGGTGTAGGGCCTAATTACAGGTGCATCCCATCCATAGCTTATAAATTGAGAATATTTTCTTTTACGATAATCCCAACCAACTTGTGTACTTGTTGTTAGCGGTATATTAATTTTAAAATCATCTTTAAAATTAAACCTTATAGTAAGGTTTGTATTAAAATTTTGATTGGTAGTAATATAATCGCCTTGATTTATTTCACCGGTTTCGGAAGATTTTGTTGGTACACCATAAGAGGTTCTTGGTGAATAATATTCTGCCCAATATTCCCAATAAGCGGCACCTTCACTTTTGCTTTGTTCTGCTATTTCATAACGGCTATTTAGTTGGCTACGATTAATACCATATTTAGCATCAATCTCTACAAATTTTGGAAACTTGTAGTTTAAATTAAAGCTTTGTACAACATCAAACGTGTTATCTTTTACTTTAGCATTTTCAATAATATAATTGAAATTATAATGGTTTACACCAACTGCATCACCATAATAAGGTGAGTACAAGCCAGTAGCATCTCGCTGTTCAAAATTTGCAAAGGGACGCGCATTATTAATAGCATACAGCATGTTTCTGCCCGTGGGATCAAGTTGTGTGCTAATAGTATTGGCAATTTGTGTTACTGAACGAAATTTTAGACCTTTTACTAATTCTACACCGACGTTAGCACTAAAGTTTGTTCTTGAAAAATCGCCATTATTTTTAAATACAGTTTCTTGACGATTATTAGAAAGAACAACACTAAAGTCAAATTTATCTTTTGCACCACTTATACTAATGGCATTATTAAACGTATTTGCTTTTTGGAAGAACATATCGTAATGATTATACCACAACAAATTTTTTCCATATTGCTGGTTATATTTTGTACTATCTAAAATTAAATTAAGTACAGGATTGCCTAAGTAAGAACCAGTAATAGGATCAAAATTCAACACAGCACCTGAACCAGTTACAACCTCGCCATTTGAATTTACTCTAAAACCATGCTTTTTAGCTTTTTGTACGTTACCAACGTTTAGTAATTCATTGGTACCAATGCTTGACGTAATATCAATACTTATTTTACCTTGCTTTCCTTTTTTAGAAAACAATTGAATAACACCGTTTGCACCTTGAGCTCCATAAATAGATGCAGCCGCAGGGCCTTGTACAACTTCAATTCTTTCAACATTGTTTAAATCTAAACTTTCTAATCCTGTAGCAGCTACTTCAATACCATCTAATAATATCATTGGTTTAGTTCCACTTACTATAGAATTTATACCTCTTAAAAGTATATTTGTAGGCGAGCCAGGACTACCATTTGTGCTGGATATTTGTGCACCTGCAATTTTACCTACTAATGCGTTACCAATATCCGCAGTAGGTGCAGCAGGTAATTTATCCGAAGAAATTGACTCAACTGATATTGCCAACTTCTTCTTGCTTGTTGCAACACCAACACCCGTTACCACCACTTCACTTAGCGATTTGGCATCGGTAATCATTTGCACTTTCAGGTTTGTACCAGCCTCTAATCTTTGATCTTCATAACCAATAGCAGAAATTAAAAGTGTTGCTTTTGGCTTTACTTTTAGCGTAAAGCTTCCATCTGCATTGGCACTAGTACCTGTTTTTGTTCCTTTTTCTAAAATGGTGGCACCTGCAATAGCGGCCCCTTTGTCATCTGTAACCTTACCAGTTACTGTAACGGTTTGTGCCACTGAAGTAATGGTAATGAATACCAAAGCACAAAACCCGAGGTAGAGTTGTTTTCTCATGTTGCTTGTTTAAGTTTGGAAAATGTTGCAAAAAATAAATAGAAATCTGTAGGATGTTGCTGCTGCCGCATTCACGGTATTATAAAAATCAGCTTACTACGTTAAGTTTTAGTTGGAGCCGTAAAGGCAAAGGGGCATAGAAACCCTTTAAAGATTTTTCTCATGTTGCTTATTTTAGTTAAAGAAAGGTGAAAAATATAAAACATTTGATTAAAAAACCAAATTATTTTAAAAATAAAAGCAATTTCTCAAATTTTATAGAAATTATAGTTGAAATAATTACATTAAACTACGCACACAAATTAAAATTAATTATAGATAATTTATTTTAATTTGTATTTGTACAATTGATTTAATGGCGTTGCAGTTTAAAATAAGGTTTCCCGAGAAATTTTATCGATAACTAATTACTTCATGTGCAAATTTTTATGATGTTCTAAAATTAATTTTGCCATACCATCCTATTTTGTACTTTAGCAGTAGAATTTAATGGGTTAGTAAGTGAAAGGGTCGGCTTAAATGCTGGCCCTTTTGCATTGAACATCCATTTTTACCTTACACTACATCAAACAAAAACTAACATGATACTTATTATTATTGGCCTTATCGTTTTTTTTGCAGCAAGGGCTTTACAGGGGCAAAATACGGCCGTGGCACAACTGGTAAACCCTGTTCGCATTCTCGGAATCATCATTTTTATTCTTGGCATTTCTACCTCCTGTATAAAACAAATTGACGCAGGCCAGATTGGTGTGAAATCTATGTTTGGCAAAGTACAAAACGATGTATTGACCAGTGGCCTAAGCTTTGTTAACCCACTGGTTGATGTAAGCAAGATTGATATAAAAACACAAAACTATACCATGAGTGGTGTGCATGACGAAGGTGATAAATCTGGTGATGATGCCATACGGGCTTTAACCGCCGATGGACTTGAGGTAATAATGGACCTTACTGTGTTGTACCGCGTTATGGCCAAAGATGCCCCTGCGATTTTAAAAGAAACAGGCCTTGATTTTAAGGATAAAATAGTACGCCCAATAACCCGTACCAAAATAAGGGACAATGCAGTTTATTACACTGCCGTTGATTTGTACAGCAAAAAAAGAGATGAATTTCAGGTACGTATATTTAAAACGATAGAAGCCGATTTTAAAAGCCGCGGCCTTGTGCTGGAGCAGCTTTTGGTACGCAACATCAGCCTTCCTGCCATGGTAAAAACTTCTATTGAAGAAAAAATAAAAGCCGAACAGGAAGCACAAAAAATGGAGTTTGTGTTACAAAAAGAAAAGCAGGAAGCGGAACGTAAAAGAGTAGAAGCGCAGGGGATTGCAGATTACCAGCGCATCATGAGTTCTGGACTTACAGACAAACAATTACAGTACGAGCAGATACAGGTTATGCGTGGGCTTGTAACATCGCCCAACAGTAAAGTAATTATAATGGGCAACAGCAAAACGCCGGTAATTTTAGACAGTAAGAATTAATCAGTCATTCAATTATTTTCCTTCAAGCAACAACCTGATGCTTTCGGCCAGCATCTCATTTTTCTTTGCTTCAAACAGGGGTAATTTTTCTTTTACAAGCCGCAGGTTAAAACTTTCGCCGGCGGCTAAGGTTTTATCAAAACCCTGGTTCCATTTATTAAATAAGCCCAGGTCCATATCTAAAAACTTAATTACAATGCGTGAGTTATAACGGCCTTTTATTGCAATTGTGGTGGTAGTGTTTATCTCTTCTTCTGTTAGTAAAGGTTGATTGTTTTTGTTAACCTGGTTAGCATTAAAGTCGGTTGTTTCTTTGGCCGTCATCGTTGTTAATCCACCACCGCCTTCAAAAATATAATGAGTACCAATAAATTTTTTTACGTGGGTTCTTGTTTCTTCTTTCAGGTATAGTTGCAAATCCCAAAAATCCCTGCTGCCACTTAATCTTATGGCTTGCCGCACACGACCTGGGCCACCGTTATAAGCAGCTACTACCAATAACCAATCACCAAATTGCATATACAATTCTTTCATCAATTTTGCAGCAACTGTAGTACTCTTGTAATAATCCATTCTTTCATCAATTGTACTGCTTATTTTAAGGCCAAAACGCTTTGCCTCATAATCCATTATTTGCCATGGGCCAACAGCACCTGCCCAGGAGACCAACCCACTTCGCAAATGACTTTCAATCACACTTAAATACTTCATTTCTTTTGGTACGCCGTACTGTGTAAGTATGTTGTCGTACACATTTAAATAAGGCCGCCCCCATTCTTTCATCTTATTTAATTCTTTCCCTTGTTTGCGTATGTATTCCTGTACAAAAGGCACTGCTTTTGGGCTTAATTGAGAGAGGTAAGTTTTGTTGGGATTGAATTTATCTGTAGCAAATAAACTCTTAAAACCAATTTTATCTTGAGGGGTAAGCGTATCTGTTTTAGCCTGCGAAAAAGCACTGGCAGTCAGGAATAAAAAAAAGAGAAGCAAAGCAAGCCTTCTTAAAAAAAGAGATAAAATATAATGAAGGAATAAAATCATACTACTAAAAGCAGCTTTATGATTTGGGAAGGTAAATGAAGCGATGCTATTTAAAGCTATTCTGCTGTTAATGTTTTTGCAAGCTGCAACAGCTTTGCTTCTTCAAAATGATTGGCCATTAACTGTATACCATAAGGCATGCCATTACTGTGCTTAAACTTAGGAACCGCAATAGCGGGAATACCTGCGAGGTTTGCGAATACCGTATAGATATCACCCAAAAACATTTCTATAGGGTCGTTGCTCTTTTCACCAATTTTAAATGCTGGTGTAGGTACCGTTGGTGAAAGTATTGCATCGTATTTATTAAACACATCAACGGTAGTATCGCATAAAAGCCTGCGTACCTGTTGTGCTTTTGTAAAATAGGCATCGTAGTAGCCTGAGCTTAATACAAATGTGCCCAATAAAATACGGCGTTGTACTTCTTTACCAAAGCCTTCGCTGCGCGATTTTTTGTATAATTCTGTAAGGTCATCACCTGCATTAAGTTTTGCCCTGTAGCCATATTTAACACCATCAAAACGGGACAGGTTACTGCTTGCTTCTGCTGTGGTTAATATGTAATAAGTAGGAACAACATAATCAAGCAATTTAAAATCAATCGCTTCTACCACATGCCCATCAGCTTGTAATTGTGCGATATAATTGTTGAAAGAAGCAGCCATCTCAGGATCAAGTCCTTTATGGTTAAGCGTTTCTTTAAAATAAGCGAGGCGGAATTTTTTATCGTTGGTAGTTAACTCATTACTGTATGAAGGCACGGGCTTTTCAGAAACCGTACTATCAAAATCATCAGCACCTGAAATTATTTCAAGCACTAAAGCACTGTCCTCAATGTTTTTAGAAAAAATACCTATCTGGTCAAACGAAGATGCGTAAGCAATAAGGCCATAACGCGATACACGGCCATAGGTTGGCTTTAAACCAACAATACCACAAAAATCCGCAGGCTGACGAACAGAACCACCAGTATCACTGCCCAAAGAAACCATACTTAATCCTGCCTGAACAGCCACCGCCGAACCACCTGAAGAACCACCTGGTACACGGCTTTCATCCAATGCATTTTTTACAATACCGTAAGCTGAGTTTTCGCTGCTGCTGCCCATTGCAAACTCATCGCAGTTATTGCGGCCAATAATTATAGCACCTGCATTTAACAACTTTTCAGTTGCTGTAGCATTATAAATGGAAGTAAAATTGTTAATAATTTTAGAGGAAGCAGAAACCTTATGGCCTTTATAACAAATAACATCTTTCAGCCCAACAACTACACCATGTAAAGGCTCAAGGGGTTTGCCCGCTGCACGCTCAGCATCTAAACCAGCAGCGTATTGCAACGCAGCCTCTGCGTATACTTCAAGAAATGCATTTAGATGTTTCTTAGATGAAATGGCATCTATATAAAATTGAACAGCTTCCACACAAGTGGTTGTACCGTTCAGTAAATTAGAATGATAATCTTTGATGCTGGAAAAAGAGAACAAAAGCAGACGAAAATTAAGATGAGATAAGAAATTACTTAACAGGTTCTTCCTGTTCTTTGGCTTTCATGCCTTCGTTTAATTCTTTCTTCACGTTTTCTTTTGCATCGTTAAACTCACGTATACCTTTACCTAAACCACGCATAAATTCAGGGATTTTTCTGCCACCAAACATCACTAAAATCACTACTGCTATAAGCAAAATTTCCTGGAAACCTAAATTACCCATAAAAAGATTTTTAGAAAGGCAAAGTTATAATAAACCTCGGCTTGTTATTAAAATAGTTTGTGTAAGTGTTTGTTAAGACAAAACAAAAAAGCGGAAGTTTAGATAAACTAAACATTCCGCTTTTAAAGCTTATATAGAAAACTATTTTACACGTTTTTCCTGAATCCTTGCACTCTTACCACTACGCTCACGCAGGTAGAACAATTTAGCACGGCGCACTTTACCTACTTTATGTAAAAGTATTGCATCAATGTTTGGTGATTGTATTGGAAACAAACGCTCAACACCAACACCGTCAGAGATTTTACGAACAGTGAAAGAAGCGGTGGCACCAGTACCCTGTAGTTTAATTACGTCTCCACGGAAACCCTGGATACGTTCTTTACCACCCTCTACAATTTTATAATTAACGGTAACGTTATCACCTGCTTTAAACTTTGGGTGAGTTTTTTTAACCGTAAGTTGTTCGTGAACAAATTGAACTGCTGATTGCATGACTAAAAATTTTCGGACTGCAAATGTAGGTGGTACAATGTAATATTCCAAAATAAAAATTCCAGATTCTTTAAAAAGAATCTGGAATTAAATGAATATTCTTTCTAAAATTATCTCGCCAAGTTCACAGCCCTCTTTTCACGTATTACCGTTACTTTAATCTGGCCGGGATAAGTCATTTCTGTTTGAATTTTTTGCGCTATCTCAAAACTCAGTTTATCGCTGTCACCATCTGTCACTTTATCAGCTTCTACAATAACACGCAATTCGCGACCAGCTTGAATAGCATACGCTTTTTCAACACCAGGATAAGCTGTAGCAAGGTTTTCAAGGTCTTTAATACGCTGCAAATACTGCTGCATAATTTCGCGCCTTGCACCTGGTCTTGCGCCGCTAATGGCATCGCAAGCCTGAACAATTGGGGAGATCACATACTGCATTTCCATCTCATCGTGGTGAGCACCGATGGCATTTACGATAGCAGGGTTTTCACCATATTTTTCAGCAAGCTTGGCACCTAATAATGCGTGGCTTAATTCAGTTTCTTCGTCAGGTACTTTACCGATATCATGTAACAAACCTGCGCGTTTTGCAAGCTTGGGGTTCATGCCTAATTCTGCGGCCATGATACCGCAAAGATTTGCAGTTTCGCGGCTGTGCATCAATAGGTTTTGACCATAAGAAGAACGGAAACGCATACGCCCCACCATTCTTATCAATTCTTTATGCAAACCGTGAATACCTAATTCTATTACGGTACGTTCACCAATTTCAGCGACCTGCTCATCAAGTTGCTTGCGGGTTTTTTCTACCACTTCTTCAATACGTGCAGGGTGAATACGTCCATCGGCAATTAAACGCTGTAAACTTAAACGGGCAACTTCCCTGCGCAATGGATCGAAAGAAGAAAGTACGATAGCTTCAGGAGTGTCATCTACAATTAAATCAACGCCAGTTGCAGCTTCAAGTGCGCGGATATTACGGCCTTCACGACCAATGATCTGGCCTTTTATTTCATCGGTTTCAAGGTTAAAAACTGAAACTGTGTTTTCTATAGTTTGTTCTGCCGCTGTACGCTGTATGGTTTGTATAACAATTTTGCGTGCCTCTTTATTTGCTTTTAGCTTCGCATCTTCAATAATTTCCTGCTGCATGGTAAGTGCCTGCGAAATTGCCTGGCTTTTCATGCCTTCAATCAACTGTGCTTTGGCATCTTCAGCAGTAAGACCAGCCACTTTCTCAAGCCTGCGAATATGTTCTTCCTGGTGTTTTTCTAATTCTGTTCGCTTTTGGTTTACTACTTCAATCTGTTTGTTCAGGTTTTCTTTAATTACATCGTTTTCTTTAATCTGTTTATCAAGGCCTGTTTCTTTCTGTGTAACAGAAAGTTCTTTTTGTTTTGCCCTTGCTTCAGATTCGCCTATTTTTTTGTTGCGCTCTAAAACTTCTTTTTCGTAATCAGCTCTTAATTGTACAAATTTTTCTTTTGCTTCTAATTGCCTTTCCCTTTTTACTGATTCGGCTTTTAATTCAGCCTCTTTAATAATACTTTGTGCTTTAAGTTCGGCTTCTTCTACCTGAAATTTTGTGTTTTTGGCGAATACCAGTTTACCCGCTACAAATCCTGCTATTAGTGCTATAACACCAATTATAATCGCTGTGTAATCCATGCTGTTGGCAAGTTTTTAAATGGTTGAAAATCATATTTCTACAGTCACATCTCATTATTACTAAATAAGTAAGTGATAAGCAGCGAAGATAATTAAATAAGATGTGTGAACAGAAGCGATTTTATAAAGAAATTATGTTGAGTGAGAAAACTGCACAAGTGAATTCTATCCAGCTAAAAATTCAATGCACTTGGTTGGATTAAAATCCAAAGCTCTTTGATCGGAATTGCAAAGTGAGTTGTTAAATCAGCATGTAATTGAGGTTATTTTTACTTAATTAATACACTCATAATACACCTCCTATAACTCTCCTATACTTCAGCTATACTCCTCCTATACTGCTGGTATACCTTAGAAGCTCTTTAAAATCATTTCAATAGTTAGTATGTGTTGCTTTTTGGCTGCAAGCCGATAGTTATCGACACCGCCACATTTCGCTTAAAAATCATCTAACTATTATTCAATCAAATAATCTTAAAAAGCTTTTAGAGTGGAATAAAAAAGGAGATTGATGCGACAAATAAACACCTAATTAAAAGACAGGGACACCAATGACACCAGTGACCGAGAAACAAAGAAAGAGACACCATCCAAAATGCTACAGTGTTTCTTAATCTACCAGTTTGCTTTTTATCATTTCCATAAAGGCGGGTTTGTAGCTTTCGCCCAGTAAAATTTCTGCGTTGACGTTTTTTATTAAAACCCTGTTGCCTTCTATACCTGTAATTTTTGAGATGGCTACTATAAACGATTTGTGTACGCGATAAAATTGCTTTTGCGGCAGGCGTTCTTCCATATCTTTCATAGTGGCGTAAACAAGGGTTTTGGTAGTGCCGCAAAAGATGCCCACATAGTTTTTCATCCCTTCTACATAATCAATATCGGCAAGGTTTATTTTAAGCATTTTGCCTTTTGATTCTGTTTTTACGAAAATGTAATCGTCTTCAACATCATCGTTTTCATGGTCAGTGACTGGCGGATTTATGAGCTTTAATGCTTTTTGTGTAGCGGCTAAAAAGCGGGGCATACTGATGGGTTTCATCAGGTAATCAATCACATCAAGATTAAAACCTTCTACTGCAAATTCTGAATAAGCAGTGGTGAGGATAACGCGGCATTTGCCGTTGATGGCTTTGATAAAATCGATACCTGAAATTTCAGGCATTTGTATATCAAGAAAAATAAGGTCGATTTGTTTGGAACCAACAATCTGTAACCCTTCTATTGGATTAAGGGCTGTATCAACCAGGTTTAAAAAAGGAATCTGTTTTATATAATGCACAATAATATCAATAGCGTGTTGCTCATCATCTACAACCAAACAGTTTATCATAATTTATTAATGGTTAATTCAGTGGTATAAAAATCTCCCTCGTCTTTTACGTTAAATGTGTATTGGTTATTGTACACTACATCAAGGCGTTTTTTTGTGTTTTCAAGGCCAATACCTGTTGATAGTTCTTTGGGGCCTGTTTTCTTTTTATTGCGGCAATAAAAGGTAAGCTTATCATCTTTAACCGTTAACTGAATATCTATCGGATGTTCAGCGTTTTTAAGGTCGCCATGCTTGAAGGCATTTTCTACAATGGTTATCAATACAAAGGGAATAATCATCGCATCGCCTAAAATGCCATGCACATCAAACACAAGGTTTAGCTTATTACTGAAACGCATCTGGTTTATCTTAATCACGTTACGCAAATGTTCTACCTCATCCTTTAAAAGTATCTTACCATCAATGGCGTTTTCTTTACTCAGCGCGTAGCGCATAATTTCTGAAAGGGTTAAAATACCTTCTGATAATTCCTCAGAATAAGGCAGTGATTTGGCATAAAAAAAGTTAAGTGTATTATGCAGAAAATGAGGGTTTATCTGCGCTTTTAAAAAGTTATAGTTAGCCTGCAGGTTCTGCATTTCAAGCACTTTACGTTGCTTTTTGTCGTCCCGTAAATTATTAAAGTAGGCTATCAGCAGGCTGATGCCAATAAAAAATATAGACATAAATACAGACGAAAACAGCATTAACCCAAAGCTTACCGGGTGCTTTGTTTTCATAACGCCTGCAAATACACGGCTTGATAGCAAATAATACCCGCAACTAATTACAAATACTATTACAGAATAAATAAAATAACTCAGTGCTTTCTTTTTATCAACCAGCAGCTTATTGTAATAGTTAAGTGTAAAGTAAAAGAACACAGTAGTGTACACTACACTTATTACAAACTGTAGGTTGGCTTTAAAACTTATAGCATCTTCAAGTTTATAAGGCTGGTCTGGTAGCTTTAAAAACACAATTACAAAAATGCCAAGCAGCTGAAAAAACAGCCAAATGGCAAGAACCCAAACAAACACACGCCAAACAGAATACCTTTTATCTAATTTTTGCATAGTATTATTATTACGCAGTAAGCAGCAAAGAAAATAAAAGATGATCGCCCGTGTTTTCTACAGCAATTGGCCAAAACAGGTACCACAAAATAAAATGAAACAATACTGGCACATTTTCAGCTTCTGTAATCCGCACAGTTACAGCACCATTTTTAGTATCTAAACCATATGCGCAAATGTCTTTATCATTTTGCTGTATAGCCCACTCTGCCAAAGGGTTATTTCTTACTATAAGTTTGTACTCCTGCCCGTTATATTGCATTATATAATGGCCGGAATACCATTTTGCAGGTTTTACAGATGCTGCCAAAACATTGCTTGTATCAGTAATTTCTATATTGCTTTTCCAGAAACCAGACCTGTTGATTTTAAAAGTTTCTTTTGCTGCATTAACCGTTACAATACCATCTGAACTGCTGCGGTTAAAATGTATGGTGGCCTGTACGTTTTCGTTTACAACAAAATCGTAAGCATCTTCACTGTTTTTTATCCATCGTTTTATAGACATATAAAAAAATTTAAAGGGTAATGTTATTTATACTTTAAAATAAGATTCCAGTTCAGCCAGTGTACTTTCTGAGGTTTGCAGATCTTTAATAATCCTTCCTTTTTCCATTACAAGTATACGGTTGCAAACATCAGTAATGTGGTTAAGATCGTGGCTGCTGATAAGTATTGTCATACGCCTTTTTTGTTGCACGTCTTTAATCATTTGTATCAACCTGCTTTGAGATGATGGATCAAGATTGGCAAAAGGTTCATCCAGCAAAAGCAATTCAGGTTCTTGCAGTAAGCAAGCAGCAATGCCTACTTTAAACTGGTTACCTTTTGATAAGTCGCGAATGTATTTGCCACTCTTTAAAATAGCACCATCAAAAAAGCTGGTGAAGCCCAGTAAAAATTCATCTACATCAGCTTTTGAGCGGTTATTGAGTTTGCCAATAAAATAAAAATATTCTTCTGGTGTAAGGTAATTGATAAGGAAACCATCATCCAGGTAAGCGGCAGTGTACTGCTTCCAGTCTTCATTTTCTGTAACGCTTTTTTGTTTAGATAAAATCTCTCCACGATCTGCACGTATCAGATCTAAAATCAAACGAAAGAAGGTGGTTTTACCTGCACCATTATTGCCTGCAAGGCCAATAATTTCGCCTGTTTCAATATGTAATTCAGAAATATCAACAGCTATTTTGCCATTGTAAACTTTGCCAATATTATTTACTGTAAGCATGGTATTTAGTTTATGTTTTTATTGTTTTTTATTGTTTTTGGGTGACCATCACCTGTACTTCTATGAAGCTTTAGTTGTCCACAGGACTCTGTGAGCGTCGCACTGCTGATAGCTATCTGCATGTACGTTCTGTTCTTTATTCATCTTTTAAAAATCTTCCAATCATCTCATTTTCAAATTCTTACTTTTCTCTAAAACCTTCCAGCATTTTATGTTTGCGTAAAATAAATTGCTTTGTAAGTATTTCAACCCACCAATCCTGCAGCAAAAAGCTTATCAGCCCTGCAATACCCAAAGCTGCAACACCAGCCCACGCACTTATAAAAAATGCAAAAGGAAAGTAAATAATAAAGCCAATTACAAAAATTATTAACGAGTAAACCCATTGCACCACACCAGTACCCTGGTAATTAAAAGTGGCTGATTTATTAAGGTCTACACCCTTGTAATGCATGGTGGCAATATAAGCGCAGGTAATGGTGTGTATGCCTGCATTGAATAAAAAAGCCGCTATTTCTATGGGTATCAGTCGCCAGTCCATAAAACCGTAACCAAGAGATATGAGCAGGGAAATGGCACTGAAGGCCACCAACAAAACAAGCTTGCTTTTAATAAAGGTTTTTATGTTGATGTTGCTTGCCATTAACCCATCAAAATGTGAGCTTTGCCATGCAAATAAAAACTGGCCAAAGCTTACCATAAACATGCCCGTAATAAATAAGGCAACCATAACAATAGTACCCAGCTCGCCAGCATTTAATGCCTTTTGCTTATAAAAAAGAAAGCCGTAGCTGAGGAAGAAAAAGGATAACATTAATAATGATCGCGGCCTTTTATTGCGAAGGATAAGCTTTAAATCAACTGCAATCAAATCGCCCATATTACCAAAGCGGTTTAGCCATGTATACTCACTTGAATTTTTTTGTTTGGATGATTTTACCATCTCTTCTATATACAAATTCCTGAAAAGAAAATTGCTGTTATTGATGAAGGAAGCCACAGCCAAAGCAATGGTAACTGCACACAGCCATGGCTTGCTTAAAAAGCTGGTGAACACGGTTGATGATACTTCTCTTAAAGAAAATACATGAAAATATTCGCACACTATAAAAGATGCCACAACCACAAAAAAACCAGCCAGCCACCAACTGTTAATAATGGTTTTACGTTTTATAAACAGCACCAAAAAGTGGTTAAAAATGCAGAGGCTTATAATACTTACTACAAAACCAGAAGCCACCAGCGGGCCAAACTGTTTACCAATTGCTGTTATAGAAAATGGTATAAAAAGTACCAGTGGCAGTATGTTTAAAATGGTAAATAAAGAACGCCAGTTAAGAAAATTTACCAGTTGCCTGCGCTTAATGTTTTGCGCCAGGTAGGGTTGTACTGAAAGGGTTGGCAATTCCTGCAGCACAAAGCGCAGCATAATATCTGTTGCAAAATAGTACAGTATAAAGCCGCAAAAAATGGGTATCACCGCCTGCCCTGGAAACAGTTTTGTAAGTATGGCTTTAAGGCCAAACCCAATAACAAGAGAAATACCCAAAAAGTAAAGAACAAAAAAACCTATAAGAATTTGTACTGCAATGCTTTTGCCTGCATTACGGCTTCGCCAAAAGGCCTTCCACTGGTGGGATAAGAGTAGTGTTATCATATTTGGTTTGGTTTAAGTTGATGGTTGCATATTTATTAACAAGTGACTTATTGACTCACTGACTTCTCACACTATTCACCACCCACTAATTCGCATTCATCCTTCCTTTCTCATCTTCAATACCTGTTTTACGCACTTTACTGGCTTTTACTTTGGTATTGCCAAAACGATACGTAAACACAAGGTTTACAAAACGAGTTTCAGTTTTATTTACCGAATTCATGGTGCCGCCCTGGTATAATACATCGTAGCGCGACTCCAAAGTATTAAACACATCAGTAACATTTAAAGCAAGCGTTGCATTGTTGTTTAATACTGGCCTTGAAAACCCTGCATTCATTTGAAACAGGCTCTTTTGCTGAAACACACCTGTTGCAATAGGCGAATAATAAAACAGCATTATTTCTGCTTTTATTTTACCCGGCAAACCAATGGTATTGTTACTGGAAATATAGCCTGTAACTTTTGCATTTACCTGGTTGGTATATGATGATGCATTATAAGTGGCATAAAAAGCACCAATAGTATTTACCGTACCAAACTTACCTTTAAAAAAGTTTTTAACAATGGTTGCATTGGCCTGGTAAACATTTGCACTGCCAAGATTATCATATGTACTTATTACGGCACTGTCAGTAAGGCTTCTCTTAAATACAGGTGCTAAAGAATTATCCATTCTTGTGTAACTAACCTTGCTGAAGATTTGGTATTTATAGCTGTGTGACAGCTCTACACTATGCATTAACATTGGCTGTATGTTGGGATTGCCCTGCGCGTAAGAATATTGACTTTGGTATATTACAAATGGGTTTACAATATCAAAACCAAAACGCTGTATGCTTTTGCGGTAGCTAATGCCAAATTGCTGTGTGGCAGATTGGTTATAGCTTACAGCGATATTGGGAAACACATTCAGGTAATCGTTTTTGTTAACTACATTGCTCGTTACAGCATTACCTTCTGTATTCGTTTGCTCTGCACGAAGCCCCAATTGCAAGCTATATTTTTTTATGGTTTTGCTGAAGTTGATATACCCTGCATTTACATTCTCTTTGTAAATAAAGTGGTTTGATTTATTGAGGTCATTCTTCCAGTTGCCATTTTCCATGCTTTCCCATAATATATTATTATCAGTAGTGGTAAAAGCGGTTTTAAGACCCATCTCCCACTTAGCAAACTTTGTGGTAGCAACAAAATCTGCTGTAAATGATTTTACTGTGTTATTGGCTGGCGAATTATCGCGCAGCAAATAAGGCAAACCATATTCTGCTGATTTTTCATCATAATAACGGGTTACAAAATCATCATTCCATTCCTTTTTATAATTAAAATAATCGGCGTTAATGGTTAGTTCTTTTTTACCTGCACTGTCAAGCGTTGTTTTGTAATAAACATTAACTGATGGGTTAAAAAAAGTAGCCTTACCTGTAGTGAGGATTTGAGAAGTACTGTCTTTTGCAGCATTAGCAACATCAAGTAAAGTATTATGGGTTACATCGCGGTAACGCACATTATTAAACCCACGTACCAGCACACCTAAACTGCTGCGCTTGTTAATGTCATAGTCAAAGCCAATTTTGGCGCTGTTATTATCGCGCTTGCGCACTTCGTATTCATTTTCTACAATGCTTGTATTGCCATTCAATGCCCTGAAAGAATTGCTTTGGTAATACTGGCGGTTGTGCATAAAATCGTAACCACCATAAACGTTTATGTTTTTGTTGCGATAGTTAAGCGTAAGCCCTGTATTATACTTTACAAAACGGCCTGTACCAATGCCTGCGGTAACACTGCCATTGGTGCCAAAGTTTTTGTTTTTTGCAAGAATGATATTGATAACACTGCCACCCTGTGCATCGTATTTAGAGGATGGATTTGAAAGCAGTTCTACCTTTTCAATGCCATTGGCAGGCATATTGGTAAGCATGGTTTTTAAATCTTCACCTGTAAGGTTTGATTGCCTGCCGTTTACCAATACATTTACTGATTTACCATTAAGGCTAAGTGCGCCGCTTTGTTCTATTAAACCAGGTGCCCTTAACAATACATCATAAGCATTACCGCCAGCAGCCACTGGGCTTGATGCTACATTTAAAGTAACCTTATCGGCAGTTACGGTAATAAATGGTTTTGCAGCGGCAGTTACAGTTACTGCGTTCAAGCCTTTGGCTTCAAGCCCAAGCTGAATACTTAATGGCTTTGCACTTTCATCAACTGGAATATTTTTTAAAACTAAAGGCTTGTAACCAACGTAATTAATAACCATATTGTAATTGCCTGCTTTTACTGCTTTAAAAACAAAAAAACCTTTGGTATCTGTAGTTGTAATTGCTGTGATAGTTGTATCTAAGCTGTTTTTAATTTTTACAGTGGCATTTGGCAGTGGCTGTTTACTAAGGCTGTCTGCAACAGAGCCTGAAAAGCGGTTGGTTGTGGTTTGTGCCAGTAAAGAACAACTTATTAACAGTAAGATGGTTAACATTGAAAAAGTTCTCATCGTAATTATTTTTTGTTGCACAAACGTATTGCGGCAACAAGCGGTGTTAAAAAATGTTACACCAAAATGGCTTTTGGCAAGACCAAAAGGGATTAAAATTTTTAATAACACGAATTTGTGGGGCGATAATTGCTAAGGATAATTTAAGTGGATAAACAGCCATTGCTCAACCCCAAATTCATATCTTTATCAAAACCAATATTATGATAAGCAAAGTGTCAGCAGGCGTTAAGGTGAGCGTAGAAGTTTATTATCAATCTGACTACAGCAACCCTGTAAACAGCGAATATATGTTCGCTTACCGCATCAGCATAGAAAACAATAATTCCTTCGCCATTAAGCTTATCAGCAGGCACTGGTATATTTTTGACAGCAATGGCGAGCATCGTGAAGTTGAGGGAGAAGGTGTTGTAGGCCAGCAACCTATTTTACGTGCAGGTGAATCTTTTCAATATTCAAGTGGTTGCAACCTAAGAACAGAAATAGGTAAAATGCACGGTACTTATACCGTTGAAAACCTGAACAAAAAGTCAATGTTTACAGTAAACATTCCCTCTTTTCAAATGGTAGTTCCTACAAAGTATAATTAGTTTGGTGATAAGTTAACCGCAGAGGCCGCAAAGTATTACGTAAAAAACAAAGTGGTTCTAATTTTAAAGCCATCTAACTGTTTAGTAAACAGTATCAATCAATTGAACCCTAAACTTTAAACTCCAAACTTTATTAAGGCTTATATTTTGCCTCTTTAAAAATTTGCTTGTTGGGGGTTTGCAGCAGTTCTGCCAATGTTTTTTTATCATTCTTATTCATCCATTTCTTTACAATCTGCCAACCTACAAACTGACCTATAAAGCCAGGTGTTTCTGCATTAATTTCAGGAGTATTTGGCGCATCGTTTAAAAACATATTGGTACGTGTAGGTTCCGTTTCGTACAGCAGGTTATTCTCAATAAAAAAGGTCCAGATATTTTTTTCATTGTCAAAACAGGCTTCCAGTTGCGCTTTACTGTAGCCCGTTTTTAAAGTATCTTCTGTTTGTGGCAGCAAGGCATCAAGCACGTACAGCCGCTTGCCGCTTTCAATCATCTGCTCAATCAGCGGACTACCTGCAACCTTGTTGGGGTACACGTCATCCACAATATTTTTCATGCAGTTTACAGGTATATAAGCCTTATCAAAACGCCTTGAAACATAGGCAGGATACAGGTTTTGGCAGGCTTCTGTTTGGTACAGGGGATAATTGTTGCCCATATATAACTGCAGTCCCACCGCTAATCCATCTGATGTAATAATATTGGCATAACTGTTTATGGGGCCAATAAAAGTAATTACGCGTTCAGGCAGTTTATAAGCAGGAAAATAATGTTTGGTGTACTTCAATCCCTCTTCAATTTCTTTGGCAATACCATCAAAATCGGCAAACAATTTTTGTGAAGATTCGTACAGGCTTTTATAACTGCTGATGAATGCTTTAACATCTTTACCCGCACTGTCAACCATTGGCTGGGTACCAAGAATATTAAACAAAAAATCCTGCGTAAAGCCCTTGTTTTTATCGCTTAGCTTTTGAAGGGAAGCATCTATTTTACTGGTATCTACCGCAAAAAACTCTTTCTCAAAACGTGTGACCTGCAGGTTTATTTTTATAGAAGAAACATCGGGTGTTTTTTTAGAGGTACAGCCAACAGCCAGGATAATTATGAAAGGGATGATTTTTTTCATTGCACGAATTAAAGGGATAGAATTGAACAATGCGAAGGAAGGAAAGGATTTTGGCAAAATGTTGTGTGAGTGATTGTTATAAAAATCCATAAGCTACCTCACTCTACGCTTTTTCTAAAAGTATTCTTCTTCTGTTTGCATTATTATCATCATAAGGCATAATAGTAAGTTAGGCTATGGGTTTGATGTGGAAGAACACCAGCATTCATATTGATCTTTAAAATCCAATAAATTCATAAAACTCTTTAAACGAGGCGCATTTATTACTGTTTGCAAGTTCAATATAATCCTCGCGGTCAATATAGCTTACCACTGAACTTACGTCTCCTTTGCTTTTGTTATAGGTTTTGCCTGCGAGTTTAAAAATGCTTTCAACATTATTGGCGGGATGAAAAAATGTTATTTCAGGATCAGTCTTTTCTAAATCAATACCGAGCTGTTCTTTAATATGGTTGCTGGTTAAATGTGCATCCATCTTTTCAAAACATTTGTATAAACCCAAAAGCCATGCTTCTACTTCCATAATGGCAAAAGAGAAAAACACTTTTTCAGACTTTATTTGTCCACGTGTTCCGTTAATAAAAAGCTGGTTTACTTCTGCATTAATCGTACTGTTTTTTACAGCTTCCCTGTACTCTCTTGAATACATATCGCGCAGGCCAATTATTTTACCGAAACCTTCGTTCCACATTCTCTCCTGCCTTCTTAATATTCTTGATAATACACTATTGTCGTTGCCTACATTAATTACCTGGAAATAAAATTCTGCTGCTTCATTAGGGAATGCATATTCAGCTGGTACAAACTTGCTGTCAGTAAACAGGGTAAAACAGTCAAGGCTAATGTTGGTATAGCCAAACATTTTAAGCAGCATCTCGCGAACCAATATCAGTTCGGTATGCCCTTCCACAAATATGGCCGTCTTAATCATGCTTCAACCTTTTGTGCTATATAATCTGAAGCAAAAAAGTCAAAATTTGATAAGCCTGTAAATTTAAAGCTGTTAAACAGGTCAGGGTGGTTTTGTGCATTTAAAGAAGTTACTACTGACCCATCCCTTTGCAGCACGTTCCAGTATTTTAAATCCACTGCTTCCATTATAAAGGCATCGTTAGATGTAGCTATTAACTGTATATTATTCTGCAAACATTTTTCAAATACCAGTTTGCCCAGTTTGGTAGCCCTGTCATAATCCAGCCCTTCGCATAAGTCATCTATAATAACTGTCGCCGGCTTTTTCTTTGCAATTAGATATTCGAGGAAAATTAGTAATGATAAGCACCTGAATAGACCTTGCGAAAGCCAATGCAAGTAAATATCATCGGTAATTTTTTGTTCTTTAATTCGTAGAAACTTTTGTTTATCAGATACAAAGTCAACTAAGTCAATTCTTTCAATAAGAAAACCTATACTATTAATTGATTTTTTTACTTTTTCTCTTGACGTTTCATCTAATTGACTAAACAATTCGGGAATTTCTCCAGCAGGTAATAACAATTCATATCGCTGTTCATCAAATGGTTTGTCAGGGCTGATGTTTCCGAATTTGAAACCGTATGATTGCTCAGCCCAATCTATTATTTTTTCTAAAAAGGGATACTTTTTTAAATCTCTATTGGTATGTATTACTAACTTATTTGATGGAGGATAGATTGTTTCTTCTTTATTATCTAGAAAATTAAAAATTGAAGCACTTTCAGAAGATTTACGGGTGAGTACATTATTGTTCCCGATTCTAATATTCTCAAGAATTACGACCTTATCACTGTCTTGATCATAATATTCACGAAAATTATAAATAATATCGTCATTTTCATTGTCGATAAAAGAGATTTCCCAGCCTTGATTGGTGTATAAGGTTTGTTTTTGTAACAAAGTCTTGCCTAATCCATCAATTGCCTCAAGAGTTTTTGATTTTCCTGTTGAATTCTTACCAACTATTAAGCAAACATCTTCAAACTGAATATTTTCCAAACTCCAATTCTCTTCCTTATACAAAAGACTCTTCAATTTCATGCTCAAATAATTGTCCTGTAAAAATATAGTTTTTAAGGCAGGCTTGCGAACCATCAATAATCTGACAAATAAAATAAGCAGGGCTTAAAACCCTGCCTATTATTCAATATCCAATCCAATCCTTATCACGCCTCCACCCTCACACTATATTCCCCACTTTCATCAACGCCAGGGTTTTTTATGCAGAAGAAAATAAAACCTGCATCCTTATCAAAGCCTAATTGTGCGGCGGTATGGGTTGCAAAACCATTGGGGTTATTGGTAACGGTAACCAGTGTGGTTCCCGCAGGGCCGCCCTCGGTTTTGCTGAAATAAAACTGCAGCGCACTTACCAAACGCACCTGCAGGTTAATGGTGCTGGCGGCAGTAATACCGCTAAGGTCGCGGCTTATTACCTGCCCCGCATTAATGCTGCCATTACGTTGCTGAATATTGGTGGGCAGGTCGTAAATAATATAATCATCCGCCTTTTCGGCATTCCTGTCGTTATAATAAACCTGTGCGGCACTGCACATGCTTTTCATTTCGTTAAACAGGGCATTGGCCGCATTGTGGCGTTGGCTGGTAACCAGTTGCCTGTCTCCATTGGCTTTTGTAACCGCACGTATGGTTGGTTCAACGGCAGTTTTAAGGGTAGCCAGTTCGGCAATCATGGCGGCAGTAAGCCCCTTGGGTGCCATTTGGGTAAGGTAGGTTTCGGCCTGTTCGGCAACGGTAACGCTAAGGGTGCACAGGTCGGCAGCATCCATACCAGCAATATTGCCGCTGTTAAAGGTTTTGTATTCGCCGCTTTTATTGCCAAAGGTATTGGCGGCAATGCCCAGTATTTCGCGTAGGGCCGTGCGCAATGGTGCGGCGGCAGCATCGCGGTTGGTAATGGCCACATTTATATAGCCCACCATGGTAGTATCGGTGGCTATGTTTATAAATGTGTTTCTTAATCCCGCAAAAGCGGTAATTCTTGCTGCTGTAATTCCCCTGGTAGCAAGATCGGCCTGGTCGCGAAGCAGGTAGGTTTCTTTTTCAAAACTTTGGTTTACAAGTTCGCTGTAGCTCATAGCAAAGTCGAGACTGCGGTCGTTGGTTGACATGATGTGTGTTTTATGGTGTTAAAAAATGAAGGCTGTTTTGGTAAAACCGATGGTTGCAACAATTGGGGGATTATCTTAAACCTATGGGCAATATATTGAATATTTTTTAAAAAGTTAAAAAGAAGGTCGTAATACTATTGATGTAACTTTTTTTTAACGTTTTGGCTGGAGGGTGTTGTAGGAGAGTGGGCCAATCTTAAAGATTGGCTCACTCTTACTATATCAATCTTTTTTTGGTTGGGATGAAGAAAAATTTTGTTTGTATGAAGGATTTTTTTGTTTGTATGATGAAAGTTTTTATTTGTATGAAGAAATTTTCATTTGTATGAACAAACTTTTTATTTGTATGAAGGATTTTTTTATTTGTATGAACAAAATTTTTATTTGTATGAAGATTTAAGACCAGATTTTGCCCATACAAAGACAAAAAACCTTCATTCATCAGTAAATGCTTTTAAAACAAAGGCAAATTGGGGTAGTACAAGGCATCGCCGCAGGCAGATAAAAGCATTTTTATATACCCTGCCTATGTATTTTTAATAACAAACAGGTTTTTGTAAGGAAGAAATAGTACCAACGTCAACCAACAAAAAATAACCAATGAAAGTATTTTGTTTAGTAATTATTTTGTTTGCCGCAGTGCAGTTACAGGCACAAACCCTGCTGTTTAAACAAGGCGATAAAGCCCCCCGTTTTACCGCAGTTAGCCACAATGGCAAAATATTAGACCTTAATAAACTAACCCAAAGCGGCCCTGTGGTATTGTTGTTTTATCGCGGCTATTGGTGCCCTTATTGCAATAAACAATTAAGCCAACTAAACGATTCGCTGCAATTACTACAGGCAAAAGGTGCTACCGTAATTGCTGTTACGCCTGAAAAATATGAATCGGTAAACAAAACCATTGCCAAAACAAAAGCCAGTTTTGAGATTATAAGCGACACTACCAATACCATTTTAAAACAATACGGCGTAAACTTTACAGTAGAAGATAAAACCATTGAAAAATACAAAACCTATGGTGTTGATTTTACCGCCGTAAATGCCAATACCCAAAATACACTACCCGTGCCGGCCATGTTTATTATTGATAAAGATGGTAAATTCAGCTACCTGTATTTTAATAAAAACTACACCAAAAGGCCAAGCGTTAAGGAGTTGCTGGAAAGTTTGTAAGGACCATTTATCGCTTTAAAGTTCGCACCGTCATGGCGAGGCCCGAAGCCATCTGTACTTTTTTTACTTATGGTTCGTGATAATAATTTTTGAGTATGCTTTAGGATTCTTCTATGTTATTAGACATCTTTTTTACTGGATACAGATTGCTTCGTGCCTCGCAATAACGGTAAACAATAATCTTTTATCCGAAAATTATTGTGGTAGTTGGTATAAAATGGCTATACTATCATTTTATATCCCCCATCCATTTTTTAAGTAAGGGTACCATACAAATAAGCAAAACCCCAACAGCCAATGAGCCAATGCCAATTTTATTAAGTATACCAGCATAGTAAGGTAGCGATAATACAGGATTGTTTACCACGCTTTCAGGCACACTCATTAACGAGCCAATTTTACCTGCCAAAAACTCGCCAATGGCACTTGCCAAAAACCAAATGCCCATCATCATACCAACAATTTTTTTAGGGCTTAATTTGGTAATCATAGATAAGCCAATGGGCGATAAACAAAGCTCGCCACAAATAATGGCTGCATAACCCAAACAAAAAGCATATAGTGATATTAAGCCCGTTGTTTGTGCGGCTTTGCCCGCAGCAAAAAATATAAGAAAACCTGCCCCCATAAACAGGAATGAAAACGCAAATTTTAATGCCGTGCCCGGCTCTTTTCCTTTTTTATTTAACCAAGCCCATAACCATGCAAACACAGGGCTTAACACAATTACCCAAAATGGCGGAAGAAAATTATTTACAGAAAGTGCAGGCAGCTTGTTGCCCATAAAATTCATGTTTACATTACGCAGTGCAATAAGGTTTAACGAACCGCTTGCCTGCTCATAAAAAGACCAGAAGAGCAGTGAAAAAGCAATCATAACCAATGCTGCCAGCAACTTAAAGCCTGCCTTTCTTTCTAATTGATAAGCTATGTACAGTACGTAAATCAATGCCAGTAACCCAAGCGAGAGCATGATATAATCCATAGCCTCGTACACATTAAAAAGAAACACCACAAAGGGAACCACAATAAAAGTGGCCAGGTAAATAAACCATTCTGTTGCAATAATACCTGCTACCTTTTTCTTTAATAAAGCTGGCTCTGGCGGCAAGCCTTTTTCGCCAAGTGATTTGCTGCCGATAGAAAAAATAATCAACCCAAGTATCATAAATATACCTGCCAGGCCAAAACCAAAATGCCAGTTAATACGCTCGCCAACATAGCCGCATAAAACACCGCCAATACAGGCACCAATATTTATGCCCATGTAAAATATAGAAAAACCGCTGTCGCGCCTGCTATCGTTTTCCTCGTAAAGCGT
This sequence comes from Chitinophagales bacterium, assembly GCA_031424995.1. Classification (GTDB taxonomy): domain Bacteria; phylum Bacteroidota; class Bacteroidia; order Chitinophagales; family Chitinophagaceae; genus Parasediminibacterium. Next base: position 21,454 of record JANPIP010000039.1, on the reverse strand, counting down.
ACCTACTAAACTTGAAATATTGGGTTTAAAAAAGCCATTACCACAAATAATAAATGCCATGCCTAAAAAAAAGCTCCAGCTTTGCGGCAATGCTAATACAAGGTGGCCTATCGTCATTAAAATACCGCCAAATACCACCGCCTTTCGGTAACCCAAAAACCTGTCGGCAAGCATTCCACCAAACATGGGCATGGTATACACAAGCCCTGCATAACTGCCAAGAATGGCGTAGCTTTTGGGTTCATCAAACTTTAACTGCGTTACCATGTAAGCCAGCAGCAAGGCACGCATTCCGTAAAAAGAAAAACGCTCCCACATTTCGGTAAAAAACAGCAGGTATAATTGTTTGGGTTGTTTTAATTGAGGGGTTGGTAAACCATTTAATGCTGCCATGCTACAATGCTTGAATTTTATAAGCTGTAATTAAAAACAAAAAGCGATGCCTGCGCACCGCTTTTTATCTATTAAAACAAAATCTATTTTACACCATGCATCATTTTTTTCAACTGGCCCGAAATAGCAAACAGTAATAATGCAGCAGCACCAGACAATACTACAAACACCATAAAAAACTCGTACAGGTTGTGTATGGTAAAGCCTGCAAAAGTGGGGTAACTAATATCAATTTTTTCTTTGGCAAGTGCAGCCAGTTGTTGTGCAGTAGGTACTATTTTTTTATCAAGAACAGCCTGAAGATCAATACCAAATTCGCTTGCTTTTGCAAATTTATCGCCTGCCGGCGGAAGTATAGCACCCAGCGTACCTGCAAGTGCGTAGCCTGCAGCATTACCTATAAACCAAACACCCATTAATAAAGAGGCAAAACGTTTTGGTGCCAGTTTAGCTACCAGCGATAAACCAATGGGCGATAAACAAAGCTCACCAAGGGTATGAAAAAGGTACATAATAATCAACCAAACAACACCCAGTTTGCCTGTAGTACCAAGGTCTTTAACCTGTGTGGCTATTATAAAATAACCAATAGCAAGTAACAACAAGCCAATTGATTGTTTTACAGTTGAAGTTGGTTCTATATTTTTTTTTGCAAGCGTTAACCACAAATAACTAAACGGCAATGCAAACACAATTACAAAAATAGAGTTGGCCATTTGCACAGAGCTTGGCGGCAACAACATGCCCAGAAAATGAAGGTCAGTTTGTTTATCTGCAATAAACGTAAGCGATGAGCCTGCCTGCTCAAAAGCACTCCAGAAAAAGATAACAAAAAAGGCAACGGCATAAATTACCAGTATCCTGTCACGCTCAACTTTTGTAATAGAAGTATCCGTTAAAATTAGTACTGCAAGGCTTATACCTGCTGCATATATAAAAGGATAGACCCATGATTTTATAGGGTTGGCATCAATAGATAAATAGTGTATGCCAAAAAACAAAACCACCAGCAAAACACAAACACCCGCGACAGCAGTAGATGTAAACTTGGGTTTATCCGCCTCATCGCTATGTAAAAGATTGGCATCAAAAACAGGCTTTGTACCAACAGGGCTTCCATCTGGTTTTACAATAAATTCATCCTTTAAAAGAAAAAATATTACTGAACCAATGGCCATTGCAATACCTGCGGCAGCAAACCCCCATTTGAAAGCGGTAACCACACGCATATCGTCAATCTTCACATCGCCCAGTATAGGACAGATTAACTGACCAAGCAAAGCACCCGTATTAATACCCATGTAAAAAATGGTAAATGCAGAGTCAAGACGGTTATCGCCTTTAGGATATAATTGCCCTACCATTGAGGAAATATTGGGCTTAAAAAAACCATTACCAACAATAATACATGCCAAACCCATCCACATAAAACCCCTTGCTGCATCAACATTAGAAACAAACAGGCTGCCACTTACAAATAGCATTATCTGCCCTAAAGCCATAATACTGCCACCCACTAAAATACAATTGCGGTTACCAAGAAAGCGGTCAGAAATATAACCACCAATCATGGGGGTTAAGTATGATAATCCCAAAAAGCCACCATACACAATAGAGGCATCTTTATCAGAAAAAGCCAGCGCATTTACCAGGAACAAAGACAGCAAGGCACGCATGCCATAAAAATTGAAACGCTCCCACATTTCAGTTGTAAATAATACTGCCAATCCCTTAGGATGGCCTTTACTCATTGAGAGCTGGTCCATAGAATTTTGATTCATAGAATAGTGTTTGGGATATGTTTGTTTTAGACCGCTCAAAATAGCAATAAAATCCATCTAAAAAGAAAATTCTGGTTAAAGGGTTATTAAAGCCTGCAAAAAATGCTTTTTTAGGGTTGCGGGTACAATTAACAGCCCGTCTTTCGTTTGCTACATTTACTTTCGCAGCCGTTAATCATTACTACATTACTATGAACATTCTTCTTTTGGGCAATGGCGGCCGTGAACATGCACTGGCTTTTAAAATTGTACAAAGCCACCATTGCGATAAATTGTTTATAGCCCCCGGCAATGCGGGAACTTCTCAATATGGTATTAATACAGCACTTGCTATTACTGATTTTGAGGGCATAAAAACATTTTGCATTGATAATAAGATAGATGTACTGGTGGTTGGCCCTGAAGAGCCGCTGGTAAAAGGTATTTATGATTATTGTAAAAGCCAGCCACAGCTTGAAAAAATGATTATAGTTGGCCCTTCAAAAGAGGCAGCACAACTGGAAGGCAGCAAAGCCTTTTCTAAAAAGTTTATGCAGCGCCATAATATACCCACTGCTGGTTACGCTGAATTTACACTGGATAATTTTGAAGATGGAAAGCAATATATCGCGCAGCATACCTTACCCATTGTTTTAAAAGCCGATGGCCTTGCCGCAGGCAAGGGCGTTGTTATCAGTGCTTCGCACGATGATGCCTTGCAGGTGTTTGAAGAAATGATCATTAACAAACAGTTTGGCGAAGCATCCAGCAAAGTAGTAATTGAAGAATTTTTGCAGGGTATTGAGGTAAGTGTTTTTGTACTAACCAACGGTGTTGACTACCAGGTAATTGGCCACGCTAAAGATTATAAACAAATTGGCGAAGGCAACACTGGTTTAAACACTGGTGGCATGGGCTGTGTTAGTCCTGTACCTTTTATGGATGATGCGTTTATGCAACAGGTTGAGGAAACTATTATTGCACCTACGGTGAAGGGCCTGCAGGAAGAAGGTTTGGTGTACAATGGCTTTATATTTTTTGGCCTGATGAACTGCGATGGCAGCCCTAAAGTAATTGAATACAATTGCCGCATGGGCGACCCTGAAACTGAAGTGGTAATGCCGCGTTTGGACACTGACCTGTTAAGCCTTTTTGCTGCAATGGACAATGGTACACTTGCCGATGCCAATATTAATTTTGATGAAAGAAGCATTTGCACCGTAATGGCTGTAAGTGGTGGTTACCCTGGCGACTATAAGAAAAATTTGAAAATTAGTGGATTGGATAATTTGAAAATGGATGGCGATAGCCTCGTATTTCATGCAGGTACCAAACAAACAGAAGACGGTGTAGTAACCAATGGCGGCAGGGTATTAACGGTAACTTCTTATGGTACCAATCTTAAAGAAGCAGTTGATAAATCAAAAGCAGTTTTAGCGCAGATCAATTTTGAAGGCATGTATTACAGAAAGGATATTGGGTTTGAGTTTGAGTAAATATGAATTTTAAAGAAATTGCATTAACTACACGAACAAAATCACTTTAATCAACATAATCACACCAAATCATAGTTCAGATATTTTAACATACAAAATCACAGTTCAGACATATGAGCACTCCATCAGATAATTTATTCCAGTCAATTATTTCACATGCCAAAGAATATGGCTTTGTGTTCCCTTCCAGCGAAATTTACGATGGCCTTAGTGCCGTGTACGATTATGGCCCATGGGGTAGTGAACTGAAGAAAAACATTCGTGATTATTGGTGGAAGAGTATGACACAGATGCACGAGAATATCGTGGGTATTGATGCAGCCATATTCATGCACCCCACCACCTGGAAAGCAAGCGGCCACGTTGATAATTTCAGCGACCCGATGATTGATAATAAAGACAGCAACAAGCGCTATCGTGTAGATCATTTAATTGAAGCACATGCTGAGAAGCTGGCAATTGAAGGAAAGAAAGAAGAAGAGTATGCGCTGATTAAAAAGATGGAAGAACTGCTGGGCAAAGATGATTATGCAGGCTTAAAAGAATTGATTGCAGACAACAAAATTGTTTGCGCCATCAGCGGCACTGGCAACTGGACAGATATCCGCCAGTTTAACCTGATGTTCTCTACAGAGTTTGGTGCCATTGCATCTGACAACCCTGAGGATAACAAAGTGTACCTGCGACCTGAAACTGCACAGGGCATTTTTGTAAACTTTTTAAATGTGCAAAAAACCGCCAGGATGAAAATTCCGTTTGGTATTGCACAAACAGGTAAGGCATTCAGGAACGAGATTGTTGCACGCCAGTTCATTTTCCGCATGCGCGAATTTGAACAAATGGAAATGCAGTTTTTTGTACGCCCTGGTACAGAAGGTGATTGGTACAAATACTGGAAAGAAGCACGTTTAAATTGGCATTTAAGCCTTGGCTTGCCTGCTGAAAAATACCGTTACCACGACCACGTTAAACTGGCACATTACGCTAAAGAAGCCTGTGATATTGAGTTTGAATTTCCTATTGGTTTTAAAGAAGTAGAGGGTATACATAGCCGTGGCGATTTTGACTTATCGCAACACCAGTTATTCAGCAAAAAGAAACAAAATTATTTTGATAATGATATAGATGAAGCCACAGGCAAAGCCTATGGCAACTACATACCAAATGTGGTTGAAACTTCTATTGGTTTAGACAGGATGTTCCTTTTAATACTTTCTAATTCTTACGAAGAAGAAATATTAACCAAAGAAGATGGCAGCACAGACAGCCGCACCGTGCTGCACTTGCCTGCAAAACTGGCACCTAATAAACTGGCTATTTTACCATTGCTTAAACGCGATGGCTTGCCAGAAGTCGCCAAGGAATTAATGAACGAATGCACACCATTCTTCAGGTGTTATTACGAAGAAAAAGATGCCATTGGTAAACGTTACCGCAGGCAAGATGCGATTGGTACACCTTTTTGTGTAACCATTGATCATCAAACCAAAGAAGATAATACCGTAACCATACGCTACCGCGATAGCATGCTGCAGAAACGTATACCAATAAGTAAAGTAAAAGAACTGGTATTGAGTGAGGTTATGATGTAGGATGACATGATGTTTGAGCAATAAATTAGCGGTGGATGTTTTAACGCAGGTGTTAAAAGATGTTATAATGGCGTTTGCAATAAATAAATTTTATTGTAAACGCCATTAAATTAAAGCGCTGTTGCTGTTTTGCATGGTATAAATTATATACCTGTTTTTTCAACCTTTTAATAATAGTTCTCTTCTGATGATTGGGTTTGTTTTATACACCCACTGCTTTTGCCTGTTTCTTTTGTTGCACCTCACTACCTGCCAACAACTGCCCACTTTTATTGTCTGATGAAATTTAAGTTTGAAATCAAGTCAGTTATTTCGTTAACATTAATAAAAAATACCCATAGTCTTTTTGTTACATCCATTACTTAATGTATTTTCATTCAGTAAACCATCATTAAAAAAACAAAACACATTGCTATGGACGACAAACAATCCAACCAAGTTGGCAGGGCACAAAAAGATGCTACCTTTTTAACCAGCCATGCCGCAGACCTTACTGCCACGCCAGAAATTGGCACTACCCTTTTACCACTGCTTAAAACCCAAATTGAAACCGCTTTAGATAATGATGCACTTGCCACGCAGGACAACACAGGGCATACCGAAGACAAAAGCGATGACCGCACCAACCTGGAAGATGCGGTGTTTCATGTAGCTACAGGCCTGGTTAGCTATGCTGATGATGCGGAAGATTTTGTGTTGCAGAATATGATTGAATTTCCGGTATCGGCCATACAGGGTTTTAGGGATATACGCCTGGCACAGTATGCCGAAACGGTATTGGATAAAGTAGCCGTACCTGCCATTGCCACGGCACTTGCAGCAAAACACAATGTAACAACGGCAGCCATTACAGAACTGCAAACCCTTACTACAAATTTTAAAAACAAAATTGCCATACCATTAGAAAAGCGTGCCGAAGCCGCCGCTTATGGCAAGCTGGTTGACAGGAATATTAGTGCCATAAACCAGACCTTAGATAAAATACGCCGCAAGCTGAATACCTACCGCAAAACCAACCGCCTGCTGTACGATATGTTTGAAGCCGTAGACGTGTTAGACAGTTTTGGGCAGGGTGGCAGCGCCAGTAATACCATCAGCGGTACCATAGGTGCGGGTGAAACCAAACAGGCAATACCAATAACTGCCTTTGCCGCCACCACACCTGTTAAGCTGCTAAACAAAGGCACTACTACCCTTGCATTTATTGCTTACTTAAATGGTGTGGCTAATGGTACACTTGTTACCGTACCTGCAGGTGCTACCGTACAAACCAATTTGGGTGCATTGGCAAATAATGCTGATGCTATATATGTGCAAAATACAGGCACCCTGCTGGGTAGCTGGGGTATTACTTTATAAGAAAAATAACAGGTTTAAAGCGGGTATATTGCAATAATGTGCCCGCTTTTTAGTAATACCACCCCCACAGCCAGGCACTGCATCCAATTAATAGAAACAGGCTAAAAACATTCTATTTCCCTCTAAAAGAATGGATATACATCCATTTAGACTGATAAATCATTCGTTTTAAGGGATGATTCATTTATTCAGGAAGATTATTCCTTCTTTTAGAAGAATTTATTATTCTTTTAGACAGATAAATTATCCAATTAGAAGGATAAATAAGTTATTTAGAGGGATTATTTTAAATTCATGCCTCAAAACACAATTATCACCTTTTAAAATGCTGTTATGAGTGCACTCATCAATCACACCAACATCAAACCATTACTACAAAATATCAATTTACCACTCTACTTTAGTTCGGTACAGGAAGATAAAAAGGTAACTGCCATGCAACTGTCTAAATATATTGGCCGCAGCAAAAATTACCTGTATAAGCAGTTACAAAACCCCGATCAGCCTATTTCTATCATAGTTATGCTGAGCATACACCTGCAATACAATTTTTTTGAGCCTGTACTCACCCTTTTGCCCGAAAATATCCGCCCCACCAAAGCCGAACTGGCCCTGCAACAACAAATAGCCGCCCTGCAAAAAGAACTGGAAGAGGTGAAAAAGGAAAGGGATATTTATAAGGGGATTGTGATGAAGTGATGCCCCTAGCCCTTGAAGGGGATCTTTAATTTCGCTTATATATACATATAAGATTGAGGCGGCAAGGCATTAAAATCATCTTTTAAAGACAATGGCTTATCATACCGTTTTGTCGTTTTTATTTTGATAGCATGAGCAATATTCCTATCGGCGAAATACTCAAAGAAAAAATCTTCACTAATTCCTGAAAATTTTTTTGTTTTTTCCCAAATTGCTTTAGGATTAAAGCTCCAAATATCATCTATCTCAAACTCGCCAATTACTTGCTGTACTGGTGAAGATGCATATACAACAACTGTTTTAATATTTGGCTTTTTAAAAATCACTTTGCGAAATTCAAATTTTTTACTACCCTCAAAAATCTTAAACGCATATTCTGGTTTAATCGACAATAAAACTCTCATCGCTTCTCGTTTCTTTTAAAATTAAATCAAATTGTTGTGTTGTAATTGGTTTAAATCCTCTTGGTGCATCCTCAACACCTTGCAATATATTAAGGTCAATCAACTGCTGCATATTTATTCTGTGCGGAAATGAGTAAACATACATAAACCTTACAACGAAAGGCTTTATGCTTTTATTATGATTCCACATAGCTTTTAAGTCTGCTTCTGGAAAAACACTTCCTTTTCTACATTGTTTAATAAAATCGTCTACATTTTTTAAATCGTAAACTACTTCTTCTACAATGCCAATAGTAGATACGACACTTTTATAAATGCCACCTGTTCGATAAAATATTAGCAAGTCACCTTTTTGTGGGTGAGGTTGAAAAGCTCTTGATACATATACTTTACTAATGCTATTACGGTGTGGAAAATCCTCAATAAATTCTAATGGTGATTCAGTTTTTAAAATTGAATCGGGTAAAAGTTCTGTATGATAATCTGGATAAATTGGCACGATATGAATACCAGTTTTTCTGCTGATATAGGGATAATTTGCTTTTAAACTATCTAATTGAAAATTTGGGATAAAATTTCTTATATAAACACGTTCGCCACCTTTTATACCCCAAAACGTAAAACCCCACTGTTCCATCAATTCAATTAATCTCTTTTGTTCATCTCGATGATTAAAAATAGTGACATAAATTTCTTCAACTCTATTTACTAAAGCATTATCAAAAATTATTTTCATAAATCTTTCGCCTAACCTAAGTCCATTGCTTATTACTTTAAATGTTCCTACTTTAAGCCTTTTTTTGGGAGCGAAAACTGGACTTATGTCATGATAGTTCTCTGTTTTTGTTTCAACTTTTAAATAGAGAAATGAAAGTATTAATCCATTTTTTCTGTTCATTGTAACATAAGCAACGTCATCTGATTTTTTTAAAAACCATTTATCAAAACCAGGATAATCTTCTTTTAAACTTGTAAAGAATTCATCTGCCAAATCAATATGTCCAAAATGCTTTTTTTGAACGTTCAAAACCTTATAATCTACTAAATCCGGATGTTCAGAAAATATTCTTTCCAAAAAGGAATCAGTGTTAAATACCTTATCAGCAATTTTTAGTTTGCTTGCCTTTAAATGAATTTTTTTGTCTTCAGTTATTAAAATGTCAACTCTGCCTGTAAACACTTCATTTAACAAGAGAGTATCATTTTTATCATTCTCGTTTATATCTACTGCATCTGATATTTTTTTCACTTCTGCTTGTAATGGAGAGGCAATAGCTATTTGCTCATAGCTATCAAGTTTAATCATAAAAGCATCAACTGTGCTTTTATTGGGATTCTTTTGTATTTCAGTTATAGTTACCGGATGTATAAATTTTGTATACTTAGCTCTATCAAGCCAACGATACAAAATACCAATGTCCTGATAAACTACTCTTCCAGCTTCGCGATGGATTATGATGTTAGTATCTAATAGCGCTTTCATTTTTTAGGTTGGCTTTTGATCCACGAAAATGCTTTGCCTATATACGGCCATAGGAAATAAAGAATTGTAAAAAATAATACTATAGAAGCAATGTAAATTTCATTTGGCATTTCTTTAATTGCATTAAAAAATCCAGTATTGGGCTTTAGCGAAGAACGGAATGAAGCGATAAAAAATAATATTCCGCAAAGAGTATTTAATAGAATTGCTAAAGAGAACTGAGCTATGCCAATTCTTTCTTTTGAATAAATCGAAAAAAAAGAAAACGACTCACTTAGGTTGGTTTTGTCACCTTTTTTAGAAAAGACCACGATCAAATCGTTTTCTTTTATATCTACTAAACTTCCTATGTAGGTGCTAAACTGTGTGTATTCTAAGTTTCTGATACTTTTCAAAAATTGATCTTCCAAAAAAACAAAATCATAACTGTTGGGAAGTATATAAAGTATAAAGCATTCTTTTATTTTGCAAAGCTTATCTAAATAACCATTTTGGATTAATTCGTCCGGGATATTTCTCTTTTCATTTATTCTTAAGTCATGAATTATTGTTTATTTCGCAATACCATCTTTTCTTGTTGAGATATAGCTTATATGGGGCTTAATGCTAAACCTTACATAGACATTCAACTCATCTTTACAATATTGATGATAACGAGATAAATCTATGTTGATATTGACTTTTTTATTCTCACTTTTGAGTTTTGTCGGTAATAAACAAAAAGCATTTCGTGTACTAAATTGATGAATGCAACCTAGAATAATTTGCACCCCAAGGGGACTCATATTAGTCACTGAATCATTGAAAATGAACTTACTATTATCTGTTACTCTAAGCTTCTCATACAAATCAGTGAGTACACACTTTTTGGTAAGCCAAGGAATGCTAAGAGATAAACCGATTTCCTTCTTCTTTTTAAGATACTCATACTCAATTTCAAACCCAAATTCTACAAGTGAACTTTTGTTGTCAAACTCCCATGTACAATTGTGAAACCGTTTGATGTCTACATTTTCATCTTGTGTTGAATATAAGAAATAGGATGTTTCCATTAGTTTTGAATTATTTCTCCAAAATAAGATTATTGTCTTTCAATGCTATGATTTTCTTAGATAGATAAAGAACCCAATGAGTTATTTTAATTAAAAAGACCATCCGAAAGGATGGTCTTAAAGTATAAAAAAATTATAACTTGGTTTTAACGTCACCGCTATTTTCTTTCCTCGCATCCATCATTTCCATCAATTTCATACCCAACAAGCCATTAATGCCCCCATCGGTACCATTACCGCCACCTATTAAAATGTCAGGGATGATTTTGATATGCCCCTTGCCAATTTCTTCGGTGATTTTGTATTTGGTAAAGTTGTCGCCACCCATGGCTTTTACCTGCAGGTCGTAAGCATCGGCGGTACTCTTACCAATCGCCATGATTTTCTCTGCTTCAGCCAAACCTGTTTTACTAATCTTTTCAGCATCGGCGCTGGCATTCAATTTGGTAGCTTCTGCCTGTGCGCCAGCCCTTGCCTTGGTAGCTTCGGCTTCGGCATTTGCACGCATTTTTGTAGCGGTTGCTTCTGCATCTACCTGCAGCTTTAAACTGTTCGCATCACCTTCTGCTTTTTTAACAGTGGCATCGGCAGTACGCTGAGCAATCTCAACACTTTGCTGTGCCTTTACAATCTCTTTCTGCATATCTGCAATAGCGGTTTCTTTTTCCATACCCTGCCTTTGTTCCTGTGCCATCTTCTGTGTTTGGTAAGTCTTTTGTTCTTCCTCTGCTATCTTCCTGTCAGTTAATGTTTTCATCAAAGCTTCAGGAGGAACGATGTCACCAATCAAAGTATCTACCGCGTTAACGTTGTATTCATCCAGCACCGCACGTATATGCTCCCTTGCACTGCTCTGCCTTTCTTTACGTGTTGATAAGAAAGAAATCACATCACTATCCTGTGCCGAGTTTCTGAAATAGTTACCAATGGTGGGTTCCAGCACCTGGCTAACCAGGTTGTTCATACTACCGAAACGTGCAATCACTTTAGGCGCTTCGTTGGCAGGTATGTGAATGATCTGGCTTACATCTAAATTAAAAGGGAAACCATCTCTTGAGCGCACTGTAATAGTACTCAGGTTCTTATCCAGTTGGTGGCTTTCGCTTCTTGCATTGGCCCAGTTTAACACCAGGTTGGTGGTAGGCACCAGCTCCACTTTCATAATGTATTTATTAAAGGGATATTTACCTGGCCCGTAAGGCTGCATCCACACACCGCGGTTACCTTTTTCAACAATGTTACCGTGCTTAAAAGTATCGCCTGTAAGGTCTTTACCATCCTGGCCAATATAACTGATTACTACGCCCACATAACCAATGGGAATATCAGTCATTGGCACTTCCTCTATCTGTATGGCCCATGGATTAATATTGTAACTACCTGCCAGTATAATGCTTGGCTGTAAACCACGGTTACCATCATGCTTAAGAAAGGTATCAAAGTCCTGGAAGTTATTATGGCCTTCAATAAAACTACCTGCTATCTGACCGCTTTCAATGGGGTGACCATCAAGCGTGGTAACAATGCCCACCATGTTCTCGTGAATAATCACCATATCAGCAATAGTGATAGTAAAAGCATAGGTATTAATACGGTAACTACCTGCGGTGATATAGGCAGTTTGACGTCCCTTTTGCCCACCATTTACAAGAAACTTTTCAGCATCCTGAAAGTTGTCGCTATCTACCCTTCTGCCCAATATTGCACCGGTAGGTATTTCAGCACCGTCATTGGATAACAGCAGACCTATCTTACCTTCAGGTATAATGGTAAAGGGATGCATATCAACCCCGTACTGCCAGGGAAACATGCCCCAGTATAAACCAGGCGCAAGGGTTTTTGCCTGGAAACCAGCTTCACCTTTTGTAGCTATAATACGGCCATCGGGCAATGATTTATCTGCGCCAAATAGTACGAATTTTTTAGTAACAAGACCTATCCTGTTTTCAGGTACGATGACCATACCAAAAAAAACACGGAGGATGAATTTGTAAAATACGATGGAAAGCACCAATACCAGTATCCACCAGTAGTTTGCTAAAAATTCTGCTATGCTCATAGTTGTTTGTTTTGCCCCCAACCCCCACAGAGTCTGCGACCTAAAAGGGGGTTAGAGAGAGTTTAATAATTGTTGGTTGCTTTATGTTGAGGCTTGAAAAGGATGTACATCTCAGGAATGGAAACTGCAGTTACCTTATGCCTTGATGCTTCTTTACAAACCGTATTATTCTATGATGTGCGGTATAAACCTGCTTACATTATCGGTTATTAAAGTTTTCGCTTCGCGTATGCCTATGCCTGCTGCTTCCTGGCCTATTATCCAACTTCCTATTACAGGATAATTACCATCAAACTGCGGTAGTGTAAACAACTCCTGGTAGATGTAGCCTTCTTTACCATACTGCCCTGTTGTTCTGTGTAACGATACATTATTCATTATAAGATCAACATTGGCACCTTCTCTTGAAAGAATAGGCTTTTTTACGTAATTCAGCAGTTTGCCTTCTTCAAAATAAGCAGGTAACAAGTAAGGACTTTCAGGATACAACTCCCACAGTATTGGCAAGATGGCTTTATTTGATAAAAGCATACGCCATGCAGGTTCTATCCAGAATGTTTTATTGGTATCTTCCAGTATATGCTTGCCAAAATCATCTGTCAGCAACCATTCCCATGGGTATAGTTTAAAGATGTTCCTGATGGGTTTATCTTCGAGGTCGCGGAATATTTTTATCTCATCGTCCCAGCCAATATCATCTATAAAAACAAGCTTGGTATCCAGCCCGCCCTGTATGGCGCAGTCACGTATGTACTCGGCATTGGTAAGGTCTTCCAGCGTTTCTTTTAAGCAGGTAAAATGTACCGTACCAGCCTGCAGGTATTGTGTTAAATACTTCCAGTAAACAATCAGTTTTTCGTGGATACTGTTAAACTGGTCTTTGCTTTTATCAAAGTCCTGCAACCAGAACCATTGCACAATACCTGCTTCGTAAAGGCTCGTTGGTGTATCGGCATTAAACTCCAGCATTTTTACCTGTCCGTTTTTATAGCATAAATCAAAACGGCCATAGATGGAAGGATGGTCTTCTGCCCAGCTTTTTTCTATGTAGGGTATAAGTGCTTCATTGATACCAAACTTGTGGTACAGGTTATTATCCATTACGTGCTGTACTGCGCCAAGGCATACATCCCACAGTTCTACTGTTGCTTTTTCTATCAATAATATTTCATCCATAGCAAAGCTGTAATAAGCACTTTCATCCCAGTAAGGCACATTGCCTGTATGAAAACCAAAGCCCAATTGTTCTACTGCTGATTGCCAGTTATTGCGTGGTGTTGTTGATATACGATTCATAGCCTGATGTAGCCCCCAACCCCTAAAGGGGAGATGGAAACTTTTTAGATGATTAAAAATGGGTAATTCTTTTGCACCCCTTCAGGGGCTGGGGGTTAACTGCTTACACTGTAACCACCCCGTCCAAAACCACCTCTAACTACGCTGCTTTTAAAACCATTGCTGCCAATGTTAGAGCTTTTGTTAATGGCACTTGAATAGTAGCCCGCCCTTTGATAATTGCCATTGTTATAATTGCCATATGGCCTAAAGGCATAATACCATAACAATGCAGTTCCAACACCGCCCATACTGTTGTGACGATGTACCCTTGTATAAGGTGCTGTACTGTCGCTGCGTATATGCACTTTGTTACCACTTTCCCAATCTTCTTTTTTTTGTGGCTGGCTACAGCTTGCTAAAGCTGCGGTAATAAGTACCAGTTCAATATATTTTGTCTTTTTCATTATCTCTCCCAGAAAGCGCAGAAAACGCGGAATACCTGTTGCCTGCTGTTTTATAAATTGTTTAAACCTTCAGTTGATTTTGCGGCCTTACAAGGACTGCTACTTCACGGTAATAAATATTTCATATTCCTTTTTAATAGTTACCTGTTTGGTTTTACCATCCTTGTTTTCAGCGGTAGTGGTTGTATTTCCAAGAGCAGGAATGGTATCCCTGTATTCAATGGTTTTATACGCTGTAAAATTGTTCCACACACGGTGCTTTGTAATAAGTATATCATGGGTACTATCGGCATGTTCTACGGTAACTGCGGTTTCAACTGAACCAGCTTTATTCACTGATTCAGTAATGTCTTCGTTTTTTTTATTGCGGCACGAGGCCAGTAACAATAAAGACAGAACAGAAAATACTAAACGGTTTGGTTGCATGGTGTTTGTGTTGTTTTATAAGTAAAAGCAAAGTAATATATGCACATTGCCATTTACAGGCAATATACAGTATTTGCAAAGGCTGAAAGCCTTATTGATACTGCGTTTTATTAAAATACTTTGTTTGAAATTTTAAGGCCTTTAGTAGGAGGTGTTATGGAAGGCCCACATCTATTTGGTTCATCTTGCTTGACAGCCTGGCTGCATTTACATTGACCATGTAAAGATATATGAACACGTAAATGCTTTTGAAATGGATTAGGGAACAGCGGGGCTTGCGGTTTCACAAATGGTAAAGTATGTATTATGAATGGTAACTTACTACTAAGGCTGTAACGTAACCATATGCGCTTTATTCTTACTTATTTGTTTAAGGTACATTTAAGAAGCTGTTTGAGTTAATTATTTGATATTCCTTATCGCGCTTCTGTGGCTGCAACTTCGTTGGATTTTTCGCCTTAGGAGTTGTACTATGGCTGCAAAATCTGCCTTGCTTCGCTCAAAAAATTGCAATAATGCATCCTAAACAATTAACTCAAACAGCTTCTAAAATTAAACGGATAAAAGGTGAAATAACTTCAGTGATAAATGGATGAAAACTCTTTTAGTAGACTCGCATTTCAAAAAGGGTCTATTGTGTGAAAAAGTACACCACTAAAAGGCAAGCTGGCAGTTTTGCCTGCAGATTGCCAAATACGTTTTATATTCACAGCACCCAAATGCGTTATGAAAGAAAAAAACGTTCGTATTGCTATTGTTGATGATCACCAGATAGTAATTGATGGTATACAGTCTTTACTGGCTAAATACCCGCAGTTTTCTGTAGCCGCAACCACCACTTCATCTAAACAAATGCTGGCTTTGCTGGATGAAATTTCAGTTGACATTCTTCTTACAGATATTATGATGCCTGAAATGAATGGCCAGCAACTGGCTAAACAGGTAAAGCAATTATATCCCCACATAAAAATTATTGCACTTAGCATGAGCGGCCAGGGCGAGGTAGTAAGCAGTATGATTAACGATGCTGATATTTGCGGCTATGTATTAAAAAACATTGGTAAAGAAGAACTTGCTGCGGCACTTACAAAGGTTTCAAACGATGGCATTTATTTTAGCGAAGAAGTAATGAAGGAGTTGCACGCTTACACTGCCATTAAAAAGGAAAACGAAGAAATAAATATTACCACCCGCGAACTGGAAATTATTAAGTTGATAGAAAAAGAATACAATAACAAGCAAATTGCCGATGCTCTTTTTATCAGCGAACGAACTGTAGAAACGCACCGTAAAAACATCTTCAGAAAAGCGAAAACCAACAGTGCTGTTGGCTTAATAAAATTTGCGAAAGAACACAGGTTGATTTAACACCATCCTTCCCTCCTGCCTACCAGTACCTAACCTCTACTCAAGCCGTAATCAGGTTATAACAACATTAGTTTTTCAAAAGGTTTTTCATCAACCAAATAAGCTGTAAAAGTTTATTTTTATCGGCGAAGGTTTTTGTTGTACTCATCGTCCAACAGTACAACCACAAACCTTTGCTATGAAATTTTCCCGAAAATTTATCCTGCTGCTTACTGTTGCAACAACAGTTTCAATAATTGTTGCCTGTAATAAAAAAAGTGATGAAGTCGCCGACCCTTTTTCGGCACTTGACCTGCCTGCCACACCTTTTAATTATGCCAGTATTGCATTGCCTGCTTATTTAACCGCACCTGGTATTTTACCTCAAATAAATACGCCAGCCAATAATGCCATTACAGATAATGGCGCTACGCTTGGAAGGGTTTTGTTTTATGATAAAAACCTCTCGCTTAATAAAACCATTTCCTGTGCATCCTGCCATAACCAGGCCAACGCCTTTTCTGATACCATTGCTTTAAGTAAAGGTTTTCTGGGTGGCAACACAGGCAGAAATTCAATGTCATTAATCAATGCTATTTACTATCCTAATGGCCGCTTCTTTTGGGATCAGCGTGCTGCTACTTTAGAAATTCAAACCCTGCTTCCCATACAGGACCATACTGAAATGGGAATGAATTTAGATACACTTACTAAACGTCTTGCAGCTACTTCTCATTATCCTGTATTGTTTAAAAATACGTTTGGCACCACCGATATTATCAGCGATAAAATAGCGAAATCTTTGTCGCAGTTTATACGTTCTATTGTTTCTTTTCAATCAAAGTATGATGCAGGCAGGCAAACGCTTACAGCAGGCCAAACACCAGTTAATACACCGTTTTCTAATTATAGTGCTGCTGAAAACAGGGGCAAGCAAATCTTTTTCGATCCTATGCTAAGTAGTTGTGCAGCCTGTCATGGTACTGAAACTTTTACTGCGCCACCAGCAGCTACAAACAATGGTATTGATTTGGTTAATACTGATCTTGGCTTTGGTGCTGTAACAGGCAATGCCGCCAATAACGGCCAGTTTAAAGTAACATCGTTACGTAATGTTGAGCTGACGCCACCCTATATGCACGATGGTAGGTTTACTACTTTAGAGCAGGTGGTAGAACATTACAGCACAGGTGTAAAAGCAAATCCAAACCTTTCGCCACAACTAAAAACACCTAATGGCAACCCGCGCTTATTAAACCTTTCGCCGCAGGATAAAGTTGCTCTTGTTGCTTTTTTAAAAACATTGACAGATAAAACGGTAACTGCTGATGTAAAGTATTCTAACCCCTTTAAGTAAGCTGAAATACCAGCTGCGGTTGGTACGCTGCAAACCTGTTTAACCAGCTATCTTTGCGCCATGCAGATTACTTCAGCCACTTATGTTATTTCTTCTTCTGACTATGCGCAATGCCCAAAGGCTGACAGGCCTGAATATGCTTTTATTGGCCGCAGTAATGTTGGTAAATCCTCTTTAATAAACTCGCTTACCAATAAACAAAAGCTGGCAAAAACTTCGGCTTCGCCGGGAAAAACGCAGTTGATTAACCACTTTGCTATTGAAAGTTCTACAGCAGTAAAGGGGTTAAAAGACAAATGGTACCTGGTGGATTTACCTGGCTATGGATATGCCAAACGCTCACAAACTGACAGAAGGCGCTGGGAGCAAATGATTGAAAATTACCTGCGTAAAAGAGAAAGCCTGGTAAATGTTTTTGTATTGATTGACAGTCGACACACCCCTCAAAAAAATGACCTTGAATTTTTAACCAGCCTTGCCAAATGGGAAGTGCCGTTTACATTAGTATTCACCAAATCTGATAAAGAAAAACCTACAGTGGTAGAAAGGCATGTAAAGATGTTTCTTGATGCAATGCGTGAAACCTGGCAGTTTCTTCCGCAAAGCTTTGTAACCAGTGCTATTAAGCACCAGGGCCGCGATGAGATACTTGCGTTTATTGAAAAATATAATGGTGAATATAAAGAAGTGGTGAAAGGGCAAGTGGGTGGTGAATAGTGAATTGTCGATCGTTTATCGCGTATCGTCCATCGCAATGCAGAATTAAACAGCCAATCAAAATGTGATAAGTACGATGGTGAATGGATGTACAAAGATGGACTTCTTTAAATGGTCGATCGTTTATCGTCCATCGTAGTATAAAAAACTACCCCAACAAATTAAAAGGTGGTAATGCGATGGACGATGGACTACCAACGATGGACTTCTTCTTCAAAATATAAGAGCGTAAGCCTTACAGACGGAATTTCGCCCCGCCAAAAATACATTACCTACCAGCTTTTACAGCTTAGTTACATACTTTATCTGCGCAGCAACTGCTGGCAAAGGCTTCTGGTTTTGCTTTAAAGGCAAAGCCCATACCCAAAATGTAACCCATCGCTTCTTTAAGCGCATCGTTGCTTTTAAAGGCAGGATTGGTGTTAATGTCTGCATGAACCTCCATGTCAACCTTATGTTCAATAAACAGGTCGCACAGCTCATAAGCAATTTCAATGCTCTTGGCAACTTCGCACAGCATACGTTCCTTTAAATGAAACTTTTGCCTGGTACGCTCGTTATGAATGTACATAAAGCCACCTGCATGTTCACGCAAAAAAACAATCACTGTTGCAAACTCAGTTTCTGCACCTTTAACCTGGCTGTCGGTACCAATACAAACTTTTAAACGGATGCCATTGGCTGTTTCACGTTTAATGGCTTCTTCCACTGCGCTTTTAATGGGCAGGTCAATTGCTTCTCCATTGAATTTTCTCCAACGCATATGCTTTTGTTTTGCGTAAGATACTAATAAAATAAAAGGGTGTATAAAAATGGCATTATGTTATTATTAACAGGTGTTAATGTGGCAATGATTAAAGATTTACGAAAAGAAAAAATATCCTACCAAGTTTGTAGGATAACTATATATTTGCCTTCTCAAAATTTAAAACATATGAGTTTACGTCTCGGTGATACTGCACCAAATTTTCAAGCAAAAACATCTATTGGTGATATTGATTTTTACGAATTCTTAGGCGACAGCTGGGGAATTTTATTTTCTCACCCAGCAGATTATACTCCTGTTTGTACTACAGAGCTCGGTAAAACTGCTTTGTTAAAGGAAGAATTTGCAAAACGCAATGTAAAAGTTTTGGCATTAAGCGTTGATGGTGTTGAAAACCACAAAGGTTGGATTAATGACATTAACGAAACGCAGAACACTACTGTTGATTTTCCTATCATCGCTGATGAAGACAGGAAGATTGCTGAAGCTTATGATATGATTCACCCAAATGCTTCTGTAACTGTAACTGTACGTTCTTTGTTTATTATTGGGCCAGATAAAAAAGTAAAACTTTTCATTACTTACCCTGCATCTACAGGCAGAAACTTTAATGAAGTTTTACGTGTAGTTGACAGCTTACAGTTAACTGCTGATTACAGCGTTGCAACACCTGCAAACTGGGAAGAAGGTGAGGATGTAATTGTGGTACCTGCTATTAAAACAGAAGATGCAATTGCTAAATTTCCTAAAGGTGTAAAAGTGGTAAAACCTTACCTGCGTTACACTCCACAGCCTAATAAATAATTAAACGCTCTCTGGGGTATATTTGTTTTAGTGTTAAGCCTTGATGTTCATCATCAGGGCTTTTTTTATGCTTTAAAGAATTTAACACATAGGCACATAGTAAAGAAAAGAAAACATACAACTGTAACTGCTTTGGTATTCAGCTATGAGATATATCTGTGGTCAAAAAGTTGTGGTTTTTTATTTGACCACAGATTTTTGACCACAATTTTGTGGTCAAAAAATTAAATTGAAAAAAATGACCACAATTTTAGATGATTAACAACGCCCACTATGAGTATGGAGTGCTGGAATGTTTGAGACAATCAATTCTAAAACTCAAATAAATTTATTTTAAAACTGTTAGCATAATAATAAAGCCACTTTTCAGTGGCTTTATTTGTTTCAACAATTCAACAGGGGGGTAAATGTTATTATACTAACGCGTTTCATTTACCTGTATGGCTCATTTTTCAAGAATGTTTACCAGCTTATCCAGCTTTACGGGTTTGCTTACATAATCATCCATACCAGCCTGTAAACATTGGTCACGGTAGCCCTGCGGGCTGTTGGCCGTCATGGCTATAATCAAAGGGAAGGACTATCCGCTATTTGGAATAATTTCTTTGTTAATCAGGTGTATTACTGCTATGATGCTTTTGTTGTGTCACTCACTTGTACTTTCTATTCGCTTTGCAGCATTATGAAATCTAATTTGCGAAATCAACTAAGAGATATGCTTGTGGAAATATAAAATCAGCTTTCCCGCAGGGGAATAATATTTTTGCCGCATGAAAATTCTTGATGGTAAAATCGCCTCCGCATCGGTAAAAGAATCACTTAAAACAGAAGTAGATAGTTTGGTGCAACAAGGCAAACGTGCGCCACACCTGGCAGCCATTTTAATTGGTAACAACGGTGCCAGCGAAACCTATGTGGCTAGTAAAGTAAAAAATTGTGAAGAAGTGGGTTTTCAATCAACCCTCGTACGCCTTGATGCTGCCACAGAAGAAAATTTATTATTGGATAAAATTTATGAACTGAACAACGATGCTTCTGTGGATGGTATTTTGGTGCAATTGCCCCTGCCAAAACACATCAGCGAAGCAAAGGTGATAGAAGCCATTGACCCGAAAAAAGATGTGGACGGTTTTCATCCTGTAAGCGTTGGCAAACTGGTGCAGGGCCTGCCCACCTTTATACCTGCCACACCTTATGGTATTATGCTTATGCTTGCACATTTTAACATCGATACTAAAGGAAAACATGCCGTGGTAATTGGCCGCAGCAATATTGTTGGCCGCCCAATGAGCATTTTATTAAGTAGCAACCTGCCAAATGGCAACTGCACTGTTACGCTTTGCCATAGCCACACTCCAAACCTTGAAGAAGTTTGCCAGTCAGCCGATATTATTGTAGCCGCCCTTGGAAGACCTGGTTTTGTAAAAGCAAATATGGTTAAACAAGGGGCTGTAATTGTTGATGTGGGCATTACGAGAGTAGAAGATGCTACTGCTAAAAAAGGATTTCGTATTAAGGGTGATGTGGATTTTGAGGAAGTGGCTCCTAAATCTTCTGCCATTACACCAGTGCCTGGCGGCGTGGGATTAATGACTATTGCAGGACTTTTAAAAAACACTTTACAGGCATATAAACAAAACAATGTTTTATAAAAGTATAAGATGAATTTTTTAGAAGCGGAGCTTCAATAAAACAAACAAACAAAGCGGTCGATAATCCGTTTTTTATCCGTTCTATCTATATCATCCGTATTACAATTTTCGCAGGGTTACTTATAATCTGCAATTGAAATTTTCTCCTGACTTCGTCACTTTTTAAAAATTATCAAAATAATTTTCTGCAATACCTATAAATGCTGCATTGTTGTTTTCATTTTGGGTGTCCCGGCTATGTTTTTTTTAGGTTTGCAAAATGTTCGTCCGTCAAAAAAAGAATAAGAGTGGGGTTATCAGTGTTCAGGTAATTGATAAAAGTAGTGGCAGGTATAAAGTTCTTAAA
>JANPIP010000038.1:0-112365 GCA_031424995.1 Chitinophagales bacterium | reverse complement strand
ACAACAAAATCAATCAAACCCGCATGTTCCCTATTTTTGAACTTCTTTGTAAAGCCATTGTAGGATTAACACCTTCCTGTAAACCAAATACAGGATTACCTCTAAAAAGTGTCAACTATTTTCAGGACGGGTCAATGTGTGGTAAAAAGTTTGTGGTAAAAAAAATTACCACAGAAAATTTACCACAAACAACTTTTAACTATAACAACCTTTCTCTCTTTGCGCCTTCCTCCCTTTGCGGCTTTGCGTGAGACACTTATTTCTACCACCTGTACAACACCCTGAAATCAAAGAAGTCAGCCTCATCAGCATGGGCTTTTAAATTGGCCCCCACCTGCCAGTGATTGGTAAGTTTATAACGCAGCCCCAGTCTGAAATACATATTGCTGTAGTAAGAAGGATGCGGCGTAAGGTAATACCCCAACTGCTGGCTAAAAGTAATCTTGCCAAACAAAAACTCATGGCCGCCTAAAACACCTGCAAGTACTGATGACTTGTTATTGGTAAACCTGCTATTGGCATCTGCGGTGATGGAATTGTAATAGGCTTCTGCACCAAAACTAAGCGCATTGGTGCGGCCTACCTGTTTACTAAGTTGTGCCATTAGCCCCAGCACATAATTGCGTTTAAACTGCCATTTGCTGTAATAATCCTGTTGCGGCACATAAATAATACCCACATCTAACCATGGTTTCTGGTGCTTCCAGTAAGGGTTGCGTGTTGCTTTATACAAAGGCAGTTCATTCCCCGCAGGGGAATAAATTACAGACAGCCCTGTGGTGGTATAATTCAATCCCTTGTTGGGTTGTTTAATATTACCGTTTGAGGTATGGTGAAAGTTGGTAGAAATTTCAACTCCGAAATGTTCATTAATTCTGTAGCCCAGCCCTGCGCCCACATGCATGTAAGGGGTAAAATGGCGGCTGTAATTCTGGTTGGTAGCATGTGTAACAGCATGGTAAGGCTTGCTTAAATAAGCCATGCCAATGCTGCCACGCATATGCAGTTGAAACCTGTTGCTGATGCGGTACACAGGCTGCAAAAAATAATTAACGATAGTGCCGCTTCCTAAAATAGAACTGCCAAAATTATAGTGCGATAACTGCCAGCCGTAACGTGAATAGGCGCTGCTTTTATTAAATGCCTGCTGACTTGTCTGCTGCCTGCTCAGCTCAAAAGAAAAGCCATAAGGTTGTGCGCCTGTAATGTTTTTAACAGCGGTGGTATGTATCACTACATTACCAGCATCAGCACGCAATGCATATACTTTTACAGGCGGTGGAATGGTATTCTGCGCCAGCAAAGGCAGGGTAATAATGCTGAATAAAACAAATAAACAAAAGCGCATGTAAAGGGTTTACTGGTATAAACGAAGATTGGGGGTAAAGGGATTGGGGGAGGTTGTCGATCGTTTATCGTCAATCGTCCATCGGAAGAGATGTCAATCGGTTATCGTTAATCGTCCATCGGAGCAAATGACCAATGACTTAATTACTACTGACTTATTGACTATTCACCACTCACCATTCACTATTCACCACTCACTCCTCCACCACTTCCTTGAACGTAAAATGCTTTTGAGAGATATAACTGAAGGCGACTACAAAAACAGTAGTAAGCAGTTTGGATGGGGTAGGGTACCAATTAAATACCTCGATAAATATTTTAAGAAAGCCGTAATTCAGCATAAGGCATATAAAAACCACAAAAAAATACTTTGCCAACTGTGTGGTTTTTCTTGTTTCAGTTTGCTGAAAAACCACATAACGGCTTAGATAAAAACCGACGGGGAATGTAACACAAAAGCTGAGCAAAAAAGCCGCGATGTACGCCCTCATTTCCAAATGCGGGAAGAGGCCGGGAAAATGCAGGGGCTGTTTATGAAAGATATAATTGTACGAAATAGTGTAAAGGGCAATATCTAGTGAGGTATTAAATCCGCCGCAGGCGGCATAACGAAAGGTTTGTAGCGGCATCACCCGTTTAAACATGGGATAAAACAGGTCAATACCCCACAAAATAAACGACCGTAAAAGCTGATGAACCTGCCTCATAAATGGGCGCAAAGGTAAGCGGTTAATCAGTTAGATTTGCAGCCCCAAAAGTTATGTGTACCATGAGTGTTGTTGACCAGATAAAATCAGTTACCGCTAAGGCAATTGCCGCTTTATATAATGTTGCTTTAGAGGATAAAGCCATTCTTGTAAATGCCACCAAACCTGAGTTTGAGGGCGATTATACCGTGGTGTTATTTGCCTTTGTAAAGCAGTTAAAGAAATCGCCCGATGCTTTGGGCAATGAACTGGGCGAATACATGGTGAAGGAAAATCCTACGCTGTTTACAGGTTTTAACATTATTAAAGGTTTTTTAAATTTAAGTATTGCAGACAGCTTCTGGATTGGTTTTTTGCAACAGCAGTATGCCAATACCGCTTATGGTATAGCCGAGAAAAGAGGCGAAAAAGTAATGGTGGAGTATTCATCACCCAATACCAATAAACCCCTGCACCTTGGGCATTTGCGCAATAACTTTCTAGGCTGGAGCATTGCAGAAATACTTAAGGCAAACGGCTACGATGTAACAAAGACCTGCATTGTAAACGACCGTGGCATACATATTTGCAAGAGTATGATTGCCTGGCAATTGTTTGCCAATGGTGCTACGCCGCAAAGCACAGGCACAAAAGGCGACCATTTTGTGGGTGATTATTATGTGAAGTTTAATGATGAATATAAAGACCAGGTTGCAAGGTTAAGGGCGGAAGGTTTAGGGCAGGATCTGGCAGAAAAAGAAGCACCAATTATGAAAGCTGCCCAGCAAATGCTGGTTGATTGGGAAGCCGGAAAGCCCGAAGTGATGGAATTGTGGCAGCAGATGAACAGTTGGGTGTACGATGGATTTGAAAAGACGTACCAAAAAATAGGCAGCGACTTTGATAAAACTTATTACGAAAGCAACACCTATCTGCTGGGTAAAGACCTGGTAGAAGAAGGGTTGGCTAATGGTGTGTTTTACCAGAAAGAAGACAGCAGCGTATGGATAGACCTTACTGCTGATGGGCTTGATGAAAAAATTGTTCGCCGTAAAGATGGCACTTCTGTTTATATAACACAGGATATTGGTTTGGCTGAGCAAAAGCAAAAAGAATTTAATGCGCAGCAAAGTATTTACGTGGTGGGCGATGAACAGAACTATCATTTTAAAGTGCTGAAATTGATTTGTCAGAAATTAGGTTTGCCTTCGGCAGATGGTATTTTTCATTTAAGCTACGGCATGGTAGAATTGCCAACCGGTAAAATGAAAAGCCGTGAAGGAACTGTGGTTGATGCCGATGACTTGGTAGATGAGATGATCAGTATCTCTCAACAAAAAACAGAAGAATTGGGTAAGGTAAAAGACTTTACCGCAGAGGAATTAGCGGAACTGTACAATACCGTTGGCCTTGGTGCTTTAAAGTTCTTTTTACTGCGTGTTGATCCTAAAAAGAAAATGATTTTTAACCCAGAAGAGAGTATAGATTTTCATGGGTTTACGGGGCCGTTTATACAATACACACATGCAAGGATAAAAAGTATATTAAGAAAGTTAGAGGAGAAAAGTGAAACGTCAAATGTATCAGCAGGCAATCAGCTTTTACCTCTGGAAAAAGAACTTACCATTGCCCTTGAACAATTTGGTGCTGTAATTGGTGAGGCTGCGAATGACCATGATCCTTCTAAAGTGGCCATTTATATTTTCAACCTTGCCAAAACATTTAATTCATTTTATACAGTTCATTCCATTGCAAATGCAGACAGCGAAGAAAAGAAAAATCTGCGCCTGCAACTGGCACAATTAACAGCACAGGTTTTAAAAACAGGAATGAAGCTTTTAGGTGCTGGAGTGCCTGAAAGAATGTAAGATTGCTGCGAACTATAGAAAAAATGGCAGTATAAGTTAGCTCACCATACATATTTTATAAAAAACACTGCATTAAATAAAACATCGTAAAACGAAGGTTAAGTTTAAAAATCCGCTACAGAAACGGTTTTTTTCCCCGAAGTTTGCGGTTCTTAAAATAAGCTCATGATCGATATTAAAGTTCCTACGGTTGGCGAATCAATTAGTGAAGTAACCCTGTTAAAATGGACCAAGAAAGAAGGCGCATTTGTTGAGCGTGATGAAGTGATTGCAGAATTGGAGAGTGAAAAAGCAACTTTTGAAGTAAATGCAGAAAAAGCTGGTGTTTTAAAACATCTTGCTACAGAAGGCGATACTATTTTAATTGGTTCTATACTTGCACAGATAGATGAAACGGCCACTAAACCTGAAGTCGCTGCACCAGCAGCCGCACCTGCCGCAGCCCCTGCGCCTGCTGCGCCACAAGCTGCACCAACATCACAGGCCGCAGTAGCATCAGTGCCAAACGACCTTAAAGCAACACCAGTTGCTTCTGCAATAATTGCTGATAAAAAAGTAGATGCATCTTCTATTACACCAAGTGGTTTTGGTGGTAAAATTTTAAAAAACGATGTACTTGATGCTATCAGTAATCCTGGTAAAAAAGCTTTTCAAGGTAATGAACTATTTACAAGGAACATTCGCACTGAGAAAATGAGTAACCTGCGCAAAACCATTAGCCGCAGGCTTGTTGAAGCAAAGAATACCACGGCCATGCTTACCACTTTTAATGAAGTGGACATGGGTGCAATAATGGAAACGCGCAAACTGTACAAAGATAAATTCAAGGAAAGCCATGGCGTAAACCTTGGTTTTATGAGCTTTTTTGCAAAAGCTTGTGCCATTGCTTTAAGCGAATGGCCTGCGGTAAATGCTTATATTGATGGGGACAGCCTTGAATATCATGATTATGCCGACATTAGTATTGCAGTAAGTACACCACGCGGTTTAACGGTGCCTGTTATAAGAAATGTGGAAAGCCTTAGCATGGCTGAAATTGAAAAAGCAGTTATTGTTTTGGCTGGTAAAGCACGCGACAGCAAATTAACTGCTGAAGATTTACAGGGTGGAACCTTTACCATTACCAACGGTGGTGTATTTGGAAGTTTAATGAGCACACCAATCATCAACATACCACAAAGCGCAATTTTGGGTATGCACAAAATACAGGACAGGGCAATGGTTATTGACGGCAAAATAGAAGTAAGGCCAATGATGTACCTTGCTTTAAGCTACGACCACCGTGTAATTGACGGACGTGAAAGCGTAAGCTTCCTGGTAAGGGTAAAAGAACTACTTGAAAAACCAGAATTGCTTTTGATAGGAAGAGACCCTGTAAAGACTTTGTTAGAGCTTTAATTTAAAACATACTTTTTTATAAACCCTCCCCTAAACAGGAGGGTTTGTTTTTATAAGCAATGAGCAGATTTTATTCTTACATCAACACGTCTAAAAAAATAATTGAGCAATACAATGGTGCTGTGCCTTTAGCTGCCTGGTTAAAAGATTTTTTTCGTGAGCATAAACAAATGGGCAGTAAAGACAGGAAGCAGATTTCATCACTTGTATATAATTATTACCGTCTTGGTAAAGCTTTACCAACTCTTGCGGTTGAAGAAAAATTACTGGCAGCTACTTTTTTGTGTAATAATACAGACAATGCGTTGCTTGGCTTTCTAAAGCCTGAATGGAATGAAAAGATAAACCTGCCGCTGGTAGAAAAACGCTTATTGATAGATGGGTTTTCTACTGCTACTATTTTTCCTTTTATGAATGAATTAAGCGATGGGGTTGATGCTGAAAGCTTTGCCCTATCTCACTTGCAGCAGCCCGACCTGTTTATAAGAATACGGCCTAACCAGCACCAAAAAGTACTGGCAAAACTCACAGAAAATAGTATTGCGTTTGAGCAGTTAAATGACAATTGCCTTGCACTTAACAACGCTACAAAAATTGATGATATAATAGCCATTGATAAGG
Organism: Chitinophagales bacterium; assembly: GCA_031424995.1. Lineage (GTDB taxonomy): Bacteria > Bacteroidota > Bacteroidia > Chitinophagales > Chitinophagaceae > Parasediminibacterium. The sequence goes on along the minus strand of JANPIP010000038.1, from coordinate 106,445 downwards.
AAGCCGTGGTGCAGGATTATTCATCGCAGCGTATAGCAGCGTTCCTGCGATTGACCATTGGCGATCGTCCATCGACTATCTGGGATTGCTGTGCGGCCAGTGGCGGTAAATCTATTTTAGCAAAAGATGTTTTGGGTAAGATTGACTTGACAGTGAGTGATATACGGGCTTCGATTATTCAAAACCTGAAGAACCGCTTTGCAAGGGCAGGAATCAACAACTATAAAAGTTTCGTAGCTGATATTGCTGTCAACAGTCAACCTTCAACTGCCAACCGTCAGCTCGTAATCTGCGATGCACCCTGCAGCGGCAGTGGTACCTGGGGTAGAACACCCGAACAGCTTTCTTTTTTTACTGCTGAAAGTCTTGCTAAGTATGCCAATCTGCAAAAGAAGATTATCAGCAACAGTATCACATCAGTTGGTAACAATGGATATTTTCTTTACATCACCTGCTCAGTTTACAAGCAGGAAAATGAAGATGCAGTGGCGTTTATACAGCAACAGTTTCCATCATTTCAATTAGTAAAAAAGGAACTGCTGATAGGATATGAGAAGAAAGCTGACAGTATGTTTGCGGCGTTGTTTAAAAATCTTTAGAAGCTTAATCTTATTTAACAATGATTGGCCCAACAGGCATAGTATCTGATAATAAATATGCTTTTACCTGGGGTGTAAGGTTTGTGAGTACAACGTAACGGTTAATTGACGCGGTTAACACAAAAACCGTGATGGTATATTTTGCAAAATTTTGTTGATGCTGAAGATTTTTGTCGAAGGTTAAAAGCGCATCAAAAGAGTTTTCAATTAAAAGCTTCATCAGCTCACCATTCTTAATACCATTCCAGTTTTTTTCACGAACCGTGAAAACTTCATGCTCTGTAAAATCAAGCTTAAGCCGTTTTGGTAGGTTTTCATCAAGCAACAGCCTCATAAATTTTTTCTACATTTTTGGATGTCACAAGTTTATTTGCAAGTTCTAATAATGCAACCGCCTGGTCTTTAGATACTGTAGGAAAATCATCTAAAAATTCATCCAAACTTACGCCTGCTTCTAAATGGTCAAATAGGGACTCAATAGGAACCCTTGAGCCAAAAAAAACAGGTTGCCCGCTTAAAATTTCTTTGTCAACGGTTATGATTTTTTGAATGTCCATGTCTCAAAGTTAATAGTAATCTCGCTTAAATAAATATATCAAGCTTGTTAAAAAAGGAACTGCTGATAGGGTATGAGAAGAAAGCTGATAGTATGGTTGCTGCGTTGTTTAAAAAACGCTATCTAATTATCGAAATAAGATAACACTCTTTATTCCTGCTTAAACTCATGTTTCCCGTTAGGCATATCCCTTTAATTTTGCAGCCACAAACAGGATATAGCAATGACCCCAGTAATACATGATGCCGCACAGATAGTAGCCGCCGTTAAAGATGCCGACCTTCAAGTAATTGGCAATAAAATACTGAATAAAGAACGCATCAGTTTTGAAGATGGTGTTACCCTTTTTGAAAAAGGTTCCCTTTCTTTTCTTGGGGCTTTGGCCAATTATGTGCGTGAAGAAAAGCACGGCAACAAAACCTATTTCAACCGCAACTTTCATATTGAGCCAACCAATGTTTGTGTATTCAGTTGTAAGTTTTGCTCTTACTCGCAGCTATATGCCCACCGCGAAGAAGGATGGGAGCTGAGCATTGAGCAAATGATGCACATTGTAAAAAGCTACGATGGCAAACCTGTTACAGAAGTGCATATTGTTGGTGGCGTTCACCCAAAATTGAACCTTAATTTTTTTATGGAACTGCTGCGTACCATCAAAGCGCACAGGCCTGAGCTGCATATTAAAGGGTTTACACCTGTGGAACTGGATTATATGTTCCGCAAGGCAAAAGTGAGTGTTGAAGAAGGAATGAAACTGGTGCATGAAGCTGGCCTTGATTCGTTGCCTGGTGGTGGCGCAGAAATATTTCATCCTGAAATAAGAACACAGATTGCCAATGATAAGGTAGATGCAGAAGGCTGGCTGCATATTCATAAAGCAGCGCACGATTTAGGTATGCACAGCAATGCAACTATGTTGTATGGCCATATAGAAAGTTTTGTGCATCGTATAGATCATATGGACAGGCTGCGCCGTTTGCAGGATGAAACCAAAGGCTTTAATACCTTCATTCCATTAAAGTTCCGTAACAAGAATAACGACATGAGTAATGTGCCTGAAAGTACCGTGATAGAAGACATGAAGACTTATGCCATTGCAAGACTGTACCTGGATAATTTCCCTCATATAAAAGCTTACTGGCCAATGCTTGGACGCCAGAATGCACAGCTTACGCTGAGTTTTGGTGTAAACGATATTGATGGTACCATTGATGACAGCACTAAAATTTATTCAATGGCCGGCAGTGAAGAGCAAACCCCAAGCATGACTACTTCTCAACTGGTTACATTAATTAAACAGGTTAAAAGGCAGCCTGTTGAGCGTGATACCGTTTACAACGAGATACGCGATTATACTGATGTTGATGTAAAGGAAATAGAGGTAAACCCACTGCTTAATTAAGCAGCATTAATGCAATGACATTACTACCTACTATGAGCAGTAAGAAAATTGACATCATAAACATTGGATTGATTTTCTTGTCACTTCTGCTTGCATTTTGGTTACCGTTTCAACTGTTCCTGTTTTCTTATGCTGTATTGGGGCCGCTGCATTATCTTACTGAAATTAACTGGTTAAAAGAGAAAAACTATTTTATACCTGACCAACGATGGATTTGGGTTTTTGTGGTTATTGCTGTACTGCTTGTAATACCCACGGTAGTAAAGCTTCCTTTGTTTTCTTCTGCTGTACAATTTCCTGCTGTAGAATTTATTGCAGGGTTTGCCGCCAGCTTGCATAATAAGCTGTTGCTTATTTGTTTATTGTTTGGTATCACGCTTGTTTATCTAAAGAAGGCAGAACATACCTGGCTGTATCTTTTTGTCAGCATTTTGGTGGCTATGCTCCTGCTGCGCTATGTATCTTTTGCCATGATAATGTTGAGTATGTTCCTGCCAACGATTATTCATGTGTATTTATTTACGTTGCTGTTTATGGTATTTGGTACCATGCAAACAAAAAATATGGAGGGATGGATTGCGGTGGCTTGCCTGGCTTTTTGTCCGCTAATTATTATTTTTAGTACGGTGGATGCTTCAAGTCATAAACTATCAGCATTTGTTGCAGATACTTTTATAGCAACGGGTTTTAACAGGATTAACACTTATATGGCCAAAGGCTTTGGTGAAATAAGTAACAGCCGGCAAATTTCACTATCTGTTATTGGTATTAAAGTGCAGGTATTTGTAGCCTTTTGTTATACTTATTATTACCTCAACTGGTTCTCTAAAACGTCTGTAATTGGGTGGCACAGAAAAGTGTCGAAAGTAAAAATTGCAGCTATACTCATTGCCTAGATGGGTGCCTTACTATTGTATTGGTACGACTACAAGACAGGTTTAAGTACGCTGTTCTTTCTAAGCATCTTGCATGTAATACTTGAGTTTCCGCTGAATATAACTTCTGTAAAAGGCATTGCAGCCAAAGCAATCCGTTCTTAAAAAAATAGGCAATAAGCCGCAACAGTATTAGTTATAGCCCTGAATTTTCTTGCGAAAAGACTGCATTTGTGATAAAAATTCTTAATGGTGAAGTAGTAGATTTAGTTATAGATTATTTATTTTCTACTACCATAAAAAGCAAAAACAATCAATTTTGATTGTTTTCTTAATTCTTTTTTCTGTGCGAATACCTTTTGTTAACTGTTTTATAATGTATTGATACAGCTCATTGCGGTAACTTGCCTGTTTTTCCATACCCCCAAATGTGAGCAATGCGAAGTATTATTACCTCCATCCTATGTTTTTTTGTGATTGGTTTTTCATATGCTCAAACGCCTGTGAATATGGCGTCGCAAGCCAATTTTACTTATACTGAAACATTCGCAGATATTGATAACTGGGTTTTTAATACCACCCCAGCCGATGGCACTTTTACTTCAGGCATTGGTGCCCGCGCATGGAAAGGCTCTTTAGCAGGTGGTTCAGGAACTATTCCAACACCTGGTAATGTTACTGTTGCTACAGTTTCATTTCCATCAATACCCGCAGGTAATGTTACCAGCAGCAGTAGCGGTGTACAAAAGTATTTTGGTAAAATGTTGTTGCTAAGTACAGGTACTACTAATAATACTACTTCTACAATAATGGATTTTTACATGGATTTTACAGGCCTTAATGCCGGAACATTAAGTTTTGATTGGAGTGCCTTAAATAACGGCACTGGCGACAGGGCTGGTTCTGTACGTGTATATGCCTCTACAGATGGTACAACCTTTGAAGAAATAACAGGTGCTGCCGTATTAAATGTTGCCAACAACAGCGGTCTTTCAGGAAGTATCAATTTTGTAACCCTCCCATCTCGTTTTAATAATTCACCAACGGCAAGGCTTCGTTTTTACAATTATAATGGCACGGGTGGTACTACTGGTTCAAGGCCCAAACTTTTACTGGATAATATAAAGGTAACAGCAGTTTCTGCCAATGCATGTACCACGCCAACGACACAGCCTACTGCTTTTTTAAAAAATACAATTGGCTATACTTCAATACAGGCTTCGTTTACGGCTGCAAATCCTGCTGCACAAGGGTACCTCATTTTAATGAGTAATAATAGTTTACCCAATAATCCTGTTAACGGGAAGAATTATGCTGTGGGAGATAATATTGGTGATGCGACTGTTGTTTCTTTTGGTAACAGTACTACTTTTAACGCAACAGGTTTAAATCCTGCCACACAATATTATTTTACGGTGTACAGTATGAACAATCTTTGTACTGGTGGCCCCTTATATTATACCAACACTCCTTTACAGGATGTTGCTACCACATTAAACGGCAGTGAGCCCTGCGCAGCGCCAGCTACACAACCAATGGCACTCACATTCAGCAATATCAAGCCATTTAGTGTTTTTGGAAATTTTAAGCCATCGGCAAATGCCAGCCAGTATCTTATTGTTGCAAGTACTTCTTCAACACTTTCAGCCACACCTGTTAACGGAACAGTTTACGATGCTGGCAGTACATTTGGTAATGGCACCATTATCTCTTATACACAGGCCACATCTTTTACTGCAAACAATTTATTATCAGGCACACCATATTATTTTTATGTATTTGCAGTAAATGCACAAAACTGTACCAGCGGCCCCGCTTATGCAACAGTAAATCCTTTAACAAATTCAGTAACTACAACAACGGTTCCTGTTTGTGCAGCACCAATAGCACAGCCAACTGCATTGCAATTAGTAGCCGGCAATAATGCCATAAGTGGATACTTTACCGCAAGTACAAGTGCAGATGCTTATCTTATTTTATACAGTACATCATCTACCCTTACACAGCAACCACAAAACAATACCAATTATAGCGTTGGTAACACATTAGGCAATGCCACTGTTGTATCAATCAGTAATGCCACTTCTTTTATAGTTAATAATCTTACTGCTTCTTCAGGCTATTATTTTTATGTGTTTGCAAAAAACCAAACATGCAGTGGCGGTACCAAATATTTAACCACATCGCCATTAACAGGTACTGCAACAACCACCGCTGTAGCAATCAATAATTATTATTTTGGTAACCTTCATGCACATTCTGTTTATTCAGATGGTGGTAAGGATAACAGCGGTACCACACCTGCTGCTGCTTATGCTTACGCTAAAAATTCTTTGTGTATGGATTACCTGGGTATTTCTGAACATAACCATTCAGAGGCTGGTATGAGTATCAGCAACTGGTTACCTGGAATAAACCAGGCAGCAGCCGCAACCTCTGCTAACTTTCTTGCATTGTATGGTATGGAATATGGTGTTATAAGCAATGGTGGCCACGTATTGGTATATGGCGTTGATAAGTTACTTGGCTGGGAACCAGGTAACTATAATGTATTTGTACCCAAAAGCGATTATACAGGAACCATACCAACTACAGGAACTACAGGGCTTTTTAAAGTTATAAACGAGTTTGGTAACAATGCTTTTACAAGCCTTGCGCACCCCAATTTTAGTGATTATAATGCCATAGCCAATAACCCATTTAATGCCAATGCCGATAGTGCCATTGCAGGCTGCGCATTAAGTAGTGGCCCTGCCAACAGCACAAGCACCAGTTACAACGATCCTGCTTCTTCGCTTAATTATTACGATTATTACAAAGTGCTGTTATCTAAAGGTTACCATACAGGCCCCACTATGGATCATGATAATCATTACACCACTTTTGGCAGAACATCTACCACAAGAACCGTGTTTGTTGCACCTTCTTTAAGCAATGCAGAATTTTTAAAAGCCATGAAGGCAAGGCATTTTTATGCTACGGAAGATTGTGATAACAAGGCTTCTTTCACCATCAATAATCAAATAATGGGCAGTATTTTTACAGGTACTACACCGCCTGCCATTAGTGTTTCAGTAACTGACCCCACCAATCCATCAGCTATTGCAAGAATAAAGATTATGTATGGTGTACCTGGTAACAGTATTACCGCAGTAACGCTAGATTCTGCCACTGCAAATACTTTTAGTTTTACTGATTTTAACCTTGCCAACGGAAGTACTGCCTATTATTTTGCAGAGATAACCCTTGCAGGTAATAAGGTAATTACTTCGCCCATTTGGTACACGTATAACAATGGCACTTTGCCTGTAACATTGGTAAACTTTACAGCAAATGTTACTACCAATAAAACAGTTGCGCTTAACTGGTCTACTGCATCTGAAATAAGCAATAAACTGTTTGTGGTTGAACGTTCAGCAGATGGGGTGAACTTTACTGCTGTTGATTCTGTAGCGGGTAATGGCAATTCATCTGTACAAAATAATTATGCTGCAACAGATAGCCAGCCTTTGGATGGTATTAATTACTACCGTCTTAAACAGGTGGATAAAGATGGTAAAGCCACTTACAGTAATGTGGTTACGGTAAATATTAATAAAGCCGCCATCAACTATTTTAGTGTGTACCCTAACCCTGTTAGTAATACTGCAACTTTAAGTATCAATGCTGCAAAAGAGCAGGCCGCAACCCTTGTTATTACTGATGTTTATGGAAGAATGATACAAACACAGCCGCTTAAACTGGTAAAAGGCAACCAGCTTTTACAACTAAATACTGCATCATTAACAGCAGGTACTTACAACGCTACTATTTTATTTAATGATGTAAAGGTTTCGCAGAAGATAATAAAGCTGTAAGGTTTAAAATATTGCGGACGAATGCGGCGCGGTGCTGGCTTTGAGGTGGCTCGCAGAAAGCGCTGAAAACGCAGAAAGGGCTCCCGCAGATTGCGTGGATTAATGCAGATAAAAGACTTGCAGGACCTAAATTACATAAAGAAAGGCTGTCTTAACAAGACAGCCTTTCTTTATTTACTGGCTCGGGTGTTCCTCAATATCACCCGTTACTTGTTAATGTAGCCTTACTGTGTATAGTTGATGGCGTGATGTTTACTGATCAAGCTCTACTCGCACAGTTCATGTTGCCTGCTGTGCCATTTTCTCAGCAACTAAAACGGGTTCTGTTTTGTAATACGAAATTCTTTTTGCTCTTTGCCTCTTTTAATTTTAACTAAAATCTCTTTTTCAGTTCTTAATATATTATTGAAATGGAAATATCTTTCACAGAGTGAAAATTCACTTAATTGTTTCCCATTAACATTTATAATTTCGTCATTCAGTATTAGTCCAATTTTCTCAGCATTTAGTCTACTAAAAAGTTTGCTAACATATATTTTATTGCTATCTAAGTTTATGTTAAAACCAAAAGTTTCAAATTTATTCTCTGTGTCAGCAAAAGGTGTTAAGATCAATTCTTTGTCTTTGAAGTTAAGTGTTACAATAAAATATTTTGTCAATTCTGAACCAAGCAAATTGTAGTTATTTGATTTAGAAGAATATGCAACTTTATTTTTTAGCTCTGATTTTCCGATAGTGAGGGTTTCTAACAAAGTAGCGTTAGTCTTTTCATTAACAACTCCATTTGCACTGATGTTTCCCTCGCCTTCTATTGTTAATTTATTAGTTGATTTTATTGAAGAAGCAGTTTTTTCAGTTAATGATATTAGTCCTCCAAAACCCAAGTCTAACATAAAATTTTCTTCCTTTCCATTAATCTTGAGTTTCAAAAAAGGATTTAGCGTTTTATCAAGTCCGATTTTTATTTTTTCGCCATTGTGTAGGTTAGGCATATTTGCAAGATTGTCTGATACCCTAATAACAGATTTTTTGTAATCAATTTGCCATACAGCTTCGCCAATAACACTTTTGCCAATTAAACCTCCATTAGTGTAGCAATTTATAACTGGCGAAGAAGAAAAATCAAAATTAAAAACACCTACATTTTCAAATTGTGCTTTTCCAATTTGCAACAAAGGCACTTTTGAAAGTTTAATTTTTGATTTTACTTTGTTAGAACTTCCAACCTCCACTTCCATAAGTGATGAAAGTTTTGCGTTGTCCATAATTTTTGTAGTTACTGTGTTATAGCCACCTGTATCAAATATGTACTCATAAAAACTGGTGTCTATTTTTACTTGAATTGTAAAGTATCCCAATTTATCAGAAAATGGAATTTCATCATAAAAACTTTTTGAAACCAATTTTGCAGCGTTCGCAATAGAGAGTTGTTCTTTTGCACTTTGTCCAAATACAAAAGATTTTGTCAAAAGCAAAGTGAAAATAATTATAAATTTTTTATCTCTCATTTTTGAAAAGTTCTCTTGACAGGCATAGCGGCCAACCCCATCATTGGCGTTATCATACGCAATATGAAATATTTTTCTATTGAAAATCAATGTTTTGGTAATTTTTTGTATTGTTATAGTACCATCCGAATAGTTGATGGTGCTACTATATGTAAACTGTTCAGGTTGCCATACAAGGTATGCCCTTGCCAGGCATGTTATGGCTTTTAGCTAAAATAATTCAAATAGGTCTTGTTTTTCAAATTCCGTATACCATTTGGACCTTTTGTGCAGTTACGGATGTTCCTAGAGGAACACCCGCCCCCAGTTGTTATTAGCTGATAATAGTACAATAGCCGATTGTTTATTCCGTCCACCAGCCTTGCGGCAAACCTTTCGTTATGCGTTCGTTATTCTACATACTCTGTAATCAATCCGATTTTTTCTTGAATGTAATTGTCAACCGAAGATGGTTTTATTTCATTTGCTTTAAAACCATAAATGTCTTTAAAGCACTCACTACAATTACTGTCAATATCATTTGTCTTACCACATTCACAAGTCCAAACTTCCTTTTCTTTAGAAGACAATAATTGTTTTTTCATTGACCGTTTGCCACGTTCAACAAATATTTCCTTTGCATAGTTTTTAATTGTCTGCAAATCTTTAATGTCTTCTTTATTGTAAAATGGTTTGTCAAATTTGGAAATGCGTAATCCTATTTTTTGTGTTTGAAAATTATCACTTTTTAATAGTTGCATAATTCTATTAAAATCAAATAAGTTCAACTCGTTAATTATTTCTGCTAATTTCAAAGCCAACTGTTCCTTTTGTTCAGTCTGAATAGCATTGTATAAAAGGTCTAACTTAATATTGTCAGGCAAAGCATCAATGTATTGGGTAAGTTGTTTATGAAAACTTGCAGTTGTTCCAGGGGTCATTTCGTCACTCGCTATTGCTTTAGAATACATTTTTAATAAGTAAGGAAATACTGCGTCAACTTGGTTTGCTGTTATAAAGCTCCATACATCATCGTTGAGACCTAACTCCTCGGTATTCGCTTTTGCAATTATATTTTTTTTGGTTCTTAAAATGTTTATCCTGTCAACACCAACATTTTCAAATTTTTCGGGAAGGTTTGGCAAAGGGCTTTTTTCAATAGTTTCCTTTTCAAGAATGACTGCTGTTCCTATTGCAGTAAGCATAAACATAGATTTACCTTTCCCTGAAATTTCATCCATATCAATACTTAGTCCTATAATACAGTTTGCTCCTAATTCGTATGCTGCAATTTTAATTCTTTCAATCGCTTCGCTATATAGTGAGGTCAATTGCTTTTGGTAGGATTGTGAACGTCCCCCAAATACATCAGTCAAGCCGCCTAAAAAGTCGCTGAACAAATTTGTCCCTGCAACAATATGTGCTGATACAGGTTTCAAATATCTTTTTACTTTTATTCCGTCAGCCGATGATGTTGTAATAACTAAAATGTCTTTTGGATTTGCCATAATATTAATCTCTTGGTTTGAAGTTTAGGGTGTGTCTGCATAATATCGCACAACGCAGTAATTGCCGTTATAATACGCAATATGAAATATCTTTCTATTGAAAATCAATATTTTAGCATTTTTTTACTCTTGTTAGTACAATCCGTTCAGTTTGCCATCAATATTATTTCTTTCAATTCTTTCAATCTAACAAGGCTAATTACGCAGTTATCTCATTTCGGTGTCGCAGCAGTATTGTTATAAATAGCCAGTTGGTTATTGGTTTCTTCTCTCAAATATAATGTTAAGATGTACTATGCGCAATGTTTTCTACGATTTATTTTAATCTAAAAATTACCTGTTAGCCATTTGTAAAAAATAGTCGCCCAATCAGCTCAGCAGAGTCGCCCAATCTGTTCATGATTGTCGCCGAGAAACAAAATGTTTCTCGCCCATAAATATTTTGTTTCTCGCCCATAGTTTTTTTGTTTCTCGCCCATAGTTTTTATGTTTCTCGCCGACTATTTTTTTCTGATACCCCACAGGCACAAAAAAGCCACCCGCAGGGGGTGGCTTGTTAACAGCTACAATGCTAAAAATAATGGTGGTTGCCGGCTATACTACCTGCAACACCTCGTTTAAAGTGCCGGTACGTATACTGGCGGCATTACCATAACCCCTTCTTACCTCAAGGGTATAGTTGCCTGCGGCAAGGCCGGTGGGTACACTAAATACCAGCTTGCCTTCGGTACGGCTGGCTATTATACTGGCCTGCGTGGCGGTACCTGTACTGTTAATAATAAAGATGCCTTCGGCCGCATTGGCGGGGTTAAACTTCAGTTCATCACCAGCTAGCTGCCCTATACCGCCAGGGGTAAGTCTGGCATTTGCCAACTGCGTATTCACATCAAAATACTCCAGCAGGGCAGGGGATGCCGGCGGTTGCAGCACTTTTTCTACAGTCGCTTTTTCCATATACTCCCACAGCAAAGCACCAGCAGAAAGCGTTGCTTTTTTGGTATGCCTGCTACCATCAAAACTGTCAGTAGCACTGTTAAAAATACCAATAATGCCGGGGCGTATATTGCCAATGGGCAGGTTTACATTGTTGCCGTCTGCCACGGCACGGCAGGTAACATCACACAACAGGTACACTACAGCGCGTATATCTGTTTCGGTAAGCGTGGTACCACGCAGCAGCATCAATTTTATAATGGCTTCTGTATCAAATACATTGTTGGCTACTATTCTTGCTACCTGGTCGTTAGGGTCGGTGCTTATATAATTGGGTTGCAAATAATACCTGATCATAGTTGTAAAGTTTAATTTTTAAAAAAATGGTGTTTCATTTTCATACAGCGCAAACCGTAAGCCGCCATTGATGTACTTGTATTACTGTTTGTTACATGACTACAGCAGTGGATGGCATTGCCGGGCATAATACCGTTGGCTATGATGTTGTACATAGCGGCACATCCTGATGTTTGCAGGGCATTGATCAACAATAATTTTCAGGAACACATCAAGTCAGTCTTCGCACTTTTTCAATATGGAAACAAAGCAGTTAACAGTTTATTTGGTACCATCGCTGTTAGTGTTTTAAAAGTAAGCATGGCTTTGAAAATAAAAAGTTAAAGCCGGATAAAAACGGCCCCGGCCAGCCATGCAGGTGAATGAATTAAAGAGTTTTAAAATTTCTTTTGCATTTTAAAGGCCTTAGCTTTTTTGAAAAGGTGGCTTTTTTGTTGTTGTAGAAAGGGTATAGGCTATGTAGGATGACTAATTGTTTTTCATGCATACTATTCCACCTTTTGTCTTGGAAACAAAAGGTGGAGCCAAAAATTCAAGGCAAGCGCGAAGCTGCCGCCGCCTTGCCTTGCCAGCGCACAGTTTAGTGCAGGCAGGATAAGTATTTACTGTGTTACCCAAGCCTGGATATGATTCTTATTTTAGGATGGCGCTACCACTGCTTTTTATCCTTACAAAAAATAACCTTCGGATTTTTTGTATCAGCCTGAGGCTGACCTGATAAAAAAAGGTGGTACACAGGAGGGCTGATAGTTATAATTGATTACAGGTAGTTAGTGATTGATTAAAAGAAAGGTTGTCTTAAAACAAGACAGCCTTTCTTTTTTTTATTCGTTTTCTACACGATTGTTTATCTGCGTTTATCCCCGTAATCTGCGCGACACCTTTTCTTATTCCGCGCTTTCTGCGCTTTCCGCGAGAAACAAAACGCCAGCGCAGCGGCGCATCCGTTGCTTCTACTTTTTGCCATTGCCACAAAAAGTAACAAAAAGGGCTAGGCAAGCGCGAAGCTGCCGCCGCCTTGCCTTGCCAGCGCACAGTCTATTGCGGGATTTATAAGTGTTTTAGATGTTACCCAAGCCTGGATATGATTCTTATTTCAGGATGGCGCTACCACTGCTTTTTATCCTTACAAAAAATAGCCTTCGGATTTTTTGTATCAGCCTGCGGCTGACCAGATAAAAAAAGGTGGTGCACGGGATGGCTGATAGTTATAGTTGATTACAGGTAGTTACTGATTGTTTAAAAGAAAGGCTGTCTTGTTTTAAGACAGCCTTTCTTTCTTTATTTTATTCGTATTCTACAAGAGTTTTTATCCGCGTTAATCCCCGTAATCTGCGCGACACCTTCTTTTTTCTGCGTTTTCCGCGCTTTCTGCGCGACACTCAATGCTAGCGCAGCATCCCTTCTGCGTTAATCCCCGTAATCTGCGCGAACCCTTTCTTTCTTCTGCGTTTTCCGCGCTTTCTGCGAGACACCAATGCCAGCGCAGCTGCGCATTTCCTTCTGCGTTTATCCCCGTAATCTGCGCGACACCCTTTCTTCAAAGCACAGCGTGAAGCCATTATCTTACTTCCATCTTTGGTTGCTTCTACTTTTTGCCATTGCCGCAAAAAGTAGCAAAAAGGGCTAGGCAAGCGCGAAGCTGCCGCCGCCTTGCCTTGCCAGCGCACAACTTAGTGCAGGCAGGATAAGTATTTACTGTGCTGCCCAAGCCTTGATATGATTCTTATTTCAGGATGGTGCTACCACTGCTTTTTATCCTTACAAAAAATAACCTTCGGATTTTTTGTATCAGCCTGCGGCTGACCGGATAAAAAAAGGTGGTGCACAGGATGGCTGATAGTTATAATTGATTACAGGTAGTTACTGTTGAATAAAAGAAAGGCCGTCTTAAACAAGACAGCCTTTCTTTCTTTATGCGGGAAACCTTTTCTTATTCCGCGCTTTCTGCGAGCCACCCAATGCCAGCGCAGCGGCGCATTTCCTTCTGTGTTCATCCGCGTAATCTGCGGGAAACCTTTTTTTCAAAGCACCGCGTGAAGCCATTATGTTCCTTCCATCTTTGGTGACTTCTACTTTTTGCCATTGCCGCAAAAAGTAGCAAAAAGGGCTAGGCAAGCGCGAAGCTGCCGCCGCCTTGCCTTGCCAGCGCACAGTCTATTGCGGGATTGATAAGTGTTTTAGATGTTGCCCAATGCAAGATTTGATTCTTATTTCAGGATGGCGCTACCACTGCTTTTTATCCTTACAAAAAATAGCCTTCGGATTTTTTGTATCAGCCTGCGGCTGACCGGATAAAAAAAGGTGGTGCATAGGATGGCCGATGGTTATGATTGATTAAAGGTAGTTACTGATTGATTAAAAGAAAGGTTGTCTTAAACAAGACAGCCTTTCTTTTTTTTATTCGTTTTCTACAAGAGTATTTATCCGCGTTCATCCCCTCAATCTGCGCGACACCTTTCTTTCTTCTGCGTTTTCCGCGCTTTCTGCGAGACACTCAATGCCAGCGCAGTGCAGCATTTCCTTCTGCATTAATCTCCTCAATCTGCGCGACACATCCTTTCTTCTTCGTTTTCTGCGCTTTCTGCGAGACACCAATGCCAGCGTAGCTGCGCATTTCCTTCTGCGTTTATCCGCGTAATCTGCGCGACACCCTTTCTTTCTTCTGCGTTTTCCGTGCTTTCTGCGAGACACCCATGCAAGCGCAGCGCAGCATCCTTTCTGCCTTGATCTGCGCAATCTGTGCGAACCTTTTCTTCTTTCACGCTTTCTGCAAGCCACCCAACGCCAGCTTAGAACTGCATCTGCACTGGCACGGGTGATCCTTTTGGAACACCCTCGACCTTTGAAATAGCTTTTTTATGTGTATTGTTTTCTAATATTTATTGATAACCGCTATTTTTAAATACTATTCCAGTATTGTTGCTATTTTATATTATTGCCACCAAATATTTACTACTTATTGGTTATGACTGTAGCTCGCTTTTTTAAGAAACCCATTTTTGCCGACTATCGCTTGCTGTTTGGTTTGTTTGTTGTGCTGGCACTTTTTATAAGCATTAAATATGTGTTTATAGATACATCCAATAATTATAGCATTTTTTATTATGCCCTTACACACTTGCGCAATGGCGAAAGTATGTACAACCTTTACCCGCAACAATATTTCGACCATTACCATTACGCACCCACATTTGCAGCCGTATTTTATCCCTTTTTTGCGTTGCCTTATAAAGTGGGCTTGTTTTTATGGCACTTTTTTTTTACCGCTGTTTGGGTATATGCGGTGTACCGTATGCCATTGCAAAAAAAGCAGAAAGCATTTATCTATTGGTATGCCATACAAGAGCTATTAACGTCTATTGACAATTCACAAACCAACCCCTTAATAGCGGCTATACCATTGTTTGCTTTTGTATGCTTTGAGAATAAAAAACCTTTTTGGGCTGCGGCTTTTATAATGCTGGGTTTTAACGTTAAAATTTATAGTTTGGTTACTGCCGGGCTATTTATCATTTACCCGGATAAACTAAAATTTATTGCCTACATGCTGTTGTGGGCCATTATATATGCCATACTACCCATTCTATTTACAACGCCAGAAAAACTGTACTGGCAAACTGAGTTATGGGTAAAACAATTATTTATTAAGTCAGATGTAGATAAAGCCATTAATCAATCCATACATCGGTTGGTGCACCAAATACTATCGCCTGCAATACCAAATACTGCAATAGTTGGTGTGGGTATTTTGTTTTTTTGTAGCGTTTACTACCATGCAAAACGCTTTGCAGAGGCGCAATTTAAAATGCTGTTGCTAGCTTCTATTTTAATTTTTCATGTAATATTTAACCCTGTGGCAGAGTCGCCCACATATATAATTGCTGTAACTGGTGTTGCCATCTGGTGGCTATTCTCGCCACAAACCTATGTTGATTTGCTATTGCTAATAGGCTGTTACTTTTTTACAATACTATCACCAACCGATTTTGTACCCGCTTTTGTAAGGCAGCAATGGGTGGTGCCATTTGTATTAAAAGCCCTGCCTTGCGTACTTATTTGGTTTAGAATTTTATATATTGTACACTTTACTACACCCTTAGTACCACAAAAAGCTGTTGCATAAAAGAAGTAATAAGCATGACAAAAAACTGGCTGGAATTTTGGCAAAAAGAGAACAATTTTGATGAGTCGATGATAGATAATTATCAATATTTTTTATCTAAAGTTGAGAAATATATACAGTTATCGCCTACTGACAAGGTGCTGGACATTGGTTCTGGGCCTGGTCACTTAGAAGATGCCTGGCACCAACGTGTACAAGAAATGCATGGGTTAGATATTTCGCTGCGGTACAATGAAATAGCCAAGGCAAAACATAGCCAACATGCCCATATATTTTTTCATAAGTTAAACCCCAACGATTATTTAAACCTATCTGTAGTGGCTCATCTATCATTTACAAAAGTGATAGTAATGAGCGTATTACAATATTACCGCAATGCAGATGAGATAAAAACATTGCTTACCAATATTAAACAATTAGCAGCCCCAGGTGCACAAATACTACTGTGCGACTTAATAGTAAACGAGGGCTTATTAAAAGATATGGTTGCCATTTTATGGGAATCATTCAAAGGTGGCAGACTATTATCTACACTCACATTTTTCTTTAAACTGCGCTTTTCAAAATACTATGAGATAAAAAAAGCACAAGGCTTTTTGGTTATTCCAGCGCATGAGTGGCTAGCCATTTGCCAATCGCTACAGTTAGATGCTAGTTTTATAAAAGAACCTATTACCCTACAAAAAGACAGAAAAACTTTGTTGATTAAGATAGCGGGATAATGAAGGGGGTGTTTTATAATTAAGGCCGCTTAATATAAGACCTAGAAAATATTTAGTTTAAAAAGAGAACTTAAGCTTAATTATATGAGCAATATTGAAATGACATATTCATTTGTAACACTCAAAAGAAATGACTTAGCAGATTTAAATACATTCATAGATAATTGGAGTAAAAGTTTCATGTATTTAAACATGACTTCTTACACAGATTTAATCTATAAACAAGAATTAAGTATAGAGAACATTGAAGAACTATTTACCTGGAAAAACGGTATGAGATTAAGTGGTAAAAAAGATACTTCTTTGAAAGAGAAAATATTATCAAAGCATAAAATTATAAATCAATTGAAGTATGATTGGGATGAAAACTTTTTCGATACAACATTTTCTGACCTTAGTGCGATTTGGAAGATTTTTTTAATGCACATCATACAACCATATGAATATCCAATATTTGACCAGCATGTTTTTAGGGCATTTATGTACATAACAAAACAAGTTAAAGACTCATCTTTACCATACTCGAATAGTGAAAAAATTAAAATTTACCATAAAGACTATAAGCCATTTTATTTGAACTGTAAAGACATTATGGATAGCAATTTCACTTCAAAACAACTTGATAGTTCTTTGTGGACTTTTGGTAAATTTCTAAGCGACTATCCAAATCTTATTTTATAACATATTTAATTCCATCTCCCCAAGATATACCCTCAACCAGTCATCGTTCTTCCTGCACTGGCGCTTGAGTTCCTCTAGTATTACCCGTTACTTGTTAGTGTAGCCGGCCTTTGTCTGGAATTAAAAGCTACAAAAGCTGAACCTGTAAAAATACCATTTCGCCAGCAGGCGAGGGTGCCATCGTGGAAGTGGCATGGCATCCTGCAAACGGTTATGGCGCAAACTGCCCTACGGTTTCCTGAAGTGCAACAGCTTCCCCGACTTTTGGAAATCCTACAATTGTATCCCTGAAAAAACATAAAAAGGTGGGCAAGGAAACGGCACACATAGAAAGGCTCAACAACACCATCAGGCAAAGGTTTGGCAGAATGGTGCGTAAAAGCCTCTCATTCTCTAAAAAAGAGTACATGTTAAACCTACACTTCAAACTATGGGCTTACTTTTGTAATCTCGATTGCATAACAAATCAACTATAAAGAACACTACCAAATCGTCATGTTGTAAAAAGCAAACATTTCTAATAATTCGGATATTTATATGCCATTTGAAAATTAAAACATTGTTTACTTTACATGAAACCACACTTACTAAAAATCCATTTAGATATACAGCATTCCTTTAATGTTCGCCATGAAATTGTGCCTCATTTTTACAACAAATGGCATCATCATCCAGAAATTGAACTGGTGTACATTATCAAGGGTGCCGGACGTCAATTTATTGGCGATCATATACATCATTTCAAAAGTGGGGACATGATTTTGGTTGGTTCAGATTTGCCCCATTACTGGCGTTGCGATGATTGTTATTTTACTAAAAATCCAGAATTATTCTGCGAGGTAATTGTAATACACTTTTTGCCAAATTGCCTGGGTGATCATTTCTTCAAGCTGCCTGAAAATAAAGAGATTGAAAGTGTTTTACAGAAAGCACAGCAAGCCATACGGATTAAAGGGATCACTAAAAAAAAGGTAAGTGAATTGCTATGCAAACTGGTTGTTGAAAAAGGGGCTGAGCGGATTGTTTTATTGATGCAGATTTTACAACAAATTGCTCAGTCAAAAGAAACTAAAACCATTTGCAGCGAAGGTTTTGAATTTCATTATAATCCCAAAGAAGCTGACAGGTTAAATGCCATTTATCAATTTGTGCTTAATCACTTCTCTTCTGAAATTGCTTTGGAACAAATTGCCAGAGTCGTACACCTGAGTCCAAAATCTTTTTGCAGGTATTTTAAATCAAGAATAAAAAAAACGTTTTCCAGGTTTTTGATTGAAGTTCGTATTGGGCACGCCTGCAAGCTGTTGGCAGAGACTGATAAAAGTATTGCTGCTATCTGTTATGAGAGCGGTTATAATAATTTCTCAAACTTCAACCGGCATTTTAAAAATATTACAAATAAAACGCCTTTACAACATAGGCTTTATTACAACAATATTACGAAATGAGTTATGTTGCTAATCCACGGGTTAGTTTTTGTGAAGATAGTATCACTATTGGAGAAACCGTTGTCATACTTTTCTTTCTCTGCACTATAGTTTTATGCCATCTAAAAAAACGTAAAACTATATGAAAAACCCTATCACCCTTCCTTTAAATAAGGTGGGAATCAACGATATTGATGTTGTTGGTGGTAAAAACGCTTCCCTTGGTGAAATGATCCAGCACCTTGCTGCTATCGGGGTAAAAATTCCAAATGGCTTTGTAATTACGGTAGATGCCTACAGGCAATTTATTAGCTATAATGGATTAGAAAGCACCATCAAGCACATCGTCAATTCTATTGATTATGATAACTTAGAATCGCTTAGGCGAGGTGGAAGCCAGGTACGATTGTTAATTCGTAATGGTCGTTTTGAAAAACAAATGAGCGAAGATATTATCAAAGCTTATGAACTTCTTTCTGCCAATTATAAACAGGAATATACAGACGTAGCTGTTCGCTCATCTGCAACTGCCGAAGATTTGCCAGATGCTTCTTTTGCTGGCCAGCAGGAAACGTTTTTAAACGTAACAGGCCCTGCTACTTTAATGGATTCAGTTCGAAATTGCTTTGCTTCTTTATTTACCGACAGGGCCATCAGTTACCGTCAATCTTTTGGTTACGATCATTTTGCAGTAGCATTAAGTATTTGTGTGCAAAAAATGGTACGCAGCGATTTAGGATCCTCTGGTGTAGCTTTCAGCCTGGATACAGAAAGTGGCTTTAAAGATGTAGTTGTTATAAATGGGTCTTATGGTTTGGGTGAAATGGTGGTGCAGGGCGCTATCTCACCAGATGAGTTTATTGTATTCAAACCTTCATTAAGCAAAGGCTTTGCCTCTATCATCGAAAAAAAATTAGGGATAAAAGATAAAATGATGGTGTATGGTGATAAAGCGGATGAACGTGTAAAGATTATTTCAACTGAAAAGAGCTTTCAACATCGGTTTTGTTTATCCGATGCCGATGTGATAAAGCTGGCAGATTGGGTAGTAAAGATTGAAACATATTACACTGGTATAAAACAAAAATGGACGCCCATGGATGTAGAGTGGGCGGTTGATGGCTTAAGTAAAGAGTTGTTTATAGTACAGGCAAGGCCAGAAACCATACACTCACAAAAAGACCATAGCAAGATTACTGAATACGCCATTTTTGATGAGGCAAGGGCAGAGAAAATATTAATGAAAGGTATTGCTGTAGGTGATAAAATTGGCGCCGGTAAAGTCAATATTTTATTCTCGCTGGATAAACGTGCTGTAGAAGGGCATGAGTTTAAAGAAGGGGATGTTTTAGTGACTGATATGACCGACCCTGATTGGGAGCCAATTATGAAAAAAGCATCAGCCATTGTAACCAATAAGGGTGGTAGAACTTGCCATGCAGCCATTGTGGCCAGAGAGCTGGGAGTGCCAGCAATTGTAGGTTGTGGCAATGCAACAGATATTTTGGCAGAAGGGCAGGAGATAACAGTAAGCTGCGCTGAAGGCGAAATTGGTTTGATTTACGGAGGTATCATTGGTTTTGAAAGAAGCGAATATGATTTAAAGGATTTGCCAACAATAAAAACCAAATTGATGCTGAATGTGGCAACACCATCTATGTGTTTTAAATTTTCACATTTGCCTAATGCTGGTGTTGGTTTGGCCCGTGAAGAGTTTATAATTAACAACTATATTCAAATTCATCCGCTGGCATTAATGAACCATAAAACCTTAAACGATGTGCCTTTAAGCAAAGAGATAGAAAAGCGCATTTTTGGCTATGCGAACGAAGAAGATTTTTTTATTAAAAAACTTTCTTACGGTATAGCAAAAATTGCTGCAGCTTTTTATCCCAATAAAGTCATCGTTCGTTTTAGTGATTTTAAAAGCAATGAATATTATAACCTGCTGGGAGGAAACCACTACGAACCACACGAGGAAAATCCAATGATTGGTTGGCGAGGTGCGTCAAGATATTATTCTACAGCTTACAAACCAGCTTTTGGGTTAGAATGTAAAGCCATAAAAACTGTACGTGAAGAAATGGGGCTGGATAATGTGGTTGTAATGATCCCTTTTTGCCGCACAGTAGAAGAGTTGGTACTTGTAAAAGAAGTGATGCAAGAGTTTGGTTTGGTGAGAGGTGAGAATGGTCTTGAGTTGTATTTAATGGCCGAAATTCCGTCTAATATTATTATGGCTGATGAATTTTCTAAACATATTGATGGGTTTTCAATTGGCTCTAACGACTTGACGCAATTAACTTTAGGGCTTGACAGGGATTCCTCTTTAGTAGCGCATTTATACGATGAACGCAATCCATCAGTAAAGAAAATGATTTCAAATCTCATTGCTTCTGCTAAAAAGAATGGTGTTAAAGTAGGTATTTGCGGTCAGGGGCCTTCCGATTTCCCAGACTTTGCACAGTTTCTTGTAGAAGAGGGAATTGACAGTATCTCAGTTACTCCAGATTCTATTATTAAAACTATCAAAGCCATTGCTTCAATAGAAAAATAGAGATTATAAAGCAGTCAATTTAATAATTAGTATCTGTTATATTTATACATAAGTACTTAAGCGATATAATAATTATTACTATGTATGCGCCATAAAAAATAGAAACGATGAATTTGCATTTGGAAAATAAAGTTGTGATTGTATCAGGTGGGGCAAGGGGTATTGGTGAAGGAATTACAAGAATATTAGCTGAGGAAGGGGCTTTTCCTGTGATTATTGGAAGAGATGAAACTGATAATCAAAAGTTGGTAGAAGAGTTGATGAATATGGGTTTAAAAGCAGCCTTTGTAACAGCAGAATTAACAGAGCCAAATGCTTGTAAAGAAGCGGTTGAAAAAGTAATTGCAGCGTATGGAACAATCCATTGTGTTGTAAATAATGCAGGTGTTAATGATAACGTAGGTCTGCAATATGGCAGCTACGCCGGCTTCATTTCATCTTACCAAAAAAATGTAGTGCATTATTATTTGTTGGTACAGCACGCATTGCCTGAGTTGATTAAAAATAAAGGAAGTATTGTCAATATTAGCTCTAAGGTATCAGAAACAGGGCAAGGCGATACATCAGGTTATGCTGCTGCCAATGGTGCTAGAAATGCCCTGACACGGGAATGGGCAGTGGAATTATTGAAATATAATATAAGGGTTAATGCAGTAATTGTTGCAGAATGCTACACCCCGCTCTACGAACAGTGGGTCAATACTTTTGATAGGCCAGAGAAAAAAATGGAAAGTATTACCGAAAAAATACCGTTGGGAAAAAGGATGACAACTGCCCATGAAATTGGAAGCACGGTAGCATTCCTTTTGTCTGTAAAATCAAGCCATACAACGGGGCAATTGGTTTATGTAGATGGCGGGTATGTGCATTTAGACAGAGCTTTATAATATGTACTTATAGGAACAATTATACCTTATATCATCTTCTTACTAATTAACGAAAGCTAAAAAATGGCCTTACCATCCCAATCAAGCAATATTTCAACCAGCCCCTTATCAAACAAAACGGGGTATCTTTTTCCATTCATCCTAATAACCTCTTTGTTTTTTCTATGGGGGTTTGCACACAACCTGGACCCCATTTTGATCCCACATTTAAAAAGGTCATTTGCCTTATCAACTTTGCAGGCATCATTGGTTGATTCAGCGGTGTTCATCGCCTATTTTGTTATGGCTTTGCCAGCTGGTTTCATCATGAAAAAGTATGGCTACAAATCTGGCATCATCACTGGCCTGTTACTTTTTGCCTTGGGTTCATTTTTATTTATACCAGCAGCCAATACGCAAGCTTATATTTTTTTCCTGGGGGCATTGTTTATTATTGCCTGCGGCTTAACTATTTTAGAAACAGCCGCAAACCCTTATGCAGCCTTACTTGGAGATCCGAAAACATCCAGCCAGCGATTAAACTTTGCCCAATCGTTCAATGGCCTTGCAGCAACTATGGCACCTATTATTGGTGCAAAATTAATATTGGTACAAGGTGCAACAGATGACCAATTGAACAATATGACGGAAGCTGCAAAGAAAGTGGCATTGGCATCAGAAGCATCAACTGTTAAGTTGCCCTACCTCATTTTAGGGGTCATTATTTTATTGGTTGCAATAGCTTTTTACTTTACCAGACTTCCTGAAATAAAAGATGGTGAGGATCAGCAAAGTAGTGCGAGCATCCTCCATGCTTTTAAGCACAGGCATTTAAGCTGGGGAGTGACTGCACAGTTTTTTTATGTAGGGGCACAGGTATGTGTGTTCAGCTTCTTTATACTTTTTGCCTCCAAAACAATACCTGTCGGAACCGTAAAAGATGGGTTGATAACAGCTATAGAAAAAACGTTTCTATGGTTACACATTATTGATCAACCTAGTGATACTGGTTACCTCTCTTATTATCTTTCTACAGCGGGCCTCGCTTTTATGGTAGGACGTTTTGTAGGCACGTTCATTATGAAATATGTGCAGCCAAATACCTTGTTGGCCATTTATGCTGCCATCAACATTGCGTTGTGTATTGTTGCCATTGTGGGCCAGGGTACAGCACCTGTATATGCCACTATTGGCATCGCCTTTTTTATGTCTATCATGTTCCCAACCATTTTTTCATTGGGCATAAAAGATTTGGGTGGCGATACAAAATTTGGCAGCAGCCTCATCATCATGTCCATTGTTGGTGGTGCATTATTACCACCTGTTTTTGGATACATCAGCGATGCTGCCAATAACATACAATACAGTTATACCGTGCCACTGGTGTGTTTTGTGGTGATTTTATTATTTGGGGCAAAAGGTTATAAAGTGATAAATAAGTAATCATTAAAAATTAAAACATATATCATGACAAGACACTGTTTAGCGTTAGATCTAGTGGATGACCCGGCACTAATTGAAGAATATGAACATTGGCACAAAAAAGAGAACGGTTGGCCAGAAATAAAGAAAAGTATTTTGGATGCAGGCATTGTGCAAATGGAAATTTATAGGACAGGTAATCGCCTGTTCATGATAATGGAAACAAATGAAACCTTTGACCCTATAAAAAAAGCAGCTATGGATGCAGCCAACCCGAAAGTGCAAGAGTGGGAGCAGTTAATGTGGAAGTTCCAAAGTTCAATTCCATGGGCCAGGGAAGGAGAGAAGTGGGTGGCCATGAACATAATATTTTCTTTAGTATAACCAAGCGATTAATTTAACTAATGAACAAAGTCCTACAAATTAATGAAGGTGACAACGTCCTGGTAGCATTGGCCAACCTGCAAAAAGGGGAAACAGTTTTTTATGCAGGAAGTGAATATAACCTTCAAACAGATGTACCTGCCAAGCATAAATTTTTGATGGATGATATTGCCGCAGGCGGTGAAATAAAAATGTATGGAGTGCTTGTGGGCAAAGCAACACAGGCCATTGCTAAAGGTGAAATCATGCACACACATAATGTACAGCATGCTTCCAACGAAAACTATTTTAAGCAAAAAGACCTAGACTGGACAGCCCCTGACATAACACAATGGAAGGACAAAACCTTTGATGGTTACGCAAGAGATGACGGCAGGGTTGGTACTGCTAACTATTGGTTATTTATTCCAACAGTTTTTTGTGAGAATAGGAATTTGGACTATATCAAGGATGCTTTGCTGTCACAATTAGGTTATGCCCCAAGTCAAAAGTACAAACAGCTTGTAAGCAGGTTGATAGACCAAAAAGACAATATTGATTCCTTAAAAGTGGAAGAACTGCTTTTTGAAGAACCGGTAAACAAACAAAGAGTTTTCCAAAATGTTGATGGCATCAAGTTCTTGAATCATGAAGGGGGCTGTGGTGGCACAAGACAGGACAGTGAAATGCTGAGTAAATTATTGGCAGCCTATGCCGATCATCCTAATGTGGCAGGTGTAACAGTGTTGAGTTTAGGCTGCCAGCATTTGCAGGTAAGCATGTTGCAACAAGATATTCATCAACGCACCCCAACATTTAGCAAACCCATTTTTTTCTTTGAGCAACAACAGGCCGTTTCTGAAGAACAGATGATTGCAACAGCCATTCAGCAAACATTTAAAGGTTTACTGGAAGCAAATAAAAGCAGCCGAACACCACAGCCACTAAGCAAACTTTGTATTGGCGTTAAATGCGGTGGCAGCGATGGTTTTAGTGGCATTTCAGCCAATCCGGCAGTTGGCCATACAGCAGATTTATTGGTGGCTTTAGGGGGACAAATTTTGTTAGCTGAATTTCCTGAATTGTATGGTGCCGAACAGGATTTGGTGGACAGGTGTACCACTTATGAATCAGCAGAAAAGTTTACGCAGTTGATGAAAAGTTACGATGCCCAAGCAAGAAATGTTGGTAGCGGATTTTATATGAACCCTTCGCCCGGAAACATAAAAGATGGGTTGATAACCGATGCCATCAAAAGCACTGGTGCTGCAAAAAAAGGTGGCACATCACCAGTAGTGGATGTGCTTGATTATACAGAACCAATAAAGAAAGCAGGCCTTAATTTGGTATGCACACCAGGCAATGATGTGGAAGCAACCACAGGAAAAGCAGCAAGTGGTGCAACGATTATTCTTTTCACTACAGGGCTGGGAACACCTACAGGCAATGCAGTTTGTCCAGTGGTAAAAGTTTCGTCCAATAATAGTTTGGCTCAGAGAATGCCCGATATTATCGACTTCAATTGTGGCCCAATTATCACTGGTGAAAAAACAATCCAGCAAATGGGTGAAGAACTTTTAGCTTATTGTATAGAAGTGGCAAGTGGAAGAATGATACCTATGGCTGTGCAACTGGGGCAGGATGATTTCATACCCTGGAAACGTGGGGTAAGTTTATAAAGCGGCAAAATATTTAGTTCAGAATAAAATAATAAGCACAGATGTTCTCATTACAAAACAAGACAGCAGTAGTTACAGGTGGGGGCAGTGGCATTGGCAAAGCCATTGCAATAATGTTTGCCAGGCAAGGAGCCATTATTCATGTTATTGAACTGAACGAAGCCAATGCCCTGCAAACTGTTGCGGACATAACGGCCAATGGTGGTGAGGCATTTGCCCATAGCTGCGATGTGAGCGACCAGCAGCAAGTAAAGGAAGTATTTGAAAGCATTGACAATATCAATATCCTGGTAAATTGTGCAGGAATAGCCCATGTAGGCAAAGCTGCTACTACCAGTGAAGAAGATTTTACTAAAGTATTCAACATTAATGTGAAGGGGACCTATAATTGCCTGCATGAGGTATTGCCCATCTTTCAAAGCAATGGCGGTGGGGTTATTTTAAACATAGCATCCATTGCGGCATGGGTGGGTTTAGCAGACAGGTTTGCTTACAGCATGAGCAAGGGTGCGGCTTTTGCTATGACAATGAGCGTTGCAAAAGATTATTTGCAGGAGAATATCCGTTGCAATTCTATTTCACCAGCTAGGATCCATACACCTTTTGTAGATGGTTTTATTGCTAAGAACTATCCGGGAAAAGAAGCCGAAATTTTCGACAAGCTTTCAAAGAGCCAGCCCATTGGCAGGATGGGTTCTGTAGAAGAAATTGCAGCATTGGCTTTATACCTGTGCAGCGATGAAGCTGGTTTTATAACAGGCAATGATTACCCTATTGATGGCGGATTTATAAAATTAAACAATTAACACGCCTGATAATGAGCTGGACATACAACGTAAAATATCCTTCCATGGATGACCTTCGGACGAAGGCAAAAAAACGCATACCCAAATTTGCATTCGAATACCTGGATGGTGGATGCAATGAAGACGTTAATCTTTTAAAAAACACGGTAGAGCTGCGAAAGCTGGAACTTGTACCCCGGTATATTGTTGCCAATGATGATAAGCCCACCTTAAAAACAACTTTATTTGGGCATACTTACGATGCACCTTTTGGTGTGGCACCGGTTGGCCTGCAGGGGTTGATGTGGCCGGGTGCTACTGAAATCTTAGCTAAGGCATCTCTGCAGCACAACCTGCCTTTTATACTAAGCACCGTAACCACTGCCAATATTGAAACTGTTAGCCAGCTTACAGAAGGCAGGGCATGGTTCCAGTTGTATCATCCTGCAGAAGAATCTTTGAAAAATGATATTATTAAAAGGCTACAGGCTGTTGAGTGCCCAGTGCTTGTACTGCTTTGCGATGTGCCATCTTTTGGCTACAGGCCAAGAGACATAAGAAATGGTTTGGCCATGCCACCCAGAATGACATTGAACAATATTATTCAAATTGGCTTGCACCCTAACTGGGCCTTGAATACACTTTTTAAAGGCCAGCCCGAATTTGCAAACCTGAAGCCTTACATGCCCAAGGGATTGAACATGAGTCAGCTCGGGCAGTTCATGAACAGGACTTTTAACGGCAAACTTGATAAGGCCAAAATTGCTGCCATTAGAGATGTTTGGAAAGGCAAGCTGGTATTAAAGGGGGTTGCCAGTACTGAAGATGTGGATATGGCGATTCAATTAGGGCTTGATGGTGTAATTGTTTCCAATCATGGTGGTAGGCAATTGGATGCTGGTCAATCTTCCATAGCTTCTTTGCTGGATATAGTTCCTTCATACAAAGAAAAAATTACCATCATGGTAGATAGCGGCATCCGTTCAGGGCCAGATGTGGCAAGGGCAATGGCAGCAGGTGCCGACTTTACATTTATGGGCAGGAGTTTTATGTACGGTGTTGCTGCATTGGGCAATAGTGGTGCAGACCATACTATGGCCATAACCAAAACACAGTTGCAGCAAGTAATGGAGCAGTTGTGTTGCGAAAATGTTGCACAATTACCCCAGCATTTATATCAATCTAAAAAATAATGTAATTCTTTAAAATCTTTGCTTATGAAACTAATTCGTTTTGGAGAAATTGGAAAGGAAAAACCAGGTATCTATATTGATGGAATTAATTACGATGTAAGTGGCATCATCAGCGATTATGATGAATTTTTTTTCGCCAATGGCGGAATAAATGATCTTGCCTCTATCGTCAATTTACAAAAAAGTATATTACCAAAAGTTGTTGATGGCAGTAGAATTGGAAGTCCAGTTGCCCGGCCTTCCAAAATTGTTTGCATTGGTCTCAATTATGCAAAACATGCAAAGGAAACAGGTGCAGACATTCCCAAAGAACCCATCATTTTCATGAAGTCAACAACATCACTTGTTGGCCCATATGATAATATTATGATTCCAAAAAACTCAGTGAAAACAGACTGGGAAGTAGAGCTTGCATTTATAATGGAAAAGAAAGCGAGCTACGTAGAAGAGCATGAAGCCATGGATTATGTGGCTGGATATGCCTTACACAACGATGTTAGTGAACGTGCGTACCAACTGGAACGCGGGGGCACCTGGGATAAAGGAAAAGGCTGCGATACATTTGCACCGCTTGGCCCCTGGTTAGTGACTAAAGATGAAATAACCGACCCACATAACCTGCGTTTGTGGTTAAAACTCAATGGCAAAACCATGCAGGATGGTAACACAGATGATTTGATTTTTAATATCCCTTTCTTGGTTTCCTACATCAGCCAGTTCATGACATTGTTGCCAGGCGACATCGTATCTACAGGAACCCCTGCCGGCGTGGGCTTGGGCTTTACACCCAACATTTTTTTGAAAGAAGGGGATACAATTGAATTGGGCATTGACGGCTTAGGAACAAGTAAACAAACATGTGTTGCTTATAGGCGATGTTAATATTGTCACCCAATCATTGTCATCCTTATTAAAAATTCAGCTACTATCTACTCCATCACCATTATCTAATGTGCATTAATGCAACATTAGGAACAGTATTTGGCACTGATTAGGCGCAATACAACTTCTTTTGAATCGTACTTTGCAATTTCAATTTCGATTGCACTATGATTGCCCCTTTCTATCGCGTTGCTTATATAATTTTTGCCACATTATTTATGTTCGTTGCTAACGGGCAAACCGTAAAGCTTAAAGTTTCCGAAGTAAATCATCCAAACAATACTTATCAAAACCCTATCATCCATGCAGATTATTCCGATCCAGATGTAATTCGTGTAGGTGGCATTTATTATTTAATTGCTTCTAGTTTTAATCAAGTACCAGGAATACCGATTTTGCAGTCGAAAGATTTGGTTAATTGGACAATTATTGGCCATGTGTTTAAAAGTCAACCACCGTTTAGTAGATTTAATACGGTGCAACATGGTGGCGGTGTTTGGGCACCTTCTATCCGCTATCACCGTGGTGAGTTTTATGTGTATTACCCAGATCCTGATTTAGGCATTTATATGTGTAAATCTAAAAATATAACAGGGCCATGGTCAGAACCACTTTTAATAAAAAAAGTAAAAGGCTGGATTGATCCTTGCCCTTTTTGGGATGATAATGGCGATGCTTATTTGGTAAATGGTATTGCCGCAAGCCGCTCTGGCATAAAGAGTATTTTGATTCTAAATAAAATGACCAGCGATGGTACAAAGTTGCTAGATGATGGTGTGATGATTTTTGATGGTCATGATAAACATCCTACGGTGGAAGGGCCAAAAGTATATAAACGAAATGGTTACTATTATATTTTAGCACCAGCAGGTGGTGTAGGCCAGGGTTGGCAATTGGCATTGCGTTCTAAAAATATTGATGGGCCTTATGAAGAAAAAATAGTGCTTGAGCAAGGTGCTACCACTACCAATGGGCCACACCAAGGTGGTTTAGTAACTACCCAAACTGGTGAATCGTGGTTTTTGCATTTTCAAGATAAAGATGCCTATGGCCGTATTGTACACCTGGAACCTGTAACTTGGGTTAATGATTGGCCAATGATGGGTGTAGATATGGATGGTAATGGTATTGGTGAACCCGTTACAACCTATAAAAAGCCCAATGTTGGTAAACAATTTCCAAAAAATAGCTCTGCTACAACTGATGAATTTAATAGCAACTCACTAGGATTGCAGTGGCAATGGGCTGCTAATCAACAAGATAATTTTTGTTTTCCTGCTGGTAAAAAATATGGCTTCTTACGTTTGTTTAATGTGCCAATACCTGATAGTGCCACTAATTTATGGATGGTGCCAAATTTGCTTACCCAAAAATTTCCTGCGCCTAATTTTTCTGCAACTACCAAGCTCACATTTACCCCAAGAACCAACGATGAAGAAACAGGGTTGATAATTACAGGTATAGATTATGCGTATATTTCACTAAAGCAAACACCGAAGGGTTTAAGCGTTAGCCAAACCATCTGCACCGATGCAGAACATGGGCAGCCTGAGAAAAAAACGATTAGTCAATTGGTAAATACAAGTACCGTTTATTTTAAGGTAACAGTGAAAAATGTACAGCCAACCGATGTTGATTTTGTAAAGTATAATAAAGCGGAAAATAGTAAGTACGGTAATGCGGTTTGTATATTCAGTTACAGTACAGATGGTGAACATTTTACGGTATTAGGTGAGCCATTTGCAGCCAAAAAAGGAAAATGGATAGGCTCAAAAGTTGGCTTATTTGCTATAAGAAAAGGCAATACCTACGAAACAGGTTATGCAGATGTTGATTGGTTTAGAGTGAATATGTTTTAAAGAAATAATACTTAAAAAATAAGTTATGAAGGCTGTTATTGCTTGTTTATTAATAGTTACTACAGGGCTATACGCACAAGAAAATGTGGTATTAAATACACCACCTCAAAATATAGGGTTGCCATACACACATACTGCAAAAGCTACGGCATTTGCAGCTATTAAAGGCACTACTGCCTTATTTGCAGGTAGTAGATATGCTTATGTAAATGGGTTAAAAGTTCGGTTAGATACCAAGGATATTTTACGAGCAGAAGCTATTATTAAAAATGGAAAAATATTTGTACCCATAGCTTTTGCCTCTATCGTTACTCAAAAAGATGTTAGCCCAATGCCAATACCGAAAGGTTTGGAAATTTTGAAAGATAGATGGGTATACGAAGTGTCAAGAACCAAAGTAATATTGCCTGCATCGGTAGAGACAATTACTATTAATAATGACCTCTTTTTTGCGGTAGCGGATTTAGCTAAAAGCTTGAATAAGCAAGTGTTTCAAACAAAAAGAGGGTTGCTATTAATAAGTAATAAACCAATAGGCTACAAAGAGGGAAATATTGTTTTAGATGATGCCATCGTGAGCATTTTTGATACGCCGGAAAAGTTGATGGAACCAGATATGGCTATGAAATACATCCCTTTACTAAAGGCGCAAGGCAAGTGGACAGAACATGCAAAAGCCACAAAAGAACAAGTAAAGGCAATAGAAGAAGCCCCAGAAACCATTTGGCCAGAAACCCCTAGAAGCGATTATGATTTCAAAGGCTTTAACCAATCCTTATTAGGTACATCTATTCCTGCGCCTGGTATTTATCCACGATTATTATTTAGTCCACAGGATATTCCTATGCTTCAAAAGCATATTCAAGAAAATAAATCGGCACAAAAATCTATGGTAGAAATAGAAGTGTTGTTTAAAAAATCTTGGTGGGATGCCTCAACGAATGATGGTAAATTATTTCTGCAATTGCAGGCAGGCGATTTTGGTAAAGATATACAAACCAATGTGGGTGCAGGTTTGTATGCAGTGGGTGGATTAACGAAAGATTACAAAGCAAATATTTACAACTCGCATATTAACTACATTACCAATTGCCTTACTACTATGGCTTTGTATTGCTTGCTTACCAATAATGATAAACTTGGTACACAAATAGCAACTGCCATAAGCAATTACTATAAACTTGTTGATAAGAAAGTAGAAGCACATTTGCAAACATCTGATAGTGAGTTTGGTATTTCTACAGAATTAGCCAATAATGCAGAAACGGATTGGCGTGGTATGCATGGTGTGGTACCTCATATGGATTTGGCGCTAAGCCTTGATTTTGCTGGTAAATACATGACAGAGGAACAAAAAAGAGGCATCCAACAATTAATAGCTAAAGCAACTTATGGCCGCAGAACAGGTGGTGGTGATGGCCCAAGAAGAGCGTGGAGAGACATTAACCATGTGACTTGGCATTTAACCCATCATCTGGCTATTGGAGCTATTGAAGGTTTAGATGGTTTTGATGCTGAAGCGTATGCATCTGGTAGTGAACTTACCAAAGATTTTTTAGAATGGGGTATTGATAAAAACGGTCAAATATTTGAAAGCAATGGTAAAAGTGGTGGTGGTATTCAGTTTCAAATACTGGCTATGATTATGCAAGCCCGCCGTGGCGATAATTTGTTTGGCCATCCGCATTTGCGAAAAATGTTAACTGCACAGGTTTATACAACATCACCTAATAGAAAAGAAACTGTAAGTAGTGGTACTTGGGGCGGCAGTCCTTTTGTGTTGCAAACTGCCACTGAATTAAAAGCATTCTTCCCAGGTGATAGGGCTGCAGATTACTTAATACAAAGCCAGTTGCCTGACTTAGATTTAGCCAATTTTAATTTAGAAGACTATAGAAAACAATTAGAAAAAAAGACTGGTAATCTGCGTTTACCTGGCCCATCCTATCCAGGTTTTGGTATTGGATTTCCTTATGTTGCCGATTGGAAACCTACTATAAAAGCAGACCTAAACTTGCCTGAAGATTGGAATACCAATGTGCATGGTATTCTTTCTACAACAAGCGATAAAACAGAGCAAGCAACTTGGTTAGCGTTGCATGTAAGAGCTAACCATTATATGGGTTCTGGTCACCATCATTCAGATGTAGGTATGTTTTATTTTTCTGGTTTGGGTGTAAATTGGTTTACAGAATCGCCTAACCCAAAAGTATACGCTGGCAAGTATCATAATGAGGTTTTAATAGATGGTAAAGCAGAAGCTGAAACGCCTACAGCCAAAGGCATTTATTTGGGTGCAAATATTATGAAAGGCGGTTCATTTGGTACTGTTGATCAAACTTATAGCTACACCTATCAGTGGTGTACACAAGTACAAAAATGGGGTGAAGGGTTTTCTAAAATTGATTCATCCGTTGCAACAAATGGTTGGGAATTAGAAACAGACCCAGAAACCTTAAAGTATTATGTAGGCACTTCAAAATATAAAATGAGACCATGGTGGCCTACTTATAATATGTCAAATTTTATCCCAACACTTAGGGCATTGTATAATCCTGTTGAGTATGTATACAGAAGCACTGGTTTAGTAAAAGGAAAACATCCGTATGGGCTCATTGTAGATGATGCAAAAAAAGATAATCAGCAGCACTTATACCAATGGACTGCTATGTTAGCTAAGGGCGTTTGGCAAGCTAATTATAGCAATATACCCGCTGGTGCCGTGGTTTTGGCATACGATAAAAGTTTAGAAAAAGAATGGGCTAAGCCAAAGAACACTAAGCTGATTGAACCTAAAATAGGTGACCCATTATTGCTTGTGTACAACTTAAATTTTGACAACGGTAAAGATGCCGCTAAAGTTGAAATTGCCACTGATGCACCTGCTGATACCAAAGGCTTGCATGCAACCAATTTTAGTAACATGATTACCGATAATTATAACCGCTTAAGTATTGATATTAAAGCGTTACAGGCAAATTATAAAGTGTTGTTATTACCTTTTAAAAATGGTGATACATTGCCAGTGATTAGTTATAAAAGCAATCAAGCAATTATTACATGGGCTGATGGACAAATAGATATTATCAACTTTAGTTTAGAAAAAAATCGGCATAAAGTAAGCGTAACAAGAAATGGACAATCGATTGTTACCAGCAAATAATTCATGTATGAAAAAGAGTACAATACTTATTGGCACAAGCTTTTTGGCGATATTCTGTGTGCAAGCACAGGTTAACCCCATATTTCAAAAGTATCAGAATGACACGCTTAAAAATGCTGATAGTAAGTTACTAGAAAAGCCTAATAAAACATTTACAGCAAATGATGTTTTAAATAAAACCATTATCTATAAAAATCCTTATTCAACAGTTAGCAATAATAGCTTTGATGGTTTTGATGCAAGCAGAATAGGCAGCCTTTCTGCAAAAGATATTTACCCAAGATTGTTTACTTCGCCTAATGAGTTTTCAGCTATTCAGAATAGGTTACAGACTACCAATATTGGTAAGCAATTATTGGCTGTAGCAAAAAAAGAACTTGATAATTTACATGATGGAAAAACAACATTAGGTAAGGCTTATCAGGCGTTGCTACTAAGCGATACATTTACTATTGCATCTAATTTCCCAACAATCAATTTAGCGAATATGCTAGCCGTTCAAGGGTTTTTAGCGCAGCTAAATACAGATAAAACCACTTTATTGGAGACTGGAAAAGTAGCGGGTAATTTATTACAAGCCTGGATGCGTTGGATAGATGCAACACCACAAGTACAGGGAAAAGAGATGATGGTAAAAGAGCAGGTTTATAGCAACGCTGCCATGGCCAAATTATTTGATTTTACGGCAGCCGAAATGAGTAGCATGCACAAAAAATCATTCGTCAATTTTATGCTCCGTGAAACAACAGGCAAGTTTGGTGATGGTATGCAACTGCCACCACATTGGCGAAGATGGAACCATATTGCCTCGGCATTAGAATATCCATTAACAGCATTATCTATTGAAAATGAAAAGGGGTTTGACAAAAGAATTTACGATAGAGGGTTAGATGTACTGCAAGATTATCTTACTTATACTTTTACAAAAGAAGGTATGAGCAATGAAGGATTGACTTACACGTTTGGTCCTTTTTCAAATGATTTGTTATTGATGGTAGCTGCTGCAAAACGTGGTAGGAAAGACTTTTTTGCACATCCCCATTTTAGAAAAATACCAGAATGGTTAACGGCAACTTTATCACCTAATCCTGATGCTTTATGGACTTCTCACGGCGATACAGGTAGTGCATCAGATATTCCCTGGTTGATGATGATGATTATGAAGTATTATTTCCCTACCGATGAAAAGATTGATTACCTGCTTGCAAATGCCCTACCAAAATCCATAAGTAAACTACCTGATGTAAGTGCCTTTGTTTTTGCAACAGATGCTGCAAAAACAAAAGAAACCTACAATGGTATTCCGCCCGTAGAGATGCCATTGACTTATTTTTCTGCTCAAAGAGGTTCGTTCATTACAAGAAACAAGTGGAATAAAAATGCTATCCAATTTCAATTGGATGGTAGGCAGGATATGATGTACCAATCGCATGACCATTCAGATAGGGGCAATTTTGAACTTGCTTCTCATGGCCGTTTATGGGTAGTTGATGGCTGGCGAAGTACAGAAAGTAAATACCATTCTGTTATTACCATTGATGGTAGAGGGCAAGGTTATTTTGCCACACCTGTATCCTGGTTAAATTATACAGATAACAGCAAAGCTACTTTTGGTGTAATAGATCAAAAATATGCCTACGATTGGATGTGGTTAAAATCGCCGGTTGCAGATATATTGTCTGGAAAAGAAGTAGCAGTACAATGGCAAAATGGCGTGTATGCTGAGTCTGCAAAATCATTAAAAAAATATTATCCAACTGCAATTCCACAAAGAGATCCTTTGAGAAAAGTGTCTGACTATTTTAATGGAAATCTGGCTACCAATCCTTTAATCTGGAACGAAGATACCTGGCCCATGCGTTTACCAAATTATCAAGTAGAACATGCTTTTAGAACTGCAGGATTGGTGAAGGGCAAACATGATTATGTATTAATTGTTGATGACATAAAAAAAGACAATCAGGAAAGGTTGTACGAATGGTTAATGCCAATGCCTTTAGACGTTGAAGTGGTTTCCATTAAACAATTGGTGAACGTAAAGCAAGAATCTGGTGCATTAAACATTGGTTTTAATACACTTAGTAATCAAGGTGTCCAAGGTGATTACGATATTTTACTTGGTGATAAACGCATGAAGCGTAACATGCAAGAAACAGATATTGCCAATGGTGAAACGCACAGTGCGGGACGTTTTTTACCACAAAAAGGCGACCCTCAATTACTGGTTCGTGTACTGAATCGTACTGCTGCCCCGCGTCCAAATTTAGAACCTAATCCAAGATTGGAAGTTATTGAGAAATTGAAGACAGAAGACATGCACCAATTCTATTTGCGTACAATGGATATTGGTAAAAGGTTGGTGATTCCTTCACGCTCATCCGAACCTGATTTTAAAATATTGTTATTCCCTCATGCAAGTGGAGATGAATTGCCACAAACAAAATGGAATGAAGACAGAACCACCTTAATAGTAACCTTTAAAGACCAAGTTGATACACTTTATTTTACTAAAACCACTGGGGGAAGAACCAAAGTAAAATTGGTTAGGGACGGTGAAACAATTTTTGAATTGTAATATTCGTAGGATATGAAAATGAGTTTTTTTGATAGTTCTTATAAGCATAAGCTCTTTTGAAAACAGTCAAATTCCATATTTAAGGAAAAATATTTATTGAGCTACACAATTAATCGTAAAGAGAAAGCCTTATTTGATGCTTGCTGGAGAAATGTATAATTCTTCCTCATCAAACTTACAGTATACCGAATAACTAATGCCTCTCTTCAGCAAAAGCCATATTAACACGGCTCTTTAAATTCAAAGCAATCACCTATCAGAAATAAAAATCATTAGCCATAAGAAAGCTAATAATAGTCTGTACTATCTTTTGCTCATTTGTAAATATCTCAAAACTTGACTAATACAGGCAATAGTTTGCACCATGCTGCACAGCATTTTAGTTAAAAGGTAAATAACCTTGTGGTGCCGTATTTTTTAAAAACGATTGTAAAACAAACATTGCCATTATGAAACAAAATTACTTTGCATTTTGCTGCCGTTCCTTTTTGGGTGGTGCACATGTTAAAACCAATTTACTACCCCATAAAGGGTGCATGGCTTTTTTATTTGGCGTACTTGCCAATGCCCTTTTTACCGCTACATCTTTTGGCCAAACCTACTATCCGGGGGGCTTGCCTGCATCAGTAATTAATGTGTGGCACGATGCATCAGACCAAACCAGCCTTACTACTGCAGGTGGCTATGTAAATATAAATAACAACGGTAGCGGTACCATTGGTACAAACACTATCACTGCTACTGCCACTGTTACCAACCTGGTTGCAGGTAATGTTATAAGGTGGGGTGCCAATACCACTGACTATACCGTACAAGGTGTAAGTGGCACTACCATTACTCTTACATCAAATTTATTGGCCACCTTTAGTAACCAAAGTATAAATGTCTTCACCAATAATTTGGTAAGCCAATGGAACGACAAAAGCGGTAAGGGTATGCATGCCACACGAGCAACTGTTAGTTCTCAACCCATTAACACCACACTAAATGGTAAAAACATTGTGGAATTTAATGGCACTAAGCTATTGAACATAGCCGACAATGCCTACCTCGATCCTTCTACAGGGTACAACCTGGCACAAGCTATTTTTGTGTATAGTGATGCTCCTACCTCTATAACTGATTATCGGTATGGAACTTACACCCGTAATACCGTTGGCTTAAGTTCGAATACCCCCATTATCGGATTGCGATACATTACGGGCAGCGGTAAATACGAAGCAGGGCTTTCGCAAAACAATTCTGGGTTAATGGTCACAGGCATAGCCGACCTCAGAAATCAATGGAGCATGTTGGAGAATTATGTGCCTATTGGATATAACAAAGGATACATTACAGTAAACGGTGCCAACACCGTAAGTAATGGCATTTATACGGTGACTTATGCTAATAGCACCAACGCTGTTTCCATCGGTAATAGAACCACTTTTCCCGCAGCTGTACACTGGGGCGTGAGCGAAACAGTACTCACCGGTAGCCCGATTGGCAATTCTGGTAGAAAGATTTTAGAAAGTTATCTTGCTTGGAAATGGGGAATGCAGGCAAAATTGCCTGGTGCATTGCTCAATTTATTCAACCCTTCTAATAGCAGTTTCAGCAATAAATTAGTAGGTATTGGTAAAGAAGCCAATGGTGATAGCATTGTAAATACAGGTTCTAATGACGGATTGGGCATTATCAATACCAGTTTTCTCAAAGATTCTGGCGATTATATCATTGCAGCACACAATGGCTTAACAGGTACTAGTAGTATTGCCACTGATTTCACCCGAAGCAATAAGGTATGGTATTTATCCAAAACCGATGTAAGTAGCAATGGAGGCTCCATCAATTTGTTCTTCAATTTTACAGCACTTGGTCTCTCTCTTGATACTACCAATAATTATTACAACATCCTATTCAATGCTACTGACCCCACATTTGCCAGTGGCACTAATTCTTTTATCACTACCAATTCTGTTACCCAAGATGCTGGAGGAACACAATTGTCTTATACAATAAACACAGCTAACCTCTCAACGGGTTATTACACCGTAGTCTATACGCCAAAAGCCACCACTACCTATAGCACAATACCCTATGCACCTGCTGGTTTGGCAAAAAGCCAATACAATTTATGGTTTGATGCCAGTGATACTAGTACAATTACCATAGCTGGTGGGCTTATTACCAAATGGGTAGACAAGGTTAATGGTTTGCAAGCTTTACCATTCGGCACTGGCTACAACCCAGTTTTAAATACTCAAAATGGAAAATATATAGTAGAGTTTAACGGGGTAAAAGCATTAAGCATAGCTGACAATCCTTTGTTAGACCCAACCACAGGTTATCATTTGGCTCAAAGTGTGTTTGTATATAATGATGCTCCCACAACTATTATTGATGCGAGGTATGGCACTTATAGCAGAAATACTTTTGGCTCTAATACTCCACAAATAGGCATGCGCTATTTTGGTTCAGATACTAAATACGAACTAAATCTTTGCAGAAATAATACGGGATTCAATATCAGCACCCAGCCCGATTTAAGGAATACTTGGTCTGTAGTACAGAATTATGTACCCACTGGCTATACCAATATGTATGTAACCTTAAATGGTGGTGCTTTCGAAACGGATACCGCTAGTTTTACTAATTTCACTACTCCTGCCAGTTTGGGTAATAGATATACTAGTGCGGCTAATGTACACTGGGGCATTGGCGAAACCTTGCTTACGGGTGCATCGGTAGGCAATTCTGGAAGAAAAATCATTGCCAGCTATATGGCTTGGAAATGGGGTTTCCAATCTAATTTGTACAGTGGGCAATTAAATCTTTTCAATCCTTCCAACACAAGTTTTTCCAATAAATTGATTGGTATTGGAATGGATGGTATTGCAGATAGCATTACGAATACGGCCACACATGAAGGACTAAGTATTGCTAATGTTAACGGCACAGCAGGCTTTCTACGCGAAGCAGGGGACTATATCGTGGCTGCGCATAATAGCATTTCTGGCACTGCTGCACTTGGAGCAAATTTTACCCGATGGAATCGTGCTTGGTTTATCAACAAAACCGATGTTAATAATTTAGGTGGAAACATAAACCTTACTTTCGATTTTGCAGAATATGGCTTAACTGGATTTGTGGATATGCTTAGTAAGCGTTATTATCTATTATACAATGCAACTGATGGTTCATTTGCAAATGGCAGTAATTATATAGTTCCAGTATCAGCATACCAAAGAAATAGTGGCACTAGCCAAATTGCCTTTTTGCTAGACGCAGTAAATCTGTCAAGTGGCTATTACACCATTGCTTATGGCGGCAATGAGAAATCAACAGCAACCATTCCTTTATTTGCCAACTTCATTTCGCCAACTATCACTATTACGCCTGCACCATTACTAACTAATATTATTGCTGGAAATACCGTAAACTATATTAATTGGAATACCGATAGCATTACTTATGCAGTTACTTACTATAAAATTTATGTATCAATAAATGGTGGAGCAAAGGTGTTAATTGATAGTATTCCAGCTTCGCAAAAAAGTTATGCACATTATAACCTCACTAATGGCAGCACTTACACTTATACTATTACTGCTTTGTATGCACTTGGTAAGGAAAGCGTGGTTTCTAACATTCTTACAGGTGTGCCGGGAGTAAAGGTTCCTACTTGGGCGGCTACTCCTATGTATGCAGGTTCAGGTAAAGTGGTTATGAAAGCCAATACACCTTTTGCTAATCTTCCTTTTAAATATTATTTTGAGGCGGTATCGGGTGGCGGAAACTCCAGCACTTATACAGCAAGCAGCACTTATAACGATGCGGGCTTAGCCAATGGCAATACTTATTCCTATCGCTTTAAGTACCAGGACAGCACCAAGGGCGTTGCTACAGAATCTGGCTGGTCATCTACAGCAACTGTTACTCTTTACGATTCTGCCCGTGGTGGGTTTACTTACAATTTAACTTTCTTAGACCCCACTACAATAGATGCGCCCTATGGCATATATCCAAGCAATGTAAATCCATTGCAACAGGATACTACAGGTTTACGGTTTATCAAAAACGCACCAGCCTTCGGAATTCATCCACGATTATATTGCAATCCTGAAGATACCACTGATATTAAGTATAGAATGTTGAACACTTACAGCGGCAGGGCAATCAGTCGGTATATACATGCAAGCACTACATTATTACAATTAAGCTATTTCGCTTATAATAGAAATGCTGCTTACAATAAAGACACCATGGGTGTACTCATTTTTTCCAATCCATCAAGTAACGATGTAAAAAGCCACTATGATAAACTGGCAGTTGGTGACACCACTGGCTATTACAACTTGTGGGGCGGTAGAAGCATAAAACTAGCTTACCAACTAAGTTTTGAAGCCTTTGAGTGTTGGTTATATAAAGGAACTATCGATGCAACTACTGGAACATCTTACACTACCCGTGCAGCTAAGTTGGCAGCAGCCATAACCACTTGGGCAAGAACTACACTAACCGATCCTAATCCGGCAAATGCTTTAAGCTTTGATAATAGAGATAGAATTGGCGGTTACAATATGGCATTGATTTATGACCTGATTAGTCCCCAAATGACCAATGCCCAACGGGATACCATTCGATTGGCTTTAGCAAAAATAACTGCAAGCCCTTCAGATGTGATCGCTTCTAACATACCTTCTTATACTTACACTAGCAATTGGGCAACATTCGGTTATGAGATTTTCCCAAATCTTGCTATAGAAGGTGAAACAGGCTATACAGCCAGTGCAGATAGTGGCGTTAAAAGTTGGGTGAGAGGTGCTTATAACTTCTTTAATCATGGTATGTATGCGCAAACAGGTAATTTTTACGAAGCCATTGGTAAAGACCAAATTAGTGGTGCATTGTTAGTATTAATGGCAAAAAGAGGTTATAGCTTTTTAGGTCATCCTTCTGTTCGTAGTTATGGTAAAAAATTCCTACCAGCTATTACACAGCCGTTTGGTTATTCTTTTGTAGGTGCTGATTTGATAGGAGGCACTAATGTTTATAGCAATCCCAACGACGACCCATCTACTGGTAGTTATCGCTACAATGCCTTAGATATTGTAGGGCTTAAATGGAGTATGCCAAAAGATACGGCTGTTGATTTTGTTTGGAGAAGCTATATCCAAAAACCAAAAGCAAACCAATCGGTTTTTAATAATTATTATGCATATCATCTTTGTGCACCTAACACTGGTTATTTTAATTTCAATATACCGGGTGCTATTTATGCAAGTGATTATTTCTCCATGCCTTTTGCTACACAATCGCAAGCTACTTACAACAATAGCAAATGCTATTTCGATTCTTTAGGAGGCTTAACCGTGTTTCGTAGTGGGTTCGATTCTGCCGCAGCCACTTTGTTTTTCCATAACAGACAAGATCTCGGTGGGCATACCCTTCCCAACAAAACCAATATCATGTATAGTGCCTTGGGTAGAATTTGGTTTCAATCGCCTGGCACAAATGGAAATTCTCAATATTCATTAGTAACAACAGCCAATTCTTTTTCAGGTATTTTGGTGAATGGTTATGGTCAACCTTCTGATTCTACTAGCTCTAATGCGAATAGTAACTTTAGGATTGCACCAGCTAAAATGCTTGATTTTAAGAATACTTTAGGAATGCTGTCTATAGCTGGCGATGCCACAGAAGCGTATAGTTATTTATGGAACGAAGGATTATATCCCGCTTCGCAAGAAAACCCAAAACTGTTTATAGCGGGCGCATCTAAAGTAAATGACAGCCAAAACAGCTTTCGTTATAGTCCAGGTTATTTCTTCGATAATTTTAGTTTTTACAATAGGTTAAGCTTCTTCGAAGGCTATACTACCGAACCATTTTATGATAAAATGGTAAGAACCCCTTCGCCAAACGTAATGCAAAAGGTATTCAGAACAGTAGCATTAATACCAAATGCTAAGCCTTATGTACTTATTGCTGATGATATTCAGAAAGACAATGGCGTAAACAACTATAAATGGTTAGGACAAATAGCAAAAGACCTAAACATTTCTAGTACAGTGGTGAACCTGGTAGATAGTAATTACCGCAACGACATCATTTTAAGTGAACCTGCTGGCACAGGCTCAAGGAAATTGTTGGTAAGGGTATTAAACAATACAGGTGCTATAAACGCTGCCATTCCGGGTATTACTGATTCGTTCAATATTCTTTCTCCTAAACGATTGATATTGGAAAGCAATAGTGTAGATCCTAAGTTTAAGATAATGCTATTTGCTTACAACACAGGCGATGCACTACCCAAAACCAAATGGAACGCTACCCACGATACTTTGCAAGTAGGCTTTACAGATTCTGTAAAAACATTTGCTTACAAGATGGATGCAAACGGACGCACCAATATTATATTGGTAAGTACGGCGGACAACACAGCTTTTGCCAGTCCTGCAAGCATTGCCCGGGTAATGCCCGATTCAATAAGCATTAATGCAAAGCCAGCGTTTGGTGTATATCCCAACCCGGTTGCTGGTGGCCGTGCGAATGTTCAATTAAACCATGTTGACAAAGGTATCTATACAGTAAATATTATATCTGCGTCAGGGGCGTCAGTAAAACAAATTTCCATCAAACATGACGGCGGCAGTGCCAGTTATCCTATTGCCTTACCTTTTTCCAAAGGCATATACCTGGTAAAACTAATTGGCACTAAAAACAAGTTTACAAGTAAAATTTTGATAGAATAAGTTTTTTTAATGACGTAAGATTTATAGAAGGGGCGGCTACAGTAAATGTAGCTGCCTCTTTTACAATCCATTTTGCTACATTGAGTATAGTGTTGTGCACATACAAACAAGCCCGCAGCCATATTAAGTCTTAGCATTGCTATTTCTAATAACGATACTAAATGATTGCCGTTAGCTATCCTCAATTCTACTTCTTAGACCGCTTGTTTTTATTTTTTAGTATGAGGGTTGGCAAAATCCAAAACCACATTACTAATTGTGTTTGCTGCAATATTAGTATTCCAGGCGCTAATAACAATCGTCATTGGGTAAACAGTAAGCTTGAGTATTTGCCGGGTATCTATATTGGGTACAAACTGGCTTTAATTCTTTGTAAGCAAATTGGCTTTGTGGTTAATATGGCATTACGACTTAACTTAAAATGTGCCAAAACCTCTGATGCCATTAGTGCTGCTACTATCCGTTACCTCCATAATGTTTTTTGTGTAAAGTGTTGCAACTATTTGTTTAGATGCACAACCAATATGTATCTGCCAAAATTCTTAATGGCTTTTCAAGCTGAAACCATACGCGAAATTAATATTAGCAGCAGGGAAACCTTTAAGGGATATTAAGTAATTATAGAAAGCCAACGGTGACTCGTATGTCGAAGGGATGTTTGACTTATGAAAAAAATTAGATGAAATGAAGAAATTATTAGTATTATTTTTTACAGGTACATTGTTTATTGGTGTTATGGCACAAAAGCCTTCCTCTAATATTCAATATACCAGTTCGTTCAGCAATACCAATCACCCACAAATTGCGTATTGGTTTTTTAATAAGGAAATGCTGGTAGAAACGGTTTGGAAAAACAAGATAGACAGCTTGGTAGCTAATAGTAAGTACACACTAATCTTTTTAACATCTAGAAACGGGTTAGACTTTTTTGAGCCAGAAAAGATGCAGCCCATTTTTACAAAATTGGTGGCTTACGCACATTCAAAAGGCTTAAAAATTGGCTTACAGTTATGGGGTACTAATAAAAATACAAGCGAAGCAGCAAGTGAAAGAAGTGTGGTAGAAAGCGAAGCAATACTAGATGAAAATGGCTCTGCAGGTATTTATAACAAAGCCAAACATATAAGAGGGCAAAGCGGCAAACCCTTTAAATCAGTATTGTTAAAGGCGTTTATTTTTAAGCAGACTGCAAGTGGTTTTTA
Organism: Chitinophagales bacterium; assembly: GCA_031424995.1. Taxonomy (GTDB): domain Bacteria; phylum Bacteroidota; class Bacteroidia; order Chitinophagales; family Chitinophagaceae; genus Parasediminibacterium. Next base: position 62,632 of record JANPIP010000038.1, on the reverse strand, counting down.
CGAGCCAAAGTCTTTGGTTGACATTACATCACAATGTTCTGCAATTGCAACAACTGATTCTTCTGTTACGCTGAAAGTGAATCAGGGTAAGCAATACGCAGGATATAGCATTTATGTAACTACGCAGCATTTTTACAAAGTATCATCTAATCATTCGCAAGAAGCAATTGACAAGTTTGTAAACGTAATGCAAGCTTATAAAGACATTCCTTTTGATGGTATTGGCCTTGATGAATACACGAACTTAAAACTATTTGCAACTTGGGAATTACAAAAGGTTAAAGAACCATTACGTGAAAGGTTGTATAGTTTAGATATGGCGAAAGTCTATAAAAAAGTATATGGTAGCGATTTAGAAACTACATTATTTAACATGCGCTTTGCGCCAAATGATAAGCCTGAAATACGCATGAAAGCTATTAATACTTACATGGATATTATGCGTAAAGGCACTTTAAATGTAGAAACTGCTGTGTACGATAATGCAAAGAAAATTTTTGGCATTAACATATTTGTGGGCCTGCACGATAGTCACCATAACCATTTAGATGGTGATGAAGTTTGGCAAACTGGTATTAACTGGTGGAATGTTAAAAGAGACTATGGCCACACAGATGAAGGTACACCTACTGCTACGCAAATGGGTGTTGCATTTGGATATAGCAAAAACATGCTGTACAATATGTTCTATGATAAGAGCATTGATAAAATACAAGAAAAAGCGTTCAACGATTTACGATACAACATTCGCACACACTACCATGCCATTAACGATGTACAGAATTGGGGCGTAAGCGTAGAACAACCTTATGCTTTGCAAAAAATTAATCCTGTTGAAAACTCTGCAAGGCTTTTAAATCAATTTAATCCTGCGTTGCCAAATATTAAGCTGTTGGTTGTTTTTGGTAGAGAAGCCTTGATGAATTGGTATCCTGATTCTACAAAAAGAGGCATTTGCGATGTAAACGATAAGTTGAAAATAGAGGAGAAAGCAATGCAGATTTGGAATGCTGGTTATTTGAATGCATTGGTGCCTACAGATGTAATTATGGACAACAGGCTTGTTGTTGATGCAAAAGGAAAAGCAGTTTACAATGGTCATGTATTTGATGCAGTGGTGTTTTTACATCCAGAATATACGCAAGATAAAACCTTAAGTTTTTTAGAAAAATATGTAAGTAAAGGTGGTAGATTAATGCTTGAAGGCACTGCAACAAAAGACTTTTATGGAAAAGATATTACAGAACGTTGGGAAAAAATAGCGGCTAAAGCTGTGTCGAAGAAGTTGGATATAAATCAACTATCGCAGTTAGGTATTGAGAAAAATAATTTTCCTAATGCTATTGTAATGCAAGATGGTAGCTGGATTTTTTCTGATTATAAAAGTTTCTTACAAAACAAATTGACGTCGTTTAAACAAGTGATAGATGGCAATACTTATGAAGGATCTTATACCGGCCATGCAGCTATTTTAGTGGAAAATAAACAATTACAAAAACTCGCTGCCACATCGCTGAAGGTGCTACAAATAAATGGTGAAACGGTGTTAGAATTAAACAAGCCTGCTGATATAACTATCGAAAGAAAGAATGGTGCGTACGCAATAACCATTGCTGGAACAAACGTAAACATTATTGTAAATAAATTGAAGTGATATGAGACGAGTGATTATTTTTTCGACACTACTATTGTACAGCTTAGTGCTACATGCACAAACAACATTTTATGTAAGTACTAAGGGTAAAGATAGTAATGATGGTTCTCAACAAAAGCCTTTTGCAACACTTATAAAAGCCCGTGATGCTGTAAGAAAGCTTGGTGACAAGAAGCAAGGTACAACAGTAGTTATTAACAGCGGTAACTATCGTTTTACAGAATCGTTTGAGTTGTTGAAAGAAGATGGTGGTACAATAAAAAATCCTGTGGTTTATACTGCTGCAAAAGATGCCAAAGTAACATTTACAGGCAGTCTTACAATAGCTGCAAATCGTTTACAGCCAATAAAAGAGATTGCCACACTTAATAGAATTGCACCTTCCTTACAAGGTAAAATACTAGCACTAGATTTAACTGAGTTTCAATTAAATCATATTAAAACAAGTGCTGACATTTTTAACGATGATGGTGGTCTTTTGGGCTTATTTGTAAATGGTATGCGCATGCCATTGTCACGCTATCCTAATAAGGGTTACATGGCTATGAAGAAGGTAATAATTAATGGTGGTGGACAAGAAACTAAAAACGATGACTGGGCTAATTATTATGCTGCTGGCGCCGCAGAAAAGCGTCCACCAAGGCCAGGTGTATTTGAATACAGAGATAGAAGAACGACAACTTGGGTAAATCAATTAGATAGAGGTGTGTGGCTAAAAGGGTATTGGCGCATTCCTTGGCAAAATGAATGTGTACGAGTTGGTGCTATAGATACGATTTCAAAAACCATTACTTTAAAAGTGCCAGTGCCAGGTGGTATTGGTAATAAATATACAAGGCCAGAAGGCAATGGTAGAGAACAGTATTGGCTACTGAATTTACTAGAAGAAATTGATATGCCTGGTGAGTGGGCTGTTGATTTTAAGGATAAGAAATTGTACTTCTATCCACCTGAAGACTATAAAGGTGAGACGCTAGAAATTGCTGATAGTAAAGCCGCAGTAATAGAGCTAAACAATGTTTCTAATATTGCATTTAAAAACATCAACATTGAGCAGAGCGTTAACGAAGGCATTAAAATAAATGAAGGTAGTAATGTGCTCATTGCTGGTTGTACAATTAGGAACGTTAATAAATATGCTGTTAAAATAAATGGCGGTAGTAATCATACGGTACAAAGCTGCGACTTGCATAATTTGGGTAAAGGTGGTGTGTGGTTAAGTGGTGGCAATGAAAATGTAGAACCTCGTTTAGCGGCTGGCCACAAGGTTGTAAACAATCATATTTATAATTTTAGTCAAATAGTACACATATACGCACCTGCTGTAAATGCTGGTTTTACAGGTGGCGGTGGTGGTGGTCATCATACATGTGTGGGTAATTATGTTGCACATAATTTAATACACGACACACCTCATGGTGGGATCATTTATGGTAGCTGGGATAATATTTTTGAATACAACGAAATTTTTAGATTTTGTACAGTGTCTAACGATTTGGGTGCTTTCTATAGTTACGATTTATATACCCGTTCTGGCAATAATACCTTTGCTTACAACTTCATTCATAACAGCGATGATGGTGATGGTATTTATTTCGATCATGACCATTTTAATATGCATGTATATGGAAATGTTTTAGCATTAAATAGTAGAGGTGGTAAGCGTGGTACTGGTTTTTTGTTTAAGCATGGATCAATGCCTAAAACAGCTTACCCGATTGATTGTTATAACAATATTGCTGTGAATTGCGGTCTTGGTTTTGAGCTAGTAACAAGCGAATCGTCTTTAAATAATTGGCAAAATAATGTTGCGGTAAATTGTAAAGTTCCTTTTGAATATAAATATGTAATGCCATCGGGTAAAGAAGTGAAGCAAGATTCTACAGTAGCTAACGGTCGCAACATAACGTATACTAGCAACCCAGGTTTTGCCGATATGGCAAAAATGAATTTTAAGCTACTGCCTAATGCACAATTATTGAAAGACTTGCCCAACTTTAAACCTATACCAGTTGATAAAATAGGCTTGTATAAAGATGAATACAGAAAGAAGCTACCCACTGATAAAGAACTAGATAGGTTTCGCAATGGTGATGGTAGCATGTCCTTAAACCAAGCAGTACTTGATAGAAATTAAGAAAGAAAATATGTACAAAGCATTTAGCGTATTTGTTGTAGCACTTAGTTTTTGTGATTACCATGCAAGCGCACAAAATAAAAGTGCAGATAGCGTAAAGCAACAACGTGTTTATTACCAAGAACCTGCTTGGCAGCCAAGGGCCATATTGCCTTATAAAGATGCTATCAATAATGATTTTTGGCCTGCTTCGCCTAAGGTAGAGACTGATTACAATGATCCAGATTTTGAGGAAGCAAGACTATCTAAAGTGCCAGCACCGGGTATTTACCCAAGAGTATTAATTACACCATCTGATGTAGAACGCATACAAGCAAAGATTGCATTAGGCGATAAAGCGCCAAAGGCTTTCAAGGTAATGTGGCAAAGGGTTTCAAAGCTCCAAACACCATTTTATGCTTTAGTTACAAATGACGAAGTGCTTGGTAGAAAACTAGCCGCAGAATTGGTAACTAAAATTAAAAGTTTAGAGCCAAAAATTGATGTAATGAATAAACGGCCAGATAGTGAAAACATCTGGGCTGTAGAGCGTTCTATTATTGCTTCAGGCGAACCTAACCCACCTGTAGAAATATGGGATTTGCTTGAGTACGATTATTTACACAAATGGATGACCAATGTTGAACGTGAATTAGCAAGACGTGTTATTGCAAAAGTGATTAAGAACAGAATCTCTAACTTTTTAATGGTGCCAGACCATTTTATGATTAACAATCATGAAGGTTTCGGCATGGAATACATACGCTTGATGTTGTTGATAGAAGGGCAAGAAGGTTTTGATAAAAAACTGTTTGACCTAGCTGTACACAAGGCAAATGCCATGCTAGACTGGTTTTTAGACAAAGATGGTATGTGCTATGAATCGATAAAAGGCTGGCTAAATACTTCAGCTATGGTAGCGGTGGGTTTACGAAAAAGAGATTTGCTTAAGCACAGCCATTTACGAGCAAAAATCGATTTCTTTTTAACTGCAACGCGTTGGGAAAATAATGAATGGCATATTAGAGATGAAATGCGTGCTTCAGCTTTTCATGTTATTTGGATGATGCGCTATTATCATCCTAGCAATGAGCGATTAGATTTTCTCTATCAATCAACTTTTACTACCCACACTTTTTTAAATAACGCATCGGTAAAATGGCCAGACCCGGTAGGCGTTTGCTACGAATTATTATTGCTATACGCAGAAGATGGTATGGTAGATAACGTAGGTAAAAATATTGACTGGAAAAACCAGGCAATGATTGATAAGCTAGAATTGCCAACAACCTGGCATGACAGTACAAAAGGCTATGTAGAAGTAAGAAATAGCTGGCGCAAGGATGATTTAAAAGTAGGCTTTGTATGTAAGCAAGACTTTTATTATGGTGGTCATGAAGGCTCTGAAAATAATAGGCTTACCCTATGGAAAGATGGTGTGAATTGGATACAAGATAACAACATGCTTGCTACCAAAGCTACGTTCTTACAAAACATGCTAACCATTGATGGCAAAGGATTGCATTGGCCACCCGTGGCAGGTAATTGGCTAGGCATAAAAGAAAATAAACAAAGTTTAATGGCTAGTGGTGATGGAAAAATTGGCTATTCATTTACCAAGATAATGCAGGTACATCCACTGTATTTTCCATCGGCTAAGTTGCCTTACTATAAACCATTTACCGAAGGTAATTTCGATTTGAGCAGAGATATTCAAGTTGCATTTCAGCCATCAACAATTGCTTGGAACAATGGCTATGCACATACAGATTATGGGCCGTGGAGTGGTGAAACAAGATTGGTAGAAGGCTATAAACCTTTTAACGAAGTACAAAAAGCATATAGAACAATTCAAGTTGCAAAAGGTAAATATCCTTATCTATTAGTTATTGATGATGTGCAAAAAGACAGTCAATTACATCAATATGATTGGAATATTTCTGTGCCAATTCAAGCGAGTTTGGTAGATGTAAAAACACCAGAGATAGTTTTTCAAAATACAGAACCATCATCTGAAAGAACCGATGATTTAATTATTGCTGCAAGACCAATAGCAAAGGATTCGCTAGGTAAACCTATGTTGCAAAAAGGTGAGCCTTTATGCCTTATTAGAGTGCTTTGGCGTAATAGTGAATATGGTTTTGGTGTACCATCCTTACAGCAATTTGAAGGTTACAGTTTGATTAATATTCCTGCACATGCGGTATCGCCAGATTTTAAAGTGTTGGTATATCCTTATAAATATGGCGAGCCATTGCCAGTTACTGAATGGAATAAAGACAAAACACAGCTTATAGTATCAGTAAAAGAGCAAAAAGATGTGTATCAATTTGGCATGGGTGATGGTGGAAGAACTGCGCTACAAATGAATAGAAATAATGAAAGTGTTGCAAAAAATGAAGTGCTGCCAGCCAAGCCAGTTTTGGTTGTAAGAGAAATGACTTACAATGCTAGTGATAATAGATATACCAGACAAGAGAACCAGCCGCCAACCTACTTGGTCAATGGTACTGCAAATATTATGTTTCAATACCCAGAAACCAATGCGCAAGTGCATTACACGTTAGATGGTACTGAACCGACTGAAGCATCGGCGATATTTACAAAGCCAATTGCTATCAATAAAACTTGTACGTTAAAGGCCAAAACTATATATAACGAATGGGCATTTGCAACTGCAAATACTAGCGAAACGATTACTACTTATTTTAAAAAGCAACTAGCATTAGTTGCTGCCACACAGTTGCCTATTGGTAGCCAACAAGGTCTTAGTTTAAAACTATATGAGATAAATACGAAACCATACAATAACAAAGGATTTTTTGATGCGGATAGAATAATGATGCCTGATGTGAATCAATACAAGGCTTCGTATGATGTGTTGTCAGATGGTTTTAGCATTCCTTATTTATCTCCCACAAAACCATTAGAGCAACAAGTAAAAGGGTTTTATGCATTCACAGGTTTTTGGTATGCTAAAGAGACAGGTGTTTACAAGTTCAACATCAATTCTAGTGGCCCAGTAACATTCGATGTTGATAAGCAATCAGTTGTAGCATCGGTAGGTATTTTTCACCAACAGCAAGCAGTTAGAAGCGGTGAAATTGTATTGGCCAAAGGATGGCATGCTATAGAATTGATTGTGTGTGATCCATTGTTTTGGAATGCCAATAGTCTTGATAATATGCCTTTGCAAGTAACGTATCAACTTGATGGTAACAATGAGATTATTATTCAACCTAACGACCTGCGTACAAGTAGCAAACAATCATTGGTAAATGATATTCCTACTCTGTCAGCTATTGGGAAAACGACCTTATTAGAGAAAGGATTTGACTTGCAGGTGTACGACAGAACTGGTAAAAGAAGGGATAGTGATTTTATGGATATTGATAACCTAGAACCTTTTATTCATGAGCGTTCTAGCGTATTAGAAGTTGCGAGTAGTAAAAATAGTGTTAGGGTGTATAACGGCTATTTCTATGCAACTACAACAGGTATTTATCAATTTCAAATGCCTTTAAGGTTAGGTGATAATGTAAGCCTAGGCGGTACGCAAGCTAGTTGCCAAAGCCTTATAAAAGTTGATGATTCTTATGTGTTACAACGTGGTGTTTATGGTAGGCATCTTTCTGGTAAGGTATTGCTAAAAGAAGGATGGCATACCATTTCTATTCGTTTAGGTACTGGTTTGGCAAAGGTGTCGGTGATATTACCAAGTGCGCAAACTATAACTATTGATGCGAACAATATTTACAGACCTTCTCAGGTGGATATTCAGCCAAATAGTACTGCCTATCATCAAAAATTGTATGAGTTATATGATAGCGTGCAAGTAGCATTGTCATTCAAGAATCCAGCAGCTAATGCAATCAGATATACTTTAGATGGCAGCATACCAAGTTCACAATCTAGCATCTACAAAGGTGTAATTACTATTCATAAATCTTGCCAAATAAAAGTAGTTGCATTCAATAATAATCAACCAATAACTACAGTAGCCCAAATGGTATTTCAAAAAGTAACGGTACCTACAAGCGGCTCATTAGGTGTGTTGAAATTTGATAATTGGGATGGAAAAAATAGCTATTACAGCAATGGAACAAGTTACAAAGTATGGCTAGATGCGAACGCTTCACTTACTGCTGGTATTAAGGGTAAAGCCATTGTATTTGCCCCTACGGAAAGTGCTTTTAAAAATGTAGATGTAAATGTATCAAGAGGTACTACTAAGGCTGCTTGTAAGTTGTACGATATTAACATGAAGGAAAATGCACTTACAGTATCGGTATGGTTTAAAACTAATGATACCAATGGTAAGCTGTTTGAAAAAGATGGCTACAACGCTTTTGGTAAAAGGTATAGAACCATTTCTTGCACCATAAATAATGGCAAATACTATGCATTAGGCAATAAGCTTTCTGGTGGTCAATTGCAGCCAAATACATGGCAACATATTGTGCTTTCAAGCAGCGAGGATGCTGTAGAATTATATTTAAATGGCCTGCTGATAGCTAAGGCATCGGGAACAAAAGACATCACTACAGATGCGTTAGATTTTTTCACTGGCCTTAATGTAACAATAGATCAAATAGAGCTATTTGATAAACGGTTAAATGGAAGTGAAGTAGAACGTTTATTTAAAAAATAATCAGCAATAAAAATGAAAAATAGAGATAATGGTAATATAATAAGACTAGGTATAGTCATTTTTTTAGTTGCTTTATTACAATTAGCAAATGCACAAACGGTTAATATTTATGTATCGCCTAATGGTTCAAGTACTGGTACAGGTGCCACATCTGCTGCGCCCGTAACATTTATTCAGGCAAAAGTTGTAGCTAAAGCTAATCCTAATAATCCTTGCATTGTGTGGCTATTAGATGGTAATTATGGTGCCACTCGTTTAGTGCTTGACGCTACTGATAGCCGTACAGTTAATGCACCTTTAACCATTAAAACGCTTAATCCTAAAAAAGCGGTCTTTCAGCCGTTAACTCTACTGAATAGAGCTGCTTTTCAGCCAATACCCGACAGTATAAAAGCACGAGTAATTGATAATGTAGCAAAGACAAAAGTGGTACAATTGAATCTTAGCAGCTATAATTTACAAAACATGAATGTGTGGCCAAACGGCTTTGAAACTGGTACAGTTTCTTGGCCAGTGTTTTATATAGATTCTGTGCCTTTAAAAATGTCGCAATATCCTAACGATACTGTGATGCGTATAAGAACAGTGCTTACTAATGGTACAAATCGATCAGTGCCTGGTGGTAGTTTTAAATATAGAGATGATAGGGGTAAGTTTTGGGATAAAGCTGTAAGAGATGGGCTTTGGCTGCGAGGCAATTGGCGTGTTGCCTGGCAAATTACTTATTTAAAAACCTTGTCGTTAACTACCGCTGATAGCACTATTGTGCAAGCAGTTGGTATTAATAATGGTATTGGCGATAAATATACATTACCTGCTGGTAATGGTAAAGAGCCATACGTTGCGGTTAATTTGCTTGAAGAAATAGATAGAGAAGGTGAATGGTCAATTAATTTCTCAACCAAAATGTTATACATCTGGCCACCTGCTACAGGGCAATTGGCAGTAGCTAGCGATTACACAGCAATACCCATTTCTTTAACCAATGTTAATAATGTTTCTATTGAAAATATTGCCATTAAAAGTGGCGTAGCTGATGGTGTAAAATTGACCAACTGCAATAATGTAACTGTGGCAGGTATGGATATTTCCTATATATCTGGCAATGCAATTATTGTAAATGGCGGTACTAATTGTACAATAAAAAGTAACAACCTTTATGAGCTTGGTGAAGGCGGCGTTATTGTAGAACCAACATCTGCCGCTGCATTATACACAGCGCAATTGTCTTTAACGCCAAGTAATCATAAAGTATTAAATAACCACATCTACGACTTTGCTAAAGATGTACAGATTTACAGTGCAGCTATAAATTTAAAAAAGGTTATAGGCAATTATGTAGCTAACAATAAAATTCATGGTACACCGCATGTGGGTATTTTGTACGATGGTAATAACAATGTGCTAGAGTATAATGAACTCTACGATATTATTAGAACATACGACGATATGGGGGCTTTTTATAGAGTTTCTAGCCCCAAAGCAAGGGGCAATAAAATACGCTATAATTATATTCACGACTCACCTTTAAGCAAGGGCACTTTTTTCGATGATGAATCATCAGGTGATAGCTCTTCTTACAATATTGACGCCAATAATTTGTATGGTATGCAAAATAATGGTGGCTATTTTAATACTTATACCAATAGTATTGTAATCAACAATAATCCTGCAACTAATATTAGAGTTACCATAGATACAGATCCTGCTTTTCAACTGCTATATGATAGTTTAAAATCTATTTACAACGCTAGTGCTGCGTACAGAGCAGCTTATCCTGAAGTGGCAGATATGGTGGCAAATACAACCATTAATAAAACATATAGTTCTCGCATTTGGCCTAGGCTTACCTGTAATGTATTTATTTCAAATACACAGGTTATTCGTAGTGTGTCTGATGCTAGTTTGTTTAATTCTAATGGCACTACAAATGCTACTTATGCGCAAACACAACATCCATTTACATCTCACAGATCTGTTGTAGCCAACAACATAAAATTATCGGGTGTACTTGTAAAACCTGTAAAACCATTTTTAATAGATAGTTTAAAAAATACAAGTGCATTTGCCAAAACATGTAGTACTGATTGGCGCTTAAACCGTATTGGTTTATATACAGATGAACATCGTACAGTTTTAAATACTGATGAGATAATTTCTGGCATACAACCAAGCCTTAAAACAACCGTTTCTAGCAACAACAATTTTTCATTCCCCACTACTTTAACATTGAGTGTAAAAGCAAAAAATCCAAATATAGCACGTTGTATTTCAAGTGTAAAATTCTTTGATAATGGAACAGAAATTACAGGCTTAACTATTTCTACACAGTCGTCTAACTTCGATTCGGTAACGTATGTTGCTGCATGGTCAGGTGCAACTATTGGTAGCCATAATATTACGGCTGTAGTTTACGATGCACCTAATTGGCAATACGGTTCTAATGCCACTGCTATTAGCGTACAAGGTCCATTGCCATTGCAGTTGCTGTCTTTTTCTGGTAGTGTTACAAATTGTACTGCAAGTCTTAAATGGATAACTACCAATGAAGTAAATGTAGATAAATATGAAGTTGAATCTAGTACAGATGGTACAAGTTTTATGCTAGTAAATACGGTAATAGCTAAGTGCAATAACAACCAAACATCTTGCAATTATCAGGCGGAAATGTCTCAGCAACAAGCTGCCTACTATCGCCTAAAGATGACAGATAAAGATGGTACGTTTTCATACAGTCAAGTGGTGTATTTGGCAGCCAGTTGTGAAATGAAAAATGCCATTCAGCTATACCCAAATCCCGTTCTAAATAATAAAACAACTTTAAGTATTTTTAATACATTATCTGTTCAAAATGCAACGCTAGTTATTGATAATGTATTAGGCAAAGAGGTTTTAGCACAGCAGCTTAAACTTAATAAAGGTGCTAACTATTTTGCCATCAATACCAGCCAGTTATCTAATGGGCTTTACTACTTAAAAGTTATTGCCGCTGGTAATCTTTTACCTAACAGCATCAAACTTGTTATCAATAAATAATAAAAGTCATGGTGTCAGCTGCATTACTACTATCATCTTTGGTTGCGTCGCACACTTCAAGTGCTTGTTCGCTATGTAGCTGCTTAAGGCAGGTTTCATCTACCAAAATCATTGCGAAAATGAAAGTTTTAGCCATGGTTATTTTCATATTCACTTATAGTACAACCAAAGCACAGCATTCTGTTGGGGTAACACCTGCCCTTTCTGATAAAATGTGGGTAGGTGCGGCATATTATCCTAATGATTTATCAAAGCAAGCGATTGAGAAAGATGCTATGCTAATGAAGCAAGCTGGATTTACAGTTGCAAGAATGGGTGATTTGGTATGGGCTTCTATGGAGCCAAAAGAAGGTGTTTATTACTTCTCGTGGCTTCATAATGCTGTAGATATTTTAGCTAAAAACGGTATTAAAACCTTTTTAGCTACACCAACTGCTGCCATTCCTAATTGGATGTATGACAAGCATCCTGGTATTATGCAAATAACTGCATCTGGCGAACGCAAGCCTTATGGTAAAAGGCGACATGCTTGTTTAAATAATCCTGTATTTCAGAATTATTGTAGCAAGCTAGTTACAGCAATGGCAAGGGAATTTAAGAACGATACAAATGTGATTGCATTTCAGGTAGATAATGAATTGATGGCAGAAGAACCATACTGTTTTTGCGGTTATTGTCAGAAAAAATTTGGTCAATGGTTATCTAAAAAATATCAAACAATTGACTCATTGAATAAGGCTTGGTATCTTTCTTTTTGGAGCGAAAACCTTTCTTCATTCAGTAAAATTTTTCTTCCTCGCAAAGGCGATAATCCTTCTGCCTTTGTAAACTATCAAGCATTTTGTTCTGACTATACAATTGATTTTTATAACCTGCAACGCAATGCCATCAAGGCTTTTAGCCCAACTATACCTGTAACTACTAACATTTGCTCAAGTGGTTTTTTATACCAGCTAGATTTATATAAAATTGCAAAGACCAACGATTTTATGTCAATTGACAATTATCCCTATGGCTGGACTTTGGAAAACGAATATGGTAATAGAGGTCCATTTAATTACACACCACATATGGCTTCTATGGCACTTGCACAGTTGCGAGGTGCAAAGGCGAATACACCATTTTGGATTACAGAGGCACAAATAGGACGAACTGCCGGCAATCAAAGGAAAATAGTAGAACCTGAAACAGTGCGTTTATGGTCTGTACAAGAAATGGCACAAGGTGCAACAGGCATTAGTTTTTTCTCTTTCAAAACCTTTACAGCGGCTCATGAACATGTTATGGTGGGCGTTTTAGATGATGATAACATTCCACGTCGAAGATTTTTTGAAGCTCAGCAGGTATCAAAAGAGTTGATGGATTTGAAACAAATTATTGGTACAACAATGCCCACTTCAAAAGTGGCAGTAATTAGAGATTTTAAAAGTGATTGGGCGTTTGAAGATGGCCGTTTTTCTTTTGATTTTAGGTATATGCGTGAGGTTTTTAAATACTATCGTTCACTCCGAAATGCGTCTATAACTACCGATATCATTTCATCGTCTGATAGTTTTAATAAGTACAGCTTAATCGTAGTTCCATCCATGGTTTTAATAAACGATAATGTAAGCCAACGCTTAAAAATCGCTGCCCAAAATGGGGCAACAATTGTAATTACTTGTATGACTGGCTTGCGGAACGATGACATGAGATCTTTTGGTAGCATACTTAATCATTCAATTGAAAACATCGCTGGTATAACGATGGAAGAGCAACATGCATTAATAGGTGTTGAACAAACACAATTAAAATTAATTAACGACACAGCAACGTATAAATGTGGTTTATGGCATGATGTATTTTCCTTAAATACAGCTACAGCGTTGGGCTTTTATGATAGTCGATTTTTTAAAGGCAAACCTGTTATTACCAAAAATAGTTTCGGCAAAGGCACCGTGTATTATATAGGTTCAGTAGTTGATGATGCAGTGGCAAACAAAATTATTAAGCAAGCATTAAGCAATGCAGCAATTACGCCTTTAGCGGTTTCAAAAAATGAATTGGTAGAATTAACTGAGGTTACTGGTGAAAAAGGGAAATTTCTGTTTGCTATTAACTATTCTGCAGAAGATGCTACTATTCAATTACAAAAACAAGGCAAAGACGTATTGATAAACGAAGATGTATCTAATGAAGTTGTAATAAAGGCAAGAAGTTTTAGTGTATTTAGTTTTTAAAGAATTAAAAGCACAAATAGGTTTTATGATAAAAGAAAAGCTTCCATTTAGTTGGATTGATTTTGTACTGTACAAAGGCAATACAGTGAACTTCAATTTATTAGAGATACAAAAATTTATTGCGGCTTTTACATTAAGTATTAACGAAGAGGCGGCTCAACAAAAAGCGGCTTTACCTAATTACCGTTACAAGAATAATCTTTTAAAAACAACACTGGAAAGCTTGTAGTTATAGGTAAATACTAATGTTAAAGCTGTAGGAAAGCACAAGGGATGGTTTTAATAATACTAACCTTTAATTGACAGAATTAATGAAAAAACTACATTTAATATTGGCCTTATTCTTTTTGCAAAACGTTGGCTATGCTCAAGTGAAAATTTGGGCTGCAACCGATTATGCAAAAGCAATTACAGATTCTGTAATGAAAAGCGCTCCAGGTATTTCAGCTGCTGGTAAACTGATTACTGATAATTTCTTTAGTGGTCATGTACGCATGTGGAATGAAGAAAGCAATGAACAAACTTATAAAAATCCAATTATTCCTGGATTTTATTCAGACCCAAGTATTTGCAGGGTTGATAGTAATTATTACTTAGTAAACAGCAGCTTTGAATACTTCCCCGGAATTCCGATTTGGCAAAGCAAGGATTTGATTCATTGGCAACAGATAGGTAATGTACTTGACAGGTATTCGCAACTTGATTTAAAAGGTGCCAAGTACTCAGATGCTATTGGGGCTGCTACAATACGTTACCACAAGGGTATTTTTTATGTTACCTACTGCAAGTCATTGAATGGTATGCATAACCAATATGTTTATGCAACTAATCCCGCAGGCCCTTGGAGCCAGCCAATTGAAGTGAATCAAAATGGTATCGACCCTTCTATTTTTTTTGATGATGGTGATGGTAAAGTGTATTTCCAAACAAACCGTTCCTACACTTTTAATACTGAAAGGGCCATCTATCAAAGTGAAATTGACATTACAACAGGCAAGCGTTTAACAGATATAAAGCAGTTGTGGAAAGGCGGTGGTGGTTCGTATGTTGAAGGGCCACATATTTATAAAATCAACAATTATTTTTATTTGCTCACTGCAGAAGGTGGTACAGGTTATGGGCATAGTGTTGCTATAGCACGTAGCAAAAATATTTGGGGGCCTTATGAAGCTTGTCCACACAATCCCATTCTTACTAACAGAATGAGCTATTCCAATATTCAAGGTGCAGGACATGGAGATTTAGTACAAGACCACCATGGTAATTGGTGGATGGTGCATTTAGCGTTTAGGCCTGCTGTGGATGGCATTCATTTCATTGGTAGAGAAACTTGCCTGCTACCCCTAAAATGGAACAAAAATGGTTGGCCTGTGGTAAACAAAACGGGTATGTCAGATGAAAAGATAACTACGCCACAACTATTGCCAAGCTTTGCTTTTAAACCTTTAGATAATTACGGCTGCACGAATTTTAAAACACGTCTGGGATATGAATGGATTTATTTACGGAATCCCGATTCTGCCAACTATTCCATTGATTACAGTAAAGGCCTTCTTTCACTTCAAGGCTCACCTATTACTTTAAATGAAGCAGCTTCGCCAACCTTTTTAGGGATAAGGCAAAGGCATTTTGATTGCACCGTTTCGGCACAATTGCAATTCAATCCATCAAACCAAAATGAAGAAGCAGGGTTGGTTATTTACATGAATCCATTCTTTCATTATGATTTCTACATTAAAGAAACTAATGGAAAAAAATACCTGCAGTTGAGGTATAAACTAGACTCACTTGAACAAGTTAAGCAATCCATCGAAATACCTGATGAACCTATCAACCTAATGGTTAAATGCACTAAAAAAAATTATGGGTTTTATTATGAGAAAAATGGGACAGAACATTTTGTTGGGAATTTGAACACTCGCTTTTTAGGAACAGAAGTAGCAGGTGGTTTTACAGGTGTCGTAATGGGCATGTATGCCAGTGGCAATGGGTTTAAAAGCAACTCAATTGCTCATTTTTCCAACTTCAATTACAACAATACAAAAAACTAAAGTTTTATGCTAAAACACATTTTTATTTTATTCCTACCCTTTATTGCTACTTCATTGAAGTCACAAGTAAAAATTTGGGCAGCAAAAGAATTTCCAAAAACTATTACCGATTCTGTAAAGCAAAGCACTTCAGGTATTTCAGGTGCTGGCAAACCTACAATTGGTAATTTTTTTGGTGGCCATGTTGGTGATTGGAGAGCTGACATTACAGTTACCGAAGCAAATAAAAATCAATACGCAAATGGCTCAGTTATTACAAAAGGATATATCCCCAATATAAAGCCCATTTGGGATGTACACATGAGGGATGCTGTAATCATTGTTGGTGGTGATGGCAACTATTATTTAACTGGTTCCACTGGTGATAATATCTGGAAGTATAATGACGGTATAGAAATTTACCGTTCCAAAGATTTGAAGAAATGGGATTATTTAGGCCTTGTGTGGAGCATTGAAAAAGATGGCGGCTGGGAAAAACAATGGCGTAACCACCACGATAGACCAACAAGAGCTATATGGGCACCAGAGCTGCATTACATTCACAAGAACTATTACATTGTGCTGAGCATGCCACCTGGTGGAATTTCGATTTTAAAAAGCACTACTGGTAAACCTGAAGGGCCATATACACATGCTACTAACCCTAACAAGCCTTTGTTAGGTGGTGTTGGGCCAATCCCTGAATCCTTTTTAATAGACGCAACTTTGTTTGAAGATGAAGACGGCAAAGTATATTTTACACAAGGCCCCGCTAATTTTATTGTACGTATGAAGGATGATTTAAGTGACTTTGCCGAAGAGCCACATACTATTCAAATCATTGAACCAGATACAGCAAAAGACCATCACATAAAAAATTGTGTAGCTAATTACCAGTGCAAAGATTTGGGTTTTGAAGGGGCTACTTTGTTTAAACGAAATGGTATTTATTATTTAGGTTCTACTGATAAATATGAAGATCGATATTCCATGATGATTGCCACTTCAAAAAATATATACGGTCCTTATACAGGCAGGTATGAGGCTGCTCCTTGTAATGGTGGCACTAATTTTTTCAAAACTAAAAATGGCGAATGGTTTACTTGCTTTTTTGGTGATGATAAACAAGCGCCATGGCGAGAAAAACCTGGAATTATTAAAGTTGAATTTGATAGCGATGGAAAAATTAGAGTAGCAAAAAGTCAACCCAATTTTATATTAAACAAGTAACGGATTAAATAATACATATGAAATCGAGCATAAATTTTTTTTTAATGATGTTGGCATTGATATCTTCTATCCCAACAATTAGTAAAGCCCAAACATGGGATGGTGATAATAACAAAATTGGCCAGCAACAGGCTGGTGGCTTTAATTACAATTGGGCAAAGTTTGCAGCAGGTGCATTTGGGGATAGGAAAGTAAACTTTGATTATAGCGGTGCAAGAAATATTTTGCATGCACCTGCAATAGGTTTGCATCCACGCATCTACTTTAATGCAGAAGAAATTCCAGACATCATCAACCGATTAAACAATACCAATAACGGTAAAGAAGTAGCCCGAAAAATTAGAGCCTATAATATTTTATTGCACAAAGGCAAGACAGGCTTCAACGCTAAAGCAGATTACAATACTACTCAGGCAGGAATGGTGTATATAAGTAATGCTGGCAATGCTGATTGCAATGAAGGTTATCAAAAACTATTGAAGAACGATACGACCAACTACAATACTTTTCTTACTGCAAGAGCTAACAAATGGACTTCTGCACTTTGCATGGAGGCTTTTGAATGCCTCATTAAAAAAGGACAAAAAGCCGATAATGAAATTGGCATCAGCTACGAACAAAGAGCCCAAAATTTAGCAGCCGTAATGGCAACCATAGCTAAAACAGCATTAGAGAGAGGTACTATTAATCCTGCCAAAGGCAGTGGTGGCGTGGCTTCTGCAGTTGGTGTAGGCTTAGCCATAGCGTATGATTTAAACTATTGGGCTATGACCCCAGAACAAAGAAATATGGTAAGAAAAGCTATTGCTGCCTGTGTGCCCAACAAGCCAATAAATTTTTCCGATGACCACGAACCTTATGCTACTGCTGGCAATTGGGTTACGTTAGATTCCTTTGAGCCCATTACCAATTTTGCTATTGAAGGTGAGGAGGGTTACAAGCCAGAACTAACAAAAGCTTGGATGCGATTGCTATACAATTTTGTTACGTATGGTTGGTACAACACTGGCTGCCCTTGGGAAGGCATTGGTAAAAATTATTTAATGATCGGTCAGCAAATTGCTTTTGCCAAAAGGGGGTTTAGTTTATTGGGCCACCCTAATCTGAAAGCATTTGGTAATAATTATTTACCCAATCTTATTCAGCCTTTTGGCTTTGCTTTTATGGGTGAAGATACTTGGGGCGGTTTTGGTCCTGACCCTAAATTGGGCAAATATCGTTTCCATGCTATTGATGCCATTGGCTATAAATATGCTTATCCCAACGACCCTGCCATTGATTTTATGTGGAGAAATTTTACAGGCAATAATATTGATGGAAAAGAAGTGTTGGACTACTCAAAAAACTTTGAACCAGGCTCTCATAACTACTTTGATATCATGACTATTTTGGGAGCTTATGTGGAAGATTCAAAACCTGGTGATTGGACAGAACAAAACACAGTTGCCTTAAAAAATAAACTTGATTTTTTTGAAGAGAATAGAGGCCAAGCCATATTAAGAAGTGATTTTACCCCCAATGCGTTGATGGCTAATTTTTATGTACGCCAAAACTTTGGTGGACATACTTATGCTGATAGAAATGATATTGCATTTAGTGCCTTAGGCAGAATTTGGTTTACAAAAAGATTTGGCGGCAGCGGCTTAGATGAAACTGATGCTCAAAGCTGTATTTTGGTTGATGGCAAAGGAATGGGCATCACTAAAAAAGAAGGGAACAAATGTAGGGTACCTGCAAAAATGGAAAGATGGAATACTACTGCCAATCTCTCACAAGCTACTGGTGACGCTACTTACGCATATTCTTGGGAATACAATTGGGATAATTTGCCAGCTAGTAAAGACAACAAATTATTAGGTAAAGATGGTTGGGTAAAAGAAACTAAAACCTTGAACGATTTTAGAGCTAATCCAATTGAGGAGCCATTTTATAACATTCCTTTTTATGACTATGCTATCTGGGGTAATGGACCAAAAGGCAATTTAGAAAGAATGGTTAAACGTCCATTTAACCCAATGGAAAAAGTTTTTAGAACGGTAGCTATATCCAAAGGCAAACATCCATTTTTAATGATAGTAGACGATATAAAAAAAGATACTGGTGTGCATAAATATGAGTGGGTTGCACAGTTGCCTGATGATATAGAGTTAGATAAAATTATTCCATCAAAAAATAAAAATGAACAATGTTTTGATGTGATTTTAAAAGAAAAGAAAGGCGATTTAAAATTACTTGTACGAGTTTTAAATCAAGGCGACTATATAAATGGTAGTGTGCCAAATGTGAAGGTAGAACAGCACACCTATTTAGCTTCTAACGATAAAAATATGACGGTATATAGGCTAGCAATTACAAGCAACACTGTATCGCCTGATTTTAAAATAATGGTTTTGCCACTTAAGGATAACGAGGAAATACCAAGCACCATTTGGAATAGCAACAGAACAAAAATATCTATAGCTTGGAAAGATGACAAGAAAACAATTGAAATGATAACTGATAAAATGGGCAGTACTACATTGAAGTAAACACTGTACAATTTATCTAAAATATTTCTCAACAACGTCATTCAATATAAAATATGCGACATTTAAAAATACTTGCAGGTGCAATTTTACTGAGTGCATTTGTTTCTCAAACTACATATGCACAGCAATTATTTGTTGCACCAAACGGTAGTGATAAAAATAGCGGCACTATTGATAAACCCTTTGCAACACTTACAAAAGCAAAAGACGCAGTACGTGAATTAAAGAAAGCTAAAACAATTGATAAAGACGGGATTACTGTTAATATTCGTGGTGGTAATTATCAGTTAAATACCTCGTTTGAGCTTACAAAAGAAGATGGTGGTGAAGTAGGTAAATCTGTGGTGTATAAAGCGTATCAAAATGAAGTGCCACATATTATTGGTGGTACAGTTGTAGAACCAAAATATTGGAAACCTTTAGATGAAGAAGCAATTAAACGTGTACATCCAAATGTCAATGCTGCCAAACTAATCGCATTAGATGTATCGGAACTTGGGTTGAAAAATGTGCGTCAATTTGCGCCTTACAATCAGTTTATAACAGATTGGTTTATCATCGATTTTTTTGCAAATGGAAAACGCCAACCCATTGCTCAGTTTCCTAATGCCACTCAAAATATCCGAGGTAAAAATGATCCAGGATGGACCACTTGTAATGGGTCAAAAGATGAGATGAGTTTTTATTACGGTGCTAATGGTAAACCTGATGATGCTGACACAATCAACGAACTAGATTTAGATGGTACAAATAGAACTGAACGTTGGAAAAATGCTATCAAATCTGGTCACGACATTTGGTTGAAAGGCAATTGGCGAGTGCCTTGGGATCCTATTACAATGAAGGTAAAAGACATTGACGCAAAGGACCAAAGCATTAGTTTTTATGAAGCGCCGCCATCTGGTATGGGCTCTAAATACACGGCTGTTGCAAGCGAAAAACCTTTGTGGCGCAAGGGTAGTGGCAAGGAAACTTTTTTTGCGTTAAATCTTTTAGAAGAAATAGATCAACCTGGAGAATGGGCTTTGGATATTAAAGATAAAAAACTCTATTACTATCCTGCTGCACCGCTAGATAAGCTAAGCTTAATGATAAGCGATATGATAGCACCTATTATAAAGCTAAATGGTGTTGATAATGTACAAATTGAAGGTCTGCAAGTTGAAGGTGGTTTAGGGACAGCTCTTGATATTGTTAATAGTAACAACATTAAGGTTGTGGCTTGCAATATCATTAACGCTGGTAAAATTGGTATCAGCATGAATGGCGGCAACAGCAATTCTATTTTGTCGAATAATATTTCTGAAACAGGTGGTGTAGGTATTGACTTGAAAAATCTTGGTGATAGAAGAATGCTCACATCATCAAATGTATTGGTACAAAACAATTACATCCATCATGTAGGTAAACTCATTTATAAGCAAGGTATTTTTTTAACCAACTGTGTGGGTGTTACGGTATCGCACAATTTAATTCACGATATACCAACTGGCAGCATACGTACATTAGACATAAACAACTGCATTTTTGAATACAACGAAATACACAATATTGCTTTAAAAGAAGGTGATACTGGTGCGTTTTATAGTTATGGCGGTTGGAGTACTTATGGCAATATTTTTAGGTACAATTTTATTCATCACATCAATAGAGCTAATGGCTTGTATAGCGATGATGGTGATAGTGGTGACTTTTATTACAAAAACATTGTTCAAGACTGTGTGAATGGTGTATTGTTTGGTGGTGGTCACGATGTACTGGCAGAAAACAATCTATTTATACAGAGTAAATACCAAACCATTGATGACAGAGGCAAAGACCGCAACTATCGTCTTGGTACAAAATATGAAACCAATCTCACTCAATTTAATGTCAACAAAAGCCCTTGGAGAGAATATGGTGAAAATTTGAAAACACAATATAAACTCACTACTAATTTATGGAGCGATGTGTTGAACCCAGATTGGCATGCTGAACTACCCAATGGCAGCAGAATGAACAACAATGTGGCTGTTGCTTCGGGCAAGTTTCAAGTAAAAACTGGTAAGGTAGAAGTGGTTGATAATATTGCTGTTAAAACCATTGATGAAGCGGCATTTTATAGTTACGCCAATATGGATTTGCGAACAAAAAATCCGTTGATTTTACAAAAAATACCAGAACTCAATGAGGTATTTCCAACCATTGGTTTGCAAAAAGATGCGTACCGCAAAACCATCCCTACACGTAAAGAAACAGGTGGTTTAGCTAACAGAACTGCTGCAGATGTGGTAGATACTGAAGATAAAATGGTAGATAAAATACCTGCAATAAAAACCAAGTAATTGTCTTACTCAATCTTATTTCAATGAAACAAAGTATCGTATTTGGGTTACTGATATTTGCTTTTTACAGCTTACACGCACAGCAGCGTACCATCACTTGGCAACAGCTAGATAGTATGGCTGCTACCATAAAAGAGGCAACTTATTTAACTACAGCTGATACAACGTTAAGGCTCTATTATATTCAACCTAAAAAGATAAAAGCTAATGCCAAATTACCTGCTATCATTTGGATACATGGTGGTGCTTGGGTGGGTGGTAAGGCCAATACCTTTTTTGCTAATGCTGCTTACTGTGCGTTAAAAAGTGCGGTTGGTATTAGTTTAGAATATCGATTAATAACCAATAGTAAAGCATCCATTTACAATTGCATTGCCGATTGCCAAGCAGCTATTACTTACATAAAAGCCAATGCAGCGCGTTTACATATTGATACAAATAAAATTGTTATTGTGGGCGAATCAGCTGGTGGTCATTTAGCAGCATGTATGGCTTTGTTAGATGCATCTCTTAATACAACACCAGCAGCTTTAGTTTTATACAATCCTGTGGTGAATGTGGCTACAGGTACGTTTATCAAGTACATGACTGCTGAAACTACTTTACAAAAAAATAAACCAATTGATACCACAATGCTTTTGCAACAATATCAAAATGCCGCAAAAGCTATTTCTCCTTTGTATTTAGTAAAAAAGCGTTTGCCACCTACTTTAATAATTAATGGCATGGTAGATAAAATAACCCCATACGAGTATGCAGTCGCTTTTACTGATAGCCTGAAAAAATATCATACTAAGCAAGAGCTTGTTTTATTGCCAAATATGGGTCATGCTTTCGCAATACCACATTACAAGTCTAGCGAGCAGCAAGTGATAGATGCTTTGCTACAAGCTGATACATTTTTAACTAAGCTTAGTCTTCTAAAAGGTAAATTGCGTTTGGTAAATGGTAATGATGGTAATTGGCTAAGAAAAAAATAAAAACCATTAAATTAATAAATCAACATTATATGCGTAAAAGCATTTTATTCTTTATTCTTTCTATATTTATTGGATATGCAAATAGTTCCTATTCTCAAAGTATTATAAGCGTTAATGGTGAGAATGTTAAAATATATGATGCTTATAATTCAGTTTTTTTGAAGCGCAATTCAAAAGTGTTATTTCAGGTTGATACGGTTTTTATTAACAACATACTTGTTGTTCTAAATTTTGTAAAAGAATGTACAGTAATGCCTGAAACAGACTGGATTATGCTAAATGATAGTCTTGGCGTAATATTAAACTTTGCCGAAGGTTTAGAATACGGTGAGAAAACAAGTTTGTTTAAGACATCGCTTTACAAGAAAACAGAAAATATTTGGCTACCAGTATTTAGCATTGGTTGGTTAGAAATGAAACTTTTTAATAAAGATTACGTGCCTTTGAAATTTGTAGCAAATAATGTTGGAAATAACCGTGTACCGATGAAATTCTTCGGTAAGGTTTTTCCAATGGTTACCCATTAAATGGGATAACTTTATTTTTAATGAACATTTAAATAATGCTATGACTTTTAAAATAATTTGCTCTGTTTGTATGCTCTCAATCACTTTCAACTTAAGTGCTCAAGGTATTGTAAAGCTCAATGGCGATTATATAAAGAAAAACAATGTCAATAGTTCTATTCATTTGAAGCGCAATTCAAAAATATTGTTTCAAATAGATTCGCTTTCTATTAACAATATCCCAGTTATACTTAATTTTTCGAAAGAGTGTTCTGTTAAATCGAAGTTCGATTGGATAATTCTAAACGACAGTATAGCTGTAATGATAAACTTTGGAGAGGGGGTTCAATTTGGCGACAAGATAAGTTTGTATAAAACACTTGTCTATAAGAAAACAGAGAATATCTGGTCTCCTATATTCTTTGGTAGCTGGAGTGATTTAATATTAATGCAAAGAGGCTATTCGCCTTTTAAGATTACATTCAGTAATTATGCAGTTAGCGTTACGCCAATAAGATATTCTGGTAAAATTTTTCCAATTGCCAATTGATGACCTTCAAAACAAAGGCTTTTGCCACGTGCAGTAGAGTATTTTGCACATTGAGATAAGTAGCATCATGCAATCTTCGGTACTATTGCTACAATTTCTACGATGCTAAATATGAATGCTGTGTTTATTATAAAACGATGGTTGCTTGTGTTGTGTATGGGCGCTGCTAGTTGTGTGGCGGTTGCCCAAGGTTTCAAGAATCCGATTTTACCGGGTTTTTATCCCGATCCTAGTATTTGCCGTGTTGGTAGCAACTACTACTTAGTAAACAGCAGTTTCGAATATTTTCCTGGTGTACCCATTTGGCATAGTACCGATATGGTACATTGGCAGCAAATAGGTAATGTGCTTAATCGGGCTTCGCAGTTACCCCTCAAAAATTGCAAACCATCCAATGGCATTTACGCCCCCACATTACGCTACCACAATGGTACTTTTTATATGATAGTTACGCTGGTTGGTGGTAATATGGCATACCAAAACTTTTATGTCACGGCTACCAATCCTGTCGGCCCTTGGAGCGACCCAATTTCAGTAGACCAAAATGGCATAGACCCATCGTTGTTTTGGGATGAGGATGGTAAAGTATATTTTCAATCTAATAGAGCAACTAAATCATCAGACCCAAGAGCCATTTACCAAAGTGAAATAGATATTACCACAGGCAAACGCCTTAGCGATATTAAAACCTTATGGAAAGGCAGTGGCGGCAGCTATGTAGAAGGGCCGCACATGTACAAAAAAGATGGTTATTATTATTTGCTTACAGCAGAAGGAGGTACAGCCTACGGGCACACTGTGGCTATAGGCAGAAGTAAATCTGTTTGGGGGCCTTTTGAAAGTTGCCCACACAATCCAATTCTTACAAATAGAATGTCTTATAGTCAGCTACAGGGTACTGGCCATGCTGATTTGGTGCAGGCAACTGATAGTAGTTGGTGGATGGTGCATTTAGCATTTAGACCAGCCGTTGATGGTATTCATTTTATAGGCAGAGAAACCTGCCTTACACCTGTAGAATGGAAAACTGGTGAATGGCCTGTAGTAAATGAAAATGGACAAAGTGATATTGTAATAAAGAAAAATCCACCTAATTACAACGCACAAATACCACAGCCTTTTAGTACAGCTGTAACAACCGATTTTGATAAACCACTTGGCTTTGAATGGATGTATTTACGCAATCCCGATTCTGCCAATTATTCATTAACAGAGCGTAAAGGCTATTTGCGATTGAAAGGTAGTGCTGCAAGTTTATACGATTGGGCATCACCAACAATGATTGCCAGAAGACAACAGCATTTTGATTTTACGGCTTCTTGTAATATAGATTTTAATCCACTAAGAGCTAATGAAGAAGCAGGTTTAACAATGATGATGGATAACCGTTTTCATTATGATTTATTTATTAGCAATGTAAATGGCAAGCGTCACATTAATTTAAAATATACGCTAGATTCCTTAGTCCAAACTATGCAACAATTGCCCTTGCAAAATGGCGAAGTTGAATTAATGGTTAAAGGCAATAAAAAGTTATATACCTTTTTTTATAAACAAAAAGATGGTAAAATAATAGAGGTTGGTAAAATAAATACCCGGTTCTTGGGCACAGAAGTAAGCGGTGGCTACAACGGTGTTATTATTGGTTTGTATGCCACAGGCAATGGTAAACCTTCAACAACTAATGCAGATTTTGATTGGTTTAAGTACGAACCGTTAATGCAATAAATGATGAACATTGGTATGAAAAAATGGCTTGCTAAAATATTATTATTACCCATCATTACTCTTTTTGCGTATGCAAATATATTTGCCCAAAAAAGTAGCAATAACGAAGCGGAAGCGATAAAAAAATTAGCTGCTTACAATGTTGTTTGGAATTCCCCAAGCCTTAACAGCAAAGGTTCCATGCCATTGGGCAATGGCGATATTGGTATTAATGTATGGGCAGAACAGGATGGTGATTTGATGATGTACATAGCTAAAACAGATGCTTGGAGTGAAGAAGTTTTTACTAATGAAGGCTTATTGAAACTAGGAAGACTCAGAGTTCATTTTTCAAATAATCCGTTTAAAAGCGGCAAGCCTTTTTTGCAAACATTGTTACTTTCAAAAGGTATGATTGAAATAAAAGCTGGTGATGAAATAATTACTGTTTGGGTAGATGCTAATAAACCTGTTTTATATATTGAAAGCAACAGTAAAATAGCAAATACCATTACCGTAAATTTTGAATCGTTGCGAAGCAGTGAAGCATTGGCTGCAAAAGATACAGTGCTGAAAAGTAAGTTGCACAACGATAAAATTTTTGATAACCAACCCAATCAAATTGCTTGGTTGTATGAAAACAATAATCAAAAAATTGCGGCACTGAAAAACTTAAAATTTGGTGCAATTGTAACGGGTGATGGGTTTATAAATCAATCATCAACTGCTTTAATTTCTTCAAAACCACAAGCAAAGCAAACCATTGCTATTACTGCATTTACAGGTAAAGAAAGTAATACAAGCGAATGGTTGAAAGCAACGCAACAACTCGTTCCTTCATTTACCAATCTTACAAAAAATAAAACAGCACATGAAAGCTGGTGGCAACAGTTTTGGCAACGTAGCTGGATTTTTTTAGATGGTGACAAAGATGCCGAACTGGTTAGTAGAACCTATAATTTACAACGCTTTGTAAGTGCCTGTGGTGCCAGAGGTGCTTATCCTGCAAAATTCAATGGCTCGTTATTTACCATGGATGATACCTTGATGATGAAGAAAAATGGCGTGAACGAGCCTGTGGCAGTAAATGGTGATTTTAGAAGTTGGGGCGGCCGTTATTGGTTTCAAAATACCAGGCATCAATTCTGGCAAATGTTAGCTGCTGGCGACTTTGAGATGATGCAACCATTCTTTAATCTGTATATTAATCAAATAGAAAACAATAAAGCCATTGTTAAAAAAATGTATGGTTTTGATGGGTTGATATTTGGCGAGCAGCAACCATTTTGGGGCGGTTTACCTAATGGTACTGATGCTGGCCAACCTGGCTACGGGTATCATTATTTTTCACAGGTAATGGAGTTAAGCGCTATGATGCTTGACTATTATAGCCACACTGGTGATGTAAAATTTTTACAAGAAAAAGTATTGCCTATTGCCAATGACGGTATTCAATTTTATGTAAACCGGTTTAAAAAAGATAGTTTAGGAAAATTAAATTTTCAACCAGCTAATGCCATGGAAACTTTTTGGAAAGTGAAGAACCCTTCATCTGAAATTGCTGGCTTTAAGTATGTGTTACAACGCTTGCTAAACTTACCCGAAACGTTGGTTGGGGCTGATAGAAAAAAATGGCAAGCTTACCTTGATATAGCACCTAATATTCCCTTTGGCACAAAAGATAATTTGCCTGTAATACTTGCCTCAGAAACTATTGATGCCAAGAGCCACAATACAGAAAATCCAGAGCTGTACACTATTTTCCCATTTAGATTATATGGCCTTAATAAGCTGGGTATTGACATTGCTAAGAATACTTTCGATAAACGCATACACAGAAGAGTAGGTTGCTGGCACCACGATATTTTATCGGCTGCATTGCTTGGCAAAACGGAAGATGCAAAAAATGAGCTGGTAAAAAGTTGTACTTATACCAATGCCATTGATAATAAAAACAATGCTTTCAGATTTGCTGGTTTTTTAGGGCCTGGTCATGATTATAGTCCTGATTTAGATCATGGTGGTGTAATTATGTTAGCATTGCAATACATGTTGCTGCAGGAAAATGGCGAATCTGTTTTGCTATTACCAGCCTTCCCTAAAAAATGGAACGTAAATTTTAAACTGCATACTTATGGAAAATCCATTGTTACTGCCGAATGGCGTAACGGCAAAAGCGTAAGTTCAAATATCGAAAGCATTGCAGGAAAAAAACTACTATTTGTAAACGATTAATGCTACAACTTCTCAAAATAGAAATTATGAAAAAGACTTTTTTTTATTGCTTAATGTGGTTAATACTGTTGGGTAACGGCTACACATTTGCCCAAACAAAAACTGTAACACTAGATTATTACTTTAACCATGAATTTAAAAAGACCGCTAGTGGCAATCAAGTTCGCTTTCACTACATGTGGTCTGATACGGCAGAAAGTGGTTATAGCAAGTTAGGTGCAGTATTTACTAAAAATGGATTTACACTTGATAGTTTAACTACTGCACCTACCACAGCCAATTTAAAAGGCACATCTGTTTATGTAATTGTAGACCCTGATACTGACAGAGAAACAGCTAAACCCAACTACATACAACCACAATATACTAAAGCAATTGCCCAATGGGTTAAAAAAGGGGGCGTGCTGGTAATTATGGCAAATGATACGCTGAATGTAGAGTTTACGCACCTGAATGAGTTAACAGAAACATTTGGTATTCATTTTAATGGCGATAGCAAAAGCAAGGTATACAATGATAAATATGCGATGGCTGCGTTTATGATTCCTGCAAATGATGCCATTTTTAAAACGGCTAAAAAAGTGTACTTGAAAGAAGTTAGCAGCCTGCAATTATCTAAAACTGCCAAGCCAATATTGGTGCATCAAACAGAGCAATATGCTGTAGGTGCGGCTGCAAAAGTAGGCAAGGGCATGGTAGTAGTAATAGGCGATCCTTGGTTTTACAACGAATATTTAAATGGCAGATTGGGTACAACCAATGGCTGGGATAACGATAAAGCCGCTGATGATTTTACAAAATGGTTATTTAAGAAAAGCCGCTAAAAGCTACAATACACACATGAATCAATACCTACGTTGTATCATTACTTTGGTGCTTTTGCCATTTGTAATGCAAGCTTTTGCACAGCAAAAAGTTAATCAATTAAAAGCTGCAACAGATTGGCTACAATCAAATAAGACTACACTATCTGTAAGCATTAATCAGTACGATACAGCTCAATACAATTTGCTGATTCATAAAAATAAGTTTGCCGTAAAAGCCGCTTCGCAACTACAAGTAGCACAAAACAGTGAGTGGCAAATACGCACAAGTACAGCCTTAGTAAAAGACAAACAAGATGCTTTAGATATTACTGTTGCTATGAAATGTGTGCGTGGTAAATTATCAGCAGCAAGTGTCTCTATTGAATTAGATGTAAAAAACTGGAGCGAGAAAAACTATGTGTTAATGCCATCTGCTGCCTACAATGGCAATCGATACGATTGGCGCAGATTGCGCTATTCGCCTAAATTGTATGAGGTACAGGATATTGGTGTAGATAAGCCAATTATTGTAACCGATATACCAAAACTCAATGGTAATCGTGGCGTTTCTCGTATTCAAGCACGTAGTGGCGATATGGCTGTGCCCAGCATTGGCTATATATCTGATACTGCAAAAACTGGTGTTTGGTTACTCACACAACAAGGCAATAGTTTAGGTGATTATGGTATTGATATTGCAGAATCGAAAGACAGAACCAAAGCAACAATATCTATTATATCGCCTATTGTACGCGAACAATTTGTATACAAAATTTGCGATGCACATTATCCAAGTTGGGATAAACCTAAAGATTTTAAAGCTGGTGATTCTGTAATAATTACTTTCCGTTTATATGCTTTTAAAGCCTCTGAAACGCAGGCTATTTTTAATAAGTATGCCGAAATAAGAAAAGATTTATCTGGCGAAAATTTATTGGCAAATGCCCTTTCATACTCAACCTGCATGAAAGTTTTGGAAGAGAAATTTAACGCTAAAAATTTCGTAGATAAATATGGTTATTACTCAGTAGGCTTTAGAGAAAACTTTTTGCAAGATTGGCAAATTGGTTGGACTGGCGGTATGATTAGTACTTACCCATTATTGTTTGCTGGTAATGCTCAAACACAGCAAAATGTGTTACGCAATTTTGACTGGTTGTTTGCAAATGGCATTAGCCCATCTGGTTTTTATTGGGATGCTGGACGCAACGGTACTGAATGGTTTGGTGGTGATATTAGAAAGCCACATACTAAAAACTGGCACTTAATACGCAAAAGCGGTGATGCTGTTTGGTACATTATTAAGCAGTTTATGCTAATGGAAAAAATGGGTATTCCTGTAAAGCAAAGCTGGAAAGATGGCAACCAAAAAGTGTGTGATGCTTTTGTAAAACTTTGGCAGAAAAATCATCAGCTAGGTCAATTTGTAAACAGTGAAACAGGCGAAATAATGGTGGGCGGCTCTAGCAGTGGCGCTATAGTACCTGCTGCTTTAGCATTGGCCTCACAATATTATAAAAAGCCCGAGTATTTGGCTGTTGCAACAGAAATTGGTAATTATTATAACGAAAATTTTATAAAAAAAGGCATTAGTTGTGGTGGTCCTGGCGATGCACTGCAAAACTTTGATTCAGAGTCTGCGGCTGCATTGGTGGAAAGTTATGTAACGCTATATGAAGTAACAAATGAAAGACTGTGGCTACCAATTTCTGAAAATGCTGCCAAGCAATTAGCCACATGGGTGGTGTCGTACAATTATCAATTTAATGATACAAGTGCTTATGGTAAAGCACACATACTTACCAATGGTACTGTGTATGCCAATACACAAAATAAACATGCAGCACCTGGTTTATGCACTGCATCAGGTATTGGTTTATTGAAATTGTACCGCTATACAGGCAATCAATTTTACCTGGAATTATTGCAAGATATTGCTCATAACATCACGCAATATTTACCACACCCTAAAAAGCCACTAGGCAATGCACCTTATGGCTATGTAAGCGAACGCATTAATATCAGCGATTGGGAAGGAGTTGAAAATATTGGCTATGTACTACCACTATCTACCTGGGCTGAAACTTCTCTAATGCTTACCACTATTGAAGTTCCGGGTATTTATATTCAAAAAGACAAAGGCTTAGTTACCGCTTTTGATAACGTTGTTACAAAAGTTATTCAGAATAATAATAGCGTACTGACTGTGAGCATTACTAACCCTACACCAGTAGACGCATCTGTGTCTTTAATGGTTGAGAATAGTAATGATGCCATTAAGGTTATGGGCGAAAATTTGGTTCGTGACCTACAAAAAATTCAACTTAAATCTGGCGAAATCAAAACAATCACTTTTAAAAAATAAAAATGAAACAGCTTCTTAAAATTGTTGCAATAACCTGCTTTACAATAAGCAGTTTTTGTGCACAAGCAACAGTAAAACCGAATAGCTTATTTACTGACAACATGGTGTTGCAGCGTGGTGTGGCAGTGCCTGTTTGGGGAACTGCAAAAGATGGTGAATCTGTAACAGTAACGTTTTTAGGACAGAAGCAAACCGCCATTGCTGCTAATGGTAAGTGGGTGGTAAAGCTGGCCGCGTTAAAAGAAGGTGGGCCATTTGAGATGCAAATTACAGGCGAGAATACGGTTACTATTAAAAATATTTTGGTAGGTGATGTTTGGTTGTGCAGTGGCCAAAGTAATATGGGTTTTCCATTGCGATCTGTACGTGCAATAGGCAATTATCCAAAAGTAGATGAAGTACTAAGGGATGCACAGAATTATCCATTAATTAGGCAGTTTGCAATTGCTACCAAAAAGAATATTACTACACCAGCATTAATTGATGATGTAAATGGAAAATGGAAATTGTGCGACTCCGTTAGTGCAAAAGATTTTACTGCAGTGGGCTATTTTTTTGCAAGAGATTTGTATAAGAAAATAAAAATTCCTGTTGGTATTATCAACTCATCTTACGGTGGTACAGCATGTGAAAATTGGATGAGTAAAGAAACCTTAGAATCTTTTCCAGAGTTGAAATCTATTTTCACCAACTATGAAAAAGCAATGGAAGATTTCCCCAAAAAACTCGAGGAATTTCATAAAAATGAGAAGTATTTGGTAGAAGCTTTTACACGAGATTCAATTGATGCTAAAAAGTACAATAGAGAAATGCCTCGCAAGCCAGCAGCACCAATGAGCCCTGCTGAAAGAGGCGGCCCCGCAGGGTTGTATAATACCATGATTGCACCATTAATACCTTACGCTATAAAGGGTACAGTTTGGTATCAAGGAGAAGCAAATGGTAGTCGTGGTTTGCAATACAGAACTTTGTTACCTGCTTTAATAAATAATTGGCGAAGTAAATGGGGCATTGGTGAGTTTCCTTTTTTAATTGTACAAATTCCTGGATGGAAAGCCCACACACCTGAACTAAGAGAAGCGCAATTACTTACCTGGAAAAAAGTACCCAATACTGCAATGACCGTTATCAATGATTGCGATGATACACTTGACGTACACCCAGGTAATAAGCAACCTGTAGGTGAGCGTTTAAGTTTGGCTGCAAGAGCAATTGCCTATGGCGAAAAGATTCAATTTTCCGGTCCAGTATATGAAAGTATGAAGGTAGATGGCAGCAATATTATTTTGTCGTTTAATAATGTGGGCAAAGGTTTGGTGGCAAAAGATGGTGAACTGAAGGATTTTATTATTGCTGGTTCTGATAAAAAATTTGTAGCTGCAAAAGCTATTATTAAAGGCAATACCGTTGTTGTATCTGCTGATGGTGTTACCAATCCTGTGGCTATAAGATTAGGTTGGCGTTTGTCACCACAAGTTAATTTGTACAATCAAGAAGGTTTACCTGCAACGCCTTTTAGAACTGATGTTCAATAAGCCATTTTAAATTAGAATCAACATGGAAAAGATAAAATCAATCGCCATTTTACAAGCATTTCTCTTAATTGTTTGTGGCTCAATGGCACAAGTAAAACCAAACAGCATTTTTAGTGATAATATGGTGCTGCAACGTCAAGCCTTAGTTCCAGTTTGGGGCACTGCAAGCGAAGGCGAAAAAGTGGTGGTTCAATTCATGGATCAAAAAGTTGAAACAATTACTAAAAATGGTAAATGGAAAGTGAATCTTCAACCACTAAAAGCTGGAGGTCCTTTTTCTATGTCTATAACTGGCAGCAACACCATTATCCTTAATAATATTTTGGTGGGCGAAGTGTGGTTATGCACAGGGCAAAGCAATATGGAAAGGGCTTTGCACTACGATACCAGCGGCAAAGAAGCCATTGCCAACTCTACCAACAGTATGTTGCGCATGGTTTCTATCCCCCATAATTCAAAAGATACCCCCCAGGAAAATATTGCTTGTCAATGGGTAGTATCCAATCCAAAAAACACTACTAATTTTTCTGCAACAGCCTATTGGTTTGGCAGTAAATTACAAAAGCAGTTGGGCGTACCTGTTGGTCTAATCAATTCATCTTTTGGTGGTACAACCATAGAATGTTGGGTAAGCAAAGAAGTGCTTGAAAATTTGCAACTACCAAAAGATAAGAACACAGACCCTATAATGGCCAGGGCAGATTATGACGAAAGAGCGGCTAAAGTAAAGCCATTGCTGGATAAATATATTGCAGAGAAAAATGAAGCCAGGCAACAGGGGAAGCCTTCACCTGTAATGCCTGGTGGTATGGTAGGCGATTACCGTGGCCCTAATGTATTGTACAACGGCATGATTGCACCATTGGCAAATTACTGCGTTAAGGGAATGATCTGGTACCAGGGCGAAAACAATGCTGGTGTTGGCCGTGCCAACACCTATTATCAATTATTGCCTGCATTAATAAAACAATGGCGTACCGATTGGCAGAATAAAAACCTGCCTTTTTTAGTGGTGCAATTAACACCCTTTAGAAAAAAAACAACCAATCCTAATTTGCCCAGCGGTATTGCAACTGTTTCAGATGCCCAACGCCTGGCATCTGACCAACCAAATACGGCCGTAGTAGTTACCACCGACCTTTCAGAACCAGATGGTGATGTTCATTATAAACGTAAAGAGCCTTTAGGAGACCGATTGCTATTGGCAGCAAAAGCTATAGCGTATGGCGAGAAAATTGAGTATTCTGGGCCATTATACAAAGACGTGAAATTTATTGGTGATAAGGCAACAGTTGGTTTTACGCATATTGGTGGTGGATTGGTTGCAAAAGATGGCGTACTTTCAGGCTTCACAATTTCAGGTGATGACAAAGTTTTTTATGCAGCCGATGCAAAAATAGTAGGCGACAAGGTTATCGTTTCAAATCCATCTGTAACAAACCCAAAAGCGGTTCGCTATGGCTGGGCCGATAACCCAACTGTTAATTTATGGAACAAGGCAGGCCTGCCAGCGGCTATTTTTAGAACTGATAATTGGGATTTACCCAACAAATAATTTAATTCTTTTTACAAAAGCCAACATGAAAAAAATCAAATTAACAACCCTTATAAACTTACTGCTTTTGCTGGTGTTTACTTCTAAAGCCCAAGTAAAACAAAATATAATTTTTAGCGATAACATGGTGCTACAACGTGGTGTTAGCGTACCAGTTTGGGGTATTGCAAAAAATGGAGAAACCATAACGGTAGCCTTTGCTGGGCAGAAGCAAAATACCGTTGCCAAAAATGGTAAATGGATGGTGAAACTGAACCCATTAAAAGAAGGTGGACCTTTTACCATGACCATTACAGCTAGCAATACCATTACTATAAAAAATATTTTGGTAGGCGAAGTTTGGATATGCAGTGGGCAAAGTAATATGGAACGCCAACTAGGCCCCCGAAATGGGCAACCATTAATTGATAATTGGATTGAGGAGGCGGCTGATGGTATCAACTACCCAAACATGCGTGAATTTTCGGTGCAGCATATTGCATCAGATACACCATTAGCCGAGGTAAAAGCAAAATGGATCATTTGCGATTCCGTTACCTCAAAAAATTTCTCTGCAGTGGGTTATTTTTTTGGGAGAGAGCTGTACAAAAAACTAAAAGTTCCTATTGGTTTAATTCACACTTCTTGGGGTGGCACACCTGCCGAAAAATGGACAAGTAGGGAAATGTTAGAAGCCACACCCGAATTAAAAGTATTGGTGGATGTATATGATAAAGCCATAAAAAATTACCCTGATACACTTAAAAAATACAGAGCTAATGAAAATGATTTGTTAGCAAAATGGGCGGCCGACACATTGATAGCAAAACAGAATAATAAACCTTTGCCCCGTAAACCTGCACCACCAGTAAATCCTGCAAAATCGGGTGATTGTGGCGGTCTCTACAATGCTATGATTGCCCCGTTAATACCTTATGCTTTTAAGGGCGTTATTTGGTATCAAGGCGAATCGAATAGCAGCCGTGCTAAGCAGTACCAAACCTTGTTCCCTACCATGATAACCGATTGGCGGAATAAATGGCAACAAGGTAATTTTCCGTTTTTGTTTGTGCAGATAGCACCCAACAATGGCAACTCACCTGAACTTCGGGAAGCCCAACTACTGACCATGCAAAACACGCCAAACACAGCCATGGCAGTAATTACAGATTGCGTTGATACAACTTTCAATCTTCACCCTGCACAAAAAAAACCAGTAGGAGAAAGGTTAGCGTTGGCAGCAAGGGCTTTAGCCTACGGCGAAAAAATTGAATACTCGGGGCCAATTTATCAATCAATGAAAATTGATGGCAATAAAATCATCCTGAATTTTACACACGTTGGTAAAGGATTGGTGGCAAGAGATGGCGACTTGAAAGGTTTTACCATTGCAGATTCAAATAAAAAATTTGTTCCTG
The DNA here is from genome assembly GCA_031424995.1 of Chitinophagales bacterium. Lineage (GTDB taxonomy): Bacteria > Bacteroidota > Bacteroidia > Chitinophagales > Chitinophagaceae > Parasediminibacterium. Next base: position 27,208 of record JANPIP010000038.1, on the reverse strand, counting down.
CAAAGGCAGAAATTAAAGGTAATAGCGTTGTTGTTTTTGCTGATTCAGTTCCCAATCCAATAGCAGTTCGCTTTGGTTTTATCAATAAACCTATTGCCAATTTTTACAATAAAGAAGGCTTGCCAGCATCGCCATTTAGAACGGATATTCAATAATTTATAATTACAAATTAACGATACAAAACATGAAAAAGCTATTGCTCATCATCTCTCTTTTCACTATTCACTTTTCACCATCTGCCCAAAGCAAAACCATTAACGATCCTAAAATGGATTGGTGGAAAGAAGCTAGGTATGGTATGTTTATCCATTGGGGGCTGTATGCTGTACCTGCAGGTGTGTACAATGGCAAAGACATACCAAGTATTGGTGAATGGATAATGCTTCGTGGAAAAATTCCCGTGGCAGATTACCAAAAATATGCCACTCAATTTAATCCAGTTCAGTTTAATGCAGATGCATGGGTTAAACTGGCAAAAGAAGCAGGCATGAAATACATTGTTATAACTAGTAAGCACCACGATGGTTTTGCCATGTTCAAATCAAAAGACCCTTTTAATATTGTTGATGCTACGCCATTTAAACGCGATCCAATCAAAGAATTGGCAGCAGCTTGCAAAAAGTATAATGTTAAGTTTGGTTTGTACTACTCACAAGCACAAGATTGGAATCATGCAGGTGGTGCAGTTGCTAGTGGCAACCGTTGGGATAGTGCCCAAATTGGTAGTATGGATAAATACATTGATGAGGTAGCTGTACCGCAGGTTCAAGAAATATTATCTGCCTATAATCCTGCTATTATTTGGTGGGATACACCTACTGGCATGACCAAGGAAAGGGCAGCTAAAATTGCCGAAGTGCTAAAACCTTACCCGCAATTGATTACAAACGACCGCTTGGGCGGTGGGGTAGAAGGTGATTTGGAAACACCCGAACAATACATTCCTGCAACTGGCATTCCTGGCAAAAACTGGGAAAGTTGTATGACCATGAACAATACCTGGGGTTTTAAAAGCAAAGACAATGCTTGGAAAAGTACACAGGTAATTATTCGGAACCTTATTGATATTGCTTCAAAAGGTGGCAACTATCTATTAAACGTTGGCCCTACAGCTGAAGGTATTATTCCACAACCTTCAGTGGAGCGTTTACAAGAAGTAGGTAAATGGTTGAAGATAAATGGTGAAGCTATTTATGGTACCACCGCTAGCCCCTTTGCTTATTTGCCTTGGGGTAGGTGTACGCAAAAAGGAAATCAATTGTACCTGCATGTGTTCAATTGGCCTGCAGATGGCATTATTAAATTACCATTAGACAATAACAATATTATAGGTGCTTATTTATTGACCGATAAAAAAGTGGCGGTAAAAATTAGCAAGTTTGCAAATAATAAGTACTCCCAAATTCATTTGCCTACAAAAGCCCCAGATACAATTGCATCAGTTGTGGTATTGAGTTTAAAAAGCAAACCTATCCTTACCATTCTCGATCCCATTCCGTCTTTAAAAAAATCGGCTACTGCTTCTTCTCAAAAAAGTGATGCAACAAAACCTTCCTTGGCTTTTGATGGCAATGGTCGCAAGGGTTGGATGGCTACTGATACTGCCAAAACGGGTTGGTTGGCCGTTGATTTGGGCAAGCCTACTAGCATCGGTAGCATTGCTATGACAGAGGCGGGCATGTTTGATAAATTCATAAAACGTTTTGTACTACAATACAAACAAGGCGATGACTGGAAAACCATTTACGAAGGCAAAACCATTGGTGCTGGCTATTTTAAAAGTTTTACACCTGTTACGGCCCAGGAGTTTAGGATAAACATATTGGAATGTTCCAAAGTACCGCAGTTGAAAGAAGTGCAATTATACTTTGATGAACCTTAAAAGCCTTCATTCCTAAAACTATTTATGATGCTTTTGCGGATTATTGTTTCAATTGCCATTGGCAGCAGTTGGCTTACTAATGGTACTGCTCAAACCAAACACCCAATTTGGCACACACCAGAAAATGAGTACCAGTTTAGTGTGGTTGTGCCTGTTGTGCAAGCAAATGGAAGTATAAAAAGTAGTACCAACTATTTGTGGATCCCTGAACATTGTAAGCAAGTAAAAGCAGTTATTATTAGTAGTCAAAATGTGCTTGAGCAATGGTTAAACGAACATCCGCTGATACGGAAAGTTTGCAGAGAAAATGATATTGCCATATTGTGGTCTTGCCCCGGCTTTTTTGTAGATATTAAAGACAGGCAAAAGCAAGTGAACGGTAAAAATATTCAAACCATTCTAGACTCTTTGGCACAAGCTTCTGGCTACAATGAAATTGCTACAGTGCCTTGGATAAGCATTGGGCATTCTGGTACCAATAATTTAGTGAGTGAATTGGTGTATCATTTTCCTAATAAAATATTATGCGCTTTTAAAATGAAAGGTGGGCCGGGCTTTGATACGCCTACTACTTCTTTTCAAATGCAAGACCATAAAGGGCTAAACGCAAATTATAGTATTCCAGTAATGTGTAACGCCGGTGAGTATTTTGAATGGAATCAGCATAAAGAAGACTTAATTCACCCATTTGATACCATAAAAAATTATCAAGGTATTTTAGGCGAACGTAAGCAGAAGCAACAACCATTGTCTTATTTTTTTGATCCAAATACTGGCCATTTTGACTGTAGCGAAGCGCTTACAAGCTTGGTAGCAAATTATATTGGCGAAGCAGTAAAAGCAAGGCTGCCAAAAGCAAATGGTATTTTAGTGCCAATAGATTTGAACAAAGGGTGGATTGCCGGCTTGCCTTTACCGGGTGGAAAATTAGTACAACCAAAAATGTACAAAGATGCCGTTGGCGATGAAAAAAATTGCCCTTGGTATTTTACAAAACAGCAGGCTAAAGATGCAATTGCCTTAGCAAGTGTCAATTTTAATCGGCAGCCACAGTTTGCTGGCTTCGCAAATATTGATGGTACACCTGCTGGTTTTAATCGTGGTATTGTATGGCCTATACCATTTACCACAGCAGATGATGGCGTTACATTTACACTTAACCCTGTGTTTTTAAAAGCCATACCAGATACGTTTAAATATGCCGGCACACCATTAAGCCATAGCAACAACCAACCCAACGTTATTTTATTATGTGGCAATGCCAAACATATTAGTAGAAACACGTTTCAGTTAATGCCAGAAAGAAGTTTTAAAGCTGGCGCAACCTATTTTGTAATACGTACAGAAGGGGATGATACCTACCGAACCAATGTAGAACCAGGGCAATTGGTGCTTGTGCCCAATGATAAAGGGTTAAAACAAGTAATCAATTTTGAAGTTGCTGATAGTGTTATTTCAAAAACCAGGCGGTTGCGCTTAACGGCTACTGCTACTTCTGGTATGCCTGTATCTTTTTTCGTAAAAGCTGGGCCTGCTCGTATACAAAATAATCAATTGGTAATAACCCAAATACCACCTAAAATAAAATTTCCAATAAAAATTACAGTGGTAGCCTCCCAATGGGGCAGAAGCACAGAACCACAAGTACAAACAGCCACTTCAGTAGAAAAAACGTTTTTTATGTACCAATAAAGCGTTTAAGCAGTCACGGATTTTAAAAGCCAAGTTGTTTGCAGTCAGTCATTCAAGTATTTGAATGGCTTTTTCATTGGTTAAAAGTGGGGTAAGTAAAATTTTAAACACTTAAAATGGCGTTTGCAGGTATTATGGTCTGTTGAGAGCATGTTTTGCATCATTTAGACAACCGTAAACCAGCCTTTGATTGTTCCTTTATGTTTTGTTATATCTAACGATTCAATAGATGAAACCCTCAAAAGTATTTTTCGTTAATTTACCCGTAAAAATAGCCATGACCGTTTGCTTTTTAGCAATCAGTGCGATTATTAACCAATCTTTTGGCCAAAAAAATGCAAGCGCCATAGAATCACCTTTAGCGGTGGTGAAATTGGTAGGTAACAAACTAATAAAAGAAACGCCTTTTAAGTATCAATTATCAGTAGCTGCACCAAACAAAACGTTTAATGGTGTGCAGGTAGTAGATTTTGGTAGAACATTTGGTTTAAACAGACCCTCAGTTGCTTACGCTACTACCATTCTTACTGTGCCAAACGCTATGAATTTAGACATTCAACTTGAACATAACGATGGTTGTAAGATTTGGCTCAACAATAATTTGGTTTACGAAAAGAAAGGCGATAGAAAACTCAAATTGGTATTTGAAGAGCGCAACATTACCATGAGTAATACTTGTAAGTTGGCTTTACAAAAAGGTAAAAACGTGTTATTAGTTAAACTAGAAACTGCTGGTAAAGAATGGAAATTTTACATGCAGCCACCAAGTACCAAAGGTGCAATATTAAACAACGACATTGTTTACCCAACTATCGGCTTAGAAGGTATGAAATACATAGACAAGTCTATTAGTAATACAAGCAATTGGTTGGTAATTGGGCCATTTAGAAATGATAATAGAAAGGCGATAGATGAAGTAATGGCACCAGAAAAAGAAATGGTTTTTGGGTATATGTACCAAGGCTTAGACGAATTGGTTACATGGACTATTCCTAAAGTAGAAGTGCTTGGTGGTATGATTAACCCGAAAAAATGGGGCACAAGTTATAACTGGAATTATCATAATGGTGGTACTGCTTGGGCAATGGAAAGATTGTCAGAATTATCTGGCGAAAAAAAGTATAAAGATTACGCTACTAACTATTGTGACTTTCACTTAAAAGGTATTCCTTTTGTAAATTACCAAGTAAAAACATTAAATGCAGATAGCTCTGCCAATAAAGAAATTTTAGGCGTACCATTGCTAGATTTTACACTTGCGCCTTCATTGCCACTGGTGTATCGCTTACAAAAAGATGATGTATTTGCCAATAAAGCATCTTACCAAAAGTTTGTTGATAAGATGATTAACTACGCTTTGAACGAGCAAATTAGAATGCCCGGTTCTAATATTTTTACCCGATTAACACCACAGAAATATACCACTTGGGTAGATGATATGTTTATGGGTATTCCTTTTTTGGTGCAAGCATCCCTTTACACAAAAGATACGAAGCTAAAAGCAAAATTGCTGGATGATGCTGCCAACCAGGTGATAAATTTTAGTACGCAAGTATGGGATAGTTCGGCGAATTTGTACAGACATGCTAAGTTTTCTGACAACAATGTGTTAATGCCACATTGGAGCCGTGCAAATGGCTGGGGTATTTGGGCCACATCTGAAGTATTATTACATCTTCCAAAAACACATCCCAAATACGCTTCCATTTTACAGCACTATTTTAACCATGTGGCTGCTTTGGCTAAGTTGCAAAATGGTAATGGCTTTTGGTACAATGTACTAGATAGAACAGATTCGAAAGAAGAAGTTTCTGGCACCGCCATTTTTACAATGGCCATTGCAAGAGGTGTAAGTAATGGCTGGTTAGATGCTGAAAAATATTTGCCGGTAGTAATGAAAGGTTGGGGCGCTATAAAAACAAAAATAGAAATGGATGGCACTGTACATGATATATGTATGGGAACTATGTGTTCAGAGGATGTTAACTACTATATTAATCGCCCTTACTTTGACGATGATACACATGGTTTATTTGCAGTATTATTTGCTGGTATAGAAGTAGACGGACTGATGCGTAAAAAAGAACAAATTAAAACGGTTGTTAAATAAAATTTCATAATCACAACATTGTAAATAGGCTTCTTGTATACTTACTTTAACTGTTGTTTTTACATTAACGATTATAAATCTTCGCTGTATGAGAATGAACAATTCTTCAATTCTGCACTTTGCTAAGGGTAAAGTTTTCTGGTTACTATTACTCACCAACGCTTTTGTTTTTAATATGGTGCTGGCACAGCAAAAGCCCGCCACTACAAAAGCGCAGGGTACTGTAATAGGTGATAATAAAGTACCTATTGCTGGTGCGACTATTAAAGTTAAAAATAAAACATCTAATGCGATAAGTGATGAGGCAGGTAAGTTTAGCGTTGCTGCTGCACTTAACGACACCTTAATTGTAAGTTTTGTAAACTATAATACGCAAAACATTAAAGTAACTAAGTTAAATGGGCTACAAATTATTTTACTAGAAGAAAGCACAACGCTAGATGATATTGTAGTAACTGGTTACGGTACTGCTAAGCGTAGAGATGTAATTACCTCTATCGGCAAAGCCAATATTGCTGAAATGAATTTGGCACCAGTTAACTCTTTCGACCAAATGCTGGCTGGTAGAATTGCAGGTGTATCTGTTGTATCATCTGATGGGCAACCTGGTGGTGCAGCAACCATTACTATTAGAGGTCCTTCTGTATCGCAAGAAACATCGCCATTGTACGTTATAGATGGCTTAGCTGTAGAAAATATTGATATCAACTCTATAAATCCAAGAGATATTGAGTCCTTTGAAGTATTGAAAGATCCAGCTTCAGTGGCCATTTATGGTTCAAGAGGTGCCAATGGTGTTATATTAATTACTACACGTAAAGGAAAACCTGGGCCAGCAAAGGTGTCGTACAGTTTCAATCAAAATTTTCAAAAAGCAGTTAAGCGCATACCAGTAATGGATGGGTACGACTTTGTAAAATTGCAACTTGAACTTGATAGCATACAAAGTACGCCAATAGCGCCTATTACACGTTTCAGACAAATTTATCTTGACCCAACAAAAGGTATTGATTTAGACTATTATAAAAAGAACCCAGGTTTTAACTGGCAAGACGATGTGTTTAGAACAGGTAAAGCGCAAACACATTCAATTAATGTTTCTGGTGGTAATTCTGATACTCGGTATGCTGTTTCGGGTAATTATTTTAATCAAGAAGGGTTGATTATTAATACTGGTTTAAAAAGATACGATGCACGTATATCGCTCGATCAAAAATTGGATAATAATTTTAGAATGGGCATTAGCGCTAGCTATTCAAACTCGGTATCTTATGGCACTATTGCTGCAACAGGCAATGCAGGTGGTGTGGTACAAGGTGTATGGCAATATAGACCAACATCTGGTACTAAAAATGCCGATTTGTTGAACGACTTAATTGATAGTGCTGCCTTAGCCGATTTTTACGACGGTGTTACTACAAGCTTTGGTGATAATTTGGTAAATCCATTGGCGCAAGCCCAAAATGAGTATCGCAAAAACATTAATAACACAGGTTATGTAAATGCCTATGTAGAGTACTCTTTTTTAAAGAAATTTAAACTACGCTTAGGTGGTGGCTACAACACAACAGGATTAAAACAAGAGCAGTTTTATAACTCTCAAACACTACAAGGTGTGTTGTTTAAAAACAGGTTTGGTTCTGTTTCAAACTTAAATGGTATCAATGGTTCGGTAGCTACTTCATTGGCCCAAACCTATTCAAGTACCAATACGCTTAACTACAATACCGTTATCAATAAAAATCATAAAATAGATGCATTATTGGGTTTTGAGTATCAGTATGCAAAGCAAGAAGGTACAAGTTTTAGAGCCATCAATGTGCCTCAAGCTACAGAGTATTTGGGTATTTTAGCTTTAAATACAGGTACACCTAATTTAATTACTTTGGGTGGTACACATAACCAACTATACTCTGCTTTTAGTAGAGTAAGCTACAACTATGCTAGCAAATATTACTTCATGGCCTCAATGCGTATGGATGGTTCATCTAAGTTTGCCCCAGGCAAACAGTGGGGTTATTTCCCATCACTAGCTACTGCCTGGACGATTAGCGAAGAATCTTTCTTTAGGAAAATAAAATCAGTAGTTAGCTATGCAAAATTGCGTGTTAGTTATGGTAACACAGGCAATAATAGGGTGGGCGATTTTAGCTATTTGTCTCAATTTGGCAATATTCAAAATAGCAGTGGTTACGCTTGGAACAATACAAATATTGGCGGTATTGTACCATTTTTTTATGGTAATGATGCACTTACTTGGGAAACAACAACTGGTACAGACTTTGGCTTAAACTTAGAGTTTTTAAAAGGTAGAATTTCGGTAGATGCGGTTTACTACGATAAAACAACTAAGAACTTTTTACTTGGCGTAAGATTACCGTTTAGTGCAGGCTATCCTAATGGTGCCAATGCACAATATCAAAATACAGGTAGGTTGTCTAATTCTGGTTTTGAATTAACCATTAACACCGTTAACGTACAAAACAAAAATTTTAAATGGACCACTAACTTCAATATTTCATTTAACAAAAGTAAAATTCTTGAATTTTATAATGGTTTAGAGTCTATACAAACAGGTTGGGGCTTAACAGGTTCTGCCACTGCCTGGCTTACAAAAGTTGGCGGTCCTGTATCTCAATTTTACGGTTATGGTTGGGGAGGGGTGTACCAGTATAGCGACTTTAATAGGCTAGCTAATGGTAATTATACGTTAAAAAGTGGTGTGCCTACTTACGCTGCCAATGTGCAACCCGGTGATCCTAAATACAAAGACTTAAACGGTGATGGTGTGGTAAATGCAAATGACCAAACAACGCTTGGTAGTGCTTTACCAATTCATATTGGCGGCTTCTCTAACACATTTACTTACAAAGGGTGGTCACTAAATGTATTTATGCAGTGGAATTATGGTAATCAAATTTTAAATGCAAATAGAATTGTGTTTGAAAGTACAGGTGGTTATGCTTTAAACTCAAATCAGTTTGCATCTTATGCTAATAGATGGACACCTGATAATCCTACAAATGACATTCCAAGAGCGAGGTTTAATTTAAAAGGTGATGCAAGTAGTTCTAATCCAAGACCTAGCTCTCGTGTGATAGAAGATGGCTCGTTCTTACGCTTAAAAACTATTTCTTTAAGCTACAATTTACCACAGTCAGTGTTAAAGAAAATTAAGTTTAGTAACGTTCAGTTTAATGTATCTGCACAAAACATACTTACATGGACCAGATACTCTGGAATGGATCCTGAAGTATCTACTTTTAGAGCAAGCAATCCTGCAAACTCGCCTTTTGGAGGCACCAATGTTGGTAGCTCTGGTACAGGCGGCGCTGGCTACACTTTTATACAGCCTAGCAGTGGTTATAGCGCATTAGCTGGTGGTTACGATTATACACCTTACCCAAGAGCGCTAATTGTAAACTTAGGTGTAAATGTTACTTTCTAATTCTATCGATTTAAAAAAAGCTTTATGAAAAAAATAAAATTTCTCATTATTGGTTTAGGGCTTCTATTCTCAATTGCTTCTTGCAAAAAAGATATCAGCCTAGAGCCCATATTTTTTCAATCAACTAGTTTTTCAACAGAGCCACAATTAATTTTTCAGTTGTCTGCGTTGTACAATCCATTACAGGCCGATGCGTTGTATGGTCAAGGTTTGTGGGGCTATTTAGAAGCCGGTACAGATGAGAGTTTTAGAAATGGCACAAATGGTAGTTCTATTTTTACAGAATTATATAATATACCATCTAATGAAGCAAATATTGCAAACTTTTGGCGTCAACTATACAATGGTGTAGAACGTGCCAATGTTATTATAGATGCTGCACCACGTGTAGATATGGATAGCACTAAAAGAGCTAATATTATTGGTCAATCTAAGTTTTTAAGAGCCTTTTATTATTACTTATTAGAATCAAGATTTGGTGGTGTAGAAGGTATTCCTATAAAGGCACAGTTAAGTACACAGATGGGCACTAATTTTAACATACCACGTACTGGCGGTAAGCAAGTGTACGATTATATAATTAGTGAAATGACAGAAGCAGAGATGATGGTACCTGCAATTAATGCACCGCAAGCATGGCAGTCAGCATCGTCTACACCTACAGTTGTTAGCAAATCTGCTATACAAGCAATTTTAGCTAGAGTTTGTTTAGCTGCTGCTGGCAATCCTATTAATGATAACTCAAAATATCAACTAGCACTTACTTGGGCGCAAAAGCTTATTAGTGCTAATATACATGCACTTAATAGTTCACCTTTACCTGCCGCATCTGGTACTACAGCTTATGCAAGATTGTTCATAAATAATGTACAAAATAATACCAATGATCAAAATGTAACCGAAGGTATTTGGGATGCAGCTTTTTTATCAAAATCTAATACTTTTGGTACGTATGCTAATACTGGTTTTCAAGCTACCCAAACATTAGGGGCCATAATGGGGGTTTATTGCCCTGATGCCTCTGCAACTTCAATTATTGGTTTTTCACCCGGCAATTACCGAACACATAATCGTTTGTATAGGTTATACGCACCAGGCGATTTAAGAAGAGATTGGGCTATTGCACCTTATGTATATAAAACTACAGGTTCTATCATACGCTATGCCACATTAACTGTAAATATTACTGGTGGTGGCGGTACTGGTGCTACAGCTACGGCTTACACAAGTGCTACTGGTGGTATTACTTCTGTGGTGATAGATAATGCTGGTAGTGGTTATACATCTGCACCAACTATTACATTTGCAGGCTTTGCTACTAATAATACCATCACTACTGTAGGTACTGGTGCAGTAGCAACAGCAACGGTTGCAGGTGGTAAACTCACTGCCATAAACGTTACAACAGCAGGCTCAGCGTATCCTACTGCTTATGAAAGATGTGTAGGTAAATGGCGAAGAGAATATGAATTAAATGTGCCACCAACAAGACCACCAAATAATACGTCTACAAATTTCCCGATTATAAGATATGCCGATGTATTGCTAATGGCTGCTGAAGCCGATTTAAAAGTAAATGGTACGCCAAGTGCTACGGCTGTAGAGTATTTTAACCAAGTAAGAAGAAGGGCATTTGGTGCATCGCCTACAGCAGCAAATCCGGCTTTAGACCTTACAGCAGCTCAAATCACCATGCAAGATATTATGGATGAAAGAAGCAGAGAGCTTTGCTTTGAAGGTGTAAGACGAGCAGACTTGGTAAGATGGGGAATAATGACTACTGCCATGCAAAATATTCAAAACGAGGTTAGAGCATTTGCACCAGCTAGTTATCAAAATGCAGCATTGTTTGCGTCAACCAATTTTTTGCTAAACCCAAGTAAGTATGAGTTATTTCCAATTCCTGCGGCTTTTGAAATTGCTCAGAACACTGCACTAACGCAAAACGCTGGCTGGTAATTTTTAAACACTTAATTACGATTGTATGAAACTAAGATATGCTTCAAATGTTGCCTTAATGCTAGTGATTCTAGCGGCAACATCATGCACAAAGTATAGTGATATAGAAACTAAAGAACCTTCTGACTTTAATGTTACGGTTGATAAAACAACTTTTAAAGTGGGTGATAGTGTGGTATTTAAAATGAGTTCAGGCCCAGACCAAATAGTTTTCTTTTCTGGTGAAAATGGTAAACGATATGAGTTTAGGGACAAAAAAACTGAACCTGGTGTGCCTAAGTTAGTTTTTCAGACCAACATGACACAAGGTGTACTTGCCAATCCTGATTCTTTAAAGTTGTATATCTCAAGTAATTTAAAAGGGTACGATTCTGCAAGTGTGGTAGGTGCAACTTGGACAGATATTACATCAAGAAATACCAAATGGCCAGCTACTTTAACCACCAATTTTACAACATCCGATTCTATTAGCCTGGCTGATTTTAATAGTGCCGACTCTGTAAATATTGCGTTTAGAATAATGAATAAAAACTATGCTGCAAGTGCTCAACGCAGGTGGCAAGTGCAAAACGTAACTTTAACCAATTTCTTGGCTAGTGGTACTTCTTATCCGTTGTTTAGCAGTTTTGCAAATATTGGATGGGCGCAAGTAAGTATAAAAAATAGCCCAACACCAAATACTGCGGCTTTTAATGCACATACTTGGAATGTTGGTCAGTTTGGTGTTAATGCTAATAACGCTACATTGGTTATTGGTGGTAGAGCTTGCAACGCAAATGGTGTGCCTATTGCTACAGGTTATCCGCTCACATTCGATCCTGGTACGGCTGTAAATACTGATGAAAATGATGATTGGATTATCACCTCAGCTATTAACTTAAAAACTATCACACCAGATGTTGGTGTAACTATTAAGAATGCCGTAAACGCTGCTTTTGCTGGCTTTACCTATCTGTATAATAGCACGCCAGGCATCTATGCTCAGTATGTATTTAAATACACCACCCCGGGTGTTTATAATGTGTACTTTATTGGTTCAAATATTAATAATGGAAGTGTTTCGCAGGTAGTTCGTCAAGTACAAATTACAGTGGTACCCTAAGTTTTATTACAGTTGTTGTTACTTTTCAATGGTCGTACATTATGGCCATTGAAAAGTTTTTTTAGTTTTAATAGTATAGTTATGATGCGTAGTAAGTTATTTATTCTTTGTTTTTTATTAGTAGCTACAATTACTGCATTTGCGCAGCAATCGCCTAACTATTATGTGCTAGATATGGTACATCACAATCCTGGTGAAGCATTAACTACATCGGCTTTTAATAACCCCAAATTTTTAAAGCAAAATGGTTATACAGGGCAAGTCATGAACGACTTTACATTTGCGCATGCAGCTATTACTTACGATAAGCTTGATGCAAGAATTTTTCCTGTTGGGTCTAAAGAACGAAATTGGGTTATACAAGCCGCCAATAGAATTAAGGCTAATATTAAGGCTGCACATGCTGCTGGTATAAAAGTGTATTATTTTACTGATATTATTGTTTTGCCAAAAACACTGGTGAGTTTATACCACGATGAAATATGCGATGCTAATGGTAAAATATCTTTTGAAAAGCCTAAGACTATTGAGATTCATAAGTTGATGTTACAAGAGCTGTTTGCCACTTTTCCAGATTTAGATGGGTTGGTAATACGTACAGGTGAAACTTACTTAAACAACGTGCCGTATCATACAGGCAATGGGCCTATTACCAATGGCGAACAAAGCCATATTAAACTATTGAATTTACTGCGTGATGAGGTTTGTGTGAAGCTGAATAAAACTATTTTTTATCGCACTTGGTCGTTTGGTGGTATGCACGACTCTGCAGGCTATTACCTAAATGTTAGCAATAGTATTGCACCACATCCAAATCTTATATTTTCAATCAAGCACACAAAAGGCGATTATCACAGAACTTTCGATTTTAATCCAACTTTAGGTTTAGGTAATCATCAACAAATTGTAGAAGTACAATGTCAGCGTGAATATGAAGGCAAAGGTGCTTATCCAAACTACGTTATGAACGGTGTGATTAATGGTTTTGAAGAACATCAAAATAAGAGTTCATTTTCCTTTGGTAAAAGTTTGTCAACGCTTGTAGGTAATAAAAACTTTGCAGGCGTTTGGAGTTGGAGCCGCGGTGGTGGTTGGGTTGGTCCATATATTAGTAATGAGTTTTGGTGCCGATTGAATGCATTTGTAATTGCACGTTGGGGCCAAAATACTGCATTATCAGAAGCAACTGTTTTTAACCAATTTATGGATAAGGAAGGTATTGTAGATGTCTCGTCACGACAAGCTTTTAGACAACTATGTTTACTATCTGCAAAGGCTGTTTTAACAGGGCAAGCTTCTGCTAAATATCCCTTTAAACAAGATTGGATTTGGTGGATTAGAGACCATTTTTTATCTGGTAGCGATTCATTGGCAACAACTACAAAATTTCCATCAGAAGGGTATTTGTATCAAGCATTTGCTACTTACTATCAGCAAGGTTTATTAGATAGTGCAATATTGGAAAAACAAGAGGCAGTAGCCTTATGGCAAAATATTGTTTCGCTTAGCAAGCAAATAAAAATGACCACTAAAGCCGATGAACAATACATTAAAGTGTCATCTCAATATGGCTTATTGCTACAACAAATTATAACACAAGGATGGACCGTAATGGCATTGGGTTTTAAAGGCGATAAAACAGGTGTGTATGACAAGGAAATATTGCGTTTGGCTATAAAAAAATACGATGCTGCATGGCAAGCTTTTCGTGTATTAAAACAGTCGAATAAGAATGCCGCTACTTTGTACCAACCTTTTGCTTTTGCATACATCGCACCAGATTATCATCAACAACAAGGTATGGATGCATCTGTAAATAAGTATAGGCAAATAGCTTCTAATCGTATTAAATAGTGCTTTCTATAATAGATTAATTATGATGTTTAGCAGTTTGTTCAACGTTGTAAATCTAAATCGCTTTTCTTCCATACATTTATCGTTGCTTAAGTATTGCTTGCTATGAAACGAATTGTTTTATTGATAATATTACCACTGATTTGTGCCACATTATTTGCACAAGAAAAATTGGTAAGTACAGACGAAAAAGCTGTGGTGCCCAGTCTTTTATTTAAAAGATTTTACACTTCTAATGGTTTACCAGATGAACGTATTCGTTCGCTATATCAAGACAGTAAAGGCTTTCTGTGGATTGGTACCATGAACGGTATTAGCAGATACGATGGCTATAGTTTTAAAAACTATTACAGCACACAAGCAAAAAACAGTATTATAGGCAATTGGGCTTACGATATTACTGAAGATGCCACACGCAATATTTGGATAGCTACCAATGAAGGTTTGAGTAAGTTTGACCAGCAAAAAGAAACTTTTGTAAACTATAAATTGCCGCATGCAAATGTGGCGCACCAATCAGACAGAATTAATACACTGCACTTTGATACGCATGGTATGTTGTGGCTTGGTAGTAAAAATGGATTGCTACAATTTAACCCGCAAAATGGTAGTTTTAAAACTATTGATAGTTATCCTTTAAACCAAAATATTAGTAAGATAATTGCTTCTGGTGGTGATTTAATTTGGGTAGCTACCGATGCAGGTATTGTGCACTTTAATACCCTAACCAGTAAGTACGATAACTATAAAATTGATGTAAAACCTAGCCCTTATGGTGATAGGGTTTGGAGCTTGTTAGAGCATCAAAAAGATTTGTTTATTACTACTGCATCTGATGGTTTGCTATTATTGCCTTTTGATGATAGATCCAAAACTTACGGCAACATTCAAACTTTTAACACGTTTGCTGCTGGCAGCGAAAGTTTAAACAATACACAGGTGTTTGACATGCAGCAATCATCAAACGGTGATATGTGGATAGGCACTGCAAAAGGCGTGGCAAAAATTATCATTAGCAATACTGGTGAGGCCACTATAAATTTTTACAAAAACAATATTGTTAATAATAAAAGCATCAGTAGCGATAAAGTGTATCGTGTGTTTATTGATAAAACAAATGTGCTTTGGTGCGGTACAGAGGTAGGCTTAAATAAATTAGATTTAAACAGTCTTCCTTTTCACTATTACACATTTGCCAATCAAAAATTTGCTGACCAGGTAAAGGGCTTGTACAGCACCAATGGTAAACAGGTTTGGCTATCTACTTTTAACAAAGGATTTTTAAAGTACGATATCAATAACAATTCATCAAAACTGTTGTCATTACAGCCAGAGCAATCGTTTTACAACGCAACACGTACCTTATTTGTAGATGATAGTAATGTTTGGTTAGGTACATTAAATGGCGTACTTAAATTGTCTGTAAACAACAGCTCATCATACCAAAAATACTTAGACGGTCATGTTGTATTTTCTATCATTAAAGATTCTAAACAAAACATTTGGGCAGGTACTAATAGTGGCTTGTTTAAAATTCTTGCTGATGGTTCTATCATCAATATTGCATTAACTTCTGCCAATGCAAATAGCACTACAAGCCCCTTTATACGTTCAGTTTTTGAAGATAGTAATGGCAATATTTGGGTTGGTTTCGAAAATGGTGGTATAGCTTTAGTAAACACGGTAACCAATACTTTACAATTGCTTGGTAGTAATAAAAAAGGTGAGCGAATTTTAGGTACTACCATTTACACCATAGCAGAATATCCTAAAAATACTATTTGGATTGGCTCTGAAAGTGGGCTAACAAAAGTGGTGTTGTCTACAGTATCTGGCGGTCAATTATTTGCCAATTCAACTATTACTAACTACTCAGAACAAAATGGGCTGCCAGATAAATCTATTAGCGGTATTTTAAGTGATGATACAGGCAACTTGTGGATTAGTACCATAAAGGGTTTGGTGAAATTTGATATTCAAAAAGCGGTATTTCAAAACTATTTGCCCAATGTTTATTTTAGCTACAGTTGCTGTTTTAAATTCAATAAACATCAGTTGTTTTTTGGCACTTCAGATGGCTTTATCACGTTTGATCCTGCAAAAATTTTTACCGATGTAAAGCAACCAACCGTTTCAATTGCAAATATAAAATTGTTCAATAAATCTGTAAAAATTGATGAGCAATTTAATGGTGATATTATACTAGAACAAGCCATTGCTAACACCAAAAAAATAGAGCTCAATTATAGAAATAATGTTTTTACAATAGACTTTGCGGCTTTGCATTTTGCCAATCCTGACCAAAATAGTTTTGCCTATAAAATGGAAGGTTTTGATAAAGACTGGATTCAGGCCTCTGCCAATAACCGTAGTGCCACTTATACCAACCTTGATGCAGGTACTTATACCTTTAAACTTAAAGCAGCTAATTACCTTGGTGTGTGGAACGAAGCGCCAGCAGAACTTACCATTACCATTTTACCACCACCATGGAAAACCTGGTGGGCATATCTCATTTACACAATTATTATCAGTGGCATTTTGTACGTAATAAGCCGATATGCATTAATACAAGTAAGGCAAAAACAACAATTGGCTTACGAGAAGATAGAGAAAGAGCAATTGAAAAAATTGGATGAAATGAAAACCCAATTTTTTACCGATATCTCACACGAATTTAGAACGCCACTATCGCTTATAGTAGGCCCGGCAGAAGAAATGTTAGCATCAAGCAATCTGCCTACCGATGCAAAAAACAAAACATTACTCATTCATAGAAATAGCAAAAAGCTATTGTACTTAATAGATGAGTTAATGACCTTTCAAAAGTTAGATGAAGGCAAGTTGCAGTTAAAGCCACAGCCAATAGAAATGGTATCTTTTGTAAAAGATGTATACAAAAATTTTTTGCATTTGGCTGAGAAAAAAGAAATCAATTTTACCCTTACTACCGACAGAGAAATTTATCCAATAAATATCGATTCGGGAAAAATGGAAATGGTAATGAATAATTTGTTGTTTAATGCTTTTAAGTATGTTCCACAGCAAGGTACTATCACTATTAATATTAAACAAAGCACAATAGATGCATTACCAGCTATGCCTAAAGTAAAGCATCAAAACTGGTTGTGTATTGCTATTGAAGATAATGGCAAAGGCATTTCAGCAAGCGATTTTAGCCACTTGTTTGAACGCTATTTTCAAAGTGACAATGCACTTAAAGGCACTGGTGTGGGCTTATCGCTCACTAAAAACTTGGTTGAATTACATAATGGCATCATTACAGCTAAAAGTGAACCTGGTATTAAAACAAGTTTCTCTTTTTACTTGCCATTAGAAGTAATGCCTTTAATTATAGAATCGAATATTGGTAAAACCTTAGAGAAAAATTATACGCTGGATTATAATGTAGAAGATTTGGTAGATGATACCATTTTAGAAGTGCAACATCAGTTAATCACAAAAAAATCGAAAAGTAATTTGTTGCTTGTAGATGATAATGTAGAAGTACTTGATTATTTGGAAATGATTTTTCAAACACAGTATAATATTTCCAGAGCCTTAAATGGTGTAGAAGCATTAGAATTTTTGGTAAATAATGAGCCCGATTTAATTATTAGCGATGTAATGATGCCTGAAATGGATGGCATTGCATTGTGTCAGGAACTAAAAACAAGCATTAATACTTGTCATATACCATTGATTTTATTAACTGCAAAAGCTACGGTTGAAAATACACTACAAGGCTTGCAAATAGGTGCTGATGATTATATACCAAAACCATTTAATCCTGATATATTAAAGGCTAAAGTGGCCAATTTTATAGAAGCACAAAGGCGCATTATAGAGAAGTTTGTAAATGCAGATAATGGCGTAATTATTCCAAAAGATATTGCTAGAAATCCTTTAGACGAAGCATTCTTACAAAATGTAATTGATGCCGTTACCAAAAATCTTGACAATGAAGACTTTAGCGTAGAAGAACTTGGTAGTATAGTAGCTATGAGTAGAAGTAATTTATTTAGAAAACTAAAAGCCGTTACCGGGCAAACGCCTATTGAATTTATTTATCAGTTTAGGCTGCGCAAAGGCATGGAAATGCTACTTGAAAGAAAATTTAGTGTGTCGCAAATTTCATTAGAAGTTGGTTTTAAAAGTCCTTCTTCATTTACCAAATCGTTTAAAAAGCAATTTGGTAAAGCACCTACCGAGTTTTTAAACGATGCCATTGCAGAACAAAAAGATGCGGTAACACAGGAGTAGCATTTTTTGCTGGCAGATTGAGCGTTTAAAACAAGTATTTGCAACATTGCGAATACTTGCCGAAAATTAATAGCTACAATTTTGATGTGCGTGACTAAATATGGTTACGCGCATTTTATTTTTAACGATTGTACCATGCTGCATTGCTTCTTACCTAATGGTGCTTCACCACTTTTACAGTGGCTTTGGCTTGGCAATCATCGTTACAAATTTTATAATTATTGCCATTTTAAACCGAATTATTATTTCTGAAAAAGACTTCACATGAAAAAAACATTGTTTGCTGCACTTGTATGTTTATCTCTTACGCAGTTAAAAGCCCAAACCAATTTATTAACGGATGGTGGTTTTGAAACTTTAGCCGCTGGCTACAAAGGGTTTATCACCAATTCTAGTGGTAAAATAAAAGGTATGTCTGGCAAATGGCAAATGGTACTTTCAAAAGGCGGTTGCCCTAATGGTTGCGGCCGTGGTACGGCTAGTGTAGTTAGTACCGTAAAAAATGGTGGTAACAATGCTGTAGAAATTAAAATTGATACACAATATAATCGTAATGACATTCGATTGTTTCAGTCTATGAATAGTGTGCCAGCAGGCATTTACGAAGTTTCTTGCTACATAAAAGCAGATATAGCTAGCCCTGTGGCTTTAGATGTTTTAAGGTCTTCACAGCAATCTACCAACAATGGTTCAGCTCCTTACTCAGGTGCTTTTACCGCTACAACCGATTGGCAATTAATAACATTTACAGTAGATATTACCGATTGGAGCGATGAGGACAGAAATGAGATGCGTATTTCTATCAGATTAAACAACAATAAAGCGATGCCACAAGGTCCATATTCTAAAACTTTTTGGGTAGATGATGTAGTATTTGTAAAAAAATAAACGGCTTGAAACTTTGTTACTACTAAAGTCATATTTCACCTCGTAGTCACATAGCTTTAAACAAAACAAAAGAAAAAGTATAATAATTATTATGCTAGAATTGGTTATAAATATTAAAGGCTTACAAGAATAGTAATATCAGTCTATGCATTGCTTCTTACCTACTTGTGCTTAACCACTTTTTACAGTGGCTTTGGCTTGGCTATCATCGTTATAAATTTTTAATTATTGCCATTTAAACTCAATTATTATTTCTAAAAAAATTCACATGAAAAAAACATTGTTTGCTGTACTTGTATGTTTATCTCTTGCGCAGTTAAAAGCCCAAACCAATTTATTAACTGATGGTGGTTTTGAAGCTTTAGCCGCTGGCTACAAAGGGTTTATCACCAATTCTAGTGGCAAATCAAAAGGTATGTCTGGCAAATGGCAAATGGTATTTGCAAAAGGCGGTTGCCCTAATGGTTGTGGCCGTGGTACAGCTAGTGTAGTTAGTACCGTAAAAAAAAGTGGTAACAATGCTGTAGAAATTAAAATTGATACGCAATACAATCGTAATGATATTAGATTATTTCAGTCTATTACTGGTGTCCCAGCAGGCATTTACGAAGTGTCTTGCTACATAAAAGCAGATATTGCAAGCCCTGTGGCTTTAGATGTTTTAAAGTCTTCTCTGGCATCTGTTACCAATGGTGCTGCGCCTTACAGCAATGCGTTTACCGCTACAACCGATTGGCAGTTAATCACATTTACAGTAGATATTACCGATTGGAGCGATGAGGACAGAAATGAGATGCGTGTTTCTATCAGATTAAACAACAATAAAGCGTTGCCACAAGGCCCATATTCTAAAACTTTTTGGGTAGATGATGTTGTATTTGTAAAAAAATAATCGGCAAAACTTCATTTTTTATCATTACCTATTTGCTTTTAAGCAATAAATAATTCCGAATATGAAATACCGATTACTATCAGGTTTAGTGCTACTTGCTGTAGTAAGCCTTTCATTTTTACCAAAAGAAAAACCTACACTGTATTTAATAGGCGATTCTACGGTAGACAATGGTTCTGGTAATAATGGTTTATGGGGCTGGGGTAAATTTTTGCACCAGTTTTTTGATACCACAAAAATTAGCATTCGCAACTACGCACAAGGTGGCACAAGTGCACGTACGTTTCAAACCAATGGTATTTGGGATAAAAAAATAAATAAAAGGGGCATGTGGGATACTGTATTTGCCAAACTTAAAAAAGGCGATTACTTAGTTATCCAATTTGGGTTAAACGACCAGGGTAAAATTGATGATACCGCAAGGGCAAGGGGTACATTGAAAGGCATTGGTAACGATAGTGTAAATATTTATAATGCAGTTACAAAACAACCCGAAACGGTACGCAGCTTTGGCTGGTATATGCGACAATTTATACATCAGGCAAAAAGTAAAGGTGCTACTGTGATTGTTTGCTCATCTATACCAAAAAATAACTGGAAAGATGGCAAACTATTACGTGGCGAATTGGGCTTTGCTGAATGGGCTTTACAAGTAGCCAACGAAGAAAATGTTTTGTCTATTGACTTAAATAGGATGATTGCAGATGTGTACGAAGCTGAAGGGCAAACAGCTGTAACCGAGAAATATCATATAGCTACAGATGTTACCCATACAACGGCTGCTGGCGCTACGCTCAATGCTTCGCTTGTGGCACAAGGCATAAAGCAATTTAAGAAAGGGTCATTAAAATCATTCTTAGTTATTCAATAACTGTCCTACAAAAGCTTTCTTAGAAATATTGATTAAAACCTTCTATATGAAACATTCTTTAGTGTTTGTATTTACAATAATATTTTGTGGTGCCCAAGCGCAAAATTTATTATCTAACAGTGGTTTTGAAACCTTCACTGCTGGTACAAGTAGTTACATGACCACAGGTAATGGTAATGCAACAGGTTTGTCAGGGCAATGGCAATTAGCATTTAGTGGCAATAATTTTCCTACATGTTCTGGTGCAAGTTGCGGTACTACACTTATAGATAATACCACTGCCAATTCAGGCGCTAACTCGCTAAAACTGAATATTACCAAACATACCAGCAGGAATAATATTCGCTTATTTCAATCTATAGCAACTATTGGTACGCAAAACAATTTTGTGGTTACTTTTTATATGAAATCGGATATTGCTGGTTATCCCGTAACTGTAAATGTTTTTAAATCTACCGAGGCCATCAATTCTAATGGGGCGTGTAATGCGGCTAGCCCTTGCCAATCTTACACCACTACAACTGGTTGGAAACAGTATAAAATGATTGTTGACTTGTCCTCTTGGAATACTTCAGAACGAACCAATATGCGTATTTCCATCAGGCCAAATACAGGTATTAGTTCTGCAGCACCATCTGGCACTTACCCCAAAATATTCTGGATAGATGATGTTACTTTTAATTTTATTGATAATAATGTATCTCAAAAAAACGATGTGGCTTTATTAAAAGATATAGCCATACAAGTTGCCAACGAAAGAAAACAATTAGCACAAGATTCTGGCTTTACAGCCGAAGCCAATACTTTGGCAAACGAAATTATTACACTTGCCAGTAGTTCTCCTTCTCCAATTACCCCAACAAAAGCCATTGGTTTTAACCCTGCACCAACACAAACTACAGGTGCTACCAATCCATTTATTAATGCCTTGCACAATTGGGCAGCTAATTATTTAACCCAAAGCTTTACAGGTTTTCCAAAAGCAACAACAGATAAATCCATTTTTCCTACCAGTTACGATTTGCGCACCGTTGGCACCACCCTCGAAAACTTACATTGGCTCATCGTATCGCCATACAGTGCTTTTCAATACAATCCCGAATTGTTTAGGCGTTTTTTGACTATTATTTACGCTACATCCGATGACTATAAATTAAATGGCAGCTCGTTTAGTAGTGTGCCAGGTACCACGGATCAAGCTGCCGACGATTGGTTCGCTGCACCAAAAACCTGTTATAGTTGGTACATGGGCGATTTGTCTTTTGGTAGTTACATCCCCCCATTTTTACGTCAACGTTTAAAAGATGCAGCCGATACCATTGGTACAAATTTTTATAAAAGGGCATTAGCTGAAGTAGATGTTTTTTTATACGTAAACAGGGATGTTTCGTATGCAGAAACCTTAATACAGGCTGGGGTTTATCGTAATAATAATGCTTGGATAAACATGGGCAAGCGTATTGTTGATTCGATTAATTTAGTTAATCGATTACCCGACGGTGCTTACAATTACCGCATTATACAAAATGAAGTCGCCAATTACCACGGCGGCAACAACAATTCATTAGCCAAAATATGGAGCATGGTAGAATATCAGCCAGCATGGGATTGCGTTTCTAAAACTGCCATGTATGAACTGCTAAGTGTAGAACCACGGGAAGTGGCAGAATTTTATACCGCAGCAGCGTGGAAAACGCAATGGAACGGTAGCGCGGGCATTTCGGCAGAACCTTTATTGGCAATAACTAAAAACCAATATTTAAAAACAAGGTACAACCAATTTAGGGTGGTTGATGGTTACAATGATGAAATGGTACTATCCTTATCTTACTACAACCCAAATATTGCCTCCCTGCCATTGGTTGATAACTATATGGTGTACGATAGGAACATTAAGGGCGTTAGGGGTAGGTACGGCAGGTTCTCTTATGGGTTTACTGGTAGGCAAGTAGCCAGGCCAGGTAGCGATGATACTGGGTTGCAAACCTATATTGGTGCCATGGAAACTAAGACAGGTCGCAATGCCAACGAGGATGAGCTGGATGCATCGCTTTTTGTGGTACACAGTAAAGTGCATGTAAAAAATAGCAGTAAACCTACCCAATGGACAGATTGGGCTTATATGAATGCCCGCATTGATAGTAAAGTTTGTGCAGCAAGAAACGCATCAACCTTATCCTCACCTTCGGTTTTGCAATACCAAACAGGAGGACCAAGAGGGATAGAAACCAACTGGGCATCTTACCAACAATGGATAACCTTGCCCGATAGAATTATTGGGGTGGTAGAAACCTACCCAAAAAATAATCTTGCCGCTCAGGCATTTGAAATAGATGGTAGGGTTAGGTTTACTTATGGTAGGCAAACTTTGCAATCACCAAAATATATGGTTACAGAAGTAGCAGGCAGTAAGTACAGTTACGGAAAGTTTAAGACTATTATTCATGGTCACGATTTTACAACCGTTAGCGTAGATTCGGCAGGGGTAGTAAGGGATGATGACTATGGCAATTCTATGGAAATAATTTTTCGCTATAATTTATCTACTGGCAATACCTTATACACTTACCCAGCTACTACAAAAAAATATTTTATTGTAGAAATAAGAGATTCAATGGCAGTTGGCGATGCAAACGTAAGCCGTGTGATTAATGGCAACATTAAAGGACTTGTTGTTAAATTGAATGGCAAATCTTACGCATCATACCGTAACGATGGCACGGCTACCAGTGTTGATTTAAGCACTGTTGTAATAAATGGCAATACCAACCAGGTACATTTTTCTCGGGGGGATAGCAGTATTAATAGGCCAATAAATATTACTGGTACTAGCTATACCATTCCTGCTAACGAGCAGGTTTTAATTATTTCAACCAATACACCCGCAACCGATACGGGGCGTGGTTGGCAGAATTATCCAGAATTATTGGCTAAAGAAGGTAATTACGGTCTGCTACCAGTTAGTTTGGTTAATTTTTCGGGTAATAATACTAATGCTGTTTCTTACTTAAACTGGCAAACCGCTACTGAAATTAATGCTGATGAATTTGTAGTAGAAAAAAGTACCGATGGTAGTAGTTTTATTAAAATGCAAACAGTAAATGCTATTTGTAAAAATGGTTGTGCTTACCAAACCAACATTGCCCAACCCGAAGAATTGGCCTATTACCGGTTAAGGATTATTGATAAGGATGGCACATTTACTTATAGCCAAACAATTGCTATAAAAAGCAATGTGAGCAATAATGATAATGCTATTATAGTAAATCCTAACCCAATTACTGGCCAATCATTTAAAGTAACAGTAGTAAAAAGAATAAATCAAACACTTATTTTAAAATTTATTGACTCCAATGGCAGAATAGTGCATCAACAAACTGTGCCAGCCAACACAACCACGTTACAAATAGATATTAAAAATAAGAAGCTTTCATCTGGTCAATACACAGTTCAGCTAGTTGGGCAAGGCATTAAATTAACAAATAAATTTATAGTGTTATAAAAAAATATAGTAGCATTATTTAGTAAGCAGCACCATAAATTGCTGCTTCTTTTTTTATAACACAAGTTGTAAATTAACTATTGAGCGATAGAACCAATTGTTTGCAACGCTGGGTAGTATTACTATTTCAGCTACAAATTAGTTTTACATGCGATTTCTTCAATTTATAAATCTCTTGCCATATGATGCTACAATCAGTCAACATGCTTTCTTGTAAACTATCCCCCTCAAAAAACACAAATTATATTAAGGTTCTATCATCTAACTAAAATTGTAAAAATTAAAACGCTTGTTATGCAAAAAAAAAGTACCAATCAACTATGGTTTAAAAATCCATTATTATTATCACTAACCGTCTTCATTTTTTCACTTGGTAATGCCTACGCCCAAACAACCTATACTTGGATTGGTGGTGCTGGTAGTGTTGGTACACCTGGTAACTATGCAACGGCAGCAAACTGGAGTCCTGCACGTAATACACCAGCAGCGAATGACATTATTGTATTTAATACAAGTAATGTAAATGGCACTGGTACTGCTAGTAATATTTTTGTAACAAGCATTACTACTGAAACTGTTGGACAATTACAGGTTATTCAAAGTGGAGCACCGGTCGGTATTGGTGGCACAACTAGAACAGTTACTTTTTCGGGAACCCCAAGTACACTTACTGTTACAGGCAACCTTACCATACAACAATATTGCCAGTTGGCCGATGGTGGCTACACCATAAGCGTAGGTGGAGATATTGCTTTTCAGACGAGTTCAGGGAGCAATGCTACGGTAAATACAGTTTTTCATTCTGGTGCTGGAAAAATACAGGTTACTGGAACAAGCTCAAGATTTTTTAATGGTACTGGCGTATCGGGTACTGGCAATTATACGTTTGGAAATATAGAAATAAGTGGTGCAAGTGCAATATTGAGTATGACAATTAGTTATAATGCCATACAAGTAAATGGTACATTTACTATCAATCAAGGTAGGTTTAATATCTCAAATGCAACTAGTAACAGAACTTTTATTTTAAACTCTACTTCATCTGTAACACCTACTGGTTTAATACAATGTATTAACGGGGGTGTTATTGTTGGTGGTGGTAATGGTACTTTGCAAGCCACAGGTTTAGGTCCTGTTTCTGGAAATTCAAGTGTAGGAACTTTGAATTTTGATGCGACTTCTGTTGCAACAAGTACTTTAAATACCTTAACATTAACTCGCATTAATTCAACATTGACTATTGGTACCGTTAATGCGAGTGGTTTAACTATATCTGGATCATTGGTATTAAACACTGGTACACTTGATGATGGGGGTAATACTATTAACACTGCTGGTGGCAGTATGTTTACTACCAGTAATATAATACCTGGCGCTGCTATATATAAAAGTACGGGTTCTGGAAGGGTAAGATATACAAGAACTAATGGGCTTAATGCTCCAATATTTTTTAATAGCGGGACAACTGCATCTAAATGCTACTTAGAAGTAGGAAATATTATATGGGTACCAAGCTCTGCCACTACGATTAATCCACTTTTTAATAGTGCAACCGCAACAAGTAATATTTCTGTTACGCTAAATGGTAGTTTTAATTTTACTAGAAATGGTTCAGGATCACCAACTATTACTGTAAATGATAAAGTAGATACTTTTTTTGTAGCACCTGCTGCAAGCATTACTATACCAACTGGGCTAACTTTCGATTTTAACAGCAAGCCGGTAATACTTCAAAGCGATGCTGCAGGTACTGCAAGTATTGGTACAATCAATGGTACTTTAAGCAATGCCACCAATGTTACGGTACAACGTTATATTCCTTCGAATAGCCGTAAAAGTTACACTATGGTAACTAGCCCCGTTTCAAGTCCAACTATCAATGCCGCCTGGCAGGAAGGCGGTGCCACTATTGCCAACTATGGCACCCAAATAACAGGTGCTGTAGCAGGTAATGGTTTTGATGCCGCCAGTGCATCAGGTTTTCCATCCATCTTTACCTATAACGATGCAAATGCAACGGGTAAATGGGTAGGGTTAACCAATACCGATGTAAATACATTAGCAGCAGGCAAAGGGTATTTATTGTATGTACGTGGCGACAGGGCAGAAGCAAGACATACTACAGGTGCCAGCAGCAATACTACATTAAGGGCCACAGGAACAATAACCACAGGCGATGTAACACCCACCCTTACAACAACTGCAAACAGCCTTTACAACTTAGTAGCCAATCCATACCCATGTGCTATAGACTGGACAAGTACAGGCATTACCAAAACCAGTATTGCAGATGCTTTTTGGGTGTACGACCCTACTGACAAAGTTTTCGTTTCTTACAATGGCGGTATTGTTTCCCCAGCCAATGCACGTGTAACGCAATACCTGCAAAGTGGCCAGGCCTTTTTTATACAAAATGCAGTATCAGGCACACCATCCATCACTTTTACTGAGGCAGCTAAAACAACAGCAGCAAGTACTGCGGCCAACAACACTGTATTTGGTGAAGAAGAAGTAAAAGCAAGAATGAACATTAACATCTACAGCAAAAGCAATAATGAATTGGCAGATGGTGTTGTAGCCATATTTGGCAATAACTACAAAGCGGGCATAGCAAAAGAAGATGCAGGCAAGATGGACAACTTTAATGAAACCTTCGCTTTAACAAGAAACAACAACAGGTTAAGTATAGAAGGCAGGCCAACAATAAAAGGCAACGACACCCTGTTCTTTGCCATGAACAATTTC
>JANPIP010000037.1:0-25770 GCA_031424995.1 Chitinophagales bacterium | reverse complement strand
ACAACAAAATCAATCAAACCCGCATGTTCCCTATTTTTGAACTTCTTTGTAAAGCCATTGTAGGATTAACACCTTCCTGTAAACCAAATACAGGATTACCTCTAAAAAGTGTCAACTATTTTCAGGACGGGTCAATGTGTGTGGTAAAAATTTTGTGGTAAATTTTTTTACCACAAAAAAATCTCCACAAATTTTTTTTGTATTTTAAAAAGGCCGTTCCAAAAATTGAACGGTCTTTTTTTATAAGTATTACTGCGCCGTTACCATGCTTCCTGCACCTGCCTCGTTGTATTTTCATTGCCTGAATAATCGCCGCTATCACCTTGCGTTTCTTCATTAACATTCTCCCGTTCCTGCCTTGATGCTTCATGGCCTGCAACAGGTTCGCGTTTCGGATTTTCACTTAGCTACATTTTCTTGCGCATGTTGTTGGCAATTACATTATCGGGCATTAGGTTAGCCATCATCACATGATTTTTAGCACCAGCCCCTGTAATCACCCGCCTGCCGCCATTCATCAAAGCTTCATAACCATCTTTAGCTACTTCGGCAGGATTAGCCAGCGGTTCTTCGCGATAATTCACCGTATTTTCTGCATCAGCCTTATGAAAAAAGTCAGTATCTGAAGCGCCTGGTAACAGGGCTGTAACCGTAACCTTTGTATCCTTCAACTCATTAATCAAAGCTTCTGTAAACGATTGTACAAAAGCTTTTGTGGCGGCATACACGCTTAATAAAGGAATGGGTGCTTTGCTTGCCTCGCTGCTTAACTGCAGAATTTTACCTTCGTTGCGTGCTACCATATCTTCCAGGTATAACCTTGTAAGCGATACCAGCGATATGATGTTCAGTTGAATCACATCAATATGCCTTTGCAGGTCAATCTCAACAAATTTGCCCCACTGGCCCTGGCCTGCATCGTTCACCAATACATTTATGGTAATGCCCATTTGCGTGGTAGCATCATAAATTTCTTTGGCCGCATTGGGTTCAAAAAGATCTTTATCAAGTACAAACACTTGTACACCATTAGCAACGGTAAGTTCGGTGGACACTTCCTGCAGACTTTCTTTATTTCTTGCAACCAGTACAAGGCTATAACCATCGTTTGCCAAAAGTTTTGCCAGCTCATAACCTATACCACTGGTAGCACCTGTAACCAGTGCATATTTATCAGTTCTTGATGGTGCATTAATGCTCCCTGCCTGTATTTCCTCGTTCCATTCTTCTGTGGTGTCATCTGTAATAATCGTGTCATTGGGCGATAAAGGATCGTCTGTTACAGGAAAATCATCGAGATTCTGCTCTTGCAAAATGCCTGCTTTATCATATTCTTCCATCCGTTGTACATCTTCATTTAAAACGGCAGTATTTTCAATACCAGGTGTTTCGCAGCAAGCGGTAGTGTCGTATATCTTTTATCAATTTCGTTATTGCCTGCCCTGGCTAGGTCCTCGTTATTGTGCTGCATAAAATATTTTTTAGAATGAATTTTAGGAGGTTGTACAAAACTTAAGCCTGTAACAGATGGGTAAAAAGCTGGCATTACGGGGAAATGTTATTGCACGAATAAAGCAGTTGTGAAAGATTTGCCACTTAAAGCATTTTTCAATTTTTATTTGCGCTGATTTTTTAATTGGGCATCATGCATTTAAATTTATAAAAGCCAATAACAGTAAAGGTTTTACAGAGTGAAAAAAGTTTTTGGCATGATATAATTGCAACGAACTTGTTGTACCACACAGCAAATGCCAGTCTATATTTGTTTTACAAACGAAGAAGGTTAGCAGAAGTTAAAAAATAAAGAAGGTTTGTAACAGGGTTCTTTAAAAGAACGAAAGCTGTAAACAGCACAAAAGGATTTTAAGATTTTTTCATATGGCAAGCAATCGTTAGAGGTCGTTCTGTTTCTACAGAAGGACCCTTTTTTTGTTGGTACCTTATTCATCCAGCAATCTTCTCCTTAAAGTTTTCTTTCTCTTTTCTTCCATTATTTTTGAGCTATGCAGCAGGAAGGTTTACAGCCAAACGGCGAAATGTTGGTACAGATAGTATCTATGGAAATGCCTTTTGGTAAGTACAAAGGCACGGTATTGTACAACCTGCCCATGTTTTATCTTGAATGGTTTAAGCGCCAGGGATTTCCGAAAGGCAAGCTGGGTATGCTTTTAGAAACATTGTATGAAATAAAGCTAAACGGGCTTGAATACCTGCTTAAGGAAATTGCCAGAGGCAAACATTAGGGGGTGGAGTTGGCATTCTAAAATATACTTCAACACAAAAAAGGCGAAGCACTGCTTCGCCTTTTTAATAGCTATTTAAAATAACTAACTCTTATTCAACTGGTAATACACTTCATTCCACCTCAACTCATTTCTAATGCTTTGAACAGTAGAAGTGGCGTTGATGTTTATAAACTCAATTCCTGCAATGTCGGCAAAGTCCTGCAAATGTTCTGCTGTAAGGTTTTGGCTATAACCTGTGTGGTGGGCACCACCTGCATATATCCAGCTTGCGCAGGCCTGTTTCATATCTGGTAATGGTTTCCATAAAACCCTTGCTACAGGCAGTTTAGGCAGGGCTTCATCAGCACCTACAGCTACAGCTTCCACTTCATTAATCAATAAACGGAAACGGTTGCCCATGTCTATTAGTGATGCGTTTAACGCGGCACCTCCTGCAACATTAAATACCAAACGCACAGGGTCGGCCTTGCCGCCAATACCTAAAGGGTGTATTTCGCAATTAGGCTTGCCTTCTGCGATTGAACTGCAAATTTCCAGCATGTGCGAACCTAAAACTTTTGAATTGTTTGGCTGAAAATGGTAGGTGTAATCTTCCATAAAAGAGTTGCCGCCTGGTAAGCCTTGTCCCATAACCTTCATGGCACGTACAAGGGCAGCAGTTTTCCAGTCGCCTTCGCCAGCAAAACCGTAACCTTTTTGCATTAAACGCTGTGATGGTAAACCTGGCAATTGTGCCATACCGTGCAGGTCTTCAAATGTATCTGTGTAGCCTTTGTAATTACCGTCTACTAAAAATTTGGTCATGCCTGCTTCAATGCGTGCAGTTTCTATTAAAGATTGACGTTGTGCACCGCCTTCTTTCAAAGATTCATCAAGATTGTATTCTTCTTCGTATTCTTTAACCAAGCCTTCAATTGTTGCATCATCAATGTTATTAATTACTGCAACAAGATCACCAATACCATGTGTGTTTACAGAAAATCCAAAACGCATTTCTGCTTCTACTTTATCGCCATCAGTTACAGCTACGTAACGCATATTATCGCCAAAGCGTACAAAACGTGTGCCCTGCATATCGTGCCATGCACCAGCGGCACGCATCCATACATTAATGCGCTCGTGTACTTCTGTATCCTGCCAGTGACCTACCACCACTTTACGGTTAAGGCGCATACGGCTCATCATAAAACCAAATTCACGGTCGCCATGGGCGCTCTGGTTCAGGTTCATAAAATCCATATCAATAGAAGACCATGGAATATCCCTGTTGTATTGTGTGTGCAGGTGTACCATTGGTTTTTGCAAAATCTTTAGCCCATTAATCCACATTTTGGCAGGCGAGAAAGTGTGCATCCATGCAATAATGCCCACGCAGTTTTGGGTATTGTTGGCCTCTTTTATGGTAGCAAAAATTTCTTCAGTTGATTTAACTGTTGGTTTCCAAACTATTTTAATAGGAAGCGCACCTGTTTCATTCAGCCCTTCTACAATTTTCTGTGAATGTTCTGCCACCTGTTTCAGTGTTTCCTCACCATACAGGTCCTGGCTGCCTGTAACAAACCAGGCTTCTAATTTTTGAAATGTGTTCATGTTATATTTTTTATTTGTTAGTCAGCTTTTGAATTACTATTGAGCATCGTTGTGTCGCACTTCCGATAGCTATCGGAATGTACGGCTTTATCATTATTTAGCAATTGTCGTTCACTGCTTTAATATTCCCCTTTAGGGGTTATGGGCATCACTACTGCCCATAATAACTATGTGGCCCATGTTTACGCTCAAAGTGCTTGCGAATCAAAGCATCTTTAAGGCGTGGGGCAGAAGCATTGATTTGTTCAGTTAGTAAAGCCATTTTAGCGACCTGCTCTAAAACTGCACTGTTATGTACGGCTTTGTCGGCATTTTTACCCCAGGTAAAAGGGGCGTGGTTGCCTACTAATACCATCTCTACTTCTTTATAGTCAAGACCTTTATCTTTAAAGCAGTTCATAATCTGGAAACCTGTTTCGTATTCATAGTTTCCCTGGATCATTTCATCGCTCATTGGCGGCGCGCATGGAATATCAACTGTGTTGTAGTCTGCATGTGTCGTTCCAAAAATTGGAATATCTCGCTGGCTTTGCGCCCATGCCGTACCATAAGTAGAGTGCGTGTGTACGATGCCCCCAATGCCTTCCCAATGTTTGTACAAAACAGCGTGGGTTAAAGTATCAGAAGAGGGGCGAAGTTTGCCTTCAACGGTATTGCCGTCAAAGTCAACAATTACCATATCTGCGGGTGATAATTTCTCGTAAGCAATACCACTTGGTTTAATGGCAAAAACGCCAAGGCTTTTATCTGCTGCGCTTACATTACCAAAGGTGAATAATACCAACCCCAGTTTTGGTAACTGCATATTTGCTTCGTAGGCTTCCTGTTGAATATGTTCGTATGTCATAAGGTGTTTTTGAACCACAAAGGCACTAAGGCAAGTAAGCTGCACGAAGTTTTTGTGAGTTTGTTTTTGTTTTTTAAACCACAAAGTCACTAAGGCAAGTAAGTTGCACGAAGTTTTCGTGAGTTTGTTTTTGTTTTTTTTGAACCACAAAGGCGGTAAGACAAGAAGCAGCACAAAGGGTGATGCATTTTCTTTGTGTATCTTTTTTATTTAGTGCCTTTGTGGTTCTATAATTTATAATACCCTTCTTTTAATTCCATCCTTCATTAAAGAAACGTGAAAGTTTAAAATAAATCCAAGACGTAATTCAGTTAATTTAAGATAGCTGAGTAGTTGTGCTTCCCAAACTGAATGATAATTTTCTTGTGCTTTTAATTAAGTACAATTAAATTATCTACCAGCAGATCTAATCTCAAACCATCATCAATTTTCAGCGATTCAAAATAAATAGGTACCGCTACCTGCTGTTTATATGGAATACCCCTTCTTTCCAGTTCATGACAAAAGCATTTTTGATAGATACTTTCTAAAAGACCTGGCCCCAGTTCTTTGTGAACTTTAATCGCAATGTCTACAACTTCTTTGGCAAGCTGCTCTTCAATTTGAGAAAGTGGCTGATACATATTCAATCTTATACTTTCAATTTAAATGATATTTCCTGTCTTGTTGAAAATCTTTGTTACTTCCTCTTCTTTTAGTATTATCGTATCTTTCTCTCTTAAATCTTAGTGTTTCTTTCTGCTCTTCCTGCCTTCGTGGTTCAAAGGCTCTCAATACATTCTCCCAAGCTTTTATACTTTTCATATCTTTTCTCGTATAACGCAACCTTGCTTTGGTCTGGTGTGTAGTAAGCGTCAAAGCCCTGGCCCATTGCTGCCATAGCATCTTCTACTTTAGTGTAAATGCCTGCTGCGGTTGCTGCAAACATGGTTGCACCTGCGGCACAGGTTTGTTCGCTTTTATGAATACGTATCGGCATGTTCATTACATCTGCCATCATTTGCATGATAAATGGCGATTTTTTTGCAACACCACCAAGGCCAATTAAACCCTGCACGGGAACACCCTGCTCATTAAAACGTTCAACGATTTTCTTTGCGCCAAAGCAAGTCGCTTCTACCAATGCTCTAAAAATATGCGGGGCATCGCTGCCAAGATGAAGCCCAGTTATAGTTGCTTTCAAGGCCTGGTTGGCATCAGGTGTACGCCTGCCATTTAACCAGTCAACAGCCAGTAAATTATCTTCACTCAATTCAATATTTTCTGCCTCTTTTGTAAGTGCAGGAATCATTTTATCCAATGCTTCATTAATCAATGCCTGCTTTGTTGCATCATCAATTAATGTTGATTTGGCAATGAGGTTTTTCATTGACCAAGCCAGCGTGTTTTTCCACCAGGCATAGGTATCGCCAAAGGCAGATTGCCCTGCTTCTAAACCAAGCATACCTGGAATAACAGAACCATTTACCTGGCCACAAATGCCTTTCACCAATTTGCCTTCAATGTCTGCAAGTGGGGCTACCAGCATATCGCAGGTAGAGGTACCCATCACTTTACTTAAATGATAAGGTTCAATCTGCCCGCCAACGGCGCCCATGTGGGCATCAAAAGCACCAACGCCTATAATTACTTCAGTTGATAAGCCAAGGCGTTCAGCCCACTCTTTGCCAAGTGTTCCTGATGCTTTATCTGAAGTGTATGTTTCTTTGAATAATTTTTGTGTAAATCCATCCAGCAAAGGATCAAGCGAAGCGAAAAAATCATTTGGGGGTAAACCTCCAAAGCTTTCATTCCATAATGCTTTGTGGCCTGCGGCGCAAACGCCTACTTTAATGTCTTCTGCTTTATTTCCACCAGTTAACAAGAATGGAATCCAGTCGCAATGTTCTACCCAAGAATAAATGGATTTGCGCACACTTTCATCTGTGCGAACTGTTTTTAAAAGTTTTGCCCAAAACCACTCGCTGCTATAAATACCACCCACAAACTGCAAGTAGTTGGTGTCAAATTTTGTAGCATGTTCGTTTATTTCGGCAGCTTCTTTAATGCCTGTATGGTCTTTCCACAGCACAAACATGGCGTGTGGGTTATTCTTGAATTCTTCCTTTAAAGCAAGGGGTGTACCAGTGGCATCAACGGCAACAGGCGTAGAACCAGTGGTGTCAACAGAAATAGCGCGAACATTTGCCGCTACTGTGCTTCCTGCTTTTGCAAGGCAATCTTTAATGGTAAATTCAAGACCTTCTACATAATCCAGCGGATGCTGGCGAAACTGCTGAATAGCTGCGTTGCAGAACAAGCCATCTTTCCAACGGGGATAATAAAAAGTAGAAGAGGCAACCTCGTTGCCGTTAGCAGTATTTACTATTATGGAACGAACACTATCGGTTCCATAATCAACTCCAATTACAAAGTTCTCTTTCATAAGTTAAGCAATAGGTGTCAAATTAACACTTAAATATTGGTTTAGGAAAATTTTATTAAAAGTTTACACAAATTTTAAAGGGCGGTAATATTTATTTTAAGTTGTGTGAATTAGGAATGATATTCAGGAATGCCTGAAATTTTGCCTGGTAACTTTTCTTATTCAGTTTGTAGTAGTAAGCACCTTTTTTGCTATTCTCTTTATCCTTTTCTTTTTGCTTTACCAATAAACCTGTTGATAATACTTTTCTGCTGAAATTTCTTTTATCAAATTCGTAATCATACACACCCTCATACAGGCTTTGTAATTGAGGTAGTGTAAATTTTAGTGGCAGCAATTCAAACAAAATAGGGTGGAGGGCAGCTTTGTATTGTAGTTTTTCTTTTGCCATTTTCACCATTTCAGGATGGTCAAAAATCAATTCTGGAATATGCTTTACAGGAAACCATTCTGCATGGTATTCTTCACTAATCTGTGCCTCGTATTTATGAATATCTATCAATGCAAAATAGGCGAGGGAAATGGTTCTTTCCAATGGATCGCGATCGTGTGCTGTAAAAGTGTATAATTGTTCCAGGTAAACCCCTTCCAAACCAGTTAACTGTTTTAAAACGCGTGTGGCAGAGGTGTCTGCGCTTTCATTGGTTTCTATAAAACCACCCATTAAACTCCAGTTGTTTTTTTGCGGTTCAAGACTTCGTTTAACAAGCAAAAGTTTTAATTCGTAGCCGTCAAAGCCAAAAATGATGCAATCAACGGCAGCAAGCAGGCGTGTTTGTTTAGAGTATCTGTTCATTATTATTTAAGCGTAGAGTACAGTGTTTCAAAACAAATATAATCGATTGATGGTGGTAAAACGAAAGTTAAATGTCAGTTGTACAATTGTTTTGTACATCTAAAAAAAGCCCCGCTATTGCAGGGCTTTTTGTTGTACACAAAAAAGTTAAATACTAAAAGCGGTATCAATAATTTCTGCCTGCTCCTGTGCATGAATTTTTGCATAGCCTGTTGCTGTAGCTGCACTTGCATGGCGGCTAATTACACCAAAGTTGATGCTCTTTAAATTCATTTGAAGGAAACTTGCAGCACCCATATTCAATGGCTCTTCCTGTACCCAAAACCACATTGCTTTTCCGTATTTTTTATACAATGCATCAAGTTGTTTATAAGGTAAAGGATATAATTGTTCAAGACGAATAACTGCAACATCTGTTTTGTTTTCTTTCTGTTGCTTGTCTATCAGTTCAAAAGAAATCTTTCCGCTACAGAATAATACTTTTTTAACAGCACTTTCATCAGCTACAAAAGCATCATCAATTACTTCTTTAAAACCACCATCTGTAAACTCGTTGATGTGGCTAAACGTGGCAGCACTGCGCAGGTTTGCTTTTGGTGAGAAGTTGATTAATGGTTTTCTGAAATTCCATGCCAATTGCCTGCGCAATGCATGGAATAAGTTAGCTGCTGTAGTGATGTTGGTGATGACCAGATTTAGTTCAGCACACATTTGTAAAAAACGTTCAAGCCTTGCACTGCTGTGCTCAGGTCCCTGGCCTTCGTAACCATGCGGCAATAACATTACAACACCATTCTGGCGTTGCCATTTTTGTTCACCTGCTGAAATAAACTGGTCAATCATAGTTTGTGCGCCGTTGCAGAAATCACCAAACTGTGCTTCCCAAATTACAAGGGCATTTGGGTTGGCCATGGAGTAACCATATTCAAAACCAAGTACACCATACTCACTCAATAAAGAATTGTAAATGCGGCACTCAGCCTGCGTTTCAGTAAAATAGTTAAGACGGTTATATTCCTTATTGTTTTCTTCATCCCTTATCACTGCATGGCGGTGGCTGAAGGTGCCACGTTTTACATCCTGGCCGCTCATCCTTACAATATTGCCTTCAACAAGCAATGAACCGTAAGCCATTAACTCAGCGGTAGCCCAGTCAATTTTTTGTTCAGCATCTAACAGTTTTACTTTATCCTGTATCAGTTTCTCCACTTTTTTAAGTGGTTTAAAATCTGAAGGCCACTTCATTAAACCTTCAAATAATAGCTTTGCAGTTTCCTGGCTGATGGCTGTTTTTGGAGAGAAGTCAAAATCTTCAGCGGCAGCTCTTTTCATGCTTTTCCAAACAAGTTCAGGCTGCTGGTATTTATAAGGCAGAGGATGTTGTTTTACATCATCCAAACGTTCCTGCAAGTCTTCCCAGAATTTCTTTTCCATTTCTTTGGCAAGATTCTGTGCGTCTGCTTCACCATTGTTTATAAGGTATTGAACATACTGCTCACGAGGATTGGCATGTTTATCAATCAGCGCATACAATTGCGGCTGCGTATATTTTGGATCATCTCCTTCGTTATGGCCATGTTTACGATAGCACACCATATCTATAAATATATCGCTGTTAAATTCCTGGCGGTAACGTGCAGCAATAGATGCACATTTAACCACTGCTTCTGCATCATCTCCATTTACATGCAACACAGGTGCTTGTACCATTGATGCAATTGAGGTACAGTAATCAGCACTTCTTGCATCTTCAAAATCGGTAGTAAAACCAATTTGGTTATTAATCACAAAGTGAATGGTACCACCTGTGTAATAACCTTTAAGATTACACATCTGCAGCACTTCATACACAACACCCTGGCCTGCTACAGAAGCATCGCCATGAATTAATATGGGAAGTATTTTATCAAAATCACTGTTATATAAAACATCTGCCTTTGCCCTTGCAAAACCAACCACCACAGGGTCTACAGCCTCAAGGTGAGAAGGGTTGGGCATTAATTTAAGGTGTACGGTTTTATCATCAGGTGTGGTAATTTCACTGCCATAACCCATGTGGTATTTAACATCGCCACTGCCCATGGTTTGATCCATAACGGCAGTGCCTTCAAATTCACTAAATATCTGCTCATAGGTTTTGCCCATGATGTTTGCAAGAATATTTAAACGGCCACGGTGTGCCATGCCTATTACCACTTCCTGTACATCGTTGTTGGCAGCAACATTTATTATTTCATCCAAAGCCGCAATGGTTGTTTCACCACCTTCCAGTGAAAACCTTTTTTGACCAATATATTTTGTATGAAGAAATTTCTCAAACATTACACCCTGGTTCAATTTTTCAAGGATGCGTTTTTTCTTGTCAAGACTTACCGGCTGAATGAAGTTTTTTTCCATTTCAGAAGTAATCCAGTCAATTTTTTTCTGGTCGCTGATGTATTTAAATTCAACACCAACATGTGTAGCATATATTTTTTGAAGATGTGCAAGAATGTCTTTTAAGGTAGCGTTACCAAGACCAATAAGGTTGCCTGCTTGGAAATTTGTATTAAGATCTGCTTCGCCCAAACCAAAAAAAGAAAGGTCAAGATTTGCGCCACGGTCTTTTCTCTCGCGAACTGGATTTGTTTTGGCTAATAAATGGCCTTTGTTACGGTAACCAAGAATAAGGCGGTACACCCTTATCTCTTTCATCCAGTCTGTATCGGCAGTTGTGGCGTCTTTT
Organism: Chitinophagales bacterium; assembly: GCA_031424995.1. Classification (GTDB taxonomy): domain Bacteria; phylum Bacteroidota; class Bacteroidia; order Chitinophagales; family Chitinophagaceae; genus Parasediminibacterium. Next base: position 15,141 of record JANPIP010000037.1, on the reverse strand, counting down.
AAATGGCCATTAACAGGTGCTGTGGTAGAACCATTGGCTACAGCAAAGTCAAAACCTTCAAAAAATTTTTTTAATTCTGTATCAACACTGTCAGGATTGTTAACAAATTCGGAATATAGATTTTCGATATACGAGGGATGCGAATTGGTTATGTACGAAAAGTCCTTCATTTGGCTTGTTTATAATACTACGTTGAATTTAAAATGGATGGCAAATATCGTGTATTGACATATATAAATAACCACAGTTTTGCGGCTACTAACATATTTTCAACGGTATCGTTTGCACCAAGCAAAACAGGTGGAAAAAAAAGAGCAACAGAATTTTGAATATTTGATAAAATGCCCTTACTTTTGCAATCCGTTAAAAATTTACTGGAACATGGCAAATCATAAAGCTACCAAAAAAGATACAAGACAAGCAGCAAAGCGCAGAGATAGCAACCGTTATTATGGTAAAACTACTCGTAATGCAGTTCGTGATTTAAAGACTCTTACTGATGAAAAAGGTTACAGCGAAAAATTACCTTCAGTTGTATCAATGATTGATAAGTTGGCAAAACGTGGTATCATCCATAAAAACAAAGCTGCTAACTTAAAGAGCAAACTGGCTAAGAAGAAATTGACAGCAGCAGCTTAAGCAAATTTAGTTTTGTAAGAATATTTTAAAACCGGTAACATTTGTTACCGGTTTTTTTGTGTTTGAAATATTTTGTTTCAGGATTAAAAGTCAAATTTAATTCCCTGCGCTAAAGGTAAAGTACTTCCAAAGTTGATAGTATTGGTTTGACGGCGCATATAAGCTTTCCATGCATCGCTACCACTTTCGCGACCACCACCTGTTTCTTTTTCACCACCAAAAGCACCACCAATTTCTGCACCACTGGTGCCAATGTTTACGTTGGCTATACCACAATCACTGCCTGCGGCAGATAAAAATTGTTCAGCTTCACGCATATTCAACGTCATAATACTTGATGAAAGCCCCTGTGGCACTGCATTTTGCATGGCTATTGCTTCATCCAGTGTATCATATTTCATGATGTATAAAATAGGCGCGAAGGTTTCATGCTGTACAATAGGGTAGTGGTTTTCAACTTCTGCAATGCAAGGTTGTACATAACAGCCACTTTCATAAGCACTATCATTTAACACACCACCTTCAATAATAAATTTACCGCCTTGTTGTTTGCATTTTTCAATAGAATCAAGGTACATGTTCACTGCATCTTTATCAATCAAAGGGCCAACGTGATTGTTGGAATCAAGCGGGTCGCCAATACGCAACTGGCTATAAGCTTTTATAAGTTTCTGCTTAAAAGCTTCATACACCGTTTCGTGAATAATAAGCCTTCTTGTTGTGGTACAACGCTGGCCTGCCGTGCCAACAGCGCCAAATACACAGCCAATCAAAGTCATATCAAGGTCTGCATCTTTAGAAATAATGATGGCGTTGTTGCCACCCAATTCTAAAATGGTTTTGCCTAAACGTGCGGCAACAACGGCATTTAAAGCCTTGCCCATGCGTGTAGAACCTGTTGCAGAAACCAATGGAATGTTGGAATCATGGCTTAGCCATTCACCCACATTTCTACCACCCTGAATTAAACAGTTAACGCCTTCCGGAACTTCATTCTTTGCAAATACTTCAGCCACAATTTTTTGTACGGCAATGCCGCACAATGGTGTTTTTTCGCTTGGTTTCCAGATGCACACATTGCCACAAATCCAGGCGAGTGCTGCATTCCAACTCCATACCGCCACAGGGAAGTTGAAGGCGGAAATGATGCCAACAATGCCCAATGGATGCCATTGCTCATACATGCGGTGATTTGGTCTTTCACTGTGCATGGTTAAGCCATATAACTGCCTTGACAGCCCAACTGCAAAGTCGCAGATGTCAATCATTTCCTGTACTTCGCCATAACCCTCCTGCAGGCTTTTACCCATCTCGTAGCTTACAAGTTTGCCCAAAGGCTCTTTGTTTGCACGAAGAGCTTCACCTACCTGCCTAACAATCTCACCGCGTTTTGGCGCAGGCCATTTACGCCATTCAATAAAAGCCCGTTGTGCTGTTGCAATGGTTTGTTTGTAAGCTTCCTCATCGGTGGCAACAACACTGCCTATCTGTTTTGCATCAACAGGTGAAAAGCTGGTAATGGTTTCACCTTTGCTTTCCAGCCATTTGTTTCCTGTAGAAGTACCGTAGCTGTGAGATTGTATTTGTAATTGCTCTAAAAATTGCATTGTGTTATTTTGTATCTGTTGGAAACAAATGTACTCTTATCATAATAAAAAAAGGCACTGCCGTTATTCACGGGCGCATAAATAATTTTATACCTTTTAATATTGTTTGTATTGTAGAGACGCACAATTGTGCGTCTCTACGTAGGAAATTTATGCAGCCTTATTCACCCCAGGTCAAACGCATTAAAATTTCATCTATTACGCAAAATTGTTTAAAAAACGTTTTATATAAAAAATAAGATGGAAACCACCTTTTTAGGGTATTTTTCTTCTATAAACGATCCCAGGATTGACAGGCTTAAATTACATTCTTTACAAATAGCCAGTATTTTATAGATCTCCACAGTTGGAAAACTGATACGGCAGAACTAAAAGGTATTATCATCGAATCTCTGGAATTTGCACAAGCACAATATTATGCTATGCAGTTGAAGGCAATGGATTCTGTAATGAATGTGATTACTGAAAAAGTGAAGAACAAATGTGAGTGTATGGGTGAATTTAGAAGGTAACTGCATTTGTTGGTATACAGATTTCTTTGCTGCCATTGCTTAATTTAAGCCCTGCTGCGTAAATGCCGCTGCGTAAGAAACAACATGCCCACCGTAACTGGTGGTTTTGTGTTTTAGGGGGGGTGATGATTAAGGTAACGCCTTGGTGCCGTGTCACCACGCGCCAGTGTTCTTTTTTAAGTGGTTAAGTAGATGGTATCGTGAAGACAAACCAAGGCTGGGCTTCTTCGCCTCTTTGCGTGAAAACCCTATGTGCTCTTTTCTTAACTATTGTGCCTATGTGTTTCAAACTTCTTTAACCACAGGGTTACGCAGCGTTCTTCTTTACTCCCCTTTAGAGGTTTGGGGGTATGTACCCTTTCTTTTACTACTGTGCCTATGTGTTTCAATTTCAAATCGCAGCGTGCCTCCTTACTTCAGCTTTTTAATTTCTTTTTTCGGGGGAAGAAAACTTTCTCCAGTAACTACGCTTTTGCCTGTTTTAGCTTCTAATTCTTTTCTTGCATTTTTGGCTATGGCACCCCCTTTTTTACTAGCCACTGCATTTTCCTGTAAGCCTTTAGCCTCGTCAGTTTCAGCTATTTGCCTGGTACTAAGTTCGGCAAGGGCAGTGAAAATAAGTTCAGCTTCGCTCATATGATCCCGAAGGTTTTGAGATTGTAAACCCTTTAAATCTTTATGCTTTTTTACGGTCAGACCCGTCCATTCCAGGTGAATAATATTGGTTAATGCAGCAAACTCTTCTCCTTTCTTTACGCCATTTTCCTGCCAGTAGTCAGTTAGCTTATTACGGGTTTCCTGGCCGGTCATCCGTTGCTGAATCCATTTTTCGCTGCGTCCCAGTTTTTGCCAGTTCTCCCTTGCACGGTCTATGCTTTGTGCGGGGTCGGCTATTTCCTGCATTCTTTCGTAGCCTACTTTTGCCAGCCACTGTTTAAACGGTTCTGCTTTGGGTGAAGGGATGGATTGGATGAGGCGAAGCAAGTCCTGCGTTTCCAGGCAATCTGTAGCGTACATTTTGCCATCAGATGCTTTAAATTTCAGTTGTACGATTTTTTCGTACAACTGACTTCCTTCTTTCGTCAGCTTCTTTTTTAAATCGCTCCAGTAACGCTTTGGTATGCTGCTGCCGGTTAATATTTCTATCACATCTATTACGCTGAAATACCAAATTTCTTTATCTGCATCATAGTGGCTTCTTACAGTTTTTTGCTCAAATAATTTAATGTCTTTCATAAATAGCAGTTTTTAATTATTATTGCGAATATACTAAATATTTTAGTTTAATGGTGGGTGTCTTAACCACTTTGTCTGAACCATGATTATAGGATTTTATGATGACAGGGTTTTCCCATCTATGATCTTCTTTTTTTGCTTCTTTGCGTGAAAACCTATGTGTTTCATTTTCAAAGCGCAGCGTGAAAGCTTTCTGCGTTTTCCACGCCTTCTGCGAGTACCCCTTTCTGTATTCATCCGCACCATTTGCGCACCCTTCTTCATTAGTAGTAGTTTATGCCGAAGCCACTGGGCGTAAGCATTTGCTACGCCCAATGTTTTTGTAGCATTCGCTACCTTATATAACTCCTGTTTTGTATTATTAGACTATGCCCAAATTCATAATAATCCTGTTTAGATTGGGATTGCAGCACATGCGGCAGATGATTTGTACAGTAGTGCGTGGATCATTGGGCAGGAAGGGATTGATAAAGGTTGCGTTGTGAGAAGCATTTTGAAAGTGTAGCGATGTACCAGGAAGTATGGCGTAGCGGATGCATACGCCAGTGCTTCGTAGCATTGGCTATGGTGACGATGAGGGAACTACGCTGAGAGGGGGGATGAAAAACTGACAGGATGGCTTTAAAATACATTTTTAATACACTCCTAATACACCTCCTATACTTCTGGTATACTTCAGCTATACTTCTCCTATACTGCTGATATGCTTTAAATTAGGTTGTCTTATCCTGAAAAAACTTTACACCCTGAAAGTGTTATTACTGACTGTGTTTTACATGTTTTGCAATATTAAGTTTAGATAAGACAAATCGGAAGGCAGCGAAACGGCTGTAGACGCAGAAGCACTGCTGGCTGTAGTAACAGCCGAACTGGAATCTACCGACACTATTATTGCCGGCCTGCCCGCCGGTGCGGTTAAAGACGGTACATTGGCAAGCGCAAAACCCTTGATGCAAGGCAGTATGGACTAATGGCGCGCAAACTGGCGCATGGTTCGGTATCGGTGCTGCACCTTGAACTGGAGCTGCAGTTTATTGAAAAGCAGTTGGCAGAAGTGATTGCATTTATCGCTGCCATTGATGCCCGCAAAGCCGCTATTGCCTAAGCTGTACTTGTAAACCCTGCTGCGTAAAAACAACCTGCCCACCGTAACTGGTGGGTTTGGTGTTTTAGGGGGTTGATGATTTATGTAACGCCCTGGTGCTGTGTCTTCACGCACCAGCGTTTTTCTTTGAATCTGATAAGTAGATGGTATCGTGGACACGAACCAAGGCTGAGTACAGTCTTTTGCCGATGATGGCCTTATTTTACTGGACTTTATTAAGATGCAACCAGTAAATCTATTAATGCATTTACGGAAAGACATAAAGGAGTTTAATGATGGTACAATTCGCAAGATTTTCAATCGTTGTCCTTAATAAGAAATATTAATTATTTTCACGTGCTGAGGTGAGATAATAAGGCTGCTTTTTATTAAAAGTAAATGCTAAGACAAATAGCTAAAAATCATTCATAGTGTTTCTGCTAAAGGAAGTAATAAATAACAATTTTTGATTTCAATCTGTTGCATAGCTTAATCTTTTTCAATGTATAAAGAATCGCTTCCCATAAACTGCCCTCTTTCGGGTGCGATAGAAGACGAAAGGCTTCTTTTTAGGATTTTTGCTGATGAAAATGTAATTGAAAATAATTTTAAAAGCTACGTTTCGTTACACCCCGAAAGAGACCACTACAAGGCTAACTGTAAAGCACATGGCATTTCACTTTTTGACACAAAAGAAGTAGCGATAAGTTACATAAAAAGGAATCCATCGTTAGGTAATTGTATCGCTGAAATAGAAGTGACCAGATTATGGTAAATTACTGCTGACGAATAGAAAGAACGGGCATTACACACTTTGGCTATACAACACGTTTAATGCTTCCGTTTTACATTTTAATCTTCAACCAATACATCAAAATGCAGCAATTAATAAATGAGCAATTTGCCATATCGCCCTATCATCTAAGCTTATTAAAGCTGGATGAAGTATTGGATTTTGCTGATTTTTCATTTTTGCAATCAGAAATTGGGCCAGATGGTAAATATTATTTGAATTATTTTATCGCCCATGCAGATGGCCTAGAACATAGAGTAATCATAGAAACAACCTACGGCCAAATTGTATTGATAAAACTGGGGCTGCTGAATATCAAGGATATTTTTGAGGAGGTTAAAGGAGAACATGCTTTCTCCATATTAATAAATAAAAAAGGTCAAATTGAAAAAGCCTTTGATATTCCTAAAGTTGTTTTTCTGAACAATAACCCCATTAATGAAGATTATGTAATTGAACTTAATGGAGAATATGTTGATGAACCATCTATCACAGAATACCATGCTAAGTACTATGCACATGAACTAACCAAAACAGGGCCTTCAAATGAAACGAATAGGCTTGCTTCTGCAATGTTCGATGCTCAAGTTGAATTGAACCCCCATCAAGTAGATGCTGCTTTGTTTGCCTTTCAATCTCCACTCTCAAAGGGTGTGATATTAGCAGACGAAGTGGGCTTAGGAAAAACCATTGAAGCAGGGTTGGTAATTGCCCAGAAATGGGCTGAGAGAAAAAAAAGAATATTAATTGTGGTTCCTGCCAATTTAAGAAAGCAATGGAGCCAGGAAATGATAGACAAGTTTTTTATCCCATCCATCATTCTTGAAACAAAATCTTTTAATCAAGAAATAAGGAAAGAAAACCTGAACCCATTTATTCAAAAGGATGCCTTAGTTATTGCATCCTACAACTTTATTAAGAGCAAGGATGTGTATGTAAAAATGATTGATTGGGATGTGGTTATTGTAGATGAGGCTCACCGTTTGCGAAATGTTTATAAGCCTCAAAACAAAACTGCCAACGCCATTAAGAATGCCTTGGCCCATGTAGATAAGAAAATCCTTCTCACTGCTACCCCACTTCAAAATTCTCTCCTTGAATTGTATGGCTTGGTAAGCATTATTGATGATTATGCTTTTGGCGACTTAAAAAGTTTTAAGACACAGTATACACGAACAGATGAGGACCATGTTAACTATGAAGAGTTAAAGAGCAGGCTTTCTTCTATTTGTAAAAGAACATTACGTAAACAGGTATTGGCCTATATACCTTATACCAATAGAATTTCAATTACCGAAGATTTTATTCCATCTGAGGAGGAGCAAAAATTATATAACCTGATTTCTGATTATTTACAAGCTGAAACATTGTATGCTTTACCATCAAGCCAAAGGCAATTAATGACACTCATCCTGCGAAGGCTGTTGGCTTCTTCTACGCATGCTATTGCTGGCACATTGCAAGTGTTGGTAAACAGATTGGATGGTATTTTGAAAGAGCAACCAGAAGAAGAAACATTAGAAGAAAAAGTAGCAGAGGACTTTGAAATATTAAATGAATTAAGAGAAGAATGGGATGAAATAGTTGATGAAGAAAATGAAGAAGAGAGTGATGATGATAGTGAAACTGGCTCAACTAAACTTTCTCGCGAAGACAGGAAAAATATAGCCGATGAATTGGCATCCTTATTAGAATTTCTCGAACTGGCAAAGGCCATCCAAAAAAACTCAAAAGGGGAAAAATTGCTGACTGCTTTAAAACGTGGGTTTAAAGATTTGAAAGCGATGGGTGCAGCTGAAAAGGCAGTCATTTTTACAGAGTCTACCCGTACACAATCCTATATAAAAACAATACTCGATTCATCGGATTTTAAAGGAAAGATTGTATTGCTTAATGGAAGCAATACCGATGCTGAATCAAAAGCTATTTACCAGCAATGGTTGACCAAATACCAGGGAACGGATAAAGTAAGTGGATCCAAAACAGCTGACATGAGAGCAGCATTAGTGGAGCATTTTCGGGATGATGCACAAATACTCATCGCTACGGAAGCTGCTGCTGAAGGTATTAACCTACAGTTTTGCTCGTTGGTGGTAAACTATGATTTGCCGTGGAACCCACAGCGTATAGAACAACGCATTGGCCGATGTCATCGATACGGACAAAAGCACGATGTGGTAGTAGTTAACTTTTTGAACAGGAAGAATGCTGCTGATGAACGTGTGTTTGAATTGCTTAAAAATAAATTCAAATTATTTGATGGTGTATTTGGAGCTAGTGATGAAGTATTGGGAGCTTTGGGTTCAGGTATTGACTTTGAAAAACGCATAGCAGAGATATATCAAACTTGCAGGTCTCAGGAAGCAATTAAGACGGCCTTTGATGCCCTTCAAAAAGAGTTAGAAACGGAAATAAATGAATCGGTAGCTACTGCCAAAAAAAGTTTGCTCGAAAACTTTGATACAGAAGTAACAGAAAAGCTCAAATTAAGGGAACAGCAAAGTGGAATGATTTTAAACAGGTACGAAAACTGGCTATGGGACTTAACCAAATATTACCTGAAAGACAATGCTGAATTTGATAATGACCGTTATTATTTTAACCTGAAACAAAATCCTTTTGAGTCACTGGATATTCACAATGGTCCTTATGTCATTAATTCAAAAGTATCCGATAAAAACAAAGAAGTAGTGGATGATGTATCCAATATATACCGTATCAACCATCCCTTGGCACAATCTATCATTAACACAGTAAAGCAACACAAACTACCTACTATAGAACTGATTTTTGATTATGATGCCACACATAGAAACGTGGCAGTAATTAAGGAACTGAAAGGTAAAACAGGTTGGTTGATTGCTACCAATGCCATATTCACTGGATTTGAAGCAGAAAACAGATTGGTTTTTACTGCTGAAACGGATGATGGTATTACTTTGGATTCTGAACAGGCTTCTAAATTATTTTCCATCTATACCCGTAAGGGGAATAGGATAATAGAAATGCCTAAGCAAGTAACAGAACGTTTGCAAACAAGCGGAAGACAGCAATTGGTAGAACAGCAGTATGAAATTGAAAGCAAAAACAATGAGTTCTTCCAATTGGAAGTAGACAAATTGCATAACTGGGCAGATGACCGTTCCAAAGCTTTGGAAAAAGAACTAAAAGACACTAAAGAGAAAATTAAAGTGCTGAACAGGGATGCCAAAAAAAGCAAGGATTTACAGGAGCAGTTAGGCATTCAAAAAGATATTTCCCACTACACCAACTTACAGAATAAATTGCGGCAGAATATTTTTAAACTGGAGGATGACATTCAAGGCCAAAGGGATAGGATGATTGGAGAAATAGAAAAGAGGATGAACTTACAGATAGAGACTGAAACATTATTTACCATTCGCTGGATTGTGATATAATATGACCAACTACGATAAACTAATAGCTACCCTTAAAGAAGTGTTCATGCTGGATAAAGCAGAACTGGATTTTGGTATTTACCGCATCATGAACCAGAAGCGTAAGGACATAGAACAGTTTTTGGAAAAAGACCTGGTGCCGCAAGTAAGGCAGGTGCTGGCTGCCAACCTAAGTGTAGATAAACGGGCCTTGCAAAAAGAACTGGATGATACCATTAAACAAGCCAATGATTTAGGTGCCAACCCTGATACACTACCTAAAGTGCAGCAACTAAAAGTAAAGTTGGGGGAAGCTGGCGATATGGAAGGCTTGGAAAACGAAGTATTTTCTTTGCTGGCCAACTTTTTTAAACGCTATTTTGATAATGGCGATTTTATAAGCATGCGTAGGTACAAGAAAGATGTATATAGCATACCTTACGAAGGCGAAGAAGTAAAACTGCATTGGGCAAATGCAGACCAGTACTATATTAAAACCAGTGAATACTTTAAGAATTACCGCTTTAAACTGCCCAATGGAAAAACAGTAGCATTTGAATTAATTGAAGCAAGTACCGAACAGAACAACAACAAAACACAAGGCGATAAGGAAAGAAAATTTGCTTTATATACCCAGCAGCCATGCCAGGTAAATGAAGATGGTTTTACTATTTACTTTACCTACGAACCTGCCGATAAAAAAATAAAACAAACCGATTTATTAGCTACAGCTTTTAATACAGTTAAGCCACAAATACCCACTGCGTTTATAGAACTGCTAAGTTTTGCCCCCACAGAAAAAAACAGGCAGCGTACCCTGCTGGAAAAACATTTACTGGATTATACAGCCCGTAACACTTTTGACTATTTTATACATAAAGACCTGGGTGGTTTTTTAACCCGTGAACTGGACTTTTATATAAAGAACGAAGTGCTGTTTATAGACGATTTAAATACCCGTGATGAGCAGGAGTTTGTAAAGCAACTAAGCAAGATAAAAGCCATTAAAAAAATTGGCGAAAAGATTATTGCCTTTTTGGCCCAATTGGAAAACTTTCAAAAAAAGCTTTGGCTAAAAAAGAAGTTTGTAGTAGCCACCCATTTCTGCATTACACTGGATAGGGTGCCAGCAGAATTTTACCCACAAATAGTTACGAATAGACAACAGATAGACGAGTGGATAAAACTATTTGCCATAGATGAAATAAAAGCAACTGAAAGCAAAGACCTGTTTGTTGCGAATAATAATTCAGGCTTTAGCAATCCACTAACTATTGAGTTTTTATATCAAAACCAGTTTTTGTTGGTTGATACTGTTTTCTTTGATGATGCTTTTAAATGGCAATTGATTTCAACCATTGAAAATTTTGATGAACAGTGTGATTCGGTGTTAATAAATTCCGACAATTATCAAGCGTTGAATCTTCTAAAAAATCGCTTCAATAAACAGGCTGATTGTATTTATATTGACCCACCTTATAATACTAGTGCTTCTGAAATTGTATATAAAAATAATTACAAACATTCTTCATGGTTATGCTTAATGTACGATAGGTTAGTCATTGGTAAAGATTTTTTGAAAGAAGATGGGGTTAAAGCTGTAACAATAGATGATGTAGAAGTTAAAGAGTTACACTATTTACTAGAATCAATTTATTCTCGTGAAAATGTATCCGGAATTATTTCGATTAGAATTAACCCGTCAGGTCGTCCTACTGTTGACGGATTAGCATTATCTCATGAATATGCAATAATTGTTAAAAAATCTGAGTCGTCTAAGATTCTGAAAATTGAAAGGTCAGATGAACAAAAGAAACGATTCAATTTAAGCGATAAGGATGGCTTATATGAGCAAAGAAATTTTCGTAGAGAAGGTTCAAATTCAAATAGAGCAGATGGAAAAAGACAATGGTATCCAATTTATGTAGATGAGAATTTAAATCTCAGGGTTTCTGATATGGAATGGGATGAGAATACTGAATTATGGGTTACGTTAGATAAACCTACGAAAACTGAAAAAATTATATATCCAATAAATGATGAAGGAATAGACAAAAATTGGCGTTGGAGCTGGGAAAATGTAAAAAAAGATTACACTCAATTCTATGCCAAAATACAAGGCGAAAGTATTCAGATTTATTATAAGTATAGACCAAATGAAGATGGAGTTACACCACTAACTTTTTGGGGTGATTCAAAATATTCTGCTACAGAGCATGGCACAAAACCTTTGAAAGACTTATTTCCTAACAATAATTTTTCATATCCCAAATCAATCTATGCAGTTGAAGACACAATATACATTAGCGGTCTAAAGAAAAGCTCTGGGTTTGTTATTGACTACTTTGCAGGCTCAGGAACTACTGGCCATGCAACCATTAATTTGAATCGAAATGATGAAGGGAAAAGGAAATTTCTTTTAGTAGAAATGGGTACTTACTTTGAGACAGTAACTAAACCTCGTATACAAAAAGTTATTTACAGCAAAGATTGGAAAGAGGGCAAACCTGTAAGCCGTGGGGGAATAAGCCATTGTTTTAAATACCTGCAATTGGAGAGTTATGAAGATGCGTTGAACAACCTGGCATTTAAACAAACTACTGGACAGTTGCAAATGCTGGATGCTAACCCCAATTTTAAGGAAGGTTATGTACTTAACTATATGTTGGATGTAGAAGCACAGGATAGTTTACTGAATTTGAATTGGTTTGTAAACCCCTTTAATTGCTACCTAAACATTACCCGCAATAATGAAATGAAACCTACCAAGGTTGATTTAGTGGAAACCTTTAACTACCTCATTGGTTTGGTAATTGATAAGTATGCAGTACCAAAAGAAGGCTATGTAATAATTACAGGCAGTAACTTAGCAGGAGAGAAGATATTGGTGGTTTGGAGGGATTGTTACCCAACATGGTAGTGCTGCCCTGAACGAGTTTCTGCAAAAAAGCCATTACAATCCTTTGGATAACGATTTCAACCGTATTTACGTAAACGGCGATAATAATGTAGAAAATTTGAAAATTGGCGATGAACGTTGGAAAGTAATGTTGATAGAAGAAGAGTTTAAAAAAAGGATGTTTGAAAATTAATTTAACTTGTGTGTATGAGTTACCAGCAATTACGGTCTATTCATGTAAAAGGCTATAAGTCCATTAAAGACCAGGTAATACCATTGAATAGCATGAATGTGCTGATTGGCCAGAACGGTGCCGGTAAAACCAATTTTATATCACTGTTCCGTTTTTTAAGGAATATTATAGACAGCAGGCTAAGGATATATTCCCAAAAATATGGTGCTGAAAGTTTATTGTATTATGGCAGCAAGGAAACAGATGTCATTATCATAGCCTTGGATTTTGAACCCAATCACTATGAAATAATATTGGAACCTGCTCTTAATGATACCTTATTTATACAAAGTGAGCATTGCGGTTTTAGGGGTAGTACATCCTATAGAGAACCATATTGGGAGGGCGTTGCCCCCAATCAAAATGGCGAAAGTGGTTTAGAAGAAAAATCGAAAAGAGGGGGGACAGCTAAATATGTTTACGATGTGCTGAAAGCATGGCGTGTGTATCATTTCCATGACACAAGTGAATCAGCAGGAGTAAAGAAGTATGCATACATGGCTGATTATGAAACACTGTTTGAAGATGCTTCAAACCTTGCCCCATTTCTCTACTGGTTAAAACAAACACATGAAAAGCATTATGAGCGTATTGTAAAAACCATTAAGTTGGTAATTCCTTTTTTTAAAAACTTCGTTTTAAAGCCCAAATTTGATGATGCAGAAAAAATAAGGATTGAATGGCAGGACAATTATTCTGATAAAACGTTTACACCAAATGACTTGTCTGATGGTTCTTTAAGGTTTATCTGTATGTCTGTTCTTTTGCTTCAGCCACATTTGCCCAAGGTAATTTTATTGGATGAACCTGAGCTGGGCTTGCACCCTTCGGCTATTACCATTTTAGCTGGTTTGCTAAAAAAGGCTTCCCACCGCTCACAGGTAATTGTTTCTACGCAGTCTGTTAGCCTGGTAAATGAATTTGATGCAGAAGATATTATTGTAGTGGATAAAAAAGACGCAGAAACTGTCTTCAACAGATTGGATCCTGAAAACCTGGAAAGCTGGCTAAACGAGTATTCCCTGGGAGATTTGTGGGATAAAAACATAATAGGAGGCAAGCCATGATAAGACTGAACATCACAGCAGAAGGCTTCTCAGAGGAACGTTTTGTAACGGATATGCTAAGACCGCATTTATGGAATAATTTTGGTATTTCTGCAGAGGTAAGAAAGGTGCTTACAAACAGGAAACTTAAAAAGCGTGGAGGCATTGTTGGTTATCAAAAATTTAAGAATGATATTAGTCAATGGTTTAAAGAATGCCCGGATGTGTACCACACTACCCTAATAGATTTATATGGTCTAAGCACCGATTTTCCAGGGCATACTACAACCAAACATTTGCAGCCCTATAGCAGGGTGAGCCAAATGGAGCAACAAATGGCTACTGATTTGGCATTTGGCAAATTTATCCCCTATATACAGTTGCATGAGTTTGAAGCTTTGATGTATGCAGATACTGCCATAATGGAAGATTGGTTGTCGCTCTATAATAAACTGCCAAAAAATTGCTTTACTCAGATTAAAAGTTCAGTATATGGCAATAATCCTGAACTTATTAATGAAAGCCCAGAAACAGCCCCATCCAAGCGTATACTGAATCTTTGTGAATCTTACGACAAAGTGGATGATGGCATTTTGATATTAAAAGAAATTGGATTGGCTAGACTTCGAAGTGAGTGCCAGCATTTTAATGAGTGGCTTACTGCACTTGAAAACCTAAAATAGAGCGTTACCTACATGTCAAAACTAAGTTCATCCCTCGTACTCAATAAATACATTCTCAACCTGTTTGGCGTTACAGATTTGGAGGCCTTGTCACTTGATTTAAAGGATGCTGCTTTAGAAGGCTATGATGAAAACAATATTTCCCACTTCCATCATACTTTAGTAGCCCGCTTTTATGGTAATGTGCATTTGCCAAAAGATTTACTGTTACATTACGACCAAAATATTTATTCCCATTCACAAGCAATCAGCAGCAAAAGGGATGAACCCATTCGTTGGAAATATTTTCAGTATGTAGCTCTATTGTTTACGGAGATTTATCTGGACAAGTATTTTTCCAATGCCAAAGCTTTGCAGGAAGAGCTGAATGTTTTTATAGAGCAACAACATGGTAAGCACCAAAATGACTTTAAGCAAATTACACCTTACCGATTTGCTGATGCTGATAATGATTTAAACAAAATTGCTTACTGGAATGCTACTGGCTCAGGTAAAACCTTGTTGATGCACATTAACATATTGCAGTATCAATACTATCTTAAAAAGCACTATCAAACAAAGGGTTTAAACAGGATTATTGTTCTTACGCCTAATGAGGGTTTATCCAAACAGCACTTACAGGAATTTGCACTAAGTGGAATGGAAGCCGAGTTATTTGATAAAAGTGGCGGCCCATTATATGTAGGTCAAAAAATTGAAATTATTGACATTCATAAACTTGAAGAAACCAGTGGAAATAAAACCATTGCTATTGAGTCTTTTGAAAGTAATAACCTGGTGTTGGTGGATGAAGGGCATAGAGGAGCAAGTGGTGATAGCTGGAAAGACAAAAGAAACAGGTTGTGTGAAACAGGGTTTTCTTTTGAGTACTCTGACCCGTCCTGAAAATAGTTGACACTTTTTAGAGGTAATCCTGTATTTGGTTTACAGGAAGGTGTTAATCCTACAATGGCTTTACAAAGAAGTTCAAAAATAGGGAACATGCGGGTTTGATTGATTTTGTTGTCCTTAA
>JANPIP010000036.1:0-84649 GCA_031424995.1 Chitinophagales bacterium | reverse complement strand
GGTGATTTTGCCGGGGGTGTTCACCTCTTCCCATTCCGAACAGAGAAGTTAAGTCCCCCATGGCCGATGGTACTCGCATTACGCCGGGAGAGTAGGTAGTTGCCATATTTATTTAAACGCCTCAACATTTATTTGTTGAGGCGTTTTTGCGTATATGCGAAATATAAAAATCTGAATGTTGAGAATTAATGTCAGCGGAATTTGCATATAGGTTATAGATAAAGTGAATAGGTTTATGGATAAATAGTAAGTGTATACAGAAGTGAAGTAGGTATGCAATGCGCAACCGCTTTTAGGATACACCAATTTTAAATACTTAAAAATAGGTTACTTTCTACATCAGCCTTACGGCTTAAATGTAATAATGTGAAAATGACATAGAATACATGTAGAAAAATAGATGAAGAAGGTTGTCAGATAGAAATCTTAGTACACTGTACTTTAAATAGATACAGGAGCGATATCAAGTCAGTTTTAAAAAGATTAAACATCAACGGCTAAAGAAATACTTTCAATTGCTTCGTTTTGAAAATAACTTGGCATTTATTGCTCTTTAGTTTTCTTCTTCTTCACTTTAGGCTCCTTTTTCTTTGTGAACGTATCATCAAAAAAACATTCTATCCCACGTCTGTTGCCACAGCTTCCTTTTTCTTTAAGTGTTATGTCGTTGCCTTCAAAAGTAAAATCAATGATGCAGGGATCGCCAGCCTGGCTATAAATACCACTTTTGTCATCTTTCATTTTCAATTCACCTTTCAGTTCACCAATACAGGTACCTTCCCTCTTTTCAAAATGAATGAACAGCAAGTAGTTATTTGCATTCTTTCCGTCACGCAGTGAAATAAAATTTTTTTTGTCGCGTATATAGTCACCACTCAGTTTATTTTTTTTGGGTAAAGTATCAATAGGATTAAGCACACCTGTTTTTGTAGGATCTTCATTGGTATCATTTATTACTACCATAAAAGCAACACCACTTGCATATACCCAACCTACACGCGTAAACTGTAACTGTTTAGTTTCGTTATTTATACGCTCCTTGCTTACAGTAAAAGTTGGTTCCCTATTTATAGAAAGTGTATGTACGTATCCATCATTATCGTTGTTAGCTAACAATAGTTTGGCTGCAAGAAATTTGTTCTTTCTATCAAAAACTGCTACCAGCAGCTGTGTTTTTTTATTTTGGGTGATAACAGAAAGCAGATAATTCTCTTCCTTTTTTTCAATACGGCCTAAGGGGTAAATTGTAAACTTTTTTGATGGATTAATAAGTGAGGTTAGCACACTATCAGGCACAAACTGCGTAAACACTTTCTGGCTGAAATTAAGTGTATCACCCAGCTTTGAAATATTTGTATCAGAAGCAGTATATGGCAATGTAAGTGGTCGAAATGCAGCTACAAAATCATTCACTTTAACTGGTGCATCTCCACTTAGATTAGCTTTTTTT
Source organism: Chitinophagales bacterium (assembly GCA_031424995.1). GTDB lineage: Bacteria > Bacteroidota > Bacteroidia > Chitinophagales > Chitinophagaceae > Parasediminibacterium. The sequence continues at coordinate 83,199 of JANPIP010000036.1, read as the reverse complement.
TCTTTACAGCTAATCAGGGCAATAAGTAAAGCAAGCAATATAAAGTGTCTCATCAATCTTAAATATAGGTTTGTGTAAAAATAGGTCATCAGTACTGCCCAAACAAACATGCAGTAATATAATAACATGCCTCATTAGGTTTATATTCATCAAAGTATTATTTTAGGGCATCCTAAAATTTTATTTTGTGGTATCTAATTTAACAGTAACAGAAGAGAACTATATTAAAGCCATTTATCACCTGCAGCAAAAAGGGGATACACCCACAACCAATCAGGTTGCAGAAATTGTACAAACTAGGGCTGCATCAGTAACCGAAATGCTTAAAAAACTTAATGCAAAAAAGCTGCTCAATTATGAAAAATACCAGGGTTTTACGCTTAGTAACGAGGGTAGGAAAATTGCATTGGGCATCGTGCGCAAGCATCGTTTATGGGAGTTTTTTTTGGTAGAAAAATTACAGTTTGGTTGGGATGAAGTACATGAAGTTGCAGAAGAGCTGGAGCACATTAAAAGCAACAAACTGGTAGATAAACTTGATTCCTTTTTAAACCATCCAAAGTTTGATCCGCATGGCGATCCTATACCTGACAGTAACGGTAAAATAAGTCATCAGCCACAGATTAACCTGGTAAATCTTGCACTTAATATAACAGCTGAAGTAGTAGCAGTTGGAAGCCAGTCAACAGCCTTACTGGAACTGCTGAAACACAAGAAAATAGGTATTGGAACAGAACTGCTTATTAAAAATAAATTTGCCTTTGATAATTCTGTTGAAATACAAGTAAAGGAGCAACCACCATTCACTATTAGCCATCAACTGGCACAGGCTTTATACGTAAAATTGATTTCCGCATGAGCAAAACGAACAACTATAGCATTGATAATTCTTTAGGTGAAGTACACGCTTCTGTTGATACAACCCAAAACCGCAAAGGGTTTCGCCGCATACTTGCCTATTTTGGCCCCGCCTATCTGGTAAGTGTGGGCTATATGGATCCTGGTAACTGGGCTACTGATTTACAAGGTGGCGCACAGTTTGGGTACAAGCTTATTTGGGTATTGTTAATGAGTAACCTGATGGCTTTGTTGCTGCAAAGTTTAAGTGCAAGGCTTGGGATTGTACGGCGAAAAGATTTGGCGCAGGCCAATAGGGAAGCCTATCCTCCATTGGTAAATTTTTGCCTCTACATTCTTGCAGAACTGGCCATTGCTGCCTGCGATCTTGCAGAAGTTTTGGGTATGGCAATAGGTATTCATTTACTTACGGGCCTGCCGTTAATATGGGGTGTAGCTATTACTGTGCTGGATACATTTTTATTACTATGGCTGCAAAAACTTGGTATACGAAAGCTGGAGGCTTTTATCATTTGCCTTGTTGGGATTATCGGGCTTTCATTTCTCATCGAAATCATTTTTGCAAAGCCTGATCTTGCACTGGTTGCAAAAGGGTTTATACCTACTGCATTAAATGATAAAGCCCTGTATATAGCCGTTGGTATTATTGGTGCCACTGTTATGCCGCACAATCTTTACCTGCACTCTGCACTGGTGCAAACACGAAAAATAAGTACCGATACCGCAGGCATAAAAAAGGCTTTAAAGTTTAACCTTATTGATAGTACCATTGCCCTTAATGCAGCTTTTTTTGTAAACGCGGCCATACTTATACTGGCGGCCACCGTTTTTTATGTAAATGGTCATACAGATGTTGCCAAAATTGAAGATGCACATAAATTGCTACAGCCTATGCTGGGTACTAAACTGGCACCAATGCTCTTTGCAATTGCATTAATTGCCGCAGGCCAAAGCTCAACAGTAACAGGTACTTTGGCAGGGCAGATAGTTATGGAAGGGTACCTTAGCCTTCGTATAAATCCTTTGTTGAGAAGGCTTATTACAAGGCTTTTGGCCATAGCGCCTGCGGTGTTTGTAATACTTTTATATGGTGATGAAAAGGTAGATGACCTGCTGGTTTTTAGCCAGGTAGTTTTAAGCTTGCAGTTGGGCTTTGCCATTATTCCACTGATACATTTTGTAAGCGATAAAAAAACCATGGGTGAATTTGCCATTAAGAATTACACCAAAATAACAGCATGGATTGTAGCAGGTATTCTTGTTTCGCTGAATGTAAAACTGGTAGCAGAAGAAATCATTTCTTTGTTTGAGAAGGATGGTTTGATTGGCTGGAAAATTTTACTTGTGATAGCTGTATTGATGTTTGTTGCTTTATTTCTTGCCATGACTTTTATCCCTTTTATACAAAAAAATAAGGACAAACAAAAAAGCATACTGCATAAGGATGCGTTGCCGCTGCAAAACCTTACCATACCAAAAACACAGCATATTGCTGTGGCACTTGATTTTGGTAAGAGCGATGAAAAGCTGATTGCTTATGCAATTGGGCAAGGAAGAATGGAAGCCAGCTATCTTTTGTTACATATTGTTGAAAGTGCCAATGCAGTTTACCAGGGCGCATCAAGTGATGATGCTGAAACACGTAAAGATAGAGAACGCCTGCAGGCTTATGCTGTACAGCTAACTGATCTTGGTTATACGGTAACTGTTGAACTTGGCTACCGTAACCGTATTAAAGAAATTGTACGGATTGTACAGGCTACAAATACAGATCTTTTAATCATGGGTGCCCACCGCCACAGTGGTATTAAAGACTATCTTTTTGGTGAAACCATTGAGGCCGTAAGGCATGGCCTTGCCATACCTATTTTAATTGTAAATGTTTGATGTTTACAAAGTAGCATGTAAAGTTTTGCAGACAATTTTACAAACACTAGCGAAAGTAACTACTAAAAAAGAGGGTCATCCTGAAAAGGATAACCCGTTGTTCATAATGTGAACTTGCGTCAAAAAAAGATGTTATAAGCTAGGATAGCAGAAACGCACAATGGTACTTTTCTACCTTGGAAAAATTGATACACCCGTTGTTATATGGTAGAAGATTATCCTTGCGTTTGTAATGTTGTATGAAGAAAAAAATATTTTGCCTTTACGTAAATGGAAACCTGAAAATGCAATGTTTATAAGAAAAAAAAGCCCCGCAATCAAATTTGATTGCGGGGCTTTTTATTTAACCGGGTAAATTATTTTTTAGGTTCTTCTGCACTACCTAATGGTTTGCCTTTTGCAAAGTCAACTAATATCGGCGCAGCCACAAAAATTGAAGAATAAGTACCTGTAATAACACCAATCAGCATCGCGAAAGCAAAACCTCTTGTTGCCTCACCACCAAAAATGAAGAGGATAAGAATGGTTAAGAATACGGTTAATGAGGTCATTACTGTACGGCTTAAAGTTTGGTTAATCGCTGTATTGATGATGGTTGCATTATCCTGTCCACGCATTAACCTGCTGTCTTCACGTATACGGTCATACACAATTACAGTATCGTTCATTGAAAAGCCTATTACCGTTAATATCGCAGCAATAAAATGCTGGTCAATTTCAAGTGGGAAAGGAACAATCTTTCTTGCGAAACTGAATACAATCAATGTTACAAATACGTCGTGCAGCAAAGAGAAGATAGTACCTAAACTATACCTCCAATCACGGAATCGAATAAAGATGTACAAACAGATAATAATAAGTGAGAAAACGGTTGCTTTGATGGCACCTGCTTTCAAATCATCAGAAATAGTAGGTAATACCGTTTGTGAACTTTGCTTGTATTTGGTGTCAAACTCTGCGTAAGTAAGACCTGCGGGAAGATAGTTTTTCAAACCTTCGTACAGTTTTGTTTCTACTTCTTTATCAAGGCTGTTATCCTTATTGGTTTCTTCAATTTTGTAGGCAGTGGTAATGTTTAATTGGCTGGTACTGCCTACTGTTTTAACAACTGGGGCTTCACCAAAGGCTTTCTTTAAATCATCACTTACAGCTTCAGTGCTTATTGGTTTATCAAACTTTATGGTATAACTGCGGCCACCCACAAACTCAACACCCTTATCAAAACCGTTAAAATAAGAAGCAACCGTAAGTGCAAGTACAACACCTGAAATTACATAAGCTACTTTCCTGTATTCAATAAACTTGAAAGAAGCGTGTTTGAATATGCTTTTTGAAAGAGAAGTGAAATAATTGAAGTGACGATTCTTAGACATGTAAATGTCAGTGATAATTCTTGAGATTAGAATGCCACAAAAAAGTGATAAAATGATACCCACCATTTGCGCTGTGGCAAAACCAAGAACAGGACCCAAACCAAAATAAGCAAGTATTGCAGCAGTTAAGAAGGTAGTTACGTGGGCATCCAAAACTGGTGCCAGTGAACGTTTGTATCCATCATTTACTGCGACTTGGTGGCTCTTTCCTTTACTTAGTTCTTCCTTAATTCTTTCAAAAATAATTACGTTGGTATCAACAGCCATACCAATAGTAAGTACCAGCCCTGCAATACCTGCTGCTGTCAAAGAATAACCGCCTGGTAAGCTGGCTAAGATACCTATTGTAAATAATAGATTTAGTATTAAAGCAATATTTGCTACCCAACCAGCAGTATTATAATAAACGAGCATTAAAATAAAAATCACGACAAACGAAATCAAAAATGATAAAGAACCACCTTTAATAGCTTGTTCCCCAAGTGTTGGCCCAACCACTTGCTCCTGTACTATTTTGGCAGTTGCAGTAAGTTTACCACTCTTTAATATTTCAGAAAGTTCTTGAGCTTCTCTCACTGTATAATTTCCGCTTATTGATGAATTACCTGTAGTAATTGCATCATTTACGTTAGGTGCAGAGTACACAAAATTATCCAACACAATGGCAAGTGGTTTACCAACATTGCGGCTCGTCATTTTGGCCCAAATAGTAGTACCCACTTTATCCATGTTCATTTTAATAGAAATCTTACCACGCTCATCATAATCCTGCGCAGCTTCGCTTACATGCTCACCTTCCAGTTCAGCCTGACCATTATCTAATGTTTTGATGGCATACAACTGAAGAATGTCTTTTGCTTTAGGATCATCCACATCCATTTTGCCATACATAAAGGCAACATTTGCGGGGAATTTGCTTTTGGCAACTTCAAGCCTCAGGTAGCTGTTCAGCTTACCTGTATCAGATGATTTAACGTAAGCAATAGCAGCAGGAAATACTGGCTTGCCATCCTTGCCCTGGAAAGGCTGTATCACCTGCATGGTGCTGATGAGCGGCTTATCGTTTAATTTGTTTTTGTTGGTATCAACTGCGTTTGTTGTTTTGGCATTGCCAATTTCAGAAGCTTTTACCGTTTTGCTGGTATCTACTTTAGCTGTTGTAACAGAATCAACCGCTTTAACAGTAGTTGTATCTTCTGCTTTGGTGCCGTTTAAATAAGCCTGAACAGCTTTGTCAGCAGCTACCAAACCTTCACCAATTTCGTTCAGGTTATACACTTCAAAAAACTGGAGGTTGGCGGTGGATTGTAAAATCCTGCGTACCCTTTCAGGGTCATTCGCGCCAGCCAATTCTATATTTATTACACCTTTTACTTTGTCAGGATTGATGTTTGGAGATGATACACCAAAACCATCAACACGTGTACGCAAAACGCGAAGTGTATTGTTAAAAGCAGCGTCACTTTGATCTCTTAAATAAGAAATAACAGTGGCATCACTTGCATCAAATTTTACTTTACCATTGCTCTTTACAGTAAAGAAAGGTGCAAGTGGTTTACCAGCGTTTGCAGCTTTAAACTCATCACTAAACAAAGTGATGAAGTCTGCGCCACCATTGGCTTTTTTAGCAACTGCGGCATCAAGTGCTTTATTAAAACCAGCATCTTTGGTATAGTTTGCCAGTGATTTTACAAGGCCATCTAAACCAACTTCCATGGTTACGCTCATACCACCTTGAAGGTCAAGGCCCAACAACAGTTCTTTGTCTTTGGCACTACGGTAAGTAGTTAAACCAAAAGGGCCAATTTTAGTGTCTTTGGTGCTGTCTAACAAACGCTGTAAACGTTCTTTTTTCAGTTGGTTTAAAGTGTCCTGGTAAAGGGCCTGGGCAGCAGCGTCATTGGGGTATTTTGCTTTTGCAGAAGGATAAATAGCCAGCCATTTGTCAGCCTTGGCTTCCATATCGTTTTCATGGCTATGAACAAACCATGTAAAAGACAGTTGGTAAATACAGATGAGAATAAGAGCAATCGCAAAAAATCGCACTAAACCTTTTAGTTGCATAAGAGCGTAATTTTAAAAAATTTTTTAGGTGGGCAAAGATAGGGGGAATGCAAATGTAAAAATCAGCACCCAAAAATGGTGTTTTTCAAGCCCTGCGTATGTTTAAAAGCTGTTAGTTAACTGCCAAAAATGTATTATTTGTTGTATTTTTTCAGGAAGTTTTGTTGTCGAATCTTTTCTTTTTTGCCATCAGTTCAAGGTATTGCTGCTCATTGTTTTCCCACTGAAAATTACGGTATAGCCAGGCCATAAAAACAGAGATAGCTATAAGTGCAATTATAAATACAAGGGTACTCATTTTACTGTTTGCCACCATATTTGCCCGCTGGTACCAACCTGTAACTACTATAATTATAATAGCAGTACCAATACCCAAACCTATTGACATACCTTTTACAAAATGTATAAAGCTTTGCTTTTGTGTATCCCTGTTTTTAAGCCAGTAGGCAATAAATTTTTCTTCCTGTTCAGTAAGCATGGTGCAAAAGTAACAGGCAAGTGGTTAGCATTAAGCATAGGAAATAAATAATGAAAACAGAGCTGCCTTTTAATTATATATTTTTACAATAGTAACTAAATACCAATGCCCTGCATGTAGGTGTAGGGCATTGATATTTATAAATACAGGATGTTTTTAAATTTGATTCAGCCATACTCAAAAAATTAATATTTGCTGCCTGTAACAAATTGTTCTTGCCGGGGTTTTGAGTGTTTTATTTTAGCCAGTATGCGTTCTTTTTTTTCAGTAAGTGTTTCTTCGTGGCCTGTTTGCGCAGTGGCACCTTTGCCAAATAATTCATTGTACCAGTTGGTAACATCGTCTGCAAGCTGCTGCCTGGTATCGTTGCCTTTTGCTGGTGCTGCCAATAATCCTATTACCAAACCTGCGGCAACGCCTGCTGATGCTGCAATAATTACTTTTTGTAAACTCATAGGTTGTGTTTTATTTACCCTATAAAACAATCCTGCCAAGCTTTTATTTATAAATAATTGAGGAACAGAAAGTACATGCTGCATGTATTAAATGGTTAATTTCCTTAACTTTCCGCTTATGCGAATTGTAAAAAATATTGTATTGCATGTATGCTTTTTAACAGCTTTCTCAACAAGTTATGCGCAGCCAAAAACAGATGCTTTTTTACTGCAATTGCTGCAGGCCAATAAAGACAGTGTTCTTCAAAAAGTACTACAGCATCCTGAAGTTTACAGGTACCAGGTAATTTATACACAAATAAACCGTGACAGCAAAAACAGGCCATCGGCTAAAAATTATTATTTAAATGTCGATTCGCTTTTATATTTCAATCCTGCATCAACCGTAAAAATGCCGCTTGCTTTTTTAAGCCTTGAAAAACTAAATAATATGCAGGTAAAAAGTGTTGACAGGAACACTGCTATGCAGTTTGACAGTGCTTACACCAAACAAAGAAAATTGTATAAAGACAGTACTTCTGCCAATGGTTTACCCTCTATTGCGCATTTTATAAAGAAGGCCTTTATTGTAAGTGATAACGATGCCTATAACAGAATGTACCAGTTTTTGGGGCAGCAAACTATTAATGCAAAGCTGCATGCAAAAGGCTACCGCGATGCACGTATTACGCGCCAGTTTGCAGGGTTTACGCAGGATGAAAACCGCCATACCAATCCTATTCGTTTTATAAATGATGATGGCAGTTTAATCTATCATCAGCACATGGCTTTTAATACAGATTCGTTTGATTTTAGCCATACCTATAAAATAGGCACAGGATATTTTAACCGTAACGACAGCCTGGTTAAAGAACCTTTTGATTTTACAATGCATAATAATCTTTCACTACAAAGCTTGCAACAGTTATTGCAATCTGTAATGCTGCCTGCTTCTGTGCCTGCGGCGCAAAGGTTTAATTTTAAAAAGGATGATTATCGTTTTTTGTACCAGTACCTGTCACAGTATCCTTCTGAAACCAATTATCCTTTTTACGATACCTCTAAATTTTACGATAGCTATGTAAAGTTTTATTTTGATGACAGCAGTCACCATATTCCATCTTACATAAGAATATTTAACAAGGTAGGCTGGGCCTATGGTTTTTCAACTGATGTTTCTTACATAGTTGATTTTAAGAATAAGGTAGAGTTTATGATTACAGCAAATATTTACGTAAACAGCGATGGTATTTTAAACGACGATAAGTATGATTATGAAAGTATTGGCCAGCCTTTTTTATACCAGCTTGGGCAAACCATTTACCAGTATGAGTTGAAAAGAAAACGAAGCTATAAACCAAACCTAAATGCCTTTAACGTTACTTATGAGCACAGAAATGCAAGTGATAAACGCCACGCCATTAAAGAGGTTGATAATTAAAGGGAGAGCAACAAATAACAGCCAGTTATAGCCCCAATCTGTTAAATGTATTAATTCAGGCACTGTTTTTATATCATAAGCTTAAAGCCTTTTGTTATGAAAAAAGTGTTATGCCTTACAGCATTTATTTCTGTTTTTTTTTGCTGTAAAAAAGATAGTGCAGTAAACAACGGCCCTTCTTCCACGCCCAATGCTGCCAATTTTCTTGCAACAGGTAAATCTGCCAACGATTTTTTAAGTGCCACCACATATTCAACCCTTACTATAGAAATACAATATGCACCTGGCATGAAACCACAGGATCAATCCATCAACAACCTTGTAACATTTTTAAATACACATCTTAATAAGCCAGGCGGTATTAATGTAACATTAACACCAACAGCCTCTGCTGATAGTGCCACAATAACTTCGCAAACAGCAGCCAACCTTGAAAGGCAACGCAGAACGCAGTACAATAACGGTAGTTTTATGACGGTGTATGTATATTTTGCCGATGCGGGTTTTACTACCAATACAAATGTTATTGGTGTAGCTTACAGAAATACTTCTTTAGTAATACTGCAAAAAACGATACAGTCTAAAACCAATACTGCCACACAGCGTATACAAATTGAAAGTGGGGTACTAGAACATGAATTTGGGCATTTGCTTGGCCTTGTTAATACTGGTACGCCCATGGTTGCCAACCATGAAGATGCGGCCAACAAAGGCCATTGCAATAACAGTAAATGCCTGATGTTTTACCAGGTAGAAGCTAATGGGTTAATGAATATGTCTGTTATTCCTGCACTGGATGTTAATTGTATAAACGACCTGAAAGGTAATGGTGGCAAATAGGGGTGGGGGTACTATGCTTCAACTATTACATAGTAAGCTCAGATAACTTAGTCGCAATAAGGCCCTTAATTTGTCGGTTTTGCACCCTGATTGTTTTACAGAATACCGATAAGTTTGTACCACTTACAACATCACTTAAAATTTTAAATTAAAAGCAATGAGTACGATAATTACTGTCGCCGCAACTGTAAACGCACCAGTTGAAAAAGTTTGGCAATACTGGTCTTTACCTGAACATATTACCCAATGGAACAGTGCTTCAGAAGACTGGCATACCCCTTTTGCAGAGAATGACCTGCGTACTGGGGGTACATTTTTATCAAGAATGGAAGCCAAAGATGGCAGTTTTGGTTTTGACTTTGGCGGTGTTTACGACCTTGTAAAAGAACATGAACTGATTGAATATACCCTTGGCGATGGAAGAAAAGTAAGCATTACTTTTTCAGCTAACGGAGACAGTACAACAGTAACAGAAACTTTGGAAGCGGAAAATGTCAATTCTGTTGAATTACAAAAAACTGGCTGGCAGGCTATAATGGATAATTTTAAAAAGTACACAGAAGCTAATTAAAAGGGTATTGTGCTGTATCAGCTAAAGCTTTGTTTTGCGTTTAATGTTATTTAATAACTTTGAGACATGACAACAACGTACCGTTTAAATACAGATGAGCTTACGATGGAAGTACTCAATTCTATAAAGTCTGCATTTAAAAATAAAACCATTGATATTGTGGTTACTGAAGTTGCTGACGAAACAGGATACCTGCTTTCTTCTGATGCCAATAAAGCAGCTATTTATCAATCAATCCAGGAAATTGAAGATGGAAAAGGAATCACTTTTTCCGTACAGGAATTACAGGAAAAATATGGCACCAAATGAGATCAGTAACGCTTAGCCCTGCGGCATTTCTATCTAAGTTTTTTCTTGCCCAATAACGAAAAAGGCGTTGCTTCCGATACCTATCTGAAGTGCAACGTTCACAGAACCCTGTGGGCAACGAAAGCTTAATTCTTATCTTCAGCTCGTCCCCAAAAAACTAATGGCTGGTGAGACACCAGCCATTAGTTATATAAGGTTCAAACGTCTCTTAATACAACATCCTCACCTTAATGGTTTCTTTTACGTTGCGCAGCAATTCTGCGGCCTGTTTAGATAGTTTTTTATCTACATCAAGTACCACGTAACCAATCTCTTCGTTGGTTTTTAGGTATTGCCCAACAATGTTAATATGGTGATTGCTTAACTCAGTATTAATGGCACTTAATACACCAGGCACGTTGTTGTGAATGTGCAGAATCCTGTGTGCACCATCTACAGGCGGCAGACCAATGGCTGGCACTGTGTGTGAGCCGTTGGTAATTCCTTTTTCTAAAAACTGGTACAGTTTGGCGCTTACATCATCACCAATATTTTCCTGCGCTTCTTCTGTACTGCCCCCAATATGCGGCGTAAGAATTACGTTTGATAAACCCTGTAATGGACTGGTGAATTTATCGCCGTTCTTTTCAGGCTCCCATGGAAAAACATCTATTGCCGCACCGCTTAACTGGCCATCTTTCAGGCTTTTGGCAAGTGCATCAAGGTCAACAACTTCGCCCCTTGCATAGTTAATTAGTATAGCGCCTTTTTTAAAGAATTTAAGGTTGGCTCTGTTAATAAGGTTTTTTGTTTGTGAAGTTTCTGGCACGTGCAAGGAAATAATATCTGCATTGCTTACCAAATCTTTCAAACTTTTTGCAGCAGATGCATTACCTAAAGGAAGCTTGGTTTCTGTATCGTAAAACAATACTTTCATACCCAAACTTTCGGCCATTACACTTAACTGGCTGCCGATATTGCCGTAACCAACAATGCCAAGCGTTTTGCCGCGCATTTCGTAACTGCCTGTGGCTACTTTGTTCCAGGTGCCTTCGTGTGCTGCTTTATTTTTATCAGGTATTCTTCTTATCAGCATAATGCTAAGGCCAATCACCAGTTCTGCCACACTTCTTGTATTGCTGTAAGGTGCATTAAAAACGGTAACGCCAAGTTTGGTGGCTTCTTTAAGGTCTACCTGGTTTACGCCAATACAAAAACAACCTATGGCCTGTAATTTTTTTGCCTCTGCAAGTACACGTTTGTTTATTTGCGATTTTGAGCGGATGCCCAGCAAATGAACGTCTTTAATGGCTTTTATCAAATCTTCTTCACTAAGGGCACCACCAAGTTTGGTAACATTGGTATAGCCATTGTCTTTGAACTTTTGAACTGCTTTGTCGCTAATGTTTTCTAAGAATAAAACCTTAATCTTTTCTTTTGGATAGCTTGTTAGTTGTATGCTCATGCCGCGAAAGTAAAAGAATTATTTATTATAGTGGTTTAGTAGGGTGATGCTGTAGTGGTGAGATTGTTAAATTATGCTTTGCAACTGTGCATAAAAAAGTGTAGCAGTTTATTTTGTGTTTACAAGCAAGCCGTATTCTTCTTTGGTCATTGGGCTGCGCCAGAGGTGATAAGTGTATGGGCCATTGCTTTCAAGATCAAAAACCAAATGCTTTGAAAACTTAGATACATATTTTTTTTCATTGATTTTAACCCATTTAAACCGTTTTTGTTTTAAAATATTTTTTATGTACAATTTAAAACAAGTGTCGCAGTCTGCAATCAGGGTTTTCCCCTCGCACTTTCCTGAAGAATTAAAATGATAGATTAAGTCAAGTGGCCGTTTGGTGGAATCACGCAGTATCAAAGTAACTGTTGAATCTGTTTCCTTGATGACCGTTTTTGTTTTAAGGGCTTTTGCGTACTGCTTTATTCCCCGTTTTACAGGTTTCCTATTCCAGCCTAAATATTCTTGCGAAAAACCAGCCATGGCAAACGTAATAGCTACAACAAACAGGCAAAAACGCAATAACATAATTTTTAAGTTTTTAAATACGATAAAAGGTTGTTTACGTTAAGCAAATAAAGCTAAAGCAAGGCAACTTAAAGGCTTAAACACAGTAAATAAAAATGCTTTGCGCCTTTGGCGATGATTGGTATAAAGAAAGTTTACTATTGTATTAGAAGTTTTTCCTGATGAATAAAGCTTTTTTGTCTTTGTATGAGCAAAATATGGTCTTAAATCTTCATACAAATGAAATTTTTCTTCATACAAACGAAAAAATCCTTCATACAAACAAAACTTTTTGTCATACAAATAAAAAAATTCTTCATACAAACGAAAAGTTTCTTCATACAAATGAAAAAATCCATCATACAAACCAAAAGTTTCATCATACAAACCAAAAGACTCCTCATAAAAACAACAATCATCTTTCTACAGAAAAAAAATTGCTTACACCAATGGAAAAGTTCTTGAATAAGAACAAAAATTCCCATCACACCGATAAAAAGATTACACCTGTAAAACAACCAATAAGGCTTTCAATTGCCGTATACCAGTGTTTAAATTATTGCTGCTTTACCAATGCTGCCAATTTTTTAGGGGCAACTTCGCAATAAGCAGTTTCAAGTACAGCCTGCAGCATTTCAGTTGTAATGTGTTCAAGGCTAACAAACGTCCAGCCCTGCTGGCCCCATTTATTGGGTACGGGGTAAATAATGGCTGTATCAAAAGCACAAAAAATATCCTGCATTGCAGGCGATAATTTAATACAGGCTTTGTAATTGGGAATATCAAGCGTGGCGAATATTTTTTTGTTTACACGAAAAGAATTCTTTTCAAAATGCGGAGCTTCCTTTACTTCAGGAAAAGAAAGTGCGGCCTGTATAAAGGTTTTTATTGCTGCCATTACCTACTGCTTACAGGTTTAAAATACAATGGCAGCATGTTGCCCAGCTTTTCCCACCAGGCCCAGTAATCTTGCGTTATCAGGTCTATACCGCTAAAATAACTGCCATTGGCAAGTACTGCCACGCCTTTGTTGTAGGGCAGGTATATGCGTGAGTTTACAAAATTGGGTTTGCGGGTACGGTTCTGCCCAAGAAACTCCCAGGGCTCTCTCTTTTTGGTGTAGGTGATGTGCAGGTAATCTTCAAAATATAAACCTGCGGTGGTACTGTCAACGGCAAAGGCAATACTATCGCCTGGTAATAATTTGTTTATCAAAACATCTGTAGACTTTGGCCTACGCATAACTTCATTATAATAGTCAAGGGAATCATTACGTTTTACCGAAAAAAAACCATCTTCATTACGCAATGCTTTTACAGTTGAATCGTACAACGGCTTTACACGAAACCATTCTTTATTGGGAACTTTTTTAAGCTTCTTTACTTCAAACCCTTCCTCTTCCAGTTTATTGCGAAAAAGGCTGCGCATAAAGTGCATGATAGAACCATAGTAAGCATCATCTCTGTTTTGCTGCCAGCGTTTTGCCTGCTTGCTGTTGCGTGCCTGCATGGCTTCAAAAAAAGGATAGCCCTGGTAAAAAAATAATTGTGTTGCTGAGTTAAATTCAAATTTTGTAAGCCTGTAACGGAGTATATAACCCAATGCGGGGTTGTGTATTACCAGCTCATCATCAGCAAATGCCTCAAGCGTTCTTTCTTTTTTATTATTTACAAATTTTACTACTTCTTTATTTTTCAGCACACAATCGTTGGCATAAGCTGAGCTGCCAATTAATGTTTTTATAAAAAAAGCACCCCATTTGTTCCAGCCATCTTTATCGTAATGGCGTACAATTACTTCATCAAGGTCTTTGGCTTTGGGTTTTAAATAAATAGTTATACCAGCGGCAATTTGGTTTGATTGGATGGTTTGCACTTCTGTTTCAAACCCTATGCAGGAAACCACAAGATCGAACCTGCCCGCAGGAAAATGGTCAAGCATAAATTCGCCTTTATCGTTGGCAACTGCGCCTGTAGAGGTATTGCTTAAAAATACATTGGCACCAGCAATGGGTTGTTTGGTATCGGCCGCAAGAATTTTACCTCTTAAAGTTTGGGCAATGCAGGCTGATGAAATGCAAAGCATTAATAATAAAATAAGATTGCATAGCAGTGTTTTCATGAGGGGATGAAAATACAGAAAAGTTTAATTCAATAGTCAGATGGAAATCTTACGCCATCATTTTAACTACCAGTTCTTTCATTAACCCAGCATCATCAGCACTGCCATTGTTTACGCCAATACTGCGCAGGTTATACTCATGCAGTAACAATAAAATACGCTCAACGCCTTGCTGGGTATAGCCTTTGGCAGCGGCCATATAATCTTTCATAAAAAAAGGGTTCACGCCAAGGGCGGTAGCTACTTCTTTTTCATTATTTGATGGAACACCAAACACCATGTATACTTTACTAAAAAAATTGTACAGCGCAGGCAATATCATTTGTATGGGAGCGGCTTTAGGATTGGCTTCAAAATATTGAATAATGCGTATGGCTTTGGGAAGATTCTTTTTAGCCAGTGCATCCTGCAACTCAAACACATTGAACTCTTTACTTACGCCAATGTATTTTTCAATATCATCTGCTGTAATTGTTTTTCTGTTACCAAGATTAACAGCAAGCTTTTCTATTTCGTTTTGTATGCGGCTAAGGTCGTTGCCAATATGATCTACCAAAAGCAGCAATGCTTTTTGGTCTATACCTAACCCATGGTGCTGCACCATTTGATTGGCCCATTCAGGCAACTGGTTATCGTACAGTTTTTTGGTAGTAAGTAACTCGCCTTTTTGCTTTAATGTTTTAGATAGTTTGCTGCGGCCATCTACTTTCTTTTCCTTGTAACTAACCACAAAAATGGTGGAGGGCAAAGGGTTATCAATATAACCTTCCAGCTTGTCAATATCCTTCATGTGCTGCGCTTCTTTAAGCAGCACTACTTGTCTTTCAGAAAACATGGGGTAACGCCTGCAGGCATTCACCACATCAGGCCATGCAGCATCGCGGCCATAAAAAACGGTGAGGTTAAAACCTGCTTCAGCTTCAGTTAAAATTTTATGTTCAGCATAGTTTACTACTTCATCAATAAAGTAAGGCTCTTCGCCTTCCAGCCAGTAAATGGGCTTGAAGTTTTTCTTTTTAAAATCAGCAATAATTTTTTCAGCAGACATGCGGCAAATGTAAGCGTGTAAGGGGTGAGTAGTGAGTGGTGAATAGTGAATGGGGAAAAGTGAAAAGTGAATACCCCCAGCCCCTAAAGGGGAGAAAGGAAATAAGAAAAGCTCCAGTAAAATTTGTGTAAATCTTTACAATCCTTGTCATCTGCGTTCCCATTACACCACAGTAATATTTTCTTCTTTCAACAGTTCCAGATTTTTAAAGCGAAGTATGATGTTTGCAGTAACCACAACATCGCGTTGACAATATTCCACAATCCTTTTCAGGTCTTTATCCTGGTAATAAACATGCTGCACCTGGCTGCCATCAATACCAATTTTAGAAGTTTGAATGCCCAGCACATTTGCCAGCAAATGAAGTGACGTATAATTTTTATAATCGCCAAATTTCCACCAGCTAAGGGTATCAAACATTTTTACATCCCAGGGGCGTTTGTCGTGCAGTTGCAAACATTCAGGCAGGCTTAAACGGTTTATCAAAATTCTTCTGCATATAAAAGGTATATCAAACTCACGTATGTTATGGCCACCAAACTGAAACTGTTTGTGGTGCAGGCACATCTTATCGCACAGCGCAATAAACTCTTTTAATACAGTGGCTTCATCATCACCATACAAACTTTTCATTTTTAAACAAACCTGCTTATTTTCATTCTCATAAAAAAAAGCGGTAGAAATGCAGATAATTTTACCAAACTCTGCCAATATCCCTGCTTTTTGGGTATAGCTTTCAGCAGGTGAAAGATTTTCTGGCACGGTTTTAGAATTTTTCTCAACCCAGAGGCTTTGCCATTCGGGGGTAAGCGCATCAAAATGCACCACTTGTGGCACGGTTTCAATGTCTAACAATAACAGGTTAGTCAGCATATTCAAATCAAATTAAATTTTGTTAACTTAAAAAACAAAAAAATTATGAGCTACACACCTTCATCCACCACAACAACCTCACAAACCCCACCAAACGATAACCGTAAAGTAATTTATGGTGTTTTAATTGCCGCATTATTAGGTACCTGGGGCTACATTATTTACGACAAAAACAACAGCAAAGAAGCTTTTGCCGCTAAAGAAGGACAGATAACACAAGTGGTAAGTGCTAAAGATTCTTTACAACAAGAGTTTAATCTTGCTTCTTCAAAGCTGGATTCTATGGCAGGTACCAATGTTAAATTACAGGGCGCACTGGCACAAAAAAATGATGACATTATCAAGATCAAGCAAAACATCAACAGCATTTTACGTAAAAAGAATGCTACTGATTCAGAATTGAAACAAGCAAGGGCAATGATTACCGAACTAAACGGTAAAATTGATAACCTGTTTGCTGACCTTGAAAAAGCGAAGGCAGAAAACCAACAATTAACAGTTGTAAACACACAACTAAGCACAGAAAAAGAACAACTTTCAGTTGAAAAACAAGCGATTGCTGATAACCTTGCAGCTTCTGATGCAGCCAAGAAAAATGTAGAAGACATTGCGTCTACCCTGCATGCATCAAACCTTGCAGTATCGGCTATTAATCTCAAAAACAGCGGTAAAGAAAAAGAGACTACCGCAGCAAAACGTGCTGACCTGTTGCGTTTCTCTTTTGTACTTGACGAAAACCGTATTGCACCAAGCGGCCCTAAAGAATTGTATGTTGTAGTTACAGCACCAGATGGCAAGCAAATTACCAATGGCACCACATTTACAACACGTGATGCAGGCGATAAATCATACACAGCAAAGGTTGATGTGAACTACGAGCAGGGCAAACGCACACCTGTAAAGTTTGATTGGAAAAATGTAGGTTCAACCTACCAAACAGGCGATTACAGGATTGAAATTTATCACAATGGATTTAAGATTGGCGAAGGAACTAAAACCCTGAAAAAAGCTGGCATATTTGGTTAAGCTATCATTATAAATTTTATAGAAAGGGCAGCCAATGGCTGCTCTTTTACTTTTTGGTGACCAGCTCTGCAACACAGAGCATCGCCTGTTGCGTCGCACTCTTATACTTTCAAAACATTATTCAGCAACTAATAAGCAAACAAACCTTTATTTTACATGTATGATTCAACAGTGGTTTAACTGGCGCACCATACTTGCCTTTATTGCTATTTGTATAGCAGTAGCAACTATTTCATATTCACAATTTCTTGCCAAAAAAATTGCCGCACAGGAAAGAAAAAATGTTGAAATTTTAGTGGAAGCGCAACGTACCATTTTAAATTCTTCTGACACTGCAAGTATTAACCTTGCCACCAAAATTGCAAGCGAAAACAAGAGCATTCCCATTATAGAAACCAACGAAAAAGACAGCCTTACCAACAACTACCTTAACCTTGATACAAGTGCCATAAGAAAAGATAAAGACTACCTTGCTACCAAGCTTCAAAACTTTAAAGAATACGCGGCACCTGTGATCTTAATATTAAAAGACAATCCATATACCGCTAACAAATATTACTATGGAGAAAGTGTTTTGCTAAAAGAAGTAAAGTACTACCCTATTGTACAACTGGTAATTGTTGTCTTTTTCGTTATTATACTTTTCATCGCGCAGCGCACCAATAATAAAAGCACCCAAAACCAGTTATGGGCTGGCCTTGCAAAAGAAACGGCACACCAGCTTGGTACACCTGTAAGCAGCCTGCAGGGCTGGATAGAAATGTTACGTGAAGTGCAGGGCAACGAAAAAATTGTACCCGAAATTGAAAAAGATGTACAGCGTTTATTGCTGATATCTGACCGTTTTGGCAAAATTGGAAGCATACCAAAACTGGAAGAAAAAAATATTATTGAACAGGTAGAAGGGATGATTGATTACATAAAAAAACGTGCAAGCGGCAAGGTAAATTTTTCGCTGGATGCACATGGTGAAACAAATATTCCTTCATTAATATCGCCGCCTTTATTTGATTGGGTTATTGAGAACCTGCTTAAAAATGCACTGGATGCAATGGATGGAAAAGGAAGTATTAATGTAGGTATTAAAGACGGCGCATCGCACATAACACTTGATATAAGTGACACAGGTAAGGGCATTTCAAAAGCCAATATTGCAAAGGTTTTTAACCCTGGTTTTTCTACTAAAAAACGTGGCTGGGGGCTTGGCTTAACACTTACCAAACGTATAATACAAGAATATCACAAGGGGCATATTTATGTGTTGCACAGCGAGCTTGGCAAAGGCACCACATTCAGGATTGAACTTAACAAATAAATTAAACAAACACTTCGTCAGACAGTGCAAACACTATCTCCATTTTAAAGCCATTACCTGGCGTTGAGTTAAAACTAACTTTACCATTTTGCAAATCAGCCCTTGTGTTAATGTTCTGCAAACCAACGCCAGTGCTTTGTTTGGTAATATCACAGCCTTTTCCATTGTCTTTAATGTGGAGGAAAAGTTCGCTGTTTATAATATCAAGCTCAATGTTAACCTTGGTGGCCTCTGCATGTTTTATTATGTTATTCAGTTGCTCCTGTACTATCCTGTAAATGGTTAGTTTATGGGCATCTGTAATGGCATTCTCGTTAAAATTATTCCAGGCACACTCAATTTTAAAATGGTCAACGGCGTGCAGGTTGGTAATAAGATTTTGAATGGCTGGCATTAACCCCACATCATCCAACGCAGGTGGCACAAGGGTTTTAGACAGTTTACGTATTTCGCTGATGGCTTCAAACACAAAGTTTTTGCTTAGCAGCAGTAAATCAAACTTCACTTCTTTTGAAGTAATCATATAATCTAAATACAGCAAAGAAGTAACAAGTATCTGGTTAATATTATCGTGCAGCTCACGCCCCAATTCTGACCTTTCCTGTTCCTGTGCAGTAATAGTTGCAGAAGTTATCTGCATCTGTTTTTCCCGTTGCTGTTCTTCTAAAAGTTCCTTCAAACGAATTTTTTCAGTAACATCATTAATTTGTACCTGGCGCAGGTTACGGCCTTCGTAAACAATGGGATAATAAGATATTTCAACAAGCATTAACTCGCCTGACTTTTTAAGATGCCGCCATACCCTGTTAAGTTTGGTCATATTTTCTTCGTTCTTAATAATTGGCAACACTTCTTCTACATCTTCTACATGCCTAATATCCATTACAGTAAGTCTTAAAAACTCATCGTGAGAATATTCATATTTAACAAGCGCAGCATCATTACACTCCACTATTTTCAGGGTTTCTACATCAAATATGAACATAGGAAAAGGGTTGCCATAAAATATCTGGCGGTACTTTTCTTCCGATGCTAAAATTTGCTGTTCTGTCTTTTTTCTTTCCAGGCTGTAGCGTACTGTTTTTTCTAGCACCTTATCGTTAAACTCACCTTTTACAAGGTAATCCTGCGCACCTAAACCTAAAGCTTCAAGCGATATATTTATATCAGACATGCCTGAAACAACAATAACGGCAGCATCTGTTTTTTTCTGGATGCGTGTAAAAGATTCAAGGCCATCACTGTCGGGCAAAAAAAGGTCAAGAAAAATAATATCAGCTTTAAAGTCGTCTAACTTTTCAAGTGTTTGCGTAACATCAATAGTATGGTCTACTGTGATGTTAAGGGTAGACAGCAGCAGATACTCTTTAAGTAAATAAAAGTGAACTTCATTGTCTTCTACAATGAGAATATTTAGAGGCTTTAGTGCAGTGTTTACCTGGTTCATGCTAAACTTACTGTTTAAATTAGTTATTAGGCGTTGCTTGTTAAATAGCTATTGCTGTTGGAAGTTTTACAATATAAACCCAAAAAGCCTCCAGTGATTTTACCACCTCGAAAAATTTATAAAGGTCTACAGGCTTGGTAATAAAACAGTTGGCATGATTGGCATACGATTCTACAATATCACTTTCAGCTTCAGAGGTTGTAAGCATAACCACAGGAATTGATTTTAATAGCGGGTGATTTTTTATATAGTGCAATACTTCTTTTCCATCAATTTTAGGAAGGTTAATATCAAGCAATATCATGTCGGGCGTTGGGGCTTTTGTATAAGGCGTTTCTTATTAAGAAATCGAATTGCCTCTTCACCATCCCTTGCAATAAAAACCTCGTTCTTTATTTGCCCTTCTGATAAGGCTTCCATTGTTAGCACAATATCACCTTCATTATCTTCAATCAAAAGTATTTTAACTGAATGCTGAATAATATTTTTCATATGCAGGCTTTAATCGTTAAAAAAAAGAGGTGATATTGTTGATGAAGATTCTCGTGGTTATGATAGCAACATGTAACCTGCATCCCAACCCTGGCCTTAGCATTGCAGCGCGTTTACATGCCACAGAGGTAATCGTGCATAAAGGATGTGACGGTTGTTTCATAAGCACTACATAATTTTCTTTCGAAATTGTTTTACCTAACAACCAGTACCGGCAAGCAATAGAGGCATCGGGTTTTTGCCTCTATGCTTAATCGGCTGAGGAGATTGGATTTTAAATTCTGATTTAAATACTTTTTAGACCTTACAGCTATTGGATATTTAATAAAGCAAAAGTGTATCAATAAATTTTTACAAGATGTAGTGCAAGTATGTTTTTACTGTCGAATTTATTCTACATTGCAAAACAAAATACCTTTCTAACTCTGTTCCATGAGGAAATTTTTATTGGTTGATGACCATTCGATTGTAAGATCAGGCATGAAATTCCTGCTCTCTGAAGTGTATGAGAATGTTTCTATTGATGAAGCAGGTAATGACGTGGAAGCTATTGAAAAAGTAGTTGGTGGCAAGTACGATTTTATACTGATGGATATTGAAATGCCTGGCACAAATACCATTAAATTAATTGAACATATTTTATCGCTTCAAAATGATGCACGTATACTTATGTTCTCGATGAACGCAGAAAACGTGTATGGCAACCGCTATATAAAAGCTGGTGCAAAAGGGTATTTATCAAAAGGTGCTTCGGTAGATGAAATTAAAACAGCCATTGATACTGTTTTAAAAAATAAGCATTATTATAGCGATACAATGCTTGACGGTTTGATAAATGAAATGCAGAATAAACCTAAAGACAATCCCTTTGAAAAATTATCAGAACGAGAATTCAGTATTGTACACCTGCTGTTAAAGGGTATGACAATTACAGAAATATCTTCACAACTTAATATTCAGCCATCAACAACAGGTACCTATAAAGCGCGGTTATTTGATAAACTGCAGGTTAAAAATATAATGGAGCTGGCTGATCTTGCAAAAGCATACAACTTAAAGTATTAGTTAGCTGTTGTTTATACACGTTTAGTTAATTATAGCTATAATTAATATCATTTATTCTTTTTTAATGTTGTTATTTTGCGTTGCATTTGCTGCACACGCTAATGACTAAAAACCTGATAATGTTGCCTGATATAGATAAGGAACTTTTTTCTATTCTGTTTGATGAGAGCCTGGAGGGCTACTATGATTGGGACATGGTTTCCAACACAGGTTATATAAGCCCAACACTAAAGAAACTATTTGGGTACGAAGAAAATGAATTTACAAATTTTGCCCGCATTGGAGAGGTACACCTTTTACCTGTAGATATTTACAAAGCCAAAGCCGCGTTTGAAGAACATGTTGCCAGCAAAGGCAAAATACCCTACAATATAAGTTTACGTTACAAACACAAGCAAGGCACCATACTGCACTTGCAAAGCAAAGCAAAAGTAATTAGCTGGACTGAGGAAGGTGGCCCAAAGCGTGTAATTGGATTTTATATAAATGTTACACCCTATATATTAACTGAAGAAAAAATAAAGCACAATAACGCTTTGCTTGAGTTGATTGTTGATGGTATTAATGCCGGCATTTGGGAACGCGATTTTGAAACAGGTACAGAATGGTGGAGCAACAGGTTTTACACATTACTTGGGTATGACAAAAATGAAATTGAACCACGCTACGAAACCTTTATTAAGTTTCTTCATAACGATGACAGGCAAAGCGTTATAAAAGCAGTACAAAATCATTTAGATACACAGGAACCTTATACTTTACAGGTAAGGTTAAAATGCAGGAACAATCAATACCGCTGGTTTGAAACTACAGGTAAAGCATTGTTTAATGATGAAGGAAAACCTGCACGTATAGCAGGTTCTATCATAGACATTCACGAAACTAAAACCGCACAAATGGCCCTGCAAAAAAGCGAACACCTGATGCAACAGGTTGGTGCTTTGGGCAAAGCAGGCGGCTGGGAATTAAATCTTAAAACAAACGTACTTCACTGGTCAAAACCTGTGTATGATATTTACGAAGTTTCACCAGAATATAAACCAACTTTAAAGAAAGCCCTACAATTTATTGATCCCGCTTATACAGACATCATCACATCAGGCATAAATGAAGCCATTGCCAACGGTACCCCTTACGATGTAGAGCTTAAGTTTATTACTGCTAAAAAAAGAAACATTTGGGTACGTGCCATTGGTAAGGCCGTATATAATGAAAACAATGAAATAACAGGCCTGCAGGGTATTTTTCAGGATATTGATTCTTTAAAGAAGTCAGAAGAATTTTTAAAACAAACCAACTCTCAAAAAGACAAACTTTTTTCTATCATATCTCACGATCTGCGCAGCCCTGTAAGCCAGATACGCATGTTTATTGAGCTGATGTTAAGGCATAAAGAACGCTATGCCATTAATGAAAAACAGCTTGACCTTTTAATTACCATCAAGCGTAATGCAGAAAACACTTACAACCTGCTGGATGATTTGCTGGCATGGAGTACCAATCAATTCAGGCACAACGCTTTTGTACCAAAAAATCTTTTATTAATTGAACTTACCAAAAGGGTTTTAGAACAACTTGAATCTAGTGCGATAGAAAAAAGGGTAAACATTATTCTTAATATAGAGGATGGCTACTGGATAACTGCTGATGAGAATATGCTTAAAACCATTATGCGTAACCTTGTTTCAAATGCAATTAAGTTTTCAAATAAAGAAGGCAATATAACAGTTACTGCTTTACATAAAGACGATAGTACCATTATAACAGTTAAAGATTGTGGGGTAGGTATTCCAAAAGAAGATGTAAGTAAACTTTTCAGTTCTACCACCAATTTTACTACTTACGGCACCAATATGGAAAAAGGTACAGGCCTTGGCCTTAACTTTTGTAAAGAATTTGTTGAACAGCATGGCGGTAACATAAGCGTACAAAGTGAACCAGGTAAAGGAAGCACCTTTAAAGTTGAAATACCAGATATTCACTTATAACTTACAAGATATTTTAAACTAAAAAGGTTGTGCAAATGCACAACCTTTTTAGTTGGTATAAACATCAATTAAGCATCTTCTTTTTCCATCATCAAATAAGCCTTTATAAAACCATCCAGTTCGCCATCCATCACAGGCTGCACATTGCCTACCTCATAATCCGTTCTGTGGTCTTTAATCATCTTGTAAGGATGGAACACATAACTTCTTATTTGGCTGCCCCACTCAATTTTTTTCTTACTGGCATTGGTAACATTTAATGCTTCCTGGCGTTTGCGCATTTCTTCTTCATACAAACGGCTTTTCAGCATTTTCATGGCAAGTTCACGGTTTTCGCCTTGTGTTCTCGCCTGCTGGCATTCTACAATAAAACCACTTGGGCCATGCTTTAAACGCACAGCAGTTTCAACCTTATTTACGTTTTGACCACCACTGCCACCACTGCGGTAAAATGCCCATTCCAAATCGGCAGGGTTTACTTCAATTTCAATACTATTATCTATTAAAGGGTACACATATACTGAAGCGAAGGAGGTATGTCTTCTGGCATTACTATCAAACGGAGAAATACGGACCAGCCTGTGAACGCCACTTTCAGCTTTTAAAAAGCCATAAGCAAAAGAGCCATCAAACTGAATGGTTGCAGATTTAATACCCGCACCATCGCCTTCCTGGTAATCAAGCTCAGTTGCTTTGTAGCCCTGCTTTTGTCCATACATAATGTACATACGCAGCAGCATATCGGCCCAATCCTGGCTTTCTGTACCGCCTGCACCAGAGTTTATCTGCACAATAGCAGGCAGTTCATCTTCAGGCTTATTAAGAGTGCTTTTAAATTCAGCGTCTTCAATAGCTGCAATGGCTGCGGTATGTGCTGCTTTTGTTTCTTCTTCAGTGGCATCACCGCCTTTCCAGAAATCAAACAGCACGGCAAAGTCTTCAACGGCAGAATCAACCTGCTCGTACAACTTCATCCAGTATTCATTTACTTTAATTTCCTTCATGGTAGCCGTGGCACGTTCATTATCGTCCCAAAAGCCCGGCGAAAGGGAAAGCTGGCGGTCTTGTTCTACTTTATATTTACAGTTATCGTAGTCAAAGAAACCTCCTCAAGACAACTACACGGTCTCTTATATCTTTAATTTGCTCTTGTGTCATAGGGTGCAAAGTAATGGGTAAATATGTTAGTGCGATAGAAAAATAAGCCAGTTGATGTTTACCAACAACGAAAAGCATCAATTATTTAATTCAAGTTGCTAGTTATGTAAGTATAAAATAAGTGAGCATATAAAAGAGTTTTAAAAGTTACCACACTTAAAAATTCTAGTTATGCTCACTGATGATAAAGTTATTGGGATTTATTGTTTGATAGATGATATACTCAAAGGCATTAACCATAAAGAAGATAGCCGGCGGCGTATCAGTGACAGTGAGGTAATCTTTACTGCAGTACTATCAGCACTTTATTTTGGTGGTCATCAAACACATGCCCTTCAGTATGTGCGTCAAACAAA
Organism: Chitinophagales bacterium; assembly: GCA_031424995.1. Classification (GTDB taxonomy): domain Bacteria; phylum Bacteroidota; class Bacteroidia; order Chitinophagales; family Chitinophagaceae; genus Parasediminibacterium. The sequence continues at coordinate 58,059 of JANPIP010000036.1, read as the reverse complement.
CCTGGTTCCCGGGATGCTTGATAAGAGCCGGTTTACACGACGTTTGCACCACTTGCAGGATGTTCTGTTTGCCATGTTTTACCAGGTGGGGCATTGCTTTAAGCAGGTAAGCGGCACGCTTGATTATGTGATAGATTCTTTTCCTGTTGCAGTGTGTGATAACATCCGGATCAATAACTGCAGGTTGCTTAAAGGTGAGCAATGGCGTGGGTATACCGCCAGCATGCGGCGGTATTTTTATGGTGTTAAGATACAATTACTGACGACAAGCGATGGCATACCTGTTGAATTTTGTTTTGTACCTGGAAGTGAACATGATAGCCAGTCATTACAACAAATACCACTTAATCTGCCTGAAGGAAGCCGGGTATATGGTGATAGTGCTTACACAAATTATGATATAGAAGATATGCTAAAAGAAACCGAAGGTATATCGCTGCAGATACAGCGAAAATCGAATGCAAAAAGAAAAGACAGCCCTTCGGCTGCCTTTATAAAGCAGAGTATGAGAAAGAGAATAGAAGCCGTTATCAGCCAATTAAAAGCCTTATTCCTGAGAACTATCCATGCAGTAACATTTAAAGGCTTTTTACTCAAGATCACATTATTCATTTTCGCTTTGCAGCTAAACAATATTAACTAGCAACTTGAATTATTTAATAAAAATTGTATTGCTTAATTGATAAACAGGAAAGAAAAATGAAACAGAAGAAAAAAGTTAAAGAAAAGTTATCGTGGTATGATTTCAATCACATATATTCGCTACCGCTACAGAAAAAAGGGTGCTTCTGTAGAAACAGAACGACCTCTAACGATTGCTTGCCATATGAAAAACTCTTAAAATCTTTTTGTGCTATTTACAGCTTTTAAACTTTTGCGACCCAAATCATCTTTTTAAGATGTGACCTCTAACGAATATTGCTACTAACGATTGCTTGCTGTGTGAACTAACTTTCTTCGCTTGTAAAACAAATATATAACGCCTTCTTAGCTTTAGTGTTACAATTTCTTGCTGTTTTTATTATCCCAAAGCAAGCTACATTTTCTAAAACTATTACTATCACTGCATTACAGCAATCAAATCCAGTGATGCCCAACATGAAAAATAAGAAAAACAAATGTCATTCAAACATTTATTTTAACACTTTTTAACAATTTGCGCGTGTACCAATATCAAAAACCAACCACAACCCTATTTATCATCTTCACCAGTTTCTACTTTTTCTACAACCACAAGATCATCCAATTCAACATTCATAGGTAACTGACCAATTTGCACAATAGCACGTTTACCACGAATTTCTTTTACTTCACCCACCTGGTAGTTTTTTTTAAGCTTAACCAAACTACCTATTGAAATGGCCTGCTTTGTTTCCACAAATTTTTTATCAACCTTTTTAGCCAGTTTGTTTACCACAATTTTATCATTACCCTTAAATAACAGCGTTTGCAGGTTTTTAATTACCTGGTTTTTGTCTTCGCTCTTTTTCCAGTCTAAAACAATCTGTTTCAGCTTGCGTTCCATATCTTTTAAATAAGTCAAACGGTCTTCAGTTATTTGATTTTGGTGCTTTAAAGTTTCCATCTGTTGGCGGTGACGTTCTTTATCCAGCACAACTTCCATCTCTTTTTTCAGTTTCTCATTTTCGCGCAGCAAACGGTGCAGGTCTTTTTTTTCTGCATCCATTTGCTGTAGGTTTTGCTCAGTGCTGTTCAGTAATTTATCAAGGCGAAAATGGTCTTCATCTACCAGCTTTCTTGCACGGTTAATTAAGTGTTGCGGCAAACCAATACGTTCTGCAATGGCAAATGTGTAACTGCTACCAGGCTTGCCCACAATAAGCTTGTACATGGGCTGTAAATGCACTTCATCAAACTGCATGGCGCCATTTATAATGCCCTGCGTATGATTGGCCATTACTTTCAGGTTAAGATAGTGTGTTGTTACAATACCCATCGCATGACGGCGGCCTAATTCTTCCATAATCACCTCGGCAAAAGCACCACCCAAATTAGGATCACTTCCACTACCCAACTCATCAATAAAAAACATGGTTTTACCATTGGCAACCTCAATAAAATGCTTCATGTGCTGCAGGTGAGATGAGTAGGTACTTAACTCAAATTCAATGCTCTGTGTATCGCCAATATGTATAAACAACTGCCTGAAAATACCCATCTGCGATGTTGGGCTTACAGGCACCAGTAAACCACTCTGCAGCATAATCTGGTTTAACCCAATAGTCTTCATGGTAACGGTTTTGCCACCAGCATTGGGGCCACTTATAACCAGTATCCTGTCTTTATCGTTAAGCGTTAACGACACAGGAATTGTTGGCTTGTGATTGCCTTTGTTATACAGGTAAAGCAAAGGATGATAGGCATCTTTCAGCTCAATATGTGCCTTATCTAAAAGATTAGGAAACTGGCCGTTCATATCCACCGCCAGCCTTGCTTTTGCTTTAATAAAATCGTATTCGCCTGCAATTTCAATGTAGCCCATTAACAACGTTGAGTACACAGAAAGCTTTGCAGTAAGTGCACGTAAAATGCGTTGTACTTCCCGTGTTTCCTCATGCTCTAAAGCAAATACTTCGTTGTTTAAAGGGATGGTTTCTTCAGGTTCAATAAAAGCGGTTTTACGGCTGTCACTTTCGCCATGTAAAATACCTTTCACCTGCCGCTTGTGTTCTGCAAACACCGCCACTACCCTTCTTCCATTACTAAAACCTTCTTCAATCTCAGCAGTATAACCTGCCTTGTTAAGCTTAGCAACTACTTTCTCAAACATGCGCCGCAACTCATTTCTGCGGCGGTACAGGTTCATTCTTATTTTAGCAAGTTCTTCACTGGCATTGTCTTTTACATTACCATTTTCATCCAGCACTTCATCAATCATTTCAACTATTACTTTCTCGTAATAGCTGTTATCAATCACTTTTACAAGCGCAGAATATGCTTGTCTTCTTTCTGCATCAAACCAACGAAAAATATTACTGGTATTTTCTGCAAGCTTACGAATATCCATCCACTGCTCACCTACCAGCAATGCACCGGGAATACCCAGCAGCTTTATATCTTTCTGAATGTTTAATGTAAAGTCGTTGGGGAAATAAAAGGATTGCTGCAACAGCATTTTGTATTCATAGGTTTGCCGTAAGTCAAGCTCTATGTATTCTTTTTTGGTATGTATTCTTAATACTTCTGCCTTGTTTTGTGCATACACAGTTTTGCAGTGTGCTGCCAGTAAAGCCTTCACCTTATCAAACTCCAACTGGTTTGCCGCCGTTTCGGGGTATAAACGCATCATCTCTTCTAAACAAATTTTATAATGGCGGCAAAGGTAGTGTTACAAAAAGGTTTTGTTGTAATTGTAAAAAATGTACTCCTTCTTATTGTTAACATGCAAATGCCATAAGGATTAACAATGTATATGCTATAAAAGTTAAATCTTATCTTCCACTTTAATTTAAACCGTAACTAACCTATAATAAAGCTTACAATGCCGAAAATATTACTGCTGTTCAGTTTTACTTTTTTAATGCTGGTTACCTTGTCACAACCTATTACCATACAGGGTACTGTTATTGACAAAAAAACAAAAGCAGCTTTACAGGGTGCATCTGTAAGGCTTGATAAGTATAACGGTACCATCACCAATAGCAAGGGTTATTTTGCCCTAACGGGCGAAATGGAAGCACTCAAAACTAAAGGCCTTACAGTATCGTTTATTGGCTACCAAAGCCGCACCATTTATTTTGAAACAGCAATAAACCATACTATTACGCTGGAACCAAAAGGCAATAATCTTGACGAGCTGGTTGTTTCAACCAGGGGCAAAACCATTATAGAAAAAGCACTGGATAAAGTGCCTGTAAATTACCCAGTAAAGCCTTTTAAAATTACGGGGCTGCATCGAGTGTACAATACCATTAACGACAGTGATTATTTTTATAAAAGCGATGGCATTGTTGAGGCATATTATTCTTCTTTTTTAGAAGATCCACTGACGGTTGAAACCAAACTGGTACACAATACCATAGACTTTGCAGAGAAAAAAAATAGTAAATATTATAACGACCCAGTTAAACCTAAATGGGTTGGTGAGTTTTACCATATGCCAGACCTGGCTTCGCTGGTTAATGGTTTGTACTTCAACAGAAAGGCACTAAATGATTTTTACTTTTTTGACAAGGGTAAGACATGGTTTGAGGACAGGAAAGTATTTATGGTAGCCTTCGAAACCAAAAAGAAACAGCAGCATGAAGGCGTATTTTATATTGACACAGCCACCTATGCTTTTGCTGGTATGGACTTAACCAGTTACAATATTAAGGAACCCTTTTTTGTAACTGTGGCGTTAAGAAAAGCCAATGTAACCTGCCAGCCTATTAACGGCAAATGGTACATTAAAAACTCGCATTCTGAAAGTAAACATGTCATGAATTACAACAGTAACTACACACGTGATTTTGATTTTATAAAACTTGATACCACCGATATTGAACCTTTAAAGTATCAAGAAAAAATGCAGCGGCATGATGAAAATATACAAACGCTAAAACACGGCAGCATAAACGACAGCCTGTTGCTTGACAGTATTGTAAAACAGGCAGAGGCCGCTAATACCATCAGGCAATTTATAAAACCCACTTTAGATACCAGCCTTCCTGTGGTGGTAAAGAAAAAATCGTTAAAAGCGTCTTGGATAAATTATTTAAGAGGCGATAATATCAGGCTTGGTATACCACTTTCAAAACTGCCATTTAATACAGCGCAAAGCAGCCATGCTTATACTACCGAATATGCGATAGGAATTCAAACTGACTACAGGCTTTTCCGTTCGTTTTTTTTACAAGTTGCATCACAGTTCAATTTTGGCATTAGTGGAATTTTCATCAGTACCAATCAATTTTCTTTAGTACACGAGATTATCATCAACAAAAAACACCGTCCAATAACTTTAAGGCCGTACACAGGTTACTCTTTGATTACTCTAAAAATACAAAACCGCGACGATGAAATAAGGATTTCCAACTGGCAATCAGGTGTAAGCATTGCTATTGAACAAACACGTAAAAGAAGCTGGTTTATTTGCAGCAATTATAACCACATTCAAAATAAAACAGCGTTACAGGATATTGGCATTTCGCTAGAACGTTTTTCGTTTGGGGCAGGTTTTATTTTTAAAAGATAAATACTTTTTACAAAACTTACACTGCAACACAACCACAAGCTTATTTATACACCCACATTACTATTGGTCTTCTGCTGGCTTTTATTTCTTCTTTCAGCTTTGCTATAAAACGATACGAAACCATGGTGCAGCCCAAGCTGTTGCAAATAGGTAAAGGATAGGTTTCATTATCAGGCACACAACCATAGGCATGTAAAACTACATTACGTGAAAAAGCATTGCTGTTGGTACTATTAAGACCGTTTAGTTTAAAAGCATCACCAAACTGCCCTGCATATTTATAACTTACCTCATACTTTCCTAATGATGTGCAGCCACTGTTAATAGCATTTGAAAACTGTGGTTTGGCGGCAAATTTTTTGGCACCACTGCCATGTGCTACAAGTCCTGCATATTTAATAGTATCATGTTTAAGATCGTACACATAAAATCGGTTCCTGCCGCAGGGCAGGCTCATGTCAACCAAAAAACATACGCTGCTATTGTAATGTTTTTTTGCTGCAAATAATCTTAGTTGGGTAGCTTGTTTGCGTAGCTTCAAAACGGTTGTTTCCGGCACAGTATTAAAGGTGCCAGTATGTGTTATTGCTCTTTGCTTAATAAATAAGCTGCGGTATTGGTAAGCACCAAAAGCCAGCAGGATCAACAAAGTAAAAAGCAGTAGCCGCAGTATTTGTTTCATACACCACTAAGATCCAACGGCTTTTAATCTTCATAAGCATTTGTAAAAAACTTTAGGAAAGCTTTAGGATGACAAAACTTACAATAAAACAAAAGCCCCGCTAAACGGCGGAGCTATGTATAATAAAAACAGGTTGATTTAATCCTTTTCACCGCCTAAGCTGTAACTGTTATTTTCTTCATCTTCCTCACCAAGTGCTTCGTTGTCGTCATCATCTTCTGAACCAGGCACATCAAGGTCGCCGCCAGATACATCAAAGGCTTCATTTAAAGGTTCGCCATCGGCATCTGTATTATCAAGTGCTGCCCTTCTGCCATCTTCCTCATCATCACTGTCTGTGCTGTTCAGTGTCCTTTCCAGCAGCTCTCTTTCTTCATCACTTACATTACTTTCCTCATCTTCGTCGTCGTCATTAAACCCTATAATGGTGCGCCCCTCTTCATCGTCAGAGGACGCAGTGGTATCTGCAAATTCCCCAAGTTTAGGTACCTATATATGTTCCTGGCCTGGAATATCTGATACATCCGGCAGATCAAGCATCACTTCTTCAGGCTGCATGCGTTCCAGGTCTCGTGGGCTATCATGTAAATCACTGGTGGTATCTTTTCCATTGTTCATAATATATGTTTTAAAACTGTGGTGTTAAAAAACAGTGCCATCGCCAGCATATTTTATATCGAAGATTATTGTATAGAAATATCACCAGCCTGAAGAAAAATCAATAGCTGCCATTTACTCATTAAAAACTACCTATTGTTTTAGAACCATTGAGTTTTTCCTGCAACGGTAAAATTATAGGTTCACCATTATGCAGCTTCGCTTTGCGTAAGTGTACCTTTTGTTAATACGCTAATTTTACACAAATTGAGTGTATGCAAAAAGTAGCGTGGAAAGTAGAAGGTATGACATGCAGCAACTGCGCCCTTAGCGTAAGTAAAGTGCTGCAAAAACAGGGCATGAAGGAGGTACAGGTAAACGCTATTACAGGCGATGTGCAATTTGAAAATGTTAAAGAAGAAAATGAACTTGATGTTGCAAAAGAAAACATACAGGGTCTGGGTTATCATGTGGTAAATGAGGCCGGCGATATCGTTCCGAAAAAGAAAAAGTTTTTAGGAACATACCTGCAAAAATTCTGGTTCACCCTGCCTTTTACACTGGTATTAATGATTGGCCATTGGGGCATGAGTTTTGGTTTTCATTTTTTACATAATGCCTGGCTGCAAATGGCCATTTGCCTGCCCGTGTTTATTGTTGGTATGAATTTCTTTGGGCGTAGTGCTATTAAGAGTTTAAGCAAAGGCGTACCAAATATGAATGTGCTTATTGCGCTTGGATCCTTTGCTGCCTTTTTATACAGTTTTATTGGCACCCTTTCGGGTGATGAAAGCAGGATATTTTATGAAACGGCTGCATCCATCATTACCCTTGTTTTTTTTGGTAACTGGCTGGAAGATGCATCTATTGCTTCTACCCAAAAAACCATTAAAGAGCTTACCAAACAGCAAAAGGTAATGGCTAATATGATTGCTTATGATGATGCACATAACGAAAATATTTTTCCTGTAGAAAATACCTATTTAAAAACCGGCGACCTGGTGTTAATTAAGACAGGTGAACAGGTGCCGCAGGACTGTAAAATTCTTAGTGGAGAGGCAGAGGTAAGCGAGGCCATTATTACGGGCGAAAGCATACCTGTATTTAAAAATCAGGGCGATATTTTAATTGGTGGAAGTGTGCTTGCCAATGGAACTGTAAAATGTTATGTAACAGCAACAGGTAACGATACTGTTTTGAACAGTATTGTTGCCATGATGAAACAGGCACAAGGTCAAAAGCCGCCCGTGCAGTTACTGGCTGATAAAATAAGTGCTGTTTTTGTGCCTGTTGTTGTGAGTATAGCTGTGTTAACCATTCTTATTAATTATTTCTTTTTTCACCAAACTTTTGGTGAAAGTTTAATGCGCAGCATTGCCGTATTGGTTATCAGTTGCCCTTGTGCTATGGGCATTGCAACGCCCGCTGCCATTGCTGTTGGTCTTGGCCGTGCAGCAAAGCATGGTATATTATATACTAAAACAGACAGTATGGAACTGTTTGCGCAAATAAAGCAAATGGTATTTGATAAAACAGGAACGCTTACTACGGGGCAGTTCAATATTTCAGGCTTTCAATGCAAGGATATTGATGAAGAAGGGTTTAAGTCAGTGGTATATTCTTTAGAAAAATTTTCCAATCATCCAATAGCCAAAAGCATTACACAGGGGTGGAAAACCGCCAATCTTATAAAGTGGAAAAAGATAGAAGAGGTTAAGGGCTTGGGCATGAAGGCTGAGGATAAAGAAGGTAATGTTTTTCAAATAGGATCTTTTAAAGTTGATGAAAATATTATAGACAAAAGCCATCATTTATATGTAAAGAAAAACGATACAATTATTGGCTGGATTGATATTGCCGACGAGATAAGAAGCGAGGCGAAAGCTGTGATAGCATATTGCAAAAAGGAAGGAATTAAAACCATTTTATTAAGTGGCGACAGTTATGCCAAATGCAAAATTGTGGCAGATGAATTGGGTATTGATGAAGTAATTGCAGAACAAACACCACAACAAAAATTGGATAAAGTAGAAGCCCTATGTAAAGATGTGCCAACAGTAATGGTGGGTGATGGCATTAACGATGCACCTGCACTTGCAAAAGCTACTATAAGTATCAGTTTGAGTGCTGCATCGCAACTGGCAATACAAAGTGCTTCAGTTGTTTTAATGAACAATGGGTTAAAGAATTTACCAACTGCAATGCAGTTGGGCAGACATACCTACAATACAGTAAAAGGTAACCTGTTCTGGGCTTTCTTTTATAATATTATTGCCATTCCCTTTGCGGCCATTGGTTTGTTTACACCAACAGTTGGCGCATTGTTAATGGGCTTAAGCGATGTTGTTTTAGCATTGAACAGTTTAAGACTTAACTGGAAGAAAGTGGATTGATTTTAGTGGCAGAAAAACTGTAGCTTTAAATTATAAATCTTTTATTATGGTTATTACAATTAAAAAGAACGCCAAAAAGGATGATATTGAAAAGGCGTTAAAAAAGATAGAGAAGCATACACAAAAAACCAAAGGCAATGTAAGGCAGTTTTTTGGTGCAGCACCAATGGAAATAGATGGGTTGGCTTTTCAAAAAGAAGTTAGAAAAGAATGGGATTAGTAGTTGCCGATACCAATATTTTTGTTTACCTGCTAAATGGGGATATAAGGATAGACCCTTATCTTGATAATGAATTTATAGTTTCAGACATTACAGAAATAGAGCTTCTTGGCGTAAAAAATATTTCAGAAAAAGATAAAAAAGTGCGAAGGGAGTTATTGGATAATTGTTTCCCTGTAGCCTATAACAATGAAATTAAAGAAATAGCAATTGCGCTAAAACAGAAGATTGCCATTAAAATACCTGATGCTCTAATCGCCGCCACTGCTATAAAATTTAAAGTACCATTACTTACTGTTGACAAAGATTTTAAAAAGGTTCCTGGCCTTTCTCTTATACTTGTTGAGTTTTAATACCAGGCATGTCTTATTCCCCCCAACAAATACTAATACAATACTGGCAGCATACTTCTTTTCGCGGGAAGCAGGAAGAGATAATTAATGCCGTAATAGAAGGTAAAGACTGCCTTGCATTGTTGCCAACAGGTGGTGGTAAATCCATTTGTTTCCAGGTGCCTGCAATGCTGAAGGACGGATTATGTCTTGTTATTTCTCCTCTTATTGCCTTAATGAAAGACCAGGTAGAGAACCTTCAAAAGCGCGGCATTCCTGCATTATTATTACACAGTGGGTTAACTTATAAAGAGGTACAGGATACCTTGCAGACTGCCGCAAGTGGCGATTATAAATTTCTGTATTTATCGCCTGAAAGATTAGAAACAAGATTGTTTAATGAATATGTTCATTCACTTAATATAACGCTGATTGCTATTGATGAAGCGCATTGTATCAGCCAGTGGGGCTACGATTTTCGTCCTTCCTACCTGCGCATTGCAAAGCTGAGAAATGAATTGCCCACTGTTCCCATTATTGCGCTCACGGCTTCTGCAACGCCATTGGTACAGGATGATATTGTCTCCCAACTTCAGCTTAAAAATGCTTCCGTTTTTAAACAGTCTTTTGAAAAGCCAAACCTCTCTTACTCTGTGTTTAAGGTTGATAGTAAAATCAATAAAACCATAGATATTTTAAACAGTGTGCAGGGCTGCAGTATTGTGTATTGCCGCAACCGCAAGCAAACAAAAAATATAGCGCATCTCTTGTCGCTTCAGAATATCAGTGCAGATTTTTATCATGCGGGTTTATTGCAGGAAGAACGTAATGCAAAGCAGCAAAGCTGGATACAAAACCAAACGCGTGTAATTGTTTGCACCAATGCATTTGGTATGGGCATTGACAAACCCGATGTGCGTACTGTGATACATTATGATGTGCCGGATTGCCTTGAAAATTATTACCAGGAAGCCGGCCGCGCAGGCCGTGATGGTAAAAAGGCATATGCTGTTTTGTTGTACAATACGGAAGATGTAGATGGGCTGAAGGCCTTGCCGGATATACGTTTTCCTGTGATGTATTATATACGGAAAGTGTACCAGTCATTGGCTGATTTTCTTCATGTGGCTGTTGGGGCAGGTGAGGGGATGTATTATGATTTTGATATTACTGCGTTTATAAAAAATTTTCAGCTTGATATTTTTTTGGTGATGGCTGTGCTGAAAGTACTGGAACAGGAAGGCCATTTAGCGTTTAATGAAAGTGTATTTCTGCCATCTAAAGTAATGTTTACCGCACCTAAAAACATACTTGAAGACTTTGAAATAAGCCAGCCAAAACTTGAGCCTGTAATTAAAGGTTTGTTGAGAAGTTATTCAGGCATTTATGATAATCTCGTTTCCATTAATGAAAAGCAACTGGCTAGAATTATACGCAATAAAGAAGAGGTTGTGAAAGAACAATTGCAGCAATTACAGGCATTTGGTGTGATTGAATACTTACCTCAAAAAGAGACACCACAAATACATTTTGTACTCAACAGGGCACCTGCGCAATACCTTAATATTAATCACAAAGCTTACCTGGAGCGCAAAGAATTATACCAGCAACGTATTGATAAAATGCTGGCGTATATAAATCTTGATAAAGAGTGCAGGAGCAGTTTTATATCTGCTTATTTTGGCGATGAAGAAGTGAAACCATGTGGTATTTGTGATGTATGCCTTAAGCGAAAAGCAACAACTTTAACTCCGGATGAGTTTAAGTTGATACAGGAGAAAATATATGAAAGCCTTACGGCTGAAACTATCGCTGTTAAAGACTTGCTGCAATTGCTTCGCAGTTTTAACAGAGATAAATTATGGAAAGTATTACAGTTTTTACAGGATGAAAAGAAGATTGCTATTGACGAGAAAGGAATGATAAAAAGAGGTTATTGATTTGTAAAAAAAGCATTTGCAAAATCATTAACCCTGAAGCCGATAAAAGAAAAAAGCGCCGCGGGGTGCGACGCCCACTGGGTCCTGCGGACAACGATATTCAATCGATATTCATAAATTCGTTACCAAAAAATCTCTAATACTTTCTTCTTGTTGTTCTGCCACCAAGGCCCAAAGCACCCAGCAAACTGCGTGTAATTATGCTTGCAGCAGTACGGCCAACCTGCTTAACTATGGGATTATTAAAGAAGTCACCCACCTTTTCTGCGGTACTATCTTCTTGTTTTGACTGCTTTATTTCTTCTGTTTTTTTAACGGCTTCTTCCAGTTTTGCAGTAAGTATTTCGTAGGCACTTTCGCTGTCAATTACCTGGTTGTATTTTGCAGCTATTTTACTGTGAGAAATGATGCCGCTTATCTCCGCATCGGTAAGTACATCCATACGGCTGTTGGGCGGACAAAGCATAGTATGCACCAGTGGCGTTGGTATACCTTTTTCATTTAGTAAAGTAACCAATGCCTCGCCAATCCCAAGCTGGGTAAGCAGTTCATCTGTTTTATAAAAATCAGTTTCAGGAAAATTTTCAGCAGCCTGCTTTATTGTTTTTCTGTCGGCAGCAGTAAAAGCACGTAATGCATGCTGCACTTTTAAACCCAATTGACCAAGTATCGCAGCAGGAATATCCTGTGGATTTTGTGTACAGAAAAAAATGCCGATACCCTTGCTTCGTATCAGTTTTATCACGGTCTCAAGCTGCTGTAAAAGTGCATCGCTGGCTTCGTTAAAAACAAGGTGAGCTTCATCTATAAATAAAATAAGTTTAGGTGCATCAAGGTCGCCTTCTTCAGGGCAAATGGCATATAACTCTGCCAGTAATTGCAGCATAAAAGTCGAGAAGAGTTTTGGTCTGTCCTGCATGTCAGTAACACGCAGAATATTTATCATACCACGTCCTTCATCATTAATGCGCATCAAATCTTCTACTTCAAAACTCTTCTCACCAAAAAAGACATCAGCACCCTGCTGCTGCAACTCTATTACTTTACGTAGTATAGTGCCAGTGGTTGTGGTAGATATTTTACCATAGTTTTTTTCAAGTTCTGCCTTGCCTTCGTTGCCAATGTACTGGAGTATTTTTATAAAATCTTTCAGATCGAGCAAAGGCATTTTGTTGTCATCGCAATACTTAAATATCATTGCCACAACGCCGCCCTGTGTATCATTCAAGGCAAGTATTTTACTCAATAAAACAGGGCCAAATTCACTCACGGTTGCTCTTAAACGCGTGCCTGGCTGGTTGCTTAATGTAAGCAATTCAACAGGGTAGGCAGTTGGTTTGTAAGTAATATTCAGTAGGCTGCAACGCTCTGCCAGCTTATCATTCAGCATACCTGCTGCTGCAATGCCACTTAAGTCGCCTTTAATATCCATCAACAAAACTGGTACGCTGTTATCGCTTAACAGCTCGCTTATCATTTGCAGCGTTTTGGTTTTGCCCGTACCTGTAGCACCAGCAATTAAACCATGGCGGTTTAATGTTTTAAGAGGAAGAAAAACATCCGCATCTGTTACCTCACCATTAAACATTGCGTTGCCAATTTTTACATGGCTTCCTTTAAAAATATATCCTGCCTTTACTGCTTCTTCCAGTTGTTCTTTTGTGGCCATTTTGTTGCAAATTTTAGTGGAAAGATAATGCGATAAGCTGTTTTTGAAGTACTGGTTTTTACTGTCAAAAATCGCATCTGTAAAAATAATCATGTAATCGCTTATCTTGCTCACAAAATCATCTGCTATGCATATTATCGGTCTTATAAGGGAAGGTAAAGTTCCTGCTGATAACAGGGTAGCGCTTACGCCGTACCAATGCCGCTGGCTGCAGAATAACAGGGATGTGAAAGTGCTGGTGCAGAAATCGGAAGGGCGCTGCTTTAGTGATGATGAATACAGCGAAGTGGGTATTGAAGTAACAGATGATATGAATAGCTGTGACCTGCTGCTTGGTATTAAAGAAGTACCTGTTGAAATGCTTCTTCCTCAAAAAAAATACATGTTCTTTTCTCATACCAAAAAGAAACAGCCACACAATAGAAAATTACTGAAAGCCTGTATTGATAAAGGGTTGACGCTTACTGACTATGAATGTTTAACACATGAAGACGGTCAGCGCATTATTGGGTTTGGCTTTTTTGCAGGTATTGTTGGCGCACATAATGCTTTATGGGCTTATGGTAAAAAAAGCGATTTGTTTTTGTTGCCAAGGGTACACGAATGCCACGATTACTCAACCTTGGTAAGGCATTATTTTGGCCTCAAACTTCCCAACATAAAAATTGCTTTAACGGGTAGTGGCCGGGTGGCACAAGGTGTGATTGATATTATGCACCTGATGGGCATTACAGAAGTAGAGCCTGATGAATACTTGGAAAGAAGCTTTACCTACCCTGTATATGTGCAGTTAAAAGGTGCTGATCTGTACACACACAAAGAATTACAGACCTACAAAAGAGAACATTTTCACGAACACCCCGATGAGTATATAAGTAGGTTTATACCTTATGCAAAATGTACTGATGTACTTATAAACGGTGTGTATTGGGATAAGCAACTGCCACGACTTTTTGAGCTTGTTGATATTGATGAAACCTTTGTTATACAAGTGATTGCAGATATTACAGATGATGCTGATGGCTCTGTGCCAATTAACCTGGGCGAAGTAACCATTGAAAACCCTGTATATGGTGTTGACAGAAATAGCTTTACTAAAACAGAACCTTTTTTAGAAGATAGTATTGATATTATTGCAGTTGGTAACCTGCCAAATGAATTACCAAAAGATGCCAGCAACTATTTTGGTGAGCAGTTGATGAAATATATTTTGGATGATGTTTTTAAGGAAGGCAGCCCCATCATTGAAAACGCCACGATGGTTAAAGATGGTAAGCTGATGGAACGATACAACTACCTGAAAGAGTATGCAGGCGTGTGAAATTGCTTATAGGTTTAAGTAGTAATCCTTTAGCAGCAGGCAGAAGGCATTACTGTATTGGTTGTTTTCTTTTATGATAATCTCTGTAAAAATTGTTTCTTTTTTCTCATTACCAAATAGCAATATGGTTCTGAAGGGCGGATGTTTTTCAGTTTGCCGTACACTTACTTTTTCGTGCATATAAAAGCCTTCTTTTATAGCCAGTTCTTCAAAATAAATACTACGGTGATAGGGTAGTAATATGCAAAACTTCCCTTCATTTTTTAGTAGTCTTTTTATTGCAGTCAAAAGCTCTTCAAGGCTTAGTTCTGCACTGTGCAGTGCAAGGTTTCTTTTATTATCAACACTCTTAAGGTCATTATCAAAAAAAGGTGGATTAGTAATAATAAAATCATATTGCACCAAAGATTTGAACTCTTGTATGGCTGTATGATGCACCTGCAACCTTTCCTTCCACGGCGAAGCCTGGAAGTTTTGCTGTGCGTGCATTGCAGCCTGTTCATCAACTTCAACAGCATCAATAGTTACATCTTTTTTTTGCGCCATCATCAGGCTAAGTAACCCAGTGCCTGCACCTATATCTAAAATGTTGTTTTCATTCAATGCATAACTGGCAATATGGTTAGCGGCCCATGCACCAAACAGGCAACCGTCTGTTGTTACTTTCATAGCACAATGCTCCTGCTGAACAGTAAATTGTTTAAACTGGAAATAATGGTTGGGCATTAGCGTTGTGTTTCTTTTAATAAATCATCCAAATCCAAATGTTCTGTAACCATTTGTAAATTTCCTTCCTCATCAAAAGGCCATAGCTCTTTTGGCTTGTCCCAATATAACTCTACACCGTTACCATCAGGGTCATCAAGGTACAAAGCTTCTGAAACACCATGGTCTGCCGCACCCGTTAAAGGGTATTTGGCGTTGATTAATTGTTGCAATACAATTGCAAGGTCTTTACGTGTTGGGTATAAAATGGCGGTATGAAAAAGCCCCGGAAATTTTTTAGG
Source organism: Chitinophagales bacterium (assembly GCA_031424995.1). Classification (GTDB taxonomy): domain Bacteria; phylum Bacteroidota; class Bacteroidia; order Chitinophagales; family Chitinophagaceae; genus Parasediminibacterium. The sequence goes on along the minus strand of JANPIP010000036.1, from coordinate 42,701 downwards.
TGCAGGCTCAGAACCCTTGCTGTACCAGGTATTCAGCCCAATATGATGATGGTAACCACCTGCAGAAATAAACGCAGCCTGCGTACCATATTTCTGCATCAGCTCAAAACCTAAAATACCCTGGTAAAAAGCAAGCGCACGGTCAAGGTCTGCTACTTTTAAATGTACATGACCAATTGTAGTTTGCGGTGGTATGGTATAACTCATACTATTATTGTTTTAAAGAATGCGCTTTAAAAGTAGCCAAACATCAGGGGTGTGTATTTTCGATTGTTGCAAAACTTCTTTTATGCACTTTTTAACCGCTTTGCGTACAGTTATTTTACAAAAGGTGGCTGGCGAATAAAAACTTAGCAGACATTTGACCTTTGCTTTCTTTTTACCCGATCGTACTTATGCCCCCAAAAAGCCGGAATTTGTTGTGTTGTGCAGTGATGTTGTTTTGTTTATCAGTAAACGGCAAACTATTGGCGCAGTGTACCTCAAGTATTGCAGCACCCTATTTCCAGGATTTTGAAGCTACCAATGGCGGCTGGTTTACGGGGGGCAGTAATTCAGATTGGGCATGGGGCACACCTGCAAAGCCTGTAATTAATAAAGCATTCAGCGGCAGCAAATGCTGGATAACAGGCGGCCTTGCCAAAAGCAGTTATAACAATAATGAAAGTTCGTACATACAAAGCCCCTGCTTCAATCTGTCTGCCCTAACAACTCCATATTTAAGTTTTAAAATATTTTGGGAAACAGAGCGGGGATTTGATGGTGCTGCAATGGAATATTCAATTGACAGTGGTAAGACTTTCAGCCTGCTTGGTTCTGTTAATGACCGCACTGCATGTCCTGCCGATAACTGGTACAATACTACCTCTATCAATACAATTGGCAGTGGCGGATGGTCTGGAAACATACAGCCAACAAGCCCGTGCCCTAACGGTGCAGGTGGTGGCCAGGGCCAATGGGCGGTAGCCAAACATGAACTTAGTTTTTTAAAAGGGCAAACACATGTAATTTTCAGATTTACATTTGGTGCAGGCAACCGTTGCAACGATTATGATGGCTTTGCTATCGACGATTTTTCTCTTATTGAAACCCCCACCAGCACCGCAAATTTCACGTACAATTGCAGCGTAAACAGAACAGTACAGTTTAATGCCGCAGACGTTATTTGTCCTGCCACATACCAGTGGAATTTTGGCGAACCTTCTTCAGGCAGTAACAATACTTCCAACTCCCAGGTGCCAGCGCATAGCTATGCCGTGCCGGGCAATTACAATGTTTCCCTGCAGATAATACAGTCAAATGCAGTTGTAGCTTCTTTACAGCAAAGCATACAGGTAATAGATGTATTTGCTGGTGTTGCAGATGCCGTTGCTTGCAATGGCAATAGTAATGGAACTGCCTTGGTGTTAATTACAGGCCCCAATATAGCTTATACTTATAGCTGGAATACCGTGCCTGTACAAACAGGCGCTATGGCCAGTAACCTTAAAGCAGGCACTTACCAGGTAACTGTAGCTGCGTCGCAGACCTGCACTACAACTGCTTTTGTTACCTTAACTGAACCACAAATTTTAAAACATACCATAACCCTAACCAACCCGCTTTGCACTGCTAATGGGCGCATAGCAATTAATACAGCTGGTGGTACACCTAATTATAATTTTACCTGGCAGCCCAATGTGGCTAATGCTTCAACGGCGGCCAACCTTGCTGCAGGCAACTATGCCATAGCTATTAGAGATGGTAATAATTGCCCTGATACCGCAAGGGTTACACTGGTTAATCAACCCAATACGCTGGTTATTAATTTGGGTAACGATACTACTGTTTGCCCAGGCGAAACAGTGGCTTTACAACCCGGCAATTTTGTGTCTTATTTGTGGCAAGATCAGTCTGTTTTGCCTGTTTATACTGTAGCAACTACGGGCGATTATTCAGTAACGGTTACTGATAATAATGGCTGCACGGCTTCTGATAAAATAAAAGTTACGGTGGATTGTTCTGACGTGTTTTTTCCTTCTGCCTTTACGCCCAATGGCGATGGAAAGAACGAAACCTTTGGCCCCATTGGCAACATCACCGCTTTGCAGCACTACAGTTTTAAAGTGTATAACCGTTATGGGCAGCCTGTGTTTCAAACATCCAATCCTTATCAAAAATGGAACGGCACATTCAATGGCTATTTGTTAAGCGGTGTATATGTTTGGTATGCCGAATATTCTATTTTGGGCCGCAAATATTTCTCAAGAAAAGGAACGGTTTATTTAATGCAGTAGTTAGTTGAGTTATGGCGTACCCTGCGGGCCAGGCTATCCGCTGCAAAGCCGCCACAAAGGCCAACACACCAACCCTCAGCGGGTTTTCCGCTGCTATCCTTTACGCATAGTGCAGCATGTTAATGAATTGGCACTTATTTAGTATATGCAAAAAAATATCGCAACGTCATTTCGAGGTACGAGACATCTGATGAACTACAGTGAGATTCCTCGTGCCTCAGATCCGATAGCTATCGGATGAAATTCTTTATCATAAAATTTACACCACCGCCTGCCTTATCCTCACCAGCTTTTCCAGTAAATCATCCAGCTTATCCAGTGGTAGCATATTGGCACCATCGCTTTTGGCAACGGCAGGGTTGGGGTGGGTTTCTATAAACAAACCATTGGCACCAGTGGCTATGGCCGCTTTGGCAATCGTGCCAATAAGTTTGGGGTTACCACCTGTAACTCCGCTGGTTTGGTTGGGCTGCTGCAGGCTATGCGTACAATCCATAATTACAGGCACTTTATGTTCCTGCATCCAGGGAATATTACGGTAGTCAACCACAAGGTCCTGGTAGCCAAAAGTGGTACCACGCTCTGTAAGCATAATACTTTCGTTGCCTGCTTTTTTAATCTTGTCAACAGCAAACTGCATTGATGGACCGCTTAAAAACTGCCCTTTCTTTACGTTCACAATTTTACCTGTTTCTGCGGCGGCAATAAGCAAATCTGTTTGTCTGCACAAAAAGGCAGGAATCTGTAAAATATCAATGTATTGTGCAGCTTCAGCGGCTTCAGCGGCTGAATGTATATCTGATGTTACAGGCAGTTCAAAGGTTTTACCCACTTTTTTTATCAGTTCTAACCCAATGGTATCGCCAATACCTGTAAAAGAAGAGGCACTGGTACGGTTGGCCTTGCGGTAACTGGCTTTAAAAATATAAGGTATTTCAAGTCGTTTACAAATGCTGTACACTTTATCGGCAATCTCCATTACCAGTTCCTCGCTTTCTACTACGCAGGGGCCAGCGATAAGAAAAAAGTTTTCGGGATCGTAATCCTGCCCTTTAAATAAATTGGTAAGGTATTGTGGTAGCATAGTAATTATTTTAGGCTACGAAACTAAGGAAAGTGATTGAGTCGGTAGGTCAATAAGTCAATAGTCAGTAAGTCAGTGGGCATTAGTAAGAGTATTAACTTGCTTCGTTATGTAGCCTTGCAAATTTTAGTGGTCAAAACTATAAAATCAAAAAATGTTAACAGATAAGGAAGTATATAAAATCTTTTCATGGCAGCCCTATAGAGAAGACTGGATAGTTGACAGAAATCAAGTTGATGACAGAATTAATTTTTATTATGGTGACTTAATAAAAAGCATAGCAGAAAATGATTCATTTGATACCTACCTTTCAGAAGATGGGGGGTTAGGTAATTACCTTGGATTTATTTGTTACCCAAGTGGGCAAAAGGAATATAATGGTAATGCGATTTTAGTATGTGTGAGCTTATGCTCACCCTATGCAGCTTATGGCCAAATTACTATTTATAAGCAACAAAAATGTTTTGGATGTGGGAGCATTTTCAATCCAGAAAAAGCTTATGATATTTCAGACCCGGATTTAACCGAAATTGAGTGTGAGCTTAAAATTATTCTTGAAAACAATAAATTGGTGCTACTTGATATTGAATTTTTAAGTAAACAATTGCCAGATGAAGTTGCTAAGAGTATGGAATTTGAAAATCATAATGAAGGGACACTGTATTTGCACGGCATTTTTCAAAAAACTGATTGATGACTAATAAAACTATAACTATCGGTGACGTTAGGTTGGTAAGGGGGACAATGTTATTTATAACTTTCTATTCAAATGGGTGTTTTTGCAATAGAAACCTGTAGCTGAATAAAGTATCAAAGCGTACAAGAGTGCGACGCTCACAGAGTCCTGTGGACAACGAAGCATCATTAAAGAACAAAAGCTGGTCAACAAAAAAAGAAATAACTATGGCAAAAGATAAAATTTTAGTAATTGGTGCAAGCGGTCAAATTGGTGTAGAGCTAACCCTTGCACTGCGTAAAATTTACGGCAATGCCAATGTAGTGGCCAGCGACCTGCGTGAAGAAAATGAACTGTTACGTGGCACTGGCCCTTATGTTAGCATTGATGTGATGAACAAGGAAATGCTGCATGTGCAGATTATTCGCCAGAATATTACGCAGATTTACCTGCTGGCGGCCATACTTTCTGCCACTGGCGAAAAGAACCCCAACCTTGCCTGGAACCTGAACATGCAGGGCCTGCTGAATGTGCTTGATATTGCGCGTGAAGAGCAGTTGAAAAAAGTGTACTGGCCATCGTCTATTGCGGTATTTGGCCCTACAAGTCCAAAGCAAAATTGCCCTCAGCAAACGATTATTGAACCTATAACAGTGTACGGCATCAGTAAATATGCAGGAGAATTTTGGTGCAATTATTATTTTCAGAGGTATGGGGTTGATGTGCGCAGCCTGCGCTACCCTGGTTTAATTAGTTATAAAAGTGCGCCTGGTGGTGGTACTACAGATTATGCCATTGAGATTTTTCATGAAGCGATAGAAGAGAAGAAGTATGAATGTTTTTTGAAGGAAGATACCTACCTGCCCATGATGTATATGCCTGATGCCATTAACGCTACCATTGGTTTAATGGAGGCCCCTGCTGAAAAGATTTCTGTACGTACCTCGTACAATGTAGCAGGCGTAAGCTTTTCACCAAAAGACATTGCTGCGGAAATACAAAAGCATATTCCTGAATTTGCCATCAGCTATAAACCAGATAGCCGTCAGAACATTGCTGATAGCTGGCCGCAAAGCATTGATGACAGTGTTGCCACAAAAGACTGGGGCTGGAAACCTGAATTTGGTTTGGAAAGAATGGCGGAGGATATGCTGGTGAATTTGAGGTAGGATAAAGGCAACGTCAATCAATTAACTACCAGTTTCTCTTTTTTTAGAGTGATAAATTTATCAATAGCATAACCAATAATTACAAAAAAGAAGCTGCTGAAAGGGAAGGTCTCAAATATTAGAAAGAGTAGTTGGCCATCACCTCCATAATCTAATTTTATTGCCCAGTAAATATAAAAAAACAGGGGATGAATAATAAACAACTGGCTAATCATAAAGATGATGGTAGTTGTTTTGACTGACTTATTTTCTTGTATGCCCTTTTGTATAGCGTTGTAAAGTATTAAGAGGGAGATTAGGAAAGTGGATAATAAAATGAAAATAACAATCTGTCCAACTTTAGAGTAAGGTTCTTTGCCTATTGTATTTGCCAGTGCTGATTCAACTATGGCCCATGGAAAAACTGTTATTACAGGAAGAACCCACGTAAAGATTGAAGTGATGCAACAGGCGGTAAATATTAGACCTAAGATTGTATTTGGATATTTCCTCATTGAACAATTTTTATGATAAGCTTAAAAAAAGCCGTTCCTTTTACAGAACGGCCAAACTATCTAAACTTCTCTTAAACTATCAAAACTTTTTTAAACCCTTAGCAATTTGAAAGGGAAAATTATATCAACTGCATCTTGGCCACCCTTGGGTCAACTTCAACCGTGTCATGTTCAAAGTTTAATTTGATGCGCCATTTTTGTAAGGTGGCTGCACCAATAATGGCTTCTTCGCTTAAGCCTGGTACTACAAGAAATTCATCACTTAGTAAAACATCATGCAGGTAAAAATCAAGGGTAACCCTATCTTTAATTTCGATGTAATGTCCTTCGCTTGCAGTAGATACTAACCGTCTACGACCAAGGCTAATAGGCTTTTCCAACAAGTCTACAAACTCAGGATTAATGCAAGACAAATTCGCCCCACTGTCAAACAAAGTGTACAAATGTTTCTCTCCCTTTGAGCCCATATATAATAAAGGCAGTTTTATAACAGACATGATTTTACGTTTTGATAAAAGTACAAAAGAATTTCACGCAAAGAAACAAAGTAGGTAAAGGGGAAAAAGAAGTTTCACGCAAAGAAACAAAGGGGCAAAAGGAATAAAGGAACTATCGCCTGTTACCGCAATGCTATAAACTAAAAAAGCCGTTCCTATTACAGAACGGCCAAACTATCTAAACTTCTTAAACTAATAAACTATCTAAACTCTTTAAACCAACCCCCAACTCCAAACCTCAAACTTACTTATACATCTCAATCCTCAGTTCTTGTACACGTTTGTCTTCCATGTATTCGTCAAATGTAGCAAGGCGGTCAATGATACCTTTAGGTGTTAATTCAATAATACGGTTGGCAACAGTTTGCATAAAAGTGTGGTCATGCGAGGTAAGCAACACAACACCAGGAAAAGTATTACAGCCTTCATTAAAGCTCTGAATGCTTTCCAAATCAAGGTGATTGGTAGGCTGGTCAAGTACAATACAATTAGGGTTTTGCAGCATCATCTTGCTCACCATACAACGTACTTTTTCGCCACCGCTTAAAACGTTGTTCTTCTTCATAATATCATCACCACTAAACAACATTTTGCCAAAGAAACCGCGAAGAAACGGTTCATCAGCATCAGTAACATGCGCAGGAACAAAATTTCTTAGCCAGTCAAGCAAGGTTTCGCCGCTGGTAAAGAATTCGTTATGTTCAACAGGCAGGTAAGCTTTTGTAACGGTAGTACCCCACTCAAACTTGCCGTTGTCTGCTTTTGCATTGTCATTAATAATCTCAAAAAAGGCAGTAACAGCAGAAGCATCCTTACTTAAAAAAGCAATCTTGTCGCCCTTGTTTACACTGAAAGCAACTTTATCAAACAGCTTACGACCATCAACACTTTTGCTCAGGTTTTCAACGTTTAAAATCTGGTTACCAACTTCACGCAATGGCTGGAAAATAATACCGGGATATTTACGGTTGCTTGGCTCAATCTCTTCAATGGTAAGCTTTTCCAAAGCTTTTTTACGGCTGGTAGCCTGCTTGCTCTTGGATGCATTTGCAGAGAAACGCGCAATGAAATCAAGCAATGCAGCACGTTTGTCTTCGTTCTTCTTGTTCTTGTCATTCAACTGGCGTGCAGCTAACTGGCTACTCTCGTACCAGAAGGTATAGTTACCAGTGTAAGTTTTAATCTTACTCCTGTCCACATCAGAAACGTGGGTACAAACGGTATCCAAAAAGTGACGGTCGTGGCTTACCACCAGTACAATGTTTTCGTAGTCGGCCAAAAAGTTTTCCAGCCAGCCAATGGTTTCAATATCCAAACCATTCGTAGGCTCATCCAGTAACAAAATATCAGGATTACCAAACAAAGCCTGCGCAAGCAACACACGCAGTTTCAGGTTACTTGGTATATCCTTCATCAAACTCTGGTGAAACTTTTCTTCAATACCAAGGCTGCTTAATAAGCTGCCCGCATCGCTTTCTGCAGTATAGCCACCCATTTCGCCAAATTCGCCCTCAAGCTCGCTCGCCTTCATGTAGTCATCTTCAGTAGCATCAGGATCCATATAAATGGCATCCTTCGCCTTCATCACTTCCATCATTTTTTTGTGGCCCATTAACACCGTATTTAAAACGGTTTCTTCATCAAATGCAAACTGGTTTTGGTTCAATACCGCCAAACGTTCGCCAGGCGTAATTTCCACGCTTCCTTTATTGGGTTCAATTTCGCCTGCCAAAATCTTCATAAAGGTACTTTTGCCTGCACCGTTGGCACCAATAATGCCATAGCAGTTACCTTTTATAAAGTTGATATTCACCTCATCAAACAAAACCCGCTTGCCATAGGCCAGCGTTACGTTCCTTGCACTGATCATTTTTTATATACTGTTTTACTGTGTTACTGTACGTTTTTGAAGCCGCAAAAGTAAGGGATAGGCGCTGCATTTTTTAAGTAGAGATATTTATGGGTATGGGCTTTGGGATTACTATTAAACGGGTATATTAGTGTTAAGTTTAAATCTTTAAAAGAAGCGGCTTGGTATTTTCCGTTCATTGCTTGGTTCAAACTACTATTTTTGCGTTCCGTTTTTGGTTTAGTGAGATGGAATTCAATTGGGTTTTGTGAAGGAGTAATGCTGATAAGGGTATCAAAGCGCCGAAGTGTGCGACGCAACGAAGCTAAATAGCAGTAACAAAGCTGGCAACCAAAAAAAGAAAAAAATGCAATAAAAAGTTTTAGAATCTAACAATCACTTCCTCACAATTAAATAAACGTTCTTAGATGAACAATAGCTACACTTCGCTGGTTGACCAGACTTTCCATTTTCCGCAAGAAGGTTTTAAAAGAAATGCTGATGGAAATTTAACCTTTAACGATCTTGATGTAAAGGCGCTGATTGACAAGTATGGCACGCCGCTTAAACTTACTTACCTGCCCAAAATTGGAATGCAGATTAACAAAGCGAAGGATATGTTTGCCAAGGCGTTTAAAAAACATAATTACGAGGGCAGTTACAACTATTGCTATTGTACCAAAAGCTCGCATTTTTCTTTTATTGTAGAAGAAACGCTGAAACATAATATTCATCTGGAAACCTCTTATGCCTACGATATTGAGATTATCAACCAGTTGTTTTTAAAAAAGAAAATTAATAAAGAAACCTTTATCATTTGCAATGGCTACAAGCAAAAAGGTTATACGAGCCGCATAGCCAAATTGATTAATACGGGCTTTAAAAACGTAATTCCAGTACTTGATAATATGGATGAACTGGATGCCTATAGGCGCAGCGTAAAACAACCTTTTAAACTGGGCATACGTGTAGCTGCAGAAGAAGAACCAAGTTTTCCTTTTTACACTTCAAGGCTTGGTATTAAGGCAAAAGATATTCTTGAGTTTTATGTTGACCAGATTGAGGGTTTTGAAGACAGGTTTCAGCTTAAAATGCTGCACATATTTTTAAACAAGGGTATTAAAGATGATATTTATTACTGGAGTGAACTGAACAAAGTAATTAACCTTTACTGCCAGTTAAAAAAGATTTGCCCTGAACTTGACAGTATTAACATTGGTGGCGGTTTCCCAATAAAACATTCGCTTGGTTTTACGTACGATTACCAGTTTATGATCAACGAAATTGTTGGTAATATTAAGCGTGCTTGTAAAAAAGCCAAAGTGCCAATGCCACACATCTTCACTGAATTTGGAAGCTTTACAGTTGGGGAGAGTATGGCACATATTTATAGCATCATTGGTCAAAAAATTCAGAACGATCGTGAGTGCTGGTACATGATTGATTCTTCTTTCATCACCACATTGCCAGATACTTGGGGCATTGGCGAAAAGTTTTTAATGCTGCCCATTAATAAGTGGGACAATGAATATCATCGAGTCGTGTTAGGCGGTATTACCTGCGACAGCCATGATTACTACGACAGCGAAGAACATATTAATGAGGTGTTCCTTCCAAAAATTACCAATACGTATAAAGGCGAAGAAGAAAGCAATAAAGAACCATTGTATGTAGGTTTTTTTCATACTGGTGCATACCAGGATCAGATTAGCGGTTATGGCGGTATTAAACACTGCTTGATACCCAGCCCCAAGCACGTTATTGTTGAGTATGATAAGAACGGTAAACTGATTGACTGGGTGTATGCTAAAGAACAGACTGCGCAAAGCATGTTAAAGATATTGGGCTATTTATAAAGTGAGTGGTGAGTAATGAATGGTCAATAGTGAAGGTGTAAACATTAAGGTTTGCAGTTTTGCTATTGACCTTTTTTTGTAGATAAAATATATCAGGCAAGTTTTGGGCCAATTGAAAATCAGTTTATTGAAGAGTGGCAATCTACCCCTTGGCTTTCTTTGTTTCTTTGCGTGAAATATTTTTTTCTATGCAACCTATTAATATTCGTTCTATACAAGCTTCAGATAATCCATTTATTGCAAAAATCATTAGAACATCACTGGAGGAATTTGGTGCCAATAAACCAGGTACCGTTTATTTTGATGATACTACAGATCATTTGTTTCAACTGTTTCAATCTGCCAAAGGCAGCCAGTATTTTATTGCTTTACATGAAGATGAAGTAGTTGGTGGCGGCGGTATTTTTCCTACAGAAGGTTTGCCAGCAGGCACCTGTGAACTTGTGAAGATGTATTTGAAAAAAGAATACCGTGGCATTGGCCTTGGCAATAAAATGCTGAATGAATGTTTACTATGGGCTAAAGAAAACGGGTACACCCAGGTGTATATTGAAACAATGCCAGAACTTAAAAAGGCGGTAGCTGTTTACGAAAAAATGGGCTTTGAATATTTACCTGCCGCGCTAGGCAATAGCGGCCATACGGGCTGTGATATTTGGATGCTGAAAAAGTTATAATGCTTTTGCGGATAAAGTTTTACGTAGATGTATTACTGCTTCGCAGGAATGTATTTGGCTTGCGCAGATAACGCAGATAAACGGGATAAGAATGATTGAATAATAATTGAATTTTACAAGTATACATATGTGCGCTTTTCTTTACTATGCACCTATGTGTTTAACATAAATTCCTTCACCAGTTTTTCCACCTTCTTTTCTTTGCCATAAAAGCCAGCCACCTTTTTTATCACTGCTTCTACCGCAGCATCAGGACAACTAGCTCCGCTGGTGATGAGAATTTTTACCACATCTTTTTCAGGTAAAAAATTGGTTACAATGCTTTGTTCTTTAGTTTGCCAGTTGCAATTAAGCAGTTTATCCTGCGAGATAATTTTATCGGCACTATCAACAAAATAGGTAGGCAACACATGCTCACAAAGTTCTACCAGGTGAGAGGTGTTGCTGCTGTTGTATCCGCCAATTACAATGGCAAGGTCAGCTTCTGTTTGCAGCAGGCCATTCACCGCCGTTTGATTATCATTGGTGGCATAGCAAAGCGTGTCTCTTGTATCGGCAAAACGTTCGTTAATGTTGGCATCATCTAACAGGTAATGCTGTTTCATCACCTGTTTTAAATAATCGGCAATGGCCTGTGTATCAGTAGCCAGTTGTGTGGTTTGGTTTATCACTCCAAAACGCTGTAGATCTTTTGTTATATCAAAGCCTTCTGAGAAACGACCTGCAAATGCGGTGTAAAAATCAGCGGCATTTTTTTCGCCAGTAATATATTTCGCCAGCTCTATGGTTTCGTTCATATCATTCACTACTACAGATGGCGTATTGGCCGCTGCATGAGAAAAAGTAGCCCTTGTTTCTTCATGTTTTGGTTTGCCATGTATTACAATGCTGTAACCCTTTTTAGCAATCTGTTCGCCGCGGTTCCAGACTTTTTCTACAAAGGGGCAGGTAGTATTGTATTTTTCTGTGGGTATGCCTTTTTTATTCAGCATTTGCTCAATGGCCAGTGTAGTACCAAATGCGGGTATCAACACCACATCATCTTCTGTAATTTCTTCAAACGGGATGATCTGTTTGCCATAAGTATCCTGCAAAAAGCGAACGCCACGTGCCTGTAGATCGGCATTTACTTGCGGGTTATGTATCATTTCGCTTAGCAAAAAAATGCGCTTGCCTGGGTTTTCTTCAATGGTTTTAAACGCAATTTCAATAGCATTTTCTACACCATAACAAAAGCCAAAATGGCGTGCCAGGTAAATGTGCAGGTTGCCAAAATTAAGCAGGGTAGGAGTAAAATCTTTCTTTAATTTATCTTCCTGCTTACGCTTTGCTTTAATGGCACTGATAAGGTTGCTGCGGTATATATTGGGAACATTGAATTGCTTCATAAGGTACTAAAATAACAGGTGGCAAATGTAAAGAATTCACCTTGCCCCTGAAGAACTACCATAACCATTGCTTTATTTTTTCTAAAAATGTTTATCTCTCCCAATCATTGCAACCACTTGATGCAGCGTTAAACCTTCCAAAGAGTGTAGCCTTGTATTTCTATTTTAAACGATTTTTATAAAATCAAGTTTCAAAGGTTAACTTTAGATTCATTTGCATTAGACAGTTTTAACAGAAAGCGCAGATGAACGGAAAAGCAATTACGATAGCAGTAAAAAAAGACAACCGCCGCTCAATAGCAGTACAAAAGCCTGTTCCATAAAAATCAAAAAACACATCAAATAAGTTATAGTTTTACTTTAGGAATTTTAAAACAGAACGATATGCAACATTTGAAAGTTTACAGCAAAAAAGATGTGCTTAACCATACAAAGATCAGGAGGTTTGAAACGAGGCTGGGTGAGCGTTTGCAGGTAATTACTGATGCGAAAAGTATTGAAGAATCTTTACAAGCCTCTAATGCACGTTATGTTATTATTGGTGTGCCAGAAGATATTGGCGTAAAAGCAAACCTGGGTGTTGGGGGTACAGACACGGCTTGGATTCCTTTTTTGGATTCGTTTTTAAACATTCAGAGTAACGATTTTTTACAGGGCGAAGAAATTTTACTGCTGGGGCATTTTGATTTTAGTGAAGTGGCAAAGGTAATTGAGCAGAGCGCACAAAGCTTTGATGAAAAAGTAGATGCTTGCCGCCATGCGGTGAATATGATTGATGATGAGGTGGAACAGTTGATTCATATAATTACCCAAAACAGGAAGCTGCCTATTGTAATTGGTGGTGGCCATAATAATGCTTACCCATGTATAAAAGGGGCGGCAAAGGGCTGGCATAAAAGTGGCGTAATACCTTTTGCACAAATAAATGCCATTAATCTTGATGCCCATGCCGATTACAGGCCTATGGAAGGCAGGCACAGTGGCAACGCTTTCAGGTATGCTGAAGAGGATGGTTACCTTGAAAAATATTGTATTGTGGGGCTTCATGAAAATTATATTCAGCAAAATGTTTGGATGGATATTGTAAACAACCCTTTTGTTGACTGTATTACATTTGAGGATATTTTTATTCACGAGAAAAAGAGCTTTACACAAGCATTGGCTCACGCCACTGACTTTACTGAAGATACTTTATGCGGCATTGAACTTGACCTTGACTGTATTGAACATACACTAAGCAGTGCTGCTACACCCGTTGGTGTTACTGCATTACATGCAAGACAGTATGTTAATTACGTGGTACTTGATACCCAACCTGCCTACCTGCATATTTGCGAAGGTGCTACCAATTTAGTAGATGGCAGAAACGATAGTGCCACAGGTAAACTTATCAGCTACCTGGTAAGCGATTTTGTAAAAGCGATGCAGAAAGTGTATTAAGTTTTAATAGTATTACTACCATAATAAAGCATAAGGTGCATATATTAAAATATGCACCTTTTTTTCCGTAGTTTAGCTGCATCAATAACATTAATTTCCAAGACTTTTTGATGCATTTTTACACAAAAAGATTATTTGTTTTATTAGTTTTTCTATGTTGTTCAGGGGTTATTTCTGCACAAACGTTTTATGTGGATGCCCCAAGGAAAATGGATGATTTTACAGACGATTTTCTTCTTGTTTTAAATGATGCCCCCTTTAATTTCTCACACGTAAAAGGCAAGGCGCTGGCCACAAAAGACACCATTCACCAGGGGTCTAAAATATTTAACCTTAAAGTAAAGCTAAAAACTGCTGACGCCTCACGGCTGGTTAGTGACAGTACTATATATACTGAGTTTTTCTTTGGCGATTTTTTTAGCATGGAAGATGCTTTTGAGGGTTTTGAAAAGCTGAACAACCGTATATCAAAAGCACTTGCTAAACGCAGTATCACCATCGATTATAATTTAGATACCGCAGGTATGGTAGTTAAGCTGCAAAAAATGGCATACTGTAGTAACAGGGGCTTTTATCATTACAATATTTCTTTTCAAATTATACGTTTACTGCACAATGGTAAGTTTCGTTTAATGATGCAGATTTATAGTGGTAAGCCGCAATTTTATTACCGCATTATGCGTAACGAGCCTGTGGCAAGTTTTAATCTCATCAACAGTTTAAAATCAAACCTGTCTGCTATACAAAATGAATACAGCAGCGGCTGTGTTGCAGATATTACGCCCTTTGTTTGTAAAGGTAAAAAGTTTCAAAATGATAGTGTATTTGTAACGTATCAAAAAACAGGCTTTGAAGATTACCCCAATGCGCGTAGTGAGTTTGATGTTTATATGACCAATCTGCGTGTAAGCCTTGGCAGCAAGTATGTATATTTTATGCTGCCATCACCTGCAAAAGGCCCTGTTTTTAAGCGTTTGGCCTTTGTGCAAATGGAAGATATTGAAAAAACAAAACGCAAAACTGTATTACTAAACCTTGTAGAACTGCCTGACCAAATACCTACACCTACAGGCTTTAAAAAACAATACGCCATTGAAATGGTGTTTGTGTATTAGATTTTGGGCCACGCCTTGTATAAATGTTTACCTTAAACAACGTGGTGTTGGTGGTGATAATAGTTGGGGTGCTTTACCACATGAACAGTACAGGTTGCTGGATAAAAAATATACTTATAGCGATATTATCAGGTTAATCAGCAAGTAATAAATTAAAAAAGTGTGTGCAGTTATTTTATTTTTATGATTGCGCTTTAGCTAATAAAAAGCTAAAAAGTTTATCGCTTTTATAAGGTGAGATGCTTGTAAAAAAATATGCATGATTAATAGTACCATAATAAATTTTCACTTCAATTGATTTTTGCCTTGGTATTTTAACAACCTACAATCTTGACTATATGAATTTGAAATCTCTTTTTACCGCTGCCGTAGCAACTGTGTTTATCAGCACATCATGTACTTCATCAAAAAAATTTCGTTATAAAACAGATGATGCATTGGTGCAAACCTTCAATCAAAACTTTGTGGATGCTGCTGCTCAATACAAAATACTGAAAAGAAATTTGCCTTCTGACAGCCTTCCCAAAACCTACTTCCCAACAACAGGCAAGTATCAGTTCAGTAATTCAGACTGGTGGTGCAGTGGTTTTTATCCAGGCACTTTATTGTACCTGTACCAGCAAACCAAAGACACGGTGTTATACAAAGAAGCCATTCGTACATTGGGTTTACTAAAAAAAGAACAATACAATAAAACCACGCACGATCTTGGGTTTATGATGTACTGCAGCTTTGGCAATGCCATAAGGATGGATGCAAAGCCCAAACCTATGTATAAAGACATTCTTCTCAACAGTGCAAAATCATTGTCAAGCCGCTTTAATCCAAAAGTGGGCTGTATCAAATCGTGGGACTCAAAAAATGCAAACGATTATTTGGTTATCATTGATAATATGATGAACCTGGAATTACTTTTTTGGGCTACTAAAGCCACAGGCGATTCGTCTTATTACAAGATAGCAGTTACTCATGCCAACACTACCATGCAGAACCATTTCAGGCCAGATTACAGCTCTTATCATGTAATCAATTACAATAAAGATAATGGCACTGTTAAGCAGAAAAAAACGGCGCAGGGTGCTGCTGATTCTTCAGCATGGGCAAGGGGCCAGGGCTGGGGGCTGTATGGTTATACAGTCATGTACCGCGAAACAAAAGACAAAAAATACCTTGACCAGGCAAACCATATTGCTTCCTTTATTTTAAACCATCCCAACCTGCCTGCTGATAAAATTCCTTATTGGGATTTTAATGCACCTGGTATTCCAAATGCTTTGCGTGATGCTTCCGCAGGCTCACTTATGGCTTCTGCTTTTATTGAGTTAAGTGCCTATGTTGATAAGACCACGGCAGGCACTTATATGGTAGCCGATGAAGCAATGCTGCGCAGTTTGAGTAATGATACCTACAAGGCAAAATATGGGGCCAATGGCGGTTTTCTTATTCAGCATGGCGTTGGCCACATGCCGCAAAAAACTGAAATTGATGTGCCTTTAACCTATGGCGATTACTATTATATAGAAGCCATGGTGCGTTACAATATGTTGAAGAAATAATACAACCCAATAAGATTTATGAAGTACTTGCTTAGTCTGTTAGCCTATTTTTTGCTTCGCAGAAAATAGCTGTTTCACAAACAAAAAGTTTGCAAAACAGTAAGCAGGCCGCTGCAAAAGAAATGTATAGTGCCTACTTGTTTACTTACTTTACAGGCAATACAAAAGCCGATGAAGCAAACTGATCTTGTTAACTGGACATCATCCCATCGTAAATATTCAAAAACGTTTCCTTGCAATAATAGTTTGCTTCGTGTATGGGCACTACAAACCATATACGATGCTGCTGCAAAAAAGTACATGGTTTATTTTTCTATGAAGCATGGCAAAGACCCTGATAAAATTTATTTTGCTTATGCCAATGCAGATTTTGCTTACCTGGAATCATCACCCAAACAACTCTTTTTTAGCCCAACAAATGGCGCTTGTATTAATGGTGATATTGTTTTAAAAGATGGTATATATTACCAGTTTTTTAAAACCGAAAGTGATGGCGCAGGCATTAAAATAGCGGTATCAGATAAGCTTACAGAAGGTTATGTGTTGCAGGATAAATATGTGCAGCAAACTAAAGACCCTGTAAAAGGTGCTGGTGTTTTTAAACTGAACAATGGCGAAGGTTATATATTGATGTACGATGTGTCCACCAAAGGCAGGCACCAATTTACCAAAACAAAAGACCTGAAGAATTTCAGTGTAATTGATAAGGAAGCCATTAATTTTCATACGCGCCATTGTACTGTAATTCCCATTACTGCAAAAGAAACAGAAGCACTTGTAAGCAAGTGGGGCGGCGCAGATGATGTTATTCTTTCAGCAAATTCCCCAGCCATAAAAAAGATAAATGTTGCGTTTGATACGGCTGCAAAAAAGCTGATGATTAAAATACCTGGGAAAGATGAATGATATATTGTGTACCACCACTTCAATTATCCCAATGGTATAAACATGGGCAGGTCTGCGGGTTACAATCGCGCAGTTTGTATAGCAAAATAGTACCTTATTAAAGCGTACAAGTTAATAAGGTAGTACCACCCTTTTCAACATGTATATATATAGCTTAAAGGTTTAAAGATGGGCTGATATTGTGGAGCAAATAAGTGGATTCTTAATATTTTGCATTTAATTCATCCAACAACCTGCTTGCCGTAGTATCACCAGCAAGCATTGCTTCCATTAAATATTTGGCACCTTTTGCCGTGTTCTTGCCAAACAAACAGCGTGTATAATTATTTTGCCTTAATGCTTCTTCATCTTCAGCAAAAGTGTAAAAAAAACCGACGGTTCTTTTTGCGGGTACATAACCTTTGTTGGCGGCTTTCACTATCAAACCAAAAGCCTGCACACAGTCAATTTGTTTGTTAAGGTTTTGTAACGCAAGATTGCCATACTGGTACATGGCCTGTGGTACCTGCTGCTGGCTTAATGAACTATAAATTGCTAATCCTTTTGCCAACTCGGCATTGGCAACATAGTCTGATGCCTGGTTCAGCTGAACAATGGTTTCGTTACCAAGTGGCGCTATTTTTTCTTTAGCGGGTGTTTTTGATGTTATACTGTCGCTGGTGTTTGGCTTAAGCCTTTCTTTATTCTTATATAACACATACACAATACCTGCAATGCTTATTCCAATCAATAAAAACCAAACTATATTTCTTACAAAAAAGCTTTGCTTTATTGATGGTTGATTATTGCTGCTCCTGTTTTCAGAGGTATGCCAGTTGTTGCCCACATTTTGTTTTAGGGCAAGCAGTTCCTTCTGTAGTTCTTCTTTCTCATGCAGCAATCTTTGATTTTCTTTTTGCAAAAACACAAGCTGCTCATCATTGGCTTTTGGCGTAGCGGTTAAAATACTGTTACGCTGAATATAATCGTGAAGCTCAATGCCATTCTCAAAACGGTGCACAGGCTGCTTTTCAAGGCATTTGTACACCATGGTTACCAACCAGTCAGGAATATGTAATTGCCTCGCTTTTTTTTCTTCGTTCCATGTGGCAGGCAGGTGATGCTGCCTTAAAGCCGCAATGTCTGGCGGCATCATTTCCATATGCGAAACCATCACATTGTTGCGTGAAGATTCACCCTTATCTTTTAAAGGAAATGGAACAATGCCACCCAATAATTCAAACATAATTACTCCAAAACTGTACACATCTGTTTGAAAAAGCATCTGCCCTTCATGCTGTTCAGGTGCCATAAATTCTACCGCACCTGCATGGCGAAGACTGGTGCGCCGTTGCTCATCAGACATTACTGATAAACCAAAATCGAGCAGTATATAATTGCCTGTGGCTGCGTTAAACTTTACATTATTGCTTTTAACATCGCCATGCCTTACTTCCATTTTATGGCAGTGCGCAAGCGCATGAGAGAGTTGCTCTGCAACCTTTATTGCTTCCTTAATTGTGAAGATGCTGTCGAGAGGCGGCTTCAGTAATTCTTCCAGGTCTGGCCCTTCAATATATTCCATTTCTATAAAAGGAAAATTGCCACTGTCTGTAATACCTGAATTAATAATTTTTACAACATTGGGGTTTGGTGTTTCATTTACTTTCTTCAGCTTTTGTACCTCGTTTTGAAACGACAGAAAGTTCTTATCCTCGGCACTCTCGCTGTAAATAGGGGTGGGCAATATTTTAATGGCAGTAAATATTTCTCCCCTGCGACGGCCTTTATACACCGATCCCTGGCCGCCTGTTTTTAAAGCGCCCATGTTTTCTAATCCTTCTGTTATGGTAAAAACTTTTGCCATTAAATTGTTTTTATGTCAGGAATCGCGTGTGCTCGATTCCTCTATGTGTTCTTGCTTTTTAGCTATGTGCCTATGTGTTTAAACTCCCTCTCTCTGTAAATTGAAGCAATGCCGATTCCCCCAAAATTACCTGGTCCCCTTCTTTTAAATGATGCCCAAATTCTGTTGTCAACAACGATTTTACAGGCTGCCCATCCACCGTTCTTACCTTGGTTTTATTCAGTGGCGGCACTCCGCCTTCATCTGCATATAAATAAAACGCGCCAACCTCACCATCCCACTCAATATGCGCATGTTGACGGCTTACTGAACGGTTGCTTTCATTGCCACTGCTGCTAGGAAATGCAATTGCATTTTCGCGCTGAAACCCTTCTGCTGTCTGCGTTTTGCTTTCTCTGCCAATATTTATTTTCCCTGCGGTTGAAGTGATGGTGTACGCCTTTTTTTCGGCTTCACCATTCAGCACATGTATATACGCTGTTCCTTCTTTCAGCATTGGTTTTTTTGTGGTCGAAATCATTAAAGCTGCATATAGTGTTTTTGCCTTTACAGCTTCCGCAGGCAGGGTATCCGTAAACATCATTTCCAGCGTCCATCTAGGTGGTAATGCAATGGCATAATCATCTGCAATCTTCTGAATTTCATCATTCTTAAAACGGTCTTCCTCTTCCATATACAAGGCCGACTCGTACAAATGTTTGTCAGCTTCTGCACAGGTAATGTACAGCAGTAAACCCTTGATATTACTGCCTTCCCCGCCCTCTACTTTCTGCAGTTGTTCTTTTATAAACCGCAGCAGTGCATTGCGTATCTCTTTTGCATCCTTCTTTTTATCGTTAAACAGGTCGAACATTTATTTCTTGTTTTACATTAATCTGAATCTGTGTGTATCCGCTTAATCAGTCCAATCCGTATACTGTTTTATATTATGGCGTGCCCTGCGGGCCGGGCTTTTCGTTCCAAGTCCTCGCACTGCGTGCTGTGGGCTTTCCACTGCAATCCCTCACGCGTAAAACTCAACAGCATCTCCCTTTCTCAGCTAGTAGGATACCGGGCCTACGGCACGGGTCTTATCAATTTACCTTTTCTATTAAGATGCGGCAGCTACGGCACCATTTATCTGCATATATCCGCTTTCACTCTTCTACAATTCTTTTTCTGCATTTATCCACTCAATCCGTGTTCCTTTTTTCCGCGCTTCCGCGAGAAACAAAACATCTGCGTCCATCCGTTCAACCCGCGTTCTCCGTGTTCCCATTTTTGCCTCATCAGCGTTCCTCTTTTTCTGCGTTTTCGGCGCTTTCCGCGAGAAACAAAACATCCGCGTTCATCGGCTCAATCCGTGTCATCCGTGTTCCCAATCTTACTGCTTCACCGGTTCAAAGCTCTTTATATAACCCATCTTCAACAACAACGGTATCACATGCTTGCCTGCCAAAGCCACAGCCTCACTGGATCCTTTTGCTTTTTCAACTCTTATACATGTAACCACATGGCCACCACCATTTGGTTTAGGTGCAAAAAATACATACCACCCATCGTTTATCTGTTCGCCTTTCCAGATACGTTCAGGTGTACCAGTTTTACCTGCAACATTAATACCCAGCTTTCCAACTTTGGGTGCGCTTTGTTTGCGCATGTATTCCGTCATCAATTCAGCATAACGCGGACTTTTTGCAATAGCAATGCCAGGCTGCAAAGCTGTTGCTGTGCCACTAATACTCACCACAAAACGGTTGGGCATTAAAATGCCATGATTGGCAATTGCGGAAGCAATTCTTGCAACGGAAGCAGGTGTCGCAATCAATTCGCCCTGGCCCCAAGCCATGGCAGAAACGCCTATGTTGCGCGTTTTCTTAATGTTATTGGGATCGTAGCGTTTAATGCTTTTAAACTCTGTTCTGCGCCATAATTCGCGCCACGTGTTTTGCTGTTCTATTGCAGGCTGGCCACCCTGGAAATAATAGCCGCCAACACCATGCAAGTACATGCCTGACTGTATGTATAAAGTACCCATCTCTTCCTGCAACTGCATTTCATTTGCCAGCCTTATAAAAAACGGATTGTTTGATTTTACAATACCGCGTTCAATATTGATGTCGCCAGCTTCATCAGGTTCATAACCTTTGGTTCGTATCAAATCCCAACCATGAACCAGTATGGTTTTCTTTGCAATGGCTTCTCCATATTTATTAAAGGCAGATAAAGCCGTTACCAGTTTTGCGGTAGAGCCGGGCTGCGAAGCACGTGTAAAACCAATATCACTGTTTACGTTCCAGCCCGGTAATTTATTCATTTCCCTGTCTGTCATGGTAAGCCTTTCCCAATCATTCACAGGTGGCAAAGGGTACATAGCAGAAGCAAGTATATCACCTGTGCTGTCTTCCATAATTACCACTGAAACACGTTTAATTTTCACAGAGTCGTCAGCTTCCATACTACGTTGCAGGGCAGTTTGTAAAGCCGCATCCATAGATAGTTTAACATCGCGATTACGCTGTTTAAAAGCTTCGGTTTCTTTACTGTTAATGCCAGCAATCAGTAATGACGATAAGGCACTGTAATCTTTTTTGTTCACCATCATTTCCGTGGTGTCACGTTCCAGAAATTTATCCTGCTTAAATCTTGTGGCTCTTACAGGTACCTGTGTTGTTGGTGCAGGAAAACCACGCAGGTCTGCCGCATGTTCATACTCTGCAAAATAGCCGTTGGGGGAGCCACCAAATACACCTGTATTCGCATCGCCTGTCCAGAAAAACATTTGCTCTGCATAAGGGTAATAGCGGCTTTGTCTTTTGTAAGCAAGCGCATCAATATCTTCTCTACGTATGCCCTGTGCTACTAATGAATCTTCCTGCTGTTTTATTAATTCAGGATGACTGGTCGCAAGTAATCTTCCCTTCCTGTCTAATAAATTTCCTGCCTGCAGCCTGTTCATTAAAATACTGATGCGTGGGTTGTAACTGAACATTCTTGCGCCGCTTCTATCCGCTATAAGCGCGGGCTTTACTACCCACTGCTTATTATCAAAATGATACTTGGAAACATTTACACCCAGCAAAATAATTCCTGCAAAAGCGGCTGCCAGCGCAGGCAATAAATTCCTGTCCTGCTGTTTGGTAATGTATTTCATTTGTGCAGGCGAACCTTCTAAATGCGATGCCGATAAAAGAAATCCTGCGGCAATCATATTACATAGCAGCGATGAACCACCATAGCTTACAAACGGAAGTGCAACACCCGAAAGCGGCAAGGCACCTGTTGAACCTCCTGCAATTAAAAGGAACTGAACAAACGTGCCAATGCCAATGCCTGCACATACATAAAATAGAAACGGTGCGCCCGTTTTACGGCCAATAATTATAGAACGGTGCAGGTATAAAACGAACAATACAAATATGCAGATAATTCCAGCCCAACCAAATTCCTCACCAATAGATGGCAGTATCATATCAGTATGCGCTTCAGGTATTGTTTTGGCAAAACCTTCACCTGTGCCCTGGCCCGTAGTGCCGCCGCCTGCCATTGCCCAAATGCCATTGGCCACCTGGTCGCCGCCAAAAACTTCATTGTTCCAGGGATCCTGCCAAATGGCTTTTCTGTCAACCAAACGCTGTATTGGGCCAGGAAATAATTTGCTTAAATAGGGTACCTGATCAAGCAGTAAAAAACCACCAATTACAACCAATACCATTAAGGCTGATTCGCTCAGGCTTTTCTTTTTAAACAGCATGTAGGCCAGCATTAGCACAATGGTAATTCCTGTGCCAAGCCATACATTTTTTGTAAGCCAGATAGACAGTACAAACAATATTACAGATGCCGTCATAGGTGCAAAATCGCCCCGGGAAAAAGAAAATAAAATGATGAACGTAAAACAGCAAACCATTGCAGGGCCTAAGTCGCCAAGAATCAGGAATAGCAAAATTGTAATTCCAATGGCAACCAATGCAAAGAAGAAAAACGAAGAACGTTTTTGTAATGAAGTATACTCTGAAATGAATTTTTCATTAGCTGAAAAGAAACCTGCAAGAAACACCACCACCAAAAATTTTACGATCTCACTTGGCTGAAAACCAAACAGGTTTACGCGTACGCCACTGCCTTCAGGGCCAGTGCCAAAAAAGATGGTAAGCGCAAGCAATCCCATGGCAGCAAAAGCCCATGGCCAGCCATTGGCAGCCAGCTTATTCCATTTAAAAATGAATAGGCGGTACAACCATGAATCTGTAGTAAACTTCCGCAGGTTAAACTGTAGCAACACCAATATGCCAACAATGCCGGCGCCAAAAAAAGTGAGTGTACTCTTTGCTAAAAAACGGTCACGTAGTGGGTCTTTTAAACTTAATAAAGTGATGAATGATAAGCCAGTCAACAGCATCAATATCGGCAGTATCAGTTCGTCTGTATTTGGAAAACGGATGCTTAGAAAAACATGCAAAACAAGGAAGGAAAAAAAGAAACTGGCTACAATAATCAAGAACCAGTTTGTGGCTTCCTGCGGGGTGCGTACAATTAAAGCTTTTTCTTTTTTAAGTGTTGCAAAATCCCCTGTTGACAACAGCTTTATGGTATGCGGTAATTGGCGGAATGTTAGGGTAATATCCTTTTCTAAATTGGTTATGCCTTGTGATGCACCAAACTGGTAACCTGGCTGTAAGGGTAATACTTCAAAGGCTGTATCGGCTGGTAGGCCACTGAATGTAAACCGCCCTGTAGCATCGGTTCTTGCAAATGCGGTAAACAGTTCCAGTTTCTTATGCCTGTTATCATCAACCACAAAAACTTTTCTTATACCGTTGTAATACTCAACCGTTTGTTGCGGTATTTCTTCTTCTTTATCACCCTGTAAACTATCAGGCGGCAGCACCATATTTAATCTTACCAAAACACCTGCAACAGGTTTGTCTTTTGCTACCTGTACAATGCCGTTAATGCTGTGTTTTCCTGCACCAGCCTTTATGCTGGAAGTTAATGGCAGCGGGTTATTTGTCTCCTGTATATAAAGATTGGAATCAAGGTCAGTAAAGCCCACTAAATTTCTTGCAAGCCTTGCACGGTTCTTAAAAACTTCGCCACCACGGGCAAAAGCCTCATCTGCCTTTATGCTGTATTTACGCTTGTTTAGCTCCCCAATATTATCAATGCTATTATTGTTTGTTGATTGTTCCCGCTCAGCAACGCTGCTTATTAAATCAATATCTTTTTTGTCTTTAAAATAAAAGCCTTTTTCTAACAAGGCACTCATTTTTTCGGCCTGTTTGTTACCGTTAAGATTAATAACAGAACCTTCGCGCAGCCTTGTTTCTGTTTCGTTAAAATCTGCCTGGAAGGCACTAAACATTTTTAAAAAAAGCATACCCATCACAACAGCAACAAGCAGTAAAAATATACGCTCTGTACCTCGTGTAACTAACCATTTAGGAAGGGATGACATAGGGTGCTATCAGTTTTTATATGGGGTGCCTGGTTGATTAAAAAATGTATCTGTAATAACGGTGGTAACTGTTTTTCCTTCAGGTAACTGTATGTTATACTGAACAGGAACTTTACAATTTTTAAACAGCACTTTGTTTAAATGCAACGACTTATTCATTACCAAAGCACCGATATCAAAGCCATCAATTACCATGCTGTCAAGCAATATGTACCTGCAGGATGGGGCAATCGAAAAGGCCAGTTTTTTATAAGAGCTGTCACTTATAAGCGTCAGGCCGCTACCCAAAATCCTGAGTGAATCTTTGCGAATATGAATGGTGTCGGTAATGATTATCTGTTGCGTTGCAACAAAGTTTTTTAGTGTAACTGTTGTTAAGTATAAGGCATTAATACTATCCTGTAACCTTTGCTGCAAAAGGTTTATAGGCTTTTCTGCAATTGTATTAATTACAGGCTGAGGAGGTTGTATTTCTGTTTTCCAGTAATGCTGGTAAAACAACCATGCTACCGCTGCTGCAAGTAATATGCAAAGCAAAGTAAGCAATGCAACCAGCCCGCTGTTTGACTTTTTATTTACAATGACAGCAGATGATGGGGGCGTTTCAATAGCTTTTGCAGTTGCAATAACTGGTTTTGTAGCTTCCTGCTTAACAGGCGTTTTATTGTTTTCAACCAAAACAACAGTTATGTTATCCCTGCCGCCTGCATTGTTTGCTGACTGCACCAATGCCTTTGCTTTGGCCTGTAAAGTATTGATTGAATTAAGTATAGAAGTGATAGCATTATTATCAATCATATCTGTCAATCCATCGCTGCAAAGCAGTATAATATCGCCAGGTAAAAAAGGCGAGTTGCCAGTTTCTATAAAGTCTTCAGGCAGGTCTGCTGTAGGGTTTAAACCAAGTGCTTTATTTATCTCGTTGCGTTTTGGATGGCGCATCGCCGCTTCTTCAGTAAGGCGGCCGCTATCTTCTAAAAAACCTACAAAAGAATGGTCGCGGCTTAGTTTTACAAGGCTCTTATCGCGAAGCAAATACAACCTCGTATCGCCCACATGGGCGTAATAAAATTTATTATTATCAATGTCGGCCAATGCAAGTGTAAGTACACAGGCCATTTGCGCAGTTTCTTTTCCTTTTTGCTTCTCCAAATAAATGGCTTTATTGGCAGCGGTAAAAGCATCCTTCATCCATATTACTATATCATCAAAAGGTTTTTGCAGGTACTCTTTTATGGTTTGGTTGGCAATGTCAGATGCTACTTCGCCACCTTCGTAACCGCCAACTCCATCAATAACACAGGCTACAGTTAAACGGCCAACAAAAGCAGTTTCCGCAATAAAGCTGTCTTCATTGTTGGTACGTACTTTACCTGTATCTGTTATGCCAAAAAAGTGTTCAGCCATTGCGTTTATGGGTGTTTTTGATGTTCCTGAAATTGGCAATGAGCATTAACGCACATATCACCAAAAGGCTTATTGATAATGCTGCATCCATGCTGTTACGATTTAAATATGTTGATGCCTACAATACCGTTCAATACAATTTTTGAATTCAGCGGCAGCTCTGTCCATGCAGGGTCATCTTCGCGGCTGTGCAGAACTTCAGTTTCATTTACAATTGTTTTTTCACCAAAAGAAGCGAGGTAAAACCTGCCATCATTTTTTTGATAACGGATATGCAAATGCGGTGTGTTTACCCAATCGCTTGGCAGGCGAAAAACGTTTTGCTGTGTGCCCTGCTCTTCAATGCCTGATACCGTAATCAGTTCATGCTTCATGTAAAATTCAAGCTTGCGGCCCGCAAATTCCTTATCAGGTAAAATGGCTTCAAACCTTGCAAGCACGGCTGTTTCACCGTTAGTGATGATGGGTTCTTTATATAATAGTTCATCCTGAAAGGGCAGCTCGTAATAACCATCGCTATAGTAAGTAAAGCCGTCTAAAATATCCTGGTTAATATCGAAGGTTTTAGCAATGCCCGTTTGCCTTGGTATATAAGTTACCCGTAAATTTTCTTCCTGTTTTTTGGCGCCGCCTGGTAGGAGTTTACCAATAAAACTTTTATCGCCACGCGGATAATCGGGATGTGAAACAAAACGGAACACCCATTTGTTACTTGCAGGTTCTACGTTTTTTCCTTTTTGCCTGTATTCGTTTAAAATGGCGTAAAAGCGTTTTACAGATTCCTGTATTATAAGACCGAAGATGCCTTTTTTGTGCGCCATGAAATCGTTGTAATCTTCCTGATTAAAGCAGATGATATATTCATGGTAAAAAACAATTCTGCCCGCAAAAGATAATTGCGTAACAGATTCTTCAAATTTTTCAACAATAAATTTATAAACGTCGTCGGGTGTAAGTGCTGGTGCCGTAAGGGTTGATGTGCTGTTCTCTTTTGTTAAAAACCAATCGTGCAATCCTATACTTTGCCAAAAGGATGTTTTAAGGTTCATAAAGCTGGTTGTATGATAGGTTGATTATTCTGTGGTTGTGTCTTTTTTTTGTTTGCCAAAGAGTTTCTCAAAAAACTTTCCAATTCCTTTTTTGGGCTTGTCTTTGTTTTTTTGAGTTTTTACAACCACTGGTTTCTTAATTACTTTTTTTTCTTTAACCCAACCTGTACTTGTGTCTTCATTTGCGGGGGTGGCAATATTGTAAAGTTTGCCGCCCGCTGCGCCTCTGTGGGCTGTGTTATCAAGCCAAATACTATCGCTGCTGCTGTAAATTACAATTTTTTGTCCTAGTGTGGTGTTGTTGGTTTCATTGGTATTTGCTGCAATGGCCTGCCATGTTTTCGCTCCATCAACTGAGTATAAATACACGCTTTTGGCAACATTGTAATACACGTTTTTTTCAGGGTAATAATAAAATTCCCTTTGTTTTTCTGCGTTACCGAAATTGCAGGATAGTAAAACAAACAGTGGTAATGAAACAGCCATCATAAACATCCGCGAACCTTTTTTCATTTACCAATGCTTTATTTTATTACAATTCAAATATCATTCCACAAAAAACTAGTAGTTATAACATCATTCTCAGTTGGTTTAGAAGGTACCTCTGCTTCACTTGTTTTTGTATAATGATGTTGTGTTTTTTATATTTGAACTCATTCTTACTTAAAACCCTGGCAATGTCCGTTACTGGTGATACTTTATCAGAGACTGAAATCAACAAGATTAATGCTGAAATGCACTTTACCGCATTGCCCGCCTTTGCTGATTTTTTATTGAATAGTAAGCTGGAAGAGTACACAAGAGAACAATTGCGGATTTCTAAGGAAATAAACCTGCCCCTGCTAAAATATCTCACTTCTTTTTCGGAGGATGAGCTGCTGGCATTTGGTATGGCGAATAACAAAGATTTTCTTGAAAACCTTTCTCAAAATAAAATACTTGAATATGTTGAAAAGAGCGTAAGGCGCTGGGTAAACAACCAGATTCCACAACTTTCACGCGATGCGCTTGTGCTGGAAGATATTACCATGGTTAGCTACATGCGGCGTTGCGTTTTCAGAAACATGGTTAGCTTGTATATTTCAGATATCAGGGCTGCTACAAAAATTCTGGAAGAGGTAGACCGTTTTACTGTAGAGATAGATACTATTTGCCTTAGCCGCCTTGTTGGTATGCAGCAAAACCTGTACAAACAGGCGCAGCAGATGACGCATATTGGTAACTGGGTGTGGGATATAAAAAATAACAGGCTTACATGGTCAGATGAGATGTATCGTATTTATGAAAAAGAAATACAGGGGGGTATAGAAATAGATAAATTAAGAGCCTATAATCACCCTTTTGACCTGCCTTTAATTGATGAAAATATTCAGTTTTCGTTACGCACCTATGAGCCGCACGATTTTTATTACCGCATCATACTTAGTGAAGGAAGGCAGAAAACACTGCACGCCAAAGGGGCTGTTAAATTAAATGATAGTGGTGAACCTTACGAGATGTATGGCACTGTTCAGGATGTTACACAGCAAAAGGAAACAGAAAAACTGGTAATTGAAAAGCAGGATCTGATTGAGAAAATTGCAGACCTCACACCATCAATTATAGCTGTGTACAATGTAGTTACAGGCAAGTATATTTTTATAAATAAAGGGCTGCAAACTTTGCTTGGATATGATAAGGAACCAGTGTTTGAAAAAGGCGTTGATTTTTTTATCAGTCTTGTTCACCCTGATGATTTACAGGCTCTTGTTGAACAAAATAATGCTGCAGTTGAAAGTGCCAATATGTTGCATGTGGGCGATACAGAACCCATTGCTGAATTTAAATTCCGTATGCGCCATAGTAATGGAAACTGGCGCTGGTTTCTTACTTATGGTACCGTTTTTAACAGGAATGCAAATTATAAAACAGAACATATACTTAATATAACCATTGATATAACAGAACAGTACAGCCTGCAAAAACAATTGCAGGAAGAGAAAGCGTTTGCAGAACTGGTTACTGAAATGAGCATGAACCGTGTGATCGCTTTTGACAGAGAGCTTCGCTATCTTACCTGGAACAAAGAGGCAGAAATGTTTTACGGTAAAACAAAAGAAGAAGTACTGGGCAAAAAGGCTTTTGATGTGTTTCCGCAATTTGCAGATAACCACCTGATGCCCTACATTAACCGTGCACTTGCGGGTGAAATGGTTTACTTGAAAGAAGAAAAATTTTTCACAAGTGGCTGGGGCGAAATGTATTTTGTTCCACTGAAAAAAGATAGGGATGAGGTAATAGGTGTTTTATGTATTACGCATGATATTACCGAAATTAAAAGAACGAACAACGAACTTAAAGAATTGAACCTTGCCTTTGAACATGCGGAAGAAATTGCAGAAATAAGTCACTGGCAGTGGAATTTAAATACCAACAAACTTATTTATTCTGATAACCAGTACCGCTTACTGGGCTGCGAACCACATTCTTTTGAACCAACCGTTGAAAATTATCTTGAATTTGTACATCCTGATGACCATTCAGCAATAATAAGCGGCGGACAGGAAGTTTTAAATGATGGAAAACCAAACGGTGCGCTTTTTAGGGTGATAAGAAAAGATGGAATGCTTCGCTACTTTCACTCTACAGGGCGTGTTTTTATTAATGAAATGGGCGAGCGTATACTTACTGGTGTAAATCGTGATATTACTGATCAGCACCTTTTAAACATACGGCTTCAGCAGCAAAACAAAGAGTTGGAACAGAGCAATAAAGAACTTGAATCGTTTAATTATATTGCCAGCCACGACCTACAGGAGCCACTGCGGAAAATACATTTTTTTACAGGACTGATAACAGAAAGGCACAGGCAAGATCTTAATGCAGATGTAGCCAATTATTTTAAAAGAATCAGTAATGCTGCATCACGCATGCAGCAATTGATAGAAGACCTGCTTGCTTTTTCAAGTATACAAAATGCATTGCGCCAATACGAAATAGTACAGTTACACGAGCTTGTAAGCGATGCAGTATCAATACTTAGTGTGCCAATTAAAGAAAGCAATACAATCATAGAAACAGGTAATCTGCCAGCGGCAAAAGTAATTCCCTTTCAGTTTAAACAGGTGCTGCAAAACCTTATTGCCAATGCCGTAAAATACCAGCCTGCTGGTAATATTCCTCATATAAAAATTACTGCATCAAAAATAAAAGGCAGCCACATGAGTTTTGAGGGAACGATTAGTAATCAAATGTATACACAGCTTACTATTGAGGATAATGGTATAGGTTTTAACCAGCAGTATGCTGATAAAATATTTGAACTGTTTCAACGCCTGCATGGCAAAAGTGATTACCCCGGCACGGGCATTGGCCTAGCCATTTGCAAAAAAATTGTACAAAACCATAACGGGTTTATTTGTGTAGAAAGTGAAGAAGGTAAAGGTTCTAAATTTCATGTGTTTGTACCTGCGGTATAAACTGCTGCTACAGGCTACGCTTGGCTAAACAACTTGCACCATATAATATTCGTATTGTTCTGTAAAATAATTTTCCCTTTTGTATTGTTGGCAGTTGTGAATTTTTATGCGTATGAACCAGGACAAATAGGTAACTATTTATGATATAACACGGTCGCTCAAGATATCTACATCAACTATAAGCCGTACTATGAATAATAACCAGGCCATCAGTAAAAAAAACAAGAAAAAAAATTCTTGATAAAGCCAACGAGTTTGGCTATCGAGTCAACAATTTTGCCAGTAACCTGCGCACCAACAAATCAAATATTATAGGCGTGCTTGTACACCAGCTAAACAGTACGTTTATGATCAACGTGCTGTCTGGCATTGATAGCGTGATTGCAGATAAAGGCTGATGGACTTTTTTGTACCAGCGGTGCTGCTGCTGCAATTTGTATGCAGGAATTTAAATCTGCAGGCTTTACAATACCTCAAGATGTAGCCGTTGCAGGGTTTAATAATGATTTTATCAGCAGCCTTACTGAGCCTAAACTTACCACTATTAATTACTCAGGTTTTAATATGGGGCAAACTGCCGCCAATATTTTACTCAACTCTCTTTCCGGCGATCATCAGTCTGTTTTAAAACATACAGTTCTGATAAATTCAGAATTGATCATTAGAGAATCTACTATGCGAAAGCAATTAAGCAGAAATTTTAAACTAAAATGCCGCTGAATTCATTCAGCGGCATTTTAGTTTGTATTCGTTGCTACGTCCTAAAATATGTTGACACAAAAAATATGGCAGAGAAAGTGCAGGCCCAATTTCATTTTTATAAACACTACAGCATTGGGTTAGTAAACAGCTTTTTTGCTACAGCACCATCGTTGCCATAAATATCATCCCTAAAATTCAGTACACCATTTTCATCTACCCATGCAGTATAATAAGTAATTATTACAGGAACAGGGTTTTTCAACGCTACACGTTTTTCTGTAGCAGCATTCATTGCTTCATTAATTTTTTCTGCCGTCCATTCTGTACCCTGTAGTAAATAATTGGCCATTTTTGCAGGATCTTCAAGGCGGATACAGCCATGGCTGTAAGCACGAGCATCTTTATTAAAAAGGTCTTTGGCAGGCGTATCGTGAAAATAAATATCAAAGTCGTTGGGAAATAAAAACTTCACTTTTCCAAGCGAATTATTGCCACCTGGTTTTTGCCTTATTTCTGGTACCCCTTCTCCCTCGCTTACAATTTCCATATTCTGCTCGTTAAGGTAATTTGAGTTTGATTCCATTTTAGGAAGTATCTCTTTTTTTACAATGCTTGTTGGAAGGTTCCAGTAAGGTGCAAAAACTACTTCGTTAAGGTTGCCGTTAAAAACAACTGTATTGTGGCCTTCTTTACCAACTACCACATTCATTTCAAATTCTTTTTTGCTGCCATCTAAAACATGCACCTTAAATTCAGGAATGTTAGCAATAATTACTTTACCTTTTTCATTGTCTGGTAACCAGCGCATACGATCAAGGTTAATAACCATCTGCTGAATTTTTTGCATTACAGGTATATTCAATTGCTTAACCAGTTTTTCGTTTATAATGCCATCAGCAGTATAACCAATACTTGTTTCAAAAGCTTTTACAGCATTTTCAAGCGCATCATCAAAAATGGCTGTAGTATCTGCTGTTGCTAAGTGGCCTGTTATTGCCAGGCGTTTTTTTATGCTCACAATTTCTGGTGCCGTAATTCCTTTTTTATATGCTTTTTTACTGGCAGAAATTATTGGCCAGCCACCTGCTTTTGCAATTTTTACATAGCCGCCCAATTGCTGTTTTAATAATTTGTACGACTCTTCTGATTCTTCGTAGGAAGCATTGCTGGCCCTATTGGCAAAAGAATCTGCAAGGGCAATTGCTTCTACTTTTTTACGTGGTATAAAACTTTCCATGTCACGTTTTTT
Organism: Chitinophagales bacterium; assembly: GCA_031424995.1. GTDB lineage: Bacteria > Bacteroidota > Bacteroidia > Chitinophagales > Chitinophagaceae > Parasediminibacterium. Next base: position 10,570 of record JANPIP010000036.1, on the reverse strand, counting down.
TGCAGCACTCTCACCATAATATTTCATCATGTAGCCAACAAAAGTTTCTGTCAGCAGCAATTCAGTACTGGTTACATTTTTATCAGTATTCTCAAGGTTCAGGCTATCATCTGCTAAAAGCCATGCTTTCATTTGTTTTTTTAAAATTTTATTGCCCAGCGAAGTATCTTTCTGGTAACTAAACATACTCCAAAAGCTGCGTGCCTGTTCAGTTAATCCTTCACTGCCAAACCATGCAAACTCAAAATTGCGCAGGTTGTAAAAGCTGCGCATACGGTTGGCCATATCTTCATCAAGCTGCTCATTTGCAATAAAGGTGTTAAGAGAATTACTGTCAGTAAAAAGATTATTATACGCGTTGGCGGGGGTAATGCTAATGTCTCTTGCAACAATAGTTGCCGATGATTTTTCTTTGTTTTTGCAGGCAATACAAAAAGTTGCCAAAAGGGTTACCAGGGTTAATATTTTCTTCATAATGGGAAATATTAAAAAAAGCGTACCACGGTGTTTAAAAACCATTTTCATCTGCTTAAAAAAAACTTTTATGGTATCTGTTGTGCCTTATCTTCATATCCTGAAAAAAACATCTGTTATGAAAAAAATTCTTCTCTTGCTAATTATTGCCTTTGCCTTTACAAGTTGTAACTATAAAAGGGTAAAAGGCAATGGAAATATCACTTCTGAAACAAGAAGTATTAACAATGCCAGAAAAATTAAACTAAGCGGTGCTTACGATGTGGAACTTACACAAGGGCCTGTGGTATCTTTAAAAATTGAAGGTGATGATAATATTTTGCCCTACATAATCACAGAAAACCGGGATGGCTTTTTGGTGATTAAAACCAAAGACCATATTAATATATCAACTGACAGTAAAATAACGGTGCATATTACCAGCCCTTTGGTAGAAGAAGTAAGTATTTCGGGAAGTGGCAACATTATTAGCAAAGGAAAACTTACAGGCGGCGACAGGCTGAAGGTTTCAGTAGCAGGCAGTGGCGATGTTGACCTTGAAGTAAACACCCCTAAAGTGGATGCACATATTGCAGGCAGTGGCAACATTACCATAGCAGGAGAAACAAAAGATGAGAAAATTAATATTGCAGGCAGTGGCGATTACAAGGCCGAAAATTTGAAAGCCGAAAATGCTGATGTGCATATTGCTGGTAATGGCGATGTATCTGTTTTTGCTGATGTGAAACTGGATATTAATATTGCAGGCAGTGGATCTGTAAGGTACAGGGGCAATGCTGCTGTAAAACAAAAAATTGCAGGCAGTGGTGAAGTTACAAGGTTGGAATTGTAGTTTTTTATACTGACTATAACACGTGGGCTTTCATTTATTCTTACAATAAATGAAGGCCCACTTTTTTTGCTTTAGCTAAAAATATTTGTTCCATGAGTGGCAACCCCTAAAGCTGGTATCACGTATATCTTTGCAATAGTCTAATGAGAAGTTCTCATAAGCAGTTAGTTTTGGTTGAGGCCCTGGTTTCCACTGGGGCCGATTTTTTTTACCAGAATCTTATGTAGTGCAAATGAATGCTGCGTGACTATTAAGTTTAGTTAATACAATTGGCATTTAACTTTTACAACAATTTAACGGCTTCTTTTGCTTCAACAGGCAAAGGTTGGGTATTTAAAATTTCTTTTGCTGCAAGTGGCTGATGGTTATTTACTGCACCTTCAACATGTAAGCGATAAACGGTTTTATTATGCAGGGAAGTATGTTTTCTTTTTTTAAGGGTTGCAACAACTAAAAATACAACAAATTGAACAAGGGCTGCAACGGATAGTATTTGCAAGATCATAAAGGTTGATTAAAAGTTGGTCATAAGGCTAAATTAAAGTAAGGCGAATAGGCAAGCTTTTTACAACTGCATTATTCAATATTAATTCAAGCTAAAGTAAAATTCTTTTATTACCAATTTATTTTAAAGCCGCAAATAAAACAATGCTTTAATAAACTGTTTTTTAATTACCTGCAGGCAGCATCACTTCTGTTTTACTGCTTTCATTACCCGTTCGGTCCACAGCACTTACCATTATTTTATTTAATAAAATTGAAGCTGTTTTTTCCTGTACACTGCGTAGTAGGTTTACTGAATGTTGATTACGGTTAAGTATGCGGTACTGCCATTTGGTGCCATACTGGTAATAGATTACTGTACGAAAAATACTATTTGAAGAATGCGTAAAATTTACCTGTACCTGCCCATTTGCCATTACAGCTTGTGCAGATGGTGCATCTGGAATTTTCTTCGATAACCATTGGCTTGCAGGTACAAGTGCTTCTTTTTGATAGGGGCCGTCAAGCAGTGCTTTTGACATGTTTGGATTACGGGTTAAAGAAGAAAGACTCCAGTGGATGGCACCCATGCTTTGTGGCAGCATACCACGGGTAATCATAATTTGGCTCATGGTTTCATTCAAACTTTTTGCAGTTGAATCGCCAATGGCAATGCCAGGCCAAAGGTGCCGCTGTTTTGTATTTTCGCTATGCCACCAACCAAGCAAAACAGGAAAACTAACAGGCATCCTGTTAATTGGCCAATACAGTTGCGGTGCAAAATAATCCAGCCAACCTTTGTTCAGCCATAGTTTGGCATCGGCATATAATTTCTCGTACTGATCAAAACCTTCAACAGAAGCAGGAAAGCCAGGCCGCCAGATACCAAATGGGCTGATACCAAACTTTACATATTTTTTTTCTGCCTTAATTTCTTTATACAGCCGTTTAATTAAAGCGTTTACACTGGCACGCCGCCAGTCGCCGCGTGATAATTTGCCGCCATCTGCCTGGTAAGCTGCAAAACTTGCATCGTCAGGAAAGTCTTCACCTCCATTATAATCTGGGTAGGGATAAAAATAATCATCAAGGTGTACGCCATCTATATCATACCGCTTCACAATATCTTTTACAACGTCTGCTGTACGGTTCTGCATTTCTTTTTTAGATGGATCCATCCAGTAATAGCCTTGTTTAAGTTTAACAACAAGGTCAGGATTTGTTTTTACAATTGACTGGTTGCTTATTGCTTTTCCTGCAGGATGAAAAGCACGGTAGGGGTTAAGCCATACATGCAGTTCTAGCCCACGGTCGTGCGCAGCTTCTATCCAAAACTGTAATGGATCATAGAAAGGTTCTGGAGCTTTGCCTTGTTCGCCCGTAAGAAAATAAGACCAGGGTTCAATGTCACTTTTATACAGTGCATCTGCCATGGGCCGTACTTGGAAAATAACAGCATTAAAATGGTGTTCTTTTAAATAATCAAGCAGTTTAATGGCTTCCTGCTGTTGTTCTGCAGTACTTAAACCGGGTTTGCTGGGCCAGTTAATATTGGCAACTGTGGCTACCCATGCCGCCCTGAATTCTTTTATTGTCTGCTGTGCATTCGCATGAAAAAAAAACAGTAGTGAGATGAGGGAAAGTAATAATGATTTTTTGAACATAGGAAGTCTTAATGTATTACATGTAAATGACGAAGTTTTCTCACTCAAAATCTTCATACAGCAAATATTTTTTTCTTATTTTTTTAAAAGCATCCAGTTTGGGCTGCCAATTTTTGCGAATATCAGCTTCTGATAAACCAGCTATTACCTGCGCCATTAATTCGTGGTTGCCGACCAGTTTGTTAAAGAAATAATCATTGGGTTTGCCGCTTTTGGGGCGGATGAAGAAACTGTCCTTTTGCGGGAAGAGCTGGTAGGCTTTCAGCAGGTATTGCAGTTGGATTTTATTGTCAACTGCCTGTAACACTTTTTCATCTGTATCAAACAAATTCCAGCCATAACAGGTAAGGCCATTTAGTTTTGGTTTGGCAGCACCCTCTCTTGCTGTTGGTGTAAAAGCAAATAAGTTTTTGGGTAGAGAGGGATGACCAAAGATGCAGAACGGATGCTCTGTGCCACGGCCTTCACTAAGTACAGTACCTTCAAAAAAGCAGGTGCTTGCATACCAGTAGGTGCTTACCATGTCAGGCAAATTAGGTGATGGTTTTATTGGTAGCACGTACTTGCTTTTGTGGGTGTATCCTGCACATTTTATTACCTGGAAATGGAAAGCTGTGTCTTTAGAATTTTGCGCAGTTAGATAATAATCATGACGTTTATTGGCTTTATCAGATAACCATTTTTCGCCGGCAATCATAAAGGCATATTCTGCTATCGTCATACCATACACAACAGGTACGGGCTGCATGCCTACAAAACTTCTGTAAGCAGTATCTAGTACGGGGCCATCTACATAAAAGCCATTTGGGTTGGGGCGGTCAAGTATCATTAACGGTTTGCCGCTTATAAAAGCAGCTTCCATGTATTCTTCCAGCGAAGAAATGAAGGTGTAAAAACGGGTACCAACATCCTGTATATCAAACAGCATAACATCAACATCTGCAAGGTCTTCAATGCTTGGCCTGCGCTTTTTGCCGTATAACGAAATAACGGGAATGCCTGTAGCTGCATCAATATAATTATCAATTTTTTCGCCTGCATCTGCGGTACCGCGAAAACCATGTTCTGGTCCAAATGCTTTTACTATTTTAACACCAAGTTTTTGTAAGGTATCCACTAAATGAACACTGCCTACGGTTGATGTGGCATTGGCGAAAACAGCCACGCGTTTACCTTTTAAAAGCGGCACATATACATTGGTGCGGTAGGCCGCAGGAAGTATTGGTTTTGTTTGAGCGCCCGCCGAAATAAGCAAGGCAATGCCGCAAACCAGTAATATAGTCAACTTCATAAAAATGGGTTTAAAATGGTAATGTAAATAATTTAATTGGGTGTTCACTTTAGCTATGTATTTTCGCTGTCCTTTTTATTTAAATGGTTGTTGTTTTCAATTTTACAACCTAAATAAAAGGGATAGTTTTTTTATAGCAAACTGTAGGCGAGAAATGAACAAAGAGCTGGTGTCCGCCTCAGGCGGAATGAAGATGAATAAAGAACAAAGGCTGGCTACCAAAAGAAATTTTTCTACATATAAAATAAGCACATGGCACAAGTAAAAAAAGGCGATACGGTTAAGGTACATTACCACGGTACGCTTAATGATGGTTCAGTATTTGACTCTTCCAACGGCCGCGAACCGCTTGAGTTTGAAGTGGGCAGTGGTATGGTGATTGAAGGGTTTGATACAGGTGTTACTGGTATGGAAGTGGGTGAAAAGAAGACCGTGAACATTCCTGCTGAACAGGCTTATGGTCCAACGCAGGAAGATATGATTATGGAGTTTCCGAAAGCGCAGTTTCCTGCTGATATGGTGCCTGAAGTGGGTATGCAGCTTAGCATGAGTAATGGACAGGGGCAGCAGTTTCCTGTAACTATTATTGAAGTGAAGGAAGATGCTGTTGTGCTTGATGCCAACCATCCTTTGGCGGGTAAAGACCTTACCTTTGATTTGGAACTGGTGGATGTTACACCAAAATCTATGATTATTATGCCTTAAAAAATGGCATTGAAATATATTGTAGCCGTTGCAGGATATTACTGCGGCGGCTTTTTTGTTTTTATATATAACGTCATCCGATAGCTATCGGATTCGAGGAACGAGAAATCTGTTGATTAATAGTTAGATGTCTCATTCTTCGACATGACGGTAAAAATGTCATTGTTTTGTACTGATATTTGACCATGATTACGCGCTGTCTGTTGTTTGTTTCACAATCAACTTTTCTAACACTATGAAGTTTAAAACAATTGTTTGCCTGCTTGCAGTTATTGGCTGCCAGTACGCTTATGCTCAAAAGAAAAAAGCAACGCCTATTGCCGCACCTGTTAAAGAAGTAAACGGCCTTAGCGACCGTAAATTCTGGATAAGCGAGATGGATAAAATGATACGGCCTGTGTTAACCAGCCTTGCGCATGACAGTTTAAAAATTGTGATGCCGCAAATTGTATCTAAACATATTGATAATGCTGAACACAGGAAGAAAGTAGCTTATGTAGAAGTGTTTGGCCGAACCCTTTGTGGCATTGCGCCCTGGCTTCAGTTAGAAGGCGGCAATGCTGAAGAAGTTGCCTTGCGTAACCAGTACAGGCAACTGGTACTGAAGGGAATTAACAATGCGCTGGATTCTTCTGCTAAAGATTTTATGCGCTTTGATATTGGTGGCCAGCAACTGGTTGATGCTTCTTTCTGGGCTTATGGCTTTTTGCGTGCACCCTGGTTATGGGAACATCTTGATGCAGTAAACCGCGCAAGGCTGGTGGCTTCTTTTAAAACCACGCGAAGGTTTAAGCCTGCCTTTTCTAACTGGTTGCTTTTTTCAGGATTGATAGAAACCTTCTTTTGTAATTACGGTTACGAGTGGGACCAGATGCGTGTTGATTATGCCATGCAGCAAATGGAGCAATGGTATAAAGGCGATGGTATGTATTCTGATGGCCCTTCCTATGCTTTTGATTACTATAACAGTTTTGTAATTCACCCTTACCTGGCGGCCATTACAGAAGTAATAAATAAGAAAGGAAACCCTTACAGAGAAATCACAGAAAAGATAAAACTGCGTAATGAACGCTATGCAGTGATACAGGAAAGGTTGATTAATACGGATGGTACTTTTCCTGCAACAGGAAGGTCTATCGTGTATAGGGGCTCTGCATTTCATCACCTGGCAGATATGGCATGGCGTAAAAAACTGCCTGCACAGTTATCGCCTGCAGGTGTACGCTGTGCTTTAACAGCGGTGATTAAAAAAACACTGGAAAGCCCAACCACCTACCTTGATAATGGTTGGTTGAGTATTGGCCTGTATGGCTCTCAGCCTGAGATTGGAGATTCTTACAATAACACGGGCAGCCTGTATTTGTGCACCAATATTTTTCTTCCTTTGGGGTTGGCAGAAACAGATCAGTTTTGGGCTGCGCCGCCTGAACAATGGAGTGCGCAAAAGATATGGAGTGGCCAGGATTTTAAGAATGATCATGGTATGAAATAGGTTGGCTTTTTACTAGAACGTCATCCGATGGCTATCGGATCCGAGGAACGAGGAATCTTACTGTAGTTCATTAGATGTCTCGTACCTCGACATGACGAATCCTTTTTTATTCACCACTATGCATATTAAGTAAACAGAGGTTGACCTGTGCAGGTCAACCTCTGTTTTAAATTCAATTATCAGTTCAGCTTTTCAAGCATTTTAGTAGCGTTGGCATCACCAGGCTTTAATTCCAGTACGCGTTTGTAATTCTTTATGGCTTCTTCTTTATTGCCTGTTGTGGCATAAGCTTCGCCCAAACTATCGAATACAGCAGCAGATGTAGGGTAGAGGTAGGTATTCATTTTAAAAACATTCAGTGCCTCTGTATAATTGCTTTGTGCAAGCAGCATATAGCCATAAGCATTCAATTCGCCAGTGCTTTTGCAAAGTGGTTTAATGGAAGAAACCAGTTGCTGTAATGCTGTATCACGCATTGCCTTGCTTCGCTTCTTTGCATTTTCCTGCCAGTAAGTAACGGCTTTAAAATTAGGTTGGTATTGTTGTTTTGATATTATAGCCACCAGGTCTTTTTCAAGCGAAACCACAGGCGATTCAACAATTCTTCCCAATTCTTTTTTACCATCATACACAATAAAAGTGGGTACATGATGAATGTTCTTTCCCTGTTCTTCGTGCTGGGGACTTTGCTTGTATTTAGCCATGGAATTGTTTACAAAAATCATCCTCACATTACTTGTGTCAAAGCCAGCCTGTTGCAGTACTTTAAACATATGCGGCACTTCGCGTTTACTGTCGCCGCACCAACTGCCAAGAAAAATTTCAATGGTTTTATTTTGCAGTAAAGGTTGCAGGGCTGTGGTTGTTACACTGTCAATAATGTAAGTGCTATAAGATTTATCGTACCATTCTTTATAGGGATTAATCTGTAGCGCACTTAAAGAACAATGGCCTGCAAGTATGTTTTGGCCATTATCATTTTTTATTTCAGAATTAATAATTGGTGTGGTTGATGGAACAATATTACGATGGCATGCAGTAGCAGTTGCAGCAATAGCTGTAAGCAGTAAAATATATTTGTTCATGGTTTGTTTTTTAATAGATGAAAAGCACATACAACCATATCCTTTAGCGGGAATGGTGCAGCATGAAAAAATTAAAAAGTGATATTTTTCAGCAACAGGCAGGTGGTCTTAACATGTCATCATCAAACAAAGAAGATACAAAGAAAGTGTTGGTATTGCGCCACTGATTAAGTGTCAGCGGGTTTAGTGACGTATAATAAAATGAAGCTTTAATGGTGTACTTCCAGTCATTCTTTTTAACCGTTTCTTTTTGTGCAGCGTTATGATTGCTGGCAGGTAAGTCTTTGGTACTGGTAAGCTTACAATCACACCACTGGCTGTCTTTTGTTGAAGCTGCTGTTATTACACACTCAGTATAAGCAAAAAATTTTGCCGCCGTTGGCGCGAAACAGCAATTAATATGGTTAACAGTTTTTGCAAATGGTGTATTGGCAAACAAAATACAGTATTTGTTTTACAATTTAAAAGTAGTTTGTAAGTAAAGAACAAATGCTGAAGCAATCGCTATTATCTTTATGTTTGTAACGTAACCAGACTTATGAATGTTTTAACTAACTCCTTTCCCAGTGTTTTCGAAACCTCTTTCGGCAATACTGAAAATTCAGCAAAAGACTTGTTGAATGGTCTTAAAATAAAAAAAGATTCAAATTGGTACATTGTTGGTAACCTGGCTAAAAAAGGCGGCGTTAATGCAGACCGAATTACCAATGCCTCACCAGATGAAGATGTATATGATGTACTGTTTAAAGCCTGCATGATAAACATTGTTGATAAATTACAACAACCAGTTTGCATTACTATGGGCTTCCCTTTATCTACTTACAACGTATATAAAACGTTAGCAGCAAAATATCTTGACCGCCGCCATTTTTTAATAGATTATGACACCAAAACGTTTAACAATGAGGGCGGTATAAAAAAGGCAATATTTGATGTGTCTACCTATGAGATAATACCAGAAATTGTAGGATGCATTATTGGCCTGAAGAAATTATTAAATGATGAGCCAAAAAATTTCTTAACTATCAGCCTTGGCTTTGGCACTATTGAAGGCGGTATGGCCTCAGAAGATGGCTTAGTACACCGTACCTGCTTTAGCTCGCATGGTTTACAATATGCAATTGACAATCTTTACCGCGAATTATCGAAGAAGCACTATTTGGAAATGAAAAATGTGCACCAAATGGATGAGGTTTTTATGAAAGGAAGTGCATTTGTTAATAGAAAAAAGATTGACATTAGAGAACTGAGAGCCCAGGTTCTTACACAATATTATCGCGAAGTAGTATCCCCCCTAATTCGAAAATACCTGACTGACCAGGATTTTGAGACTTGCGAAAAGATTTACCTGGTGGGTGGCGGTGCTTTTTACACAGAAATTCTTGATGCTTTTAAAGAAGAATTTGGCGACAGCATTCCGGTAGAAGTAGCACCAGAACCTGAAAAACTTGCAAGCATTGGCTACTTGTACAATTCACTGCGTATCTCTGATAAATATCCTGGTAAATGCGCGGGCATTGATATAGGAAACTCAACAACTATTGCTTCAATTTTTCAAGATTACACACCTTAGTCAATTGTACTAACCATCAATGTTACAAATCGTGAATATTCGCCATCAATTCCGTAGATTATCCTGCTTATATATACCCAAAGGGGTTCATATAACAGGCGATATTGAAAGTATTTCGCAAGGAATTGTTGATGGACGTGTTGATGGGTGTATTGTATGCGGCAAGGATATTACAATTGGTGTTTCTGCTATTTTACAAGGCAATATTTCAGCAACCAATGTTTTTATTTATGGTAAAGTAACAGGCAATATTACCGCTACAGAAAAAGTAATTATTTACGAAAATGCAAGTGTAGAAGGGCTTGTTGATTGTAAAGAATTAATTAAGAAAGAGACAGGCACGTTAACTGCGCCTTTGGTGGCTGAGCCAATTGTAGAGCCAAATTTTTTATTAGAAAAAATTGATGGCGTTTTTGTTCCCCAATCCAACTTCATCAAAGGGAAAACATGGTTTTAAGTAAAGGAATCTTTGCCAAGTCCGCTCTCATATATTAAACGCTTTTCTACATCAACAAGTGGTTTAATATATTTAGACATACCGTTTGAAGAAACCAAATCCACTTCACTATTTAATAGCTTTTCAAGATCAAGTTTCATTTGAATAAATTGTAACCCTATTTTTTGACTGTAAATTCTTTTGCAATTGGGGTGCTTGCTTGAAAACTTTAAAATAGTGCTGATTCAAATTCACCCTAACTATTCCATAAATGCATTATCAATCCAATAAGCTACCATAAATGGCTCAACGTGTGCCAAAAAAATATTTTTAAATTATTTTGACACAAATTTGTGTCAATTTTTCTGTGTCAATTTTATTTGGCACAAATATTTTGACACAAAATGACCCGTCCTGAAAATAGTTGACACTTTTTAGAGGTAATCCTGTATTTGGTTTACAGGAAGGTGTTAATCCTACAATGGCTTTACAAAGAAGTTCAAAAATAGGGAACATGCGGGTTTGATTGATTTTG
>JANPIP010000035.1:0-89779 GCA_031424995.1 Chitinophagales bacterium | reverse complement strand
GGTGATTTTGCCGGGGGTGTTCACCTCTTCCCATTCCGAACAGAGAAGTTAAGTCCCCCATGGCCGATGGTACTCGCATTACGCCGGGAGAGTAGGTAGTTGCCATATTTATTTAAACGCCTCAACATTTATTTGTTGAGGTGTTTTTGCGTATATGCGTGAGGAAACAGAATAAAATAGATACACATGTAAAACTTACAAGAAACTTCTGGTGGATTGTATAGTATAAATCAATAGAAGAAAGTATATCGCCGTTGAAGTTTGGGCATACTAGTTGAAGGTTACTACGATTAAATGAGTTCTTTAAGCTTATAAACCACGATGTCAATTTCTTCCATGGTATTATGCTTGCTGAACGAAAAACGAACAGTAACACGATTTGAGTCATTGTTTATTGATCTGATTACATGAGAACCCAAATCAGCACCACTTGTACATGCACTGCCACCGCTTGTGCAAATATTATTTATATCCAGGCTAAACAATAACATTTCACTTTTATCAGTCTTAGGAAAACCTGCGCTCAGTACAGTATATAAGCTACTGCCAGAATAGTCACCATTGAAAATTACAGATGGTATTTCGCTTTGCAGCTTTGCCGCCATGTAGGATTTAAGACTTTGAATATAATTGCTGTCTTTTTCAAAATTATTGGTAGCAATCTCAAGTGCTTTTGCAAAGCCTACAATACCATAAAGATTTTCTGTACCGGCACGTACATTTCTTTCCTGTGAACCACCATGAACAAAAGGCTGAATTTTTACTTCCTGGTTAATGTATAATAAACCCACACCTTTTGGGCCATGAAATTTATGTGCTGCACCGGTAATAAAATGCACTGGTGTATTGCGAAGATTGAAAGGGAAGTGACCAACTGTTTGTACAGTATCGCTATGAAAAATTGCACCATACTTTTTACAAATTTCACCAACAGCGTTTATGTCAAGTATATTACCAATTTCATTGTTGGCATGCATTAACGTGACCAAAGTTTTGCCATCATTTTCAGATAGTAATTGTTCTAAATTTTCTAAATCTATATGACCATTGCTTAGAAGAGCTACATTTTTTAATGAAGCTGCGCCTGTTTTATGAAGGTATTCAACAGTATGTAAAGTTGCATGATGCTCAATAGGTGAAGAAATAATATTTGTACAACCCAAATCGCGAACAGCAGCTATAATTGCAGTGTTACTGCTCTCTGTACCACCAGAATTAAAGAATATTTCTGAAGGATGCGCACCTAATATTTTTGCTACCGATTTTCTTGCATTCTCAATAGCCATGCGGCTTTCGCGGCCATAACTGTATATTGAAGAAGGATTGCCAAAGTTTGTGGTAAGGTAAGGCATCATTGCTTCAAGCACTTCTGGGTCTAAAGGGGTTGTAGCAGCATTATCTAAATAGATTCTTTGCTTCATGTTTTCTGAAAGGATGTTGCTTATGAAAGGAGGCCCCGTGCTGCTAGTGAATAAATGTACAAGTGTAGATACCTCGTACCTCGGCACAGGCTGCACGAAGCTTAATTGAAAACCAAATGTCGGTTACAAAAGCTTAACTTTCATAACCGACATTTTATAATTACTGATTTAATAAAATTATTGTTGAATTACATTGCCTCTTTAATATCCTGCATAATGCGTTTGGCAATATTATCTGCCGTAGTTTCAAAAGTACTTTCTGCATAAATACGAATGATGGGTTCTGTGTTGCTAGTACGCAAATGCACCCAATCATTCTCAAACTCTATCTTCAAGCCATCTTCTGTATTAATGGGGTTACTTTTGTATTTTTTTTGAATTTGGCCAAATATCTTTTTAACATCAAAACCCTGCTCCAACTCTATCTTATTTTTACTCATAAAGTAGTTGGTGTAGGTATTGCGCAGTTGTTTGGCGCTCTTTTTTTCGTGCGCTAAATGAGTTAAGAAAAGTGCAATACCAATCAATGCATCGCGGCCATAATGCAGGTCTGGAACAATAATGCCACCATTGCCTTCGCCACCAATAACGGCATTTACAGCTTTCATTTTGGTTACCACATTTACTTCGCCAACAGCACTTGGCGTGTACTCTCCACCATACTTTATGGTGATGTCTTTTAATGCCCTTGTAGAAGACATATTGCTTACGGTATTGCCTTTTTTGTGCTTTAAAACATAATCAGCAACCGCAACAAGGGTATATTCTTCACCAAATACACTGCCATCTTCACAAATAAAACAAAGTCGGTCAACATCTGGATCAACAGCAATACCAAGAGATGCTTTTTTCTTATTTACCTCATTGCAAAGCTCTCTTAAATGTTGTGGAAGCGGCTCTGGATTATGGGCAAATTTGCCATCAACTTCTGCGTTTAAAACAGTAAAATCCTTTACGCCCAATACTTTCAGCAATGCAGGTACCGCAATGGCACCAGTACTATTAATGGCATCTATTACAATACTAAATTTCGCTTTTTTAATTGCTTCAACATCTACCAAAGGATAATTTACAACTGCTTCAATATGTTTATTAAGTGACGTATAATCTACTGTATAGCTGCCTAATTTATCAACAGTTGCAAAATTGAAATCGTCTTTTTCAGCTATCTCTAAAATCACTGCACCATCATCACCACTAATAAATTCGCCTTTATTATTCAATAATTTTAAGGCATTCCATTCTTTAGGATTATGGCTGGCAGTAAGAATAATCCCGCCTGCGGCGGCCTCAAAAATTACAGCCATTTCAACGGTAGGCGTTGTACTTAAACCAAGGTCAATAACATCAATACCTAAGGCATTTAAAGTACTGATAACAATACGCTGTACCATTTCTCCACTAATCCTGCCATCACGTCCAATAACAACTTTTTTGTTGGAATGAGGCTGTTGTAACAACCAGGTACCATAAGCTGCCGTAAAGCGAACAACATCTAAAGGGCTGAGTGTATTACCCGGCTTTCCGCCAATTGTACCACGAATACCTGAAATACTTTTAATAAGTGCCATAGAAATAATTTTAAAACCAGGGTGCTGCAAACATAAATGAAAATTGGTTGATTAGGGCTTAATTTTACTTTCAATATACACTAAGAATGGCAGCAAAAGCATGGTATAAAGATTGGTTCAATTCGCCTTATTATCACCTGTTATACAACAACAGGGATGAGGAGGAAGCAAAGGCTTTTTTACAAAGATTAATTAGCTTTTTAGCACCTGCCGAAGATGCCCGTATGCTGGATGTGGCATGTGGCAAAGGCAGGCACAGCAAGACTTTGGTGGAAATGGGATTTGATGTTACAGGAATTGACCTTTCGTTTTCTTCTATTGAAGAAGCAAAGAATGACGAGACTGAAAAACTGCATTTTTACCAGCATGATATGCGCCTTCCTTTCTGGATAAACTACTTTGATTTTGCCTTTAATTTCTTTACCAGTTTTGGGTACTTCAGAACAGAACGTGAGCATAACAATGCCATACGAACTATTGCACAAAGCCTTAGAATAGATGGTTTACTGGTGATTGATTACCTGAATGTACATTACAGTGAAGACCACCTTGAGAAAAGCCATATAAAGCAGTTTGATGATGTAGCTTTTCACGTAACCAAGTGGCACGATGATGCCCATTTTTTTAAACAGATACAAGTAACAGATACACAAAACAAAGCCCCCAAACATTTATATACAGAACGTGTGGCCAAGTTTACTTTGGGTGATTTTACTGATATGCTTGCGTACCAGAAAATGCAGGTACAGCAAGTGTTTGGCGATTACCAGTTAAATAGTTACGATATAAAAAAATCGCCACGGATGATTATTCTTGCTAAAAAAGTAGGATAAAGATTATGGCACTAAAGGAACAGCCTGTAAGTCTGTTTTAGGAATGTTGAACAATGGACTTGTCTTCTTTTTAGGTTTCAAAGGGTCATAAGGTTTAATCATTTCATTAGAACGGTGAAAGTTTGCTAAATTAAATTTCCTGTTGTTTTTAAGAGGAACAGAAGAAGCCATATTGCTTTTGAAACTGCTGTCAGGCTTTAACACTGGCATATTATCCAATCCATTCTCATAAATATTAAAGCCCTGCCCATTATTGCGGATTAATTTTTCGGGATATTTTTTACCTGCCAATGCATTGGGCATATTATCAATTGATGGCGAAGTTATACATGGTAAAGTGTCTTTTACTTTTTGCAGAACTATAAACGGTTGCTGTTGTGCTATTGCAAGATTAGCAGTAATAAGAAATATTGCCAGCAGGATGATCTTTTTCATAACATATATTTTATGAGTTTACTAAACCATGGATGTACCATGTACCACAATTACATAAACGCCTTTACAAATTATTAAATAAATCTGTGAAAACAGTTTGTACCCCAATTAAGTTAAGTTTGCCCTGCAAGTAAAACGGTGCTGGCATACATATAACATGACCACTTTTCTTATAACATTAAACGGTATACGGGATTCTTTAAAAGAGTTGGATACCTGGCTGTTTCTTAAAATAAATACCCGCCTTACCAACTCTGTGCTTGACAGTATTTACCCCTGGTGGCGCGAAAGCATTACGTGGGTACCTTTATATATTTTTCTTGCGACATTGGTTGCCATAAACTTTGGTAAAAAACTATGGCCCTGGTTATTGTTTGCAGTATTTACTATTACACTGGCTGACCAGGTAAGCAGCACTTTTATTAAACATTATTTTGAAAGGTTGCGGCCTTGTAACGATTCTGTACTACAGTTTAAAATGCGGCTTTTATTACAGGCTTGCGGAAGTGGCTACAGCTTTACTTCATCGCATGCTACCAATCATTTTGCAATGGCTATGTTCTTTTCTCAAACAATTAAAAGCATTATAGGTAAATACCATAAATGGTTGTTTGTTTGGGCGGCAAGTGTTGCTTACGGTCAAATTTATGTGGGCGTTCATTATCCTTTTGATGTATTGTGTGGTGCCATCTTTGGCTGTTTAATCGGCTATACAGTAGCCTTGTTCTACAATAAAAAAATAGGCCCGCTTTCAGCAATTGAAATACAGGCCATATAAGATTTTTAACCGCAAAGATGGGCAGTACTAATTCAATTAATTGTGTTCACTTATTAAACTAGAACATCACATTTAACTGGTTTCTTTCAGCGAAAATCCGCGCCTTCTGCGCGAAACCAAACACTCCTGCGAAGCAGGCAGTGAAACATTGATGCATAGGTATGCTAACTCAAATACTTCCCTACGATTGGTACCCTTCTTCCTACACCAAATGCTTTGGGGCTAACACGTATTATAGGGCAAAACTGGTTACGTTTATACTCATTGGTGTTCACCAGTTTTAATGTTCTGTCAACAATGGCAGCATCAAAACCCTGTGCTTTTATTTCTGCAGGCCCCATTCGTCTTTCAATATATTGATACAATATTTTATCAAGCACAGCATAATCAGGAAGGCTGTCGCTGTCTTTTTGATCGTGCCTTAACTCTGCACTTGGTGCTTTTGTAATGATGTTTACAGGGATGATTTCTTTATTGCGGTTTATGTACTTGGCCAGTTCATATACCTGCAGTTTGTAGCAGTCGCCCAACACACCAATACCACCAGCCATATCGCCATACAAAGTCCCATAGCCTGTTGCAAGCTCGCTTTTGTTAGATGTATTTAAAAGAATGTAGCCAAACTTATTAGAGATAGCCATCAGCAAATTACCCCTGCTGCGGCTCTGTATATTTTCTTCTGCAAGGCTGAAAGGAAGCCCATTAAATATGGGTTCAAGTGTATTTAAAAACGATTCATACACGTTATTGATACGAACAGTATCGTAAGGATTATTTAGGTTTTTGCTTAATGCAACAGCATCGTTTACTGAGTGTTCAGTAGAGTAAGGCGAAGGCATTAAAATAGCCCTTACATTTTCATTACCCAAAGCCTCGCATGCCAAAGCCAATACCACGGCTGAATCTATACCTCCGCTGCTGCCAAGAATAGCCTTAGTAAAGCCCATCTTTTTAAAATAGTCTTTAATGCCCACCACCAGTGCATTGTGTATCTGTGCAATGTTCAATTGCTCTTCTAAAAAAGCATGAGTAACCTCGTTGGTTATGGTGTTTGATGCAGCTTCAATTACAGGTGCATCAATACTGCCATCATCGTTTAAAACGGCACCATCAAGTGCTTCTTCAAACATAGGCAGGGCTTTGCAAAGGTTGCCCTGTTTGTCAAATATCAGCGAAGCGCCATCAAATACAATCTCTGTTTGACTGCCCACAGCATTGCAGTAAAACATGGGCAACTGGTATTTTAATACCGTAGCTTTTACCACGGCTTTACGGCCTTCGTCATGCGTATAATCAAACGGACTTGCGCTTAGGTTTATCATCACATCAGGGTTCTGTTTTATCAGCTCATCCATTGGGCAAATGCGGTACAAAGGGTTATCGCCCAGGTTCCAGATATCTTCGCAAATGGTTACTGCCAGGCGTTTGCCTTTAAACTCAACAATATTCCATTCGTAGGCAGGTTCAAAATAGCGGTATTCATCAAACACATCATAAGTAGGCAAAAGTGTCTTGTGTACCTCTGCAATTATCTTTTGTTCGTACAAAAAAAAGGCCGCGTTAAACAGGTCTTTGCCCTTTACAAATGGGTTACGTGCTGGTGAACCAATTAATACGCCAATAGTATCTGCATGTTGTTTTATTTCATCAATGGCTGCATAGCATTTGTTTATAAAATCTTTAAACTCAACAAAGTCGCGTGCAGGGTAACCGCAAATGCTCATTTCACTAAACACAATCAAATCGGCCTGTTGCGCTTTTGCCTGGTTAATGGCATCAATAATTTTGGCGGTATTGCTTTCAAAGTTGCCTATATGATAATTCTGCTGTGCGAGTAAGATTTTCATAGAGCAAATTTATTGTACTGGTTTAAATGAATGGTGATGGATTAAGGAATTAAAAAAATGGTACCGTGATGAATTATTAGATTTACAGTAATTGATGACTTTCATTTGTTATATATTATTACAACTTTTCTCTATCTCTTTGGTAGTCTCACCTGCTGATCAAAACCGCTGCAACAAAATTTTCGACACCGTTTCACAAAGAACTGTTTACATAACTGCAGATACCAAGGCCGTTAATGAAGGGGGTAATGCTGCTTTAGAAAAACGCTTAAGCGGTATTGCTATGGATTCTATTGATGCCTCTCAGAGTTCGGATATTATTATTGATTTTATTGTAGAAACAGACGGCAGCATTAGCAATGAAAGAATTATAAAGGGGGGAAGGATTGCAAAAGAAATGATCTCAGTTTCAAAATCATTTAAATGGATACCGGGTATTTGCAATGGCAAAAAAGTAGCTATGCTACACCAGGTAAAAACGACAGTTTGCTTCAGCGAAAATTGAATAACACTAGATTGATTATGCACCTTTTAAAAGAAAAGCTTCGTCTTATCTATCTTCCTTTTCTTCTTATCAATCTTTGTTTTATTGTTGTGTATACTTTTTTGCACTGGGTACTTGCTGTACAACTAAAGCTGATAGATTACGATGAAATAACCACTCATTTTTGGTTGCCAATAGCTACCTGTTGGATACCAGTTATTATTTGGCTAAGGCCTGCCATTAATCTTTTAAAGAAAACAACCCCTGGTGAAACACCATCTTTTGGCTTTCAATTGTTTATTTCTATTGTTATAGCTGCAACTACTATGGTTGCCCAGTTTTATATGGATAGTGCCACAGGTGTTCTTACACAATTGGATAATATAGATCAAATAGATAGCAACCACCTCACTAAGTTTTATACTGTTAAGCATTTTTATGTTGATACAGTCAATAAAAACATATTGTATACTTATGAAACGAAGAATAAGGGTAGGGATAGAAACCTTTCTATGTATATAGTCAGCCCGCTTGATGAATATGGAAAAGAAATAAAGGCTACTAAAATTGGTTATATCACAGATAACAGTATTTCACTATCAAAAAATAAAACCATTGATTCTACTATAATTACAGAGCCGCCGTCTGAGATCAGTTTGGTAACAGCCAAAGCATGGGTTTGTATTAGCTATAATAAAACCATAAGTGCAAAACTTAGTAGTCATGAAACAAAAAGCGAGGAAGATAAATTTTACAATGAATGCCAGGAAAACTTTGCTAAAACCAACTTAAAAAAACTTGTTTATTTTGACCGTATAGGAAAGAGCAATAGCTATAATTTTTATAAAACAGCAATTCTACGCAAGAGCATAAGAAAAGATTTTGCCAATAACCCGCCTGTTATTTTTGAACCTAGGTTTGAATCCTTTGAACACAGAAATGGAAATAAGCCTGCATGGGTTGCTGGTTCTTTTGCAATAGGTGCCACTATTGTTTTCCTGCTTCTTTTAAGTGTAAAGTTTGATGAGTTGAAGCTTACAGAATTTATCAAGAAAAAATATAGTTGACAAATTAACGCTTTGCGGAATTTAACAGCAGCCAACCTCAAGCTGCATTCTTTCGTTTAGGTGGTTGTATTATTTTTACAACTTAATTAAACACCCTTCATGAAGAAGAAAATTTTAATTGGTTTGTTAATTGCTGCTGTTGCAGTTGCCGTTGGCATATGGTTCTTTGGCTTTTATAAACCCACGCATTTTAAACGCGACGTTGCAGATGAACAGGCCATTACCATTACCGCAAAAGACATGGTGAAAGAGTTCCAGGCAAATGAAGACTCTGCAAACAAAAAGTTTCTTAACAAAGCCATCGCAATAACAGGAGAAGTAATTGAAGCCAAAAAAAACCAAGACGGCAAGTCTACTGTTACTCTAAAAAGCGATGATAGTTTTTCAAACGTGTATTGTACTTTAAAAGAAGAGGGCGGCGAAATAAACAATGGCTCAACAATAACTGTTAAAGGTATATGCACAGGCTTTTTAAGTGATGTTGTAATTATAGATGCTATTGTAATAAAAAAATAAATCTGATAAATGAAACAATTTTTCTTTTTGCTTATCGCCTTAAATACAGTGTTGGTAAGCTTTTCACAAAAAACCTATGCAACAAAATCTGCGCAGGTAAAGTTCTATTCACACACACCTGCCGAAGATATTGAGGCCACCAATAACCAGGCAGAAAGCAAGCTGATAGACAAAACAGGTCAGCTAATGTTTAGCCTGCTTATTAAGGGCTTTAGGTTTGAAAATGAATTAATGCAGGAGCATTTTAATGGCAAGGATTATATGGATAGTGACAAATTTCCTAAAGCAGAATTTAAAGGAACTATCGCAAATATTGCCGCAGTAAACTTTACAAAAGATGGTATTTATAATGTAAACGCTTCTGGCAATCTTACTATTCGCGGCATTACAAAACTTGTTACCGCAAAAGCTACTGTTACTGTTACTAAAGGTGTTGTAAGTTCTAAAAGTGTGTTCAAAATCAAGATAAAGGATTTTGGTTTAACAGGTAAAGACATTGGCTCTGTAATAGCTAACGATATGGAAATTACCACTACAGCCAAATACAACTAAAATCAACTTTGGTAAATAACTATCCGCCTGTTACTTTTGCAGTAGCAGGCGGATTTGTTTATTGTTCAACCTGCTTAAAAATTTTGAACTAATAAACGGTCTCAATTCCATACATCTCTGCAGGATTTGTTGCTCGTTTTAATTCAATTTTTTTATTTTTTGGAGGTCAGCTTGGGTACTGCTATGTATCTTCTGTTGCGTCGCACACTACGGCAGCATTACATCCTTCAACAATTTAGTTCATACAATAAGCTTTGGTTTTATCATCACTATGTGCCTGTGTACTTTGTGGTTAAACTTTTATTAACATGGATATAAGAAAAGAACTCGAAAAAAGAATACTGGTAATAGATGGTGCTATGGGTACCATGATACAGCGTCATAAACTGGAAGAAGCAGATTATCGTGGTGAAAGGTTTAAAGAATGGCATTGCGATGTAAAAGGCAATAACGACTTGTTAAGCATTACACAGCCTGAAATAATCATTGGCATTCACCAGCAATATTTAGAAGCAGGTGCAGACATTGTTGAAACCAATACTTTCAGCAGCACTGTAATTGCACAGGCGGATTATGACATGCAGGCTATCGCTTACGAAATGAATGTTGTTTCTGCACAATGTGCAAGAAAAGCTATAGAAAGGTATCATGCCCTTCATAATACAACGCAGGAAACAAATCCAAAATTTGTAGCTGGCGCCATCGGCCCTTTAAACAAAACACTCAGCCTTTCGCCCGATGTAAATAATCCAGGCTTTCGTGCTGTAACTTTTGATGAAGTAGTAAGTGCTTACACAGAACAAATAAAAGGCCTGATAGAAGGGGGTGCAGATATTCTTTTAATAGAAACCATTTTTGATACGCTGAACGCCAAAGCGGCTATCTACGCTATAAAAGATTATTTCAGAAAGAACCCATTACCTGCCAGCGACGGAAGATTCTCGGCAAACTCACCTTTAGGAGCAAGGGGCGAACTTCCTATAATGATAAGCGGTACCATTACAGATGCCAGCGGAAGAACTTTAAGCGGCCAAACACTGGAGGCATTTTATATTTCTGTTAAACACGCAAACCCAATAAGCATAGGTCTTAACTGTGCTTTAGGGGCACAGGAAATGCGCGGCCACATTGAAGAATTGAGCAGTATTTCAGCTTGTTATACTTCAGCTTATCCAAACGCAGGTTTACCAAACGCCATGGGCGAATACGATGAACAACCACACGAAACAGCACATTTTATTGAAGAATGGGCCAGTAACGGCTGGGTAAACATTGTTGGTGGCTGTTGTGGCACAACGCCAGGCCACATAAAGCATATTGCTGATAATGTAAGAAAAATACAACCAAGAAAATTACCTGTATTAAAACATGAATTAGTAACTGCATAAGAATGAGTAAAGCCATTAGTAATAGTCTTTTTAAAAACATTAGTGATGTAATACTTACTGCACGCACCAACATTGTGCAGCAGGTAAACAGCACCATGGTTAAAACCTATTACATTATTGGCAAACTTATAATAGACGGTGAGCAGGATGGGAAAAAAAAAGCGGCTTATGGCACACTTACATTACAGTTACTTTCAGAAAAATTAACACAAAAATTTGGCCGTGGTTTTTCTGTAGATAACCTTGAGAATATGCGTAAGTTTTATCTTACCTATTCAATTTCCGAGACACTGTCTCGGAAATCTTTGCAGCAAAATCAAGAGTTTCAGAGCAATAATAAAGTTGGCGAACCAACTATAAAACAAAAATCCGAGACACTGTCTCGGAAATCTTTACAGCAAAATCAAGGGTTTCAGGGCATTATTTTACCTGTGCTTAAACTTAGCTGGTCGCATTATGTACTACTTCTTCAAATAGAAAATGAACCTGAAAGAAAGTTTTATGAAATTGAAGCCGCTAATGAAAAGTGGAGTGTGCGTGAACTTAAACGGCAAATAGACAGTGAACTATATATACGCCTTGCAAGGAGTAGAAACAAAAAGAAAGTAAAAGAATTAAGTACCAATGGTTGGGTAATAGAACGGCCTGAAGACGTTATCAAAGACCCATACATTATTAATTTCCTTGGCCTTAAAGAGCATGAATCCTACAGCGAAAAAGACCTTGAATCTGCCATCATTTCTAAACTGGAAGATTTTTTAAAAGAGTTAGGCAAAGGGTTTTTGTTTGTTTCAAGACAGCAGCGCATTAGCTTTGATGATGAACACTATTACATTGACCTTGTTTTTTACAACCGTATCCTTAAATGCTTTGTATTGATAGATTTGAAAATCGGCAGCCTTAAACACCAGGATCTTGGACAAATGCAGATGTATGTAAACTATTATGATGAAGAAATTAAGCAAGTTGATGAGAACAAAACCATCGGCATAATTCTTTGCAAAAGCAAGAAGGAAAGCATTGTTAAATACACGCTTCCAAAAGACAATAAACAGATTTTTACAAGCAAATACAAAACCTACTTACCCAATGAAGAACAACTTCAATGGGTAATGGAAGAGGAAGCTGCACACTATCAAGTAAAATTAAAATGAGTACTACAACCATACAACCCTTTTTACGCCTGTCAGGTTTAGAGCCATTGATTGTTCGTCCTGAAACAAATTTTGTGAACGTGGGTGAGCGTACCAATGTAACAGGTTCTAAAAAGTTTGCAAGGCTTATCCGTGATAACCAATACGAGGAAGCGCTTTCGGTTGCACGCCAACAGGTAGAAAACGGTGCGCAGATATTGGATGTAAATATGGACGATGCCATGCTGGATGGTATGCAAGCGATGACTACCTATATTAACCTTTTGCAAAGCGAGCCTGATATTGCCAAGATACCCATCATGGTAGATAGCTCTAAGTTTGAGATTATCCAGGCGGGCTTAAAATGCATCCAGGGCAGGTGCATCGTCAACTCAATTTCCATGAAGGAAGGCGAGGATAAATTTATTGAGCAGGCCTATATCTGCAAAGCATTCGGCGCAGCCGTAATAGTAATGGCTTTTGATGAAAAAGGCCAGGCAGATACCATGGAACGCAAGGTGGAAATATCTGAAAGGGCCTATAAAATATTAACCGAACAAGTAGGCTTCGATCCACAGGACATCATCTTCGATATCAACGTTTTTGCCATTGCCACTGGCCTTGAAGAACATAATAATTATGGTGTTGATTTTATAGAAGCATGCCGTATCATCAAACAAAAAATGCCTTTGGTTAAAATAAGTGGTGGTGTTAGCAACCTCTCTTTTTCTTTCCGTGGCAACGAACACGTGCGTGAGGCGATGCACTCCGTTTTCTTATATTATGCCATACAGGCTGGTATGGATATGGGCATTGTTAACGCGGGGCAATTGGTGGTGTACGACGAGATAGAACCCACCCTGCGCCAGTTGTGTGAAGATGTGATACTTAACAAGAACAACGATAATAACGAAACCACAGAAAAACTGATTGCTTTTGCAGAAACCGTTAAGGCAAAAGGTAAGGTGATAGAAAAAGACGAGAAATGGCGTGATACTTCTGTAGAAGAAAGGTTAAAACACTCTCTTGTAAACGGCATTACCGATTATATTGATGCAGATACTGAAGAAGCACGTTTAAAATATCCAAAACCATTAGATGTAATTGAAGGCCCATTAATGGATGGGATGAACTTTGTAGGTGACCTTTTTGGTGCCGGCAAAATGTTCCTTCCGCAGGTGGTAAAAAGTGCAAGGGTTATGAAGAAAAGCGTTGCTGTACTTACCCCTTTTATTGAAGCTGAAAAAGAAGAACGCCGCCTGGCACATATCGCCGCAGGCACTATAAACGAAGAAGGTGCAGGTGCCGCTAAAATATTATTAGCCACAGTAAAAGGTGATGTACATGATATTGGTAAAAACATTGTTGGCGTAGTATTGGGCTGTAATGGCTACGATATTATTGACCTTGGTGTAATGGTGCCAACAGATAAAATTCTTGATGCAGCCATACAACATAAGGCAGATATTATTGGTTTGAGTGGCCTTATAACACCTTCGCTTGATGAAATGGTGCACGTTGCACGCGAAATGAAACGCCGAAACATGACGCAACCTTTGTTGATTGGCGGTGCCACTACAAGCCGCATACATACGGCTGTAAAAATTGCACCTGAATATGGCAATGGCGTACTTCATGTGCTTGATGCAAGCCGTAGTGTAACTGTTGCTGGCAGCCTTTTAAACCCTGATAACAAACATGTTTTATTACAGCAAACTATTGATGAATATATTAAGCTAAAGCATGGTTTTGAAAACAGGAAATCATCAAAGAATTATATCAGCTACGCTGATGCTTTAAAGAAAAAAACAAATATTGATTGGCAAAATTTTACACCTGTAGTGCCAACTTTTACAGGCACAAAAGTTTTTGCAGATTTTGATTTGAGTGAATTGAGGCCATACATTGACTGGAAACCTTTCTTTATTGCGTGGGAAATGCACGGCAATTTCCCTGCAATTTTAGCCGATGAAATTGTGGGTAAAGAAGCTACCAAATTGTATAACGATGCCAATACTTTGCTTGACAAAATCATCAATGAAAAATGGTTAACTGCACGCGGCGTTATTGGTTTTTGGCAAGCCGAAAGTGAGGATGATAGTGTCACCGTCAACTGTCCACCGTCAACCGTCAACCTACAGTTCTTGCGCCAGCAGGTACAAAAAGCAGCAGACCAACCAAATCTGAGTTTAGCCGATTTTATTAAACCCACTAAGTTGTCGGGTTCTTCTTCCATCCCCCAGTTGGGGAGCGGGGGGGCTGACCACATTGGTGCCTTTGCTGTTACCATTGATGGTATTGAACCGCATATCAAAGCTTTTGAAGCAAGTCTTGATGATTATAAC
This sequence comes from Chitinophagales bacterium, assembly GCA_031424995.1. Lineage (GTDB taxonomy): Bacteria > Bacteroidota > Bacteroidia > Chitinophagales > Chitinophagaceae > Parasediminibacterium. The sequence continues at coordinate 75,409 of JANPIP010000035.1, read as the reverse complement.
AAGATTATGTTACAGGCTTTGGCTGACAGGCTTGCTGAGGCTTTTGCAGAGTGCCTTCACCTTAAAACAAGAAAGGAATATTGGGGCTATGCTACAGATGAACATCTTACTAATGACGAATTGATTCATGAAAAATATCTTGGCATAAGGCCAGCACCTGGTTATCCTGCATGCCCTGACCATACAGAAAAATACAAGCTGTTTAACATGCTTAAAGTAACCGAAAATATTGGTATTACTTTAACTGAAAGCCTGGCTATGTATCCTGCATCTTCTGTTTGTGGCTGGTATTTTGCCAACCCGCAAAGCCAGTATTTTGGAGTAGGAAAAATATCAAAAGACCAGGCAGAAGATTACGCTAACCGTAAGCAAATGCCTTATGAAGAAATTGAAAGATGGTTAAGGCAGAATATGGAGTAGGAAAGTTTCACGCAGAGAAGTTTTACACAAAGGAACAAAGAAAGCAAAGTTTACAAATGTTTTTATGGCTGTAAGTTGAAAGGCTTACAGCTTTTTTTATTCTATCGTAAGGTGCTTATGTTTTGTTTCATCATACGGGTGTTTCCAGCGGCGGTGGCTCCATAAATAATTAGCTGGTTCTTTTCTTATAGAATCTTCGATTTTTTTTATCAGCACCTTGGTTAGTTCACCATCTGCATAAGCTTTTGGAGTGTCTGTAACCAGCTCAAAATGGCCTTTATAATAGCCACGTTTTACTTTATAAAAATGCGTGTAAACAATAGGCTGGTTATTCATTTTTGCACCACGTTCAGGGCCTTTTACAAATGGCACTTTCTTGCCAAAAAAATCAACCCAATAAGCTTTTGCTGTATTGGCTGAATTTTGGTCTGCAACCAATATTAATGCATGGTTGCTTTTTGCATACTTCTGAAAATCTTTTCCAAAATTGGTAGACGAAACAAGCTTGGTTCCAAACCTTGAACGTATATGCAACATCAACCTGTTAAACACTTTATTTGACACTGGTTTATAAGCTACAATAAATGGGTATTTACTCACAAGACCTACTGCGAGGTTGGCAAACTCCCAGTTAAAATAATGGCCTGTAACAAGCTGCACACGCTCATGTTTTTCTACAAGGTCATTAACCACTTCTATGTTTATCACAAAACGTTTCTTCATCTCACTTTCTGAAATGGAAACAAGCTTTATCAGTTCAATAAAATTATCGGTAAACCCACGGTAAAACTTCTTTGCAATTCTTACTCTTTCCGCTACAGTCTTTTCTGGAAAAGCAATCAATAAATTATCCATCACTATCTTTTTTCGATAGCCAAAAACATAATAAATCAGTGCATAAAAAAAGTCGCTTATTAAGTAAATAACAAACCACGGAAGCAGTGATAGAAGATAAAATATTGCGTAAACGAGGTAGTACATTAAGGGAAGATAGTTTAATAGTTTAATGAGTTTAGATAGTTCATTGGCAACAGCTTCTATTTAAACTTGATACCCTTTAGTTCAGAAGTTTGGAGAACCTGTATCAATGAACGTATTAAACATGAAATTTCGTTGACTATATTTTTTAAATAATCTAACCTTTCTTGTGTGATATGTAAGAAATCGAAGGCCCGATAAATTTGCGACAGGCTCTCCATTAATGAGCCGTGTGCTATGGTAAGAAAGTTCTTAAATTCAGAATTTCCCATCCTTCCAAAACCTTCAGCTATATTATCCATTACAGAACCACTTGAGGCTTTTAATTGGTTAAGTAAGGTAAAATCTTTAGAAGCTTCAATAGTTTTAAAATCTGGTTTTAATTCACTACAAAACACTCTTGCTTTTTGCCAGGCGATGATATCTTCCAGCTGTTTAAATGTACTCATGCAAGGTTAAATTTGAACTGTTTAAACTTCCCAAACTTTTAAACTTCTTAAACTATTTCTATAAAATAATATTCTGCAACAAATCACTCTTTTCTGGATGGTCTGTATTAAAATGGAGGCCACGGCTTTCTTTTCTAAACTCTGCGCCTTTTACTATTAAATAACCAACGCTTATAAGGTTGCGCAACTCGCATAATTGTGGTGAAACTTTGGTAGTGCGGTACAGGTCTTCCGTTTCTTCAAACAAAAGGTCTAAGCGTTTCATGGCACGTTTTAAACGAACATCAGTGCGTACAATCCCAACATAGTCACTCATTATTTGCTCAAGCTCTTTACGGCTTTGTGTAATAAGTATCATTTCTTTTGGCTCACCTGTTCCTTTTATTTTCCAGTCAGGTATCAGAGTTTCAAATGCCAAGGCATTTACTTTTTCAATGCTGTCTAAGTAGCAACGGTGACCAAACACCATCGCTTCCAATAAACTGTTGCTTGCAAGGCGATTGGCACCATGCAAGCCAGTGCTGGCACATTCGCCGCAGGCATATAAATTTTTAATGGATGTTCTGCCAAACTCATCTGTTTTTATACCACCACAACTGTAATGTGCGGCTGGTGCAACAGGTATCATGTCTTTGGCAACATCAATACCAATACTCAAACATTTTTCATAAATATTAGGAAAGTGATGAATGAACTTTTCTTTGTCCATATGCCTGCAATCAAGGTACACATGCTCTGTACCATTCTTCTTCATTTCATTGTCAATGGCACGTGCAACTATATCGCGTGGTGCAAGGTCTTTACGTACATCATAGCTTTCCATAAAGGCTTCGCCCTGCTTGTTTCTTAGAATGCCACCATCGCCACGAACAGCTTCTGTTATAAGAAATGAAGGGCTGATTCCAGGCTCAAATAATGCCGTTGGATGGAACTGTATAAACTCCATATTTTCTATCCTTCCTTTGGCCCTGTACACCATGGCAACACCATCGCCTGTTGCAATACGTGGATTGGTGGTTGTGCGGTACACCTGGCCATTACCACCACTTGCCATTAAGGTAATTTTAGAAAGTATTTTTTCTATTTGATGTGTATTAAGGTTTAACACATACACGCCATAACAGGTAATGTCTGGGGTTGATTTTGTAACAAGGTAACCAAGGTGGTGCTGTGTAATTATGTCAAGAACAAAGCAATGTTTTATAAGGTTGAGATTGGAAGTTTTGGCCATCTCGCTAAGCAATGCCCTTTCCATTTCTTTGCCTGTAACATCTTTGTGATGAAGGATGCGGTTCTCGCTGTGGCCGCCTTCTTTACCTAAAGAATATTCACCCATTTCGTCTTTATCAAACATGGCACCATACTCAATAATTTCTTTAATGCGTTCAGGGCCTTCTTTTACCACTATTTCAACTACCTGCTCATTGCAAAGGCCATCGCCAGCAACAAGGGTATCTTCTATATGTTTTTCGTAACTGTCTTTTTCATCCCAAACACCAGCAATACCGCCTTGTGCGTACTTGGTGTTGGTTTCATCAGCATCGGTTTTTGTAATAACGGTAACCGTTTTATCAGGATGCGCTTTGGCTACTTTAAGGGCATAGGTTAAACCTGCAATTCCACTACCAATAACAAGAAAATCTGTTTGCATAATCTTTATTAATTCATCTAAAGAATCTACTATTAAATAACTGTCGCTTTGTTTTTAACCGTTAAGGTTAAAGCCTTCCAGTTCGCGAAAATGACCGTTTAGTTTTATTTTATCTTTCAGGTTTTCTATGCCTGCAACCATGGGTATTATTTTGTTAAGATGGCGTTTCAGGTATTCCAAACGTTGTGCTTCTTTCATTAAACCTAAAAATTCATACTCTTCTTTAAGGCTTAAGCCTGCATGGTGCGCCACATCATAACTTACCAATTCCTCATCAGGTTTTTTAAAATCTTTTGATACATCCAGCAACCTGTGAAGCTCTCTTACACTTGCTAATAGCGCCTGTGTTGTTGCGGCAATTTGCGCCGCTTCATTTACAGGATATGTAACAATAGCACCACTGTAAAGTTTATCTGGCAGGCTTTTTATTACTTCAAGAATTTTAAATATCTGCAGGCCCCTGGTGCGTATGTCAAGCTTTCCATCGCTATGAACTTCTACAATTTCTAACACTTCAACAAGCGTACCCAATTCATCCATACCACGTTCAAGAACAGCGGGTATACCAAAAGGTTTCTTTTCAGCAAAGCATTCAGTAATTAACTGTTTATAGCGTGGTTCAAATATGTGAAGATTTAAATTTTCACCAGGGTAAACAACAATACCTAAAGGAAAAATGGGGATTAAGTTTGTCATAGCATTCAGTCAAACAAAAAAGGTAAAACCCAATAAACATGCAATGTTTACAAGGGTTTAATATAGTTTAGTTAAGTACAGCTTCAGTTTTTTCTATCTTAAACCTGTCTTTAATTTCTGTAATACTTTTCCAGCCGCCAACAATATTTCTTATGTTATGAATGCCCTGGCGTTTTAGTAACGAAGAAGCAATTACACTTCTGTAACCACTGGCGCAATGCACATAAATATTCTGGTCATCTTCAAGATTAACCATACTGCCAGGGTCCATCATTTCATCTAAAGGAATATTGATGGCTTGCTGCAAATGGCCGTTACCATATTCTGCCTCTTTTCTTACATCAACCACAACCAGCTTATCATCAAAAGGAATATCCATTGCCAGCTCATCAACTTCAACATCAATCAGCATATCAATTTTTTCACCTGCTTTTTGCCAGGCTTCAAAACTGCCATTTAAATAGCCTTCCATCTTTTCAAAACCAACCCTTGCCAGCCTTGTAACTGTTTCTTTCTCCTTGTCTTTTTCTGTTACCAAAATAATGGTTTTATCAAAAGGTAACAGGCTACCTGCCCATTCTGCAAACCTTCCTTCCAAACCAATAAAAATAGCACCTGGCACAAAGCCATTTGCAAAAACATCGGCATTACGCGTATCTACAATAATTACATCATCTTTTTCTGACATTGACTTAAAAGCCTTTACTGTTAAGGGTTTCAAAGCTTTCTCATAAATAGCATCCAGGCTTTCGTATCCTTCTTTATTAATTCTTGCGTTTACAGGAAAATGTTGTGGCGGAGCTTCCAAGCCATCGGTAACTGCTTTTACAAATTCTTCTTTGGTTTGCTCTTGCAACGCATAATTGTTTTGCTTTTGTTCGCCTAATGTGCTGTAGGTTTCTTTACCAATATTTTTACCGCAACTGCTTCCTGCACCGTGTGCTGGATATAAAATAATATCATCTTCCAAAGGCATTATTTTATTGTGAAGGCTATCGTACATAATGCCTGCCAATTCCTGCATAGTTACTTCGTTGGCTTTTTGTGCAAGGTCTGGCCTGCCCACATCGCCTACAAACAAAGTATCGCCTGTAAAAAGTGCGTGTGGTTTATTGTACTCATCGCTTAATAAAAAGCAACTGCTTTCTAAAGTATGGCCTGGAGTATGAATTACTTTAATAGTAGTGCTGCCAAGTGTAAAAACCTCATCGTCTTTGGCAATATGCACAGGAAATTTTGTTGTAGTGCCTGGGCCAAAAACAATGGTGGCACCAGTTGCAGCGGCAAGGTCAATATGGCCGCTTACAAAATCTGCATGAAGATGAGTTTCGAAAATATACTTAATGGTGGCGTTGCGCTCTTTTGCCAATGCAAGGTATTCTTCAATATCCCTCAGTGGGTCTATCACTGCAGCCTCGTCATTACTTTCTATATAATATGCCGCTTCGCTGATGCAGCTTGTGTATAATTGCTGTACAAACATGCTTAAAAAATTTAGGCAAATTTACGGTACAAGCATTAAGCAAAAAGTAAAGAAACTGTTTAATATTCACTACCTGTGCCACTTAAAAATGGTAACAGCAATAATAAATTTTAAACAGCTTCAAACTAAAGAGATTGTAACGACAAAGCAGTCGTAAAAAATTTACTTTAAAAAGTCATTTACAAAAGCCATCAGTTCAGAAAGCCTTGCATAGTTAACTGAATAAAATATAAATTTTCCTTCGCGTTTTGTAACAACAACATTGGCACGGCGAAGAATAGCTAAATGCTGTGAAGCAACAGACTGTTCAATGCGCAGCTTAACGTACATTTCTGTTACGGTCATTTTTTGATGATCATCAAGCAACTTTAACATTGTTTGACGAAGCTTGTGGTTTACAGCTCTTACAATAGCAGCAACTTTTTTAGTCTGCACAAAATCAATTTTCACAAATGGGTCTCCATTAATTAATTGCATTACCTGGGGCGTAGATGTCATGATACTTAGTTTGGGGATTTAAAAAAACAAACGAATCTAAAAGTATCCTTCTTTTTTCATATATTCCTTTTACTTAAATTAAAATTTAATGGGTTCAGTACATTTTAAGGTTTTGTTGGCGAAAAAAAATCTTTTACATATACTGGCTCGCTATAAGCGAGGTTTGCAAAATTTTTAAGCGCAAAAAATTTATGTGCTAAAACACTTAAATGGGTAGCATTATGAGATACTTCAGAAAAAATTGCAGATGGATGAGGTAATATGTTTTTCAACTTTATATTTCCATTACCACAAAAAACAATAGTTGATTTTTTAAGTTCATCACCAAATGAGCTTTCATCTAATATTTTAGCCTGCGGCTGAATTATTTCATTTAAGGCATTATCATAAACGGCAGTAAATACTTCCATCCTTCGTGCATCAATCATTGGGCAAAACAAAACAGAAGCAGGATAGTTGGCAGAAGATTGTGCTGCAAGGGCTATCACCTGCAATGTTGAAACAGCAATTAATGGCTTGTTTAAAGCATAGCATAAACCTTTTGCAGAAGCCAATCCAACCCTTAAACCTGTATAACTGCCTGGGCCAATGGTTACTGCAACGGCATCAATATCGTTTAACGAAACATCTGCCCCAGCAAATATTTTTTTTATGGCAGGCTGTAAAAAAGCACCATGATTTTTTTGGTCAGGATTTTCCTCAAACCCAATTATTTTACCGTTTTGTGTAAGGCAAACACTTGCAAGGTCTGTAGCGGTATCAATATTTAACAGTAAAGCCATGAGACAAAATGATGAGTAAATGAGACTGCTGTTTGCAAAAAATAACAGCAAATGCAGCCGCAAATTTAGGTTGGTTGATTGACAGAAAAACAGTTACTTGCTGCCTTAATAAAATACATTTTATGCGTAAGCAAGTTATTAATACAACAAATGCGCCAGCACCAATTGGCCCTTACAACCAGGCAATTAAAGCAGGTAACTGGCTGTTTATAAGTGGCCAGGTAGCTATTATACCTGCAACTGGCGAGGTAATTACAAGCGGTGTAAAAGACGAAGCAGTACAGGTAATGAAAAACCTGGAAGCCATTATTAAAGAAGCAGGAATAACCTTTGATAATATTGTAAAAACAACCATTTTTTTAAGCGATATGAGCCTGTTTGCAGAAGTAAACGAAATTTATGGCAGCTATTTTACGGGTGATTATCCGGCACGTGAAACCGTTGCTGTTAAAGGCTTACCTAAGAATGTAAATGTTGAAATTAGTATGATTGCCGTGGTTGATTAAGGGTAAGTTTGCGCTGATGAACGCAGAAACCTTAATTATTTTTACCAAGCGATAATCATAAAAACCTTCCTCTTTTCCTTTTATGGTTGAAGTGAAATCTGTACGATAGCATATACTCCCTTTCTGCGTTTATCTGCGAAATCTGCGCGAAACCTAAAACAATGCTACATATTTTCACCAGCAAGCAATACCTGCCAGGCTTCGTATACTTTATTTTCGTTTAATAATTGCGCCGCATAAATATGTAACTCTACTTCCATCTCATCTGGTGTAATAGAATAATACTGAAAAATATTTTTAAGCGTATCATCTTTAAAAGAAATATCAACAACGGGCAACTCTTTTACTGAAGCCAGTTGCTGGAGGTTATCGCCAGATAACACTTTGCTGTTGCGCATGCTTTGCGGTAAAGCATCCATACCAATAGTTGTAATGCTCATTTGTTATTGTTTACACTTGCAATTTAAGAACCTGTGGTTGTTATGTTTTATATTAATTCAATTAAGCAAATTCATTTAAATACCGCATCGGGCATTTTGTGTTCCACATCTCGTAACCCTGTACTTTTGCAGCCCTTTAATTTTACAATTATATCTTGGCGAACCCTTTACTACATATTGCATTAGTTGGTAACCCTAACAGCGGCAAAAGTTCGCTGTTTAATGCATTAACTGGCTTAAACCAAAAAGTGGGGAATTTTCCAGGCGTTACAGTAGATAAAAAAACAGGAACAATAACCCTTGATGATAATTCAAAAGCAGAACTGATAGATTTACCAGGTACTTACAGTTTATACCCACGCCGTGCTGATGAATGGGTGGCTTATAAAGTGTTAATGAATGTTGATGAGGAGGTAAAACCAGATGTATTGCTGCTGGTAGCAGATGCGAGCAACCTAAAACGTAACCTGCTTTTCTGCAGCCAGATGATTGACCTGAAACTGCCTGTAGTTATAGCTTTAACGATGCTTGACATTGCAGAAAAAAAAGGAATACAAATAGATGTTAGTGGCCTTGAAACTGAACTTGGCGTGCCTGTAGTTTTAGTAAATGCGCGTAAAAGCAAGGGGCTTAATGAACTAAAAAAAGTTTTGGGGCAGGTTTCAAGATCGGTAAATAAAATGCCACTGCGTGATTTTATAGATAACAAAAACCTTGCACCAGCATCTATTGAAGCGATGCAAAAAGTGAGGCCGCATTTAAGTGATTATGGTGCAATACATTACCTCATTAACCACGAAAATTTTCCGCTGCCACAAGCCACGCAAAAAGTAATTGAGAACATTGAGTCGGTAACAAAATTTAACCCCACAAAAACGCAGGCAGAAGAAATAATGCAGCGTTACCAGCGCATAAAAATTATTATGCAGCAAAATGTGGTAGAGCCAGACCCTTTAGAAAAAAAACTTTTTACCGATAAACTTGATAATCTTTTACTGCACAGAACTTGGGGTTATGTTATTCTTTTGGCTGTGCTGTTTCTTTTGTTCCAAAGTATTTTTTGGCTGGCACAATTCCCCATGGATGGTATAGAATGGTCTTTCCAACAAATAGGTGGTTGGCTTAACAATGTATTGCCACAGGCCTGGTGGAGCGACCTTTTAATTAATGGCTTTGTAGCAGGGCTTAGCGGCATTATGGTTTTTATACCGCAGATAATGATACTGTTTGGTTTAATAACCATTTTAGAAGATACAGGATACATGGCGCGTATTAGTTTTTTAAGTGACAAGGTAATGCGTAAGGTTGGCCTTAACGGTAAAAGCGTAATGCCCATGATTAGTGGCTTTGCATGTGCTGTACCCGCTATTATGAGTACCCGTAATATTGAGAATAAAAAGGAAAGGCTGCTCACCATTCTCGTTACGCCATTAATGAGTTGCAGTGCAAGGTTACCTGTTTACACCATACTTATTTCTTTGGTAGTTGATGATAAATATTATTTAGGTTTTTTAAGTCTGCAGGGGCTTGTAATGATGGCACTTTATTTCCTGGGAACCTTTATGGCATTGATTGTAAGCTTTGTTGCCAAGTTTTTCATCAACATAAAAGAGAAAAGTTTTTTTATTCTTGAATTGCCCATTTACCGTAGCCCACGCTGGAAAAATGCAGGCATTACAATGGTAGAAAAAGCAAAAATATTTGTAACAGATGCTGGTAAAGTAATTATGATTATCAGCCTGCTGTTATGGTTTCTTAGTTCTTTTGGGCCAGGCGAAAGAATACCACAGGTGAAAAGTAAGTATGAGACATTGATACAACAGCACCCTGAACAGGAAGCTGCATTGCATAAACAATTATCGTCTGAAAAATTACAAAATTCTTACGCAGGTATTTTAGGCAAAGCCATTGAACCTACTATAGAACCTTTGGGTTATGACTGGAAAATTGGTGTTGCATTGATTACTTCTTTTGCTGCGCGAGAAGTTTTTGTTGGCACCATGGCAACATTATATAGTGTTGAAGAGGATGGCAATAATTCATCCCTGAGAGAAAAGTTACAGTCAGCCACACACCCCGATGGCACTAAGGTTTATACTTTACCTGCTGCATTATCGTTGATGGTGTTTTACGTTTTAGCAATGCAGTGTATGAGTACATTGGCCGTAGTTAAGCGTGAAACCAGAAGCTGGAAATGGCCTGTAATTCAGTTTATTTACATGACAGCATTGGCCTACGGTATGAGCTGGTTTACGTACTATATCTTCTCTTAAACTCAGCCAAAAATAATTTCATTTGCAGCATTTGGCCATTTACCAAATTTTTGTTCTACAGCAACAAACCTGTGCGTAAAAATTTTACTTAATTGCGCTTTCACCATTATTACGTTTGCAATATCACCCAAAATCCACAATGGTAATTTGTAGTGCACAATATCTGTCATTAGTACACCGCCTGGTATCTCTTTAAAATGATGTTGATGATGCCATAAGCAATAAGGGCCAAACCGTTGTTCATCAATAAAATATTCATGGTCTTTAACTGTGGTAATTTCCGTCATCCAGTATAAAGGAATTCCCAAAACAGGGCTTACCGTATATTCAATTATTTGGCCTGCATACATTACAGAACCATGATGTTTACTGATAATATTAAACCCAATATTGGCGGGCGTAATATCTTTTAAATTGCCAGGATCGCTAAAAAATTGCCAGGCTTCATTTAACGTAACTGGTATTTTTTGAACTGTTTTTAAAGAGTAAACTTTTGACATAGCAGTATTTATCTTTCAATAACATCTAATAAATAAAAAAGTTGTGGCTTATTAAAAGTGGGTTATTGGCAATTTAAAAAATTGAGTGCAAACAAATAATGCAGCTACGGTTAAATGCTTATAGTTTTATTTCAAACCAAAGCCAGCCTGCGGCCATAAGGAACAGCAGAAAGAAATAAATTTTTGGGATAGTATGTTTTACAGGAAAAGCCGTTGTTGCTTCATTTGCATACGGTTTTGGATGAAGAGTTGCATAGTGTTTTGTTGCTGCAATTTTATCAGTGGCTAACACACTTTTATAATGGCCATTGTTAAAAACATACCAATAAAAGGGTTGGCCATTTGCGGCTGAAACTGTGTGCCAGCCTGCTTTTGAAGGCCAGTAAGTGCCTGACCATATAAATGGCAAAGCTGCATTTTGTTTAAGGTAAATTTTGGTAGATCCAATAAGCCCAAAAGAAGCAGTTTTATTTGTTTGAAGATGAAGGGTTATTTGTTGATGTATATTCGGCATTGCAGTTTCCACTGACCATTGTTCTTCTTCCTTAATTTGTTTTGCAGTTTTTTGTAACAACATACTCCAAAGTTGATAATAATCATCCTGCCTGTTTTGTAACAATAAGCTGTATGTATTGCTTAATGTAGTTAATGCAATTTTGCCTTTGCTATACAATGCAAGATTTGAAAAGCTGTTGGCCGCACTATCTTTTATTAGTACTTGTGTATTTGGTTGTGTTCTAATAAAAAAGGGCTGTTCCTGCAAAAGAGAAGATGCCTGGCCTGAAAAGTAAAGCTGTACTTCTTTTTTATCACTTGTATGTGATGCCATAAGTGGGAAGAAGCGGCTGAAAAAAGCATTCTCATTCAACATGCTGTCTGCCTGTATAATAAGGCCAAGTCCATTCTCAACTGCATTTTTAACATTTCCCAGTTCGTTTTTACTTAGACGGTTTAGTTCATCTTCATCACTTATTACAACATCAAACTGTGCTAATAGTGAAGCTGAAATATTATCTGTATTTATAGCTGAAGTATTTAAAAAACTTCGTTCATACTTTGCTTTACTAACACCAGTTCTTGTAACAACAGCATAGTTGTTTTGGTACAACCAGTTCTTTAAAAATCTGTTTTCAAAATTGGGGGCAGAAGAAAGCACCAGTACTTTTAAATGCACTGATGGCTGTACTTCAAAAGGAACGGGATTGCTTTCCTGTACCTGTTTGCCTGTGAATGCAACAAGACTATATACCGCCCGGCTGCTATGTTTTGGCACTGTTTGAAGTTGAAAGTTTTGCTTTGTTGATGGCGTAATTAAAACACTATCTACATTGCTGTCAAAAGCTGATAAATAAAGGGTTATAGCCTTGTTTGATATGTTATTATAAGTGCCTTGTACTACTAACTTTTCGCCCTGGTTTATTGTGCGTTTCCAGCTCGCATCAACAATTCCATCAGGCAATTTTGATGAATGAAAAACAAGAGGCTTGTTATTTAATAAAGCAAGTTGAGAGTTGCTGAGTCCATAGCCTAAAACATCAACCAGCTTTGCTGCCCCAAGCTTGCTGGCCGAAAAATGATCAAGTGAAAATGTATCTGCATTGCCGCCTGTAGTCAACAGTTTATCAAGGCTGTCTTTGTTCCAGCCTTCTGTAAGTAAAATTATTTTTTTGCCTGCAGTTATATTTTGGGTTGAGGTGTATGTTACAGGTATGGCTATACAGGCAAGGCTTACTACTGCTGTTACAGTGGCAAAAATCCGCCACCATAGCCTCAATTTTACTGGCCTTGTCATTTCTTTCCATAAAAGAAAAACCAGCAATAAAGCACTAAGAGTTACTATGATGTAATTCCATACAACCATTACTGCTGTTGGTTTTTATGCAGGTTAATAAAATACTGGTCTGCTAATTTAATATTGCCTGTTTTGTTTTGCTGTGGCAAAACAGTTGGGTACTGTATCATGTTCTGCAATGCTTTTTGAACTACTTCAATATCATTTTTAACAAAAGATTTTTTTGTTTGCTGCGCAGAAATAATGATTCTTTTAATAGCCTCGTAAGCTGATAAATAAACGGTGGGTTGCGAAGCAGCTTTTGAACTTAGCTGTTGTGCTGCTTGTGATAAAACACCCGTAGAACCTGTACTTGCAGGCGTATTGTATTTCATTTCTTCCATTACGGCTATTGCATTTTTAAACAACTCATCCTGTGCTGTTTTTATTATTATTTGTTGCTGTGTTAATGGCGGTATTATTTTACTGAGGTCGCCTGTTAAACGCTTTTCGGGTTTTAAAGGTGTTGTTTTAAATGAAGCTTTTGCTACATAAGCGCGTGACTGCTGCTGCAAATCCTTCAGCAACTTTAAAGCCTTGTATGCAAATGGCAGTGCGGCCTGTGGCTTATAAGAACGGAGCTGTAATTCTGCTTTCCACATTTCATTCAACACTGCTTTTAAACGAAGCTTAGTGGGTGCATCTAAAAATGTAGCATCTTCTGCATTGTCATGTTTATCGGTAAAAGCATCAATCATTTGCGATGCATCGCCAAAGTCTGTGGCATCCATATTTTCAGGCTCTTCAATGCCCATGTTCGATTCGTTTTCTTTACCCAAAAATTTGCCATATCGCAGTCGCAAAAGTTTTTGATCCATGCCAAGGTTGTTACTTCTGTCATTAAAAGTTTCCAGGCTAATGGTGTCTTTGTCTTTTAGCAATTGCTCTGCATCAATAATAATCTGGCGTTCACTTCTAAAAAATTCAGGCTTAAAATTTACATTATTCACCAGGCCTTCAAAATCCATTAATTGTGCCGTATCTGGCAGCGTTACAATGTAAATATCAGAGCGCGTTTGCTGCTGGTAAGTATCAGTTGCTGTAATGTAAAAGTATAGTTCATCACCAGGCTTCATTTGCAGTTTTGCAAGGTCTAAGCTTTGCTGTAATTGATACGCCAGCGCATGTTGTTGAAAGGAAATAGTCAACGGAATTTTCTGCTCTTTAAAGTTTACACTTTCGCCGCTGCCGCTTGCAATCGTAGCACTTATAAAAGCGTCTTTTATGCCATAGTCATCTGTTAGTGCTGCATTTAAAGTTGTGCGTTTTGGCTGGCCGAAATCTATAACAGTATTGGGTTGCGGCGTTTTAATCGTGATAATTGGCGGTAAGTCTTTTATTACTTCTGTTTGATATAATTCAGACAATTGGTCATTGGTCCTCACCTGGTAAAACCCTGAACAGTTAATTGTTTTTTGAAGCTGAAAGACAGTGTTGTTAGCTGATGATTGTAGCGTAATGGTAGCAGAATCATTAAAAATAAACTGCACTTTTTTTACAGGAATATTTGTTTTTAGCTGCCAGTAAACAGTTGAATTTTCTTCTGCTTTAATATTGAAAACAGACTGTTGTTTTGTTGACCTTCCTGTATAAGCTGGTGGTATTATTTTAACTGAAAGAGAAGCGATGGCAGGTAATGTTTTTTCTTTTTTAACAATGATGGTTTGATTGCTATTTTTATCATTAGCGTTAGTATTAAAATTGAGTTGTGAGATCAAAAGGCTGCCTAAAATTGAAACGAAACAAATAACAAAAGCACGATTTATTTTTTTTCTAAAGGGATGTGGATCTTTTATCACTTGCAGTGCAGCATCAACTTTATACAACTGTAAATTCTCCAATAACGTCAGGCTTTCTGCTGGCTTAAAAACGAGCAAAGTGCTTTCTTCAAGCGATGAAAAGTTACGGTTTAGATAAGCAGTAACGTCTAGTAACGAAACCATCCAACGCCTGTTAATAATTGCTGACACAGTGGTAACCAGCATAATAAAAAGTATCAGCACCAATGGCGATAAGTGATAAAATTTATAAGCTACAACAGAAATAAAAGCAGTAAAAGACAGGCATATAAGAACATAAGCAATCAACGATTGCAGTTGCCACTTTTTTTGCAATGCTTTAATGATATGTTGACCTTTGTTATCCAACAGTTGGCTTTGTTTTTTTTGTTTTAAAGGATAGGACTCTTTCTATTACAAAAACTAAAAATGCTATTAGCCAGACGATATTTGTGATGTCTTTTAAAACTACAGTCGATGTAATATTTTCTGTGCTGTTGTTATTTTTTGCAGGCGAAAGTTGCTGCACATCTATCTGCCGTTTATCCTTTTCAGCCTTTACAGCTGTGGTAGTGTTATTAGCCAAAATAAGTTTAAGCAAAAGGCCAGGAAAATTTTCATTCCATACCATATCATTCCATGAAGGATCAAAATGTGTATGCAGGTTATAGATGTTTTTATTGCTGCTGTCGCTACTTAAAACAGGATTGCTAAAACCATCCTTCCAAAGTATAGGGCCATTTGTTTGTGATGAGATTATTTTATAAAGACCAATGTTTTCATCACCCATCCATGAAAAAGTTTCATCGCTTTTGCCTGCTGTGTACCTTATGATTTTAGTACTTGTATTTGACAGTTTGGGGGCTTCGTCACTTAGCCAAAATAACCAGTTTGTTTTAGCCGGAATTTTATTGGTGTTATTTGTTACAACAACTTCAATACGCCTTTTAGTAAACTGCTGAATTGCCTTTAAAGCCGCTGTTGCATAATTCGCGTCAGCAATATATTTATCACTGTAAACAACAACAGTTAAGGTAGAAGTATCAATGTTTACAGGTGTTTGAGAAAGCAAACGAATGGTGGATTTACTTTTATCAATACTATAATCTTTTGCCTCGCCTTCTGTAAATGCAAGGTCACTGGTTAAATAAGCAGTGCCTTTATTTGTACTGCTACCTGTTATAATTCTTATACTGTCGTTACTGGTTTTATAGGCAGCTTCAATCCATGTATCTGTAGTGGTATCAATAAGACTAAGCCATTTTATGTTGCCAGAAAGCGCAGGTTTTTCAGCCATAAATTTATTCAGGTGGTTGCCTGTAAAAAGATACACTGGCTTTATGGTAACTGCCGTTTTACTTAATTGTTGTGCCTGTTGCCAGTAAGGATCATTATATTTTGTAAGGGTATCTTTTACGCTACTGCTATCTTTCAATTCAAACAAAGGAAAGCCTTCTTCAAAGGAATGCAGTTCATATTCATTAGCAAGTAGTGAGTCAATTAATGGTTTGTAACCACCATAAATTTTATTTGTATTGTCTCTTTCTATTACTAGCCACCCTTTCGCATCTTTCGGCTGAATGGTTTGTTTCCATTGCGGTTGCGCTAAAAGCAATGCAAGTAATAATATAAGCAGGCAGCGTAGCAGCAGCAGCAACCATTCTGAAATTTTTAAGCTGCGCGATTGCTGTTTACTGCTCTGCTGCAAAAAAGCAACAGAACCTATTTTTAATACTTTGCCCTGCTTTACATTCCACAAATGAATCATTACAGGAACCACAATTCCTGCACCTGCCAAAAGCCATATGGGTTGTAATAATTGCAGCAAAACTTACTTAGCTATTTTATTGCGTTGGTTTAAAAAATCCCTCAGGGCTTTGTCAATGGGCTGCTGCATGTTCATCAGCCTGTAAACAATATTTTTGTTTAAAAGCTGCTGCCGTATGCCAGATAAATATTCCTGTAACTGTTGCTGGTAAAAGGTTTGGGTACTACTGCCGTTCATCGTTATTGTTTCACCAGTTTCTAAATCTTCCAGCATATTGTAGCCACTATAATCAAGCGTTAGCTCGTTATTGCCCATCAACTGAAAAACAATAATCTCGTTTTTATAAGCTGATAAACTGTTGAGCAACGCAGTTATCTCGCCATCTTTTTCGTAATAATCAGTAATAAAAACAATCAACTCTCTTTTTTTATTACCCGCTATTAAGTTTTTATAATGAATGGCATCGGTAAATTTTCCGCCAGGTTCAATGCTTTCCAGTTGGTGGTAAAACCGTTTTATATGCTGCGTGTCTTTTCGTGTAGGCATTGCAAAAATGTCGCCTTCTTTAAATACATACAATCCAACGGCATCGCCCTGGATGGTTGCCAAATATGCTAAACTTGCAGCGAGGTATCTTGCATATTCAATTTTTTCAAAGCCATTGTCAGCATGTTTCATTGAGTTACTGGCATCAATTAAAAACCTAACTGAAACACTGGTATCCACTTCAGATTCGCGTATATAATAGCGGTCGCTTCTTGCATACATTTTCCAGTCCAGCCAGCGAAGGTCATCGCCAGGTTCGTAAATTCTATATTGGCTAAACTCAAGCCCCTGACCCTTTACATTGCTTTTATTAATGCCCATCATAAAGCTGTCAATAGTGGTTTTGGCCGCCAGTTGCAGGTTTTTAATGGTCATTAATATTTTAGGATCAAGTAGCTGGCTCATTGGTTAATGTGATGATGAAGGAATTTGAAAATTTGAAAATGAGAAGAAAAGATTTGAATATTTGAAAATGAGTGAATTTGAAAATAGTGAAAAAAGAATTTTCTAACAGGCTTTCCATCTTCAAATTTTCAAATTATCCCATCTTCAAATTGGCTCTCACCACTTCTTTCAGTAAAACTTTTGTTACATTATCGGTGCTGATATTTTCAGCCTCTGCTTTAAAATTCATCAGCAAACGGTGTCTTAAAACGGGTGGTGCCATTGCCTGTAGGTCTTCCATCACTACGGCATATCTTCCTTTAAACAATGCCCTTGCTTTTGACGTTAAAATCAATGCCTGCCCTGCCCTTGGGCCTGCGCCCCAGCGTACCCATTCTTTCACAAAGCCTATGGTTGTTGTGTCTGGGCGTGTTGCACGTATCAGGTTGCTTACATATTCAATCAGTTCATCGCTAATACTTACTTCGCGTACCAGAGTTTGCAATTGCCTGATGTCGCTGCCGCCAATAACAGGATTGATGGTGGTTTTTTTACTACTGGTAGTGCTGCTTAAAATGGCAGTTTCTTCTTCCTGCGAAGGATAGCCAATGCGTATGTATAATAAAAAGCGGTCAAGCTGTGCTTCGGGTAAAGGGTAAGTGCCAGATTGTTCAATGGGGTTCTGCGTAGCAAGAATAAAAAATGGACGGTCTAAGGGATAAGTTTGTCCGCCATAAGTCACTTCAAATTCCTGCATCGCTTCCAGCAGTGCAGATTGCGTTTTTGGAGGCGTACGGTTTATCTCATCTGCCAAAACAATATTGGCAAACAATGGGCCTTTGTTAAACTTAAAAAAACGCTTGCCTGTAACATGGTCTTCTTCTAATATTTCTGTACCTACAATATCTGTGGGCATCAAGTCTGGCGTAAACTGTATACGCTTAAAACTCAGCTCCATTGCCTGGCTTAAAGTGCGTACCATCAGCGTTTTTGCAAGGCCGGGAACACCCTCCAGCAAACAATGGCCACCAGCCAGCATGGCAATAATTATTTCTTCCAGTACTTCATCCTGACCAACAATTATTTTTTGTATCTCTTTTTTTAGCAGTGGTAATTTCTGCAGCAGTTCTGTAATATTTTGTTGCTCTTGCGCTAAGCTCATGCCTTAAATTATAAGTAAAATAAATGTTGATTTTCTTGTTGCTATGAAGGTAAATTAACTACAAACCTTCACCGTTTGTTATAAAATCCATCATCGGTAAGGTTAATTGATAAGTGTAGGCTAATATTACTTTATAAATGATGAATAGCCAGAAATTTACTTTTGTTCGTTTAAAATACCGTTCGGGCGATTGGGATACAGACCAGCGTATGCCTGCCAATATTCTCAACTCATTAATTGAATACACTACGGTACCCGTAAACCTGCAGGAAAAAGTGGTTGAGTTGAGCAGCACAGAAATATTCAATTACCCTTTTTGTTACATCAGCGGTCATAAGCTGGTGCAGTTTGATGCAAAAGAGGCAGAGCATTTTAAACGTTATGTAAACAATGGCGGGTTTGTTTTTGCAGATGATTGCAACCACGATATTGACGGCCTGTTTGCAAAATCATTTGAACAACAAATGACTGTTTTGTTTGGCGCTAGCGCTTTGAAAAAAATTCCTAAAACACATGCAGTTTACTATTCCTTTTTTAAGTTTGAAAAAGGGCCACCGAATACTTCTTTTGAACTGAATGGCTGGGGCGATGACCTGATACACGATTATTTAAAAGCTATTGAAATAAACGGCCGTATCGGCGTTTTATACAGTAATAAAGATTATGGCTGTGAGTGGGATTATGACTTTAAAAACAAACGCTTTTTAGCAGAAGATAATACCAAGTTTGGCGTAAACATTATTTTGTACGCGATGAACAGTTAATTTCATTCACCTTCTTTTATGTTATTTCTAAATTGATTCAAAGGTTTTTCATTCCTTTTTGTGGGCAAAAAACAAGTAAGTAAGATTTGCTCACAACTTTGTGGGGATTTTTTTGTGAGGATATATTCCTCACAAAAAAATCCCCACAAAAAACAAACAAAAAAACTGGTTGAAATTTCAACCAGCTCATCTAAAATTAATATTCTGTCTTTTATGCCACAGGCCTGCAATAAGTAATCATTCTCTTTGCAATTTCTTCCAGTGCCGTTATTGAAGAAGGCTTAGTGATCAAATCAACATTAAACTGCCTGCAATAATTAATATCCCGCGGGTTCGAGGATGTTGTAAAAACCACAACAGGTAATTTTTTTAGTTCTTCATCGCTTTTTACAATGGCCAATACTTCTCTGCCGTCAAGCACAGGCATATTTATATCAAGCACCATTAAGCAGGGAATGCCGCCAAAAATCTTTTTTGCTTCTTTTAACAAATTAAGGGCGGTGCGTCCATCGCCTGCTTCTGAAATTTGGTAGTTATTACTTAAAGAGATAATCGCCTCTTTTAACAACATTAAATCATCGGGGTCGTCATCAACCAAAAGTATTTTAGGTTTAGTACTCATGTAAAACTGAATTGATTATAAATACAATGGCCAGGCCATTCATGGCCGCATTTGCATCTTTCATGCCAAAAAATTTGCTTTTTAAGCAGAATTGTTAATGTTATAACAAAACAAGCGTCAGTTAAATTACATAAAAACCTATTTTCGTAACATCTATGATAGCTTTTGTAAGGGGTAATTTTGCCGTTAAAACACCGGCACGTGTGGTGGTTGATGTAAATGGCGTGGGGTACGACCTTCATATAAGTCTTAATACTTACAGTGCCATCAGCAATAAAGATGCTGGTTTACTGCATACATACCTGCATTTGTTTGAGAATGGGCAAACGATGTATGGCTTTGCCGAAGAAACAGAAAAAGAACTTTTTCTGCAGCTCATCAGTGTTTCTGGTGTTGGTGCAGCAACCGCACGTATGATGTTGTCAGGCATGAAGCCGGAAGAAATTACCAGGGCCATTGTGCAGGGCAACACAAAACAACTGGAAAGCATCAAAGGGATAGGGAAAAAAAGCGCGGAAAGATTAATAGTAGAACTAAGGGATAAATTCAGCAAACAGTCGCTTGAAAACCCTTTGGTAAACCTGGTTTTAAAAACAACAGACGGCGATGCCGTTACCGCTTTGGTAGCATTGGGCATTGGCAGACCAATGGCCGAAAACGCAATTAAGAAAGTTATGCAAATAAATCCTGATATTGCGCTGGAAGACATGATAAAACAAGCATTAAAAAACCTCTGATTATCGCAGCAAATTTACCTAACTTAAGGCCTTCCTGATTTTAATGCATTATTACCGAATTTACTTATTGTTATTTTCTGCGGCTACCTGTGCGGGATTATTTTGCAGTACACGCTCTTTGGCGCAGGCTAAAGACAGTACCCAGCCTAAAAAAGATACGCTTCGCTTTCCTATAAAAGACAGGCGTGGCGACAGGTTTACCTACCAGAACCGTAACCCTTTTGATATAAAGGATACATCGCTTATTAAGCAAACTGTTGAATACGATTATAAAACCAACCAGTATTATATTGTTGAAAAAATAGGCAACAGCATTTACCGTACACCTACCAACCTAACTTTTGAAGAATATTATGCTCTGAAAACCAGGCAGGATGAAGCTGCTTATTTTAAAGAAAGGGCTAATGCGCTAACCCTGCTTAACCAAAAGCAAAAACCACCAAAACTTACCGTTTACAATAGTTTTTTCGACCGGATTTTTGGTGCCAACAATGCATTAAAAGATAAAGTAGACAATGCTACAGGTGCCATTAAAAAGGCAGGCGATTCATTAAAGAAAAAAGGTGCTTTAAATATTGATATTAAGCCACAGGGTTCAGTGGATATTATGGCGGGTTACCAGGGGCAAAAAACTTTGAACCCAACATTACCAGAAGCTGCAAGACAAAATGGTGGATTTGATTTTAATATGAATGCCAACCTGAACGTAAATGCCAATATTGGCGATAAACTAAAACTTCCCATCAGTTATAATACCCTTGCCAACTTTGATTATTTAAACCAGCTAAAGCTTGATTACAAGGGCAAGGATGATGAAATCATCAAGAGCATTGAAGCGGGAAATATGTCGTGGCAATCGCGCAGCACATTAATGCCAAGTGCCCAAAACCTATTTGGTTTAAAAACGCAGTTACAGTTTGGTAAATTATTTTTAACTGGGGCACTTGCCACACAACGCAGTCAAAGGCAATCGCAAACGCTAAAAGGTGGTGCGGCTTCCAGTACTTTTCAGCGCAAGCTGGATGATTATGAAGAAAACAGGCACTTTTTGATGGGCCAGTATTTTCGAAAGAATTACAACAGCATCATGGCAAAGCTGCCTGTAACCACCAGCCAGGTGCAAATACAAAGAATAGAGGTTTGGATTACCAACCGCACTGGTGCCACCACCGATGCAAGAGATGTGGTAGGTTTTATGGATTTGGGTGAGAACCAACCATATAATACCACAGATATTCAGCCATTGGGCAGCAACCAGTTGCCAGCCAATGGTGCCAATAATTTATACAGCAAGATTGCAACAGGTGGTCTTGCATCCCCTTTCCGTAATTCATCGCAGGTAAATACGCTTTTGCAGGGTATTGGGCTACAGCCTGTGGAAGATTATGAAAAAACATTCGCTCGTAAACTCTCTCCCAACGAATATTATTTTAACCCAAGCGTAGGCTTTATCTCATTAAACGGCCAGTTACAACCTGATGAGGTTTTAGGTGTGGCTTACCAGTATTCTTTTAATGGCCGCGTTTACCAGGTGGGTGAATTTAGCCAGGATGTGGCTTTAGATACTACCGCCAAAAGTTCAGGTGTACAAAAAGTATTGTTCCTTAAGTTATTAAAAGCAACTTCTGCACGTACCAGTTTACCCATCTGGCGTTTAATGATGAAGAACGTGTACAGCCTTGATCTTGCAGGGCTTTCAAGGGATGGTTTTCAATTAAATGTATTGTACCAGGAACCAAGCGGCGGTCTTAAAAGGTATTTACCTGAAGCTTCACCTGCGGTGGATGGCCAGCCATTGCTGCGTATTTTAAACAGCGACAGGTTAAATGCAAGAAACGATCCGCAGCCTGATGGTATTTACGATTATATTGAAGGCTTTACCATTCTTTCGCAGCAGGGCAAGGTTATTTTTCCTGTACTGGAACCTTTTGGGCATGACCTTGATTCCTTAGCTTATGGCAATGGTGCTTTTCCTGCACTTGCAAGAAAATATACCTACCCACAATTGTACGATAGTATTAAAGCCATAGCCCAAACCTTTGCCAACCTTAACCGCTTTGTAATGCAGGGGCAGGCAAAAGGCACTGGCGGCAGCGAAATTTACCTGGGTGCGTTTAATATTCCGCAGGGGTCTGTAACAGTTTCTGCAGGTGGTCAAAATTTATTGGAAGGTGTTGATTTTAGTATTGATTATAATCTTGGTACCGTAAAAATTCTTAACCAGGCCATTTTAAATTCAGGTGTTCCTGTAAATGTTTCTTACGAGAACAATGCGCAGTTTGGTTTGCAGCAGCGTGGCTTTTTAGGTTTACGTGCAGATTATGTGGCCAGCAAAAAATTAACGGTGGGTGCTTCTATGATGCGCCTTAGCGAGCGTCCCTTCTTTACCAAAGTAAATATTGGCGAAGATCCTATACGCAATACCATGTATGGTGTAGATGTAAATTATAAATCTGACCTTCCTGGCTTAACAAGATTATTGAACAAACTGCCTTTTTATTCAACACAGGCAATGAGCACTATTACCGCTTATGGTGAGGGGGCTCATTTAAAACCTGGCCATCCGCCACAAATAGGCAGTGGTGGTAGTGGTTTAATTTATGTAGATGATTTTGAAGGTACTACCAGCAGCCTCGATTTGCGTTTTCCTGCTATTTCATGGGTGCTTGCATCAACGCCTTCGCGTTATGCAGAATCTGTTTTAACAGATAGTATTGATTATGGCAGAAACCGTGCAAAACTGGCTTGGTATAATATTGAACCCACTTTACAGGATAAAAACAGCAGCAGTAATCCTTTAAGAAGAAACCTTGCTGAGCTAAGCGACCCGCGTGTAAGGCTTGTTTATACCAATGAACTTTTCCCTCAACAAACCACCAATATTACCAATACACAGCAAGTAACTTTTGATCTTGCTTATTATCCCAAAGATCTTGGTCCTTATAACTTCGAGAGCCGTAGCACAGAAGTTGATGGCAACGGCAAGCTGAATAAAGCAACCACACGCTGGGGTGGCATTATGCGCAGCATTGACCAAACTGATTTTGAAACCAACAACTTTGAGTTTGTTGAATTCTGGACACAGGATCCTTTTATTAAAAACCCTAATGCCAATGCAACGGGCAAGCTGGTAATTAATTTTGGAAACATTAGTGAAGATGTTTTAAAAGATGGCAAGCGTTTTTATGAGAACGGCTTAAATACACCATCAACACCTGCGGCTGTTGATAATAGCAATACATGGGGCAAAACACCTGTAAACCCAATACAGGTAACCAATGCATTTAGTAATGATGCCAACGACAGACCTTTTCAGGATGTTGGTTTTGATGGCCTTACTGATGATGAAGAAAAAGTAAAACGCAGCAACTACCTTACTAATGTAGCTGCTCTTGGTACAACATCTCCCTTGTACCAGCGTGCCATTAAAGATCCATCCAACGATAATTATGTATGGTACCGCGATGATGCTTACAATGCATCAAATACAGGTATACTTGGCCGTTATAAAAATTTCAATAATCCGCAGGGCAATTCTCCCACGGCATCTACCAATTCTGAGTTTGCTTCTGCCGCCACATTATATCCTGATAATGAAGATTTGAACCGCGATAATACCCTGAATGAAACAGAGGCGTATTACGAATATGAAATTGAACTTTCTAAAAATATGACCGCCGGGGTTACCAAATATGTAACCGATGTAAGGTCTGTGCCTGTTACTTATGCCGATGGAACGCAGGCCAGGGAAAACTGGTACCTCTTTCGTGTACCTATTAAAAACTTTACCAGCAAGGTTGGCCAGATCTCTGATTTTAAATCCATCCGTTTTGTAAGGATGTACTTAACGGGTTTTGAAGACAGTGCGGTGCTTCGTTTTGCAAAACTTGATTTAGTGCGTAACCAGTGGCGCCAGTTTACATATAATCTTGATACTACAGGTTCTTATACTCCCATCAATTCATCCACCACAACATTTAATACACTTGCGGTAAACCTTGAACAAAACAGCAGCAGAACGCCTGTTAACTACCAAGTACCCCCTGGTATTGAGCGTGTACAGCAGTTAAGCAACAATGGTGTAAACCTTTTGCAGAACGAACAATCTATGAGTATGCAGGTGCGTAATCTTGCTGATGGTGATGCAAGAGCAGACTTTAAAACGGTAAATCTTGATATGCGCCGTTATGGTAAAATATCCATGTTTGCACATGCTGAAAGTGTAGTTAACCAAACACCTATTAGAAATAATGACCTGAACCTTGTGGTTCGCATTGGCCAGGATTATCTGAACAACTATTACGAAATAAAGATCCCTCTACAGGTTACACCTCCGGGTGTTTACAGTAAAGCCAATGCAGATAAGATTTGGCCAGATTCAAACAATCTTGATTTTGACTTACAGGAACTGGTAACCCTTAAATTAAGGCGTAATGCCAATACCACCAGTCTTACCAATATTTATCGTGAAAGAATTGGGCTGAAGACATTCAGCGTTATGGGCAACCCCAACCTTGCTGAAGTAAGCGGTATTTTGGTGGGGATAGAAAATCCCGATGGAGGCACGGCTACACCTTTAAGTGCAGAGGTTTGGATAAACGAATTACGTCTCTCAAATATTGACGAGAAGGGTTCTTATGCCGCCATGGGCAGGGTAGATATGCAGCTTGCAGATTTGGGCAGGATTACTGTTTCGGGCAATATGTACACCGCAGGCTGGGGAAGCATTGAACAAAAAATTGGTGAACGTGCTTTAGATAATATGACCCAGTTTGATGCTGCAATAAGTATAGATGCGGGAAGACTGGTGCCTAAAAAAGCAAGGCTTTCTATACCTATTTATGCAAGTATTAACAGAACAATACGCAAACCACAATACGATCCTTTTGATAAAGATGTATTGTACAGCAATAAACTAAACAATGCTAAAAGCCTTGCACAGCGTGATTCTATAAAAGATGCAGCACTGGATCAGACTACCATCAAAACCATCAACTTTACCAATGTACGCATTATGCCAAAAGGCCAGCCATCGCTGTTAAGCCTCAGTAATTTTGATGTGAGTTATTCTTTTACCCAAACACTGCAGATAAACCCAACGGTTTTGCGCAACCAGTTAGACCGCCATCGCGGTAACCTTGGTTATACTTTTAACGGCCAGTCAAACTATGTTGAGCCGTTTAAGCGTTTGATAAAAAACAACAGTGTATGGCTCAACCCCATTAAAGATTTCAACTTCAATTTAAAGCCATCGCTGTTAAGTTTCAGGGCCGATGTAAACCGCCAGTTTGGGCAGTTTATCCCGAGAATTGTAAATACCGATCTTACCTCAAGCAAGATAGATAGGGTAGATACTACTTATGATAAATACTTCCGTTTTGATAGGTTTTATAACCTGCGCTGGGACCTTTCACGCAGCCTGAACTTTGATTTTAAAGCCACCAACAATGCTTATGTAGATGAGCCTGTAGGAAATCTTGACAGCAAGGCAAAGAAAGATACTTTATGGAAGAATTTTTTTAAGGGCGGAAGGAATGTGCAGTATGCGCAGGAAGCCACCTTAAGTTACAACATCCCCATTAACAAACTACCAGTGTTTGACTGGGTTACTGCACGTTATACTTACGGAACCTCTTTTGACTGGATAGCTGCCAGCCAGTTGGCCATAAGCCTTGGTAATACTATTGAAAATGGGCAACGCAATACTTTTACTGGAGAGCTTGATTTTACACGTTTATATGGTAAAAACCGCTGGTTACGTTCCCTGGATAATGTACCTGCACCACGCCCAGCAACACCAAAGAAGCAACCAACAAACGCCATCAATGCACCTAAAAAACCAAGCACCAATGCGTTGGGGCTGGTAATACCAACACGCGAAGAAGTAATAAAAGACAAGGAAGGAAAATATTTAACAGGCAAAAAGAAACGCCAGGCATTACAGAAATGGCGCCAGCAAAAACGAGACCTGCGTACCGCAGAACGTTTGCAACGTGCCAACGAACCTGTTGAAATGGGTGGTATTGAAAGAGGGGCAGGCAAGCTTTTAACCATGGTTAAAAGGGCATCAGTTAATTATACGGAGAATTACCGTAGCCGTGTACCTGGTTATATGGACAGTACACAAATACTGGGTCAGAATTTAAAGACGAACCAGCCGGGGCTTGACTATGCTTTTGGCAGGCAGCCAGATACCAACTGGTTAAACCGCAAAGCTGCACAGGGATTGATTTCTGTTGACAGTAATTTCAATGATTTTTACCGCCAGAATTTTGAGCAGAAATTAAGTCTTACAGCGCAACTTGAACCTATACGCGAGTTTACCATTGACCTTAACCTGGATAAGAGTTTCAGTAAAGAGTATTCTGAATTGTTTAAAGATACCCTTAACAATAACAGGGGTGTAAAAAGCCATGTTAGCCCTTATGCAAGTGGTGGATTCAGTGTATCATACATTTCATTCAACACACTTTTCCGCAGTTCAAATCCTAATGAAGTGTCTGCAACGTTTAAACAGTTTGAAGCCAACAGGCAGATTATTTCAGGCCGTGCAGCGGCCAAAAATCCTTATTATATTCCTGGTACGGTAAATACTGATGGCTATGCCGAAGGTTATAACCGTTATGCGCAAAATGTTTTGATCCCTGCTTTTCTTGCCGCATACACAGGCAAGGATGCAAAAACCATTGGTTTGGTTGACCAGGCGAATGGCAATATAAAAACCAATCCGTTCAGGAGTATATTGCCTAAGCCCAACTGGCGTTTAACGTACACAGGATTATCAAAAGAGCCTGCGCTTGCAAAAACCTTCAGCAGTATTATTGTAACACATGGTTATAATGGTACACTTAGCATGAACAGTTATACCAGTGCCTTAAACTATTACGATCCTTTGCGCCTTGGCGCACCAGGTTTTATTGATACCGTGAGCAAGAACTATGTACCATTCTTCTTACTGCCAAATATTACCATACAAGAGCAGTTTAGTCCGTTGATTGGTGTAGAAGTAACCACTGTAAAACAATTGAACCTGAAGTTTCAATACAATAAAAGCAGGCAGTTAAGTTTAAGCCTGATTGATTACCAGCTAAGTGAAACCAATAGCTCTGAAATTGTATTTGGCGGCGGCTACAGAATAAAAGGTTTCCGTTTGCCGTTTAAGCTGCCAGGTATGAAAAATACCAAACTGGAAAATGACCTGAGCTTTAAACTTGATATTGGTGTACGTAACGATGCTACCAATAACAGCCGTTTAGACCAGGCCAATGCCTACGGAACGGGCGGCCAAAAAGTAATTACCATACAGCCGTCTATTGACTATGTATTGAACAACCGTATTAATCTTAAATTCTTCTTCGATCAAAGAAGGGTAACGCCATATATTTCTACTTCTGCCCCAACCATTAATACAAGGGCAGGGTTAACGGTGAGGATTTCGCTGGCGCCTTAGGAAGGATAAATGTTTAAATAAAAAATAGGCTGGCAAAATTGCCAGCCTATTTTTATTTGTTATTGGAGGTGTGTTTCACCCACCTTAAAGGTTTTACCTTGTATTTGCTGTTTGCCATATTCTAAAAGGCATGTCGAGATAAAGCTAAAGCGGAATTAAATCGGCCCTATCTGGCTTCGGGATGCCTCACAGAGTCTTCGACGTACGGAACACATCCACGAAGTGCGGCAAAAGGGACTACTTGCAGCGTTGGCAATTAAATACAATAAACTTACCCAAAATGCC
The DNA here is from genome assembly GCA_031424995.1 of Chitinophagales bacterium. Classification (GTDB taxonomy): domain Bacteria; phylum Bacteroidota; class Bacteroidia; order Chitinophagales; family Chitinophagaceae; genus Parasediminibacterium. Next base: position 47,406 of record JANPIP010000035.1, on the reverse strand, counting down.
CGCTAACATAATTGCGTGTCAGTTCCTGTTTGGGTTTTTTGAAGATATTTTCGACAGTATCATATTCAATAAGTTCACCCAGGTACATAAAGCCAACCATGTCTGAAATACGTTGTGCCTGCTGCATATTATGTGTAACAATTACAATCGTGAAATTTTCTTTCAGTTGCATGATCAGTTCCTCAATTTTGTGGGTGCTGATAGGGTCTAATGCAGAACACGGTTCGTCCATTAAAATTACCTCGGGGCGAAGCACCACCGCTCGGGCAATGCACAATCTTTGCTGCTGCCCACCTGATAATTTTACTGCAGGCCTTTTTAAATCATCCTTCACCTCTTCCCATAAATAGCTTTCTCTTAAAGCCTTTTCAATTAATTCCGGGATTTCTTTTTTTGGAAATTTATGGATGTTTAAAGCATACGAAAGGTTTTCATAAATGCTTTTTGGTAAGGGGTTTGGTTTTTGAAATACCATACCGATCCTTTTCCGTATTTCAGTTACAGAATTTTTTTTATCATAAATATTAAGGTCATCCAATTTTATTTCACCTTCTATCCTTGCATCGGGCGACAGATCGTGCATGCGGTTGAAGGAACGCAGCAGGGTTGATTTTCCGCACCCTGAGGGGCCAATCAATGAGGTGACCTTGTTTTCAGAAAAATCTATATTTATATTTTTCAGGATCTGCTTTTTCCCGAAAAACATATTCATGTTATGTGCCGATAATTTTATCTCATCCATATTAATCCTGTGTTCTTTGTTTAAAGCGTATGTAAAAAGCAATGATATTTAGTATAAAAACAAGCAGTATCAATACGGCGGCGGTGCCGTAAGCCAATGGTTTTACCTGTTCTATAGCCTGGTGCTGTGTGCTGAGCATATACAAATGATAGGGTAATGCCATAAACTCCTGGTTGGGAGAGGTGGTGATTCCATTAATATAAAATGCAACCCCGGTAAATAAAATGGGCGCTGTTTCGCCTGCAGCTCTCGACATAGTACGTATCACACCCGTTAAAATACCAGGTAATGCTTTTGGCAGCACTACATCTTTAATGGTTTCAAACTGTGTTGCACCTAAAGCCAATGTAGCTTCCCGCATGCTGTTGGGTATACGTTTTAATGCTTCTTCTGTTGTGGTAATGATGTAAGGTAACGAAAGCAGTCCCAGCGTTAAGCCTGCCGATAAAACAGAAGTACCTAAATGAAAGGCCTGTACAAAAAGTGCCAAACCAAATAACCCGTAAATGATAGAAGGGATGCCTGCAAGATTTCTTATAGATGCCCTGATAATATTGGTAAGAGCGGATGGCCTTGCATATTCATTAAGGTAAATGGCGCAAGCAACACCAAAGGGTACAGCAAAAATGGTAGTGATGAATGTAAGTAAAATGGTACCGATGATAGCTGGCAGAATTCCACCTTTCGTCATACCATCAGTTGGAAACCGGCTGATGAATTGCCAGGACACAGACGACATTCCTTTTGAAAAAATATTCCACAAAATAACACCCAGCACCAGGCATACAAGCAATGTGCTTCCCAGCAGTAACATCCAATTAAAAAAATATTTTATTTTTTTTATCATGCATGAAATTTTCTAAGCCTGTTGGCAAAATATTCTCCGAGTAAATTAATGATCAGCGTAATCAGGAATAAGATCACTGCAATGGCAAACAGGGCGAAGTAATGGGTGGTTTGGTAAGGTACTTCACCCATTTCAATGGCAATGGTAGCTGTAACCGTTCTTACCGCATCCAAAAACCCCTTAGGCATTACGGCTGCATTTCCGGTAGCCATTAATACCGTCATAGTTTCTCCCAAAGCCCTGCCCAGCCCCAGCATTACCGCGGCAATCAATCCCGGCAAAGCGGCAGGCAACGTAACCTTAAAGATGGTTTGCCATTTATTGGCACCAATTGCAAGCGAAGCCTCACGGTGGCTAAGCGGCACTGCGTTAATGGCATCTTCGCTGATGGTGATAATAGTGGGTAATCCCATCACTGCAAGCAAAACAGCTCCGTTAACAGCATTCAATCCATTTGCTGTGCCGAATATTTTTGCAATGCCGGGGCCAACCAGTACGATACCTAAAAAACCAATGGCTACCGAGGGTATCGCAGCCAACATTTCGATCACTGGTTTTAAAATTGCTTTTACCCTGGGATGCGCAAGTTCTGATAAATAGGCAGCAGTAAATATTCCCAGGGGAATGGCGATGAACATGGCGCCCAGGGTTACCAGGCCTGTACTTACAAGTAAAGGGGCGATGCCATATTTACCTTTTGCACTTTCGGGGTTCCATTGCGAACCGGTAAAAAAATCAAGCGGTTTTACATCGGTAAAAAAAGCAATACTGTTATACAGCAACATTATAAATATCCCGGCGAGTAATGCAATGGTAATAAAACCTGCTGCCTTAAATATATTTTTTAAAAGCCAATCTGTTTGCTCCCGTTTTTTTATACTCATGATTTTTTATTTTACTGGGTAATAACCCGATGCATGAATAATTTTTTTGCCGGCATCACTTTTTTCAAAATCAATAAAGGGCTTTATTTTATTGTATGAACCTGCTTTGTAATATTGAAACAGGGGCCGCTGAAAAAAATATTTGCCGGCAGCGATCATGGTTGAATCTAAAGGGGAAATGGCTTTTTCGTTTGTTGTTACATAAACAGGAAGTACTTTTATGCCCTTGCTGCCACCCTGCGAAACATACCCGGCGCCTACATAGCCAATACCTGAATGATCTGCCCTGATGGCTTCCAGTATCTGAGCATTACCACTCATTTGTTTGGCATAAGGCGTAAACTCAATCTTTAATTTTGATCTTACAAAATCGTGGGTGCCCGAATTACTTTGCCTGCCATAAATATTTACAGGCATATTTTTCCCGGTAAGCAACGACCAGTTTTTATAATTACCGTTTAGCAGGTTTGCAAGTTCTGTTGTGCTGATGGAGTCTATCGGAAGATCATCTGCCACAACAAATGCAATGGCATCCTGTGCAAAAATAAAAGAGTCGATTACTGCCCCCTGCTTTTTAAACAGGTCAAGTTCTCCTTTCTTTATACTTCTTGAAGAATTGGCAACGTCTGCGGTACCATTTAGCAAAGAGGCGATGCCCAATCCCGAGCCACCGCCGGATATGGAAACAAAAATATCCGGATAAACCTGGTGAAAAGATTCTGCCAGTTGTACGGCAAGGTTCACTTCAGTATCCGACCCTTTTATTTTGATGGTATGGTTATCCGTGGAACAGGAGGTGAGAAGGACTAATAAACAAACCAAACAGCACTTCATATCTCTATAATTTTATTATTCCGATTATACGAAAAGTACCGAAATAAACCGCCGGTAAACAGAAGTAGTCATTATCATTTGGTTAAGAAATCATAAGCACAGATGCCAGGCAAAAACATAGTTTGCTGTCGGGATGTTGTAAAAGGCGTGTCGAACTAAAGATAAAGCTGATTTTAAATCCGCCCTACCTGCTTTCGGGATGCCTCACAGAGTCTGCGACCTGACGGAATATCCACTAAGAGCGGAAGAGAAAAAATTGCTTTGCGGGAACGGTTACTGGATAAGAAATAAATGCGACGAATATTTAAAAGCCCTGCAATTTGCGGGGCTTTTAGTTTAATAGTTTTCTTCTTCCAGCACACAGTCCGGTTATACTAATTAGTCACGGGTGTTCCGTTGGAACACCCGTTGAGACTAATTAAAAAGTTTGTTACTCAAATACATCAACAAAGGGAAAAACAAACAGTCTCCACGTTGTTTTATTTAAAGTAATTAATCGTTTCCTTCTAATTTAACTAGTTTGTTATAAACACCTAATAACAGAAACGGTGCAGCCCATTGACCTACAAAAAGTGCGTTATGCTGCTGCTTCTTACCCAAGCATTTTAATGTTAGTGAAATAGCCATAGAGCCTATGGCAGCCCATAAAAACACATCAGAAGGCAATTTAGCCGTTTGATTTTCTATAGACTTAGCTAATTTCCCTTCTTTGTGTTCGGGATTGTTTAATGGATTCATATATTTTTTTTGATTAATGAAAGAAATTTTTTTGAAAACTATACTTAGTTATTTTTAGTAAGCTGCAATTATAGAACCAACGAATGTGAACCTTAAATATTAAGAGGTCTTACACAATCAGGGGAAAAAATTGCATCATTCTTCTTAGCAGTGTCTCTTCTCATGGTAAAGTGCGTGGGGGGACGCTGCGTTAGGCTATAATATAACCTCAGAGTCCACCGCCCCCGCTCACAAGCTTTGCGTCGTGAGACTCTGCGGGGAAGAAACGCCGATACTTCCGGACACTGTACGGTTATACTAATTAGTCACGGGTGATCGGTTGGAACACCCGCGCCAGTTGAAAGATAAATGTTTAAATAAAAATAGGCCGGCAATATTGCCGGCCTATTTGGTTGTGCTCTGCGTGAACTTGCAGTTCCGCAGAACTACTATATTGCCTTTGGCAACTATTGCTGCAAGCAACAGAATAGCTCTACGAAACTGCAAGTTTCGTAGAGCGTGGTTGTTCATGAATAACTGTTTCTGATTTGGCGTCAAAATATCTCCCATTTTCAAACGGAAGAGATTGTCTGCGAAAATATAGTGTCGCACAAAGTAGAGTTGCCACCCATGCAACAATTAAGAATACTATTTTCATTTTGAAGTTCGGTCTTGCCATGACAGCCAGCGAAAAAGGCTTGGCGTTTGTGGCGGCGGATTTATCCGTCAGCCCGGTAACCTAAGCTTGGTTTTGTTGTTTTGTTCAAATATAATTTAAATGTTGGGTTGCGTTACGTCCAGCATTGACGGAACGCAAATTGAAAACCAAAAGCTGAATGCACATCCGTCAAGCCGCCATAACGCCAAACCCTTGGGCGTAGTTTATTTTTCATATTTTATTGTTAGATAAAAATCTCTAGTACCGCTCGAAGTAAATACTCTAATAGTTACTTCTTGGTCTTCTTTATAAATCCATTCTAGTTCTTTCATTGGATGATTGTCTTTATGTTTTTTCTTTGGTTCCAACATAATTTTAAAACTAGTATAAGAATTTGGATATAGAATTTCATCGATAATCGGACACATATGAAGCTTTCTGCCATCTGGTAATGTCACAGTCTTTCCTCCACTTTGTCGAAGGTTAGTGTAGTTGTTATCTGTAATAACTCCAACTTGGTAATCTCCTGGATTGTATGTAATAAAATTATTGTTGTGTAGAGTGAATTTAGGTGTCGGTATTTTATTCTTGCCTGTGAGATACTCAATGTTTTTTAAGCTAAGACTTTTATCTTCTAAGAAGATATCTAGTTCAACTTTTTGTCCGTTATCATCTTGACTCTCATTGTCAACACACCATTTTACTCTTTGGGTTAAGTCTTCTTTTAACTTACTTATACTATTATTATAAATTATATGTGGATAGTGCTTTAAATCGAATGGAATATCCTCAGAATTCTTAGTCAACAAAATTGTCGTTTTTCCTAAGGCGTGTGCATAACCAACTTCATAAAAAACATTCGGATTTCTGTTCGTCATATCAGCAATTACAATGTCAGCTTTTGAAATTTGATTGTAAATTCTATCTAAGATTGATTCATTAAAAATTTGTTCATCAACACGCTCACAATAAGCCCCTGCGTCAATGCAACTTTGCTTTATTCCTAACTGATATATGTCGTCAAACTCATTGTCAAACGGCATTAACACGAAGCAAAATTTTTTGGGTCTTGTTGTTGTCATTGATAAGTATTTTTAAATTACGCCAAACATTTAGTATTTACGCACCCACCAAAATACAAACTAATTTATTATCAGCAGTTTTCCATTGCGTTCTTGTACGCTGGGTGCGCCAATGCCCGCTTCACCTGTTTGTATTGTTGGTGCCGCAATAAAAAATCTTTAGCGTTTCCTGGTTTTACTTTCCGTTTCCTGCGCACTTTCTGCCTTCTTGGTTCTCCTTCTGCGTGTTCCGCGCTTTCCGCGAGCCACCTGTTTCAACGCGCAGCGTAGAAACCTTTCTTCTATTCATAGCACCTTCTTTCTTCCCCCCTAAAAGCAAAACCCCGCTTTCGCGGGGTTTCTATCTTTAGTTTTTCAGGTATTATTGGGGTGAAAATGTGCCGGTTTACAGGGTTGCCTTGTGGGCAGTAATTGACGCAATGTAGGCATCTGTTTCTGTAACCTGGGCCACCACGAGGCCGGCATCCAGCTGGCTATCTAACAGGGCTGCAGGGCCGCTGTAACGCAGGCGTTCTTCCAGGTTTTCTTTCTGGTCGTTCAGCCGGCGGGCTTTGTCCTGCATTTTTACCTTGTTAGGCCCCGCTTCCATACCCGTAAGGGCAGTGGTGGCGCCGCCAAGTTCTGCCGTTACCAAAATTAATTTAGAACTGGCCGCAGAGAGTGCACTCTTCTGGTCGTCCTGTTGAAGTTGCAATACGCCCAGCTCTACCTGTAGGCGTTTTTTACGGGCATTTGCCAAGCCCAGGGCCTCATCGCAAAGGGCCACAGTTGTTAATTTTTCTGTGCTGTAACTCATTGTAAATGGTTGATTGGTGAAGAAAATGGTTTACACAACTAATTTACAAAAGGCAGTTAACAGTTATATGCGGCAATGATATCATTTAACAATATATTATATATTTTCTAATAATTTAGTGTACTTCTCCGCTTCCAAACGCATTGCATGCAGTTTTGTGGCCAGTATTTGCTGCTGCAGCCAGTTATTTTTCTCTTTTTTCTGTTCGGCTTCGTATTGGCGTGACTCTATCCATCGCTGTTCCTTATCAGAAAAAGGGGCTGTTGCCTTAGCCTTATACACCTGCAGCCATTGCAGCATAACAGTACCCTGCCTATAGCCCAGTACGGCGGCATCCAGTTTTTGCTGCAGCAGTTCTGCCTGTGCATGGCACCAGTTGGCCAGTATACGTATACGTTCCAGCTCCTGCGGGGTAGGTATTGCGGGGGCAGGCTCGGGCAGTTTTACCAAATCATCGTACATAACGGCAATGGTACGCAGGCCATGGCTGGGCAAATCGCGGATGCCTTTTTCAAATTTATTTAGTGTAGAAGGGTGTACACCCGCCAGCACTGCCAGGTTTTGCTGAATTATACCTGTACAGGTATAAATTTTTTCGGTGATGGGTTCTTTCATACTATAAAAATAAGTTGTCAAGAAGTGTTTGTCAAGAAATGTTTGTCAAGAATAAAATCTTGACAAGGTTTTCTTGACAGTACTGTCAAGAATTATTTTTTGGAAAGGAATTCTTGACATGGGTTGAAATAGGAAATAGTTTTTGAAGGAAGGGGTAGTGGTGATAAGGAAATAGTAAGTATTTTGGGGGGTATATACTAATGTTATGAAGATGCTCTCTCCTTTCTAATACGCCCACCCTTTACCTGGTGTTGTTGATATAAAAAAGAAACTTGTTTAAATCTTCTCCCTTTTGTTATTTATGTTTTATTGTTAAAGAAATATAAATGTAATAAGTGCCTGCAATGGTTTGTCTTCTGCCTGTGTCAATGATAAAAACACAAAAGAAACATACTATTATGAAACAGGTTCTTACAAAAATGATTTTGTCTGCTGTAATCCTTATCTTCTCTCAGTCATGCAAAAAAGAAAACAACCCGGTTATTGCACCCGATATTTTGTTTAAAACGCTTGACAGTACATTACAATACAACAAACACGTTACACTTGACGTAAATAGTGACGGCGTAACAGATTTTTATTTTAGCGAGGTGCTGATAGTAGAAAACAATATTGGTCACCTGTTGTTTTATGCAAACGGATCGTCTCAGCAAGGTTGTAGAATAATGGTACAAAGCCAGCCGGAAGTTATACTGGGTGGCCTGTGGGCCAAACCCATTGATTCTGCCACTGTTATATCTGAAACGATTATAACAGGCAGCCACTGGAACAATTTTCTTGAAAAAAGCCTTATGCTTGATATAACTGAAGATGCAGCATACCAAAAAAATTATCATGGCCTTTGGCTGAATAAGAAGAATTATTATTTAGCTATAAAGCCCGTGATTAATGGAAAAACCCATTATGGCTGGGTACGTATCAGCCACACCACAGGCGAAGAAAAACTAACCATTCACGATTTTGCTTATAATAAAATACCAGGGCAGGGCATTAAAGCAGGGCAAAAAAACTAATCATCTTTTTTTTCTGCGCAGCGTCTCACGAAGCGAAAGCAATGAGCTAGGCTGTGGACTCTGCGGTTGTACAATTACCTAACGCAGGGTCCTGTTGCGCACATAGCATTGATTAAAGACTTTGCGGGGAAGGAAAAATTATTTGTACAGCTTTTGGAAAGGGTAGACATCACGACTTTAAACTGTTTAAAGCCAGTAACACACATATTCATCCATGTATTGAAAGCAAAGCTGACACTGGCTATCAGGGCTTACAAAAGTTACATTACAATACGGTAATGCCCAAGAAGAAATCAAAAAAGAATCCACTAACCATAGAAGATAAAAAGAACAATCAACTTATTTGTTCGCAAAGAGTAAGCATTGAAAACATCATCAGAGCATTGAAAATCTTTAGAATAGTAGCAGAAAAATATCGAAATAGAAGAAAACGGTTTGGAATAAGAGTTAACTTAATTGCTGCATTTTATAACAGAAATATTGATCTAAAATGAATTGTCGAAGAGGTCTACTAAAATAATTAGTTTAAATGTTGACGTTTTTCATGTATTTACATACATTTGTCAACCAAGAGCATAAAATCATGGAATCATTAATCGAAAATACTTTTGCTAATAGATTAAAGCTGGCGAGAAAAATGGCTGGTTTTTCTTTACAAGACCTAGCGGAAGCATTGGAAAACAAAGTAAGTAAGCAGTCCTTGAATAAGTATGAAATGGGTTTAATGAACCCTTCTGGAGATGTATTAGCTGCAATATCAAGCGTACTTAAAATTAAACCTGAATATTTTTTTAAGAAAAGTCAAGTTGAGCTAGGTGAGATTCAATTTCGTAAAAAAGCAAGCTTATCAAAAAAAGATGAAGAGTCAATTATAGAAAAAGTAAGAGACTATGTGGAAAGGTGTCTTGAGATTGAAAACATTGTTGGTGTGGAAACCGAATTTATTAATCCACTAAAAAGTTTCAAAATTACTAATAAAGATGATGTAGAACTTGCAGCAATTAAGCTAAGGAAAGATTGGGATTTAGGCAGTGACCCAATTCCAAATATTATTGAAATGCTTGAACTGAAAGGAATTAAGATATTCTTAATTGACGATGTTGACTCAATTGATGGACTTGCCGTTTTTACCTCTAAAGGAATTCCTGTGATCCTGATTAATACTAGGGATAAATCGATTGAACGAATTAGGTTTACTATTATTCATGAATTAGCCCACCTTTTGCTTAACATGGATAAATCAATTTCGGATAACACAAAGGAAGTTGAAAAGCTCTGTCACTTCTTTTCAAGCTGTTTTTTGATACCAAGTATTCAGCTTATTAAAATGATTGGTGGCAGAAGCAGGTCGTATATTAATGTCAACGAACTAATTTCTATCAAAGAATATTTTGGAATTTCTATAAGAGCTATTGTTCATAGATTGAAAGAGCTTAAAGTAATCACCGATACCTATTATCAGAGATGGGTTATTTATATGAGCAAAACTTATGGTGCTAAAAATGAGCCTGGTAATTATAAAGGGGAAGAAAAATCAAGAGTTTTTGATCAACTAGTCAATCGTGCTTTAGCGGAAGAAATGATAAGCCTGGGTAAGGCTGCTGCTCTTTGGAATGTTAGTATTAATGAATTAAGAAAAGGATTTATTGGTGTCAAGTAAAAGCCAAATAGTAATTAAGGATGCTTGTATCCTTTTCGACTTAGTTGATTTAAATCTTCTTGAGGATTTTTTTCGATTGGAGCTATATGCTATTACAACACCTCAAGTTATTGGGGAAATAACAAATGAAGCCCAATGGATAGAAATAAAAAAATATATTGACGATGGCAAACTAACGATTGATAATAGTGGAGAGTTGCAGGCAATTTCAGATTTATATGACATGCATCCGGGATTAAGCATTGCAGATAGTTCAGTTTTAGAATTAGGTATTAGAAAACAGGCAATAATTTTTAGCTCAGATGGTAGTCTTAGAAAAATATCACAAAAGAACAATTTAACCGTGAGAGGCATTTTGTGGATTATTGAAGAATTAACCAATAAAGAAATGATAACAATTGTAACTGCATTAAATAAATTGGATGAATATCAAACTATTAATCAAAGGTCTCCGGTTAAAGAAATACAAAATTTAATCACTAAACTTTTAAAACCACGCTAATGTCCATAGACAACCTCACAAAAATTTTGTTGGCAGGCTCTTCTCTTTGTTTAGGTTCATATTTAACGGCATTAAGAGCAAAAATTAATTCAACCAATTCAAAAAATAAATTGCATTATGTATTTTATGCGGTTACAATTTTACTTTTTTCTCTTTCTCTTTTAGCATTGTTACTTTTTTGGAAAGAGCTTCTTTTTAAAAAAGAGGTATTTGATCCAGATTATTTTGCAATTTCAGTAATTATTATTTGTATTTTATCATTACAAAACTGCCGAATTAGACCCCATAGTAAACAACTTTACATCAAATGCAGATAAAGCCAATATAAAATTGTTAGCTGGGGATATTAATTTTTTTGGAAACTCGCCACTGGAAATGGAATGATTTACCGCACGTTAAATTGAGATTTTATAATCCGCCAAAAGCAGATTTATTTATAAGAGGCAGATTGAAAACTTTAAATAACGTTACTCACTTGCTGATTTATAATAGAATAAAATCAGGAGTTTATGAAGCTTTAGAAATAGATACTGCTAATTCCAAAGGAGCATTATATAATCTACTGTGGGGTCTTATATGGGATATAGCTGAAGAACCAGTAAAAGAACAAATTGACGAATACAAACGTCTTTATAGAAACTAATATGAAAGTAATAATCATCAATTCACCATTATTCCGAGAAAGGAATGAGCTTTATGATGAAGACTCATTACCTCCTATTGGCTTAGGATATATCGCTACCTTACTTCAAAATGATGGTATTGATGTAGAATTGATTGATGCAGTCTTTCAGCGAATTCCCTTAAATGACTTAGTTAATACTCTAAAAGAAATTAAGCCTGACTTTATAGCCACCAACATATTCACTACCAATTATGATTTGGTAAAAGAAATGGCTGAAGCTGTAGATTTTGAAACTCATTTTATTATTGGAGGTTTATCAACCAAGCAATTGTATAAAGACATTTTCCAATGGAACATAAATAACGAAATTGATATTGTAACTGGGGATGGAGAATTGATTGCATTGGACATTGTTAAAAACAAAATTAAAGAAGCGCCAGTTCATAGTGAAACCAAAAGACGTTTTTTTCTTGTTGATAGCAAATCAAAATATGAAGTAAAAGATATTTCAACAGTACCACTTAATCGTAGCTTTTTTCTAAATGAACCAGTAGTCCATCCATTAGGATTCTTGGAAGCGAATATTGTAACAAGCAGAGGCTGTATTTATAATTGTTCATTTTGTGCAGCAGCAAGATCATTGAACAAAGATTACTCCATTAGAGAAAAATCGGAGGATTCGATTATTCAGGAATTGAATGAAATAGTGAATCAGTATCCATTCGTTAATTCTATAAGGGTGCTTGACGATTTGATTCTTAAAACCAGTAATACAGTACAAAAAGCGATAAATGTTTTTTCAAATTTTGATTTGCAATGGCGTTCAATGGCTCATGTAATGACTTTCAACAATGTTGAGGAAGAAATGATGGTTGCTTTAAAAGAAAGCGGTTGCCACGAATTATTTATTGGTGTAGAGTCTGGATCACCTAAAATACTGGGGGAAATTAACAAAACTAAAAATGTAGATACAATACTTTCAAACCTTACTAAAGTATTTAAAGCAGGAATAAACATGAAAGGCTATTTCATTTATGGATTTCCAAATGAAACCGAGGAAGACATGGAAAAGACTTTTCAACTTGCTTGCGAATTAAAGGAAAGAGCAAATCTTTATAAGGTTAATTTTAGGACTAGTGTATTTCAATATAGACCTTATCATGGTACCCAAATCTATCATGACTTAGAAATTAAAGAAGTTGATTTATCAGTTCGGCAGGTTCAACCTAATCAAAATTTATCAAATTTGGTAGGACGTTTACAATTTAACTTCCATAGTGGTAATTATTCACAAGTTGAAAGCGATTTAGTTCATAGCTATATTTACCGTACAATTAATCTAAATGACGGTAAAATCTTCTCTGGACTTAAGCCAAAAAATAAAGCCGTGTTCAAATAGAATTTGTAAGGCTTGTGGTTTATATCTAAACCAATTACCAGTGGTTGAGAAAGCTGTTTTGTCTAACATATTTTGGGTTGGCCTTTCTGCTGTTCAATTTGAAGAAGGAATTGAAAAACTCCCGTTATCTCCGCTTACTAAGTCGGGTGCTTTAATAGAGAGTATAGAAACCCCCTTGAAAGGTAAATATCATTTTTACAAAACGAATTTGGTGAAATGCTTGCCTTTAAAAGAAGGTAAAATAAGATATCCTTTAGAACATGAAATGGACAAGTGTTTTCCAAACTTTGAATTCGAATTGGAAGTCCTTAAGCCATCTATTGTATTCTTATTAGGAAAGCAAGTTGCTTCATTCGTAATGAAAAAAATATCTAAAGAACCCGTTATCTTCCCTGAAGATTTTGATTATAAAACAACATTTTACAACGGAACATTTTATGTTCCAGTACATCATCCATCATATATCTTAGTATACAAGAGAAAGCAACTGGATTTATATATTGAGAATATTCAGAAAATTTATAAAAAAATTATTCAAACGCAACATATTATCTCAAAAGCTGCTTGATTTTTTTACTGATAATTTTTTTCAAATCATCAAATAAGCTCATAATTACATCCATAATCAAGAAACCTTTTGAGTATAACAAATTGATATTATTTAGCTATTGCAAAATAGAAGGTACTTGCTTTAAAGTTCTTTTTTTCTTGCAAATAATTGTTTAACAGTTGGGTGTTTTCTGGTTTCTTCCTCTCGAACAGGTCTCTGACCTGTTCGTTATTGTTACTTAGTTTTAAATACCTACTACTCATACCAAGTGACGCCTTAGCACTGGTCAGAGACCAGCGCTAGTGGGTCCGTTTTCATGGTCAAACCTTCGTAATGCTGTCGCTTCGAAAATAGTTATCAATAGGTCTACCAATTTTTGTGCTTCATCAACAATTAAATATGGTGAAAGTGAATTATAATTGTTGGGTTTATATGTTTTCATTTCTTGGCTGTTGAATGTTTATAGGATTGTTGTTTTAGAGCGAAGGCCTGGAATAATAAATGGCTGCGTAACATCAGTAAATGATTTGTAGACCAGGCTTGATAAACTTCATTCGCCCATTGTTTTATTAGTTCAATGCACTCATTTGCTGTTGTAGCCTTTGACAAATCTTTTGCTGTCATATTACCCCTTTGCAACGGCTCTGGCACAGAAAGAAATTCGTTTGGTCTGTTCAATTTATATTCGTTCAAATAGTCGCTGAGTATGGGTGATTTTTTGTAGTCCCACTTTTCATTTTTATCGAGTATTAAATATAGTCTTGTTAAATGAAAATGATTGCTCCAGCGTCCGTGAATTTCCGGATGTTGTAAAGCGTAGGCGTCAACGCTTAAAAATCTGAATAAATGATTTTCCGGATTATTAAAGTCTAAAAGTTCAAGTCCATTATTGTAGTTGTCCATACACTCAAATATGCCTCTCTGAAAGTCTGCACCACAAAATTGGCACTTCCCTTTATCGTATAGTGCTATTCCATTTTTCGCTGCCTGGTCTATGAAATTTTGCATTTTTCTGTTGGTCTTTTATGGTTGCCATTTTGTTCTACAATTAGTACCAACGGGCAGGTAGTGCTACAGGGCTGGGATTCATTGCTCAGTGATTTTGTAGTGTCCTAATTGAATAAGTCCATTTAAATTATCATATTCCACCCAACTCTCTATAATTTTTCCTTCCGTCAAACGAAAGAAGCAATTGAAGGCTGCTGTTAGTTTTTTACCAGTTGGTGCAAAATTTATAAGCGGCCCTAATTGTGTTCCTGAAAAATTTATTCTCGCAGCAACCAAGTCACCTTCTTGAATTGCAAAAATTATTGTCTCTTCCAAGTCAGGAAATGTTTCTAATTCAGTTTGATGAAATTTGCCCAAACCAATATTTGTTTTTATTTCTTTCGGCTCAGATGAGCTATGTCTTATGAAGTCGTTGTGAACTAATGTCAAAACGCTGTCCCAATCTTTTTGATTTGTAGCTTTAATAAACTCCGCCACTATTTCTTTGTTACTTTTCATTTAGGCTGTCAGATTCAATGGATAATTCGAGTTTGTAAAAACTCTTTTTTCTCTTTGTCTTCCGTAATCACAATCTTTCCGTTTGGTATTTCCAGCATTTGCTCGAAAATAATTAAAGTCGCCTTTAAGTTCGCTGAGTTCATTTGTCTGAAAAGATTTTTATTGCTTCTTCAGTTGAATTAACAAAATTGATATGTCTGCCCTTGTTGCTTTCATAAATGAAGTCCGTTAAACTTTTGCTTGCGTATTTCGAGAAGTCGCCAACTATTGCTAAGCGAACACGATAGGTTGAAAATTTTTGCAGAATTTCTCCGGCAATTCCGTTTTTTAGGTCAAAAAAGTCAGCAGTTATATTTTTTTTATTAATTACAATTCTGTCAAAACCCTGATAATAAAGGTTTCCTAATAAGTCTACTCCGTCTTCGGTATTGTTTATGATAGTTTCGTCCGAAGTCACTTCTGCAATTATAATGGCGTCTATATTATGAGTCAGAATTTTCATATGTTGTCTTGCTTTTTTCCTGGTGGTGTCGTTTTTTACCATATCTGCTAAAGGGCAGGTTTTGCTGTAGGGCTGGAATTCATTGCTTGTCCGCCGGGCACCCCTGCTGATTGAAATATTTTATGAAGTTAAAACTAATGCTAAACATTGTTTGGCCAGCCCGAACCGATGACCGGATTTTTTTCTACGCAGAGTCTCACGAAGCAAAGCAATGAGCGAGGCTGTGGACTCTGCGGTTGTACAATTACCTAATGCAGCGTCCTGCTGCGCACATAGCAATGAGTAGAGACTTTGCGAGGAAGGAAGATGCCTAATAGAAGTACAAATGTTGCGTTAACAACTGTCAGCCCCACTATTGCCAATACGATGTTAGCGGGTAGTTGTTCTTCGCTGTCATTCGTTTTATTGTCCATTTTTTATGTCGCCTGCTCTGAATGACCATTCCATATGTTTATCAATATCTTGTCGTAACAACATATTTAGTTGTGCAGTATGATGTTGGGTATGTCGCAGGTTATAAAGTAGAATTTCCAAAATCGGGTAATCCATATCATTTGGCTCGTCTCCTTCTTTAAACCTTTCCTTTAATTTTTCCTCAGTTAAAGCGTAAATTATTTGTTTGCACTTTTCTCGGCTTTGTTTAAGATATGCTACTATTTCTTGTTTGCTATAAATTTTGTCAGGTATTAAATCGTCAATAGCTTCTTGTGGTCTTTCTTCTTGTTCTTTTTGAGTAAAAGAAAGTAGTGGTGAAAAGTCTTTTGGTGGAATTGTTGAATAGTAGTCTAAAAAAATGGTACTGTGAAATGCTATATAATAAAATCGTTTGTTAGTTATAAAATAGTCGTCAGGGCAATTTGAGATTGCGTTTATAAGCATGTCAATACTTGCCCCAAATTGATTCCACAATATTTCTTTTGTTGTTTTGTTCAAGTTTGTTGTTTTGAATTGCTGTAGGGGTCGTTTTACAATGCCGCTAACGAAAATGCTTGGAGTTGTGGGGATATTTGAAAGACGTCCCGCCGAAAACTGAAGCTGATATTGTTGCAGCCGAAGCTGGCAGCGAACTATAGCCGATTGCTTTAACGCCCTGCCGCCATAACGCCAAATGCCTAAGCGGTCGTTAATCTTTATTAAAACCTTTTTCCAATTGAAAGACCAAGCCAAGGCACTAGTCCAAATTTATTAGCAACAGGTGTCAAACTAATACGCCACATCATATCTTTTGCTGTGTGTCGCCTGTAACCAATACTTGGAATGAAATTTACAAAATGGTCGCCATTAGAATTTTTACTGTCGCCAAATAGTTTGCCGTCAATTCGTGTCCAGGTTGCTCCAAGTCCTGCGTCAATAAAAGATTTGTTGTTTTTGAGTTTAAAAAGATAATTGATGCCCACAGGAATTGTTAAATAGAAAGCATATTCAGCGTAAAAACCGATACCAATCCTTGCTCCAAGTCCAGGTTGCTTTGTTAACTGTCTCTCGTAGTTTATTGAACCGAAAAGTGCATTGCCACCGGCTTCTAAATAGATGTCATTCTTTTTAAAACTGGTTTGTCCAAAAGAAAATGTTATTGCGAAAAAAGCAAATAATGTTAAGGTGTATTTTCTCATAAAGTGTAGGTTTTTAATTACCGCTAATGAAAAAGGCTTCGCGTTGTTGGGGAATTAACCAACTGTCCGCCCACAACCGCTGCTGATTGAAATTTTTTTGTTGAAGTTAGGAATTAATGAACAGCGATGTTTGTAAAGCCCAACTTTTTTCTGCGCAGAGTCTCACGAAGCAAGGCAAAGAGCGAGGCTGTGGACTCTGCGGTTGTACCATTACCTAACGCAGCGTCCTGCTGCGCACATAGCAATGAGTAGAGACTTTGCGGGGAAGGAAGATGCCCTTTGTGGTGTCTGCCTCACCAAACTTCAACCGCTTTAAATACAACTTTAAAATCAACCTGTCGCTTTTTAGAATTAAAGCCCTTAGCCTAAATTATTCGGCAGCTAAATATTAAATGTTCTCACCTTTGCGATAATGAAAATCATCATTACAGCAGCCACTCATTTTGAAGTTGCGCCAGCGTATCAGCAGGTAAATATTGCATCAATAACATCAAAAAAATACGGGAATATTAATTTTCATGTAAGCGGTGTTGGTATGCTTGCTGCTGCTTTTTCATTCACCAGGTTATTAATGAAAGAAAGACCAGATATCATTATTCAGGCTGGTATTGCAGGCGCATTTGACACAAATATTTCTTTAGGTAACACCGTAGCTGTGAAGGAAGAATTACTGGGTGATACAGGCGTAGAAGAAAATGGAATATGGAAGGATATATTTGACCTTAAACTGGTAAACAGCGATGCTGCACCTTTTGAACAAAAAAAACTCATCAACCCTTATTTAAACCGTTTAAACCTGCTTAATTTAATGGAAATAAGGTCTGTAACCGTTAATGAAATTACCACCAATCCCTTACGCATTCAACAGCTAAAAAATAAGTATGATCCATGCATTGAAAGTATGGAAGGTGCATCGCTTCACTACGTTTGCAACGAACTGAGCGTGCCTTATATTCAGTTACGAAGCATTAGCAATTATGTTGGTGAACGAGATAAAAGCAAATGGAAAATGAAAGAGGCTATTATTAACCTGAACCAAATGTTACTGCAACTTGTTGAAAGGCTGATAAGTGAGCATGGATAAGTAGTCCATCGTCCATCGTCCATCGTCCATCGTCGATAGTCCATCGTCCATCGTCCATCGTCGATCGTCGAGTCGATAAACGATTAACTGTCTTCTTCCTAAACAAACAAAACTATGAAATTGTCCCTCGGTTTTTCGCCCTGCCCCAACGATACTTTTATTTTTGATGCTTTGGTGAATAAGAAAATTGATACTGATGGTATTGAGTTTGACGTTCATCTTGAAGATGTACAAACCCTTAATGAATGGGCAAAAAATGATAAGCTTAACCTTTCAAAAATAAGCTACGGCGTACTGCCTTTAATACTTCACAACTATATTGTTTTAAACAGTGGCGGCGCTTTGGGCAAAGGTGTTGGGCCTTTGTTGATTGCAACATCTGACATTCCTACATCAGAAATCAGCAATATTTCTATTGCGATACCTGGTGTAAACACAACGGCACATATGCTGTTCTCACTTGCATTTCCACAAGCCAAAAACAAAACCTTTTTAGTGTTTAATGAAATAGAAGATGCAGTATTAAACGGCAAGGTTGATGCAGGCGTAATCATTCATGAAAACCGGTTTACTTACCAGCAAAAAGGACTTGCGAAGTTGATGGACCTTGGTAATTATTGGGAAGAAAAATTGCATGTACCCATTCCATTGGGTGGCATTGTTGCCAGCAGAAAACTGGATAAACAACTCCAGTTAAAAGTAGATGGGCTTATAAAACAAAGTGTTGAATATGCTTTTAAACATTATCCTGAACTAACCGATTATATACGCCTTCATGCACAGGAAATGAGTGAAGATGTAATGCGGCAGCATATTGATTTGTATGTAAATAATTATTCAGTAAGCCTTGAAAATGATGGAAGAAATGCTGTGATGAAATTGCTGGAAGTGTACCAGGCTTTACAGCCTGAAACGCAAATAGCTATTGATAAAGAAAATGTATTTGTAGATTAGATGTTATATTTAAGAAGACTTATTTCTAATAATCAGATGTCTCGTTCCTCGACATGACGGAAATTTTACTTCATAAACACATCCCACGCAAAACGTAATAAGGTTAACACAACTATCATTAAAAAGAAAATACGTATAAACTTATTGCCCTTCTTCAATGCAAACCTGGCACCCAACATTCCGCCGCAGGCATTGCTTATGGCCATTGGTATTGATACTGCCCAAATAATTTTTCCTTTCAACAAAAACAAAACAATACTGCCTGCATTAGTGGCAAGGTTTACCATTTTAGCTTTTGCACTGGCGTGCAAAAAATCATAGCCCATAAGGCTTACAAAAGCCAGTACCAAAAAGCTGCCTGCGCCTGGCCCAATAAAGCCATCGTAAAAGCCAATTACCAAACTTATACCAATAGCATAGGCTTTTTTTATGCCCCGTGTATGATTTTTAGATTGATGCTGACCAAAATTCTTTTTACTGTACGTATATATTGCCACAAGGGTTAAAACCACAAGCAGCAAAGGTTTCATAAAGCTATTACTTACAACAGTCAACAATTGCGAGCCTGCAAATGCAGCACATGCAGCAATTACCATCATCATACCCAACAGCTTCCAGTCAAGTTTTTTCTTTTGTACATACTGGTAAGCGGCAAATGCGGTACCACTAAAAGAAGGAATTTTTAAAGAACCAATTACAGATGCCACAGGATATTGTGGCAACAGTAAAATAGTAGTTGGTGTTTGTATTAACCCGCCACCACCAACAATAGCATCAACAAAGCCTGCAGTAAAAGACAGTACACAAAGAAAAATAATGGTTGATGTTAGCATGTGTATTTTTAAAATCAGGCATCCAATAAACGCCTGTGATAATTGATTTGCCCTAAATGATAACTAAGGTGTGTGGTAAGGTGCAGCAGCAAAAAAGCATACGTACATTTTTCTGCAAACACAATAATGGGATACTCTTCCTGCAACTTATCATATGTAACATTGTTGAGGGAATCTTCAACAACAGCAATAGTTGCATCAATCTTAACAAGCATTTCGCTGCGCGGAACATCTTTAATGCTAAACTCAAGTTCCCTGTTTCTGATATAGCCAGTGTTGCCAATTTGCGCACCAATATAAGTATTAAGATTGCCAATAAGATGCAGACAAAGGTTACCTGCTGAATTGGAAATGCTTTTTTCTACATGCCATATCCTGCTTTCATCGTTATACAATTCTATCTCATTCTTTAACCTTAAAAGATCTCGTTTAAACAACTGTTGCAATGTTTCAATTATCATATTACAGCTTTGCTCTTTGTAAGTTCATGTTTGCAATTACCAGCCCCGTCATCACCACCAATCCACTAATTAAATGCATCGTCGTGAAAGTTTCATTCAATAAAATTACGGCTTCTATAATACTGAAAACTGGTATCAGATTACCAAATAAAACAGTGCGCCCAGGCCCAATTAATTGTATGGAACGGTTCCAGATAAAATAACCAATAGAAGAACAGCCAACACTTAAATAAAGTACTGCACCAATTACTTCTTTGGTAAAAGAAACATGAATATGGGTAACATTTAATTCTATCAGCGAAGCTGGAAACAATAAAATACTGGCTATTAAAAAACCTGTAAATAAAAAGTTGATGCTTGAAATGCCCTGTGGTTTATGCTTTGCAAGATTGTTGTAAAAGGCAAAACTTAAAGAGCCTGCAAGTGTCCACAAATCGCCGCTTGAAAAGCGGAAAGCCACCAGCCTTTGCCAGCTTCCCTGCGATATAAGCAGTACAATACCTGCAAAACAAATGGCCATACCAATAATACGCAGCCAGGTTGTTTTTTCTTTAAACATTAGTACACCAATAATAACAGCAAAAATGGGTGCCGATGTACTGCCTATTAAAGCAAGGTTAATGGCACTTGTAAAATGGCCTGCTACATACAAACAAACATTATACATGGTAAAGCCCGCAAAGGCTGTAATGCACATATAGCGCATGTTTTTGCGCATTACGGGCCACTCATGTATAAATTTTTTCCAGGCAAAAGGTATAAGCGAAATAAGGGCTGCAAACCACCTGTAAAATGCCAGTGTTAAGGGCGGCACTTTACCCGAAATTCCCCTGGCAAGCACAAAATTGCCGCTCCATATTAAAGCAGTAAGCACAGCCAGGAGTACACCTGTAATAATTTGTTTTTGGGTAGCAGTTTTATTCATTTTTATACAGGCCTGTACAGGTTATTATAAAACTATGTGCCTATGTTTCTATGTGTTAAAAATTAAAGTGTTTGGAGGAATGCCATAGTATCAACACCATCAGCATAATCTGTAAGCGATGGTTGCTGTGCCATACCAAAAGGGGTAAAACCATTGCCAACAATACACTGTATCTCGTTATTGTTTTGCAAACCTTTCATTATGCCTTCTTTAGTCTCATAAAACTCATAATTCACCTGGCTTACAGGAGAAAAGATGGAAGCATTTTCTGCAAACACTACCGATTCGTTGGTCATATAAAACTTGTTGCCCATCATCAGCAACGCCAGTTGATAATCATAGTTATGCTTGTATTTATGAAACAAAAAGTAATGGTCATACTTTCTTAAAGCATCCAGCAAAGGCACAAAATCATAGCCTTCAGGTACATGCAGTTTGGTAACATTCCTGCAGCCAAGCCCAAAATATAACTGAATATCATCGCTCAATTTATCAAGTGCTTCAGCACTTTCTGTTCCATCAAGTACAGCAACAGATGTTCTGTTACGGCGAATAATATTGGGGAATTTTCCGAAATAAAAATCAAAATATCGGCTGCTGTTATTGCTGCCTGTAGCAATGTATGCATCGCAGCCTTTAAGGTTCTCTGCAAAGCTTACATAATTCTGTATGGTTATTTCCCATTCATACAGCTTTTGCACCAAAAACTTTATCAGCACTTCGTCTTTACTGGAAGCTTTAATGGTTTGCTGGTGGCCGCTGATAAACACGCACAAAAAATCATGAAACCCCACCAAAGGAATATTGCCTGCCATCACCAAACCAACATTCTTTGTTTCTGGTACAACATCTTTCACCCCATAACCTTCAACCCATGCCGCAAGTTTTTCTTCCTCCAAAAAATAAGTGCAGATGTTTTTTACCGCCATATCTATAAAATCCTCCGTAAACCAGGCATTCACCCTTGCAGCTTTTTCTTTCGTGGCCAGCCATTCTTCATTGTCGCTTGCCATAAATGCCCCAAGCTTTGCCATTAATTGTATGCGGTATTGTAAATCCATTTTCATTAAATCAGTTTAACCGTTTATTTTTGCCACCAATCTTTAAAAAATCAAAATTAAACCTATGGCTATTAAAATAACTGATGAATGTATTAATTGTGGTGCCTGCGAACCTGAATGTCCAAATACTGCCATTTACGAAGGTGGTGTTGAGTGGGCCGTGGTTGACGGAACTTCTGTAAAAGGCGCTTTTACTTTGCTTGATGGTACTGCCATAGATGCTTCTCAGCGTAACAGCCCTGTAAGTGTTGATACTTACTACATCACCCCTAATAAATGTACTGAGTGCCAGGGTTTTCACGAAGAACCACAATGTGCTGCCGTTTGCCCTGTAGATTGCTGCGTACCTGATGAAATGTATGAGGAAACAGTAGAAGAACTGCTTGCTAAAAAAGACAGACTGCACCTGTAAAAATGTGCTAAACTTTTTTGGCCAAAAGCTTTGCGGTTTCAAAAAACTATGTCTACTTTTATACCACAATAACTGTTGCTTTACAAGAGGCAACATCAGTAAAGGTGGGTGATATTTCCCGCTATTGAAAGGTGAAGAGCATTTTATGGTTCTTCACCTTTTGCATTTTTAGTCGGTATGGTAATACGGATGGCACTGATCAAATAGATCTTCACTGATCTTTCCTCAAAAGAACCTGCACAACTACATGTAAACTTTATACAAAGCGTAATCCTGATATTTAAAAATGGATATTATCCCGCGCTATAGGATAATATCCGTTTATATCTGCCTCAAGCTGTGTCATCCCTGTCCCAATTCTATGCATCAATGGCACGGAATTTTTATATTACTCTCTTTTCAATCTCCAATTAAAATCTAAACCTCTTTTAATGACCTCACCAACAGTTACGCTCAATACCATCCCAAACCGTAAATGGTGGAAGGAAGCCGTGGTGTACCAAATTTACCCGCGCAGTTTTAAAGACAGTAATGGCGATGGCGTTGGCGACATACCAGGCATTATTCAAAAGTTAGACTATATCAAGAGTTTAGGTATTGATGTGGTTTGGCTAAACCCCATCTACACATCGCCCAACGATGATAATGGCTACGACATAAGCGATTACCGCAACATTATGCAGGAAATGGGTACCATGGAAGATTTTGATGCCCTGCTAAAAGGCTTGCACGACCGTGGCATTAAACTGGTGATGGATCTTGTGGTAAACCATTGCAGCGATGAACATGAATGGTTTCAGCAATCAAAAAGTTCAAGAGATAATATATACAGGGATTATTTTCATTGGTGGCCTGCAGAAAATGGTGTACCCCCGAAACGCTGGAGCTTTTTTGATGAAGATGAAAACGCCTGGCGGTACGATGAAACAACCGATGCCTGGTACCTGCATTATTTTTCGCGCAAGCAGCCAGACCTTAAATGGGAGAACGAAGCCGTTAGAAAAGAAGTGTACGAACTGATAAAATTTTGGTTTGATAAAGGTGTGGATGGCTTTCGCATGGATGTGATTACTTTCATTTCAAAAGACACAACGTTTCCTGAATTGCCGCCTGAATTTAACGGCAACTTTATTGATTACTATGCCCAGGGGCCGCAACTGCATGCTTACCTGCAGGAAATGAACCGCGAAGTACTTAGCAAATATGATGTAATGACGGTGGGTGAAGGTGCCGGTTTACATCTTGAAGAAGCGCTTAAACTAACAGACGAGGACAGGCACCAGTTGAACATGTTCTTTCATTTTGACCATATTGATTATGGCAAAAGAAAGACCGATTTTATGTATGCGGATAATAATAACCGCAGCCTTGTTGAGATGAAAAGAATCTTCACCAAGTGGAATGACATATTCTCGCAAAAAGGCTGGGGTACCGTATATTTTGGCAACCACGACCAAAGCCGTATGGTAAGCCGCTTTGGTAACGATGACCCCAAATACAGGGACTTTTCAGCAAAGCTTTTATACACGTTTTTATTAAGTATGCGTGCCACGACATACGTTTATTATGGCGATGAAATTGGCATGAAGAATATCCGTTTTACCAATATAAAAGACTACAGGGATATACAAACTATTAACTACTATCACCGCCTTGAAAAGGATGGTGGCAATACAGAAGAATTTTTACAATCGCATGCAGAAGTATGCCGCGACAATGGCCGTACACCCATGCAATGGGATACTACTTTACATGCTGGTTTTACTGAGGCAGAACCATGGATAAAAGTTAATCCTGATTATTTTACTGTAAATGCTGAGGCGGCGGAAGCCAATGGAAATTCTATACTTCATTACTTCCGTAAAATGGTGCAGTTGAGAAAAGAGAACCTTGCTTTAGTGTATGGAGAATACAAATTACTGGATGAAGAAAACCCCCATATTTACGCCTTTACAAGGCACCAGGTTTTTGAAAATGGTGCAGAAGAAAAATGGCTCATTCTCTTAAACTTCTCAAAAGAACTGCTGCTATTTGAAGCGCATAATTTTGTTGATTATACTACTGAAGAATTAATGATAAGCAACTACGAAGTAAAGGATTATAATGCCAAGGGTTCGTTTGAGCTGCATCCTTACGAAGCGAGGATTTATAAGTTGCTGTAGGATGGTTTCACGCAAAGGGCGCGAAGGATACAAAGGGGCTAAGGCAGTTATGCAGTTGCAGCAGAGCTTGGTTAAAGCCAAAAAAATTCAGCGTTATAGTTTCGTTTCGTTTGACATAAATTTTTTTAGCATATTTTATTTTATGCTATTTGAAAATATGGCATAAACTTTTTGGCATAATTTATTTTACGTCAAGAATTTATGCCAACTGTTTATAGAGATCAAAGATGTAATCATGCTTATACTGCTATGCTAAAACTAAAGTTGAAGCAGAGCCAACGTCATTGAGGCTTCTGTAAAATGATTGTAAGTTGTGTAAAAAGACATATCAGCTGTATAATGGAATAAAACGAGGTGTTATATTGAGAATTACATGCCATAAATAGAGTCTCTTTTAAACAAAACCAGACTTAACCAAACTGTTATCTTTGTTAACGACAAATTCATAAGCAATGAAAGAATCAATACATATAAAAAATTTAGGGCCGATAAAAGATATTTATATTGATGATATAAAATCCATTACAGTTTTAATTGGTGAGTCAGGAAGTGGAAAGAGCACACTAATGAAAGCTATAGCCCTTTTCAGATGGATTTATAAAATGCACAACATCCGCTCGTATTTAAAAAGAAGTAAGGTTTCAAAAAGTCCATTCAGATTTAGGATGGATACCTATTTTAAGAATTGTGGATTTGAGCAATACTTAAAATACAATCCTGAAATCATCTATATAGTTGAGTTTCAAAACCAAGGTAAATACACTATTAAATTTGCAAACAACAAGCTTTCTGGTACAAGCGATAAAGACTTAGTTCAATTATCAGACTTGCAATACAGCAAACTAAGTTTCGTTTCAGAGACAAGAAATATTATTCCTTTATGGGCAGACAAAGGAGCATCTTTATCTGGAGGATATTTAGGATTTTATTTTCATGAAGTATATAACGATTTTGTTTTGGCTTCTGAAAGCTTAAAAGAATTAGATATATCATATTTAGGCTTGAAGTTAACTGTTAAAAAAGCACAGTCTGAAAAAAAATACCTAATTCAAGGAAGAAAAAACAGTTATGAAATAGATTTTAAAAATAGTTCATCTGGAACTCAAAATGCAATTCCTGTTTCACTAATTGCTGAACATTTTTCCAATCATTTTGATTTTGAAGAAGCATTTAATAGAACTCTTTTGAAATTTCTAAGTCAGACAGACAGTATTACAGATTTTAAACCTGTCAAAAATCTAGGGGACATACAAAAGAAACTATATATACATATTGAGGAGCCTGAGTTAAGCTTATATCCAGAAGCTCAATGTCAACTTATTAATGATTTAATTTCAAAATGCTTTGTAAAGAATACAAATGGCATTGATTTAATTTTCTCAACTCACAGCCCCTATATAATAAACCATTTAAACTTATTAATAAAAGCTAATGACAAAAATAAATTAATCAATGGTGCTAAAATATCGTTTGAGAACTTAGCTGTTTATCAAGTTGAAGGTGGAAAAATTGAAAACTTAATTGTAAAAAACCAGAGGATAATAAACACAAATCCACTTTCCGATACAATTAATGAAATTTACGACCAATACACACAAATATGAACTAAATGGAAGGTCTATTAACGAATCAACTTGTTTCACACTATAATCTTCATTCACCAACATTGATTAATTGGTTTATAAAGACGGAAGATTTATATTTTGAAATTGAAGATACAAATGCTGGCGAAATCGTTTTGCATACAAATAGAGGCTTGGGTATGGCTAAATTTTCTAACACTAATGCCTTGAATATTACTATTATCAATTATGATAAGTTTATTACTTCTATACAAGACGAGCCTTTTAAACATGGCAGACAAAGATGTGATATTCTTGTAAGCTGCGACGTGAATCGATATTTCATTTTGGGAGAATTAAAAGATAGGCAGCCAAAAGGGAAGGTCAGAAGCGGAGCAAAAAAACAGTTGCTTGCATCTTTGCAAACATTAAATGTTGTCCCTGAAATTAGAACATACATTAATTCAAAAATAATTAAAAGATGTTGCTATTTTAATAAGCAGTCTATATCCCCAATAACATTAACTGCAACAACTGCATTTAACAGACTTTCAAATATTTTTCCAGACGGCTTCCATATGAGCAAACCTGATATAGAAGCTTTTGGTTTCGACTTCTATGAATATACGGGTGAACAAACAATGTCATTAACCAATTGAATAAGTACTCAAATGGCATAAGTGTTCCAAAGAATCACACCAAATTCGCTCAGGTCTCTGACCTGAGCGTTACTTAATTATAAACACTTGATTTGCTTGCAATAACAACAACTTAAAACTAGTAACGGCCAGGCACAGGCCAGAGGCCATGCGCCAGTAAAATAAAAAACCTTGAAGGTCTTTGAAAGACCTTCAAGGTTTTCGAGGCTGCTTTTTGCTGCATGAAGTACAAAGCGCTCCAGTGTGCGACGCAACCGAAGCATAATTCCTGTACAAAAGCTGGTTACCAAAAATTACAAAGCGAAGCCTTTGTTAGTTGCTTTGCATCCTTCGCCCTCTTTGTGTAAAACACCTTCGTTTCTTTGTATCCTTTGCGCCCTTTGCGTAAAACAAACATCTCACTTCAATGCTTGCTCTAAATCATTCAATATATCAGTCACATTTTCTATACCCACACTAAGCCTTATCAAACCATCAGTAATGCCATACTTTATCCGTTCTTCTCTTGCAACGCCATAATGCGTCATGCTTGCAGGGTGAGAGATTAATGTATCAACAGTGCCAAGCGAAACTGCTCTAACACACATTTGTAGTTTGTCAATAAACTTTTTACCAGCTTCCAATCCGCCTTTTACTTCAAAGCTCATCATGGGGCCGGGGTGGCTCATTTGTTTTGCAGAAATATGATAGTCTGCATGAGATTCAAGGCCTGTATAATTAACACATTCAATAGCTTGATGCTGATTTAAAAACTTCGCTACTTCCATACCGTTAGCGCAATGGCGGTCCATCCGTATTTCCAGTGTTTTCATGCCCTGTATTAAAAGGTAAGCATCAAAAGGATTGGCATTGCCACCAAGCAAAGCATGCCATTTCCAAACCTTTTTCTTCATCAGGTCAATATCTTTTCCTACCAGTACACCGCCAATAGCACTGCCATGACCGTTTAAGAATTTAGTGGTGGAATGAAATACAAAATCAACCCCATATTTAAAAGGCTGCTGTAAATAAGGCGTTGCAAACGTGTTGTCAACAGTTACAATAAGGCCATGCTGTTTGGCAATTTTTGTTACCGCTTCAATATCAATACATTGTATGGTAGGGTTGGCAGGCGTTTCAATATGCAGCAGTTTTATAGCAGGGTTTTGCTTAATGGTATCTTCTAAAATATTCAGGTCACGAATATCTGCAATGATAGTATTGATGCCGCTTTGGCCCAATACTTTGTGCATCAGTTCATGTGTTCCACCATACAAACTGTAGTGCGATAAAACTGCATCACCAACTTCCAACTGACTTAAAAACATAGAAGCCATTGCTGCCTGCCCACTTGCATGAAGCAGTGCTTTTAACTGCAATGGCGAGCCATCTTCATTAAACAAATTAAATGCTTCCAATGCAGCAATAGTTTGTTCTGCAACGGTAAAAGTGGGGTTGCCCCATCGGCTGTAAATATAGCCAGGCTCCTGCCCTGCAAAACGCTGCATTCCCTGTTCTGCGGTATCAAAAGTAAAAGTAGAAGTGGCGTAGATGGGTGTAAGATGTGATGACTCCGCATGGTCATTGTCGGCAGCATGAATAGCAACGGAACTGAAACTAGTTAACGGAAACTTAGGTGATTGCATATCTATTTTGATTCAGGTAAAAGTAGAATAATTATTAAGTTTGAAACCAAATGTAACGCAATTATGAAGCAGCTATTTACCTCTTATACATCTTACAACCTGTGGGCAAATCAATTGCTGGTGAATATAATATTGGGCTTATCTGAAGAAGATCAGCACAAAGAAATAACCAGCAGCTTTTCATCTATACACAAAACGCTTGAACATTTGTGGAATGTTGAAAGCATTTGGTACCAACGCTTTCAAAAGGTTGAACAACCTGTTCCACCATCAACACTGTCAACGGTAAATACACAGCAAGTAATTGATGGTTTACTTTTTGAAGGCAACCGCTGGAACGATTATATTGCCTCTCTGCAGGAAGAACGACTTAACGAAACGCTCCATTACAAAAACCTGAAAGGCCAGCCATTTGCAACGCCAGTATGGCAATTATTGCAGCACATTTTCAATCATGGCACTTACCACCGCGGCCAGTTGGTCACCATGCTGCGGCAGTTGGGTGTTTCTGATTTACCTTCTACTGATTATGTTACTTATGCAAGGCTGGTATAAATAAGCACAGCAATTATTCTACACCATTAATTCAAAACAGCTTGTTAAAAAAATACCAAAAAACAACTTCCCTTACCTTTGCCCCAAATTTTGAATTGAGAAGCGATGGTGTACCTTACAAGACTTGAACATTTTAACGCGGCACATAAATTATACAATCCAAATTGGGATAAGGAAAAAAATGAAGCAGTGTTTGGTCTTTGCGCCAACGAAAACTGGCATGGTCACAATTTTGATCTTTATGTTACCATAAAAGGTAAGCCTGACTCTGAAACAGGTTTTATTATGGATGTTAAGAACCTGAGCAAGCTTATTCAAACCTATGTAATAAAAAAACTGGATCATAAGAACCTGAATCTTGATGTTGATTTTTTAAAAGATAAAATGTGCAGTACTGAAAACCTGGCTATGGGCATCTGGAACCAACTGGCACCTCAACTTCCTGAAAGCGTGCAACTGCACAGCATTAAACTGTACGAAACCCCGAGAATTTATGTGGAGTATTTTGGGGAATAAAAAATTCGAGCCCTCTCTGTTTAAATAATTTATTCTTTTGTTAAACAAAACAGAAACTTCTCATGTTATTATATTGAGTATGTATTTTTGCCAACTAACAAACTGTCAGTTTTAAATTACTGGTACGTTTCTTAGACAGAGAATACAATTATAGGTTACTGATTATCTGTCGCTTCTTATAAATGCAAGGCCACTTGGTAAACATACTTTTTACGCAGTGCCGGGCAGTTGGTAACCATTAGCTCAAAGAAAATATATCAGCTTTTGCAAAAAAGTAACTGGTGTTGAATTAGTGTTCTTAACGCCCCTTCCGATAGCTATGGGAAGTGCGATGTCCGTACGAAACTGTGGACAACAGGCGATGAAGAATGTTGCTATGCTGGTTACATAAAAAAGAAAAACAGCCAAAGGCTGTATTTATTGAAATGAATAGAGTTGCCGTTTTTAGAAAGGAACATTTTAACGCTGCCCATAGGCTGCATGTACAGGATTTGAGTGATGCTGAAAATGCCCTGCTTTTTGGAAAATGCAATAATAAAAATTTTCATGGTCATAATTACGAACTGATAGTACAAGTAACTGGCGTGCCTGATGAAAAAACGGGCTATGTTATGGATATGAAAGTGCTGAGCGATATTATTAAAACTGAAATTTTAGACAGGTTTGATCATAAGAACCTGAATTTAGATACACAGGAATTTACATTATTGAACCCTACCGCAGAAAACATCGTAATTGTAATTCACAACCTTTTGAGGATGAAAATTGATGCGGAGCTTGACTTAAAAATTAGATTGTATGAAACAGAACGAAACTTTGTGGAATATCCAGCTTAATAGTAACGATAAAATTGAACTAAGCGATATTATGATTGATGAGATTGGTGATAATCATGTAAGTACATCGGTGGATACACCTATGAAAGAAGATGCGTTTGTATTAAGTGATGATGAAAAAATTGCTGCAATTGAAAAGCATTTTGAAGCCATTATGGATACACTTGGCCTTGACCTTACTGATGACAGTTTAAAAGGTACGCCCAGGCGTGTTGCCAAGATGTATGTAAAGGAGATTTTTCAGGGCTTAAACCCTGCCAATATGCCTGCCATTGCGTTGTTTGAGAACAAGTATAAGTACAACGAGATGCTGGTGGAAAAGAACATCTCTTTTTACAGCAATTGCGAGCATCACTTTGTGCCAATAATGGGTAAAGCGCATGTGGCTTACATAAGCAGTGGTAAAGTAATTGGTTTAAGTAAGCTGAACAGGCTGGTTGAATTTTTTGCCAAACGCCCACAAGTGCAGGAACGTTTAACCATGCAAATTGGTAAAAAGCTACAGGAAGTTTTAGATACAGATGATGTGGCTGTACTGATTGATGCCAAGCACTTATGCGTTAGCAGCCGTGGTGTTGAAGATGATACAAGTACTACTATTACTGCGTTTTATGGTGGTAAGTTTAAAGCAGACGAGAAGAAAGCGGAGTTTTTAAAATACCTTGAATTGAAGACTGAGTTTTAACTGAGGGTTACTTGATGAATATTTATAAGGCTGTAAAGATTAATTTCTTTGCAGCCTTTTTGTTACTCATAGTCATCACTTAATAAGCCTGGTTCTTTTCTTTCTTTTACAAGAATTTTATCAATACGGTGATTGTCCATATCAATTATTTCAAAGTCAAAGCCACGCCAGTAAAGGGTTTCGCCAGTTTTTGGTATTTCTTTTAGCTGGTGAAGAATAAAGCCTGCAAGGGTGTCAAACTCTTGCTCCTCTTCACTTATCCATTCAGCTTTGTCAATATGTTTTAAGAAATCATAAAAAGGTATTTGTGCATCAATTAAAAAGCTACCATCATTCCGTTCTACAATTTCGTAAGCTTCTTCATCAGGCTGAGACATGTCGCCAACAATGGCTTCCAGTATATCATTCAGTGTAATCAATCCTTCAATACTACCATATTCATTCACTATAAAACAATGGTGTACTTTGGTTTCTTTAAACTTTTCAAGTACCTGGTAAGCCGTGTTATTTTCAGGCACATACATGGGCTGTTTTACCATATTGCCCAGTATTACAGCATCTTCTGACATAAAGATTTCCTTAATAGAAACAAAGCCCTTTATCTTGTCAATATTGGTTTCGCAAACAGGGTAAATTGAGTGCATTCCCTCCTTTAGTTCTACCTTAATTTCACCAACAGTTTTAGTGGCTTCCAGCCACTCAATTTCGCTACGGTGCGTCATTAAACTGGTAATATTTCTATCGCTTAAATGGAATACGCGTTTAATAATTTCCTGCTCTGCTTCTTCAATGGTTCCCTGCTCTGTGCCTTCGCTAATTATGGCTTTAATCTCTTCTTCAGTAACGGAAGTATCGTTGCGCTGAATCCTCAAAATCTTGATGAGTAAATTAGAAGAAATACTCAATAACCATATAAAAGGAAAAGTGATGCTTGACAAAATACTCATGGGTCTTGCCACATACTTTGCAATTTTTTCAGGGCTACTTAGGCCAATTCTTTTTGGTACTAGTTCACCCAAAACCAAAGACACGTACGTAATAATTATCAGCATTAAAACTGTAGAAACAGAATTGATATATGGCTTTATAATGGTGATGTTCTGTAGCCATGAAGCAATATTGTCTTTTAAATTATCGCCTGAAAAAATACCCAGTAAAATGCTTATTAAAGTAATACCTATTTGTACGGTAGATAAAAATGTATCAGGATGATTGGCCAGTTCCAGTGCACGTTTGGCGTCCTTATCGCCCTTATTCGCCTGCGCCTCAAGCCTCGCTTTTCTTGCAGAGACAAGCGCAATTTCAGCCATCGAAAAAAGGCCGTTCAACAATACCAGCCCAAGAATTATTAAAATTTCGTTCATTGTTTACAAATCTAATGGATATACAATACGGACAACAGTAAATCTACAATGTTGTTGCATAGTTAAACATAGCAGAAATTAAGAAGAAAAACAGTGTCTTTTTTAGAAGCTGAACCAAAAAATATAACCCAACGGTATTCCTGCTTTTCGCCCATGCCGATAGTTATCGTCACCACGCCATCTTTCAGAATGGCTTGCGGGCTTTCTGCTTCTTCCGATAGTTATCGGAACAGGGCTAAATCATCATCTGTAGATTTTCTATGAGCTTCTTAAGCCAGCAGTTTATGAGATTTTCGCATTAAACGTATGCGTTGTATTACTGACATGCCGCAACCAATAACAGTAATTACAATACCAATCCACAATAAATTAATCATAGGAAATTCGTACACTTTTAGTGTTATCAAATCAGTAATGGCGCCGCTTTCTTTAATTCCAATCTGAAAATTGCCAGTGGCTTTATCTGCAATTTTATTAAACACCACTACCATACTTTGAGAAAGTACAGTATCTGGTAAAGGTGTTAAAGTATTGCCCTTAAAAAGCATTCCAGGGGTTGCTTTATAACGTTTGCCTTCTTTAGAAATCACTTCCATATCAAGAAACAAAGCCGTATCACCTTTATTAAACCTGTGTTGTTGATCAGTAGGGCTAATATTTACTTTGTTCAATACCATAAAGCCATTGCTGTAATAAAGGGTATCGCCCAATTTGCCTTCCCTTGCCTGGAAAGTAGCAGTATCTGCCCTGTTGTTTTCCTGAAAAGAAGAGATATAAACGAAGATGTCTTTATACCAGTAATGCTTGCTTGCAGGATTGGCTGCAAAGCCCTCCATGTCTTTATTGTTCTTAATCAAATCAGGATATAAAAAGAATTGCTCATTACCATTTTTGGCCTTAAAATCAATCTCAAAAAAACGCTTTCTTTCTTTGGTGTTAAACGTGTCTTTACTGTAAGTAACCATGTACTTGCCCATGTCTGTAGCAATGCCCTTAAACAGGGTAATGTTTTCAGCAGGGTCTTCAGCATTTGCTTTTTTTTCTTTCTTAAAAACAGCAACACCAGTGGTGTTCCAGCTTAATACAGATTTTTTGCTGGATGAAATAAGTATGCCTGTTAAAGCCAAACCAAAACCTACGTGTGCTACTGAAGCACCTGCAAAATCAAGCTTTAGTTTAAAGCCTTTAAAAATGTAAAAGGCATTGGCAACTGTTGCATACACGGCTGCAAAAATGGCTACATGAATGGCGTATAAAAAACCAACACCATGTTTATCGTAACTGATATTTCCAAAAGCACTGATGCAAACACTTATAATTATTGCTATTAAGGTAGGCAGCCATATTTTTTTGGTAAAGAAGCCTTTAGGCGTGTCTTTGAATTTTAAATACTGTGTTACAGCAATCAATAATCCAATAATAATCGCTACAAAAACCTGTATTTGGTTATATGCAAATTCAGGGTCTTCTGATGGTGCTACAGATGCATTAAACAGCTTATTATAAACTGGTACAGATGTTTTTGCAATGATGAGCAATGCTGATAAAAAGAAAACCAGCGAGCCAATGAACATCCAGAATTCGCGGCTGTAAGTACTTTCTTCTTTTTGTATCGCAGGAATAGATTTATACCTTATTCCAAAAAAAACATAAGATGGTACTACAAAAATCAGCAGGAACAAAAGTAACTGTGTGTTCATACCAAGATCAGTAAATGCGTGTACAGAGGTATCGCCCAAAATACCGCTGCGCGTTAAAAAGGTAGAATACAGTATCAGCAAAAATGCAGTGATGTAAAAAAAGTAAGTAGCACGCAAACTGTAATGGCTGCTTTTATAAACAAGGTTGCAATGTAGCCCTGCCACCATTACAAGCCAGGGTACCAGCGAGGCATTTTCTACAGGATCCCATGCCCAGTAGCCTCCAAAGCTTAAACTTTCATAAGCCCATGCAGCACCCATCATAATACCAAGCCCTAAAATACCAACGCTAAAAGAAGCCCATGGCAATGCAGGTTTTGTCCAGGTGTGGTCTTTGTTTATCATGCCTGCAAAGGCAAAAGCAAAAGGAACAATAGTGCTTGCAAAACCAAGAAATAAAACTGGTGGGTGAATCACCATCCAGTAATTCTGTAATAAAGTATTAAGGCCGCGGCCATCTTTTAAAAGGTTTAAATAATCTGCCCTTATGCCACCTGTAATGGTGTCTTTCATAATGGGTGCATTATCTAAAATACCTTCGTTACGCAGTAAAGTAAAAGGGCTGCTGCCAAGTTTTGCCTCAAAAAAGTAAAGGCCAATAAGCATAGTGGCAAGGCAAAATTGTGCAAAGCTTACAACTGTCATGGTTCCGGCTTCCCAGTCTTTGGCTTTCCATATCAGTATCCATCCAACAAAGCAATGCCAAAAGCTCCATAGCATAAAACTGCCTTCCTGTCCTTCCCAAAAACAACTCAATAAGTATTCAAGCTGCAAACTTTTATCGCTGTGCTGCCACGCATATTTATACTCAAATAAGTGGTGCGATATAATATGGTACAGTACATTAAAAATGGCAAGTACCGAAACGGTTTCAATAAAAAAAGCAACGCGAGCAAGGTTAATCCAGCTCTGTTTTTCATCAGCCAACACTTTTTTATTGGCAATAAAATAAGCAATGGTTGCCAATAATGATGCTACCAGCGAAAGCGCGGCAAAAAACTGACCTATTTGCCCTGGTAATAAATGTTCACCTAAATATTCCATGAAGTATTTTAAAGGATTAAGCAGTTAATGCTGCGGTAGAATTATTTCTTAGCGGCCAAACTGTCTGCACTTATATAACCATTTTCGTTGGCAGATGTTTGCACACTTTTGGCAGCACCACTCACATCATCTTTATATTTGCTGGGGCATTTAAGCAATATGTCTTTGCATTCAAAATTGCCACCGTTCATTTTACCTTTTAGTACAATGCGTTCGCTCTTTTCCATATCGGTAGGCTTTGTATTATGGTAAATAACTTTAACGGTATTGCCCAAAGTATCTATGGCAGTAAAGCTCAAATAATTGGGGTCTTTAATGGCATCGTACTGCAGGGGTTGTGTTTTATCAAGCTTGGCAATAAGGTTTACAAACTTGCCTTCTTTTTGCTTTGCAGAAGCAATGGTTTCGTAAGTAGTAAGGTTGCCTGTATAACTTATCAGCACCGTAATTGCCACCACAATCAACACCAGCATTACAATATGGGTCTTCTTCATAAAAGGTTCATTTTCGCAGCGCAAAAGTAGTTGAAAACAAGAGACCATTAGGGTCTAAAGGACGCCATATTTGTTAAAAAAAGGATTGATTTACCAAACTAAACCACTGTTGCGGTAGCAGATACTTATTTTTGCCGCCTTTTTACCGTTGTTATGACAAAAACCTACGATTATATTATTGTGCTTAAAAGGCCTAACTATAAAGTTGTTGACCTGATAAGCCAGTTGATGCTGCTGCTTTCTGTTGCGGCTTTTGGTTACGAGTCATTCATCATTTTTAAATTAAAGCAGCAATTGCCTGGTGCAGATATTAGCTATGCTATTTATTACCTGATAGTAATTGCCTGTATACTTGGCTGGTGGATTTTTTGCCGCAACCAGGCTGCAAGGCTGATAAGCCCCAATTACCGTTTTGGTTTAATGCTTTGTGCCATGGGCTGGCTAATGGTTCCTAGCGGAAAGCTGTTTGCTTTTATTTATCTTGTTGCATGTTTGCTGGAAAAGCCGGTAAAAGTATCGCCAGAAGTAGGTTTTGATGAAGAGGAAATTCTGTTCAATTCTCTTCCATCAAAAAGATATTTATGGAATGTAATTAACAACGTAGTTTTAAAAGATGGCCTGCTTACCATTGACCTGAAAAATAATACCCTGATACAAAAGCCTGTAGATGCAAGGGTTTCACCAGAAGTTGAGAAAGAATTTAACGAATTTTGTAAACAGAATTTACGATAAAGATTAAATGAAGCCTGCAAAAAACAAATATCATCAACTTCTGAATAATATTGGTTCAACCCTTGAACGGGCCAGGGAAAATGCTGTTGAGGCCATTCACCACCAACTTATTATTGCCAATTGGGAAATAGGAAAATACATTGTTGAATACGAACAGGGCGGAAAGGAAAAGGCAGAATATGGCAGCGCTTTGCTTGACAACCTGGCATATGACCTTAAAATTAAGTATGGAAAAGGCTACGGGAAAAGCAACATATATCTCATGCGCCAGTTTTATATTAAGTTCCCAAAATTCCAGACGTCCGGAAAATTCAAAACCATAAAATCATCCTCTAAAAATGCACCAATTTTCCGGACGTCTGGAAAATTGACATGGTCTCACATTGCAGAGCTGCTAACGGTTTCAAATGATTTGGCCCGCAATTTTTATTACAAACAATGCCAAAAAGAGAACTGGTCTGTAAGAGAATTAAAACGCCAAATTGGTACATCTTTATTTGAAAGATTAGCATTAAGCGCAGACAAAAAAGGGGTAATGGAATTGTCTCAAAAAGGCCAGGTAATAACCGATTTTAAAGATGCTGTTAAAGACCCTTACGTTTTTGAATTTCTTCAATTACCACATAATGGCATTTTAAAAGAAAGAGGATTAGAAAAAAAACTGGTAGATAATCTACAGGAGTTTTTACTTGAATTAGGCAAAGGTTTTTCGTTTGTTGCAAGGCAATTTAAAATTACAGTAGATAACCAGCATTTCTTTATTGACCTGGTTTTTTATCACCGCATATTAAAGTGCTTTGTTTTAATTGATTTAAAAACAAAGAAAGTAAAGCACCAGGATATTGGGCAAATGAACCTTTACTTAAACTATTTTAAAGAAGAAGAAAATACCGAAGGCGATAATGAACCTATAGGAATTATTGTTGCCGCCGACAAGCATGAGTTTCTTGTGAAATATGCAACGGGCAGCATTTCCAATAAAATCTTTGTTTCAAAATACCAGTTGTATTTGCCAGATCAAAAGCAATTAGAAAACAAGGTAAAAGAAATCATCAGCAGCGCATAAGTTCTTCCCTCACCATTTACTTTCATCATTCACCTTTATCACATTATGCTACCAGAATCTCCATACATACTTTACTCAGACGGTAACGGAAATATTTTTGAAGACACCAGCTTATACGCCGTTGGCCGCGCAGGATGGGACGCTTTTCCTGTAGAGCCAGAAGACTGGATCGAACTGCCTGAAGGCGGTAATTTATACGAATTACCCGGCCGCCGTGGCATTGGTATTGATGTTGAAACTGGTGATATGCGCCTTTGCGATAAAGGTTGGGCTGTTGCTGCATTTATACCGCCTGCGCATACAGGTTTGTTTATTGCAGCCTACGAAACTGAACCCAATGCACCAACGCTGCCCCTATTTTGTTATACAGCCGCTGCTTGGTATGATGATAAATTTTATGTTACAGGCGTAAGAATTGAGCAGGATATAAGGCAGGAAGCCATTGGTTACGATGAAACTAAAATTGTAAGTGGTACACAATATTTGTTAAATGCTTATCCCAATAACCGTTTGGTTAAACATTTAATGGAAAACTGCTGCATGACATATACCTGCCCTGCTGCAAGAAATTTATCGTTAGGCCGTTGGGAATGCCCCGTGCCTGTATCGCCTGCATGTAATGCCAACTGTA
Organism: Chitinophagales bacterium; assembly: GCA_031424995.1. GTDB lineage: Bacteria > Bacteroidota > Bacteroidia > Chitinophagales > Chitinophagaceae > Parasediminibacterium. The sequence goes on along the minus strand of JANPIP010000035.1, from coordinate 9,500 downwards.
TTGGCTGCGTTTCTTTTCAGCCGCTGGAAGAAACCATTACTTCACCGCAGGACAGGTTAACTTTTAAGCCTTCGGCAGAAGAAATTGTTGAGTTTACGGTGCCGCATTTAATGAATGCACCTTACCCCATCATCAGTTTTGGGCAAGGTTGTGAAGGTGAGCCTTTACTGATGTGGGAGACCATTCGCGATACCATTATTGAAATAAGAAAACATACTGATAAAGGAAGCATCAACATTAACACTAACGGCTCTAAACCAGATGCTGTAAAAGTGTTGTGTGAAGCTGGTTTAAACAGTATACGTGTAAGCATGAACTCTGCGAGGAAAAACATTTATACAGCGTATTACAGGCCCAACAATTACCAGTTTGAGGATATTGTTGAGAGCCTTAAAGTAATGCGCAGTTATCGCGGCTGGGCAAGCATTAATTACTTTGTTTTTCCAGGAATGACGGATAGTATTGAAGAATACGAAGCACTGCGCCAGTTGATAAAAGACACTGACCTTAACATGATACAGTGGCGCAATTTTAATATTGACCCTGACTGGTACCTTGGTCAAATTGGTGTTGCAGAAACTGGTGAAATGATGGGTGTAAAACAATTACAGGAATTGATACAGGAAGAGTTTCCTCATGTAAAGTATGGCTATTTTAACCCACCAATTGAAAGAATTAAAGGCGATTACAGTTTAGATTTTGCACATTATTAGTAATGATAAATAATTCATTTAGTACAAGATTATTATAGTCGCATAAAGCTACCTTATTAATACCACAGTTCCTTTTCTAAAGATAGACTTGCCTGTAAAGTCTGTTCCCAAAACAGTATAAACATAGGTGCCTGCAGGTTGCGCTACACCGTTAAAGTAACCATCCCACCCTTTGTTCAGCAAAGTTGTAGTATAGATTAACTGGCCATAACGGTTATATATATTAAAGTAATTAATGCCTGTAATGCCGGCGGGTATAGGTTTAAAAATATCATTTATACCATCGTTATTGGGCGTGAATGCAGAGGGTACAAAAAGGTTTGGATTTGTTTTAAATACTTTCACCACAATATCATCCTCACCAAAGCAACCCTGGTTGGTAGTAGCCCTTACTATATATTTCATAGGATTAACAGAGCCGTCAAGTATAGCAACAGGGTTATTGATAGAGGTATTATTAAGGCCAGTGCTAGGTGTCCATGTGTAACGCGGTAAAAAGAGGCCTATATTGCTGGTGGCATTTAGCTGCAAAGGTTGGTTTACAACAAGCAAGGTATCTGCACCTGCATTAACCAGTATTTTAGGCACCACGTTTACTGTTATTGTACTTGTTACAGGTTTGGGGCAATTATCTTTTAAACTATCATAAGCTGTAAGAGTATAAGTAGTGGTATAAAGCGGCCCAGCCACGGGAGAAGTAGTATTGGCATTGGCAAGCGAAACCGTTGGCGACCATGTAAAATGGGTGCCTGCAAAAGTTGCATTTATCTGGTAGCGGTTACCATAGCAAATTGTATCGTTTAACCCTGCAATTGACACAGGATATGCAGGGGCTTTTACCACAATTTCATCCGCATCTTCGCATCTGCCAAGGTTACCCCTCACTTTATAGGTAGTGGGATTTGCTATCGGTTTTACTAACGGATTTTTTTCCGGGGCTACTACCTCACCAGAAGATGCCGTCCACGCAAAACTGGTGGCTTGGCTTATCGCGTTAAGCCTAAGTGCGTCACCAAGGCAAACAAGGGTATCAGGCCCTGCGTTTACTGTAATAAAATCAAGCACATTTACCATTAATGAGTCGCGGTTAACACAACCATCATTGGTTACGGTAATATAATATTTGGTATCTTTTTTAGGAAAAATGGTTGGGTTTGCCGTGTTTGAACGGAGTATCTGATCATTTGGCGTCCAGGCATACACGCTTCCAGGCGTTGCTTTTAAAGGCATTTCAAGCGAATCTATGCTACAGATGAGTTTGTCGTTATAAGCAAGGTTAATAACAGCTTTGTCTACAACTTCTATTTGCCTGGTAACAGAATCAATACAACCCTTGCTGCTGGTAGCAATAAACTTCACGGTAGCACCAGAAGCAAGAGGTGCAGGGTATTTCCATGCCGTATCTTTTGTATGTGCAGTATCTGCAAGAGTAGTAAGGTCGCCAAAATTCCAGGTCCAGCCATCTACATTACCATATACAGCTTTGGTAAGGTCTTTGAAAAGTAATGGTTGCTGGTAGCAACTGCCTGTAACGGAAAAATCAATTACAAAACCCGGGTAAGCTTTTACGATGGCAGTAGCAGAATCTTTACAGCCCCCTACTGATGTTACTACCAGTTTTAAAGTATAATCTCCAACTGCATTATACGTATGGGTTGGTGTTGGCAGTGTAGAGGTATTAACGGGATTTGATGTGTCACCAAAATTCCACAGGTAATCTGTAACAATAGCGGTAGACTCATTTTCAAAATTAAAAATCAGGTCTTTACAGTTTACATAGCTTGGTTTAAGGTCTGCAGCGGTGATAGAGCAATCGCCAATGGTTAAAAGAAAATCTTTACGGTGTATGTTTATCAATACACCATTACGCCATTCTTCTACAGCAATACAAACCACAAATTTATTTCTTGTACTAGGGGGTAATGGGGGCGCTTTGCCGCTTATAAGGCCAGTCTTAGGGTTTATTGTTACATCTGCACCAAGAGGACTTACTGCGGTGTAAGGGCTGCTGTAACTTAGTTCATTTATTTGTAGTGTTTGAGGGAAATTCCCATTGGCAAACTGGTTGGGAAAAGGGCTTGCCGAAGTTCCGCCTGTGCCATCATAAGCAGGGGCAAATTTGTATACAAGCGAATCGCCATCAATATCTACTGCACTAAAATCAAATTTAAATTGAGATTGTTTACAGATGATGTCTGGGTCTTTAATGTTAAACTGCGGGCTATTGTTGATACCTGTGGGCAAAACTTTTGTACCAGGAATATAACTTGTATAAGTACCACCAGTTCCTCCGTTTACATTGGCGTTAAAAATATAAGTAGTTCTGGTGTAACGTACCCAGCATAATATATAACCATCAGGATTAGCCGCTATATCTAAGGTACCGCTATAAGTACCTACCTGGTAACACGCGGTAGGATTACCTGTAACGCAAGCATTCGTTCCTGGTATATATTGTATAACTGGTGGGTTGCCCGTAAAGTTTTGTGTAAGTAAAATGTTATCTTTAAGTCCTAAAGTAGCTGCATCGTAAATAGCAATATTTACTGGTTCATTGTTTAATTCTGCCACTTGGCCTGTACTTGTTGGTGGTGGGCTACATTCCCTAAACAACCGCATGGTAATTTTATACCTGTTTTTACCTGCTGCATCACGTCCCAAATATTCATAGATAAGTTCGCCGCCTGCAATGTGTGTTGCCAAACACCTGCCTGCAAAAAAAAGCAATATCAATAAAACAATCAATCTCTTCATAACATCATCAAAAATTCAGGTTGCTTTTAACATGGCAGGCAAAGAAATTGTGAATATAATCAATCAATTAATAAAGTAAATGTTACAAAAAAACTTTGCGCTGGTTGTGTAAAGGAGGAAATTTAATGCAGTATTGCTGCCTTAAAAGACTAAATGTTTCGTTAAAAGTAAATGTGTGGATGACAGAACTAACGTATTAAAACTACCGTACCTTTTTTAAAAACTGTTTTGCCAGCGTAGGTGCTGCCCTGTGCTACATATACATAAGTGCCTGCGGGTTGGGCAGTGCCATTAAATTTACCATCCCAACCAGTATTAATTTGTGATGTTGTATAAATTAGTTGGCCCCAGCGGTTAAATACTTTAAAGTAATCTATACTTGTAATACCAACAGCAATGGGTTTGAGTATATCGTTTTTACTGTCTTCATTAGGTGTAAATGCTGACGGTATAAACAGGTCTGGGTCTGTTTTAAATACTTTTATTTTTAACGCATCTTCACCAAAGCATCCTTCTAGTGTAGTTGCCCTAACGGTATATTGTATACTATCAATTGCAGCCCCCAGTGTTGCAACAGGGTTATAAATGAAAGGGTTGTTAAGTGCCGTAGATGATCGCCAGCTATAACTCAAGGTTAAATTATCATTGCCGCTTACTGCCATCAATTGTAAAGGTTGATTGATAACCACGGTGGTATCGTTACCTGCAAAAATTTTTATCTGTGGTATCACATTTACAATAACAGAATCTGTTACAGGTTTGGGGCAGCCTGTAAAATAACTTGCTGTAAGAAAGTACCTGGTGGTTTTACTTGGGCCTGCAACTGGCGTTAATGTTGTTGTATTTAGTAACGAAGATGTTGGTGACCATTGAAAGGCGTGAGCCGTAACATTGCCGTTTAATATAGTTCTGTTTCCAAAACAAACACTAGTCTCTGTGCCTGCATCTGAAATAGGGTAAGGTGCCACTTTTACATGTACAGTATCTTTTGCCTGGCATTTACCTAAGTTAGCAAGTACATAATAATACGTACTGTCTAAAGGTTGTATTAATGGATATTTTTCAGAAGCAACAGGTTCATTTGTTGAACTCGTCCATTTAAAACCTAGCCCCTGGCTAACGGGTTTTAAACGAATAGTATCAGTTTTGCAGATAAGCGTATCAGCCCCTGCATTAACAGTAATAAATGGCAGCACATTTACTTTTATTGAATCTGTGGAAGTACACCCATCCAGTAGAACTGTTATTTTATAAGATGTGGTTGTTTGTGGGTTAACAAAAGGGTGCGCAACAGTTGTATCGCTTATTCTGTAATTTGGTATCCATGCAATATCGCCTGCAGTATTAGCGTGTAACTGTAACGTATCAATCTTGCAAATCAAAGTATCCCTGAAGGGTAGGTTAATAGGCGGAGTTTTTGTAATAACTATTTCTCTAGCAGCAGTATCTATACAACCTTTATTGCTGGTAACTATTAAAGAAACAGTTCTGTTTACAGGTGTTGGATAAAGATAGGTAGCTGTATTTTTGTTCGATGTATCTGCATTGGTATCCGCATCACCCAAATTCCAGTGCCAGCTATTTACCAAACCATACCTGGTTGATGTTGTATCGGTAAAATTAAAAGGCTTCAGGTAACAGCTTCCTTTATAAACAAACCCAGGCTTAAAACCAGGATAAACAATTACCGTAGTACTGTCGTGGCCTGTACAGCCTTTAGGCCCCACAATGGTAAGGTGTGCTGTAAAAGTACCCGTGTCTTTATAAGTGTAATCAACAGTTGGTGTGCTAAAAGAGTCGGCTGGGTTTAATGGATCACCTGTTCGCCATAAATACTCCTGTATTTGTGATGAGGTGGAGCCGTTTTCAAAATGTACTGTAAAATCATCTTTACACTGAATAATTTTATCAGGCAAATCGGCTTCAATAAAATCGCAGTTTTGCACCAGCAGAATAAAATCTTTTCTATGCTGGCTAATTATTTTTCCTTTACGCCATTCAGTAATACAAACATTCACCACATAATTTCCAGGCGACGGTGCAATGCCGCTTATTTTTCCTGTTTTATCATTAATTACCACATTTGAGCCCAATGGGTCTGAACCACTGTAAGGTGATGTATAAGTTAGTGGCGGTTGGTTTAAAAAACTAGAAACAGTATTATTATTATTATTGCCTTGTCCATCATAAGCTTCGCAAAAGCTATAACTTAACGAATCGTTATCAGGGTCTGTGGCACCAAAATCAAGGGTAAATTTTTTATTGGCACAAACAAGCGTGGTATCCCTAACAAAAAACTGTGGGCTGCTGCTGTGTTCTAAACCAAGTTGTAAGATACCAGGTATATTGGTAGAATAGGTGGCACCAGATCCATTACTGCGGCTGTTTATAATATTTTTTATATCGGTAATTCTGCAACAGGTATTTATGTTAAGTACATAGCCATTCTGGGTATCAGTAAGTTCTGTTGTGGCTGAATAAATACCCAATTGGTAACAAACCGATATATTACCAGTAAGGCATGGTGGAAAGGAAGCAGAACTAAGGTTAAGGCTTTCTTTATTGTTTACAAGGATTAACGGCAAAGATTTTTCTATGATACCGTTGTGGTAAATTCCAATGGTATATACATTATCAAGATCTCTATTGGTATTACAGCCCCTGAATAAACGTAAAGTTATTTTGTATCTGCTTGAGTTGGATGCACTGCCTGGGCCAAGGTATTCATAAAATAATTCGCCGCCCGAAATATGTACTGCAAATGCGGGCAGGGTGGTACTTAAAAATATTATGAAGAACAGTTTCTTCATAGCTAAAAGTCATCGGTTTACAAACTGTAATAATTGATGGTTTACTTCGTTAGCTTTTTCCCACATGCCCATATGGCCAACTGAATCGTGAACATGAATGTACGAAGTTTCAGGCATGTAAGTTTGTTTCAAACTATCTTTTAAAGTAACGGCAACGTCATCAGTGCCTATGATGAAAAGCACAGGTACCTTGCTGCCTCGCAACACTGCTGTACGATCTTTTCTACTCATCATTGCGCGGTAATAATTTTGCAGTGCAGTTACTTCAAAGGCTTTACCAGCTTCAATCAGTGCTTCCACTTTTTCAGGAGACTCCCTTTTATAACCTGCCGAGAAAAGATTTGGTGTAGTGGTTTTTAAAAAATGGTAGCTGCCGTACTGTTCCATTATTTCAATCCCTTTTGCCCTGTTTTGTTTTTTCTCCTCACTGTCTGCAAAGGCAGTGGAATGTACCAGCCCAAAACCTTCTACCATTTCAGGGTTTTTCTCAATCAAAGCCAACATAATATAACCGCCCATGCTGTGGCCAAAAATGGTACAGCTTGCGATATTTTCATGCCGCAGTAATGCATGTACACAGTCAGCATAAAATTCTATAGTATCAAAGGGAAACTGTTTTGCATCGCCCTCAATTTTTGACAATCCTGAGCCTGGCAAATCGGGCACTATCAGCAAACAATCTTTCTGCAAAAAAGCAACCTGCTCATCCCAAACTTTACTGTCTTCACCAAAACCATGTAACAATAGCACGGGGTTTCCATGCCCATAAACATGATAAAAAACTTCTTGCTTTTCGTAAGTAAAATTCTTCTGCATGGTCTTATGGTAAAGTATCGTATAAAGTTATTCAAGCGTTGTCTCAACAAAAAAATATGTGCTAAAGCTTTGCTTAGTTATTGCGTATTCAATGGCCAAGCTATCCACATATAATTAAGTGAATTATTGTAATTGCTTCTTACCAATTCTTTAACAAAAATTATTCCCCTTTTTTGTGTAATCCGGATAATAACAACATCTTTCCTGCAAATATGTTTATTATGCCACGCAGTTACCTTACACTCATTTTTATTGTACTATTATCTTTACGCTCTTTTGCATCAGATGAAAGGAATATTGTAAACGCTACTTTAAAATCGGCCACCATTTACCGCAGTGGTGCAGAACTGGTACATGATGCAAAAGCCCAGTTAACCCAGGGCAATAATGAAGTAGTTATAGATGGCATTAGCAATAATGTTGACATTAACAGCATACAAGTAAAAATTCCATCTTCTGTAACTATTGCTGGCATTGAGTTTCAGAATTATTATCTCCAGCCATCCATTGCGTCGCCAAGGGTAACGGCATTGCAGGACAGCATAGAAAGAATGAACCAGCAAATAGAAAAAATCAGAACATCCATCACCACCACAAAAGAACTAACTGATGTTTTAAAAGCCAACCGTGACATCAAGGGCAGCCAAACAGGTTTAAGTGTTGCCGAACTTGTAAAGCTGATGGACTATTACAAAGCCAAATCGCAGGAACTGCAGGCCGAACTTTCCCAGCAAAACGAAAAACTAAAAAAGTCACAGGAACAACTGCAACGCCTCAACAACCAGTTGCAGGAAGAGCAAAACAAAAATGCCAAAAGTACGGGCCGCATTGTGCTGCAACTTAATTCAGCAATATCAGGCAAATACGATTTTACTGTTTCTTATATCACTGTCAACGCTTACTGGACCCCTTTTTACGACATTAAGGTGAATGATATAAAAAGTCCGCTTAATCTGGTGTACAAAGCAAAAATGTTCCAGACCACAGGGCTTGACTGGAAGCAGGTAAAACTTTCCCTTTCTACAGCAACGCCCAGCCAATTTGGCAATGCACCAAACTTACAAACCTGGTTTTTAGCTTATATTAATCCTTATACAAGTTTTGAAAAAGCCTTGCAAGACAGACTTGCTGTGGTGGCACAAACGTCATCTGCTGATGGAATGCCTTTTAGAGAGGTTACTACATCAAAAGCATCATCAAATATTAAAATTAGAGGTTCGTCTATAGGTAATTCAAATGAGCCATATTATATTGTAAATGGCGTACCAATGAGTGCATCTGAAGTAACAAAAATTAATCCAAATTCAATAAAAAAGATTGACGTTTTAAAAGATGATGCTTCAACTTCTGTTTATGGCGCAAGGGGTGCAAACGGTGTAATTCTTATAACTTTAAAAGATGGGCTAGAAGATTACATTACCATATCTGAAAGTGCATTAAACATCACTTTTGATATTGACCTGCCTTATGATATTGCAAGCAACGGCAAAGAGCAAACCGCCGTTTTAAAAGAAACTGATATTGCGGTTAACTATAAATATTATGCAGTTCCCAAGCTTGATAAAGATGCTTACCTGCTGGCAGAAATTACTAACTGGCAAAACCTGAACCTTTTACCCGGTGATGCCAATATCATTTTTGAAGGTACTTATGTGGGCAAATCATTTATAGATCCAAACACTACTACTGATACACTTAACCTTACGCTTGGTAAAGACAAACGACTGTCCATAAAAAAAGAAAAGCTGGCAGATTTCAGTAGCGTTAAGTTCTTGGGAAGTAACAAACTTCAAAAAATCACCTACGATCTTATAGTAAAGAATAATAAAAAAGAAGCAGTTAACATGTTGCTGAAAGATCAATACCCATTAAGTACCAACAAAGAAATTGAGGTAGAACTTTTAGAAAGCAGCGATGCTATGATTAATCCTGAAACTGGTGTGCTTACCTGGAAACTTTTACTTGCGCCTGGCGAAAGCAAAAAAATCCGTTTTAGTTACAGCGTAAAATATCCAAAAGATAAAACAATAAACCTGTATTAAATAGTTGTATGTGGGGTTCAAAAATGGAGCGGGTGTTTGCACCCGCTTTTTCAGTACACCGTCATCCCAACTAAACTTGTTAATTACTGTAGAAGGCATGTATGGCTGACTGCAAAAGTTTTACCATGCAATGCCTGTAATTATTACAATTATTCAAAGCCGCAGGCAAATATTTCTCTAAAAAAAAGCAAGCGAAGGCTTATCAGGCTGTAGCTACCAATTAATTAATTCAAGTTGCTAGTTAATATTGTTTAGCTGCAAAGCGAAAATGAATAATGTGATCTTGAGTAAAAAGCCTTTAAATGTTACTGCATGGATAGTTCTCAGGAATAAGGCTTTTAATTGGCTGATAACGGCTTCTATTC
>JANPIP010000034.1:0-9382 GCA_031424995.1 Chitinophagales bacterium | reverse complement strand
AGTTAAGGTGTGCAAACACCTTCGTTAAGCCAAAACGCTGAAAAGCAAAACCCATATATTTTAAGAAGGTCTTTACCGCGCGGTTCCGTACAACCGATGCTTCATCGTTGGCCTTCCAGGCCCGACGAAGCCTTATTTGTTAGCGGCTGGCTTGCCTTATTGAAGGGAATATGCCTCTCCTTTATATTTAAACCCTACAATACCAAAATTTTTTGCAACAATAATTGAGTCCATTATTGGCGATGCTACTGAAGATTTCAGTAAAACAACCTCAGAATAAATATTTGTCCTAAGTCTGAAATTAGTCAAAGTAGTTGCAGTTCCGTTAAATATTGGTTTTGAAAAAATTTCACACCCATTTACTTCATTACTTCTATCAGTAATACAACTAATACATAAATTATTTGGTGGATGGATTGCAAAAGAGATAAAATCTTTATCCAATGCTTCTAACCATAATTTACCGCCAATTGACTCATATTTGAATGCTTTACCAGTGCAAGATGTCTGAACCTGAATTGTGTCAACAACTAATAACTTAAATGTTTCTGCAATTCCATTTAATTTAACAAAGGTCAATTGTGATTTTCCTTTTAAAGGAAGCCACTGTCTTGTGTTGTCAATGAGACTATCTGGGATATCAACACATTTGTTACATTGAAATGAGGAATTAAAAATTAAAAAAACAAGAACTACTAAAGTCAATTGCAATTTCATATAGTGTTTGTTTGTTTAGTTGATAATATCTAATTAGCTTATAAACATTATTTAAAGAATCGTTTTGCAAAACGACAAAGTAAATGTCAATTTAAGGTTGCCGCTAACGCCTTCATTAGCGTTATCATACGAAAGATATTAAAATAATCTCTATTGAATACTCAATTTCTTTCTGTTGTTTTCTTCTTCCTTCCAAAAATCTCAAAAAACACCCCATTTTTAATTTCCCCCTCCCATTCACGGTCATAAACAGCTTCTCACAGTTCAGTTGAGGCCGTTCACGGGCGTAAACGGCTTCCCGCAGTTGAGTTGAGGCCGTCCAAGTGGTTAGATCGCTTCTCTCCAATAAATTTATCCAATCCTTCTTCAAAGTCTTACTAAGCAAAGCCCTTGAATAATTCTTATAAATTCCGCTTGTGCCAAATTTTTATTTAATAAAAAAAATGGCACAACTGTTAACTAAATTTAAAATACAGGGAGAAATTTTGGCCGATCTTTAAAATGTGGTTGGCCTAAATGCAAACAGGCCGTGAAAATTCACAGCCTGTTTCTTATGCTATTCGCTTGTTCTACTTAATCACTCCATCTTTAAAATAGCTGTGCAGCACTTCAGGCAATACAATGCCCTCTTCCGTTTGGTTATTCTCTAACAAACAGGCCACAATTCTTGGCAGGGCCAAAGAACTTCCGTTAAGGCTGTGCGCCAACTGCATTTTACCGTTGGCATCTTTAAAGCGGCACTTCATTCTATTGGTTTGAAAATTCTCGAAGTTGCTCACACTGCTCACTTCCAACCAGCGTTTTTGCGCAGCACTGTACACTTCAAAGTCGTAAGTAATGGCACTTGCAAAACCCATATCGCCACCACAAAGGCGCAGTATGCGGTACTGCAGGTTTAAAGAGGTAAGCAATGCTTCTACATGCTTCACCATTTCATCCAGGGTTTCGTAGCTTTTTTCAGGAGAAACGATTTGTATAATTTCCACCTTTTCAAACTGGTGCACCCTGTTCAATCCACGTACATCTTTACCATAGCTTCCCGCTTCGCGGCGAAAGCAGGGGCTGTAGGCAGTCATTTTAACGGGCAGTTCTTCTTCCTTTAAGATAGTATCCCGGTACACATTGGTAACGGGTACTTCAGCCGTTGGTATCAGGTACAGTTTATCTTCTGTAACATAATACATCTGGCCTTCTTTATCAGGCAACTGGCCTGTGGCATAGGCACTGGCTTCGTTTACCATAAAAGGCGGCAGGTATTCAAGGTAGCCAGCGGCGGTATTATAATCTAAAAAATATTGTATTAAGCTGCGCTGAAGTTTAGCGCCCTTGCCCATGTACACAGGAAAACCACTGCCTGTTATTTTATTGCCCAGCTCAAAATTGATGAGCTTGTATTTGTCAAGAAGGTCCCAGTGCGGTACAGCGCCAGCATACAATTCAGGTGCTGTGCCACCTTCTCTTACCACCACGTTTTCTTCGGGTGTTTTACCAAGGGGTACCTCTTTAGCAGGCAGGTTGGGTAGCTGCACCAGCAGGTCGTGCAGTTTGGTTTCAACATCTAACAATAAAGCTGAATGGTCGGCCGCAAGTTGTTTATTGGTAGCCACCAAAGCCTTGGCTTCTTCGGCCTCTTCTTTTTTGCCCTGCCCCATTAATTTGCCTATCTCTTTTGAGGTAGCATTTATTTGCGATTGTGCATTATCGTAAGCCAGCTGGATGCGTTTTCTTTCATCATCCAAAGCAATAATTTCATCTACTAACCCTAATTGCTTAAAGTTTTTTACCGTAAGCCGCTCCTTAACCCAATCAGGGTTGCTGCGCAGCACATTCACCTGTAACATATATTCAGTTTGCGGCAAATATAGATAATGGGAACGCAGGTGAACGTATTTTCCAACACATAGGCACATAGTATATTTAGAAAGGCTGCTTTCAAGATTGTATGTATTCAACTGTGTATATGTGCCTATGTGTTTCATTTTTTACAGTCATATATCTTCCCATAAAGTATTGCAACTTTAGCCACCAGTTTTTCTATTGTGCCTATATGCACCCTCTTAAAACCACTTGTCACATTTTGAACAATAATTTTCAAAATGAGTGAAGACAAAGTGATAAAAGATTACACGACCCAAGTATCAGGTTATTGTAAAAAATTAATGAGTGAATGAACAAAGTTTACCTGCTGAATAAAGTTATAAACGCCGCAGTGAGTGACACAACTAAAGCCAAATAGAAATCCCAAAGCCCGTCCCTAAAAAATTCTCCACAAGCACAAAACACTTATATAAACAAACAGGGTTTGCACGGGTAAGATTTATCTTCGCGCCATGCAGGATTATTTAAGTGGATTGAATGAACAGCAACGTGAGGCTGTAACACATATTACCGGCCCGTTGATGATTGTAGCGGGGGCAGGAAGTGGCAAAACCAAGGTACTTACCACACGAATTGCGCACCTTATGGCAAATGGTGTAGATGCGTTTAATATACTGGCACTGACTTTTACCAATAAAGCAGCAGCCGAAATGAAGGAACGTATCCAGAAAATTCTGGGTAATAACGAAGCCCGTAATTTATATATAGGTACGTTTCACAGTGTTTTTGCAAGAATTTTAAGGGGTGAGGCGACGCGTTTGGGATACCCCAGCAACTTTACCATTTATGATACTGATGATAGCCGCAGCGTAATTAAAGCGGTGATAAACGAGATGAACCTTGATGATAAACACTACAAACCAAATGTGGTGGGCAGCAGAATTTCATCGGCAAAAAATGCGCTGGTTACACCAGCAGAATATGCGGTGGATTATCATATTCAGCAGGAAGATGCCCGTGCCAACAGGCCTGCCATTGCACAGATATATGCTGCTTATGCAGCAAGATGTTTTAAGAATGGTGCCATGGATTTTGATGACCTGTTGCTTAAAATGTACGAACTGCTTAACACGCAGCCTGATGCATTAAGTAAGTACCAGCATAAGTTTAAGTATGTATTAATTGATGAGTACCAGGATACCAATGCCGTACAGTACCAGATAACCAAACTGCTGGCAGCCATGCACGAAAATATTTGTGTGGTAGGCGATGATGCACAGAGTATTTATAGTTTTCGTGGTGCAACGATTGAAAATATTCTGCAGTTTCAGAAAGATTATGATGATGTAAAAGTGGTAAAGCTGGAACAGAATTACCGCAGTACACAAACCATTTTAAAAGTTGCCAACGAAGTAATTGGCAATAATAAAGGCCAGATACCAAAAGAACTATGGACAGATAACAAACCCGGTGAGAAGATAAAAGTGGTGCGCACCATGACTGATAATGAAGAAGGCAAGTTTGTTGCTGACTGTATTCAGGAGCAGAAGCTGCGTAACCATTACTACAACAGGGATTTTGCCATTCTTTACCGTACCAATGCACAAAGCCGTGCTTATGAAGAAAGTCTTCGCCGCATGGGTATTGCCTACAGAATTTATGGTGGCCAAAGTTTCTATCAGCGCAAGGAAATTAAAGACATGATCGCCTACCTGCGCATCATTGTAAACCAGCGTGATGAAGAAGCGTTAAAGCGCATTATTAATTATCCCGTTCGCGGTATTGGCAAAACCACCATTGAAAAACTGGCCATTGCTGCCAACGAGCAAAATATTACCATGTTTGAAGTGGTAAGCCGTGCAGGTGAATTTGGTTTTAAAGCAGGCACACTGGAATCGTTACAGAATTTTGTAACGATGATAAAATATTTTGAGACTTTATTGAACGATAAGAATGCGTATGATGTGGCCGTTCAGGTAGGCAAGCATACCAATCTTGTAAAAGAATTATTTACAGATAAAACGGTAGAGGGAGTTGCACGTTACGAGAATGTTCAGGAATTGCTTAACTCAATAAAAGAATGGATAGAAAGCCCCAGTAATGATGATGGTGAAGTAGGCAATAAAAGCCTGGGGGCTTACCTGCAGCAGATTACTTTACTTACAGATTCAGACGACGATAAAGAGAATAGCGATGTTGTAAAGCTGATGACCATTCACGCTGCCAAGGGGCTTGAGTTTGGTTGCGTATTTGTGGGTGGCATTGAGGAAACATTATTCCCTAGTGCTATGAGCATTAATACCCGTGAAGAACTGGAGGAAGAACGCCGGCTTTTTTATGTAGCCATTACAAGGGCAAAAGACAGGTTATGGCTTACTTATGCCAATGCACGTTACCGTTTTGGTCAACTGGTACAGAATGAACCAAGCCGCTTTTTAGAAGAAATGCCTGAGCAGTTTTTAGATAAAAGTTATGCTGGCGGCGGCGCCAGAAACCAGGGCATGAACAATGGCAGCATGGGTACTGCTTTTGAAAGAATGAACCGTGGGTTTGGTGGCAGTGGCTCTTCTAATTCAGCGGCAGCGGCAGAAAAAAGATATGGTGCGCCACCATCAAAAAAGCCAGAAGCGCAAAAGCCGGGTTATTTGTCAACCGCTTTGCAGCAGCCAAAAGTAGTTGAACACAAACCATCTGAGAATTTTATGGCAAGCGATACCAGCAATTTACAGTCAGGCCAAAAAGTAGAACACCAAAAGTTTGGTTTTGGAACTGTGGTTAAAGTAGAAGGTTCTGCGCATAACCCTATTGCAAATATTGATTTTGCACATAATGGCGAGAAGAAAATAATGCTGAATTATGCGAAATTGAGGATTGTGGAGTAGTTTTAAAATGAACTTATGCCAGAAATGAATTTATTTGATTATAATGCAATAAAGTGCTGGGCTACCACCAATGATATTTTTATCAAATTATCAGATGGTAGGGAAGCGAGTTTGCCGATAGCCCGTTTTCCATTATTGGCAAAAGCAACCAAAGAACAATTAGAGAAGGTGGAAATAATTGATGGCTACGCCCTGCACTGGCCGGATTTAGACGAAGACCTGAGTGTTGCCGGTTTTTTCGATCAACCAGTTCTTGAAACAAATACTGCTTTACAAAATACGGTTACAGCATAATACATCCATTCTTCCCTTAATGAAACTACGCCTTAACATAGAAGAACTGAACGATGACTTTTTTGAGGGTACGCGACTTTTGGGCATTACTGCGCCTTTAAAAAATTACCAGTTCTGCTGGCAGTTAAACAAACTGCTGGGCTTTAATTTCAGGCTGAACAACGATGTAGAAATACAACTTCGCAAAAAAGACCGCAGTTATTATTTTTCTATTTACGAAGCACAGCAGCCCAATGATTTTTTGGTGCATTACCTGTACCACAATCAATGTGATGGTGAATACTTATTGCCTGAATTTAAGCATATGGACTTTTTATGGCTGATGAAGGGCGACACTGTTGATGATGAAAAATGCAACTGGATAAAACAATCCATTAAAACAATCGCGGGCGTACAACTGGTGGCTGAACTTACCAATGAGCAGATAAAAACCAAGGGCAATATGGTGTTTTAGAAGCCTCAGGCGCCCCTAACCCTCACAGAGTCTGCGACCTAAAGGGGAACAATTATTGTATCCTGCTGTTTAATCAACTACAAAATTCAAATCCCAAAATTCAAACTAAAAATATGTGGACAGAAACCAATCACCAGTTATACAAAAAGTTTGAGTTTGCAGATTTTTCAGAAGCCTTTGCTTTTATCACAAGGGTAGCATTTGAAGCTGAGAAAATGAACCATCACCCCTTATGGACGAACGTGTACAATAAAGTAGAAATCTGGCTGAACACACATGACAAAGGCGATATAGTTACAGAACTTGACCATCAACTTTCTAAGAAAATAGATTCCCTCTTAAAATAGACTTAATTAGAAACCATCTTCAACCCTGCAATAGAAGCGATAAGGGTGACGATGAAGAACAGGCGCCAGAAATCTGATGATTCTTTAAAGAAAATAATTCCGGTAATAGCAGTGCCAACAGCGCCAATGCCCGTCCACACTGCATAAGCTGTACCTATAGGAATGGTTTGAATGGCTTTGTTAAGTAGTAAAAAACTCAATGTTATACATACAAAAAAAGCCACCGCCCATCTCAGGTTGGTAAAGTTATTGCTCAATTTAAGGCAGGTTGTAAACCCAACTTCAAACAGGCCAGCTATAATCAGTATTATCCAGTTCATCTTTAGTTGTTGCCGGTTTCTTTTTCCTTTAAATACTTTGCATAGTTAATACCATACCTCAATTCTGAATAGGTATATCCATTGCCCAAATGCGTCATTAAAGCCCCTGCCGCATCTGAATTTGTTGCCTCTATTGCTTTTAAAACAGCATCCATTTTTTCCTTTTCTATCAACCTGAAAACATCTACATCATTGGTTTTAATCAACTGTGCCAGATGGCTTTCAATAGTGCTTACAGCAAGGTTGCGCTGTTCTGCAATTTCTGTTACAGTAAGCCCCTGTTTGTAAAAGTTATACGTAGTGGTAACAGTACTTTCTTTACTTACATCAACAGGTTTCTCTTTCTTTTCTTTTTTAGGCTTTTCATGTATCAGCGATTCCAAACCATTTTCATTGCAATAAGCAACAATCATGTCCAAAAATTGCTTGCCGTACTTTTCCACTTTTGCTTCACCAAAACCTGTTATTTGTTTTAGTTCACTATCATCCATCGGCAGGTATTTCGCCATCTCTTCAATGGTGGCACTGCTGGCCACATAGTAAATTGGCAGGTTTTCAGCGGCTACCAAACTATCCCTCAAGTCGCGAAGCTGTTTGTATAATACAGGGTGCGGCGTATCCACTTTTTTATATACAGTTCCTGCGTGTACATTAAGGTTTAAAGGTGGCAATTGCAGGCTGATTTTTACCTGTTGGTAATGCTGCATGTTAAACCCTTCCTTACAGGTATTTACCAGTTGAAATTTTGTATAAATTTCAGCATACACACTTTTTAAATCGGTATAATATTCAGTGGCATAATTACGGCTGTCTGTAACTGCGGGCGATTGTGGAATGGTCTGTAATAAATAATGAAGATGTTCTAAAAAGTAAGCAGTTGCTTTTATAATTCTTTCATTGGCAGATAATGCATCATTCTGCTCAAACATTTGGCGCAACTGTATTTGAAATTTTGCCGCTACCTGCTGTAGACTTTTAAGCCGCGTATTAATTTCATTTGTCCATGGCAATGTTTCGGTATTGAAAGAAGATTTATGTTCAGCAAGCAGCTTCAATAAATCTTCCATACTGCTTACTGCTTTATCAAAATTAAACAGCTCAGTCACTACCTTTTCCTGGTATAACTGTTTGCTAAGCAAAAGATTATTCTGCAAAGCATTGGCATTGCTTTTTGTGTTGCTGAAATTCAGTATCCGTTCATCAGTATAAAGGCTGTTATTGGTAATAAGGCTTTGCAATACCAATCCTTCCAGACTTGTGCAGCGGCTCAACGCCACATACACCTGGCCTGGTGCAAATGCAGAGCCAGCATCAATTACCGCCTTTTCAAACGTAAGCCCCTGGCTTTTATGTATGGTAATGGCCCATGCCAAACGCAGAGGAAACTGTGTAAACGAGCCAATCACTTCTTCCTCAATCTGCTGGCTGGTTTGGTTAAGCGTATACCGTATGTTTTCCCATTTTTCAAGTGTTACTTTAATAGGTTCAATATCATCCTTACACTGTACATAAATAATATCGTCCTCTACTTTTTCAATCACCCCAATCTTGCCATTAAAATAGCGGCGCACTTTTTCTTTGTCATTTTTAATAAACATTACCTGTGCGCCAACTTTCAGTTGCAGGTTTTCTTCAGCGGGGTAAGCTTTATCACTAAAGTCTTTCTCAATGCTCGCTTTAAAATTGATGAGTTTGCCCTGCAAATTCTGGAGGCCGTTTTGGTTAATGGTAAGCGCTTTATTGTTGTGCGTGGTTAGTGTTATATAACCATCATTGTTTTGTGTATTGAAGGATGGATTGTAGCGGCCCTGCAATACTTCCATTGCTTCTGCATCCATACGGTGGTTGCGCACTTTATTCAATACATCAATAAAAACAGCATCGCTTTGGCGGTATATTTTTTCAAGTTCAATATAAACAGGTGGCTGCTGTTCCATTACCTTGCTGCTGAAGAAATAAGGGCTGTTGTAAAACTGGCTCAGCATGGTCCATTCCTCGTTAGGGATTACAGGTGGCAACTGGTGCATATCGCCAATTACTAAAAGTTGTACTCCACCAAATGCATCATATTGCCTGCCCCTGATGCTTCGTAATACCGTATCAATAGCGTCTAAAGTATCGCAGCGAACCATACTTATTTCATCAATAATCAACAGTTCTAACTGTTTAATTACGTCACGCTTTTCGCGGTTTAATTTTATACGGCCAAGCAAATGGTGTTTATCCACCATCTTGTCGTTTTGCTGGTGTACCTGCCTTAAATCAAAATCATTTTTTATTGGCCCGGGAATAAAGGGCGTAAATGGCAACTGGAAAAACGAATGAATAGTAGTGCCGCCAGCATTGATAGCCGCCACACCCGTAGGCGCAATTACTGCGCTTTGTTTGCCGCTATGTTCACGTATGTATTTGAAGCTGTTTAAACTTTTAATTTTCTACAAAACATGGCGGTCAAAGTAATCCATTGCAATGCCATCCATGTTTCCGTTCTCTTTTCATACCTGATTAGCAGTGCTTTAAAAGCGTCCATCCAGGCGTTTGCATGCTCTA